>JBDVKF010000076.1:0-331907 GCA_039960995.1 Paracoccaceae bacterium | reverse complement strand
GCGCTTCAAACAGTCATTGTATGACGACCAGTTTGTCGTCTTGTATTTTGTAGGGGACCAACTGCTCATGCACCCCAGCTATCATGCTGGATTCATCAGGTGAATCCTTAACGGGATTTGTGCAACAAAGCCCAGCCAGAGAAAAAATGGAATATGGACGAGGCGAAACAATCAAAGAGCCTGAAATTTCTGCTTTGAAGGTAGCCTTAAAAACCGCTCTCTTCAAAAAGAACCGATTGCAAGTGCATTAAAGAACTGGAGCACGGTCCAGGCGAGAAATTTGACCTTAACCATCGGATCGTGCAACAAAAATCTGAACGAGATCACCAGATGTGGTACATATCGATGATGCGCGATGGTGTCTGGGATGAGGATGGCGTAGGCTGGTTAAATCCTTAACTATTCTTACCGTTTGGACATACCTACAGTGGCAATTTACCTTATTCGACACGCTCAGTCGGCGTTTAATGCGGTGTACGATCCCAACAAGCCTGATCCAATGATCTTTGACGCACCGATTACGCCGCTTGGGGAATCTCAGGCCCGGCAGGCGCGGGCCGAAGTTGAAAAGCTGGGTCTTGAGCATGTCATTGTTTCGCCGTTCACCCGCACTTTACAAACGGCTCATTTGATTTTTGGGGACAGGTTTCCGTTTCAGATCAATGCGGCCGTGCGTGAACAGCTTTGCAACAGCTGTGATATTGGCAGCCCGCCTGAGCAATTGGCCACGCGTTACCCGCGCCTTGATTTCACGCATCTGGAACAGCGTTGGTGGCATCAGGGCAAAGAAGATCACCGCGGGATTTCGGTCGAACCGGAAGATGTCTTGCACGAACGCGCGCGTATGTTTGCCGAAGAGTTGAAGCGCGATGGAGTGCATTCCACTGCAATTGTCACGCATGGGAACTTTATTCGGGCGTTGACGGGCATCCAGCCGAACAATTGCGAAGTGGTCAAGTTCGACCCACATGCAGCTTAAAGCAATGAGCGCCAGAGTGTTGCGTAATCGCTAAGCTGTTGCGTGTTTTCGGGCGGTTGCAGGGTGTCGGGCGGCGTGATGCCGGTCTTTGATCCGAACAGCAATGCGGCCCCGATGCTTGTTCCGGTGGCGGATGGGCTATGGCAAACAGGACGACCCGTTGCGGCGTGCAGCATCGCCAGATAATGGCGGTTCGCGGCAAACGGGCCTTCGACGATCGTTGGGCCGTTGGCTCCGGTCAGGGACAGGCATGTGTCGGTCATGAGGGCCAAATAGAACGACAGCGCGACAAAGCGTTGGTCTGACCCAACTGGAGGTTCAGCGCCATACCATTTCATGGCCCGGCCCGGATATGGCCCCGAAGATGGTTCCACAGCGGGCAAGAGCATACAGGTGTCAGCAAGCACCTGAGCGGTTGCGTCGGGCCCGCTTGATAGGCGTTGACCCTGTTGGATCATTTCGAATTCTCGCCCGCCCATGAACCGTGCGGACGGCACCGCATTGCCCAGCGCATTGACGTTGATCAAGGTATCGCGGCGCGGGTCCAATTCTGTGTCGGTTCCGCCCATGGTCATTGCGATGACCCACGTTCCCGTGGACACCACAGAAAAGGGCGGGCTTCGTTGCAGCACGTGCGGATACAAGGACGCGTTGGAATCGTGAATGCCGCACATGACGGGTGTGTCTGTCGGCAAGGTCGTGGCCGCTGCAATTGTGGGAAGGATGGAACCCAGACGTTGCGTGGAATTCACGACTGGGGCCATCTTGTCGGCGATGCCGAGCTTTTCAACCAAGTCAGAAAACGTGCCTTGTCGCGGCAACCAAAGATCGGTGTGGCATCCGATTGAGGTGACATCGCTGGCGATTTCCCCAGCCAATCGATGCCCCCAATATTGTGGGTAGGTCAGGATGTGTGCGGTACGGGATTTCAGGTCAGGATCGGTCTGAAACATCCAATGCAGTTGCGCCCCGACATTCAGGCCGTTTGGCAAACGTGGCGAGCCAGTTTGTTCGAAAGGTGGGCGAATGGCATCATACTCTGCGGCAGTTTGGGCGGGCCCATCGTGTTCGTAATCCAACACGGGGGCCGTAAGCTGTCCGTCTTGATCAAGCAGGACAATACTTGCCCCGTGCGTTGTGATCGAAATGCCGTCGATCTGGTGGTCTTTATGGAATTGGCGCAGGGCCGCCAGCAGAAATTCCCATATGCCGTCCGTATCGAAACAGGGCCATAGCGGGCCTGAAATAACGGTATTGGGACGTGTCAGGACGTCGATTTCCGTCATGGTTTTCAGATCGACCAAGGCGAGTTTCGCATTGGTTTTGCCGATATCGATGACGGCGATATGTCGTCGGGAGGTCATGGCATATGAAACACGCGCGGCAATGCCAGCGCAACGGGTTCATTGTCGTCGTTCGTTTCCATCAGATCAGCCATATGCGCCCACCATTTTTGCATAACAGGGTGGTCTGGTAACGCGTCCATGCCGTGATCTGTTGGGCGTATCAACACACCGATCAACAGGTTCGTTTCTGGATCTAGATGGATACTATAATCGAAGACACCTGCAGCCTTTAACAGCGTCACAAGCTCTGGCCAGATTTCATCGTGGCGCCGTTTGTATTCATCGCGCTTGCCGGGATGCAACCGCATCCGAAAAACAAATCGTTCGCTCATGACCGCCTCTTTCGTGCTGCCAGCAATGCCCAAAGTCGAGGCAATGCGATAACTCCGATCAAAAGCAAGCCGATGAAGATCGACATGACAATGCCGGGTACATTGAGAAGCCCAAGCCCAAACGTCACCAATCCCATGACGAACGCAGCAATCACCACGCCGGGGATCGATCCAGACCCGCCCAGAATGTTGACGCCTCCCAAAACGACCATGGTGACGACTTCAAGCTCCATGCCTTGCGCGATACTGGGGCGCGTGGAGCCAAGTCGTGACGTCAAACAGATCGCAGCGACGCCGGACATCAGGCCCGTAAGCAGAAACAAGATGAACTTGACCCGTTGCACACGGATGCCGCTGAACAATGCGCCGGTCGGATTATTCCCGATTGCATAAACGGCACGGCCAAAGTTGGTTTTGTGCAAAAGCACCCCGTAGATCACAGCGAGGACGACAAAGATGGCCATTTCAACCGTGAAGACCCAATAGATGTATCCCTGCCCAAACCACGCAAAATCGCTTGGGTATCCGCGATAGGCGTCGTCCCCTAAGATGATAAAGCTGATACCGCGAAATAAGCTCATCGTGCCGATGGTGACCACGATGGACGGCAAACCAAGGACCGTTACGAAAAACGCGTTGAACGCACCGCACAGCAAACCGACGGTCAGGCCGATCACGACCAGTTCCGGCGTCCCTGCCCCGTATTGAACCGCAAGACCCATCGCCGTGCTGGCCAAGGCGATAATGGACGCAACGGACAGGTCAATTTCCCCGGAGATGATCAAAAGCGCCATCGCAAAAGCGATCATCGCCTTTTCGGTGAAATTGAACGTCGCATCGCTTAGGTTCCACGCGTTCAAAAAGTAGGGCGACGAGAAGCTGTTGACCAAGAAGATGGCAATCGCCACGGCAAGCAGCAACGCTTCCCAACTGCGCAGGGTGTTGTGAAGACGGCTGTTTAATTGATTGGGGATGTGGCGTTTTTGGGCTGTAGCGTCCGTCATGCTGATTTCTCCGCAGACTTGAGAATGATACGGCCCTTCGTTTTTCCGGCGCGTGCATTAAAGGCCACGGCGATCAATATGGCGCTGCCCGATATTGCCAATTGCCAAAACGGCGAAATATTGATCACCGGAAGGGCATTTTTGACGACACCCAAGAAGATCGCCCCAAGCACAGCGCCGCCGACCGATCCAATCCCGCCCGCTATGGAAATGCCGCCAATGACACAGGCGGCCACGACCTCCAGTTCGAACCCGCCGGCGATATCGACATAAGCAACAGCATAACGCGCCACCCATAGATAACCGGTCAAACCTGCAAGAGCACCCGACAGAGCAAAGGCCAGAAACTGAGTTTTGCCCACGTTGATGCCGGTATAAACCGCAGCATGTGGATTGCCGCCAACGGCAAAGATAGACCGCCCCAATGTTGTGCGTGACATCATGACGGCGAAAATAGCGACGGTAACAATCGCCGCCCAAGACAGAACCGGCAGGCCCAAAGCAGCGGCGCGTGGAAACCCGGTGAAAGCCTCGCTCATTTCATGAGCATTGACCCATTTCCCATCTGAAATCAGGAAAATGATGCCTCGAAAGATTGTCATTGTTCCCAGCGTCACGACGATTGGCGGGATTTCCAATTTCCACACAAGCAAGCCATTGATCGCGCCCATCACGGTGCCCAACAGGATCGCAATGGCGATGATCACTGGGATCGGCAAATCGGGCATTGCGACGTTGATCATCGCAACCACCATTCCGGTCAGGGCCAAATTCGCAGCCACGGATAAATCGATGCACCGCGTTAGAATGACAACCATCTGCCCCAAGGCCAGAATGATCAGAGGGGCCGTGTCATTGAACACATTCACTAGATTTTCTGGCTGAACAAATCCCGAGAACCGCGTTGAGATCAGCAAAAGTAATGCGATGATGGCGACGCTTAAGATCGCTTCTCGGATGGGGACAAACCGGGACAGCATTTATGACGCCTCTTCCAGTTGATCGGCGACATTTATCCCTGCCGCATGACGCACCAATGTTTCGGGGGTTAGGTCATCGCCCGATACTTCCGCCTGAATACGGCCATCGCGCATGACGATGACGCGATCAGACATGCCTATGATTTCCGGGATTTCGGAACTGACCATGATCACAGACAGACCCGCCGCGGCAAGTTCTGCCATGAATTCATGAACTGCGGCCTTTGACCCGATGTCGATCCCTTTTGTGGGTTCGTCCAGAATGATGATCTGAGGCTGAGTGGCGAGCCATTTGGCGATCACCACCTTTTGCTGATTGCCACCCGACAGGTTCCCAACGTCCTGATCCAATGCGGCCGCTCGTAAATCCAAGCGGGTTGAATAGTCTTGGGCCAGCTTGAATTCTTGGGCCAGTTTCAAAAATCCATTTTTGGATGTGCGACCCAGAGAGGGCAGTGTTATGTTCTGAAAAATAGGAAGCCCAATGATTGCGCCCTGTTTTCCACGGTCTTCGGGCACATAGACGATGCCATTGGCGACAGCATCGGCGGGTGATCGGATCACACGAATTTTGTCGTTGATCTTGCACACACCTTTGGACGGTTTGGTGATGCCAAACAGGGATTGCATAAACTCGGACCGCCCTGCCCCAACCAGCCCGTAAAATCCCAGTATTTCACCGCGCTTCAGGGTAAAGTTGATATCTGCAAATTCTGTTGGATGATCATATCCAACGACCTGCAAGACGTCTTCTGACACATTCGCTTTGCGCGCTGGAAAAATGTGATCGACCGTGCGGCCCACCATCATTTTGACAAGGGCATTTTCATCTGTGTCCGCAATCAACCCTTCGCCCACAAATGCGCCGTCGCGATACACTGTATAGCGATCTGCGATGTGGAAAATTTCGTCAAACTTGTGGCTGATGAACAAAATCGCTTTGCCTTGTGATTTCAGCGTTTCGACAAGCTCGTAAAGTTCGGTGATTTCCTTGTGGGACAGGGCCGCCGTTGGTTCATCCATGATGACCACGCGCGCCTCAACGGATAAGGCGCGGGCAATGGCCACAAGGTGTTTGTTTGCTATTCCAAGATCGCGCAGACGGGCGCGCGGATCGAAGGGGGCGCCTATGCTGTCCAGCAGTTCAGCGGCGGCGCGTTGCATTTCGCTTTTGTCGATCAGCCCAAAGCGATTGCGGGGGGCGTGACCGATAAAAATATTCTCGGCGACTGAAAGTTCGTCAAACAAAACAGTTTCCTGATGGATCGCCGTGATGCCCATGTTGCCCGCCGCATTGGCATTGGCGAATGTGACAGGCTTGTCATCGATACGGATTGTACCGCCGTCTGGTTTATAGATACCGGTCAGGATTTTGACGGTTGTGGATTTGCCTGCACCGTTTTCACCAACCAAAGCGGTCACTTGGCCTGCATACAGATTAAGGTGAACCGCATCCAAAGCTTTGACACCCGGAAACGTCTTAGTGATTGAGTCCAAGGACACAACGGGCGGCAAACTCTCGTTCATTTCCGCTCTCTTTCAAATCCAAGCCTGGTTTCGTTCAATCATCCCGGCGCGCGTCCTTGCAGGCCGGGATGATCTGATCGGTTTAGAAAATGGACTTGAATGCGTCGATATTGCTGGCGTCGTACACAAACGGGTCAGCCATCGCACCTTCGGAGTTATCGTCCAACTTCAATGACCCCATGCGGCCCATTGGAATTTCGGCACCTGGCCCAGCCTCTGCACCATTCTTGGCAATCTCGTAGGCGAGCATTGCCGCCGAATATCCCAGATCGATTGGATTCCAAATCGCAAAGGATTGCGAGGCACCGGATTCGATGGCCCCAGCCATTTCAGAAGGCAGGCCCAGCCCGGTGACGTTCACCTGACCAACCTTACCAGCGTCAACGACGGCCTGCGCCGCTGCCACAATACCAACCGACGTTGGCGCAATGATCGCGTCAAGATCGGGATGAGATTGCATCAACCCAGTTGCTTCACGATAGGATTTGTCCGCTAAGTCGTCGCCATAGACAGTCGCAACAACGTTGATCCCGTCGTAATTGCCCATGACTTTGTTCATCTCTTCAATCCAGATGTTCTGGTTGGTGGATGTTGTCGTCGCAGACAGAACCGCCACATCGCCACCATCTGGCAGGTGATCGGCCGCCAATTTGATGATCATGTTGCCGATCAGCGCATTGGACGATGGGTTCAAATGCATCTGGCGGCCCTCCGCGGCGACGCCACTGTCCCAGCTGATCACTGTGATGCCGCGGCTCATTGCTTTTTTCAACGCAGGCACAAGTGCGTCGGTGTCGTTTGCAGAAATTGCAATTGCGTCGACGTTTTGAGCGATCAATGCGTTGATAACTTCGATCTGGCCTTCGGCTGTTGTGTCCGTTGGGCCGGTATAGATGATTTCCACATCACCAAGTTCTGCAGCGGCTTCTTCGGCGCCTTTTGCAGCTGCTTCGAAAAAGCCGATACCAAGCGCTTTGACGACAAGCGCAATACGCACGTCTTCTGCCGAAGCGGGTGCGGCGATCATCATGGCAGCGGCTGTTGCTGACGCCATTAGGGTCTTAAATACACTCATGGTTTCCTCCCTGGAGTGGTTTCGAAATTGGGGTGGGTTATGTTGCCACTCCCGTCTTTTGATTTGCGTTTACTGACACGACGACAAGGTTTACCTCGGCAGCCTCAAGCATCGACGCTGTTCGGTCATCGATGCCATCATCCGTTATGATTGTGTCGATCCGGGCCAGTGAGCACAGGATCAGGCTGGATCGATTGGCGAATTTCGCGCTGTCGGCCAGAACGACAAGCTCTTCGGCCTGTCCGATCAGTTTTTGTTCGGCTTGGATCAGAAGGGGATCTTGTTCCATCAGCCCCAAGGGGCCTATGCCCTGCGCGCCCATGAACATCCGCTTTGCATAAAAATTCCGGGTCACATCGTTGTCGAACGGGGACAGAATGATGTTTTGTTCGCGGTAGATTACCCCACCTGACAACAGCACGGTGTTACGCGTGTTTTTCAGCAAATGCTCGGCGATTGGGAATGAATTCGTGAAAACCTGCATCTGGCGCGAGGCCAGCGGATGCACCATCTGAAATGTCGTTGTCCCGCCATTGATGATGATTGAATCGCCATCGCTGCACAGATCAACCGCTGCTGTTGCAATCGCCTGCTTTTCAGCGTTGTTGATTGTTTCGTTATAAGAGAACGGACGCCCTGCAAGCCCAACAAACGGTGTCGTTGCCAACGCCTCGGCACCACCCCGGACACGGCGCAGTTTGCCGACCTCATCCAAGGTATTGATGTCACGGCGCACAGTCGCCTCAGACGCCCCGGTCAGAGTGCAGAGTTCAGCCACTGTCACCAAGGAGCGGTCTTGAACCGCTGACAAGATAACCCTGTGTCTGTCATTCTCGTGCATCGCACATTCCCCGACCGTGTTGCGTCACGTTGGATCGAATCGCAAACACAAGTCAATCATTTTTTGTCACCTTCAATCATACTGCGATGCAGCATGATTGATTATGATCGAATGTGATTGACTTGAGTACATAACAAAGGCAGCGTATCCGCAAGCCCAACCATTCAAATTAGACGTTGATGGAGACGATGATGCCCGACCCCAAACAGAGCCAACGCCTTGAAAACAAGTGGGATGAAGGCAAGGCGTCAGGCATGAGCGAGCCCGAGAAGTTGCTCTATCGGTCAAACCTGTTGGGGTCTGACAAACGAATCACAAACTATGGCGGTGGCAATACATCGGCGAAAGTGATGCAAGACGATCCACTGACCGGTGACACCGTCGAAGTCTTGTGGGTGAAGGGCTCAGGCGGAGATGTGGGTTCGATCAAGATGGATGGGTTTTCGACCCTTTACATGGACAAACTGAACGCATTGCGCGGCAAATATCGCGGTGTCGAATTCGAAGACGAAATGGTTGGGTATCTGCCGCATTGCACGTTCAACTTAAACCCGCGTGCAGCCTCGATTGACACGCCCTTGCATGCATATGTTCCGCGCAAGCACGTGGACCATATGCACCCGGATGCGATCATTGCGATTGCTGCGGCCAAAGACAGCAAAGCCCTGACCCAGCAAGTGTTTGGCGACAGCATTGGTTGGCTGCCGTGGAAAAAGCCCGGATATGAATTGGGGCTGTGGTTGTCGGATTTCTGCGACAAAAACCCGAACGCCAAAGGTGTCATTCTGGAAAGCCATGGACTGTTCACATGGGCCGATGATGCGCGCGATTGTTATGATTTGACCTTGGATGTCATTCAAACCGCAATGGATTGGTTTGCAGGCCAAACCGCTGGCAAACCCGCGTTTGGTGGTCCTATTTGCGAAAGCCTAGCGACAAACCAACGACGCGCCGTGGCCGCCCGACTAATGCCCGCGATACGCGGCATGATATCAGGACAACACCATATGGTGGGCAATTTCACGGATGCTGACACTGTTCTGGAATTTGTGAATGCCAAGGACATGAAACGCCTTGCCGCATTGGGGACGTCGTGCCCGGATCATTTCCTGCGCACCAAAATCTGTCCCCTGGTAGTGGATTTCAATCCCAGCCAGCCAGACATCGAGGCCACCGTGGCAGGCTTGGATGTTGCCATTGATGAGTACCGCAAGCTGTATTGCGCGTATTACGAGCGGTGCAAACGAGACGACAGCCCGGCCATGCGCGATTCCAATGCTGTCGTGTACCTGATTCCGGGCGTTGGGATGATCACCTTTGCAAAAGACAAAGCCACCGCACGAATTTCCGGCGAATTCTATATCAACGCGATCAACGTCATGCGCGGCGCGGATGCGGTGTCTGAATATCAAGGTCTGACGGAACAAGAAGCGTTCGACATCGAATATTGGCTGCTTGAGGAAGCAAAGCTGCAACGCATGCCCAAACCGAAATCCATGGCCGGACGTGTCGCGCTGATCACCGGGGGTGCTGGTGGTATCGGGTCTGCAACCGCAGAACGGTATTTAAAGGAAGGCGCATGCGTGATGCTGGCCGACATTGACGCAGACGCGTTGGTCGACGTCACCGACACACTTGCCCAACGATATTCCCCTGATGTCGTGCGCAGCGTCATCATGAACGTCACCGATGAAGACGCGGTGGCCGCGGCCTTTGTGGAAACAACCCTCGAATTTGGCGGCGTGGACATCTTGGTTTCCAACGCAGGCATCGCCAGTTCGGCCCCGATAACAGAAACCAGCTTGGCGCTTTGGGACAAGAACATGTCGATCCTATCCACTGGGTATTTTCTTGTCAGTCGCGAAGCGTTCAAGGTCATGCTGGCCCAGAAAATGGGGGGCGCGGTTGTCTTTGTCGCCTCGAAAAACGGCTTAGCGGCGTCGCCGAACGCATCTGCGTATTGCACGGCCAAGGCCTCGGAAATTCATTTGGCTCGATGTTTGGCATTGGAAGGCGCACCAGAAGGCATTCGCGTGAATGTGGTCAACCCGGACGCGGTTTTGAAAGGGTCCAAAATTTGGTCAGGGGATTGGCTGAAAGAACGTGCATCAACCTATGGCAAAGACAAAGAAGGCCTAGAAGAACATTACCGCGAGCGGTCTTTGCTTAAACGCTCTGTCCTGCCCGAAGACATCGCAGAAGCGGCGTATTTCCTGGCCTCTGACCAGTCGGCCAAATCCACTGGCAACATCATCAATGTGGACGCTGGCAATGTCCAATCCTTCACCCGATAAGAGGGACAGATCATGATCAAATCTGACGTCATCGCACAAGAAAACGAAGGTGCTGCCGCCACTCTGAACAGCGATTATGCAGCATTGGGTGAACATCTAGACCGTCGCGGGATCGACATTGAGGTCATAAAATCCAAAGTCGCGCATTATGGCGTTGCCATTCCAAGCTGGGGTGTTGGAACAGGCGGAACCCGGTTTGCGCGCTTTCCCGGACCAGGTGAGCCGCGCGATATTTTTGATAAGCTGGACGATTGTGGTGTCATCCAACAATTAACCCACGCCACCCCATCCGTTTCGTTGCACATCCCCTGGGATAGCGCTCCGGCCGCTGATTTGAATGCCAAGGCGCAGGCGGTTGGACTGACGTTTGACGCGATGAATTCGAACACTTTTCAAGATCAACCCGGACAGGAGCACAGCTATAAATTCGGGTCCTTGTCCAACACCAACGCTGCCACGCGTCAGCAAGCCGTCGAGCACAATATTGAATGTATCGAGCTGGGCAAACAAATCGGATCAAAAGCGTTGACGATCTGGGTTGGCGATGGTTCGAATTTTCCGGGGCAAACCAATTTCACGCAGCAATTCGAACGGTATCTGGACGCGACCCAAAAGGTCTATTCCGTCTTGCCCGACGACTGGACCTTGTTGACCGAACACAAAATTTATGAACCCGCGTTCTATTCCACTGTGGTTCAGGACTGGGGCACCAACCTGTTGATCGCGCAGCAATTGGGCGAAAAGGCCAAATGCTTGGTCGATCTTGGCCATCACGCGCCGAACGTGAATATCGAAATGATCGTGGCGCGGCTGACTCAGTTCGGTAAATTGGGTGGGTTCCATTTCAATGACAGCAAATACGGGGATGATGATCTGGATACGGGCAGCATTGATCCTTATCGGTTGTTTTTGGTGTTCAATGAGCTTGTCGAGGCCGAAGCCGACCCCGAATTCAATCCCATGCACATGCTCGATCAAAGCCACAACGTCACGGACCCCATCGAAAGCCTGATGGTCTCGGCGATGGAGGTGCAGCGCGCCTATGCGCAGGCCTTGATTGTCGATCGGGCGGCCCTGTCCGGGTATCAAAGTGAAAACGATGCTTTGATGGCCTCATCAACGTTGAAACAAGGGTTCCGCACGGATGTTGAACCCATTCTGGCGATGGCGCGGCTGCAAGCAGGGGGCGCAATCGACCCGGTCGCCACGTACCGCGCATCCGAATACCGCTCAGAGGTTGCAACGGCACGACCTGTTGTAAGCGGCGCAGGGGGCGGCATCGTCTGATTTGAACCAAGGCCAGATTGAAGCGATTTTCAAGATCGCCACGTTCGACTGGCTGTGGTTTTGACGGTTTCCATGTGCTAGAAATGCGCTTGTACTTGGAACAATGGCAGACACAGCGTTGCTCAAACTTCTGTTCAAAGCGGCCTCGCAATCCCATCTGGATCTTGAATTCCCGATTTCGTCTGCTTTGGCGGTGCGCTTGGTCGAACGCCCCGGAGATTGGATGTCGCGGGATGAATTGGCGACACTGAAGGCGCAGCTTCGGTCCATCGCGGACACGACACTGGATGGGCAGAATTTGGATTACGGGGTTTTGGGCAACGACCCCAAAGCATTGCGCAATTCAATTGTGACCATGGTTGTAAGACGCGCAGACCGTGTTCCGATTGCCTTTAACGCCTTGGCTTTGATCCCTGTTGATTTAGGTCATCGCGTCGAAGACGTTTTGCACCTTGGTCTGGTGATGGTGGACCCGAATGCAAGACAACAAGGGTTAAGCTGGGTTTTGTACGGTCTGACTTGCCTGTTAACCTTTGTGCGACGCGGCTGCCATCCGGTATGGGTGTCCAACGTGACCCAAGTGCCCGCAGTTATTGGATTGGTCGCAAACGGGTTAAGTACACCATTTCCGGCCCCACAATTGGGCAAAGATGCCCGTCGCAGCTTGCTGCATCTGCTGCTTGCCCGGCGCATCATGGCCCACCACCGGCATGTTTTTGGCGTGGGTGCGGATGCCGAATTTAACGAGGACAGTTTCGTTATTTCAAACGCCTATACCGGTGGGTCAGATCATCTGAAAAAGATTTTTGATGCCACGGCCAAACACCGCGACGACGTATTCAATACCTATTGTGCTGACACGTTGGATTACGCACGCGGCGACGACATCCTGCAACTGGGGCAAATTGATTTTGCAAGCGCCTTTGGATTCATGACCAAGGATGTCCCGCCAAAATCCAGTCTACAACTGATTGCCGCACTCGCCACGCTTGGGTTACAACAAATGGTCATCCCGCTGATCCAGTGGGCCGACACAACACGCGATTACGGAATACTTAAGGCGCGGACGGATCGCACATGATGGATATGTCCGCCTATTTTGCGGATGCATGGGTGTCGCTTTGCGCTGCAATGGGGGCATTGATCGTCCTGACCCGTTTGGACGACCTGATGCCGGCCCCAGCCATCGCGCGGCGCTTTCGCATCTGCCTTTGGTTGATCGTGTGCTTGATGCTGGCGCGCATCGGTCATTGGGGCGGGGCCGGATATCTATTCACAACCGCCACATACCTGACCAGTGCGTTCATCCCTTTGTGCGGCTTACTGATTGCCGAAGGGCTGATGCGCGTTCACGCACCACTGCACCTAAAGACCTTGTGTGCCGGGGGCGGGTTGGTTTTTGCCGTCTCGGCCTTCTTTCAGTTCGAAGCCACTTTGTTCTGGCAATTGACTGGTTTGTTGTGTTTTCAGCTCTGCGCCTTTATGTCTGTTGCTGTCTTCGTTCTGCGTCGCGATATGGCAAGCCTGAGTGCGTCGGACAATCAGGCAATTGACCGTATCGTCTTATCGCTTGCCTTGATCCTTCCCTTTCTCGCGTCGGATTATTTGCGCACTTCAGTGATCGATATCCCCGTTCGGCTGGGGGGGATTTCGGTTTTGGCCATGTGCTGGCTGGCCATCAATTTAAACCGGGTCGGTTTGCGCAAACGAGACATCGCCAGCGGGTTTGCGACGATTGCAGCCGTCGCAGTGCTGCTTACTTTCGTGATTGGCCTGTTGATCCCCTTTTCAACGCGCACAGGTTTTCAGGTGGGCGGCGTCATCCTTGCTGCCATCATGGTCTTGGCCATTCGCCAAGCGGCCATTGCCCTGCTGATCGAAGACCGCAACGGCTTGGTTTTGCTGGCGCTTTCAACCGCAAAGGGGCATGGCCCCCAAGACGCATTGGCCCTTATTCGGCGCGCCACCGACACAAGCGGAGTTATTGTGCTGGATGACAACAGCCTGCACGATTTTGAAACCGACAATCTGCAACAATTATTTAACCAAAACCCCGTACGCAGCGCAGATTCAGCATCTCAAGACGAACAGCTTGATTGGTTATTCGCGCGATTTGACGCCACACATGCATTAAGCTTAACCGCTGATCCGCTTCGCATCGCGATCCTGAAAGTGTCGGCCACATCCATTTTATCTGACGAAGCCTTGCGTGCCTTGCAAAAAACAGCGGCTGCGATTGCAAACACCACATCCGACGGAACCGATTGAATTCGTCGCGCTTACCCGCTATGAACGGCGTTCAAATTTTAGGTGATCGAGATGGCAGAAACCAAAAGAGACGCTTTGAGACGCACGCTGGTTGATGTGGCGCAAACGCATATTCGTTTGCGTGGGCTTGCAGCGTTGCGCGCGCGAGATGTAACCAAAGACGCCGGGTGTGCTTTGGGCAGTCTTTATAACGCCTTTGAAGATTTAGACCTTTTAATCTTGGCGGTGAATTCGCGGACGTTAAAGCGCTTGGACAGTGCATTGGCCACAGCGTTGTCCGAGGCCCCTTCCCCCGCAGACGCCATGCAAAACCTTGCGCGGGCTTACTTGTCCTTCGCCGTAGACAACCGCCAACTTTGGGCTGCGTTGTTTGATCATCGGATGCCAGCGGACCAAACCATTCCGGATTGGCACCTTAAAGAACACGAGATCCTGTTTTCACGGCTGATGGCACCGATTGCTCAGCTGTCCCCAGCGTTGGACGATCAAACCTGCGCCTTACGTGCACGCACAATTTTTTCCGCCGTCCATGGCATTGTGAAATTGTCGCTAGAGGACCGATTTGTAGCCCTGCACCCTGACGCCTTGGACAGTGAGTTGACGCAGATGGTAGAGGCCATAACGATTCAACTGCAAAGCTGACGCTTACTCCTGCGCCTTGGCAAACACTGCGTCAATCATCGCCTGCGTTCCACGTGCGTCTTTCAACGTCCACGGATAAGGAGCCCCGTCCCTGATGTGCCGCCCGAAGGCTTGGACCTGCAGAACATATTGGTTCACACCGGGAAATCTTTCGACAGTGACTGTCGGCATCACGTCGCCAGTTGGAACGTTTGTCTGAATTTCAAGTTCAGCCTGTGCAAATACGTTGGCGTTAAACGGGGTCGTCAAACGCATTACACCTTTGGATCCAACAAATGTCATTGCCTGAACAGGATGAATGCGCATGGAATTGACCCAATGCGCCGAAAAACTCTGGAACCGGGCCGACACCCGCGATGTGACGTCCACATCATTTTCAAATTCAATATCCGCATGGGTGATGTCGTTCGGCTCTTCGCCGGTCAACCACCGCGTTGAGCCATAGGTGTAAACGCCAATATCTGGAATGGCTCCACCGCCCGTTTCTGGCCGATTGCGCACATTCTCTGTGTCGCTTGCGTTATCGTATCCGAATAACCCATCAACATGTATCAGCGTGCCAATCGCACCCTGATCATACAATGCCTTAGCGCGCTGCCATTGGGGGTGGTGCACGATCATATAGGCCTCGGTCGCAAAGCATCCTGATTGGGCACGCGCTTCGATCAAATCGTCGATATCCTGTGCCTGCATCGCAATGGGTTTTTCACACAACACATGTTTGCCAGCGGCCAAGGCTTTTTTCGTCCATTCCACATGCAAGTGGTTGGGCAACGGAATATAGACAGCTTCAATCGATGCATCCGCCAACAGGGCATCATACGTGTCAAACACCTGCACGCCGGGAGCAAAGGCCTGAAAGGGTTTGGCCTTTTGCGCGCTTGACGTTGCCAATGCGGCTAACTCTGCGCCTTCAGCCGCATGAATGGCCCGCGCCATATGCTCGAGCGCAAAATTCGAAGCCCCTAGAACGCCCCAACGTACCGGATTTGTCATGATGTGAACTCCCTTGCTTGCGCGCAGGCTAGTGCATGCATCGCCAAGAGCAAGAGTGACTATTCTAAGTCGCGCGCTATCCTGAAACCGATATTGGACAGTCGGCGATTGATGAGCACCCCATATTAGTTCCTTTTGGCAAAATAGTTTTTCCTTCGGCTCTTTCCAAAAAACGTTAGCGGTCGTCGGCACAACGTGCAGCGAATGGCTCGAACGAGCCCATTATTACCGATGCTGCACGGCGTTTGAATGGCGGCTCTAAAGAACTTGCTCCTACTTATCTTGCCAAAAGTTGATGAGATCCTTTATCAGCTTAAAAAGCACAAAATATCTTCTTTGTGCAAGTTAGGGGACATACAATGATAAAAGCAGTATTGGCTTTGCTCGTCTTCACGATACCTATCCAAGCGTATGCAAACACTTGGGATGAGGCCATTCTAAATGTTCAAGCGCAGTCCGATTTTTTGCTGGAAGAAGCTACGCGCATTGGTGACCGCGACGTGGCTGGCACAGGAACGAGCATCACTGACGCGGAGTATTGGTACCTACGAGAGATGAGAGATCTGCACTATTGCACCATTGCGGGGCGTATGCTTGGTCGCACCGAGGACATTCTCAGACTTGAACCCAATTACATTACGCCCAGTGACGATGCTTCGCAGGCACAAATCGACCACATGATATTGGATGCGTTGTCGCTTTCGCAATGGGTCAGTGCTGCCAATGAACTGAAGGGTATGGATGTCGCGTTGAAAAGGCGGCGGTGGAATTTATCTTGTGTGGGGCAATATGGTATCCCTGAGCGCACGGCATTTGTCGGAGAACTACCTCCAGATGAACCGGTCGAGCTTTTTCGCCTGCGCTTGGAAGGAGTCTATGCAGATTGGTGGATCGGAACGCTTGATACAACGAAGAATTCAAACACAGATCGTCAAATTGACATTGTCGGCAATGGTTATAATACGTCATTTAATGGCCGTATTCAGCTAGATTGTGATACGGAACGTGCGGTTTGGTTGCTGTCGAAAGATAGCCGTTCCGAAGCTGATGGGGATGAGGCTTTGGACAGGTTGCCTAGCGAAGTCAGTGGCAATGCATTGAAAGTGTATTGCCACTTCATGTAAGTTTGCTTTTTGCAATAGCGGACGTTTGCAATGGACAAGAGCGGACGTTTGCAATGGACAAGCGAGCGGCCGTTATGTCCCGCACTGCAGTCATCGGAGCAAGGCGTGGTGAATGTCGGCTTTCTCTTTGCCGTTGAAAGGAATTTTTAGGCCGTTGCAAAGAAAAATTGGCTGATCCTTTCAAATTTAGATTCGTTGATTTCATTACATTCTAAGAGCCGAAAAAGGAACGATCATGGAGTCCAGGTCACCAAGCCTGGTATCTGCCAAAACAATGATAACCGCCCAGTTTTTAAAAATCGTAACCGCGATTCCTGTTGCTTTGAAAAGTCGTTGAGACAACAACAGCGTATCCCAAGCTTGAAAATTCTCAAAATCCGGGAATTCCCGAACCAGATTTGACACGTTCTGAACCGCAGAAACGGAAATGGCCCGACAAATTGCCGGGCCATCGCAGTCGTTTTGAAAGTTGAAATCGAGACGTTTACGCCGGGGCCATCAGGCCTTTGGATTTAGCGATATCGCGCATCTTCTTCTGAAGCTTTTCGAATGCCCTGACTTCGATCTGGCGAATTCGCTCGCGGCTGACATTGTAGGTTTCGCTAAGGTCTTCCAACGTCACGGTTTTGTCCGACAAGCGGCGCTGGGTCAAGATGTCTTTTTCGCGTTCGTTCAAGACATCAAGAGCCTCGGCCAGCATTTCGCGGCGCACTTCAAGTTCGTCTCGCGCCTCGTAGTCGGCGGCCTGATCTGCGTCTTCATCTTCGAGCCAATCCTGCCATTGCATGGTCCCTTCGCCTTCGGAACCGACCGTTGCATTCAACGAGGCATCGCCCCCGGACATACGGCGGTTCATCGACACCACTTCGGCTTCGGTAACACCCAAATCGGTGGCGATTTGTTTGACGTTCTCGGGGCGCAAGTCGCCCTCTTCCAACGCACCGATCTTGGCTTTGGCTTTGCGTAGATTAAAGAACAGCTTCTTTTGCGCGCTGGTTGTTCCCAGTTTCACAAGGCTCCACGAGCGCAGGATATATTCCTGAATCGACGCCCGAATCCACCACATCGCGTAGGTTGCCAAACGGAACCCTTTTTCTGGGTCAAACCGTTTAACAGCTTGCATCAAACCAACATTCGCTTCGGAAATGACTTCGGCTTGTGGCAATCCATACCCGCGATAGCCCATCGCGATTTTGGCGGCCAGACGTAGGTGCGATGTCACCATCTGGTGTGCCGCAACTGTGTCTTCCTGTTCCACCCAAGCTTTAGCCAGCATGTATTCCTGTTCCGGCTCAAGAAGCGGGAATTTGCGAATTTCTTGCATATAGCGGTTTAGTCCGCCTTCCGGTGTGGGTGCAGGTAAATTTTTGTAATTAGCCATATCTGTCCCCTCCTTATGTTTAAGGTATTAACATTGGATATGGTAACGACCCGTTAAAGGTTCAAGACCTGATCCAACAACTTAAGATCGATTATGCTATTTCAAAGCAACGCAGGAAAGATAGAATTGCGTGTTTTGGCGTATATTGGGTGTTCAAGGCCAGACTGAGGCTGCGTTCAAGCCATTTTCAAGGCAGTCATCAGTTCACTGAAATCACTTGGAAAATCTACTGTGAATTCTAGACGTTCTTGCGTCACAGGATGCACAAAGCCCAATTTGGCCGCGTGCAACGCTTGTCGTGAAAAGCCTTGAACAGCTGCCATGGCCGTTTCAGACAGCGCCTTTCGCGCCAGCCGACGGCGACCACCGTAAACCGGATCCCCGATCAAACCATGGCCCACATGTGCCATATGAACGCGAATTTGGTGTGTGCGGCCAGTTTCCAGCCAGCATTGCACGCGGGTCAGAACAGTGGGCGCGCCATAGCTTTCGACGACGCGCGCCCGGGTGGTGGCATGTCGACCACCAGAAAACAGAACCGCCTGCCGTTGCCGATCCGTTTTATGGCGTGCCAGCTGAGTCGTGACTTTCAAAATGTTGCCGGATTCGAAACTAGCACCCTTTACTCCGCGCAAACGCGGATCAGCGCCGTCAGGCACACCGTATACAAGTGCTTCGTACATACGTTCCACGCTGTGGGCTTCGAATTGCGCAGCCAGCCCCGCATGTGCGGCGTCGGATTTAGCAACCACCAGCAAACCGCTTGTGTCCTTGTCGATCCGGTGCACGATGCCCGGTCGTTTAACGCCCCCAACACCGGACAAGCGATCCCCACAATGCGCCAGCAACGCGTTGACCAATGTGCCCGACGGGCTGCCCGGCGCAGGATGAACAACCATTCCCGGCGCTTTGTTTACGACGATCAGGTCATCGTCTTCATACCGGATGTCCAAAGGAATCGCTTCTGGGCCGATATGGCTTTCGTCGGCTTCTTCGACGGTGACCTCGATCGCAGCCCCTTCTTTTACACGCGCTTTGGCATCCACGGCCACCACACCGTTCACCTGAACAGCCCCGGCGGCCAACAACCGGGCCAAACGCGTGCGTGACAAAGTCGCTGACACTGGCACATCACGCGCAATCGCCTTATCAAGGCGCGACGGCGGATCTGCCGCTATTTCAAAGGTGATCTGTTTGGACGACATCGAATCTGGCCCCGAACCTCAAAATCTGCGCTTTTTGCGCCGCCTCGTGACGTTTCTGACAATCACGATGATCGCCGGGGTTCTAACGGTGATTACTCTGCTTGTCATCCGCTTACAGTCCGATCCTTTGCCCGCTCTGCCCCAAGCCATCATTCTGCCCGATGGCACACAGCCAACAGCCTTTACACGCGGGCCCGATTGGGTCGCGATTACAACAGATGATGCGATCCTGATCTATGAACTGGACGGAACATTGCGGCAAACTGTCGACCTGAAGTGACACGCTGTCATGCCTGCCGCGAAAATAAGGGCAAATGGTACCACCTCCTGGTCTCGAACCAGGGACCTCTTGATCCACAATCAAGCGCTCTAACCAACTGAGCTAAGGCGGCACTGGGAGGCTTACTAAGACGAGCGGTCATCCTGCGCAAGAGAGAATCGCGACATCTGCCCAAGGAAAAAGACAAAATTCGCAACGGTTCGCGCTTGGCAACAATCGCCAGACATCTTCGCAATTACTTGCCTTCTGAAAGCGCTCGGGTTACGCAGCCGACGTTGAAGACCGGGGATTGCTATGGGTATCAATACACCAAACGAAACCGAAGTTGACTTGCAAATCGGGCCAACCGATCAAGGAATGGTCCGGCTTTTCATCATGGCACAGGGCACTGAGATTCCGATGGATTTCGATCCTGACGAAGCCGAAGAGATTGCACAGGAAATTCTGGCAGCGGCAAAAACCGCTGCAAAGATGGCGAAATAAGGACTGGTAGGTCACTTAAACTTCGCCCTGCCGCGCTATCCCAGCCCTGCTCCGGGATCTCGATAGCTTTGCAATCGACGTGCGGCATGTGTTGCGAACTTGTGTGTCAGCTTTTTACGTCTTGCGCCCGCCAACTTGTCTTCGGGTGACATTCGGATCACCTCGGCGTCATATCCATCGGCAATAATCAGGCCGGTTTGTTCGGGCAAAACCTCGACTGGGAAAGAGTCGTCCACAGCCCAAAAATACCGATCACACCATTCCAAATAGTTATGCCATTTCCCATCACTTTGGAAATCCGGCAAACCCGATTTGCATTCCACCACCCAAATTTCGCCTTTGGGCCCCAACGCCATAACATCCACACGCAACCCGCGTACAGGTACAAATTCTTCAATGCAAGCAAAGCCTAAGCTTGCAAGGTGGCGCGACACACCGCGTGCCAAAACCTGTCCGGGCTGCATATCAGTCAACATTGCATCACCATGAACATATCATGAACATTTAGCAAGCACTTGACGTGATACCCAAAAGTATCATATTAAATGATACCAATAGGCTTCACATAGAGAGATATGCAATGCGATTATCCATATTGGCGACACTGGTGTTCGCCACGTCGGCCCAGGCGAACTCGATCACGTTGACGCCAGACACTGATCTTGATTGGGAGACAACCCCGGAAGGCGTTGCATTTGCACCGCTGCATGGGGACCGTTTCGCTGGAAGTTACATCGCGATGGTTCGTTTGCCCTCAGGCACGATCAGCCCGCCCCATATCAAAACGGCGGATATGATGGGGTTGATGGTATCTGGGCTCATGACGCATCACCCACATCCATCGGGAGCAGACGCCGAAAGGATTGGTCCCGGCGCATATTATCATATCCCCGCAGGACTGGCCCATGTTTCTTCATGTGTGTCGGACACACCGTGCATCACCCTATTATATCAAAATGGTCCATTTGATTTTAACCCGGTGACACCATGACGGCGCCTCAACAGCCTGCGTTTCGCGCCCTTGCGGACCCCACGCGTCGCGAAATTTTGCAACGTCTCACACATCGAAACATGACCATTGGCGAAGTGGCTGCCGGATTCGAAATGACCCGCGCCGCCGTCAAGAAACACCTCACCGTACTGTCGGACGGAGGTCTGATCACAATGACCCCTAAGGGTCGTGAAGTTGTCACTCAAGTTGACCCGATGGGGTTTGCGCCCATTCGAGATTGGCTGAGCTTCTTTGACCACTTCTGGGACAATCGCCTCGACGCTTTGAAAACTGCAATTGAACAGGAAAACGAACATGACGCTGACGATCAGTAAATCCATTTATCTAAACGTCCCGCCAGAAAAGGTCTGGCCTTGGCTAACGCAGCCCGAAAAACTTGCGGTTTGGTTTCACAAACCAAAAACCCCTTTGCAAGCTGATGCGCCTTATGAGCTTTTCGGTGTCGACAGCGGTAACAAGGTTCTTTGGGGCGATGTTTTGTCGGCTGAGGAACCAAATTATTTGGAGATGACGTTTTGCGCAGGGCCGATGGGCGAATTGGTCACCAATGTGAAATGGTGGCTTGAACCGGTTAGTGGTGGCACGCGTTTGCGCCTTGAACACTCGGGTATCCCAGACACAATTGAGGCGTTTGGTCTTGCCATGGCATTCGACAAAGGATGGGACGATCACATCAGCCGTATGCGGACGGGTGTGCACGAATCCGAGTAAGGTCAGGACCGAAGCCCAGTCTTCGGTGACTCAAAAACCTTGGCATCTTAGCCATGCGCACCTCATATTGCGCGTGGCTTTGCTTTTTGCAGTCTTATCCGAAGCCCAATGATCACATGTAAGGTCCATCCTTGGATAAGGTGGAGAGTTGACAGAGCGGCCGCACCTTAATTAACATGTTAATGAAAATATGCCCCATTTCCATATCGAATACACCAAGAACCTAGCGGATTCTGTTGATATGGCAGCGTTCTGCGAAGTGATACGCAGCAAGGCGGCATCGATCGCGACTTTCCCAATGGCGGGCATCCGGGTCCGCGCGATTTGTGTGGATCATTATGCAATTGCGGATGGCGATCCAAAGCACGGGTTTATCGACATTTCGATCCGGTTGCGTGAAGGTCGCGATGACGAGACAAAGGCCAATGCGGCGACACAAGTCTTTGATGCCGCACGCGCGTTTCTTGCACCAGTGATGGCAACGCGACCCGTCTCTTTGTCGCTAGAAATGCGCGACATCAACGCGGCACTTTCACCAAAATACAGCACCATCCGCGATCATTTAGAGGCAGGTAAATGACTGAGCTTGATCGAAACTTGGACAAGCTTCAGGGCTTCCTATCCCGATTTCAGAAGGATGGCATACGCAATCGTATTGCAGGCAAAGATCATGACGGATCAGGGAACAGTTTCGCCAATGAAAGCCCGGTGGACCAAAGCTTGATCTGTCACGTTGCACGCAGTGACACATCAGACGTCCATGCGGCAGCACAAGCGGCTTCGAATGCATTTGCAGACTGGAGTGACATGGCCGCGAAAGAACGACGCAAGATTTTGATCAACATCGCTAAAGGCATCGAAGCACGCGCAGAAGAGATCGCGCTTTGTGAATGTTGGGATACGGGGCAAGCTTTGCGGTTTATGTCCAAGGCGGCATTGCGCGGGGCAGAGAATTTTCGATACTTTGCAGATCAGGTTGAGCAAGCGCGCGATGGTCAGCACCTTAAATCGCCGACATTGATGAACATCACAACCCGGGTCCCAATCGGCCCGGTCGGTGTAATCACGCCGTGGAACACCCCGTTCATGTTGTCGACCTGGAAGATCGCGCCCGCTTTGGCGGCGGGGTGCACGGTTGTTCATAAACCGGCAGAAGCATCGCCTTTGACCGCTAGACTTTTGGTCGAGATCGCAGAAGAAGCCGGCCTTCCTGCCGGGGTATTGAATACGGTGAATGGGTTTGGCGAAGAGGCTGGCAAAGCGTTGACGGAACATCCCGCGATAAAAGCTATCGCATTTGTTGGTGAAAGTCGCACCGGCAGCAACATCATCAAACAGGGCGCGGATACTCTAAAACGAGTACATCTGGAATTGGGGGGAAAAAACCCGGTCATCGTGTTTGATGACGCAGACATCGACCGCGCGTTAGATGCGGTGATTTTCATGATCTACTCGATCAATGGTGAACGCTGCACCTCGTCTTCAAGGCTTTTGATCCACGACAGCATCCAAGCGGAATTTGAAACCAAGTTGATTGAGCGGGTGAACAGCATCAAAGTCGGGCATCCTTTGGATCCCACGACAGAGATTGGCCCACTTGTCACTCAGGACCATTTCGACAAGGTGACGGGCTACTTTGACATTGCCAAAGAGGACGGCGCAACAATCGCAGCCGGGGGTGTTCGCGTCGATGGACCAGGCCTTTTCGTACGCCCCACCCTTTTTACAAATGCCACAAATCAAATGCGCATCGCACGCGAGGAAATCTTTGGGCCAGTCCTGACATCCATTCCGTTTTCAACGGAACAAGTCGCGTTGCAAATTGCGAATGACACCGAATATGGTCTGACCGGGTATGTCTGGACCAGCGATCTGACCCGAGCACTCCGGTTTACGGACAAACTTGAGGCCGGCATGATCTGGGTGAATTCAGAGAATGTACGCCATCTCCCGACACCCTTCGGAGGGGTCAAAAACAGCGGAATTGGTCGGGATGGCGGCGATTGGTCATTTGAATTCTATATGGAACAAAAGCATGTCGGATTTGCCACCGGGAATCATAAAATTTCACGCCTTGGTGCCCTTTAAGGAGGTGATCAGATGTCAGTTCCTGCCCCCAATCTCTATCCGGATTTCAACACGATCCGCCTGTCGCATGTGTGTCTAAACGTCAAAGATTTGGTGGCCTCCAAAACGTTTTATACGGATATTCTAGGCTTCCAAATCTCTGACGAAACGCGCGATCACGTCTATCTGCGCGCGATGGAAGAACGCGGACATCATAGCGTGATTTTACAACGCTCCGACGCGCCCGGGACCGTTGAGGTGTTGGGGTTCAAAACGTTTGACGATGAAGACTTGGGCAAAGCTGACGTTTATTTCCAATCAAAGGGTCGTCCGACATCGTGGGTCGACCGCCCATTTCAGGGACGCACACTGCTGACCTCTGATAATTCGGGCATTCCGCTTGAGTTTTACCACAAGATGGACAGACTGGTTTCGATCCATCAAGAATATGCGCTTTATCGCGGGGTCAAACCTTTGAGGATCGACCATTTCAACTGTTTTTCCAGTGATGTTGATGCATCGGTTGCCTTTTACAACGACTTTGGATTCCGCGTAACGGAATACACCGAAGACGCCGCGAGCGAAAAATTATGGGCTGCTTGGATGCAGCGTAAGGGCGGCGTGCACGATATTGCGTTCACCAACGGAACTGGCCCTCGCATGCATCACGTTGCCTATTGGGTGCCGACGCCGATGAACATCATTGATCTGCTCGATCTGATGGCGACGACTGGGTATGTGTCCAACATTGAACGCGGACCCGGGCGACATGGCATATCAAACGCGTTCTTTTTGTACATTCTGGACCCGGATGGTCATCGGATCGAAATTTACTGTTCGGATTACCAAACGTTGGATCCGGACCACGAGCCGATCAAATGGGACTTAAAAGACCCACAGCGGCAAACCTTGTGGGGCGCCCCGGCCCCCAAAAGTTGGTTCGAACACGGAACTTCATTTGTAGATGTCGAAATCAAAGCGTCAAACATGTCCGCCAGCCCAATCATCGCCC
The DNA here is from genome assembly GCA_039960995.1 of Paracoccaceae bacterium. Taxonomy (GTDB): domain Bacteria; phylum Pseudomonadota; class Alphaproteobacteria; order Rhodobacterales; family Rhodobacteraceae; genus JABSSA01. The sequence goes on along the minus strand of JBDVKF010000076.1, from coordinate 307,061 downwards.
CATGACCTATTGCGCTGACATCATTCGTAACAAATGCAAGGCAATCCAATGAATTGGGACGAATTTGAACATTGGGGCAAACATATCTCAAAGTGGGCCGCTGATTATCACAAGACACTAGCTGACAGACCGGTTCGCGCGCAAACCCAACCCGGTGATATCACAGCATTGCTGCCCGCCACGCCGCCGGAAACCGGCGAAGCGATGGATGCAATCATGGCGGATTTCGAACGCATCGTGATGCCGGGAATGACCCATTGGCAGCATCCGAGGTTTTTCGCCTATTTCCCAGCAAATGCCGCGCCCCCTTCCATGTTGGCTGAGATGCTTGTGACCACAATCGCGGCCCAATGCATGTTGTGGCAAACGTCTCCGGCCGCCACTGAAGTCGAACAAGTTATGGTCGATTGGTTGCGCACAGCACTCGGCTTGCCCGCCCGTTACACAGGTGTCATTCAAGACAGCGCATCATCGGCCACCCTTTCGGCCGTGTTGACCATGCGAGAACGCGCAACAGGATTTTCAGGCAATGCTGACGGATTGAATAACAAGGGCAATCTGAGGATTTATTGTTCAGATCAGGTGCATTCATCGATTGACCGTGCATGTTGGGTTGCAGGCATCGGCCAAGCCAATTTGGTCAAAATCCAAACCAAAGGGGATCGGCATTCCATTGACGTCACAGCGTTGCGCCGAGCCATCGCAACGGATCGCGCTGAGGGTCATATTCCTGCTGGTATTATTGGGATCACAGGCGGCACAGGCATCGGTGCATCTGATAATCTCGGCCCAGTGCTGCAAGTCGCAAAAGACGAAGACCTGTATACGCATTTAGATGCGGCATGGGCTGGCTCGGCCATGATCTGTCCCGAATTCCGCGATGATTTCTGGGCAGATGTGGCTGGTTTTGACAGCATCGTTTCCAATCCACACAAATGGTTGGGCGCGCAGTTTGACTGTTCTGTCCAATTCCTTGCCGACCCCACTGCCCAGCTGAACACTTTAAAGATCGAACCCGAATACCTGAAAACATCTGGGAACGCCGTTACCAATTTCTCGGAATGGACCATTCCCTTGGGTCGACGATTCCGAGCGTTGAAAATTTGGTTCTTGATCCGATCCTATGGCTTGGAAGGGTTGCGAGAACGCATTCGCAACCATGTTTCATGGGCCAACGAGCTGTGTGAAACGATACGTGCCATTGATGGTTTTGAAATTGTGACTGACCCAATCCTAAGCCTGTTTTCTTTTCGCTGCCCCGGGAGCGATGAGGACCAGCAAAAGCTGGTCGATGCCTTGAATGATGACGGTCGCATTTACCTGACCCAAGGGTCATTTCTAGGGCGCAAGATCATTCGGTTTTCAGTTGGGCAATTCGACACAACACGCGACGATGTCATCATGGCCGCAGATGTCATTCAGGATGTGTGGAAAAAGATATCATGAAATACGCGACTTACAGCGCAAACGGGCAGACCTATTTTGGCGCAGTGACTGACTCTGGCATGATCGCGTTGAATGATCACTGCTCACAATGGGCGAGCTTGTTGGATGTGATCCGCGCAGGTGCACTGGGTCAGCTTGAAAAGCTCGCTGTGGGCAAGACAGTGACGCACACCGAATTTGAATACGAAATGGTGCTGCCGGAAGCGGCTCGGATTTTATGCGTCGGCGTGAATTTTCCTGATCGCAACGCCGAATACAAAGACGGCAGCGATGCGCCCAAATACATGTCCCTGTTTCCTCGCTTTGCGTCCGGATTTACCGGACATGGACGCAACCTGGTCCGCCCACCTGAAAACCATACACTTGATTACGAAGGTGAAGTGGCAATCGTAATCGGTAAACAAGGGCGACGCATTCATCGTGACGACGCTTATGACCATATCGCTGCCCTTACTTTGTGCAACGAAGGGACAATTCGCGATTGGGTCAGACACGCAAAGTTCAATGTCACCCAAGGCAAGAACTGGGACAAATCCGGCGCGATGGGCCCGTGGCTGGTGCCCTTTACCCACCCGGCGCAACTGGACGATACCCGCATTGTCACCCGCGTCAACGGCGAGATCCGACAGGACGATACCCTAAGCCGTATGACGTTCCCGATCCGGCAAGAGATCGAATACATCTCGACATTCATGACCCTTAATCCGGGCGATATCATCGTAACTGGCACGCCAACCGGCGCAGGTGCACGGTTTGATCCACCGCGGTATTTAAAACCCGGCGATGTGGTCGAAGTCGAGGTTGAGGGCATCGGAACTCTACGAAATGGTGTCGAGGATGAAGTTCTATGACACCCGACGACCACGTCCGCGTTGCCGCCGATTTACTGAATGCCGAAGCAACGGGCGTTCAAATCGGGCTGCTTTCCTTGCGTTACCCGGACATAAACATGGCCGACGCCTATGCCATTCAAAACGCCATTTTAAAACAAAAGATTGCACAAGGGCGCAAAGTGGTCGGTTGGAAAATTGGTCTGACATCAAAGGCCATGCAAAGTGCGTTGAACATCGACATTCCCGACAGCGGGATACTGTTCGATGACATGGTGATCGACAGCGGGTCGTGCATCCCTGAGGACCGGTTTATCCAGCCTCGGATAGAAGCGGAGATAGCGTTTGTCATGAAATCTGCTGTGGCTGGGTCCGATGTCACGCGCGATGATGTTTTGAACGCAACCGACTATGTGGCCCCGTCGATCGAGATTCTGGACACACGTATCAAACGTATGGACCCTGAGACTAAAACACCGCGCAATGTGTTTGACACAATCAGCGACAATGCAGCCAATGCAGGGATCGTGTTGGGGCAACAACGTCACCCGCCAGACACGTTCGATCTGCGTTGGGTTGGTGCACTAACCTTCCGCAACGATGGGATTGAGGAAACCGGTCTGGGTGCGGGCGTTCTAAATGATCCTGTTGAAAGTGTTGTCTGGCTCGCGCGCCGCATGGCCCAATACGGTCAAAGCATTGAGCCGGGACAGGTCATATTATCCGGTAGCTTCATTCGCCCAATTGAATGCCCGTCAGGCACATATATCAAAGCCGATTTCGGATCCTTTGGCCAAGTCGCCGTATCTTTCGACTGAATAACACGCCTAATGTGGCTTGGGTTCGTGATCTGTCGGCTCACTTGCCATAGCATCAAGCGCAGCTTCGATATCATCAGGATCTTGGGACGGAATTGCGTAACCACCGTTCATCCATTTCGCCAAATCTATGTCTGCGCAGCGGCGCGAACAAAACGGGCGATACTTTTGATCTACATCTGAGTTACACACGGGACATTTCATGTGCTCATCCCTCCGACAATTGCGGCCAAGGGGGCGCGTGCCCTTTTACGGCTGAGTTCAATGTGCCCAAGCGGCGTCCATCCAACAATCGAGGTTTCAACGTCATCGGCTTTTAACGCAGACCGCAACGCGCTTTCGATCACTTTACGGTCCTTCTTTGAAGATGGGGCTGTATCAATGACGACTTGACCGGCAAGCCCTTTGATACGCAGGGCACTTGGCAACGCGCGCATTGCAGCGATATTCGCCTTCAACCCTGCGGCCAAGGATGTGTCGGAACCGGTGTTGATATCCACCGCGACCAATGCCCGTGTCGGTTCGATATACATGCCCGCACCGGCGGGTAAACACACCCAAGTATCGCGCGCGACATCTACGTGATCGTCAAGATCTCCGTGACGCACCGCGTCCGTGATCCAATCGCGCCACGCAAGTTCATGCGGACCATCACCATCCAACAGCTTTTCAACCTCGGTTCCAACATCACTTAAGACCTGATCACACACGGCCAACATGGCATCCACGTCATCGGCGATTTCGTCATTGCTGGCGGCCTGACATTGCGTGCGTAGGATTATGCCATGGCTTGTTTCAGCTGCGTTTTCCGTATCCGCAGCGCTTAATATCCGAATGCGGTCTTCGTCTTCTCGGATGCTGCGGGACAAATTTGTCCCCGGTGCATCTGGCGTCACGATCGAATAGCGGCTTTTGAACAGAATTTTTGACGTCACGGGGATCGCTTTACCGGGTTCCGCGATCCCCGAAACTTGAACCAACAGCATGTCGCCGTTGGACAAACCTTTTGATCCACGCAGAAACGCAGACCCATCAGGCGTGTCCAGAAACATCCCGCCCTGCCCTTTGACCGGTCGCACAGCACGTGCGCGATAAATTGTGCCCAGGCTTGGTGCATCGCTGTCGATCAACAGATCATCAAGCACCCCGTCAACGATCAACGCTGCCGCTTCTCGTCCGGCATATTCGCCCAAAATGGCTTCGCGACCCTTCATGTCCAAACCTCTACACCTGCTGCCTGAAGCAGAAGGGCTGTTTCAGAAAGTGGCAGACCAACAATTGCGGTGAAACTGCCTGATATCCATGGAATCAAAGCACCGGCCGGTCCTTGAATGCCATATCCACCGGCCTTGCCCTGCCAATCATTCGTCGCAACGTAACCCGCAATTTCGCTGTCGCTCAGAGTTTTCATTTTAACCTGACTGACAACTTCGCGCTCCCAGATCTTGCCGCCTTTGCGCACGGCAATGGCCGTTATGACCCGGTGACGACGTCCAGACATCAATCGCAAAAATTGCGCCGCTTCTGTCGCATCCTCGGGTTTGCCCAAAATACGCCGCCCAACTGCGACGGTCGTGTCTGCGCACAGAACGACTTCGTCAGGGTTGGCCTTCACAGCCTGCGCTTTTTCGCGGGCCATTCGCGCACAATATGGGCGCGGCAATTCGGCGGTAAGCGGCGTTTCATCGATGTTGGGGGGGCGGATCACATCTGGTGTTAGCCCAAGCTGAGCCAACAATTCCAGACGTCTAGGACTGCCCGAACCCAGCACGAGCACAGGCCTTCCCACGTTATTTGAAGCGGTAATTGATCCGACCCTTGGTCAAATCATAAGGTGTCATTTCCACCTGTACCCGGTCGCCTGCAAGAACACGGATGCGGTTTTTGCGCATCTTGCCTGCCGTATGTGCGATGATCTCATGGCCGTTCTCTAGCTCAACCCGAAACGTCGCATTTGGCAGAAGTTCCTTCACGACACCGGGAAATTCGAGCGTATCTTCCTTGGCCATGGTCTCTCCTTCATAACTCGCCCGCCATTCGCGGACGCGCCACTACATGCGCTGTCCGCTCCGGTAAATCAAGGGGTTCAAGCCGTAAGTCAGCGGATTGTTACAGCATCGGCACGTCTGTCCTGACAAGGAGAATATCGGCGGCTCAAAACGCACTCATCACGTGTGTATCAGCATTCGTCTTTAGTTCAGTTTTTTTCGCAAGCGGGCTTCGCAAGGTTCAAGCCTGCAATGGCGATATTGTTATGAATATTTTCAACCGACCGAGCCACGCATTTTAGGCCAAAACGTCAGCTCATTCCGACCCTAACCGCCTTTGAGAGTTGTTTGCGACAGGTCCGCCTTTTGCCAGAGTGTGCAACGTTGCAGAAATCAGATATCTTCAAACTACAGCTGGAGTGCAGAACTTTGAATGTAACACTGACGAAGATCACCAGAGAAAACTTCGATGAAGTCATCGAACTTGAACTGGAGCCGTCGCAAGAGAACATTCTGCCTTCGAACGTATTCTCTATTGCCGAGTCTACCTTGTCTGACACGTTCCATCCAAGAGCCATTTGTTTGGACGGGACTGTTGTTGGTTTCGTAATGTATCAGTTTGGCGAAATCGGAGAATTTGACGAAGACGAATGTACAATTTGGCGCTTAATGATTGCCCGAAATCATCAAAATAAAGGGATCGGCAAAGTCGCTATGAGCTTGGTGCTTGACGAAATAAGATCGCATAATCGATGCAAATTAGTAGATATTTACTACGATGCTGGAAACACCGTAGCGAGGAAGCTTTATGCTAAATTTGGCTTCAAAGAGGTCGGACATAGAGACGGTGGGGACATTATCGCAGAGCGCCCCATCTAGGCCGATTTGATCTTTTTCCTGCGAAAAGCGGACATTCCTACTACGTGTAGTATCTCGCCCTTTGTTTTCTCCGCCGAGGATCCTTTCCTGCAGAAGACATTTTTTACGTGGACCACTTAATGAGCTAAAAACTGGATGTCGCGTCACATTAGATGCCACAATCCTGCATCTTGGCCCTCCATTTTAGCTCCTCCTTTGCACCTAGCATACGCAATCCGCCCATACGTTTAAAAATTCTAGAAGATCGGCCGCGTTTACGCCTTTCCTATATCCATTCTCAATTTACGTCTTGGTTTAGCTGTATCGGCACAAGGATTCAGTTGCCCCTGACCATATTCACTGTTTTGAAATTTGATTGCTCAGAAATTCCTATTTTCTTTTGCATCTGCGACGGTTACTTTCAAGAAAAACAAACATAGTGAACGGATTGAAGGATGCTTGCAAAAGGCGTTACTTTGCGTGGCCTCGAGGTTTTTGAAGCGCTTGCATCCAGCGGGTCCGTTGCGCAAACGGCGGAACTGACCGGGTTAAGCCAACCTGCCGTCAGTCAACAATTGCGCAATCTCGAAACGGCTTTATCGGTCGATCTGGTGGACCACGGCAAACGTCCAATGCGTCTGACACCGGCGGGCGAAACATTCCTGTCCCGCATTCAGGCGTCGTTGTCGCAGCTGCGACTGGCCCAATCTGAACTGACGGTCATGGATTTGGCCCATTTGCCATCCTTGTCCCTTGGGATCATCGACGATTTTGAAAATGACTTAACCCCACGTTTGGTCACCATTTTGGCGGACAGCCTTACGGGATGCCGGTTCAAATTGATCACAGCCCCCAGCCACGTGATTTTGGACATGGTTGCTGACAAGCGGTTGCATATCGCCATTTCTGCCAGCGCTGGACCAGTTTCCAAAGGGATCGTCGAATACCCGTTGGTACGCGATCCGTTCATTGTTGTCGCACCGCGCGATCAGTTTCCGGGCCCAAACTTGACCGAAGCCCCGAAAGGTCTGCCATTTCTTCGGTATGAAAAGGCCCAACTTATCGGACAGCAAATCGAGGCGCATTTGGCGCGGCAAAAGCTCGATTTTGATGACCGGTTCGAAGTCGGGTCGCATCTGGCGCTTATGGCGATGGTAGCGCGGCGTATTGGATGGGCGGTTACGACACCGTTGGGTTATATGCGCGCTGGCCGATTCCATGATCAGGTCGCTGCTTTCCCTTTGCCGTTCAATCCATTTTCCCGGACCATTTCGCTTTATGCCAGCGCGGATTGGGCGGGCGATGTGCCATTGGATGTGGCAGCGACAATGCGAAGATTGGTGCAAACCCATATGATCGAACCTGCCTTGCACCAATTGCCTTGGCTGGCCGGTGAACTTTGCTTGCTGGAAGAGTAACCTAGCCAGGTATCTCTGCGGCGATCAAGGCGTCGGCGCAGCGTTCTATCAGATCTAACGCCCCGTCAAAATCACGCGTGTAACATGGATCCGGCACATGATCTGCATCTGCGACATAATCCGTAAAACACGCAATCCGCGCGAAGCCATCAGCCGGTTCAAGCGATTTAATATCTGACAGGTTTTCTGCGTCCATTCCCAGAATCAGATCAAACCCTTTGAAATCTTCCACCGACAGCTGGCGCGCGCGCAAATCACCCATGGCATATCCTTTGGCTTTTGCCGCGTGCTGCATCGGGTCGTATGGCGGTTTGCCGATGTGCCAACCGGCGGTGCCCGCGCTATCAATGTGCCAATGCGGCGCACGCGCGCACAAAACGGCCTCTGCTGTGGGCGAGCGACAGATATTTCCAAGGCAGACAAAAAGAACGCGCATAACACTGGACACTGCCATGCCGCATTTGCAATGCAAAGACCAAAGGGAGAGCATCATGTCCAATATTGTCATTCTGACCGGCGCAGGCATTTCAGCTGAAAGTGGTCTTGGTACGTTTCGGGATGAAGGGGGGCTGTGGGCGCAGCATCGGATTGAAGACGTCGCAACGCCAGAAGGCTATGCGCGCAATCCGCAATTGGTGGTCGATTTTTATAATGCACGCCGCAGTCAAGCTGCCGAGGCCATCCCTAATGCAGCCCACGCAGCTTTGGCCCGGCTCCAGCAGCAGAATTCAGGCGATGTGCTTTTGGTGACCCAAAACGTCGATGATCTGCATGAAAAAGCCGGGAGCCCGGATGTCGTTCACATGCACGGTGCGTTGAATTCTGCGCTTTGTGCGCAATGCGAAACGCGCTGGCCTGCCCCTTTGACGATGCATGTGGGCGAAGCTTGCCCTAAATGCGCGGCCAAAGCGGCACGCCCAGACATCGTTTGGTTTGGAGAAATTCCATATCATATGGAACGGATCGAGCGGGCGTTGCTGAATGCAGATGTTTTTGTGGCCATCGGAACATCAGGCAATGTGTATCCTGCGGCAGGTTTTGTGCAATTGGCGGCTCGATCTGGAGCTCATACGGTTGAATTGAACCTAGACCCTTCGGAAGTTGTTTCACAGTTTGCGGAGACCCATTTCGGCAAAGCGTCAGACACCGTGCCGAAATGGGTTGATCAAATTTTAGAACAATCTGACTAAAGCAGGATCAATGAGACTTGTGATCGCCATGCCCGTCTGATTTTGGCTTACGATCATTGTCGACAGGAATTTCCAGCTTAACTTCGCCAGCTTTTTCAAAGGTCAGCGTGACTTCGATGACATCGCCATTGATCAGAGGTTTGTTAACACCCATGAACATGATGTGATCACCCCCACGTTTGAGATGGGCCAATCCTTCGGAAGGAACGGCGATACCGCCTTCGACTGGTGTCATTTTCACAATGCCGTCGTCGCCTTCAATATGCGTATGCAGTTCGACTCGCTCAGCGATGTCAGACGTTGCAGATATCAGGCGGTCATCTTGGCCTGCATGGTTCATCAGCCCCATGAAAGCAGCCGCAACTTTAGGATTTGTGGATCGCGCGTACGGCTCATCGACCATGATTTTGGCATCGCCTGCAAACGCTGTCGTACCAAGCAGCACAGCTGCAGAAACGTTTATCAACACATTTTTCAGTTTCATCAATTTTCTTCCTGTCATTGGATCCATTGGGGTTTGTGACTTAACCAACCAATGGCGGTGCGCGGGCCAGGAAGTCATGTGACGAGCTCACACCGACAAAAAATTGCTCGTCTAAGAAATTACGTGGCGTATCGAAAAAAGAAGCCGGACGTGCGATGCGCGGCATCGCTGGGGCGGGCACCGCATGCAAACAACACTCTGGGCAGTATTGCGGCGCTTCGACCGGTTGTCCGTCTTCATCGACATAGACAACGATCAGATCCTGGCCCACACAGATGACTATCTGGTCCAAAGGCGCAGCCGCACTGCGCGCGTGCGCCATGCTGTGCGACGTTGAGATCAACGCAAGAACTAAGATGATATTGACAAGAAATCGCATTAGGGCCCAGATACTTTGGTCCTTAATAGATTGCATTGCGCCAAAAAGAAGCAACCCCGCCCACTCTCCGTGGACGGGGTTGTGACATCACAATTTCGAAAGATCAGACGCTTGCAGCCTGAGCCTTTGCGATTTCTTTTTTAACTTTCAACGCGTTGGACGACAATTCAGTGTCCTTGGCTTTGGCAAGATACGCGTCCAAGCCGCCACGGTGGTCAACACTGCGCAATGCATGTGCCGAAATCCGCAATTTGATGCCGCGACCCAATGTTTCGGACTGCAAAGTCACGTCATTCAGGTTCGGCAAAAACCGCCGTCTTGTTCTGTTCTTGGCATGGCTGACATTGTTGCCAGTCATTGGGCCTTTTCCGCTCAGTTCGCATACGCGCGACATCTGGTTATCCTCTTCTCAGCTGGTCATTTGGTCTGGACCCTTGCCCATTCCCCAAATAACGACCGCGCCGCAAAGACGGCACGCCAAAATTCGTTTGCTGGCTTTAGGGGGAATCGGACGAGTGGTCAAGCCATGGCCGTCAGTTTTCGCGGATACGCGACAGCACAATGTCCGCAGCAGCACCCGGCGACATGTCACCTGCCTCGATCGCCTGCGCAAGAAGCGCAATTTCGTCCTTAATCGCGGGGGTTTCCATTTGGGCCAATAACGCGTGCCGGATGTCTTCTAAGAACCAGTAACGCGCCTGTGTTGTGCGGGTGGTTTGAAAGATACCCTGACTGGTGCGCCAATCGGCCAAAGCTATCATTTCCTGCCAAACCTCAGACAAACCAGTTTCAGACAAGGCTGAGACCATCATTGCTTTGGGAAAATCCTGTGGGTCTTGCGGGCGTTTGCGCAACAGGCGCAATGCACCGGCATAATCGGCACATGTACGGGTCGCGGCGGGTTTCAGATCGCCGTCTGCCTTGTTCACAAGAATCATATCGGCGATTTCCATGATCCCTCGTTTGACGCCCTGCAATTCGTCGCCTCCCGCAGGCGCAAGCAACAATAAAAACAGATCAGCCACTTGGGCCACGACAGTTTCGGATTGCCCAACACCCACGGTTTCGACCAAAACAATGTCAAAACCAGCCCCTTCGCATAATCTCACCACGTCGCGCGTGCGCCGTGCAACACCCCCCAAATGGCTTTGACTGGGGGATGGGCGGATAAACGCATTTGGTGCGCGGCTTAGTCGGTCCATACGCGTCTTGTCACCCAGTATAGACCCACCAGACCGAGTCGAGCTGGGATCGACGGCCAAAACTGCAACGCGCATTCCCTGATCGGTCAGCATCATGCCAAAGCTTTCGATGAAGGTGGATTTCCCGACGCCCGGCGTGCCCGACAATCCGACGCGCAAGGCCTGACGATCTTTGGGCAAAGCGTCCAACAAAAACCGAGCCTTTTCCCGGTGATCTACCCGCGCGCTTTCCACCAGCGTTATCGCCCGAGCCAGAGCGCGTCGTTCACCTTGAGACACGCGATTGGCCAAATCCATCAGTGCTGCATTGTCCATTCTTTAGGTCTTCCGATAGCTTTGTGCGAATGTCCAGTGTTGGCCTGACCGAAGACATCGTGCATTGAGGGCCTATGTTGCCGATAGAAGCCATATTGCCAGACCTGATTGACGCAGTGCGTGCGCATGGCCGTGCGGTTCTGCAAGCCCCACCGGGTGCAGGTAAAACCACACGTGTGCCACTGGCCATGCTTGAAGCGGACATAGTCAAAGGGCGCATCATCATGTTGGAACCCCGCCGCCTTGCTGCACGCGCGGCAGCTGGACGCATGGCGGACACATTAGGCGAAGAGGTCGGGCAAACCGTTGGGTATCGTATTCGGGGCGAAGCGCGAACAAGCGCGCGCACTAAGATCGAAGTTGTCACCGAAGGTATTTTGACACGGATGCTGCAATCGGATGCTGAATTGCCGGGTATTGGCGCGGTCATCTTTGACGAATTTCACGAACGCTCGTTGAATGCTGACCTTGGTCTGGCCTTGTGTCTCGAGGTTGCGGACACGTTGCGCGACGATCTGGTGTTGCTTGCCATGTCCGCAACCTTGGACGCAGAACCCGTCGCACAGGGGATGAACGCCCCGATCCTGACCTCAGAGGGGCGCAGCTTTCCGGTGGAACCCATCTGGTTGCCTGCCCCCTTGGCCAAGACGGCCCGTTTGGAAACCGCGATGGCGGATGTCATTCAACAAGCCTTGGCCACAACGCAGGGCAGCGTTTTGGCATTCTTGCCGGGTGAGGGTGAAATTCGACGCACCGAATCTGCTTTGCGTGCTGCTATTTCCGATGAATTCTTGATCGCGCCCTTGTTTGGGGCAATGGATTTCAAAGCCCAACAAGCCGCCATTCGACCTGCACCAAAAGGGCGACGCAAAATCGTTTTATCGACAGCGATCGCGGAAACATCCCTGACAATTGCAGATATCCAAGTTGTGGTGGACGGGGGGCGTGCGCGGCGTGCCTTGTATGATGCGTCATCTGGGATGTCACGCCTTGTAACAGAGCGCGTAACCCGCGCCGAAGCCACACAGCGCGCCGGACGCGCAGGCCGTGTGACAGCAGGCACTTGTTTCAAGCTTTGGACACGCGGCGAAGACGGTGCATTGGCCAGCTTTCCGCCACCCGAGATTGAAGCCGGTGATCTGACCGCTTTTGCGCTGGAATTGGCGCTTTGGGGCACGCCGCCGGATGGGTTGCGGTTTGTCACGCCACCCCATGACGGGCGGTTCAAAGAGGCCCAAGCCGTTCTTCGAATGCTGGGGGCGTTGGATGATCAAAACCGGATCACGCCGCATGGCCAAATTCTGGCCAAAGTGCCATTGCACCCACGTCTGGCCCATATGCTTCAACTGGGCGGCAAAGGTGCCGCTGACATGGCCGCACTGTTATCTGAGCGCGACCCGCTGCGAGGCCGCGGCACCGATTTGAACCTGCGCATACGGGCTTTGTCGAAACCAGAACAGTTCGGAGACGCGGTTCATCGCGGTGTCGTTTCGCGCATTCGCCAAGATGCCAAACGCCTGAAGCAATTTACGAAGGGCAGCGAGCAGGCAAGCATCGGTGTTTTGGCCGCCCTAGCCTATCCTGATCGCATCGGCGTGAGACGCAAGGTGGAGTCCCCGCGCTATCTGTTGTCCGGTGGCAAAGGCGCGATCTTGCCAGATGGCGATGGCCTCAGCGGGCAACAATTGATCGTCGTTACCGACTTGGACGGCGACACCCGTGAAGCGCGCATCAGGCAAGCCGTTCCATTGGCACAAAGTGAATTGCGACACTTGTATGCCGACCAAATCAAGTGGTTCGATCTGTGCGAATGGTCCCGTCGGGAAAACCAAGTTGTCACTCGGCAACAAGAACGGTTCGGGGCGATAGCGCTGGATGATCGGGTCTGGACAGACGCGCCACCCGAACAAATTGCCATCGCGATGTTGGACGGTGTGCGCCAATTGGGTCTGCGCCCTTCTGCCAAAGCGGAGAGGTTTCTGTCCCGTGCTCGTTTGATGACTGCTGATTTCCCCGATTTTAGCGATGTGCATCTGCTGCAAACAATCGACGAATGGTTGTTGCCGCATCTGACTGGGGTCCGCACGGCTTCGGATTGGAAGGCATTTGAAATTTTGCCCGCTTTAGAAGCACGACTGGATTGGACCCAGAAACAAACGCTTGATACGCGCGTGCCTGGAAAGTTTGTAACCCCCTTGGGTCGAAGCGTGCCGATTGATTACAGCGCAGGCGTGCCCGCGATCAGCCTGCGTCTGCAAGAGATGTTCGGTGTGACGCAACACCCCGTCGTTGGCCAAGTCCCGCTTCAGGTTACGCTTTTATCACCCGCCCAGCGCCCCGTTCAGGTCACCCAAGACATTCCTGGGTTTTGGGCGGAAAGTTATGCAGACGTACGCAAAGACATGCGTGGGCAGTATCCCAAACACCCCTGGCCCGAAGACCCAACCCAAGCAGATCCGACATTGCGCGCAAAGCGGCGTAAACCCTAAATCTCAGATGGCTGTAGCCGCGGCGCGCCGGCTTCGGTCTTTTCCGCTGCTTTGATGGCATCCACGACCCGGTGAATGACAGGACATGGCACGTTGTGTGTCTGCGCTAGCTTCAGAACTGCACCCTGTAAAGCGTCAATCTCGGTCAGGCGACCATGGTGTAGATCATCCTGCATCGATGATCGCGCTGCCGGATCGATCTTGAGCATTTGTGAGGCGATGCGGCGAAACAGCAGCGTTGGCAAACGCAGAATATACGGAACAAGAGCGGCTGGGGCCGCTGTGAAACGTGCAGGTTTGATGCCTGCTGCGCCCAGTACGGTCAACGTTTCTTGCATTTGATCTGCCAGAACCCGTCGCCATTCGAGAGATTGCAATTGATTGTGCAATGTGTCCCCAGACAAGGCATTCAAAGCGTTGTTCAGATTGACCAACAGCTTGCCCCACTGCACCGATTTCAAATCTGCAAAGCATTCGACCGGCAATCCCGGCACATTCAAATCGCGCGCCAATGACCCGCTTGCGTCTTCGATCTGCACCCCGCCACTGGTCGCTTTGCGAAACATACCGGGCCCGGTTTGAACGACGTTGAAAGCAACGACCCCTGATCGCACATCGGCCAATGGTGCCACGGCGCGCAACATGTCGGCATTCGACAAGCCATTTTGCAGGCTGATTACCTTTGCAGATGGCGCAAATTGGTTGATGGATTTCCCAATATCGCTGGTTGCCGATGATTTCACTGTCACCAGAATAACATCAGCCCCAGCCAAACAAGCAGCATCTGTTTCATAGGTGATGCTTTCAAAATCAGCCGCGCGCCCTTCTACATCCGTAAGGTGCAGGCCCGCTGAGGAAATTTCATCCGCTAAACGCTTGCGTCCCAGAAAGATTACATCATGCCCAGCCGCAGAAAGCTGGCCACCAACGAAAAGGCCTATGGCCCCCGCCCCTGCAATAGCGATGCGTTTAGGCTCAGACACCTAAACACCAACGCATAACCGCCTTTTGCGCATGCAAACGATTTTCCGCTTCGTCGAAAATCACGGAATTTGGACCATCCATAACAGACGACGTTACTTCTTCTTCCCTATGTGCGGGAAGGCAATGCATGAACACGGCATCTGGTTTGGCATGGCTCATCAATTCATCATTGACTTGATACGGGCGCAGCATGTTGTGGCGGCGTTCTCGCGCAGATTGCGCGTCATGCATACTGACCCATGTATCTGCAAATATCAGGTCAGCGCCTTGCACCGCTTTTTCAGCGTCCCGTTCGACTATGAATTTCTGCCCCGCATCACGCATCAGTTTTTGCCATTCATCTTCGGGATCAAGCTGCGCCGGGCCTGTAAAGGTCAGATCAAATCCAAACTTGGCGGCGGCATGCATGACAGACGCACAGACATTGTTACCGTCGCCGCACCAAACAGCCTTTACGCCCTTTACCGGTCCGCGATGCTCTTCGTAGGTCATGACATCCGCCATAATTTGGCAGGGATGCGTGCGATCCGTCAGGCCATTGATCACAGGAACAGACGCGAATTCCGCCATTTCCTGCAATACACTTTCGTCAAATGTGCGGATCATGATCAGATCGACATAGCGCGACAGAACCCGCGCCGTATCCGCAATGGTTTCGCCATGCCCAAGCTGCATGTCAGAGCCGGACAAAACCATGGTTTGCCCCCCCATTTGACGCACACCAACATCAAAAGACACGCGCGTTCTGGTCGACGGCTTTTCAAAGATCAATGCAACAACGTGCCCATCCAAAGGCCGTTCGTCATCAGCCGCACCTCGTGGTCGTCCCAACCTTGCCGTTTTCATATGCCGTGCTTGATCGATCATGACCCGCAGATCTTGGGCAGGTGTCGTGTGAATATCGAGGAAATTGTTCATATCTATTTCAATCTTGTCGGGGAACGCCGCGGTTTGGGGACCACGGGCAGTTCCCTAAGTTTAAGTCGTGCGGAGGTCACGCAACGCTGTCGGTCAGGGCGGATGCAGCTTGATCAAGCCGCGCAATGCTCTCGCTGATCTCATCATCCGAGATCGTCAAAGGCGGCAACAATCGAATGACGTTGTCAGCTGCAGGAATGGTAATCACCTGCTGATCATAACCCGCTTTGACAACATCAACATTGGGAACCTTGCATTTCAGGCCCAACATCAGACCCAAACCGCGAACCTCTTCGAAAACATCTGGATGCGAAGCGACCAAACCTTCCAACTTCTGGCGCAAAGCCCCCGCTTTTCGGCTGACATCGGAGAGAAATGAGGGCGTGTTTACCGTATCCAAGACGGCGCACCCAACAGCACACCCCAAAGGATTGCCGCCATAGGTCGTTCCATGGGTGCCCAAAGTCATGCCGCTTGCTGCATCTTCTGTGGCCAAAACAGCTCCCAATGGGAACCCACCGCCAATGCCTTTGGCAACCATCATGATGTCGGGTGTGATCCCCGCCCATTCATGGGCGAACAACCGACCAGTCCGGCCAACGCCGCATTGAACCTCGTCCAAAATCAAAAGAATGTCGTGTTTGTCGCAAAGATCGCGCAACCCTTTAAGTTTGTCGTCAGGCATTGGGCGAATGCCACCTTCGCCTTGGATCGGCTCAACAAGGATCGCTGCCGTTTCAGCAGAAATTGCGTCTTCGATCGCCTCTTCATCATCCCAATCCAGATGTGTAAATCCGGGCAATAATGGGCCAAACCCTTTGGTCATTTTCTCGGACCCGGCGGCTGCGATACCGGCAGATGACCGACCGTGAAAAGAGCCAGAAAAAGTGATGATGTCCACTTTGTCCTCGGATCCTTTTTCATACCAATATTTACGCGCCATTTTCACGGCCAATTCGCAAGCTTCCGTTCCCGAATTTGTAAAGAACACGGTATCCGCAAATGTCGCGTCGACGAGTTTGTCAGCCAATGCTTTTTGTTGTGGAATCTCATACAGGTTTGACACATGCCAAAGCGCGCCAGCTTGGTCCGTAATGGCCTGAACCAACGCCGGGTGCGCATGACCAAGGGCATTGACCGCAATACCGGCCCCTAAATCCAAAAAACGTCGGCCGTCGGCTTCGATCAACCATGTGCCTTCGCCTTTGACGAAAGAAAGTGGTGCGCGTGCGTAAGTCGGCAATAATGACGGGATCATCGGATCCTCCTTGGATGGCCCAGGCTCAGACGTGTTTGGTGCATGAGCGGTGCGGGCAGGTCAATATGTTAAGAGTGATTGGGTTGGTCAGGCCGCTATTGCGATGAAACAACAAAAAGGGATCATGCTCAGCCCATAGGCTGATAAGTTCAGAATCGTCGGGGTGTCTGCAACATGATCATGAGGGCCTGCTTAGGGCATCATTTAGGCTTTGACCAGATGCTTTTCTGCTTGCACGGCGACTTCGATACGCGCATGCGCACTGCATGTATCAACCCAAAACACAAAATCCTGCTTTGGCAGCCGTGTTCATTGGTATCGCGACCATGTTCATTGCAGCCTCAATGCTTTTGGCCAAAGCTTTGGGTAGCGGGCAATTTGGGCCACCACTTCATCCCTTTCAGGTCAGTTTTGGACGGTTCGCATTTGCCTTTTTGGCCATTTCCACAGGCGTTGCGATCCTTCGTCCACGCATAACCCGTATTCATTGGAAACTGCATGGCATTCGAACGATCAGCGGATGGGCCGGAGTGACTTTGATGTTTGCGGCGGTTGCCTATATTCCTTTGGCTGATGCGACTGCGATTACTTTTCTGAACCCTGTGTTTGGCATGATCTTGGCCATTCCCATCTTGGGTGAACGTGTGGGGCCTTGGCGTTGGCGTGCTGCGATCATCGCCTTTTTGGGCGCAGTCATATTAATTCGCCCCAGCCCAAGCGGGATTGAACCTGCGGCCCTCTTAGCTTTGGGTGCCGCTGTGGTCATGGGGCTTGAACTGACGATCACCAAAAAACTGGCCGGACGCGAAGGGCCGTTGCAGATTTTATTCTTTAACAATCTGCTTGGCTGCGCGATTGCCAGCTGCGCTGTTATCTGGGTGTGGCAAATGCCCAACACGCTACAATGGATGATGCTTGCCGGTTTGGGCTGTTCTATGGCCGTCGCGCAGAGCTTTTTTGTCAATGCCATGGCGCGCGCGGATGCATCCTTTGTTGCGCCTTTCAGCTATGCAACGCTGATATTTGCAACGTTATACGACATCTATTTCTATAGCGTCATACCCGATATAATAACTCTGATCGGAGCGGGAATGATTCTTGGCGGCGCCTTACTTTTGGCATGGCGCGAAGGAATCGCCGCACGAAAAAACGTCAGCGCCTTGTAGTTTGGCGTCAGCTGACTAGAATATAGTTTGATGAGACCAAGGCGGCCCATTCGTGGCCGCCTTATGAAATTGGGGAAACAATGTCCTGGACGGAAGAACGCGTCGACCTGTTGAAAAAGATGTGGGGCGAAGGCCAATCCGCAAGTCAGATCGCCAAAGAGTTGGGTGGTGTGACGCGGAATGCTGTAATCGGCAAAGTACATCGCCTTGGATTGTCAAACCGCACCGGCGGTGGGGGCACATCCACAGCCAAGTCAGAAGCCAAGCCTAAGGCTGCACCTAAGGCGGAACCTAAGGATCCGCCCAAAACGCAGACAGCACCCAAAAAAGAGCCTGTCATGGAAACCAAATCTGCCACGCCAATGCGTCGCCAGATTATTCCGGCAGGGCAGCCGCTGCCTCCACAACCCTCTGCAAATGAGATCAGCCCCGAGGCGTTGGCAAAGGTAAACGAGGTCGAGAAAAAGGCCAAGAAACTTCATTTGATGGAGCTGACCGAAAGGACCTGCAAATGGCCTGTTGGTGACCCAGCGACCGACGATTTTTGGTTTTGCGGATTACCTGTACAACAAGGCAAACCCTATTGCGAAGCGCATGTGGGCGTAGCGTTCCAACCTATGAGCGCGCGACGCGACCGGCGACGCTGAAAAAAGCAAACTGGCACTCGATTAATCTCCTGAGCCGGTCCGCTTAATCCATACTGACACGTAGAAAAACTAGCACATGCTCCGCTTTTCCTTTGCTTGGGGCTTAAATGCATAATTGTGCATTAAACCGCGCATTTTGAAACATTGCCCAACACAGGCGTGAATTGCCCTTAAACGCAAGTCATGACAATGAAGTGCGATCAAATTCAGGAGCCCGAATGAACGACCGTCTTCAACCGCCGAACCCGCCTCGCGCCGCCGATATTTTGGCCCGCCGTTTGTTTGAAGCTGGATGTCGTTTCGCTTTCGGAATGCCCGGCGGCGAAGTGCTTACCTTAGTAGACGCTTTAGAGCGCGCAGGCATTCAGTTCATTTTGGCCAAACACGAAAATGCAGCGGCGTTTATGGCTGAAGGTGCATGGCATAGAACTGGGGCACCGGGTATCTTGGTTGCGACTGTCGGACCCGGTGCATTGAACGGGATCAACGCGGTCGCGAATGCACACCAAGATCGTGTGCCATTGATCGTCTTGGCGGGATGCGTCGACGCTGACGAAGCCCAGACTTACACGCATCAGGTGTTAGATCAGAACCAAGTTTTTCGCCCGATCACCAAGGCCACCTACACCCTGAATGCTGGTGCCGCCGATGTCATTGCGGACAAGGCAGTCACAATTGCGCAAGAAGGGCGACCCGGCCCTGTACATATCGATGTTCCCATTTCGGTTGCGGTCGAAACTGTCAATGCATCAGTGCTGGCAAGACGATCGCCTGCGGTGCCTGTTGTTCCTGCAAATTCCGCCCTAACCGAGGCGCGCGCGTTATTGGCGCAATCCGAAAAGCCGATCATTATCGCCGGTGTGGACGCAGTAAACCAAGACGCAAGCAGCGCTTTGATTGCATTTGCCGAAGCGTTCAATGTGCCCGTGATAACCACTTACAAAGGCAAGGGGTTGCTGCCCGAAGACCATGAACTTTCGCTCGGTGGTGCCGGGTTGTCGCCCAAAGCTGATGCAATTTTGCTGCCGCTTGTCGCGCAGGCCGACCTTATAATTGGCTTGGGATACGACCCGATTGAAATGCGTACCGGTTGGCGGGACTTTTACCAACCGGGCATTCAGCAGATGATCGACATCACTGCCGAACCAAACCACCACTATATGCATCAAGGCACAATGAATGTGATCGGTGATTGTGCGTCTACATTGGCTGCACTTTCCGATGGGCAAACACCACGCGACACTTGGGTGGATGGGCAAATCGGTTCCACCAAAGCTGCCTTAGAGGCTGCGTTTCCAACCGATGACGCATGGGGCCCCGCGGCAGTTATCGACGAAACCCGCAAAGCGGTGCCCCGCAGCGCATTGGCCACAGCGGATAGCGGTGCGCATCGAATATTGCTCAGCCAGATGTGGCCGTGCTTCGAGGCGCGTGGCCTTATGCAAAGTTCCGCATTGTGCACGATGGGGTGCGCCATGCCGATCGCTATGGGGGCTCAGGTCGTTGATTCGGATCGCACTATTGTCAGTTTTTCTGGCGATGCTGGATTTCTAATGACCGCCGGAGAGCTTTCGACCGCATCCGAACTTGGATTGCGCACTATATTTGTCGTGTTTGTTGATGCTTCGCTTGCGTTGATAGAACTGAAGCAACGCCAGCGACAGTTGCCGAACGCCGGGGTCGAGTTTGCGACCCATGATTTTGAAGCGATCGGTAAAGCGTTTGGTGGTGCGGCGCATACCGTTACGTCACGGGCCGAGTTGCGCACCGCGCTTGATGCGGCTATGGCGGCCGAAACGTTCACAGTGATTGCCGCAATGATCGATCGAGGAGCCTATGACGGACGCATCTAATGTGCAAAGCAGTACCCCCGGCGCGCTAGATGGGCTCTTTATTTTAGATCTCAGCCGTATCTTGGCTGGTCCCACCTGCACGCAATTGCTGGGCGATCTTGGTGCGACTGTCATAAAGATTGAAAACCCAAAAACTGGTGGTGATGACACGCGCAGCTGGGGACCGGTTTACGCAACAGACGAAACCGGAGAGCCCACTGATTTGTCGGCCTATTTCATGGCGGCCAATCGCAACAAACTGTCTGTCGCAATCGATATTTCAACCGATGAGGGGCAGGCGCAAGTTCGCGCTCTGGCTGCGCGAGCAGATGTGGTTATCGAGAATTATAAGCCTGGTGGGCTAAATAAATACGGCTTGGATCACAACACGCTGTTGGCTGCACAACCCGAACTTATCTACTGCTCGATAACCGGGTTCGGGCACACAGGACCAAACAGCGCACAACCGGGCTATGATTTGATGGCTCAGGGGTATTCGGGCATCATGTCCTTGACCGGAGAGCCAGACGGCGTTCCGAATAAAGTTGGCGTAGGCATCGCTGACGTGATGTGCGGTATGTACGCGACAGTCGGCATTCTGGCCGCTTTACGCCACCGCGACAAAACCGGGGAAGGCCAACACATTGACCTGTCATTGGTCGATTCATCAATGGCATGGTTGATCAATGAAGGGTGCAATTTTCTAACATCTGGAAATTTGCCAGTCCGTCGCGGCAATGCACACCCAAACATCGTGCCATATGACACATTCGAGGCATCGGATGGACACTTGATCCTCGCAGTTGGAAACGATTCACAATTTCTTAGGCTTTGTGATGCAATCGATTTGCCAGAAGTTGGGGCAAACCCTCGATTTGCTACAAACTTGCTGAGGATAGAAAATCGAATTGATATCACGAAACACATTGCTGACCGGTTGAAACAATTGCCTAAGGCCGACATTCTGGCCCGCTTGAATGCTGTCAAAGTGCCTGCGGGACCAATTCATAATGTTTCAGAGGCTTTGCAATCTGACCAAGCCGTCGCGCGTGAAAGTGTCGTCGAAATTCCCCGCGACGATATCGAAGAAGGTATAGTACGTGTGTTGGGGAATCCTTTGAAACTTTCGGGTACACCCATCACTTATCGCACTCCCCCACCCCGCTTTGGACAAGACACTGATGCAGTTCTTGCAACACTAGCCACAAACTCAGACACAGAGAGCTGAAAATTCGGGCTTTTACCGGCCAGAAATCGCTTATTTTGCAACATATTGCCGATACTTGCCTCACGTCTTTTGACCAAACCATCACGGTTGCGTGTTTTAATCGCGCAAATCATGTTCCAAGGGTCCACATGAGTTACATCTACGTCACCACCACGAGTAAAAGGCCGCATGCCCAATGAAATACGACATCTGTGACTCCGCAGTCAGTTTAAAAAGCGAAACGACCCTTGCGGAATGGAACGGCCTGGTACGAGCGTTTCTTGCACATGGAACGCAGACGCCTGAACATTTGGGCAATGTTCTATCGGCTGAGCCCGACTTTGCGATGGGACACGCCGCCAAAGGTTTGTTCTGCTTAATGCTCGGTCGTGTCGAAATGATCGACGTTGCACGAGATGCAGGGCGACGCGCTTTGGAAAATTTGCGGAACGGACAAGCATCCAACCGGGAAAAACTATGGGTGCGCGCTTTGGGCGAATGGTTGGCTGGTCGGCCATCCGGAGCCATCGCCGCAATGGAAGACGTTCTTACTGAAAATCCGCGCGATACGCTGACGGCCAAAGTCAGTCATGCCATTCGCTTTATTCTTGGGGATCACCTAGGAATGCGAAGCTCAATCGAACGTGTTCTTGACGCACATGGGCCTGACCATGCGCTGCGCGGTTACGTTTTGGGTTGTCACGCGTTCACGCTTGAGGAAACCGGCGAATATGATGCTGCTGAACAAGCCGGACTTTTGGGATTGCAATACGCACCGGATGACGCTTGGGGATTACACGCTGTGGCCCATGTCTTTGACATGACGGCCCGCCCTGACCAAGGCATTCAATTGATCGAAAACAACCGCACAGCTTGGGAAAGCTGCAACAATTTCCGCTATCATGTGTGGTGGCACAAAGCGTTGTTGCACTTGGACCGCGGTGAACTCGACCTGACGCTAAATCTTTACGACACACAAATTCGAGCCGACAAAACGGACGATTATCGTGACATTTCGAATGCGACATCCCTGTTGATGCGCTTGGAACTTGAAGGTGTAAATGTCGGTGCGCGTTGGCAAGAACTGGCGGACTTCTCTGAAGCACGGTCAACTGATGGGTGTCTAGTCTTTGCTGATCTGCATTACATGATTGCGCTTGGCGCAGCAGGCCGCAAGGACGCAAGCAGCGGCATGACTGGGCGTTATGCGATTCAGGCCACCAAACCAGGCGAAATGCCGGCACGTATCAAAGATCCAGGCGTCGCGGCAATGGTTGGGCTCGAAGCCTTTTCTGAAGGGCGTTATGACGACGCATTTGCCAATCTGTGTGCGGCCCGTCCAACAATGCAAACTGTTGGTGGCAGCCATGCACAACGTGACGTATTTGAACGCATAACGATTGATGCGGGCATTCGGGCGGGTCGGTTTGATCAAGCCGAAGCGCTTCTTGCGGATCGTATGGAGCGGCGCGGCGGAAACGAAGACCGATTTGCTGCAACGCGGTTTCAAAGCCTTGCAGAAACCCGGCGTATTCCAGCACAGTAATTGCCAGGACGAAAATTCGTCCTGACACATTCAAAAAAGAAGAATAGACAGCGGCCATGACCTTTGCCGACCCCACACAATCGCCAGCCAGTTCTGGTCCAGCCACAGCTGCATCAGCAGTCAAGCAAACCCGCGTCCGCGACGTGCGTTTGGATTTCTTTCGCGGCATCGCGATGTTTATCATCCTGATTGCGCACACACCGGGAAATTTCCTGACGAGCTGGATCCCCGCGCGTTGGGGGTTTTCAGATGCGACAGAGATCTTTGTGTTTTGTTCGGGCATGGCGTCAGCCATCGCCTTTGGACGTGCTTATGATACCGTGGGCTGGCGTTTGGGCACCGCACGCGTAGGTTATCGCGTATGGCAGGTATATTGGGCGCATGTGGGGCTATTCTTTGCGACTGTCGCGCTTGTCGTCTTTCTAACTGACCTCCCCTATACCACTCGGAATTATTGGGGGCAGCTCAACCTGTGGCCTCTATTCGCCGAAAGTGAAAAATGGACCAATCAAGACATTTGGCTGTCTTTCATGACATTGCGATATGTGCCGAATTATTTCGACATTTTGCCAATGTACATGGTTGTACTGGTTCTTATGCCGATCCTTATGGGCCTGGCAAAGATCAACAAATTCCTGATCGCTGCGTTTATCGTCGGATGCTGGTTGCTTGCTCAAAAGTCTTTGATGGAGGCTTTGGGTTTGGCCGAATACCGTCTGGCCTTTCCAGCAGAGCCATGGACAGAGCGCACTTGGTTCTTCAACCCGTTTGGGTGGCAATTGATCTTTTTCACTGGTTTTGCCTTCATGAAAGGCTGGTTGCCAAAGCCGCCTGTGACCCCCCTGCTGTTTGGCATCGCCTTGTTCGTCGTGCTGGCCAACATTCCGTTGTCCAACATTGGAATACGGGAACTTGATTTCGATTGGGCCCGCGACTGGCGCAAAGAAAACCGAGCTTGGATCACAAAGTCGGATTTTGGGATTTTGCGGTACGTCCATTTCCTTGCATTGGCGTATTTGGCTTGGGTTCTTGCTGGCGACAAAGGCCACCGACTTTTGCCACGCGGCAATGGGACTGTGTCGCGCGTGTGGGAAAAAATGCTTGGGGTCATCCTCAAGGTTGGACAACAATCGCTGGCGGTCTTTGTCGTCTCGATGTTCACGGCACGTTTGATGGGTTTTCTGCTTGATTTTCTTGGCCGGGAAACAGTCACCTCGTTATCGGTAAATGCGTTTGGGGCCTTGATCCTGATCCTGACCGCTTATGCGGCAAGTTGGTTCAAGTCACAGCCTTGGAGGGCCAATCGCTAATGTTGCGCCGCGAAATTCTTGCCTATATCGCAGCTTTTGCCGCAGCTCCAAATCTGGGTTTGTCAGCAGACAATGACGAGCCGGGTTTGCAATTGGGGGAAGGTCGCCCTTTCAACAAAGAAGTGTTGCAAGGGATGGCGCGCGATCTTGCGTCAAAACCATATTCGCCCCGCCCTCTGATCCCAGAGGAATGGCGTAACCTCAGTTATGATCAATACCGTAA
The DNA here is from genome assembly GCA_039960995.1 of Paracoccaceae bacterium. Classification (GTDB taxonomy): domain Bacteria; phylum Pseudomonadota; class Alphaproteobacteria; order Rhodobacterales; family Rhodobacteraceae; genus JABSSA01. The sequence continues at coordinate 282,553 of JBDVKF010000076.1, read as the reverse complement.
AATCTGGTTTGATCATCGCAACGCACTTTGGGAAAACACAGATGCGCCGCAACGCGTAGATGTTTTTCCTCCAGGTCTTTATTTCCCAACTGCGGTTCAAACATTCGTCGTCGAAGATGAGGTCGCCCGCCCGCTGGAATTTGACATGCGTGTGTTCGACACAGCCGACACATTTCCAGATGTGCCAATCGATGAAACACTTGGATATTCTGGTCTTCGATTGCGCGCAGAACTACGCCAGTCTGGAATTTTCGAAGAATACGCGGTTTTCCAAGGCGCGAGTTATTTTCGTGGCATCGGAACCGGCCAATTCTATGGTCTGTCCGCGCGTGGGCTTGCCATTCGAACAGGCGACCCCGCAGGAGAAGAGTTTCCGGATTTCACGCATTTCTGGATGGAACGCCCAAATCCCGGTGATCCCAGCGTCGTCTTGCATTGCCTTCTCGACAGCCCTTCCTGTTCTGGGGCTTACACTTTCCGCATAACACACGGCCCCACTTTGGTGATGGACGTTGAAACAGAATTGTTTGCCCGCGAAGACGTGTCTCATGTGGGTATTGCGCCTCTGACATCAATGTTCCTGTTCGATGACATGGACAGAAATCGCTTTGACGATTTTCGGCCAGCTGTGCATGACAATGATGGTTTGCTGATCCACAATGGCGCTGGCGAAGTTATTTGGCGGCCATTGGCGAACCACACGACGTTACAACTCAGCGCCTTTTCAGATGAAAATCCGCGTGGGTTCGGCCTGATGCAGCGCAAGCGGGAGTTTAGTGACTTTAATGATCTGGAAGCGCATTACCACAAACGACCGGGCTTATGGGTGACCCCAGGCGAAGGATGGGGACGCGGGTCAGTTTATTTGGTGGAAATCCCCTCTGACCGCGAAATCTACGACAACATCGTGGCCTATTGGCGCCCGGCCAAAGGACTGACGAAAGGCGTTTCAAAAACCCTGACTTATCGGTTAGATTGGGGAGAAGAACCGGAACCCCAAGTCGATATGCCCTTGCGCATCCTGAACACTGCTGCGGGTGGACGCCCCGAAGGTGGTCGCATTTTCGCAATCGATTTTGAAAACAGTGACAAAGTACCGGAAGATCTAAACGAGATCACCCGCTTGATCAGATCCAGTGCTGGCAAGGTGTCCGGTGGCGTCATGCAGCGCAATCCAGAAACCGGTGGACCTCGCTTGGCGTTTACCTTTGAAGCAGGTGAAGCAGATTGGGCCGAGTTCCGCGTTCAACTACGGTTGGATGGCGAAGCATTAAGCGAAGTATGGCTGTACCGGTGGACGCTCGCTTGACCAAGAATAACATCTCTCAGGCTCATATGCCAAAATCTGCTCCGCTGGAAATGCCGGTTCAAGATTTGTCGAATGCGCCCTTTTTGCGATCCAATAGCAATCTGTGGGACATGCGTCGTTGGGGCGTTTTTGCGCCCGCATTGATCGGCACCGGATTGATGATTTGGGGCCTGCATCAGCTCTTTGCTGAAAAAGGGCTGACCTCGTTGGAATATCTGTTGTTGGGATTGATTGGCATGACCTTTGTTTGGGTCACGCTTGCCGTCAGCACTGCCGTGATCGGTCTGGTGTCGCGGCCTGAAGAACCGACATCAACCACCGAAGGAGGCCCATTGCGCGTCGCCCTTTTGATGCCGATTTACAATGAATCCCCCAGCGAAGTCTTTGGGAATGCCGCTGCGATGTTGGCGGATTTGACCGCGAACAGAGGCCAGCACAGCTTTGATCTTTTTGTTTTAAGCGACAGCCGTGACGAGGCCATCGCCGCCGCTGAATGGCAAGCGTACCAAGCCCTAAAAAGCGCGGCGCCTCAGGAAATGTCAGTTTTCTATCGTCGACGTAACGACAATACCGACAAAAAAGTCGGCAATCTTGTCGATTGGATAACCGGATGGGGTGCCGCATACGAAGCGATGATTGTCCTGGATGCCGATAGCTTGATGACAGGTCGCGCCATCGGACGTCTGACACAAGAAATGTCCGCTGATCCAAAATCCGGACTGATCCAATCGTTCCCTCAGCTCATCGCGGCAAACACGCTATTCGCGCGGTTGCAGCAGTTTTCGCACACCGCATATGGATGGTTGCTGGGTGAAGGTTTGGCCGCTTGGGCCCGGTCTGAAGGGAATTACTGGGGCCATAACGCGATTATTCGAACACATGCATTTGCATCGGCGGCTGGCCTTCCCCGCCTACGCAATCTGCGTGGCCGCGAAGACATCATCCTGAGCCATGATTTCGTTGAAGCTTCGTTGCTTCGTCGATCTGGTTGGCGCGTTCGGTTCATGCCGCGTTTATCAGGCAGCTTTGAAGAAACACCAGGCACGTTGATCGACTACGTGCTGAGGGATCGTCGTTGGTGCCGTGGCAACTTGCAACATCTGCGCTTGCTGGGCACAGCCGGGTTGCATCCGGTCAGCCGCTTTCACTTGTTTCAAGGCGCGGCGGCGTATTTGATGTCGCCGGCATGGTTCATTCTTTTGGTATTTTGGGCCCTGCTGGGCCGGGATTCTCAGACCAATGTGATCACCTATTTTAATGAAGTGAACCCGTTGTTCCCGAACTGGCCTCCTGCCATGACCCATGTCGACAGCATGTTGTTTCTGATGGTCATGTATTCGGTATTGCTCGCGCCAAAAATTGCGGGTGCTGTCATCATCGGAATGGACAAACGCGGGGTCCGTTTATATGGCGGCCGCCTTGCCTTTTTAAGCGCCTTCTTGGTCGAGGTTGCCCTGTCGGTGGCTTACGCGCCGATCCTCATGATCCAACAGACCAAGGCCGTTTTACGCAGTGTATTCACACGGTCTGACGCCTGGAGCCCGCAACAAAGACAAGCAAGCGCTTATCCTTTGAAAACACTGATTGGCTTTCATTGGCTTGAGACACTGCTTGGAGTTTTACTAAGCGCTGGCCTGATCGCGGGACTTGTTTCGTTCTGGCTTAGCCCAATTGTCATAAGTTTGCTTCTGGCTGTTCCGTTGTCGGCACTCAGCGCCGTTCCCTTGTCGCGCCGGCTGCCACTTGGATTGCGGCTCGAGACTCCGTTAAGCTTGAAAGAACCGCCAATCGTGCGCAAAGCGCGTGCAGCGCGCAGTGTTATGGCCGATCATTTGGAACAAGCCGCAAAGATTCCGGCGGAATAGAAAAAGCTAATTGGTGTTGGTTTGCGCCGCGAACCATTCTGACACCATCTCGGCCCATCCATTCGGGACAGTGTGTCCGCCCGGAAACAATGCCAACTCCAGTGCGGTATCAGGATCACAACGATCCCATGCGCGCCGCCAAAATGCTTGGGATGTTTTAAACCGGTCGCCGCGCAACTGGCGGCATCCGTTTTCTGCACGCCACAGCTCCATCGCGTAATATACGTCACCCTGCATGAAGGCGTCAGGGTCGTCTGCATCTGAACCGCGAAGAACGCGTCCTTCTAGCGGTACGGTCGTATCTGTCCAGCCATGCGTATGCAAAAGGCGAACAGGTCCGTTACACGTATCCGGGTGTGGCCTCCAGAACGCTCCGCCGACCGGGATATAGGCGTAAAAGGTGTCCGGCGCTTCGCAGGCCAAATAGTGGGTCATCGATCCCCCTATCGAGAACCCGCCCAACATCATCCGCGTTGCATCTAACCCAAAACGTCGTGCCGCATCGTCGCGTACAGCGCTTAGAAAAGCGACCTCATCGCGCCGCTTTGGTCGATCTGGATGAAACGACCAACCTAGACGGTTACGACCCGGTCGTACTTTGCCGTCAGGCGTGATGACCGCAAAACCGTTTTCCAACATGGCTGGAACCCAACGTTTATTGCTGATGGATCCTTTGCCGCTGCCGCCTCCACCATGCAAGAAAATCACGGTGCCTTTGATGTCCCCTTCAGGCAGGACAGCGTGATACGTACCTTGATCGATTGAACAGGCTTCTGGGTCGGAACCGCAGGCGGCTAAAGATGCATTCGCGGCAAATGTGAATGCTATCGCCGCAAGTGCAACTTTCATAATCGGCTCTGTCAGTATTCGACTGTGGGAAGATCGCTTTTCAACCAACCTGGACCAGCGCCAGATCCCAACATACCTTCTGGCACGTCAATGATGTTCTTGAACCCAGCCTTGGTCAAACGAGCCGTAAGGCCGCGCGACCGAACACCTCTTGCGCAAATCAACGCAACAGAGGCGTTTTTGTCGCCCTTCGTCAATTCAAGTAGAACTTCGGTAAAGTCGTCTCGGCGCATGTCGATCGGATGCGCACTCGCACCGACGCCTGTGCCCTTCCATTCATCTGGCCGACGAATGTCGATCAGAAACACCTGACCTGATTTCGCAGCCGCGTGCACTTCTTGCACCGTCATTTTACCATCGCCAGCCGCATTGGCTGTGATGTTGAACCAATTTGCAGCAAAAACAGCGCCGCCAACGATAACTGCACCGCCGCCTAGGCCAAAGGCTCTTCGCGTGACGGTAGGTCCAGACTTCGCTTTTCCGTTTTCTTGATCCATTTCAGGCACCTCACACAAAGAATGTCGCGAATGTCGTTTGCGCAAAGGTCAGCATGATAGCGGCTGACGCAATCGCGAAAGTATAACGTGTCATGTTAGGCTCCTCCGTCGATCTGCGTGTCATTCAATATAGACAATAAACCATTTAGAGGCCGTTTTGCAGTATCCTCGCGCGGAAGTGAGCAGTCATGTGTATTATTTCAACACTGGCGGGCGGTTCCGATCCATTCCCGGAGCTTGTCCAGGCACTTCTGCGGCTACGGGTTGCGGCAAATCAAAACGTAATCCCTGTCGGGCCATTTGGGCTGCAACAGGGTCGCTGGCTTCGAAAAAGGCGACGTCCAAGGCTCCGGCTTCTATACCGGAAAAGGTCAACGCTTCGGCGACGGCTTTTGCCAACGCGTCTTCGGCACCGGGTTGTGCGCCGATGAACCCCAAAAGGTGTCCGGAAGCCCCGCTTTTGTCACGCGATCCAACCAAATACGCGCTTTGTGCCAGCCCTGTCGCAGTTGCCAATTTTGCGTCCAATGAGGCAATCAAAATATCAGGGACGGAAGGCGCTTTTAGTTCTGAAAGCGCGCCTGTGACTTCTTCGGGCTCGTTTTTTAAAGTTTCGGCCAGCCATGCGACACCGTCCGCCGCGAGCAAAAAGGAAGACGGTGCGACCTCGGGGTTAAGGGTCAAACCCAAATTCTGTTCTGCCAGCAGGTCAACCACGATGCGACCCGACAAGGCCGCATAAGGGGCGGCCTGTCCAACAAACTGCGCCAACCGCTCTTCGCGATCGAACACCAAAACCACGGTTTGATCACCGACATCGAATGTTTCGGGACTGATCAGATCGTCTTCCGGTTCTTCGCTTAGCAGCAAAAACAATTCGGAATCCCCAAGCCGTTCAAAGAATCGAAGGCGCGCAACATCATCTTCTGGCGCGCTTTCCATTGCAGCATGCGCTAAATCCAATGCCGTTTCTGTCATTTTGACGCTTCCCGTTCCGCACTGCGCCCCTAGGGCACAAGATCGTCGTTTTATCTATTGTTCACTGGCTATGGCCTATTGCGTCGAGACACCCACAGCAAGAGGCAGATATGCGGCGCAACGGCACGCCAATTCGAAGAAATCACGCGAGGGTCATATCAAATTCTTGATAGACAGCCCATGTGAGCCGGGCAATTTATACAACCCCGAAGAGTACCCATGAACGATTACTTCAACCTCAAACGCGGTGTATCGCAATCACCCTACGACGCTCTAAATTTCACGACGAGACTGTGTGCCCTAACAATCTGGCGACTTCGATTTGTATGCGCGGAATGACCTGTGCTTCAAACCATTCATTTCGCTTCAGCCATCTGTTATTTCTCGGACTTGGATGCGGCAAAACGAAGATACCGTTTTGACCCTCAGCGGATCGCTTGACGGCCTCGGTTACAGACAGATTTTTGAGATCGGGCGCATGCCAAGCAATCGCATACCGGCCCAAAACTAACGTAAGCTCAACATTCTGAAGCGTCGTCATAACCGGCATTCTCCAGGTTTTTGCGCATTCATCCCTGGGTGGCTTATCTCCACCTGACCCAGACCCCGGAAAGCACAGACCCATCGGAAACAATCCAATTCTATTGTCCTCATAGAAGGTTGATCGATCAACTCCCAACCATGATCGCAAACGTTCGCCAGATGGATCATCGAACGGACGATTTTTTGCATGGGCCAACCGACCCGGTGCCTGACCCACAATGAGAATCCTGACATTTTCATCCAGCTGAAAAATCGGTCGCGGACCCAGCTCAAGACCTTCGCAAATCGAGCATGCCAGTATCTTTGTCTTTAGTATTTGCAGGTCTTGTGACACGTCAGTCTACCCCTTTGGTCATGTATATCGCGTTTCTTGGTTCGGTTGGTCGCAATCTTCCACGAGTAACACGTTGTTAGGTAGACACAGACTATCAAGCTTCACGACAAAGCTTGCCAGCCGAGCCAGCTAAGTGTTTCGCTTTTGGACGCATTGCACATTCATTTCGAATATTTTCGAAATAACTTGACGGATGATATTATTTCTATATTTCTAGAAATATGAAACACTCTTCAGCAGATGATCTTGACCTTTTAAATGCCGCAGCCAGCTTTGCAGCGCTTGGGTCCGAACAAAGATTGAGCGTCTTGCGCACATTAGTACGCGCTGGATCAAACGGTTTGAGCATTGGCGAATTGGGCACACGCACTGGTGTCACCGGATCCACCCTAACTCACCATGTCAAAATACTGGCGCAGGCCGGTTTGGTCACGCAGGAACGCCGAGGGCGATCCATTATTTGCGCTGCAGTCGCCTTTGACCAAGTGCAATCATTGTCTAGTTTCCTTTTGAACGAATGCTGCGCAGACGCCGCCATTCCAGATCCGGGCCATAACCATGGCTGACATAGCAACCCCACAAAACACGTTGAACCGCATCCGCAATCTGGACAAAGCATGGGCGGCTTCGCTTGCGATATTGCTGGGACTTGCGCTTTTGGATTACGCGCAACTTTGGCCAACAATCGTTTTCACGATACATGCGATCAGCCACACCGGTCCATTCATTTTGTTTGCTGTTTTGGCAATCGCTTATTTGAAAGCAACTGGAACAGAAAACCTGTTGGCCCGTGCGTTCGAAGGCAATCCCGCCCGAATGATCGTTTTTGCCGCTTTGTTGGGTGGGATGTCACCTTTTTGTTCTTGCGAAGTCATTCCCTTTATCGCCGCACTTTTGGCCGTCGGGGCACCACTTGGCGCTGTCATGGCCTTTTGGTTGGCGTCACCATTGATGGACCCCGCAATGTTCTTGATAACCTCGGGCACTCTTGGATGGGATTTTGCAGTAGCAAAAACCATCGCTGCGGTCAGCCTTGGTCTATTTGGCGGTTTTGGGACACAACTGTTGTCCAACACGCCACTATTCGTTGACCCACTCAGAGAACGCCCAAGTATTGGCGGATGCTGCAGTGTTTATAAACCGTTTTCAGGCAAACCCGTTTGGATGTTTTGGAAGCAGGCCGAACGTGTCGAAACATTCAAAAACACTGCGCTTGATAATGCGGCATTCTTGCTGAAATGGCTGACACTCGCCTATTTGGTTGAATCCTTGATGCTTGAATATGTTCCGGCCGAATGGATTGGCTCTGTTCTGGGCGGGGAAGGCATCGGACCGATCCTTCTTGGCGCATTGGTTGGCGCGCCTGCATATCTGAACGGTTATGCAGCCGTACCTTTGGTCGACGCCTTGATCGACCAAGGCATGTCCAATGGCGCAGCCATGTCCTTTGTCATCGCCGGTGGTGTCAGCTGCATACCAGCAGCAATTGCAGTTTGGGCATTGGTCAAACCACGCGTCTTCTTCGCCTATCTTGGATTTGCAATTGTCGGGGCGGTTTTGGCCGGGTTGGCTTGGCAGGCCGTCGCATAATCCGTGATCATGCGCGAATTTGCATAAGAAAAGTCTCTCACCATGGAACCTTTTGGCTGGTGAGAGACAATCTCAAGAAGCAATCAATCTAAATCGTCGACCGAATTGATCACACGGCCCAGTAACCCGTAAGAAATGGCGTCATCTGTCGACAGCCAAAAATCTCTTTGAGTATCTTCAGCGATCTTTTCGGGCGTTTGTCCTGTCGCATCGGCAAACAAACGATCAAACCGAAGACGCATAATTCTAAGTTGTTCCGCCTGAATGGCCATATCTGTCGCTTGGCCTCCGATGCCCCCTGAAGGCTGGTGCAACAGAAACCGTGTATTCGGCAGGCAATATCGGTCTTTCTTTTCCGCTCCAATGAAAATCAAGGCCCCGGCGCTGGCCACCCAACCGGACCCGATGGCACGGACGCGCGGGCGAATGAATTTGACGACATCATGCACCATATCGCCGGATTCAACATGCCCGCCAGGCGACGAAATCAGCAAATTGATCGGATCGTCGTTCGCTTCGGCAAGCGCGATAAGGTGTGTGACCGTTTTTTGGGCCAGCTCATGATTGATTTCGCCCGCAATCACGACTGTTCGGGATGTGAAGAACAGTTGATCAATCCGCCCTGTCGCCTGCTGGTTCGCTTGATCGTTCGTGTCATCAAGTAATTTTGAAATCATCGTTTGCCTCCATCACAATTCAATCAAAGGTTAGGTGATCAAAACGAACTATACCACCCTTCCCTTGCCCTAAGTCGCAGGCTGCGTTATCGAAATTGAAAATCGAAGGGGAGCATCAATGTATCGCGTCTGGAATTTTTTGACCAACTACTCGCTCTTGTTGATCATCGGTGCACTGGTTGCTTTGGTTTGGGCCAACATCGACGCCCACAGCTATCATGAGTTTGTTGAATTCAAAATTTGGGACCATGCACCCATTGGCCACCTTCATGACGGGCATCGCACTTTAACCCTGCATTACTTGATCAATGATGTTCTGATGGCTCTTTTCTTTGCCATTGCAGCCAAGGAAGTCTGGGAAGCCCTCATCCTTAAAAACGGGTCTTTGCGCGGTAAAAAGGCCGCGACGCCTTTGTTTGCAACTGCAGGCGGAATGTTCGGGCCGATTGGTGTCTATCTTGGACTTGCGTATTTTTTGGGGTCCGACACATACAACGCCGTTGCCAATGGCTGGGCCATTCCAACCGCCACAGATATCGCTTTCAGTTACCTTGTCGGTCGTATCGTATTTGGCGCGGGTCACCCGGCTGTTCGGTTTCTGCTGCTTTTGGCGATTGCGGATGACGCGGCTGGCTTGATTATTCTCGCCGTCTTTTACCCGTCCGGCGAACTGGCCCCGGAATGGTTGTTACTGTCTCTTTTCGCAGCTCTGGCTGTGTATTTCTTGTTCAACTGGCTGCCGCGCCGTCGTGACAAGCACAAACAAGATCGACCGCATTCAACTTGGGCACGCAAAACCCTTGGGTTCTGGCCTTACGCGGTCGCCGCCTGCGCCAGCTGGTATGGGTTCATGGCCAGCGGTTTGCATCCCGCTTTGGGCCTGTTGCCGATTGTTCCGACGATTCCACATGCAGATCGCGCATTTGGCATTTTCGCGGCCGCCGAGCAGCACCTGACAGATCTGTTGAACCAAATCGAACACGCCCTTAAAACGCCGGTGGAAATCATTCTTTTCTTCTTTGGTTTGCTGAATGCGGGCGTCGAGCTTAGTTCGATTGGCGATGCCACGTGGCTGGTTTTGGCGGGCCTGATAATCGGCAAGCCTGTCGGCATTCTTTTGTTTGGATGGTTCGCTGCACGCCCGCTTGGTCTTGGAATGCCAGACGGCATGCGCATCGTTGATTTGATTGTCATAGGTTGTGTCGCCGCGATCGGATTTACCGTGTCTCTGTTCATTGCCACAGTCGCCTTTGATGTCGGTCCGGTTCAAGACGCCGCTAAAATGGGGGCCTTGTTCAGCTTTGCTGCTGCGATCATTTCAATTATCGCGGGCAAGATTTTCCGGGTTCAGAAACAAGAAGGTTAACCCAATAATAACTCCGGAATGCTGTTGTCCGGATAACAGGACCCCGACGGTACTCTTTAGAATTGTAGGGAAGTTCGACATAATATGGCCAGAGTCGGTGAATAACCGTTAAGAGCACCCTGTTAAAAGGGAGCAAGCTTATGCATTTAGCAAAGGCATCAGAGCAGAAAATAGGACGAACGACAGCCCATGCTTGAGTTCGACAACGTCAGTAAGTCCTTCTGGACAGGGTCGCAGCGCAAGGTCATCCTTGATCGTGTTTCGTTCCGCGTGGAACTTGGTCGTTCCATGGGCGTTTTAGCGCCTAACGGCACTGGAAAGACAACCTTGATCAACATGATGGCTGGATTGGAAAAGCCCGACGAAGGTGAAATTCGACGCCAATGTAACGTTTCTTTTCCCCTTGGATTCATGGGCGGCGTCGTTAGCAAAGTATCTGCAATGGAAAACGCTAGGTATATCGCACGATTGTATGGACTCGACCCTGACTACGTCGAGAGCTTTTGCCGTTGGTTATGTGATCTAGGGGAATATTTCGATCAACCTTTGGGGACATATTCATCGGGTATGCGCGCCCGGTTTTCATTTGCTTTGTTGCTCGCGCTTGATTTCGACATGTACCTGATCGACGAGGGAATGCCTTCTTCGACGGATGTTGAATTCAACCGAAAGGCCGGCGAAATCTTGCAGGAACGCCTGCGCACAACGACAATCATAATCGTATCACATCAACCAAAAGTGCTAGAGCAGTTTGCAAGAACTGCTGCCGTTCTTTTGGATGGTCAGTTACACATGTTCGACACCTTGGAAGAGGCGAAACGTCTATATGACTACGAAACCAAGGGCTAAGAAATTCCGGATTAAAAGACCTGCTTCGCAGAATGGCGGAGCAGATCCAAAAGCGGACTCTGTCGGTTCTAACGACGGGCTGTCTGATCCTGCACAATCCGGAGCTAAACCTGCACCAAAGACTCCAATTGCCGAGAGTACCGCTCGGACAGGTGACGTCAGTTCAGCTGCTGAAGTCGCTGGGGAAAACAGTGTCGAAGCTATTCGTGGCGAAGGTTTGACGGGACGCCAATTGAGAATGGCACGCCGAGTGGCACAAAAACACGGCTTGGCACCGGCATCGGATTTTGATGCGGTGCGTTTACTGCGCGCGGAAGGCATTGATCCCTTCCAGCGGTCGAACATGCTCGAACTTGTTGTTCCCAAGACCAGAGCGGAGAAATCCAAACCCGAAGATACAAAGGTTCAGTTGCCGCAAACCATTCCGGTCGGGCATACGCAATTGCCCTCAGAGGCTTTGAGTCCAGCGGATCGACGCGCAAACGAAATCGGCAACATTCAAAAGGACATCACCCGTCGCCGTCGCAGGAAAATGGCGCTTCTTTTGACGCGGCTTACCTTTTTTGTGTTCCTGCCAACACTGCTTGCCGGCGTTTATTTCTTTCAAATCGCGACGCCCATGTACTCTACCAAATCTGAGTTCACGATTATTCAGAACGAAGGTGGGGCTTCTGCAGCTGGTGGATTGCTTGCCGGAACGCAATTCGCAACAAGCGGAGAGGCTATAAGCACACAAGGCTTTCTTCAGTCTAAGGAAGCCATGCTGCGGCTTGACGATGATCTGGGTTTCAAAGGGCATTTCCAGCAGGAAAGTATCGATGAAATCCAGAGGTTAGACCCAGAAGCAACGCTTGAAGAAGCATACAAAACATACAAGAAGAACGTAAAAATCGGCTTTGATCCAACCGAAGGCGTCATCCGCATGGAAGTCGTCGCTGCGGATCCGCAAACTGCGACTGATTTCGCGCAACGTCTCATTTCTTATGCAGAAGAACGGATCAACAACTTATCAAGGGACAAGCGCGAAGATCAGATGCGCGAAGCCCGCAATTCATTGGAGCTGGCTGAAAGCAGGAGGCGCGAGGCACAAGAAGAGCTTGTGCGCCTACAACTTTCTGGGTCTACGCTTGATCCAGAAGCTGTTATTATTGGGCTGCGTAGCCAAATCAATCAAGTTGAATTGCAACTGATCGAAAAAGAACTTGAGCTGCAGGCGTTGCAGGACAATCAGCGGCCGAATCGTGCGCGTGTTGAAGGCGCTCAAGGCGATGTTCAACGGCTGCAAGTCCAACTGGACAAACTTAACGCAAGAATGGTCGACGTCAGTCAGGGTGAAAATTCGCTGGCTAACCTGAGTGTCCGCATTCAACTGGCTCAAGCAGACATCGCAACACGCGATTTAATGCTACAATCTGCTGTTCAACAGTTGGAACAAGCACAGTCAGAGGCCAATCGACAAGTCCGCTATTTGACGGTCGGCGTTAATCCCGTAACACCACAAGAAGCAAGCTATCCAAGAGCATTCGAGAACACGATCTTGGCTTTTCTCATTTTTGCAGGCATTTACCTGATGATCTCGCTGACAGCGTCTATCCTTCGAGAACAGGTAACAAGCTAAATGAAGAATGTAGCAGTGGCTGACTTTACAGTTGGCAATGACATGCCATTAACTGTGATTGCAGGACCGTGCGTTTTGGAATCCGTTGACCATGCGCAAAACATCGCAGGCCAGATGAAAGAAACCTGTGCACGAGCAGGTGCCCAGTATGTCTTTAAAGCCAGTTACGACAAGGCTAATCGAACCTCTGTATCTGGTCAGCGCGGCATGGGTCTTGATCAAGGCTTGAAAGCGTTGCAATCGGTCAAAGAAACGATTGGCGTGCCGGTGCTGACAGACGTTCACAGCGACACGCAATGTGCTGTGGCTGCAGAGGTCGCTGATGTTTTGCAAATCCCTGCCTTTTTATGCCGCCAAACGGATCTATTGTTAGCAGCCGGTGAAACTGGCGCCGCGATCAATGTCAAAAAAGGGCAGTTCCTTGCCCCTTGGGAAATGCCCAACATCATTTCCAAGCTCGAAAGCACAGGCAACACGCGCATCCTATTGACGGAACGCGGAACCTCGTTTGGATACAACACTTTGGTTACTGACATACGTTCGTTGCCACAAATGGCGCAAACCGGCTACCCGGTCGTTATGGACGCAACCCATTCGGTGCAACAGCCGGGTGGGCGCGGCGGGTCATCGGGTGGTCAAAGAGAATTTGCACCCGTGATGGCGCGCGCTGCAGTCGCACTGGGTGTTGCCGCTGTCTTTATCGAAACACATCCGGATCCCGATAATGCCCCCTCAGACGGGCCAAATATGATCCACCTGCATGACATGCCAAAACTCATCGAGACGCTTATGGCGTTTGATGCGTTGGCCAAACAAAACCCTATTTCAATCTGACAGATGAGACTTTTCAAATGACGAAGCCACTTTCCACTGTTTCACAGAATACATGGTCGTTTCTACGCGATGCTATGATCACTCCGACCGGGTTTCGTGAATACGATGCGCGCTGGAAATACCCCGACGAAATCAACTTGCCTGGTATCACGGCTTTGGGCCTTGGGCTGGGCACACAGATGCAAAAGCGCGGCATAGAACCTGTCATCGCAGTTGGAAACGACTATCGGGACTATTCTTTGTCGATCAAGAATGCGCTGATGCTCGGCCTGATGCAGGCAGGCATTCATGTCAAAGATATCGGACCGGCGCTGTCCCCCATGGCCTACTTCAGCCAATTCCACCTTGATGTTCCCGCCGTTGCCATGGTTACCGCTAGCCATAACCCTAATGGATGGACGGGTGTCAAAATGGGGTTTGAACGTCCGCTGACGCACGGCCCCGATGAAATGAGCGAGCTGCGCGATATCGTTCTGGAAGGCCGCGGTCAGGCGCGAGACGGCGGAAAATATGAATTCGTGGATGGAGTTCAAGACGCCTATTTGGATGATCTTGTTGGCGATTTCAAAATGTCGCGCCCTCTGAAAGTTGTCTGTGCGACGGGTAACGGCACAGCGGCCGCTTTTGCACCTGAACTATTCCGGCGACTGGGTGTCGAAGTGGTCGAAAGCCACAACACGCTGGATTACACGTTCCCGCATTACAACCCAAACCCCGAGGCCATGGAAATGCTGCACGACATGTCAGCGTCGGTTAAGGCGTCGAATGCGGATTTCGCATTGGGCTTTGACGGTGATGGCGACCGCTGCGGTGTTGTTGATGATGAGGGCGAGGAGATTTTTGCCGACAAGGTTGGAGTCATTATGGCGCGCGATCTGGCGAAATTGTACCCGAACGCAACCTTCGTGGCTGATGTTAAATCAACCGGCCTTTTTGCCAGCGATCCGGAGCTGCAGAAACATGGTGTGACTGCCGATTACTGGAAAACCGGCCACAGCCATATGAAACGCCGCGTGAAGGAAATTAACGCATTGGCTGGGTTTGAAAAGTCAGGGCATTATTTCCTCGCCGAACCGATTGGTCGCGGATATGACTGCGGCATGCGTGTCGCGGTTGAAATCTGCAAATTGATGGATCGCAACCCTGACATGAAAATGTCCGACTTGCGCAAAGCTCTTCCTAAAACCTATTCGACACCGACGATGTCTCCTTATGCCTCGGATACAGAAAAATATAACATTCTGGATCGCGTTGTTGAAAAGCTGGTTGCGAAGCATGAAGCAGGTGAGAAAATCGCGGGCCGCGCAATCAAAGAGGTCGTCACCGTCAACGGTGCACGGGTCATTCTTGAAAATGGCGGTTGGGGACTTGTGCGTGCTTCGTCAAACACGCCAAACCTTGTTGTGGTGTGTGAAAGCCCCGAAAGTGATGCTGAACTGCGCGCCATCTTCAAGGATGTCGATGACGTGATCCGTACTGAACCGGGCGTCGGCGATTACGATCAGACGATTTGAGCATCCAAGGCTGCTGCAATCTCAGCACCTGCTCCAACTGCTGAATACAATGGTCGCGGCGGGCGATACCCCGCCGCAACATCTCTGCGAATCCATCGCATATCTTCGAGCGATTTCAACCCCTGCGACAAAGCACGATCCGTAATCGGAGCCAATCCGTTGCGTAAAATCGCAAAGTAAGTCGGTTGGGTTGTTTGGCTTAATATTGGCAGCGTCCAACTGCGACGTACCAAGGTGATTGCATCTGGGTTTCGGTGAACGATCTGCATCACGGAATGTGCGGCTTTTGCCGCAATTTCCCCTTGCTTGGTCAATTCAAATTCAGGGCGCAATGGATGCCCGTGCCCGGATCGTCGGCGCACCAATCCTAATGATTGCAAATGCGCTAAGCTTAAACCAAATGCAGACCGCGACGCCCCCAAGTGCTTTATCAAAATGACCTGTCGCCCCTGAACCCCTTCACCAAGTGCGGCAAGCAATGGCACGGACCATGCTCGTGCAGAAACGTTGACAAGTGAATTTATGTCCATAAAGTATAGTTAATATATTTTCAGCAAAAAGGAAGAAAAAATGCCTGTTGCGACGTTAGATTCGACCATTACTTTTGCAATTTCCGTTCGTGACCGACATGCCAGCGCGCAGTGGTACAAAAAAATGCTTGGGTTCGAATTGATCTACCATGCAGACGACGCGGGCTGGAGCGAACTTGCGACTCATACAACTGGTGTCACCCTAGGTTTAGGGGAACAAACCGACCCCAGCCCCGGGAATTCAGTCCCTGTTTTTGGAACACCAGATATCGCCAAATCACGATCATCACTGGAAGAAGAGGGCGTTCAATTTGACGGTGAAACAATGGTCATAGAAGGCATGGTCAAAACCGCTAGCTTTTATGACCTCGACGGCAACGCCCTGATGCTCGCCGAGGACTTAACATCGTCGCAATAAGCACTGCGCCACCGAAAGGGACGGCGGGCGGGGCGTCTTTGGGCGCCATCATGGCGCACAAACAGCTTCCGAACCGCCGTCAATATCATCGACGATCAGTCAAACAAACTGCGAAGCCCCTTTTTCAATTCATCTTCCACTTTGTCTTTGGCCGCATCTTCCAGATTGCCGACGTCTTCAGCCTCTACACCTAATTTTTCGGCAACTTTATCTTTGACCTTGTCTTTAACTTCTTCGCGAATACGATCTTTTTCCGCTTCCAGATTCAAATCGAGGGCTGCACCAATATCCGGTAGAATGCTGGGGTCGGCCCATGGGCCGCGAATTCGAATGGGAATGGCAACTCCATTGCCATCGTTCAGCTTCAATGCAATTGGCGTGAAAAGGTAATCCATATCTTGCGCACCTATTCCAATCCGCCCTGCCCCACGCGCCTCAAAGCTGCGAAGCGCCAGCAATAGATCCTCGTTCAGCATATCGCCGTTTTTCATTGTGTAACTGGCTGAGAGACTGTCAAAAATTGTTGTGCCGCCAGATCCATCGCCGGTGCTCATCAAACGATTCAAATCAAGACCTTCAATCGTTCCTTCGCCAAGTCGGAACGCACCTTCTCCAGACAAAGATCGCATAATTGTATCAACATTTTCACCCACGCCCAAAAAGGACAGGTCCAAATTGGCCACACCAGTCAAACGATTCAATCCGGCTGCATCATTCAACAACCCTTGAACAGAGATCCCCGCCC
The DNA here is from genome assembly GCA_039960995.1 of Paracoccaceae bacterium. Taxonomy (GTDB): domain Bacteria; phylum Pseudomonadota; class Alphaproteobacteria; order Rhodobacterales; family Rhodobacteraceae; genus JABSSA01. The sequence continues at coordinate 266,037 of JBDVKF010000076.1, read as the reverse complement.
CTTTCAATTTGCCGCCAACACTCAATCCGCTTCTGTTGTTCAAAACGAATTCGCCAGAGACCACGCCACTATAGGCGTTGACTTCACGCAATTCGAAAACCATCCGGCTGCGATCATTGCGCAACAAAGCCCGCGTCGCACCAAGCTTTAAGGTACCCAGATCAATCGCTTTCGCAGTGAACGCGATATCACCGTTAAAGGCTGCCAGCCCACTGGCGTCGATATTGTCTTTGGGCCAACCGCTGCCTGCGGGTGCGGCTTCTCCACCAGATTCAGACGACGCGCTCAGAACACTCAGGTCCAAATCACCGCCATCAAGTTGAACATTGATTTGCGGCGTGCCGTTTAAGCTAATGTCAGCGGCGCCATTCAAAACATTACCACCAAGGTTGGCGTTCAGCTCTCGCAACGCCAGTTTTCGATCCGACGTAAGCGTCAAATTCGTCTGGGCTTCAACAGCGGCACCCAAGCCTGTCGGCAAACCCGGAGCTGGCAAATCCAATGCACGGAAAAATGCATCCGTACTCGGAAGGTTCAACGTCATTGCGCCGGCGACATCACCTGCCGTACTTGCGCGACCTTTCAATGTGGCCCGTCCACCTCCCGCAGAAAGTGCCACATCAACCGGTTGCACTTGCCCTGTGATGAACCCCGCGAACTGATCAATGCTTGCTTCCAAAACGACATCTTCGCCAACCGGGCTCAATTTCGCGCGGATATCCGCAGTTCCAAGCCGTTCGGGCCAATCCAAGGTGAAATCTACACCTGAATAAGACACCAAATCCGACCCTTCGGCGTCATATACAAATGTCGCGTCGGTCACCGTTAATTTGTTCAGACTAAACGCTTGTGCTTCTTCCGATGGGTCTGTTTCGGTTTCGATTGTCGCCTCGCCGGTCGCATCGGTAAACTGCCAGCTGGCGCGGCCATCGGCCTTTTGCTCAAGCCGAATTGTTGGCGCAACTGCTTCGATATGTGTGATTTGGATTTCGCCGCGCAGCAAAGCCGCCGCATTGATTCCAATAGCTGCTTTTTCTGCCGTCAACATCGGGCCTTGTGTTGCCCATTCCGCGTTGCCGACTTCCAATTCACCTGCACTGACACCAAGCACAGGCCAAAACGTCATCGACACATCACCCGAGATAGACACATCTCGACCTGTCATGATGCGCATTTGATCTGTCGCAATTTTCGCAATCCGGTCAGCCGGAAGAAAGAACAATGCCCCGACCGCGATAACGATCAAAAGCAACACTGCCCCGATGATCCGCAAAATCCACTTCATAACTATTATCTCCCAAGCCTTTCGCATGCTGCAGACTTACATTAAACGCAGGCGACATGAGCACAAATCCTCCAGATCTACGCCCCGACCTTGCCCCTAAGGCCAGACTAGGCGATGGCGGCCGTCCCGGCCAGCCCACAATCGGCATGGTTAGCCTTGGATGTCCAAAAGCTTTGGTAGACAGCGAACGGATTCTGACGCGGCTGCGGGCTGAAGGGTACGGGATTTCTCCGGATTACTCGGGTGCAAATGCTGTGATTGTAAACACATGCGGGTTTCTGGACAGCGCCAAAGCCGAAAGCCTTGAAGCAATTGGCGAAGCTTTGAGCGAGAATGGCCGCGTAATTGTAACTGGCTGCCTTGGCGCTGAGCCTGAGTTCATTACCGGGGTGCATCCCAAAGTTCTGGCCGTGACCGGCCCACATCAATACGAACAGGTGCTTGATGCGGTTCACAAAGCGGTCCCCCCGGACCCTGACCCGTTCATTGATCTTTTGCCCAAACGTGGGGTAAGCCTAACACCGCGTCATTTTAGTTATTTGAAGATTTCTGAAGGCTGCAATCACAAGTGCCGGTTTTGCATTATTCCAGATATGCGCGGCAGGTTGGCCAGCCGACCGGCACATGCCATCGTCCGCGAAGCCGAAAAACTTGTTGAGGCGGGTGTAAAAGAACTGCTGGTCATTTCCCAAGACACATCAGCCTACGGCGTTGATATCAAACACGCCCAAGACCGTGGGCACCGTGCCCATATCACCGATCTGGCGCGCGATTTGGGGTCTTTGGGCGCGTGGGTGCGTCTTCATTACGTGTACCCCTATCCGCATGTCCGCGAGCTCATTCCTTTGATGGCAGAAGGTCTTATCCTGCCCTACTTGGATATTCCTTTCCAACATGCACACCCCGTCATGCTGAAACGAATGGCCCGTCCTGCCGCCGCCGAAAAGACGATGGATAGAATTAATGAATGGCGCAACATTTGTCCGGATATCACCCTGCGTTCGACGTTTATTGTTGGTTATCCCGGTGAAACCGAGGACGAATTTCAAACATTGCTAGATTGGTTAGACGAAGCGCAGCTCGACCGCGTTGGATGTTTTCAATATGAAAATGTTGAAGGTGCGCGTTCAAATGCTTTGCCCGATCACGTCCCAGACGAGATCAAAACCGATCGCTGGAACCGTTTCATGGAAAAGGCGCAAGCCATTTCCGAAGCAAAGCTGGCGGCCAAAGTGGGCCAGCGCCAAACCGTAATCGTGGACGAGGTTGAAGCGGACACTTTGACCTGTCGCAGCAAAGCAGACGCGCCTGAAATTGACGGAAACGTTTTTCTCGATGAGTGGCACGGAGATGTTCAACCCGGCGATTTGATTGAAGTCGAAATTGACGAAGCGACTCAATACGATCTTTGGGCTCGGCATCTTCCTTCGTAATCACATGGTTTTGAGCCGCCCCAAGCAATGCTTTGACTAACGTTCATTGCGCTTTAAGGTCGTTGGCACGCAAGCCAACGAACGGAGCCAGCGCATGACTGCACCAAAGATCGCACAAAAAGCCCCCTATCCTGTCGAGGTTGAAGAGGGGAAAACCTATTTCTGGTGCACATGCGGTGAAAGCGCCAATCAGCCGTTTTGCGACGGCTCTCACAAGGTCACGTCGTTCACACCCATGAAATATACTGCGGACGAGTCAAAGAAAGTCTTCTTTTGCGGATGCAAGGCGACAGCGAAATCGCCCATGTGTGACGGCAGCCACAACAAGCTTTAGGCCACCGCTTGACAATGTTCTCTTTTTGTTCCATTTTGGTTAACCCAATCAAGATGGAGGTTAAGGATCATGCAAGCCCCACACTTTCCCGGCATCTTCGCCCCAGAACAAGCCGAGCTGCCGCTTAGCAACCACGTGGCAGCAACCCCTCGTCAGATTGAATATGCGCGCGCATTGGCAAAGCAAAAGAACGTAGAGCTGTCCCCATCCCTGCTGAGCAATCGGGCTGCTTTGTCCAATTGGATCGAGAAAAACAAAGCCCCTATCATGACGGGGCGTTTTGCAGCCTATCCATCAGCCAAACAAGTTGCTTTTGCAGAACGTATTGCGCGTTTGAAAAAGCGTCAGGTGCCGGATGAATGTTTCCGCGACAAAACACTGATGTCGCGATGGATCGACTACAACAAGCCAAATTAAGCGACATCAAGCGCTCCAAACTTGGAAACACTGGGACCTGACCCTGCGACGCTTACGGGCCCTTCAAGACGATACGCTTTGTGTTGGCATCTTTGACGTTGTAAAATTCAGTCTATTGATTGTGAACGAAGTCAATCAAACTGTATGATATACAGATTTTGTAATGAGTTCAGGCTGATCGCTATGTCCGACCCAACAAAAACCCGCGAACTAGTTGCAGATGCCGTTGTTCATGCGTGTGGTTTAACAGCTGCATTCGTTGGCGTTAGACTTTTGATCCAGCATCTTGTTCAATCGGGCGACACCGCGCCCATAATCTCGGTCAGCGTTTATTCGGCTATGTTGTTGTTCGCGCTCATGGCTTCAGCTGCGTATCATTTGTTACCGTGGGACGCGTCTCGGAATTGGTTTCACAAAGTCGATCACGCAGCGATCTATTTAAAGATTGCCGGGACCTATACTCCATTGGTTGTCATAATTGGTTCCACATTTTCCTATGTGGTGCTTGCCGCCATTTGGGGCATTGCAGTGTTTGGTGCAGTGGCAAAGTTAAGCTTTTGGCCCACAAACGCGAAAGGGTCGCTGGCTTTGTACCTTGGATTGGGTTGGGCGTGTGTGTTGCTGATCTATCCAATGCTTCAAACGCTTCCCGAGACGGCCATATGGCTGATTACAGGCGGTGGTCTGTTATACACTGCAGGAACGTATTTCTTTTCTCGTGAGGTCCTGCCGTTTCAAAATGCCATTTGGCATTGTTTTGTTCTCGCCGCCTCGACGTGCTTTTTCGCAGCGATTTCCATCAGCGCGACAGCCTGAGATTCATTTGATCGGCTCAGCTGTCTGGTTGGACCTTCAATAGAGCTCCCAATCATCCTCATTGTCCAATTGCCCGATGGCTATCCAGTTGGCTCGTGCCCTTGCGATTCGTGTATCCCCCCAAGTGCGAAGGACCAATTCGAAGCCATCCTTGGTAATTGTCTCAGCACGCAAATCCAAACGGGCGGGTGTTTCGTTGTCTAAGTCCCACATCGACATGGCAACCTGAACAGTTGGCATGTCCTTGTAGATTTTAGAGAAAGAAACCCGACGACGGCGTTCACGCTGGCCGGTCCCCGTCCACATTTCACCACCGTTCTCGAAATCAGAAAAAAGGATCACGTCCCCCTGATCGATACCAATCAAATGATTCTGTAAACGCTTCATTTCGCCAATTCTAAACCCGCCGCCCCGACATTAGCTTACCACACAATTCCAAAGAACTTCAAAAAGCCATTTTAGCATTGAAATCAAATGTTAACGATTCAACGCCGCGATATATTGAGCTTAGGCTTTACGCCACTTAATCTGCCGGTGGTTTGAACAAAAAATCAAGCGGCTCGATTTTGACGTGAGGTGTTCTATGGACAGCGCAGCATTTGCAACAGCTTGGGAACCAGGCTGGAACAGCCACGATCTAGACGTGATTATGCGTCACTATCGAGATGACATACAGTTTCGGTCACAAAAGGCCATTCCACTTACTGGATCTGGAATAATTAATGAAAAACAGGCGCTTAGGTCATACTAGGCTGCAGCGTTAGAACGCCAACCAGACCTAAGATTCTCTGTACAAGATGTATTCGAAGGACATGAGATGCTTGTCATATCTTATCTAAACCATCGCAACATACTTGCGACCGAAACACTTTATTTCGATGAAGATGGTTTAGTTTTTCAAGCCGCTGCGTGTCATCGACCCGTTCAAAGCTAATTTCTCGTGTTCGGCCGTCCGACTACACTGCATCTTCCCAAATGAAAAAGACCCCGCCAAGGGCGAGGTCTTTAAATCTAGTTCTTTAAAGGATCAAAGGTTGGGTTGTTTGATGTTCAATCCCAACTCGGTGCCGACGGCTGCCATATCTGCAAGCAATTTCGCCGCTTCATCAGCGGAATTTCCTGCATCTTTAGCCCGTGTATATGCTGCCTGTGCAGCATCAACCATTTCATCCATCTGATCTTGGGTCATGTCGGCACGTGCAACGGCTTCTTCAGCAAGAACCGAAATCCCAGCCGCACCGATTTCTGCAAAACCACCTGTCACGACAAACTCATGCGTCTGACCGCCAGCTTCGATCTGCATCACACCGGGGCGCAATGTCGTGATAGTGGGCGCATGGCCTTTCATCACTGTCATATCCCCGTCCATACCTGGAATCCGCACCGCATCTGCTTCTAACGAAGCAAGGCGGCGCTCAGGCGAAACAAGATCAAATTGCATCTCTGCCATGTTCTAAACTCCTTCGGAGTGAACCGTCCTTTGCCTAAAGCAAAAGACGGTTGAAACGTTAGGCTGCGTCTGCGGCCATTTTCTCGGCTTTGGCAATCACTTCTTCAATGCCACCCACCATGTAGAAGGCACCTTCTGGAAGGTGATCGTATTCGCCGGCAACAACTGCCTTGAAAGACTTGATGGTGTCTTCCAGTTGAACCTGCTTACCGTCAGCGCCAGTGAACACTTTCGCAACGTCAAACGGCTGCGACAAGAAACGCTCAATCTTACGGGCGCGCGCAACGGTCAACTTATCCTCTTCGGACAATTCGTCCATGCCGAGGATCGCGATGATGTCCTGAAGCGATTTATATCGCTGAAGAATCTGCTGCACATCGGTCGCGACTGTGTAGTGTTCGTCACCGATAATGAGCGGGTCAAGCAGGCGCGACGTAGAACCAAGTGGGTCCACAGCCGGGTAAATACCTTTTTCCGAGATCGCGCGATCCAGAACGGTTGTTGCGTCAAGGTGCGCAAACGATGTCGCAGGCGCCGGATCGGTCAAGTCATCCGCAGGCACGTAAACCGCTTGGACCGATGTAATCGAACCGTTCTTGGTGGAAGAAATCCGCTCCTGCATCGCGCCCATGTCGGTCGCGAGTGTTGGCTGATAGCCCACAGCAGAAGGAATACGGCCCAACAGGGCGGATACTTCGGAACCCGCTTGCGTAAAGCGGAAGATGTTGTCCACGAAGAACAAAACGTCAGAACCCGAGTCGTCGCGGAACTGTTCGGCCAGCGACAGACCGGTCAGAGCAACCCGCATACGCGCACCGGGAGGTTCGTTCATCTGGCCATAAACCAGCGCAATTTTGGATTCGGGCAAGTTGTCGGGAAAGATCACTTCGGATTCGATCATCTCGTGATACAGATCGTTCCCTTCACGTGTCCGCTCACCAACACCCGCGAACACCGACACACCAGAGTGCACCTTCGCGATGTTGTTGATCAGTTCCATGATCAAAACGGTTTTACCAACGCCGGCACCACCGAACAGACCAATTTTACCACCTTTTGTATAAGGGGCCAGAAGATCGATAACCTTAATCCCTGTGGTCAAAATTTCGGTCGCAGTGGACTGTTGTTCGAACGTTGGCGCGTCGCCATGGATTGAACGTGTTTCTGTCGCGTCAACGGGGCCTTGTTCGTCAACCGGGTCGCCGGTCACGTTCAGGATGCGGCCTAATGTGCCGCTGCCGATTGGCACTTGGATGGGTGCGCCTGTGTCGGTGACGACGTCGCCACGCACCAGACCTTCAGTTGCGTCCATCGCGATGGCACGTACTGTGCTTTCGCCAAGGTGCTGCGCAACTTCAAGAACAAGACGCTTACCGTTGTTGCTTGTTTCCAACGCGTTCAGAATCTCAGGCAAATCGTTCTCGAACTGCACATCGACGACCGCGCCGATGACTTGGGTGATTTTGCCGACTGCTTTTGCCATGTCGTATCTCTCCGGTTTTTCTAGAGCGCTTCCGCGCCCGAAATAATTTCAATCAGCTCGTTGGTGATAACAGCCTGACGCGAGCGGTTGTATTGGATGGTCAGTTTGTCGATCATCTCACCCGCATTGCGCGTCGCGTTATCCATCGCAGACATCCGAGCGCCTTGCTCAGATGCGCCATTTTCCAACAAAGCGCTAAAGATGGCCGTTGCAACGCCGCGCGGCAGCAAGTCGGCCAGAATGGCCTCTTCGCTGGGCTCGTAGTCATACAACGTCGCTGCACTATCGGCATCGTCTTCACTTGCTTCGAACGCCGCCGGAATGATCTGCTGCGCAGTTGGGATTTGGCTGACCACGTTCACGAACTTCGCATAGAAGATCGTAGCCACATCGAATTCGTCAGCGTCAAAGCGCGTCAGAATGTCTTGTGTGATCTCTTGTGCGTTGGCGTAGCCGATCTTCTTCACTTCGCTCAGATCAACGTGACCGACGAAATATTCGCCCAAATCGCGTTTAATCTGATCGCGGCCCTTTTTGCCGACAGTCAAAATCTTGACTGTCTTGCCCGCTGCTTGCAATTCGCTTGCGCGCGCTTTGGCCAACTTGGCGATGTTGGTGTTAAACCCACCACACAAACCGCGTTCGGACGTCATAACCACCAAAAGATGGATTTGATCGCTGCCCGTTCCGCTGAGCAGTTTGGGCGCGCCCGCACTGTCACCAACGGAGGCCGCCAACCCTGCCATCACGGCTGTGAACCGTTCTGTATAGGGGCGCGATTGCTCAGCAGCTTCCTGCGCGCGGCGAAGCTTCGCCGCGGCAACCATTTGCATGGCCTTTGTGATCTTACGCGTGTTTTTCACGCTATCGATCCTATTTTTAAGGTCCTTAAGACTTGGCATGGCCTCGTCTCTCCTTAAGCGAAATCAGCGGCGTATGTATCGAGCGCTGCTTTGATTGCGTCTGCCAGATCATCTTTGACCTTGCGGTCATTACCGGTGATGTCCGCCAGCAGATCGGCGTGATTGGCGCGCAGGTGATTGAGCATACCTTGTTCAAAGCGGCCCACATCAGACACCTCTACTTTGTCCAGATATCCATTGGTTCCGGCAAAGATCACACAGACGATTTCCGCGTTGGTCAGCGGCGCGTATTGTGGTTGCTTCATCAGCTCGGTCAGACGCGCACCCCGGTTCAGCAACTGCTGAGTGGAAGCATCAAGGTCAGAACCAAACTGCGCAAAGGCCGCCATTTCGCGGTACTGCGCGAGTGACAGTTTAACAGGACCTGCAACAGACGACATCGCCTTGGTTTGTGCCGAAGATCCAACCCGGCTCACAGATAGACCTGTGTTCACAGCTGGGCGGATACCCTGATAGAACAGCTCGGTTTCCAAGAAAATCTGACCGTCGGTGATCGAAATCACGTTTGTCGGAATAAACGCGGACACGTCGCCACCTTGGGTTTCGATGATCGGCAGCGCGGTCAACGACCCGTTCCCGGAATCGTCACCCAACTTCGCGGAACGTTCCAGCAAACGCGAGTGAAGATAGAAAACGTCACCAGGATACGCTTCGCGGCCTGGTGGGCGACGCAAAAGCAAGGACATCTGGCGATAAGACACAGCCTGCTTGGACAAATCATCATAGATGATCAATGCGTGGCGGCCATTGTCGCGGAAGTGCTCCGCCATGGAGGTCGCCGCGTAAGGGGCCAAGAACTGCATTGGCGCTGGGTCGGATGCTGTCGCTGCAACCACGATGGAATATTCCAGCGCGCCGGATTCTTCGAGCTTTTTCACCAACTGCGCCACTGTAGAACGCTTTTGGCCGATCGCAACATAGACGCAGTACAGTTTCTTGTACTCATCGTCGCCAGCGGCTTCGTTGTAGGATTTTTGGTTCAGGATCGCATCCAGAGCCACAGCGGTTTTACCGGTCTGACGGTCACCAATGATCAATTCGCGCTGGCCACGGCCAATCGGGATCATCGCGTCGACGGACTTCAGGCCAGTCGCCATTGGTTCGTGAACAGATTTACGTGGGATAATGCCCGGCGCTTTAACTTCCGCAACGGACCGCTTTTTGGCTCCAATTGGACCTTTGCCGTCCAGCGGGTTGCCCAAGCCGTCTACAACGCGGCCCAAAAGCTCGTCACCGACAGGAACGTCAACGATGGAGTTCGTGCGCTTAACCGTGTCGCCTTCTTTGATGTCACGGTCGGACCCAAAGATAACAACACCCACGTTGTCGGCTTCAAGGTTCAGCGCCATGCCTTGAATTCCACCTGGGAATTCGACCATTTCACCGGCTTGCACCTGATCCAGACCGTGAACACGCGCGATACCGTCACCGACGCTCAGCACGCGGCCAACTTCGGCCACTTCAGATTCTTGACCGAAGTTTTTGATCTGGTCCTTCAGGATCGCAGAAATCTCTGCTGCTTGGATACCCATTTATCCGACCTCTTTCATTACATTCTGGAGTTGGCTGAGCTTCGAACGGATCGACGTATCGATCATTTTCGAACCCACCTTGACGATCAAACCGCCGATGAGGCTTTCATCGACGGTTGCATTAATTGTGACGTCTTTACCCAACTGGGCCTTGAGCGTCTTAGCGAGCTTGTCGGCTTGCGTCTTAGTCAGAGCTTTCGCAGACACAACCTCGGCCTCGACCTCGTTTTTGTCTTCTGCGATCTTGTCTTTCAGCGCGCTCACCAGTTGAGGCAAGACGAACAGGCGACGCTTGGACGCCATCAGCGACAGCGTATTCGCCATCACACCGCTTAGCCCCATTTTTCCTGCAATCGCAGTAATGGCAACTTGTTGTTCATCCCGGCTGTAGACCGGTGAATGGATCAGGGCATTGAAATCCCCGCTTTCGCTCATTGCTGTACCAAGGTTGGCGATATCGCCTTCCAATGCTGCAACGGCTTTCTCTTCCTTAACGAGATCATACACAGCACTAGCATAGCGCTCAGCGATCCCCATCGAAATCGAAGCTGGTTCTGACACGTCCACCCTTCCGATCAGCTGGCCCCGGTGGACACGAGTGGCGCGTTCCGGGGGCGTTGGTACACCTAAGCGCAAGCGCTAAGGCGGTAAAATCATTGGGGGGAATAACAGAGGGTTATTGCCCCCGCAACATGTTTGCAGTGATGTAACAAAATCTATTTTTTATTGCACTTCAACAGCTTAGACGCGGCTGCGACCTTCCGCGCATGCATTATCCAGTTTTTTTACACCTCAAGGCGGCCGATACGAACCCGAATCCTTACTTTTTCGTTACCAAAGCGTCAGCCGAACAAGCACATTTTGCCAATAACCAACTTGTCCAATTTGCAGGACACGAACAAACGCTGAATAATTCACGACATTTGGTCCGTGCGGCCCAAACAACGATTTACGCCACACATGCGGAAACAGCCATCAGCCTCAACCCAAAGACAAAAAAGCGAATTTCAATCTTCCCCGGAGAACAATCGCGACTCTCTGATTTGCCCGTAAACGCCAATCCACGCAGAGGAAGACTTCTTAGACTACATATCATTAGAATAGGTTTGAGCTGGAACCTACGTCGATATGGTGCGGTAAATTATACCAGCCTAGGCTTGGTCAGCCACTGGTCTTGCAACCCCTTCCAGAACGCTGACAGACGGACGATATCGTTGTACGGTCCCTTTGGGTGGGTAAACGAGCTTCGATGCCTCGACCATTAATGCGCCCCCTGCCGCAATGGCAGGTAAGAACTGGCCAAATCGTTCAAACATTCGCCCCGATTTAAGCCAGAAACGCTTTCCAGACGGAAACTGGTACAAGGCGCTCAAATGCCGTTCTGGTAGAAACTGATGTTTGCGCAACTGCGTCTCAAGCTGGCTTGTCGAATATGGGCGGCCAAAGCCAAATGGCGTACGATCACGCCGTGACCACATACCGGTCCTGTTTGGCACGATAAACAGCGCTTTCCCGCCCGGCCCCAAAACTCGCCATACTTCTTCCAACAAGTCATTCGCACGTTCGGATGTTTCCAGACCGTGCAAAAGAACGAGCTTGTCGACATGCCCAGTTTCCAAAGGCCAAAGAGTCTCTTCCGTCAAAACCGACACATTCGGTCCATCCGGAGGCCAAGGCATGACGCCCTGTGGGCCCGGCATTAACGCAGTTACACGCCGTGCTTCTTGCAAGTAGGGACGCAGCAAAGGCGCGGCGAATCCATAACCGACAACGGTTTGGCCTTTTGCCTCCGGCCAAATTTCCAGCATCCGCGAACGCAATGACCCCTGAGCAGCCCGTCCGAGCGCGCTTCGATAGTAAAAATTTCTCAGGTCCTGCACATCTAGATGCATCTCAGGCCTTGCCTCTTGTTACAACGCGCGTCACGTTCAGTTTAAACTAATTAGACAAGTGAGAAAACGCCATGCCTCTCGTTATCGAAACGATCCCTTGCTTGTCAGATAATTATGCATTCCTGGCACATGACAGTGAAACAGGCGCGACAGCACTGGTAGATGCCCCAGAAGCTGCTCCTGTTTTGGAGATTTTGGATCAAAAAGGATGGTCGTTAAGCCATGTTCTTTTGACTCACCATCACTGGGACCACGTTGATGGTTTGGAAGGCATTCTTGCCAAACATAAGGCGACTGTGATTGGCGCTGCCTCCGATCAAACACGTCTTCCTCCCTTGGATATCGCCTTGTCAGAAGGGGACAGTTTCGATGTCGGGTCAGAATCGGGCGTTGTCATAGATGTATCTGGGCACACCATAGGCCACATTGCCTTTCACTTCCCCAAAAGCCGCGTTGTCTTCACAGCGGACAGCCTGATGGCATTGGGATGTGGCCGCGTTTTTGAAGGGACCAAGCCGCAGATGTGGAATAGCCTAAAGAAGTTAGCAACGCTGCCGCCGGATACTGTAGTTTGTTCCGGTCATGAATATACTGAGGCCAATGCAAAATTTGCCCTCAGCGTGGATGCCGGGAACGAAGATTTGCAAAATCGCGTCAAAACGATTGCAAAGCAACGCGCCGCAGGACAAGCTACTGTCCCATCGCTTTTGTCAGAGGAACTTGCAACCAACCCATTTTTGCGCGCGGCTGATCCGATTTTGCAAGCCAATTTGGGAATGGCGGGGGCCGATCCCACCGACGTTTTCACAGAGATTCGATCACGAAAGGACAACTTCTAGGCGTATCGCGTAATTTTGTTGCAATTTCGCGGAAAGACCGCGCGTTAACAAAAAATGTTTGCAACACGCAATTGCCCTTGAAAACAACGCGAACACGCAAAATATATGAACAATCTTACAGGCCTCACGCAAAATGTGAGGAGATTGCCTGAAAAAAACCTTGAAGCTGGTGTGTCTTCAACCAAACTTAAAACTAAGAGGCCATGGTTGGTACGGGGGCCACAAGTTTCACCTGCCCCACCGACCCCGATCGAAAGGAGCACGCCACGTGCCTTCATTCTCGTCGACACTGGAAAAAGCCATTCACCACGCGTTGGCACTGGCCAACGAACGCCGTCATGAATTTGCGACGTTAGAGCATCTGTTGCTATCGTTGTTGGATGAACCCGATGCAAAGCGCGTTATGCAAGCCTGCTCAGTTGATACTGACGAACTGCGTAACACCTTGGAGGAATTCATCGAAGATGATCTGTCCAACCTAGTGACAGACATCGAAGGATCAGAAGCCGTCCCCACTGCGGCCTTCCAACGTGTTATTCAACGCGCGGCAATTCATGTCCAATCTTCAGGTCGCACCGAAGTTACAGGTGCAAATGTACTGGTCGCGATATTCGCCGAGCGGGAATCAAACGCTGCGTATTTCCTACAAGATCAGGATATGACACGCTATGACGCCGTAAATTACATTGCGCACGGCGTTGCCAAAGATCCCGCCTTCGGAGAAGCGCGTCCTGTCCAAGGGGCAGAACCCACAGAAGAAGAAGCGCAGGGCGTAACCGACGGCGAAAAGAAGGAAAGCGCACTCGCCAAGTATTGCGTAGACCTTAACGCGAAATCGCGCGAAGGCGACATCGATCCGCTGATTGGTCGCGAGTCGGAGGTGGAGCGCTGCATTCAAGTCCTGTGCCGCCGCCGCAAAAACAACCCGCTGTTGGTTGGTGACCCTGGCGTAGGCAAGACTGCTATTGCAGAAGGTCTAGCGCGAAAAATCACGTCCGGCGAAACACCCGAGGTTCTGTCGAACACGACGATCTTCTCGCTCGATATGGGCGCGCTGCTTGCTGGCACGCGGTATCGCGGCGACTTTGAAGAACGCCTGAAAGCCGTCGTAAATGAACTTGAAGATCATCCGGATGCAGTTTTGTTCATTGATGAGATTCATACCGTCATTGGTGCGGGCGCAACCTCAGGTGGCGCGATGGATGCGTCAAACCTTTTGAAGCCTGCGCTTCAGGGTGGCAAACTGCGCACGATGGGATCAACCACCTATAAGGAATTCCGTCAGCATTTCGAAAAAGATCGCGCTCTCAGCCGTCGTTTCCAAAAAATCGACGTCAACGAGCCATCCGTCGATGATGCAGTCAAAATCCTGCGCGGTTTGAAACCTTATTTTGAGGAACATCATTCAGTCAAATACACCGCTGAAGCGATCAGAACGAGCGTCGATCTGGCACATCGCTATATCAATGACCGGAAATTACCGGACAGCGCAATTGATGTGATCGATGAAGCTGGAGCCGCTCAACATTTGCTGACTGCTGCAAAACGGCGCAAAACAATCGGCACAAAAGAGATCGAGAATGTTGTGGCAAAGATTGCCCGCATTCCGCCTAAAAACGTGTCGAAAGACGATGCTGAAACGCTCAAGGATATGGAAAAGAGCCTCAAGCGCGTTGTGTTCGGACAGGATCCGGCAATCGATGCATTGTCCTCGGCGATCAAACTGGCGCGCGCCGGTCTGAGAGAACCTGAAAAGCCAATCGGCAACTACTTGTTTGCTGGCCCTACAGGTGTCGGTAAAACAGAAGTGGCAAAACAGCTGGCGGACACTCTTGGCGTTGAAATGCTGCGGTTCGATATGTCCGAATACATGGAGAAACACGCGGTAAGCCGACTGATTGGTGCGCCTCCGGGATATGTCGGATTTGATCAAGGCGGTCTTTTGACAGACGGTGTGGATCAGCATCCACATTGCGTGTTGTTGCTAGACGAAATCGAAAAAGCGCACCCAGATGTTTACAATATCCTTCTGCAAGTGATGGACCATGGTAAGCTGACAGATCACAATGGTCGGACAGTGGATTTCAGAAATGTAGTCCTGATCATGACATCCAATGCTGGTGCGGTGGAACAAGCCAAGGCAGCGATTGGGTTCGGCAGAGATCGTCGCGAAGGCGAAGATACCGCAGCCATCGAACGCACGTTCACACCTGAATTCCGAAACCGGTTGGATGCGGTCATCTCGTTTGCACCATTGTCCAAGGACGTCATTCTTCAGGTTGTTGAAAAATTCGTTCTCCAATTGGAAGCGCAACTTCTTGATCGCGGCGTTGCAATCGAATTGACCAAAGCCGCTGCTGAATGGTTAGCCGACAAAGGGTATGACGACAAAATGGGGGCGCGACCATTGGGCCGTGTCATCCAAGAGTATATCAAGAAACCTTTGGCCGAAGAACTTCTGTTCGGAAAGCTCATGAAAGGTGGGGTTGTTAAAGTCGGGATTAAAAACGGTGAAATTGATCTGCGTCTGGCAGGTCCAGATAAACCGCGAATCTCGGGAAACAAGCCGCCACTTTTGACGGCTGAATAATGCGACCGGCTGCCTTTGCGGCCAGTCTTGCCTTTTCTGTCGCGCCTATGATTGGCGCGGCAGATCAACACCCTGTTTTCAGCATTCCAATCGACTGCGAACTTGGTGAAACTTGCTTCATCCAACAATATGTTGATCGCGATCCAGGGCCAGACGCGCAGGATTACATGTGTTCTGGACTGTCCTATAATGGGCATCAAGGAACCGACTTCGCCCTTAATACCCTGCGTGACCTGACCCGGTCGGTTGACGTTTTGGCAGCAGCACCCGGTGTTGTTGTCGGTACAAGAGACGGCATGGTTGACCAGCTCGTAACCAACGAAAACCAAGGCACGGTTAAAGGTCGTGAGTGCGGCAACGGTGTTCTCATCGATCATGGTGATGGTTGGACATCGCAATATTGCCATCTGGAACAGGGTTCGATTGCCGTGAACAAAGGTGATCGCGTTTCTCGTGGTGCGATATTGGGCGATGTCGGCCTTTCAGGCAGCACTCAATTCCCGCATGTCCATTTGACAGTGCGCAAAGATGGGACCGTCGTTGACCCGTTCAATGCCAAAGCCTCGGACACCTGCAGCAACACAGATCATGAAAGCCTTTGGGACCAAACGCCCATATATATTCCTGGTGGGATCATTTACGCAGGCTTCGCAACGGATGTTCCGCAATATCCTGATGTAAAAGCAGGAACTGTCAAACCGCCGGTGTCCACAAACGCACCTGCGCTTGTTATCTACACATACATGTTTGGCAGTCGCCCGGGCGACCGGCTTCATTTACAGATCAAAAGTCCTGAACGCACTCTGGTCGACGAAACCCTTGAGCTCAGCAAGCAGCAAGCACAATTGTTCAGAGCTGTTGGCAAACGCCGGACAACCGACGCGTGGCCCAAGGGTGTCTATACCGGCAAAGTCACTTTAGTGCGCGATGGTAAAAGGATCGACATCGAGGAAACTACTATTTCTCTCGATTGAAGCCCTGCCGTCAGGAATGCCAGAACTTACTTTCCAGTGAATTTCAGCTCAATACGTCTGTTTTGCGCCCGCGCTTCCGGAGTCTGCCCGGTTGTGATGGGTTGGAACTCGCCAAACCCATTGGCCGATACACGCGTTGGCGGAATATCAAGGAAGTTGATCATGAATTTCACAACTGACAAAGACCGCCCCTGACTCAGTTCCCAATTGTCTGAAAATTCTCCATTTCCGGACAAAGGCACGTTGTCAGTATGACCATCGACTTGGATCACCCAGTCGATCTCAGGCGGGATCTCATCAGCGACGTTGCGCAAGATCCCCGCGATTTGTGCGATCTGCTCCCGCCCGTCTGTCGATAGATTTGCCGACCCTGGCGAAAATAAAACCTCGGAGGAAAAGACGAATCTGTCCCCGACAATGCGCACGCCATCTTGCGCACCCAACACATCACGCAGTCGACCAAAGAACTCAGAACGATACTTTTCAAGGTCTTCGGCTTGAGCAGAAAAGATCTGCTGCTCCTCCGAAGCATCCGCTTCGAGTTTTCTGCGCGCGGCTTCTTCTTCTTCCCGCTTTCTGCGTTCCTCTGCAGCAACTCGCGCCAAAGCCGTGTTCAATTGAGAGCTTAGAGATTGAAGTTGAATTTCGCTGGCCGCATCTCGAGCAACAGCGTCGTCTAGCAGCGCCTGCAAGCTGCCCAATTGCGTGCGCAACGCTGCAACTTGCTGATTTAGTGCTTCTGCTTGCCGCTGCGCCTCGAGAGAAACTTCTTGTTCCTGCGACAACGCCTCGTGCGCGCTGTCCAGCAACACACTCTGGCGTTGCGCTTCACTCAGGGCTTGGGCGGCGATATCTTCTGCTGAAAACTTATCAGCCAATGCCACCTCAAGGCGCGCCCGTGTGTCATCAATATCAGTTAGGGTATTTTCCAACTCGTTTTCCGCAGCCAGTTTCGCTGCCAAGGCAAGCTGTAGCTGTTCACGCACATTAGATGTATCTGCGCCAACGTTTTCAAGCTGAGTTTCAGCCAAGGTTTTTGCTGTCAGCGCTGCCGTCAATTCGTCCCGAAGCGATGCAAGTTCCAAACCTTGCCGTTCAGCAGTTTGTTCAGCGTCGCGACGCGCAGACAAGGCCAGCGTCAGCTCATTGCGTAGCGTGTCGGCCTCGCCAGCAGCAATGTCACGTTCAGTTCGCAGACGCGCCAAGGCTTCGTCTGCAGTTCCGCGTTCAGATGTAAGCTCATCATTGGCTAGCAATGCGGACGCGAGCTGTGCTTCGATTTCTGTCAGACGCGCGCTGCGCACATCATCGGTCGCTTGCAATTCGGACAACGCAGCTGTGGTTTCGTTCAATTCCGTCTGCAGCTGACTGATCCGGTTTTCTGATGCGGCATCGGCAGATTCTGCATTTTCAATTTGCAGCAAAGCCGCAAGTAGCTGGTCATCAAGATCGGCTTGTGCCGCACGTGCCGCAGCAAGCAAAGTCAACGTGTCTTCTGCCTCTTTGCGTTGCGCCTCAAGTGCAAGCGTCATCGCGGTCAGTTCGGAATCAGCGTTACTGAGCCGCTCACGCAATGTCTCCGCAGCGGCAGCGTCTGCCAATCGCGCAGTTTCTTCTTCGGTCAAGGCAGTTTGCGAGGCTTCAAGATCAGATTGCAATCCTACAATGACCTCGTCGTTCGTTTCATTTTCCGTACGCAAGTCTGCAATCAAAGCTTCAAGTGCTTCACGCCGTGTGGCCGCAAGACGCGCCGCTTCAGTTTGCGCATCGATTTCCGTGCGTGCCGTGGTCAAGGCTAGGTTCAAGGCCTCTTGCTCGGACAACAATTGTTCTTGGGCCGTTTCTAAGTCACCAATTGTGCCAAGAGCCGTATCGCGTTCAGTGATCAACGCAGCGACTTGCGCTTCGAATGACGTTATTTGCGATTCCGCTTCGGCCAAACCTCCACGAGCAGTGTCCCTTTCGGATGTCAAAGTAGCAATCAATGCCGATTGCGCGTCAATCTGATCACGCGTTTCTTCAAGTGTTGAATTTAATGCTCCAAGCTGTTCGTTCTGATCTTCAACGCGATTGCGTTCCAGCCCCAAAGACTGCGCCAACTCAGCCACTTCATTGGCCAACGCATCCAATTCGCTTTCTTGTCCCGAAATCGTTTCACTCAGAACGAATTGGACAACCATGAAAATGGTCAGGACGAACATCAGCACCAATAAAAGACCAGTCATGGCATCCACGAAACCTGGCCAAATTGATCCTTGGAAGCGTTGTCCTGTTCTACGCGACAGTGCCATGGCTTAGCTGTTCCCTGACGGTTTGCGTCCTTGTGACATACCTTGCACCAAACGCTGTGCCTCGGATCGCGCTCCCGAACCGTCAGAATTATCCACTGAACGGATCAAAGCCGCCAAATCAGTGCGGATTTCCGTCATCGTTTCCTGACGGCCGGCACTTATCTCTTCCAGGATGCGGAGCATCTGCACATCGATAGAACGCAGACGCATTCGGCTTTCTGCGTCGATGCCATCTCCGCTGTTTTGTGCCTCCAGAATCTCGATCAAACGCTGTTGCCCATCGGCAACGCGTTCCATCGCTGCGGTGGCAGAACTGTCGGGTTCTTCGTCCACACTCATAGCTTGTGTCATGCGATCGACTGAATCAGCAAGCTTGCCCAATTTGTCGTCGACCATCGATCTGCTGATGTCCGATGCAGTGAACATTTGCTGCAACGACTCCATTTGTTCGGCAAGGTGATCCACCACGCCAGCCACGACAGATTGCTCTGATCCGCTGTCGTCGCCCGACGACAGTCCAAGTCGCGTAATCGAGCTCAGCCAGTCTTCAAGCTCGCGGTAAAAGCGATTCTGCCCGTGACCTGCGAACAATTCCAAAAGACCAACAACAAGCGACCCAGCCAGCCCCAACAAAGACGATGCGAAGGCGACACCCATACCACCCAATTGTGCTTCGAGGCCCGTCATTAGACGATTGAAAACAGCAAGACCGCCTTCGCCGTCTTGAGGCGCGAGGCTGCGAATTGTATCCACAACCGCCGGAACGGTTGTTGCCAACCCATAAAACGTTCCCAAAAGGCCGAGAAAAATCAATAGGTTGACGATGTATCGCGTGATTTCTCGGGCTTCATCAACACGTGTCGCAACCGAGTCCAAAATCGACCGAGTGGAAGACGCAGACAATTGCATCCGTGCTCCACGTCCGCGCAACAACGATGCCAACGACACCAGTAGTTGCGGTGCTGTTGCATGTTGCCGGTCACTGTCTGCAGCAAAGCGTTCGATCCACTGAACCGAAAATATCAGCTGCACGACCTGCCAAAAACAGGCAATGACACCGATGACGAACACAAAGATGATAAAGCCGTTCAGATAGGGGTTTGCCTGGAAAACCGGCAAAACACTGGGCAGTGCCACAAAAGCGCCTAGCCCTGTCAAAACAAGTACGACAATCATCAAAACGATTTGCCGAACGGGGTGGGAAAATTGCGGACCTACTTCGCCCTCGACATGCGCCATTTTGCGTCTCTTGCCTGATTACTACTCGTTGAGCGATACATTAAAGGTTTCTGTGCACAAGCGCCAAGCAATTATGCGATCAAGTCTTTCACGCGCATTGCAAGCCAATCCAGATCGTCATCAGCCAACCCCAAATCGTGCAAATGAGACGCTGTATTGAACAGGTATTCGCTGTTCGCCCCTAAGCCACCATGCGCCTCAGCAATGATATTTGCCTGTTCTTCCAGCGGCAATCCGCCGCAATATTGAACGTGATCAGCGTCGATAACATAGGTCACGGCTGTGACCTGACGGCCATCGCTCAATCGTATGTTCAAATCCCGTTCCAAATAGGCCGAAGAAATGAGTTCGCGTTCGCGCAAATAGGTCAGAGTTTTCGCTTCCTGACCAGCTGCGACTCGCAATGCAAGCCCTTGGCAAGACGCGCCTTCCGCTTCATCCAACGCGAGAACAAGACCGGGATCTTTTTCAGTGCCGCGGTGGTGAATCGAACGCATACAAAAGGAACGCGCGTATCCCGGCAAGCGCGCCACAACTTGCTCTGCGATTTCAAATCCCGGGTTCCATAACAGGCTGCCATAGCCAAAGACCCACATCGTATCTGGTGCTTGCATCATGAGGCGGGTAAATCCGATTCTAAGGGCAGAGGAAAGAGGCGACATGCGGCGATTGATCTGGATGTGTCTGGTAGGCGCAACAATTTGGTGTTTGTGGTGGGCTGGCGCTTCGACGTTCCTGCGCGGCAGTGTCGAAACCTGGATTGCGGCGCGTGCCGCCGAGGGATGGCAAGCCGAGGTTCAAGACATCGAGGGCGGCGGTTTTCCGGATACATTGGTCACACAACTGATTAAGCCTAATTTTTCCGACCCACAGACAGGTGTCACCTTTTCCTCTTCGTCTTTGCGATTTGAGGCCAAAGCCTATTGGCCCGGATTTGCCCGGATCGTTCTCCCAGAAGACGCCATTCAAATTTCCACCCCTCGCGGCCAGTTTGACATCGTGATGAGCGACGGCCTCTTGAAAATGGATTTGAACCCGGGAACAAAATTGCAGTTGCGAGAATTGGCGTGGACTGCCGGCCCTTGGGGCGCGACGTCTGGGCCAGGGGCTCTGGCGTCTGCAGGCTCGTTAAACTTGTCGATGACCCAGAGCGACGTAAATGAATCCTATAGATTTGATGTGTCCGCACAATTATTGCGCCCCGGAGATATCCCCCGTCGTCGCTTGGCCATACCAGATCATTGGCCGATCACGTTTGACACGCTTGAAGTGGATATGGATGTCCGATTTGATCGACCTTGGGATTTACGCAGCCTAGAAGAACGGCGACCACAACCGCGCCGCATTGACCTGCATTTGGCGGAAGCCGCATGGGGAGATGTAAAAATAAATATCGCCGCTCAGCTGGATATCGACGAACTCGGAGCAGCGTCAGGCGATCTGTCTCTACAGGCGCAAAATTGGCGAGACTTGTTGGTATTGGCGGAAACTGCTGGATTGTTGCCAAGTGATGTGAGGGAACAAGCCGAACGCGCGCTTGGTCAATTTGCAACTCTTTCCGGCAATCCAAACACAATCGACGTCAAATTGACGTTCAAAGATGGATCAATGTTCTTGGGATTCATCCCACTCGGCACTGCGCCGCGGATCGTTCTAAATTAACGACAAAAACTGCCGCCACGATGATTGGCCGTATCAAAATGAAAATGGTCGCGGTGGAACCTATCCGACTCGGGCCCAAGCACAGTTCCAAACGGCCCACAAGCACCGGCGTGCATTTCGCGCAATGCCCGTCCATCTTGCCCCCGTCCCCATCCATTTAGAACAGTGATCTGCTTGCCGTTGGCCAATGTGAACGCTGACAAATCTATTGCTTTGCCTTTACCGTGTTCCGATATTTTGGCCCCCGGCAGATTGTTCCGTGTTCGGCACGAATAATGTGCTGCCACTCTCATACTGACCAGTCCGCCCCCTTGATCACGCAACGCCGGTTTTGCCGAACGCGCGACCCAGGTTTTTAACGACTTTGCCGTTTTGCAGTCCATGATTGCTTGTTGAGACAAGGCCACACCCGCCACTTCGCGCACTTTGACCGCGTCAGACAACCCGCATCCACGCAACCTGCCCGGCACCGCGCCGACTTGGCTTCCTTGAATATCTGGATCGTTGCAAATGGAACCACGCGCTCGCTCGCGTTTTCGGGCCATTGCTTTTTCTTCTATAACACGAGGCCGCAACAATGGCCGCAATGACACGCCACCTGGAACCAAAACCGCACCGGATGCCTGCGCCGCGGTTTGCACGGCTGGCACTGTTGACGGGACTATCAAAGTTTCGGTCGTGCTTCTCGCAACTGGACGTACAGATTTTTTGAGCTCGGCAATGGCAGGCGAAGCCAGCACGCTTAAACAAAATGCAAGTTCTCGGATCACCGTGTGTTTCCTCTGCCAAAATTTGGCGCGTCTGTATCTTGGCCCGCCTCGATGATACCACGACGAATGGCCCGAGTCCGTGTAAAATAGTCGTGCAGATGGTCGCCATCGCCAGTTCGGATGGCCCTTTGTAAGGCGAAAAGTTCTTCGGTAAAGCGGCCCAAAATTTCAAGCGTTGCTTCTTTGTTGGATAAAAAGACATCGCGCCACATTGTCGGGTCACTGGCCGCGATCCGGGTGAAATCACGAAAGCCTGCGGCCGAGTATTTGATGACTTCGCTGTCAGTGACACGGCGCAAATCATCCGCGACGCCAACCATTGTATAGGCAATCAAATGTGGAGCGTGACTGGTCACGGCAAGAACCAGATCGTGATGGTCCGGGTCCATCACTTCGACATGTGACCCGAGGTTTTCCCAAAACTCTTTCAGCTGCGTAAGGGCAATTGGATCGGCTTCTCCATTCGGAGTCAACAAACACCATCTTCCGTCATAAAGTTCGGCAAATCCACTTTCTGGCCCTGAATGTTCGGTCCCAGCCAATGGATGTCCTGGAATGAAATGGACATGCGCAGGCAAATGCGGGCCGACACTGTCAATCACAGCGCGCTTGACCGAACCAACATCAGTAATGGTTGCGCCAACTTTCAGATGCGGCGCAATTTCTTGTGCAACACCCGCCATTGCCCCGATGGGCACGGCCAGAACCACAAGATCTGCATCTTTTACCGCGTCGATCAGCGTATCGCACACACAATCGCACAGTCCGATTTTACGTGCTGTGTCCCGTGTTGCTGCGCTGCGAGCGAAACCGTAAACTTCGGTCGACATGTTGGCACGCTTCATCGCCCAAAACATCGACGACGCGATTAGTCCCAGACCGACAAAGGCCACTTTTCCATAGTTCTGCGTCATGCCCGCGATCCATTTTTGAACGCCGTTATGGCATCAATCAAACGCCGAACGGATGGTTCGTCCCCAACCGTTATGCGTAAAGCTGCTGGCAACCCATAGCCAACAACGCGTCGCACAATCAGCCCTTGCGTTTGAAGATATGCGTCGCAGTCACCCGCTTCATCCGCATCAGCAAATCTCGCGAGAATGAAATTGGTATTAGAGGCGTCTGATGGCACCCCGATTGCGGCCAATTCAGTTCTCATCATCTCACGCAAGCGCTGATTTTCTGTCCGACACCATGCAGTGTATTCGGTATCACGCACTGCCGCTTCTGCCGAAGCCAGTTGCGTTTCCGATAAATTGAAAGGCTGACGAATTCTGTTCAGTACATCAATCATCTCACGCGCCGCATATCCCCATCCGATACGCAGCCCACCCAGACCATGGATTTTAGAAAACGTCCGCGTCATCACAACATTCGGGTAGCCATCCACCAATGAGGCGCCGCCGTCAAACCCTTCGACAAATTCAGCATAGGCACCGTCATGCACGAGGATGACATCTTCTGGCAATCCAGCCGCCAATCGTTCCAATTCGTTTCCGCCAAGTTTTGTGCCCGTCGGGTTGGCGGGGTTGGCGATGAAAACAATACGCGTGTGTTCTGTCACAGCGTTCAAGATTTGATCGACATCAACTGCGCGATCAAATTCTGGTACTGTGACAGGTGTTGCGCCTGCCATGTGGGCAAGGATCGGGTACATCGAAAACCCGTGCTCCGTCATGATTATCTCATCGCCCGGCCCCGCATAGGCTTGAGTAATCATTTGCAGGACTTCATCCGATCCCACACCACAAATAACGCGATCTGCATCCAAGCCATGCACCTCGCCAATCGCGGTTCGCAGGCTTGCATGATCCGTTGACGGATATCGATGCAATTGCGTGCTTGCGGCTTGAAACGCCTCAATCGCCTTTGGCGACGGCCCAAACGGGTTTTCATTCGAGCTGAGCTTGACCACGTCATCAACACCCGACACATGGGTTTTGCCACCCTCATAGAGTGAGATATCCATAATTCCCGGTTGGGGCGTGATGTTCGACATGGGGCGTAAATTCTCCGGCAGCAGTGCCCCCTCATATCCTTGCCGTGCTCTCAAGAAAAGCGACAAAACTCCAGCCTGAACTGCATGGCATTGTCGATTTTTTTGGCTGTCACACCTTGTAACGCGTTCGTTACCACCCATATTCAGTGTATACCGTCGTATACCGCAACCAACCTGAGAGGTTTAATGGACAACATTCTGTTCGCACCATACATGACTCCGTTTTCAATTTCTTTGGGCCTTCTTTTTGGCCTCATGGCATTGGAACTGATTTTCGCCCTTTTGGGTGGCTCTATATTGGGGCTTGGTGGTGACGTAGATGTTGATCTGGACCTGGATGCAGATGTCGATTTTGGGCCTGACATTGATATCGATGCCGAATTCGATTTTGACGGACTGGATGCGGGCGACGCGCCAGAGATCGAGTCCGAGATAGGGTCAGGCATCGCGCCGACCGGCATCGCCGGATGGCTTGGAATGGGGCAGGTTCCCTTCCTGATCTGGTTAGGTGCATTCCTATTGGCCTTTGGCCTGGGCGGTTTGATCCTTCAAAGCGTCTTGCTCAATTCAGTTGGCTTTACATTGCCAGCGGGTTTGGCGGCATTGATTGTGTTTGTGCCTGCTCTGGGGTTCGCGCGTCGGTTTGCACGTGTCTTTGCGCGCCTTTTGCCAAAGACCGAAAGCTCGGCCATGTCCGAAAACCACCTTGGACGCCGCCGGGGCATTGTTTCGCAAGGGACCGCCGCTCGTGGTCGTCCAGCGGAAGTGCGCGTATTCGACCAACATGGCAATACGCACTATTTACGCGCAGAACCACTGCGCGACGATCAGGAATTTCCTGCCGGAACCGAAGTGTTGGTTCTGCGGAAAACCCTGAACGAAGGGTACCGGCTTGTTTCTTTGACGCACTAACTCTGCGCAAAGCCGGACACCAACATTCGCGCCCATTCGGGTGCGATCAGCCAAAACTTGTTCAACAAAGGAGTCGTTATGGACCTCGTACAAATCGCTATTATAATTGGGAGTATACTTGCATTTCTTGTTCTGACCGGATTGGTTTTGGGACGTCTTTACCGACGTGCCACCCGCGAAGTCAGCCTTGTAAAAACCGGAGCAGGCGGCAAAAAAGTCATCATGGATGGTGGTACTATTGTCGTTCCATTGCTGCATGAAATCAGCCCGGTAAACATGAAGACCCTTCGTTTAGAGGTGCAACGCCTGAGCGATGCGGCCTTGATCACCAAAGACCGTATGCGCGTTGACGTCGGCGTGGAATTCTATGTTTCGGTTAACGCCACTGTTGAAGGCATTAGCCGTGCAGCACAAACACTGGGTGATCGGACGTTTTATGTCGATCAGCTGCGCGAAATGATTGAAGGTAAGCTAGTCGACGGATTGCGTTCAGTTGCTGCCCAAATGACAATGGATGAATTGCATGAAAACCGTGCCGAATTCGTTCAGGAAGTTCAGAATGCAGTGTCCGAAGATCTGTTGAAAAACGGTCTGGAATTGGAATCTGTTTCCCTGACCGCATTGGATCAAACGCCGTTTGAAGCGCTGGACGAAAACAACGCGTTTAACGCTGTTGGTATGCGCAAACTGGCAGAAGTCATCGCAACGTCCAAAAAGGAGCGTGCTCAAATTGACGCGGATGCAGATGTGTCTGTGCGTCGTGCCGCAATGGAAGCGGAACGTCAGAAATTGACGATCCTGCGTGACGAAGAAGAGGCCAAGATCGCTCAGGTCAAAGAGATCGAAACCCTGCGCGCCCAACAACAAGCGGATATTGCGCAAAAACAACAAGAAGCGGAACAGCAATCGGAACAAGCGCGGATCATTCGTGAAGAAGCCATTCGTGCGGCCGAGATCGCCAAGGACCGCGACTTGGAAGTTGCTGAACAAGAACGTCAGGTGATCATCAACCAAAAGTCCGAAGAAGAAAGCCGTGCGCGAGCGTCTGCAGATCTGGCTCGGGCTGAGGCGACCAAAGCGATGGAAGCCGTGATTACCGCACAATCTGTGGCCGAGGCGGAACGCTCAAAACAGATCGCCTTGATCGAAGCTGCGCGTGAAGCCGAACGCGACGCGACGCGTGTACGTCTTTCCGCGCAAGCTGAAAAAGACGCAGCACAAGACCGTGCGGATGCAAGACGCGAAGAAGCGCAAGCAGACGCAGATGCGTTAACCATACGCGCCGAGGCGAAGAAGGCCGACCTGTTGGCCGAAGCCGAAGGCCGCCGTGCGATCACGGATGCGGAAAACGCGTTGAGCGCTGAGCTGATTGCGATGAAGGTTGACCTAGCGCGACTAGAAGCAATGCCAGAGATCGTTGCCGAGATGGTCAAGCCTGCTGAGAAAATTGATAGCATCAAGATTCATCAGGTGAGCGGAATTGGCGGTGCTGCTGGTGGCGGGTCATCTTCTTCTGGCGACAAACCTGTAGTGAACCAAGCGCTGGATTCGATCATGGGAATGGCCGTTCAAATGCCTGCCTTGAAAAAGTTAGGTGACGAATTAGGCCTGTCGATGGAAAACGGTCTTGCCGGTGTGGCATCAAACGCTCTGGGTCATGAAGACCCCAAGTCCGACGCATCCGATGACACCAAAGCGGAAGACGCGAAACCGCTGAATTGAAACAACGGCCGTACCGGCACCGGTACGGCCAAGCCTTCCATAACTTAACCAGTGAAATCTGCAGCTTTGTGTGTAAGTCAGATACCAAAAAAGGCCGCTCCTGCGTGGAGCGGCCTTTGATATTGGGATGGCGAAAAACCTTAGTTTTTCGCGTAGAATTCCACGACGAGGTTTGGCTCCATCAAGACAGGATATGGCACGTCGCCCAATGTTGGGGTGCGCACAAATGTTGCTGTCATCTTGGAGTGATCCGCATCGATGTAATCTGGCACGTCACGCTCAGGCAACTGAGTGGCTTCCAAAAGGACCGCCAACTGCTTGGAACGGTCACGAACTTCGATCACGTCGCCTTCTTTTACGCGGTAAGATGCGATGTTAACGACCTTGCCATTCACCATTACGTGCTTGTGGTTCACAAACTGACGCGCAGCGAACACAGTTGGCACGAATTTCGCGCGGTAAATAACAGCGTCCAGACGGCGTTCCAACAAACCGATCAGGTTTTCACCTGTATCGCCTTTGACACGCTCGGCTTCACCATAGATACGGCGGAATTGCTTTTCAGTCAGGTCGCCATAGTAGCCCTTCAGTTTTTGCTTTGCGCGCAACTGAATGCCGAAATCGGACAGCTTGCCTTTACGGCGCTGACCGTGCTGGCCGGGGCCATATTCACGACGATTGACTGGAGATTTGGGGCGACCCCAAATGTTTTCGCCCATACGGCGATCGATTTTGTACTTGGCAGACGTGCGTTTGGTCACGGCTGGTCTCCTTCTTAAGAACGAAGCCCATACGGGCCACTATGAAGGGCGTTGTCCTTTGGGGTCTAAACCCTGACAGGCATCCCCTTGCGAGGGCCACCAACACCAATTTGGGCCGACTATCCTTCGCTCGGGCCCGAGTCAATAACAATTGTCAGCAACAATTCCAATGAATGCGCACGCCCAGCAATGCCCGCCGCGGGCGTCTAAGCCAGCTTCGCGCACACCTCATGCCGTGGGCACGTCACCAGATGGTCGTTCACAAGCCCCATCGCTTGAATTGCGGCATACACTATTGTCGGGCCGCAAAACCGAAACCCGCGTTTGCGAAGATCTTTGGACATCCTCTCCGACATCTCGGTGTAGGCGGGCACATCCGCTAATGTCCGCCAGTTATTTTGCAAGGCAACGCCGTCGACATAATTCCAGAGGTAAGTGTCAAACCCCATCTCTTCCTCGATCTCAAGATAGGCTCTCGCATTTCCAATCGTCGCTTCGATCTTTCCCCGATGCCGAACGATCCCGGCGTTGTCCAGCAACCTTAAAACGTCAGCCTCGCCCCACTCTGCAATCACCTCTGGATGGAAGCCCTCGAAAGCATCTCGAAACGCATCCCTTTTTTTCAAAATGGTCAGCCAACTTAAACCTGCTTGAAAGCCGTCTAAAACAAGCTTTTCCCACAAAGCGCGGCTGTCACGTTCTGGTACACCCCATTCCGTGTCATGATATTCAATATAGATTGGTTCGGGCCCTGCCCATCCGCATCGTTCCAAAATGATCCCCCCTTCATGCTCTGTTAAGGACAATTAGAACGAAATAAAAACATTAAGCCAATGTTTACGCCTCGGATGCATTTTTGAAGACGTTATTCAAGAAGGTTTGTTAGTTATACGAAAGTCGCGGTATTCCGATATTCCAAATGGCTTGGACAGCCCCCTAAACCATGCAGTCGCAAAGCGCGATGCCGACACTTTGCAGATGGTGCGCAACGCGATCGAACACAAACAAACTTTGCTCGCCTATCAAGGGATCATGGTGGCACATGAACCTGGGCGCGTCGGTTTCTACGAGGGATTGATTCGCATCCTTGACGAAACAGGGCGCATTATTCCTGCCAAGGACTTTATCAATCAGGTTGAAAAGACAAAAACAGGGCGGGAAATTGATCGGCTTGCTTTGCGGATGGGACTGCAAACGCTGCATGAAAACCCGGCTATCCGGGTATCTGTGAATATGTCTGCACGTTCCATCGGATACCGACCCTGGATGCAAACTTTGAACAATTGGTTGTCCAAGGACGAGACTCTGGCTGAGCGGCTTATCCTCGAAATCACCGAAAGCTCGGCGATGGACCAACCTGAAATCACCAAAGACTTTATGAAGCATGTATCAAGTCACGGGGTTTGTTTCGCCTTGGATGATTTCGGGGCGGGGTACACGTCATTGAGTTATCTCAAAGATTTCTATTTCGACATTTTGAAAATTGACTCGCGGTTTTGTCATGGAATCGCAGAAGACGCTGATAACCAAGCCTTGGTCCAAGTGATGATCTCGATCGCGCGCCACTTCGATATGTTGACGATCGCAGAAGGTGTCGAACGTAAAGAAGATGTCGAAACACTTGTCGCGTTGGGTGCCGATTGCCTTCAAGGGTTTTACTTTGATGCACCAACGACGCGTCCGCATTGGGCATTTGGGGAACAACGGCGGTCAAAACGCAAGACAACAGCCGCCTGAGACAAACCGTCCATTTGCCGCGGTGCGGCATTTCCGGTAAGGAGATTTCAGGACGGGGATTCTCAAACTTTTTTCGCTGCGCAGCCGTATGGCTGCTTTATGTGTCCTCGTTTAACAAAAACCAGAGGACACTTGCCCCATGACGAATGTTGTCATCGCTTCTGCCGCACGGACCGCCGTTGGCTCCTTCAGCGGTTCATTTGCCAATACGCCCGCGCATGATCTTGGTACTGCCGTACTCGAAGCGCTTGTTGAACGCGCCGGCATCGACAAAGCTGACGTTTCCGAAACGATTTTGGGTCAGGTACTGACCGCAGCACAGGGTCAAAACCCTGCGCGCCAAGCACACATAAATGCAGGCCTTCCAAAAGAAGCTGCCGCTTGGGGTATCAACCAAGTATGTGGTTCTGGTTTGCGCGCAGTTGCATTGGCCGCCCAGCATATTCAACTTGGCGATGCGAACATCGTTGCTGCGGGTGGACAAGAAAACATGTCTCTTAGCCCCCATGCCGCCGCGCTTCGTGCTGGGCACAAAATGGGCGATATGAAATACATCGACACTATGATCCGTGATGGCCTTTGGGACGCATTCAACGGCTATCATATGGGTCAGACCGCTGAAAACGTCGCTGAACAATGGCAAATCAGCCGGGATATGCAGGACGAATTCGCCGTCGCATCTCAGAACAAAGCCGAAGCGGCACAAAACGCTGGGAAGTTCGCGGACGAAATCGTCCCCTTCACCATCAAAACGCGCAAAGGTGAAATTGTCGTCGATAAAGACGAATACATCCGCCACGGTGCGACAATGGAAGCGATGCAGAAATTGCGTCCTGCTTTCACCAAAGACGGCAGCGTTACAGCCGCCAACGCGTCGGGCCTGAATGACGGGGCTGCCGGCGCACTTTTGATGTCTGCTGACGAAGCCGAAAAACGCGGTATCGAACCTCTGGCCCGCATCGCGTCTTATGCGACAGCTGGTTTGGATCCCTCCATCATGGGTGTTGGACCAATCTATGCCAGCCGCAAAGCTTTGGATAAGGCAGGTTGGAAAGTCGAAGACCTTGATCTAGTCGAAGCAAACGAAGCATTTGCAGCTCAGGCCTGTGCTGTGAATAAGGACATGGGTTGGGATCCGGCAATCGTAAACGTGAATGGCGGCGCAATCGCCATCGGTCACCCAATCGGTGCTTCTGGTGCGCGCGTTTTGAACACACTGTTATTCGAAATGAAGCGTCGCGATGCGAAAAAAGGTCTCGCGACTTTGTGTATTGGTGGCGGAATGGGCGTTGCGCTTTGCGTTGAACGTCCCTGATCTTTCTAACGGTTATGGCTCAACAGGGCCATAACCCGCTTTAAGTTGAAATTGCAAAATCATTGCGCTTGTTTGCGCTGGATTGTAGCAATTTTAAACACTCTCCAAATCGAAGGAAGACAGAATGTCCAGAACTGCACTCGTAACCGGCGGCAGCCGGGGGATTGGCGCGGCGATTTCGAATGCCCTGAAAGATGCCGGCTATACCGTTGCGGCGACTTACGCAGGCAACGACGAGGCTGCTGCGAGCTTCACAAACGAAACCGGCATTAAAACCTACAAATGGAACGTGGGTGACTACGCTGAATCCAAAGCCGGAATTGAACAGGTTGAAGCAGACTTGGGGCCGATTGAGATTGTTGTTGCGAACGCAGGGATCACCCGCGACGCACCGTTTCACAAAATGACACCTGAACAGTGGCAGCAAGTCATCGACACCAACCTGACTGGCGTCTTCAATACAGTTCATCCGATTTGGCCCGGAATGCGAGAACGCAAATTTGGCCGCGTGATCGTGATTTCGTCAATCAACGGGCAAAAAGGTCAATTCGCACAAGTTAACTATGCCGCAACGAAAGCTGGTGACTTGGGCATCGTGAAATCGCTGGCCCAAGAAGGCGCACGCGCAGGCATCACTGCCAACGCTATCTGTCCCGGATATATCGCAACCGAGATGGTCATGGCCGTTCCGGAAAAGGTACGCGAATCTATCATCGGCCAAATTCCGGCAGGTCGCTTAGGTGAACCCGAAGAAATCGCACGCTGCGTTGCGTTCCTAGCATCCGACGATTCTGGATTTATCAATGGATCCACAATATCGGCAAACGGCGCTCAATTCTTCGTTTAAGCAAAGCTACATTTTGAATGTCAAAGGGCCGGTCACGCAGACCGGCCCTTTTTCATCCCGTAAGATAGTGCGCACATATCAGCGGGAAATCTTTAACCCAAAAAGCCAGGTCCATGTATCGCGAAGGGTTTCCCCGCGTTCTGAATGGGCACGTCGGATGGCAGCGCGGACTTGGGGGTCTGAAGATATCGTGATCATGGTCGCCTCCTGGGCTAGTGTTGTTGAATTGATCTCAACATGCACCTTTCATTTCAATACGACAAACGAGACTTTTCATCCCTTCAGTTAAATATTACTTAACTGATCATGGTAAGCCGCCTGCCCCCTTTGACCGCTTTGCGCGCATTCGAAGCCGCTGCGCGGCATATGTCATTCGCCCAAGCGGCCGATGAATTGAACGTCACGCCCGCAGCGCTGTCTTTTCAGATAAAATCGCTAGAAGAAAATCTAGGAGCGCCCCTGTTTATCCGCCTCAACCGTGCAGTCGCGCTCACTGATTTGGGAAAGGCACTTACCCCGGGTTTAGAAGATGGATTTCAAATGCTGGCCCAAAGCTGGCGCAATGCGCAGCGGTCTCTGGATACTCAAACATTGACCGTCACTGCAGGGCCAGCATTCACCGCCAAATGGTTGGCCCCACGCCTGTTTCAATTCGCTCAAGAACATCCGGAAATTGAATTACGATTTGCAGCAACTCTTAAGCAAATGGATCTGAGGCGCGATGCCGTCGATGTTGCGATACGATTTGGTTATGGAGGGGACGAGGAAGATGTCTACGTTAACCCCTTGGCAGATGAATGGGTATGTCCCGTAATGGTGCCCGAATTGGCCGAGCAATACACAACCCCAGAAAGCTTGCGTCATGCCCCGTTGATTGTTGATGAAAGTATAGACTTTCTAAATCCCGCAGCGGATTGGGCCGCTTGGTTCCGTGTCATGGGCGTCGAGAACGCGCAAACGCATGGCCCGCGCTTTTCACAGGCAGACCATGCTATCGACGCGGCATTGGCTGGCGTCGGAGTAGCCCTTGGGCGGCGTGCTTTGGTTGTCAAAGACCTCGCAGACGGGCGACTTATTGCCCCGTTCCGCGTCGCGCTTTCGACACAAGCTCGTTTTCGTTTCCTTTGCGCGAAAGGAGCGCAAACGCGGCCTCAGATTGCCGCGTTCCAAGATTGGATTCTGACAGAAATAGACAAGCTGTCTTTCATTACAGACAGCATGCATGTCGTTCTTCCATCTGCCGATCCAACAGAAGTTGCGATCACGCGACCAAGATGAGTTGTCGTTAGTTTGTCAGTCTAGTGATTTCTTCTTTAAGCTTTAGCTTCTGCTTTTTCATGGAGGCGATTTCTAGATCATCTGTGCCAGGTGCGCGTTGCGCCTGCTCGACTTCCATGCTCAAGGCTGTGTGTTTCTTTTTCAACTCTTCCAGATGGGCGATGACGGTCATAAGGTTCTCCGTGCTGTTGAAGTTGCATGATCAGTCAATCACATTTTCTTGATCATGTCACGCTGCAGACGCAGTATGCCGGTAGCGATATTAATTATTTGTTAATGAAAAGTTACCAGTTCAAGGGGTCGCCAAAGCGCAATGCGCGCGAAACGGATTCTGTGTAATCATCGCCGTCACCTTCGTGGCTCTGGCCAACATGCATCACCAATGGGCTATGCAATTGAAATTTTGCCCGCCCTTCTTTGCGGGCCCGTAAAATCACCAGTTCGGTATCGCGCCCGGATCGCGGAACCAAGGGCAAAACTTCGACCGAACCAAGCAACTCACAAACACTGGTTAATATGTCCGGCAAACGCTGAGCACGATGAATAAGATGTAGAAAACCTCTTGGCTTTAGGCGTTTCGACGCAACTTGAATCCAGACCGACAAAGGCGTTTCTTCGCCCAATGCGCCTTCTCGCTGCGCATTTTCAGACGCAATGCCAGCCCGCCGATCAAAATAGGGTGGATTGGCTAGAACGTGATCAAATCGGTGTTGCCGCACTTCCATCGGCAATTTGGTCAAATCCGCCACATGACAAGGCAACCCGTTCTGTTGGGCGAGATCTGCGTAAAAAGGGTCGCGTTCAACTCCGGTCAAATCCATGTCAGGCACCCGCGCCCCGAGACACAGCGCCGCAGTCCCGACACCACATCCCAGATCAAGAACAGTTTCACCCGGCTTACCAAGCACACTTGCAGCAAGAAGAACGGGGTCAACGCCCGCTCGATATCCCTTTTTAGGCTGCAAAACATGCAGTTTTCCTCCTAAAAAGGCATCACGCGAAAGATCAGCGCCCAAGATCAATCTCGTTGTCGCGCATGACGATCTTGGCCGCCTCCAAATCGTCGGGTCGCACCAGCAATCGGCGCGGAAAAATTCCGATGCCTCCTTCCAAGATGCTCATATTTACGTCGGCCTCGAAGCACTCTATATCTTCTCCATTAAGGAGAGCTGTGGCGAATGCGATGATCGTCGGGTCGGTACTGCGCAATAGTTCTTCCATAAATGGGATGTAAGATCAGGTACGGCCTAATGTCGAGACCTGCTTTCGGAAGGTCGATGAACGTTCAAAATGCTGTAAAACCACACGAGCGGCTGGCTGCCGCGGTGGCGGACGATATGAACGGGGTGAATGCCCTGATACGGGAACGTATGGCCTCAGAACATGCGCCTCGGATACCGGAAGTAACCGCGCATCTCGTAGAAGCGGGCGGTAAGCGGTTGCGCCCTATGCTGACCTTGGCTGCGGCACGTATGTGTGGCTATGACGGCCCTTACCATGTGCATCTGGCAGCAACTGTAGAATTCATTCACACGGCGACGTTGCTACATGATGACGTTGTTGATGAAAGCAAGCAACGACGCGGCCGACCGACTGCAAACTTGCTTTGGGACAACCAAAGCTCTGTTTTGGTCGGGGATTATTTGTTCTCGCGTTCGTTCCAATTGATGGTCGAAACCGGATCACTGCGCGTGCTCAGCATCTTGTCGAACGCATCAGCTACGATTGCAGAGGGCGAAGTTCTCCAGCTGACGGCCGCTCAAAATCTTGCAACTGACGAAAACGTCTATGCGCAGGTTATTCGGGGCAAAACCGCTGCTTTGTTTTCGGCGGCCACAGAAGTCGGCGGTGTGATCGCCGCTGCCCCCGAAAGCCACGTCAAAGCACTGTTTGATTATGGCGATTCTTTGGGAATGGCGTTTCAAATCGTGGATGACCTGCTGGATTATCAAGGCGAAGCGGCCACAACAGGTAAGAATATCGGCGATGATTTTCGCGAACGTAAATTGACGTTGCCAGTGATCAAAGCTGTTGCAAAAGCGAATGCCGAGGAACGCGCATTCTGGGCGCGAACAATCGAAAAAGGTCAGCAAAGCGAAGGCGATTTAGACCATGCGCTTGAATTGATGGATAAGCATGAAACGTTGGAAGAAACCCGACTTGTCGCACTTGGCCATGCAACCAAAGCAAAAGAAGCGATGCAAGCCCTGCCAAAACACGAGATTCGGGACATGTTGACGGATCTTGTCGATTTTGTCGTCGACCGCGTCAGCTAAGCGCGCAATCGACAACCCACCAATCAGGGTATGATTTCTGCAACTCCTCGGCCTCTTTGACAGCCGATGCACGATCATCGAACAACGCGAAGCAGGTCGCCCCTGATCCGGACATGCGCGTTGTCCGAGCGCCTTGCAAACGGTGCAATGCTTTTAGCACATCAGAAATAACTGGGGTGGCTTTGATCGCGGCTGCTTCCAAATCATTGCGCTGTACGTTGAGCCAGTCAAAGAACCGTTCGGGCTCCTCGTTTGGGAATTTTGGCATCTCGTCCATTTTGAAATTCTGCTTGTCCGCTAAATTCTTAAAAACAGCAGGCGTGGGCACATGGATTTTTGGATTCGCGAGGACCGCAAACAAGTTTGGCAACCCGGTCACGCGGTCCAACAGCTCCCCGATCCCAGCCATTCGTGAAGCAGCTGACAGACAGCACACCGGAACATCCGCACCCAGAGCTGCCCCGTCCGTGTCGGCCCCAAGCGCCCTTAAAACTGCCGCCGCATCCGAAGACCCGCCACCAATTCCTGCGCCATGCGGCAGGTTCTTTTCCAACTGAATGCGCCCGGTCCACCCCGCCAGCTTTGCAGCGGCCCAAACAAGGTTGCTTTCATCTGTCGGAACACCTTTCGCAAAAGGACCAACCACTTCTACGGACATGTCCGGGCCAGCGTCCAACCAAAGCCGGTCGCCGACATCTGCAAACAGAACCAAACTGTCTAGCAAATGGTATCCATCAGGGCGCTGCCCCGTCACGTGCAAAGTTAAGTTTATCTTAGCAGGCGCAAACGCCTCAATTCTCATTGGCCACGGTTAAAGGGTCTGCCCCTTCTTCTTCAAGAACCAAGTCCAACCCTACTTCCATTTTGCGTCGAATACGGTCGGGATCCGCATCACCGGGTTCTTTTTCATCGACAAATGACAACGCACGGCTCCATTGGAATTCGGCTTCGCGCAAACGCCCGACGGCCCAATACAAATCTCCAAGGTGATCATTCACAACGGGATCAACTGGCATAAGCTCAACCGCCCGTTCCATTTGGATGACACCTTCTTCATAGCGCCCAAGGCGATACAACACCCAGCCCAAGGAATCGACGATGTACCCACTGTCTGGGTTTGCTTCGACGGCCTGTTCAATCATGCCAAGAGCTTCGTCCAGCTTGATCTGCTTTTCGACAAGAGAATAGCCAAGGTAGTTAAGAACTTGCGGCTGGCCCGGGTTCAATTCAAGCGCGCTGCGGAAGTCGGCTTCGGCATTTTCCCAATTGTCCAAACGGTCATGGGAAATGGCGCGCGCATAGTGCAAAAACCAGATGTTGCGCGTGGTTTCTGTGTTCAGTTCAAGTGCGCGATCATAATGCCCCA
Source organism: Paracoccaceae bacterium (assembly GCA_039960995.1). Lineage (GTDB taxonomy): Bacteria > Pseudomonadota > Alphaproteobacteria > Rhodobacterales > Rhodobacteraceae > JABSSA01. The sequence goes on along the minus strand of JBDVKF010000076.1, from coordinate 229,894 downwards.
CGGCCTGTTCAAAATTCGACTGCTGACGTTGGATATCGCCTAATGTCGAATGAACAGCCGGTAAATCAGGGAAACGTTTGACCAATTGCTCTAACACTTCGATTGCTGCGTCTGGCTTGTCTGCGCGCCGATAAGCAGCCGCTCGACCCAATTCCGCCGCATGAAAAGCCGGGAAATCATCTGGCACATCATTGTATGCCTCGACGGCAAGATCGAATTGCCCGAGTTCTTCAAGCAGCTCTGCATTTAACAACAGCGCATCAACGTGATCTGGGCGCAAATAACGGGCCATACGGCTGTAAAGAAGCGTGTATTCCGCCCCTGCATCGTTGCGTAACGCACCGGCCAGCGTAAAGAAAACCTCGGCAAGTCCTTCACGCGCATTGGTGATATACGTCAAAGGCAATGTTTCGCCTTGCTCAAGGCGTTCATAAACAACTGTCAATTCTGGATCGCGTGACAGGCCAAAGCTCTCTTGTAGCGAAATCAACGCATCGTCATTGCGCCCCAACTGAGACAGAATTTCAGCCCGCGCCATAGCTGCCCGTCGGGTGATAACCATTGTTCCGTCGCCGCGCGATTCGAATAAAGCTGCCGACCCTTCCAGATCGCTAGTCATCGCCAACGCCAACGCTTTGTGATACATCGCAAACCCCATGAGGCCGCGTTCCGAACCCATCGCATCAAATGCGCCAAGGCCTTCCTCGACTTGACCCGCCCCGATCATGCCCCACGCGTTCAGCAATCCATCGACAAGGGGGCCGATGCCTTTAGTTTCGTCATCCCGTGCCAGGTAAGTATCATAGTCTTCGCGTTTTAGAATGTCGGCAATCACCACCATATGCGCGGCTTGCGACCGCAAATTCCGTTCTTCTAACGACTTTGCTATAGGCAACGCGCGATCAATTCGTCCTATTGCCAAATGTGTGACAATCGCGTCTTCCATCAATTCCGGCTTGCTTGGATTTTTTACCAACGCGCGCGTGAAATAATTTGCCGCAGCTTCGAAATCGTTTTGCGTCGCTGCTTGTCGCCCAGCCAGATATGCTCCCGCCCCACCATCGGCAAAGGCCGGAACAGCAAGGCTAAGAGCTAAGACAGATACTGCTAGCGATTGAAGAGACTTTCGAAACACGCGCGTTCTCCTTTTTGATTATGACGAAGCTAGCCATTCTTGCAGCCATAGCAAGCGTTCGTAGCGAATTGCTGTGAAGATGTTCGCGAACCAAGACAGAAATACGGCAAAGACAAGAATTCTTGCCGAAAATAAGGCAGTTGGGCGCGAATTTCTCTTAAAATTCGCATTCCCTAGCTGACCATTTGTTTGCTTCGCACGCTCGAGGCCACAACCAGTTGATCCAATGTGATGACTCTAAGTTATCTTGGTCAACACGTTGGTTGCAAAATCGGATCGAACGATCGTCCTCAAAGACCCTAAAAGCGGCGATTACATATTGGGATAATTTGGCCCGTCCCCACCTTGTGGCGTGACCCAAGTGATATTCTGGCTTGGGTCTTTGATATCACAGGTTTTGCAATGAACGCAGTTTTGAAAGTTCACCACAAACCGTGTGTCTTTGCCGTCTTCCTCAACCACTTCATAAACGCCCGCCGGACAGTAACGCTGCGCGGGTTCTGCGAATTCTGGTAGGTTTACTTTGATCGGGATATCAGCATCCGTCAGGCGCAAATGTGCGGGTTGGCTTTCTTCGTGGTTGGTCATCGCAAAGCTGACATTGGTCAGACGATCAAAGCTAAGCTTGCCGTCTGGTTTTGGATACTCAATTGCCGCATGTTTTGACGCCGGTTCGGTCGCTTCGGCATCATTTTTGTCATGCTTCAACGTACCAAACAGGGAAAACCCAAGTGTATTGGTCCACATATCAAACCCGCCCGCAACAAGCGATGCGATTAGGCCATAACGCGACCAAAGCGGTTTAACATTGCGCACTTTTTTCAGATCTTCGCCGATTGGACCTGTACGCACTGTTGTTTCGTACTCGGTCAATTCGTCTTGGGCACGGTCAGCTTTGATTGCCGCATGCGCCGCTTCGGCTGCTGCTTTGCCTGACAACATCGCATTATGGTTGCCCTTGATACGTGGGACGTTGACCATTCCGACCGAACACCCAAGCAATGCAACACCGGGGGCAACCATCTTGGGCATCGCCTGATACCCGCCTTCGGTAATGGCGCGTGCGCCGTAAGCCACGCGTTTGCCACCTTCCAACAGATCCGCAACCATCGGATGATGCTTGAAGCGCTGGAATTCCATGTATGGAAACAGGTGTGGGTTTTTGTAATTCAGGTGCACAACGAAGCCGACGTAAACTTGGTTGTTTTCGAGGTGATAGATAAACGATCCACCGCCTGCATTTCCACCCAATGGCCACCCCATCGTGTGCGTTACCGATCCTTCCTTGTGTTTGGCTGGATCTATTTCCCAAATCTCTTTCATACCCAGACCGTATTTTTGTGGTCCAGAGTCTTGCGCCAGATCGAATTTGGCAATGACTTCTTTTGACAGCGATCCGCGCACGCCTTCGGACAGGAACACGTATTTCCCGTGCAACTCCATGCCCGGTTCGTATCCATCGCCCTGCGTGCCGTCTGAATTTAGGCCAAATTCGCCGGCCACAACGCCTTTGACGGCACCGTTCTCATCGTAAACAATCTCGGAACAGGCCATGCCGGGAAAGATTTCCACGCCCAGTTCTTCGGCCTGTTCAGCCATCCAGCGGCACACATTGCCCATGGAAACGATGTAATTCCCGTGGTTGTTCATCAAAGGTGGCATCGGGAAGTTTGGGATACGCAGCTTTCCGGCCTCACCCAACATATAGAAATTGTCGTCCTTTACCGGCGTATTCAGCGGCGCACCTTTGGACTTCCAATCCGGGATCAACGCGTCCAACCCGCAAGGGTCAAGCACCGCACCTGACAGGATGTGCGCACCAACCTCGGACCCTTTTTCAAGGACGACCACGTTCAAGTCTGTGTCCAGCTGTTTCAAACGGATCGCAGCCGACAATCCCGCAGGTCCAGCTCCGACGATGACAACATCATACTCCATCGCTTCGCGTTCTATCTCTGCCATGGCTTCCTCCGGTTGAGTACTTTTTTCTTTAATTAAGAGGTAGCTGCGCAAAGAAGCCCGGTCAATCGCGACGCTGCGAAATATCTAAGGTCTAGACTGCACTGTAGCCATCAAACACGGAAATGACTCAAATTTCGTCAGCCCGATCCCCCATCAAATACCGTGGCCCGGCCCCGCGTGAAGAGGCTTTGTCTTGGGGATTATACAACGCGCAAGACTTGAGGCTGAGACAGCCACATCCGATACAGCTGTCCAGCGTGTCCCGCATCTGGGTCAGGCTATCTATTCGTTGATCCAACTCGGCCCGGAACCCCGCGCTTATTTTCGCCCAATCTGATTTTGTAGGCGTACGCCCTTTCGGAAGCAGGTCTAGTTCAGCCTTGATTTGTGGCAAACTGAAACCGAATTGCTGAGCGATCATCACAAAGCTCAATCTTCGAATGTCAGCCCGCTCAAAACGACGTTGCCCGCCTGCGTTCCGCCACGGCGTCACAAGACCTTGCGCTTCGTAGTAGCGGATCGCCGAAACAGCCAATCCTGTGCGCTGAGAAATCGTTCCAATCGTCAGTCCATCCATCGCCATTTCTGCCCCTCGAAAAAATACCTTGACCTAAAGTTAGGTTTAGGAAGCACGATAAAGCGACTCAGGAGAAAAGAGGAGATAAAAATGTCTGCAATGCTTGAACATACCAACTTCACCGTCACGAACCCCGATACCACAGCCAAATGGATGTGTGATTTGTTTGATTGGCACATCCGGTGGTCTGGTGATGGAATGACAACAGGACGCACAGTCCACGTCGGCACTGATACGCATTACCTCGCCTTGTTCAGTTACGGCGACACGCAACAAAACCCTGCAGATACTCATCGCTACGCGGGTGGATTGAACCATATCGCGTTAGTCACAGATGACATCAAGGCGATGGAAGCCAAGGTGCGAAAACTGGGCTTTGAACCGCACAATCATGGGGATTACGAACCCGGACTGCGTTTCTATTTTAAGGACAATGACGGAATAGAATTCGAAATTGTCCAATATACCTAACCGACTGCCACCTGCCCCCTTGCAAAAGGGTGGCTAATTGGTTCACTTAAAGGACGAATTTTTTAAGGCGGTTCACGTTTGGGCCGCCTTCCACTTTTTGACCTTTGGAATCGGACCATGGATAAAATTCCTATGACAAAACGGGGCAACGAAGCCCTTCAAAAGGAATTGAAGACGCTCAAATCTGAAGAGCGTCCGACGATCATTCAAGCCATCGCTGAAGCACGCGAATTGGGTGATCTGAAGGAAAATGCCGAATACCATTCTGCCCGCGAAAAGCAGGGATTTATCGAAGGCCGAATTCAGGAAATCGAAGCCGTTCTTGGCTTGGCCGAAGTGATTGATCCGGCGAAATTCACGGGGTCAATCAAGTTCGGCGCAACGGTGACATTGGTCGACGAAGACACCGACGAAGAAAAGACCTGGCAAATTGTTGGCGAACACGAAGCAAACATCGAAAATGGCTTGCTGAACATCAAATCGCCGATCGCGCGTGCGCTGATTGGCAAAGACGAAGGCGACAGCGTAGAAGTACGCACTCCCGGGGGCGAAAAAGCTTACGAAGTCCTCAAAATCGCTTACGCCTAAGAGCTTGCCAATGACCGATGACTCCCAACAGGTCAAACATACGTCCCTAGGAATTTATGACAGGCCACAAGCAAATGGTGTGACTGGTGTCGAAGTGGTCGCATTGGCGATGTCTCTTTTGTGGATCGTGTTGACCGCATTGTACTTTTTCTTTGGATCCAGCGCGGATGACGCGGATGGATTGCGAGTCATAGTCACATTGATGGCTGTGTTTCTGCCTGTTGCCATGATTTGGGTCGCCGCAATGGCCGCGCGATCCACGCGTGTGATGCGCGAAGAAAGCGCGCGATTGCAATCTGCCATCGACGCAATCCGGCAAACTTATATCGCGCAAAGTCAGGGGCACGATATTGCAAGCGAGACATCCGTTGTCCGCAAACACGACGAAATCGCCGCGACTGCCAAAGGCACCAAAACCGAATTGGCGACATTCCAATCAAAACGCACGGAACAAAACGTAACGCCTGCCCCAACGCCGACGCCTGCACCAGCGCCTTCCCTAATCGAGGAAATGGAACAACCCGCTCTGGCTTTAGACACACAAGTGCAAGAGCCAGCTCTAGAAATGTCGCATAAGGAAATGATCCGTGCTCTGAATTTCCCGGAAACCGCAGAAGACGGAGAAGGCTTTGTCGCCCTGCGCCGTGCGATGAAGGATCGGAATGTCGCCCAGTTGGTTACCGCATCCCAAGATATCCTGACTTTGCTCAGCCAAGACGGCATTTACATGGATGACCTGCACCCTGACCGTGCGCGTCCCGAGATTTGGCGCCAATTCGCAAATGGCGCGCGTGGTCGCCCAATTGCCGATTTGGGCGGTGTGCGAGAGAAATCACCTTTAGCGTTATCAGCTGATCGCATGAAACAAGATCCAATTTTCCGCGACACGGCGCATCATTTCTTACGACGGTTCGATAGATTGTTTTCAAAATTTGCGGAAACAGCCAGCGACGAAGACATTTCCATGATGGCAGATACGCGAACCGCTCGGGCATTTATGCTGTTGGGGCGTGTTGCAGGTACGTTTGACTAACTTGCCAGCTCTCAAACCCCAAAACCGCTCCAGGGAATAAAACGCACCAAATCACCCAGTGTAACTTCAAGCGCATGGTCAGGAAGCTCGACCAACCCTTCGGCCCAGCTTAATCCAGACACGCGCCCAGACCCTTCGGATGCAAAAATTTCAACTTTGCCATCCCGCACGCGTGCCCGCAGATATTCCCGGCGACCAGGCTTTTTGTTCTTAGAAAACCCCGCGGGTAAGTCGTACCCATCCGGTGCACGCCAGCCTTCGCCCGACAATTGAGCAAGCGCAGGACGGGCAAAAATCAACGTACAGACCATCGCGGCAACAGGATTTCCCGGCAGTCCAAAAACGGGGATTCCATTCCACAGTCCCAACGCCAATGGCCGCCCTGGTTTGACGGCGATGCGCCACAAAGCCATTGCGCCCGCTTCGGATAACAAAGCAGAAACATGGTCTTCGTCCCCACTCGAGGCTCCACCGCTGGTCAGCACCACATCGGCCTGTTGCGCAGCTTTGTCCAAACGAAACCTCAGTGCGTCGCGATCATCAGCGACATGCCCCAAATCAACGGGCGCATGGCCCATTCTTTTTGCCAAATCCAACAAGAGCGGGCGATTAGCGTCAAACACTTGACTGTCATGCGCGGTTTGGCCGGGCTGCACAATCTCATCACCTGTCGACAGAACCGCCACCCGCAAAGCCTGCCGCACGTTCACTTGGCTGATTCCAACGGCTGACAACAGTCCAAGATCAGCAGGGGTCAACCGCCGCCCCTTGGACAGCACGGCAGCGCCGGCAACAACGTCTTCGCCTGCTTTTCTGGTATTGGCCCCTGCACGCACCGGACCATGAAAAGCCACCCGCCCATCGGCCAGCGTTACGTCTTCTTGCAACACAACCGTATCAACGCCCTTGGGAAGGGCCGCGCCCGTTAAAACTCGAATGGCTTGTCCTGCAGGCACCGGTTGGTCGATCGTATGTCCTGCCGTTGCCCGGTTTTGCGCAAGCGGCAGAACATGCGGGCCGTCTGGGCGACCGCCCGCGAACCCATACCCGTCAACAGCCGTATTGGGCGCTGGCGGATGTGAGCGCAAAGCGATCTGATCCTCCGCCAAAATGCGGCCCCCCGCATCCATCACCTGACAAGTCTCGGAATGCGCAATTGGCGGCAACCGATCACGCAACAGGTCTAACGCGTCATCCACGGGCGTCCATTCGATACCCGGCGGCAATGCAAAACAATCGTTCTTAAGGCGCGGCGGAATCGGATCAATATTCCAGCCAATTTCGTGCCCTAACCCAAGAATCCAACCTTCTACTGGTGCATCCACATCCAACATTTTCGCCAATGTTGGGCCAGCCATCGAGGACACGATCCGCGCGACTTCGTGAACTTGCCACGCATCTTTGATCCACCCTTCAGGGGCAGAACCGACAGTCAACGACGGCCATATTTCAACAATCCCAATGGACGTGTCCAACGGTTCAAATGGCCAGACTGATACATCGCCCGCAAACCGTCGTCGCAGACGATTGAGGACTGGCAATCCCATCAATGTTTGCGACCCAACCGCCCCAACGCCGGACAATTGCCACAACGTAAAGGCCCCTTTGGCGCGGGATTCAGCGATGCGGTTCTCTTGCATCCCATGCCCGCTGCGCGCTTTGCCTTTGCGCGGCAAGTCAGGGATGTCACGTTTCAAACCGTTTCCCCAAAACGGTCCAACACCGGGAAACAGTCGGTTCAATTCCGCCGCGACATCAAATCGGTTGTTGGTTTCGGGTGTGTCTTCAATCCGATCGCTCACCCAAGCCCATAGGGCAAACGGATCAGACGACCCCGTCACTGCAGCACCAAATCCTTTTGGGTATCCAAACGGAAAATCGAACCCCAACAACAAACGTTCGCCCGCCGACAACGCGGCAGTAATCGCCTCTTGCAACCAAGCCTCGGCCAGTTTTCGGTTTCGCAAATAGACTGGTTTTTCCACTTGCCCGCGCCGCGCTTCGGCCACCCAAATCGCGTCCTTGCAGGCGCGTGCACCAGTATCGTTCCCACCGGACCAGTCCATCATTATGATCCGGTCCCAATCGTTCACAATCCGACCTCTGCGGCAATGAAATCGGCAATGGCCTGCGTATCATCCAGATCAAAGACAGGGCATTTCACATCAAGCGGAGTGTCCGATGCAATCGCTTTGATCGTTGGGTCATCTGGCGCAATTAATGGATTTCTTGTTTCTGCACGAAACGCTTCGATTTTCGCATGATGGTCCCGCTTGAACCCTTCGATCAGAACCAGATCAACGGGGGACAAACGTTTCAATAAATCTTCCAATGGCGGCTCGTCCTGATCACGCAATTCCTGCATATGGGCGACCCGGTTTCGTGAAGCCAGCAACACTTCGTGTGCGCCCGCTGCACGATGGCGAAAACTGTCTTTGCCGGGATGATCAACATCAAAGGAATGATGTGCATGTTTAACTGTTGAAACTCGAACACCGCGTTCACAGAATTCGGCCACCAGACGTTCCATCAACCCCGTCTTTCCGGCGTTCTTCCAACCAACGACACCAAATACTTTCACAGCATTGCCTCCGCAGTCGCTAAATCTTCGGGCGTATTGACGTTGAAAAACGGATCCGGGTCCGAGCCTACGAATTCCGCGATGCGGCCTTCGTGTTTGTCCGTCCACATCACGACCTTACGCAATCCATCGTTAAGCGACGCGCGCAGATCATCGCGCAAGGCAACGGGCCACACGCCAAATGTGGGGTGGCGGTACATGCGCCCTTCGGGACTGCGCGTTCCGGCCAGTACCAAGGGATGTTTCATCCCTTCAGCGGCAAGCTGAAACTGGGGCACCAGATCACACGGGAAAAACGGAGTGTCAGCAGCAGCCGTAACCACCGTGTCTGCACCAATCTGCGCAGCCCAGTCCAATCCGGCCAGAACACCGGCCAAAGGTCCGGCAAACCCTTCGATACTGTCGGCCAGCACGGGTAAGCCAAGATTGGAAAACCGTGTCGCATCCCCGTTCGCATTCAAGGCAAGATCGCTCACTTGGGGCGACAATCGTTCAATCACGCGATCCAGAATCGTTTGCCCCCCCAGCAGACGCAACCCCTTGTCACCGCCGCCCATGCGTGTGGCTTGCCCTCCAGCCAATACAACACCCACCGGAGCCTTCACGAAGAAGCCTTCCGTCCCATGCGTCGCGGTTCATCGCGCACAGTGCTTGGATCAGCGTCATGTTCCACGCGGTCCTGACCGCTGAGGCACACAAATCGTGACCCTTTCATCCGACCTATCAAGGTCAGGCCAACCTTTTGCGCGATCTCAACGCCCCACGCCGTAAACCCGGACCGCGACGCCAGAACTGGAATACCCATCAACGCGGTTTTTATAACCATCTCTGAGGTCAAGCGTCCGGTCGTGTAGAGTATCTTGTCTTCGGCACTTTCGTTTTCCTGCAACATCCAACCGGCGATTTTATCCACCGCATTATGTCGCCCAACATCTTCCATATAGACCAACGGTCGATCCTCGCGGCACAAGACGGTTCCGTGAATGGCCCCTGCCTCAAGATACAAGGAAGGTGTTCGATTGATCTTGTGCGCCAACGCATAAAGCCATGAGGTTTTCACAGACAGCGGCGGCAATTGCACTTCATCAAGACCTTCCATCATATCGCCAAAAACAGTCCCAACAGCGCACCCACTTGTGCGCGTTTTCTTCTTTAGCTTTTCTTCGTGATTGGTCTCGAATTCCGTGCGCACAACGACGACATCCAAGTCGTCATCATAATCCACGGCCGTCACACGATCCTCAACGCTAAGCATGCGCTGGTTTCGCAAAAACCCAAGCCCCAGATACTCTGGATAATCCCCGATCGTCATCGCCGTCACGATTTCCTGAGAATTCAGGTAAATGGTCAAAGGACGTTCTTCGACAACCGACGCCGACATGGCCTGACCGTTCTGGTCAAAGCCATCAACAGCACGCGTTAACCCTGCGCGCTCCGGGTCGGGCGCGATCAGATATTCTGATAAAACATCAAGTTGCGCCAAAGGCATCTCCCCAATTGCATCCGGCTGAAATGATCAGTACGTCTTGGAGATAAGTCTAAGGCCTCCCAATGACAACGACCACCACCAAATCTGCCTATCTTCAGGGGCTTCGCGATGGCGCGCCTTTTATGGCTGTTGCCGGCCCTTTTGCGTTGCTGTTTGGCGTGTTGGCCACCGAAGCGGGCTTGAACCTGTTTGAAGTGATGAGTTTTTCATTTGTTGTCATCGCTGGGGCAGCACAGTTCACAGCGCTACAGCTGTTGCAGGACAATGCACCCACACTGGTCGTGATCACCTCAGCCTTGGCCGTTAACCTGCGGGTTGCGATGTATTCCGCAGCGCTCACACCCTATCTTGGGGACGCGCCTTTATGGCAACGCATCTTTGCATCCTATTTGCTGGTGGATCAAAGTTACGCTTTGAGCCAAGGAAAGTTTGAAGCGACGCCAAGCCTGACGACGCCACAACGCATGGCTTATTACTTTGGCACTTGTACTCTGGTCATGATTATCTGGTTCATATTCAGTTACATTGGTGCTGCTTTGGGCACGCAATTGCCGCCACAGATCCCATTGAATTTCGCATTGCCCATCGCGTTTTTATCAATGGTCGCACCGATGTTGCGTACATTACCGCATTTGATTGCGGCCTTTGTTGGCGTTGTGGTCAGCCTTTTGCTGGCCGGGCTGCCCTTTTCGCTGGGCCTGTTTCTGGGCGGGTTGCTGGGCATGATGGCGGGTGCGCGTGCCGAAGTCATGCTGGACAATAAACGGTTTGGTGAGGTCACAGAATGAATACCGCACAGCTTTGGACCGTCATTCTTTCGCTTGGTGTTGGCAGCTTTTTGTTGCGCTTTTCGTTTTTGGGGTTCATCGGAAATCGTCCGATGCCAGAATGGCTATTGCGCCACTTACGCTATACCGCTGTCGCCATTCTGCCTGCCCTTGTCGCACCATTGGTCGTGTGGTCCGACGGTCCGGGAACAGAACCTGATCTTGGCCAAATTATTGCAGCTTTGTGCACCCTGTTCTTTGGGTGGCGCACTAAAAACGTGTTTGTCGCTATTTTTTCTGGCGCTTCAGCCTTGGCCCTTTGGGTGATTTTTGTCGGCTGATTTGACGACCCATCAAAGTTGAAGGTTTTCAATACCGTCGACAATGGTGCCTTCATCATCTTCAAAGTACTTGTCAGTGACAACACCCGGACGTTGGGCGAATTGCTTCATCAGGTTGATCGGGAATAAAACCGATTTCGTATCCTCAAAGCCCGGCACCTTGCGCAGCAATCCTGACGTTGCTGATGTACAGAAAGACCGCGGCACAGCGCCATTTTGTTGCGCCAAACGCAGCGCAATTTCCGCTTGTTCTGCCGTTACCGGCACGGTCTGGGTCACCACATGAAATGTACTGCGGGCGTGCGCGCTTTTGTATCCGGCAAGCACTCTGGGCGTGATCCCGTACAGAACGTCGTTTTGCTCAGGTACGATTTCGTGGTGGAATGATCCTGCCGGGTCAAACAAAACACGCTGCGACGCGTTGATCATCAACGCCGTGTGACCACCGCTGCCTGTTTGGTTATTCACGACAGTAATCAGCGTAATCGAAGCAGGCTCCGTGTGGCGATACGCCTTTTCACGCACAAATTCCTCTGGCGCATAGGGGCTATTAACAGCGGCGCATCCGCCCAAAATCGCCAAAATCCCAAGAACGAACCAAAGCCGCATATCCCCACCCCTTATCGCAACAAATTAAGTTATATAAATCGCCATTCCGACCAGCAAAACCAAAACAACGATCACTGACCACGTCGTGAACTTCATAAAACCGTCGAATGTCTGCTCCTGAACTTCTATGTCCATTTCGCCATGTTTGTGTTCTGCCATTTTGCGTACCCCAATTATCTGATTTCCGCGCAGGTATCGGATTCGGCGGCCTCTGTCACCACGTCAAAGCATCGCAGGCTTAGCTTGTTTCCAAATCCTGGGCCAACTGAAACCCAATACGGTTGGGTTCTTCTTGTTCCACAGCTTTGGGTAAGGCACGCAACATAACATTCAGTTGCGACACATGCTGAACAAGCTGTGTACGTGATCCGGTTGGATCACTGCCATAAAACGTGATGATATCCGGATCAAAGAACCCCATGCCCTCAATACGCATAACCCCGACATCGCCACCGGCAAACCCCATGGCAACTTCGTGATCATTGTCCAAAGTCTCTTCGAAATTTTGCAAATACAGGATGACGCGTTCATAGGCCCATTGCGCCGGGCTTTTTTGTTCAACGGGTTTGCGCGCCACTGAATCGGGCAATGGCGCATCGCCGCTTTCCCCTTTGGAAGGATCAACATGCACATCATGCCGGCGCGGCAGCGCTGCGGATTCCGCGGCTTCTGCAGTGGTTTGAATATCGTTTGTCATTTCCTTACCTCACACGCTCATAGACCCAAGCATTGTCATCGCGACGGGTTCGCGTCACCTGACCTGTTTGATAAAGGTGCGATAAATGCGCGATGGCTTCAACCAGTGCCAAACCATATTCGCCCGGCCCGATCTTTCGTTTGAACAATGGCGTAAAGCACTCAGCGGCGGATAATGGTGAATCTAGATAGGCCAACAACCGATCAAGCGCGCCATGATGATTGTCGATCAGTTGCTTCATGCGCATAGGAAGGCCTGTAAACGGCAGTTTATGCCCCCCAAAGACGATGTGATCTTCGCGTGCGAGGCCGGACAAACGTTCACAGGCTTCTAGCCAATCCGCGACGGGGTCCGCCTCTGGCTCTGTTGCATAAACGCCAATGTTTGGACTGATCGAGGGCAGGATTTGATCTCCGGCAATCACCAAATTGTCATCCCGACTCCAGAATGTCGCGTGTTCTGGCGCGTGCCCGTTGCCCATGTGGATGTCCCAATCGCGCCCACCCATACGAATCGTGTGCCCTTGCTGCAATCGTGTGAATCCCAATGGCAGCGGCGCAGTGATGTCGGCAAAGTTAAAAGGACGTTCGGTTTTGCGTTGGGCCAGAATGTCAGGATCCATACCCGCGCTTTCATAAAACGCAACGGTTTCCGCGTTTGGAACCCCTTGAACATCAAGCTGCAACATGCGCGCCATTAGCCATCCGGTACGCGGCATGCACAATTCCGCCCCATGTTCCGTTTGGAACCAACCGGCCAACCCAACATGATCGGGGTGGTGATGCGTGACAATCACGCGCGATACAGGTTTTTCCGCCAACGGCTCGGACAGCAGCTCGGACCAGATCGCCCGGGTTTTCTTGGAATCAAACCCCGTATCGATGAGTGTCCAACTGTCGCCGTCATCCAGCGCATAGACGTTCACATGGTCCAGCTTCATCGGCAATGGCAGACGGCACCAAAAGACACCATCCGCCACTTGAATTGCATCACCTTGTCCCGGCGCGTCTTCCCACGGATATCGCAACCCGTGCAAATCTCCGTCCGCCATCAAGCAGCCAAGTCATCTGCGGATAAAGCAAAGAGATCTGCGCTGCCTGCTTGGGCATGGGCCAGCAATGACGCGTGTTCTGGCATCAAGCGCTGAATATAGAACTGCGCCAGCGACTCGCGCGGACCGCCACGATCGGACATCGCCGCTTTCAAATGCATATGACCGCCAAGCACACGCGCAAACGCGCGCAAGAACGGAACAGATCCAGCAAAGCGTTCTTGTAGATCAGATTGCGACACCAACCATTCAGTTGTTTCGCGCAGGCTTTCGCTGGCTTGCCATACCGCTTCGGCCAGTTCAGGCAAATCGGTACGGGCTGCTTCCGCATGAGTTTCGATTTCATCCAGAATGCGACCGGCTGCTTCGCCACCATCCATCATTTTGCGTGCAACCAAATCCATCGATTGAATGCCGTTTGTGCCTTCGTAAATTGTGGTCACGCGTACATCCCGCGCGAATTGCGCAGCGCCCGTTTCCTCAATAAAGCCCATGCCGCCATGCACCTGAATGCCTGTATTTGCGACCTCGACACCAATGTCTGTCCCAAATGCTTTAGCAATCGGTGTCAGAAAGGCTGCGCGCGTCGTCCATTCGGAATCGCCAGTGGCGGTGCTCATGTCGATTGACACCGCACAGGCCAACGAAATTGCGCGGGCCGCAAAGACATCCGCCTTCATCGACAATAACATCCGGCGTACATCCGCATGATCCACGATACGATCACTTTCGCCAGCCGTACGCCCTTGTTTGCGTTCCAGCGCATAGGCCAACGCATGTTGATATGCCCCCTCGGCGGCACCGATACCTTGACCACCGACACCAAGACGCGCGTTGTTCATCATCGTGAACATGGCCGCCATGCCGCCGCCTTCTTCACCAATCAGCCAACCTTTTGCGTCGTCATACTGCATCACGCAGGTTGGCGACCCGTGTAGGCCCATTTTATGTTCAAGGCTCACCACCTTTAGAGTGTTGGCGACACCACAGTTGCCATCTGCATCCGGCAAAAGCTTGGGCACCATAAACAGCGAAATCCCTTTGGTCCCTTCTGGTGCATCAGGCAAGCGCGCCAAAACCAGATGGCATACATTTTCCGTGAAATCGTTGTCGCCCCAAGAGATGTAAATTTTCTGACCCGAAACTGCGTATGTGCCGTCACCATTTGGTTCCGCCTTGGATGACAACGCCCCAACATCAGAACCGGCCTGTGGTTCGGTCAGGTTCATGGTCCCGGTCCATTCACCTGATATCAATTTCGGCAAATACAGGTCTTTGATCTCGTCGGATGCGTGATGTTCCAACGCTTCGATCTGGCCTTGGCTCATCAACGGCGCAAGCTGCAAAGACAGACAGGCAGAGGACATCATTTCGTTCACGGCGTGCGTCACCGTGATTGGCAGACCCATGCCACCATATTCCGGATCAGCTGCCATACCGACCCAGCCGCCTTCGGCAATCGCCTGGAATCCTTCAGCATACCCCGGAGACGTGCGCACTACGCCGTTTTCCAAAGCTGCCGGTTGCAAGTCACCGGGACGTTGTAGCGGGGTCAAAACTTCTTCGCTTAACTTACCAGCCTCTGACAAAATGGCGCGAACCAGATCGTCTGTTGCTTCTCCGAAACGCTCAGTGTCGCGGACTTTGGCCAAATCAACCACGTGATCAAATAGGAAAAGAAAATCTTCTACAGGGGCACGAAATGTCATGTCTTGTCTCCAGTCTGGCCCTCGCAGGGCTTGGCAAAGCAAACGCTGCGCTCTAATTGGCCGATCTACAGTACAAATGAAGGTGCCGCACCCTATCACGCAAGTGGGACGCGGCGTCACAAGGGAATGCAAAGACAATTCATGGTGAAACAATCAGCGTATATCCTTTCCCCTGACGAAAAGGGACTGACTCAAGCCGCTGCATATCTGCGCGCTGGCCAGTGCGTCGCTTTCCCAACAGAGACGGTGTACGGCTTGGGCGCGGATGCTCGTGATGGGCAAGCGGTGGCAAAAATTTACGAAGCAAAAACGCGGCCCAGCTTTAATCCCCTGATTGTTCATGTCCACGATGTGCAAGCGGCAAAGCGTTTTGTGCGTTGGAATGATACGGCGAACCGTCTTACCGATGCTTTCTGGCCCGGCGCGCTTAGCCTTGTTTTACCATTGGCAGACGATCACGGTTTGTCTGAATTGGTCACCGCCGGGCTTGATACAGTTGCATTGCGTGTTCCGGCGCATCCTGTCGCACAAAAGCTGTTGAAAATTTTTGATGGACCCGTGGCGGCCCCGTCAGCTAATCCTTCGGGCCGCATCAGCCCGACATGCGCAGATCACGTCATTGAAGGGCTTGGGGATCGTATCGCCGGAATCGTTGACGGCGGCGGTTGTAATGTCGGTGTGGAAAGCACCATCGTGCAAGCAGCCTCTCCTCCACGCCTTTTGCGTCCCGGCGGCATCGCAAGCGAAAATATCGAAGCTATCCTTGGAGCACCCTTGGCCAAAGCGGATTCAGGGAAAATAACCGCTCCGGGGCAGATTGCGTCGCATTATGCCCCGAACGCTGCCTTGCGTTTGAATGTTCAAACAGCAGATCAAGGCGAGATTCATTTAGGTTTTGGTGAGATTACAGGTGATTTAACGCTGTCCGCATCGGGTAATCTGGTCGAAGCGGCTGCGAACTTATTTGGGCATTTGCATCAATTGGACAAGACGGGCCGCCCAATTGCCGTTGCCCCGATCCCAACGACCGGATTGGGACACGCCATCAATGATCGGTTAAACCGCGCGGCCGCGCCACGATCAGGCATGCCCCGCCGTAGCTGACAAACCAAGCGGGTCAACCCCAAGACGTTCCAGCGCTTTCAACCATTTAGATGTATCACTTTCTTCGAAGACCAAATCCGGGTCTGCATCAGACGTTAGCCACCCGTTTTGCCCAATCTCACCTTCAAGCTGACCCGGCCCCCAGCCGGAATACCCCAACATTATCATTGATTTGCTCGGGCCTTCACCCTTTGCAATATCTTCAAGAATATCGACGGTCGCAGACATCGCAAATGTTCCTGCGATATCCAGTGTCTGAAGGCGGGACGTATAGTCGGGCGAGTGCAATACAAACCCACGCGCCACCTCAACGGGGCCACCGAAATGCACTGGCATATTTCCTGCGGCGTTTTCTGGCGAAATGTCCAATTGATCCAACACATCTCGCAGAACAACTTCCTCTGCGGGTTTGTTTACAATCAGACCCATCGCCCCTTCATCAGAATGTGCGCACATAAAAACAACGGAATGTTCAAATCGCGGATCGCCCATACCGGGCATCGCGATCAACAATTTTCCAGTCAGATCCAATGGTTTTGCGTCGTGACTATCCATGATTCCCTGACAAGGATGACCTTTCACACGCGCCACGACAAGCCTTGATGTGGGTTGCAAGCGAAACAAGGCTGACCCAATTGTGACTTGGCATTTACTGATCTTCATACCAATTAGAGGTCATGACAGCACGCAATACGATTTTCGCCACCGTTTTGGCTTCTCTCCCTCTTGGCTTTGGGCAAGAAGCTTTTGCGCAAAGCGACTTTGACAATCCGATTACGGTCGACGTAATCGACGGATGGGAATTGCCCGACGGTCGCCGGATGGCTGGACTTCGGCTTACTCTTGCACCGGGCTGGAAAACCTATTGGCGCACTCCGGGCGATGCGGGCATTCCCCCTCGGTTTGATTGGAAGCGTGCCAGGAACCTTGGTGCGGTGACCATCGACTGGCCGGCCCCGGTGGTTTTCGTCGACAACGGGTTTCGATCACTGGGTTATAAAGAACAAGTCATCTTGCCGCTCACAATCACGGCGCGGGATGGAAGTAAACCGGTGCATTTGCGCGGGCGAATGGATTTGGGTGTCTGTGCCGAAGTCTGTGTGCCTTTCGCCTTAGAAATTGACCAAGAGTTGTTTGCCGATGCATCCAGCCCGACACCTGCCATTATTGCCGCGCTGACGTCTCTGCCGTACAGCGCCAAAGAAGGGGGCGTGCGCAGTGCAACTTGTCGCGTGACCCCAACGCAAGACGGCATGCAAATCCAAGCAAACGTCAATTTGCCATCAACGGGTGGCAAAGAAGTCGTTGTGATCGAACCCAATGTTCCTGGATTATGGGTCAGCGAAGCAGATGCAAAACGCTCTGGACAGTCGCTGACGGCAACATCAGAGATGGTACACATTGAAGGCGATCCATTTTCCATCGACCGTTCCCGCGTTCGGATCACGGTCATTGGCGATGATTACGCCGTCGATGTGCAGGGTTGCAAAGCGGGCTAGTTTTCCCGCTAAGCAATCTTGCGTTTGCGCAGGGCGAAAGCAAACGCCCCGACAATGTAGGCAAACAGACACAAGACCATCACACCAAGGACGAACACGCCCAATGCTGCCACCAGTGGGGCGCCACCTGACAGCATTGGCAAGGCATAGACCAAAGGCTGCCACAGCGAGCCAGTCCAGATGACAACACCCATTGTCATCCCAAGCCAACCAACCACAACCATGCTCAGACACCCTAAACACAGGCGCAACCCGGCTGCCGGGGCACGCAATCCTCTGCGCATTGCGCCTATCTGTCGTGATACATCATGTTGCATCGCCACCAACGCAGGCACGATCAACAACACCAACACCATGCCGAATCCAAGCCCATAGACCAATGTTATCACTGTCGGTTTTAGGAATTGTGCTTGTGCCGATTGCTCGTACAGCAACGGAGCCATCCCCAGAACAGTCGTCAACGTCGTCAACATCACCGGGCGCAATCGATCTGCCGTTCCATCAATGATTGACGGGATCAAACCGCGCTCTTCAGCGTATTGATCAATGGTCGTGACCAGAACAATGGAATCATTGATGATGATCCCCGTCATGCCAAGCAATCCAACAACAGTGAACATGCTCAGTGGAATATCCCACAGGTGGTGACCATAGATTGTTCCGACCAAACCAAATGGAATGATTGCCATAACCACCAATGGCCTTGTCCAGCTTGAAAAGACCCAAGACAACACAAGGTAGATGCCCAACAGACACAAAACCAAACCTGACATCGCGTCGCTTAGGAACGCATCTTCTTGTTCACTTAGACCAGCAAGGCGCCATTCCACCTGACGTTCCGCCGCAATAGTCGGCAAGATTTCTTGTTCCAACGCGTCTTGAATTTCGGTTGCTCGTGCTGGATCGTCTTCTGAAATATCACCTGTCACGGAAACGATGCGAATACCGTTTTCCCGTCGCACCGTCGAAAACCCTGTCCGGCGTTCGACACTGACGATGTCAGACAACGGAACGTATTCACCTTCTGGCGTGCGCATTTGCGTGCGTTCCAGAAAATCAGCCGTCAATTCGCCAACTGGCAATTCTACACGGATCGTCGCGGATCGCGCGCCATCTGGATAAGTCGCAGCCTCCATTCCACCCAATCGGTTGCGCAAAGCGCGCCCCAATGTGTCGATTGAAAACCCAAGCGCTTGCCCTTGCGCCGTCAAATCAAGGATCAACTCTTCCTTGTCGAAGGCCAGATTATCTTCAACGGCCGACACTTCCGGATACCGCGACAATGCGCGTTTCAAATCTTCTGCTGACCCTTTCAGCGTGTCCGTATCTGCCCCAAAGAACTGTACATCCAGTGCGTCGCCACCCGGCCCTGATCGCCAACCGCGGAAGCTTACCACCTCCACAAGAGGGTGGCGTGCAACCAAATCTTGCAATTCGCCCACAAAGGCGAAACTGGAGTAGGGGCGCAAGTCCGCGTCAATCAGTTCAATAGACAATCCGCCCAACTGATCCGCGTCTTTGGTGTCGGACCCTGACAAACCGCGCCCTGCATTTCCGCCTATTTCAGCGATGACATAATCAATCGGGTTCAGCCCATACCGTTCTTCGTAATCGGTCCCAAGCTCTTCTGCGGCACGCTGCATTTCGCGCATCATCTCAACAGAATCTGCGCGAGCGGCCCCTTCGGCCATCATGAAATTACCTGAAACCGAACCGCGTTCCGGAGCGTTAAAGAAACGCCATTGAACATCGCGGTTGATGAACAAAGTGATCTGACTGGCCAGCACCACAATAACGCCCGCCAACACAACATATCGGGCGGTAATGATCCCTGCCATAAGACGGCGGAACAAAGTGTCACGAACCCATTCAAAACCACGGTTCACGATACGAGACGGCAGATCGTACCAGTGATCTTTTCGCGAATTCAGTGCATGGCTCATGTGATGCGGCAGGATCAGGAAGCATTCCATCATCGACGCAATCAGAACAGCGATCACAGTGAAAGGAATGTCGCGGATCAAATCACCAAAACGCCCCCCCACAGTTATCAATCCAAAGAATGCGATCACTGTGGTCAACGTGGCCGCAAAAACAGGCATCGCCATACGTTGCGCTGCCCGTTCAGCCGCCACAACAGGCGTTTCACCGTAATTGCGGAACCGATGATCAGCATGTTCGCCGACGACAATGGCGTCATCCACCACGATCCCAAGCGTGATGATCAGGCCGAACAAAGACACCATGTTGATCGTCAGCCCGCCCAAATACATGAAAGCCAGCGCAGCAGACATTGCCACCGGAATACCCGCTGCCACCCAAAACGCTGTGCGCGCGTTCAGGAACAAAAACAGCAGACAAACCACAAGGCCAAGCCCCATCAAACCGTTGTCGATCAAGATATTCAACCGCCCCGATATGGCTTCGGCCCGCGTGCGGATCAATTCAACCGAAACGCTCGGGGGCAAGGTCGATTGCAATTCGCGCGCCACGTCTTCGACAACACCTTGCACCGCAATAGCATCGCCTTTGTCAGACCGATCAACACGCACCGAAACAGCCGGGTTTTCACCGACAAAGTAGCTGCGTTCGCGATCTGAGCCTTCTTTGGTGATTGTCGCAACATCACCAATCGTCAGCTTTGATCCATCTGGATTTGATCGCAAAACAATGCCAGCAATCTGCGATGGTTCCCGTTTTTCGCGACCCGTACGTACCCGCGCATTTGCTCCATCAACTTCACCAGCAGGATCAGCGCTGACTTCGGAGGCGATTGCGGTTGCGATCTCGGCCATTGTGACATCGTTTGCGATCAAAGACAGCTGTGGCACTTCGATCATGATCTGAGGTGCCGCGACACCGCGAATGGTCGTGCGCGTTACTCCATTTCGAAACAAGCGGGTCACAAATTCATCTGCGAACTGTCCCAATTGCTCGGGACTGACTGGGCCGGTGATCACAACATCGGTTACGCGATCTCGCCATGCCCCGCGACGCACTTCCGGGTCGTCGGCATCATCGGGGAGGGTCGTAATTGCATCAACAGCCGTCTGAACATCGTCCGCAGCCCGGCCCATATCCCAGCCCGGTTCGAAATCCAGCGTGATATTGGATCGGCCTTCGCGACTGAACGCGGCCGAGCTTTCGACGCCTTCGACCGCCAACAGAGCGGGTTCCAACACCTGAACCACCGCCGCATCAAGGTCTTCTGCACCGGCATTATCCCAGTTCACGTTTACAGCAATATTGTCGATCACGACATCCGGAAAGAACTGAGCGCGTAAATTCGGAATTGATGCGGCCCCTAAGACCAGCATCACAAGCATGATCAAATTCGCTATGGTGCGATGTCTTGTAAAATAAGACAAAATCCCACTTGCGTTGTCCGATAGATTTCGCACCATCGTTTTAACCGCCCATCCGACTTTCTATCCGCGCAACCATTTGCGCAGGCACCTTGGATTCTGAAAGCGTTGCCAAAAGGCGCGCTTTGACTTCTTCGGGCATGCGCGCATTGCCTTCGACAAATGCGACGATGCGCGCACGACGTTCGGCTGACAGCTCTAACATTTCGGGCTCTTCGGTTTTCGCGCCCGGTTGGATTGGGCGAACCTGAATACCTGCGCCCAACAAAGGTGATCGCGCTTCGACCACCTTGCGGCCTTCCAAACCGCGCCCGCGGACCAGAACGCTATCGCCTTGCTGGCGAACCAAGCGCACTTCGAGACGTTCAAGGCGGTTTTCATCGTCCAATACAAGAACAGCCCCTGAAGGATCGTAGGCCGTGGCCGGAAGGCGCACGATATTATCCAAGGGTGGTTCCTCGACCGATACTGTTACGAAATCACCGGGCTTAAAGGCAGGAGCCGTATCAAGACTAGCATAAACCAGACGCCCCACACGTCCTTCGCCTGCATCTGCTGATGCACGGCTGATTTGCCCACGTGCCGCCAGATCAACACCAGACACATCCAATGTCGCGGAAACGGGTGCCCCGGTCACATCACCACGCGCGTCAATCAGTCGGGCATATTGCGCGGTCGAAATTCGAAACGCGACCTCTAGAGCGGTCGGGTCAATGAGGTCTGCAAGTTTTTCATTTGCGGAGACAAGTCGCCCTTGCACCACACTCGTAGCGGCCAGCGCACCATTGAATGGGGCTGTGATTGTTGTGTCATTCAAATCCCGTTCGGCCTGTGCCAACGCGATTTCAGCTCGTGCCTGTGCTGTGCGCGCCGTATCAATCTGCGCTTCGGCCTGCGCTATCGCTTGTCGCCGTGCCAACACGGCCTGACGCGCCGTGGACACAGCCAACTCTGCTTCCTCAACAGCAGCCGAAGTGCCCACGCCGCGAGTCTGAAGATCGCGCTGCCGAACCAGCGCTTTTTCCCGCAACTCGGCTTGATCAATTGCAGCCGCTTCCTCATCCAAAGCCAAGGTTCGGGTCCGCTCGGCATCGCGACGGTCTGCAACCGCTTCGTCCAGATCGGTCTGTGCCCGATCCAAAGCAGATTGCGCATTTGACGGGTCAATGCGCATCAACTCGTCACCAGCCGAAACCGCGCCACCATCTTCGAAGGATTCAGAGAGCCAGACGACACGCCCACCGGCCGTCGCGCGCAATTCCAGGTTCCGCTGGCTTTGCACTTCGCCAAAGGCTTGCAAAACGGGCGTTTCTGTTCCGGCTTGCGCTGTGATGACAGTTACGACAAAAACCCGTTCGCGTGCTTGCGGAGTGCGCGGCTCTTCTGAAATCCGCGCCACGACAGCCTCTCGGATCATTTGGCCCGCATACAATAGCAGGCCCAGCGTCATCGCCGTCAAAACAAGGCCCAACAGGGTTTGTCGAAAGAAACGCATGCGCGCGTGGTCCTCCAGTATTCACATCATTGTAACTTAGGCTTGGAACAAAAAATACCAAACAACAAAGCTGTTACGCACTTGTGTCTTATTTCCGTCGCTGATGTTCGTCTAATCTGGGTAATATTTCGACAAAGTTACAAGGCTTGTGCCGAAAATCGAGCTGTTTGACTAAAATTTCATCCCAAGCGTCCTTGCATGCCCCGGGGCTTCCCGGCAGTGCGAACAGATAAGTTCCGTTTCGCACACCCCCGGTTGCGCGCGATTGAACAGCAGATGTCCCGATCTTTTGCATCGAAACGATTGTAAAAACAGTCCCAAAGGCGTCGATCTCTTTCTCGTACACGTCGCGATGCGCTTCAACGGTGACATCGCGACCAGTCAAGCCTGTCCCACCCGTGGAAATGACCACGTCAATCTCTGAGTTATCGCACCACGTTGTTAGTTGTTGCGCGATTTCTGATCGCTCATCCGGCAAAATTTTCCGATCAGCCAGAAAATGTCCTGCGGCTGTGATCCTATCCGCAAGTGTCTGACCAGATTTGTCGCCCTGCAGATCACGCGTGTCACTGACCGTTAAGACTGCAATGCGGATCGGAATGAATTCGATCTCTGCGTTTATACCACTCATTTAACGTGCTCCTGTCCAGGCCAAACGCGCAGCGAGGCCGCCAAAGATTCCTGCAGTGATCCAGCGCAACCCAGTTTCTAGTTTTTTATTTTGAACCAGCGCCCGTCCAATGCCCCCCGCAAAAACGCCGACGGCGGCCTTCACCACAAACCCGAATACAGCGATTGTTCCACCAAAGATGAGAAACTGAGGCAGTACAGGCAAATTCGGGTCAACAAATTGCGGAATAAAGGCCAATATAAACAGAATGACCTGTGGATTAGAGAGATTGACAAACAACCCATCGCGAAAGGCTTGTGCGGGCCTTATCGAACGCGTGTTTTCACCGATCAGTGGCGCGCGCAGTGTTTTGAAGGCCAACCAAAGCAGATAAGCGATACCGATCCAACGCACGACACCAAACAGCCACGGGGCCGTGCTGACTAAAACGCCCAGACCAAGGCCCGCCAATGTGGCGTTAATGAATGCCCCAAGCGCTATACCAGCCGAAGCCCCCAAAGCAGGACCACGTCCACCGCGCAACCCTTGGGCCATTGCAAACAGCATGTCAGGACCCGGCGTAAGCACCAAAGCGAATGCAGCCGGCAAAAAGGTGAGATAAATAATTGGGTCAACCATTCCCAAGACGCGCCTTTAGAGACAACAGATCGGCCCACGCTTCGCGTTTGGCAGCCGGATTGCGCAACAAATAGGCCGGGTGGAACATCGGAAGAGCGGGAATACCCGCCGCATCAGCCCAGTTCCCACGCAATCTGGTTATCCCGCGTTTCCCCAACAGGGCCTGACACGAGATGTTGCCCATGATCATCAAAAAATCTGGCTTGGCCAAAGCAATATGGCGTTCCAGAAACGGACGCATCATTGCGATTTCTTCCGGCTTAGGGTCGCGGTTTTGTGGCGGTCGCCACGGCAAAACATTTGTAATGTACACGTTGTTTTCGCGCGACAGATCGATCGCGTTCAACATCTTGTCCAGCAGATGGCCAGCGCGCCC
Source organism: Paracoccaceae bacterium (assembly GCA_039960995.1). Lineage (GTDB taxonomy): Bacteria > Pseudomonadota > Alphaproteobacteria > Rhodobacterales > Rhodobacteraceae > JABSSA01. Next base: position 205,796 of record JBDVKF010000076.1, on the reverse strand, counting down.
CACAAATGGCTTGCCTTCTCGATCCTCGTCCCGCCCCGGGGCTTCGCCAACAATCATGACCCGCGATCCCGGCACTCCGTCGCTGAATACAAGATTGCGCGCACCTTTGCGCAGATCGCAATGCGGGTAACCGTTCAATGCGTCGCGCAATCCCTCAAGATCTTGCACCGCGTTTGCTGCGGCCTGTGCCACAGCGACCACATCAACCTGCGGCGCTTCGATTGCCGAAGGCGTGGGCGCGGGCTGAGCCTTTGGTTTTGGTGCCACGGTTTCCAATGCATAGCGATCAACAGGCACATCGGAAATACACTCATCCGCGCCCAGTTCGATCTGCCAGCGCAAAGTCGCAAGCGCACTATGAAACTCTGTCGAATCCATCACCCCACATACTATCGACAGCGATCTGTAATGAACATTCCCGAAACGCACTCAAAGAAAGACGTCCTCCAAGTGGTGCCACATCAGTTGCATCGCTAGACTCCACCCGCGCCCCTACCTATAAGCCCTCGAACTCCGGCGGAGAACGACATGCGTTTCGGACATAAACACCTTCTTGGGATCGAACATCTTCACCCGTCCGAGATCACGGCGATCCTTGATCTGGCAGAAAGTTACGTTGATCTTAACCGGGCAGAAGCGAAACATTCTGACGTTTTGCAGGGCCTGACACAGGTCAACATGTTCTTTGAAAATTCAACGCGCACTCAAGCGTCTTTTGAATTGGCTGGGAAACGGCTTGGGGCGGATGTGATGAATATGGCCATGCAAGCCAGTTCGATCACCAAGGGCGAAACCCTGATCGACACAGCCATGACGTTGAACGCGATGCATCCGGACCTTTTGGTCGTGCGTCATCCGCATTCAGGTGCAGTGGATTTGCTGGCCCAGAAAGTTAATTGTGCGGTCCTGAACGCGGGGGATGGGCGTCACGAACATCCAACCCAAGCGTTATTGGACGCGTTGACTATTCGTCGCAAAAAGGGGCGCTTGCATCGCTTGTCTATCGCGATTTGCGGTGACATCGCCCATTCGCGAGTGGCCCGATCCAATATCCTGTTATTGGGGAAAATGGAAAACCGCGTCCGTCTGATTGCTCCTCCGACGCTGATGCCCTCGGGTGTGTCTGACTTTGGCGTCGAGGTTTTTGACGACATGGTCGAAGGTCTGCAAGATGTTGACGTCGTCATGATGTTACGCTTGCAAAAAGAACGCATGGACGGCGGGTTTATACCATCCGAGCGCGAGTATTTTCACCGCTATGGCCTTGACCCGGCCAAGCTGGCCCACGCCAAGCCGGACGCCATTGTCATGCATCCGGGGCCGATGAATCGCGGTGTTGAAATCGACGGCACATTGGCCGATGACATCAACCGATCTGTTATTCAGGAACAGGTTGAAATGGGCGTTGCCGTTCGAATGGCTGCAATGGAATTGCTTGCGCGCAATCTACACAAGGCAACAGCAAAGTGAGCCGCACGCTGTCCATCCCCGCACAAGATCACGGCCAAGCCTATTTGTTTGCCCTGAACATCATCGAAGCCGAAGCCAAGGAACTGGTCGAGAAACCAAATGCCCCTGAAAATTTGCTTGGCGTCGCTCTGAACCCGGACTTTGCCGAAATTATTCGGATCAGTGATCTCGATGATTTGGGGCTGATCGGATATTTGGAACAGGGATACGAAATCCCAGAAGAAAACTTGCGCGCAGACAAACGCAAATTGAGCGCGGTTGAGGGGTTTGTTCTGATCGTTTTAAGCCGCGCATTTGATGCCAAAGCACAATCAATTGCGATCAGTTCCGAACTTACACATTTGGGACGCTATTCGACAACGCCGACAGATTGGGAAGAAGCGTCTGACCTACATTCCAAGTCAGCCGCACCCTTTTCCGGACCTGAAGAAACCGTTAAAAAGCGCCCCTCAGACGGCGCAATGATGGGCCGGGTCGCGACGATCGTTTTGCTTGTACTCTTTGCCCTAACGGGCCTGATGGTTTGGATTGCCGGATGACTGACACTCTATTCGAAAACGCACGCCTGATCGACCCCGAAGCCGGAACCGTTTCAGACGGCTGTGTCCTTGTCAGCGATGGCCGAATTACCGAAATCGGACCCGACCTCAATTCGCAAGACATGCCTCGTGACATCCAGCGTATTGATTGCAAGAACCAATGTCTGGCCCCGGGCATCGTCGATATCGGCGTCAAGGTCTGCGAACCGGGCGAACGCCACAAAGAGAGTTTCCGTTCTGCCGGTTTGGCCGCCGCTGCAGGCGGCGTGACAACGATGGTGACGCGCCCTGACACCACGCCCGCAATTGACAGCCCAGAGGTGTTGGAATTTGTCATTCGCCGTGCACGTGAAGCGGCACCCGTCAATGTTTTGCCCATGGCGGCGCTGACCAAAGGCCGTCTGGGTCGTGAAATGACCGAAATCGGCTTTCTCATGGATGCAGGCGCGGTTGCTTTTACCGATTGCGATCACGTCATTACAGATACCAAAGTGCTGGGTCGGGCGCTCAGCTATGCAAAATCGATGGGCGCATTGGTGATGGGGCACGTGCAAGAACCCGGGTTAAGCGCCGGCGCGGCCGCAACCAGCGGGAAATTCGCTTCCTTACGGGGATTACCAGCTGTCACGCCGATGGCCGAACGCATGGGGTTGGATCGCGACATCGCATTGATCGAAATGACCGGGGCACGCTATCACGTTGACCAACTCACCACGGCGCGCGCACTGCCTGCCTTGGAACGTGCCAAGAAGAACGGCCTAGATATCACGGCTGGAACATCGATCCATCATTTGACCCTTAACGCGCTGGATGTGGCCGATTACCGAACATTCTTCAAACTGAAACCTCCGTTGCGGGACGAAGAAGATCGCATTGCAATCGCCCAAGCGGTTCAGGACGGGCTGATTGATGTCATCAGTTCCATGCACACGCCCCAAGACGAAGAATCCAAGCGACTGCCGTTTGAAGCGGCAGCTAGCGGGGCGGTTGCGCTCGAAACACTACTGCCTGCTGCATTGCGCCTGGTTCATGCTGGTGTTGTAGACTTGCCGATTTTATGGCGTGCACTGTCCCTAAATCCTGCTCGTCGCCTTGGGCTTGGATGTGGGCGGCTCAGTGTGGACGCACCTGCTGATCTTGTTTTATTTGATATTCATGCACCTTTCATTCTGGATCGTACAACATTGCACTCCAAATCGTTAAACACCCCATTTGACGGACAGCGGATGCAGGGTAAGGTGCGCGCAACATACGTCCACGGAAAGAAAGTCTTCGAAGCCTAATGCCCCCCCTAGATTCAACGTTATTCACGCTCTTGTTGTGGGCGCTGGTCGGATACGGCTTGGGGTCAGTCCCGTGGGGCATGATTCTGGCGCGTGTTATGGGCCTTGGCGATCTGCGCAGCATCGGATCCGGAAATATCGGCGCAACAAACGTCTTGCGCACCGGGAACAAAGTCGCGGCTGGGTTGACCCTTGTTTTGGATGCCGGGAAAGGTGCCGTGGCATTGTTGCTGGCGCGAGCCATTACGGGTGCAGATGATGCCACCCAGTTGGCCGCATTGGCTGCAATGGTTGGGCATTGTTATCCGGTATGGCTGAGCTTTAAGGGGGGAAAAGGTGTCGCAACCTTCTTGGGAATTATGCTCGCATTGGCGTTCCCTGTTGGTGCGGCCTGTTGCCTGGCTTGGCTCATTGGCGCAGGCATCTCACGGATTTCATCCATGGGCGCATTGGTCGCCGCAGGGTTGTCGACCATCTTTCTTGTGTTCTTAGGGCACGGCACTGCCTTGATATTGGGAATAGCTTTGACGTGCTTGGTCTATTGGCGTCACCGTGCCAACATCAGCCGAATTCGGGCGGGTACAGAACCGAAGATCGGCCAAAAAACTGCATGATGTCGCGATTGTCCAACAGATAACTTGGCCGATTGATTGACCCTCTTTTTTTTCAGGTTGGTTATCAAACGCATACATGAATCCCAATCATCTTTTTTGGCACATCCCCACTGATCCCAATAATAACCTGATCACTTTTTAGTCTTCAGCAGCAAAACCGATGTGATTGACTCGGGGTCAAACGGAATGACACGTTTGGGCACTGTAATTCCCTAAATTTACACTGCCACAGTCACAGTTTTGCCCCAGACGAGCTGCACCTTTACCGGGAAATTCTTGGAGATTTGTCACCATGGGACCACTCGAGGCCGTCGGGTCAGTCTTTTCGAAATACGCTATGTTCCGTGGTCGCGCACCGCGTTCGGAATACTGGTGGTTCTATCTCTTCGAAATCATTGCCATTGTCGCGTTAATCTTGATTGATCTTTCATTTTTGATGAACGATCCGACTGTGCTGAACGACCCAAGTCGGGTTGATATCTTCAGTTTTTTCACATTCTATTATGTGGTGATCAGCTTTATTCCGCGCCTAGCGGTGACTGTGCGACGATTTCACGATGCAGGCATGACCGGATTTCTCATATTGGTCTACTTTGTGCCCGTCGTTGGTTGGCTCATCGTGCAAGTCCTGATGATGATGCCGTCGGAAAACGGCCAAAACATCCACGGAGCTCCGTACCGACCCATGGGCGGCCGTGTGTCTCGCGGTACTGCTGGTGGCGCGCCAAAACAGGATCCGATGCAAGGCTATGCACATCGCGTGCAAAACAACCAAAAAGTACCGGAAGATGTGCTTGTTGCCCGCCAAGAAGCGCGCAAAGCTGAAGTCCGCAAACTTTACGAAGAACGTGTTCTGGGCGGCAAAACTGCCCGGTCTTAAATCAAAACCGCAATTAGCGGTTAGTACGAGTATTCGTCGTATATACGGCTTAAGTCACCGCCCCACTCACCGTGATAGCGCTCCAGCAGTTCGTCTGCTGGGGCCTGTCCGGTCTCAAGACTTTCCTTCAATGCATTGAGAAAGTGGGTTTCATCGGGAACAAGGCCGCCAGATCCAGCAAAACCGCGCGCTTTCAAACCTGCATCCGAAATCGCAACAACTTCGCGCGCAATTTCATGCATATTGAGTGTCCCAACTTGAGCTGCAAGCCCGGCAACAGAGGCTTCGACACGCAATGCCTCACGCGTTTCAGCGTCCCAACCTTTGACCAAATCCCAAGCCGCATCCAAAGAGGATTGATCATACATCAGCCCCACCCAGAATGCCGGCAGCGCACATAATCGCCGCCATGGTCCACCGTCAGCGCCCCGCATTTCGATGAACTGCTTAACACGTGCTTCGGGAAAAATTGTGGTCAGGTGGTCGGCCCAATCGCTTAGCTTTGGCGTTTCACCCGGCAATGCGGGCAATTGGCCTTTTAGGAACTCACGGAATGATTGCCCAAGTGCGTCGATATATTCGCCATCGCGATAGACAAAATACATCGGCACATCGAGCGCGTATTCCACCCAAGCATCAAACCCAAAGCCGTCTTCGAAAACAAAAGGCAACATGCCTGTGCGCGCGTCATCCAGATGCCGCCAAACATACCCACGCCACGATTTGTGGCCGTTTACCTTGCCCTCAAAGAACGGTGAGTTGCCGAACAAAGCATTCGCCACAGGCTGCAGGGCAAGAGCCACGCGCATTTTTTGGACCATGTCCCCTTCGGTCGAGAAATCAAGATTGACCTGAACCGTACATGTCCGCCGCATCATGGTCGTACCTGCTGTGCCGACCGACTGCATGTAGCTATCCATAAGCTTGTAACGCCCTTTTGGCATCAGCGGCATGTCTTCGTGTTCCCAAACCGGAGCAGCGCCAAGCCCGATAAAGCCGACCCCGACTTTGTCCGCGATGGATTTAACATCGCGCAGGTGGTCATTCACTTCGTCACAGGTTTGGTGGATCGTTTCCAAAGGTGCACCGGACAATTCTAACTGCCCCCCTGGTTCAAGGCTGATATTGGCCCCATCTTTTTCCAGGCCAATCAAGTGATCGCCTTCTTGGATTGGCGCCCAGCCATAGCGATCACGCAACCCTTCAAGAACGGCTCGAATGGAGCGTTCACCTTCAAACGGCAAGGGATTTAAGGTGTCTTTACAATACCCAAACTTTTCATGTTCGGTCCCGATGCGCCAATCTTGCTTTGGCTTGCATCCATCGGCCAGGTATTCAGCCAATTGTTCGTAACGCTCGATCGGACCGCCGCCGGATTGTGGAATGGACATGGAGGCCTCGTGCTTAACTATTTCAGATGTCAGAGGTGGCGTGATTTTTCGGCAGTGTCAATGCAAGGCCGTACCAGCTGGACGCATCGGTTGGCGTTCCCAGATCACGACCGCTTGAGTCGGAGAGGATTCCAATTCTGATAACATGCGCGCCGTCTTTAAGCCCGGCAAACTGGCAAACGCATCGAACAATAAATCTGCCCCAACCGCATTCAAAGGGATCAACAAGGCAGGTTGACCTTTTTGCTCAAGACGCCAATGAGGCGGTTTTGCAGCCCCGTTCAATGTCAGACGTTCAAGTTCGCGCAGAGCGGCAGCGCCACCTGCATGCGGCCCAAAATACATGATCTGTCCTTCGTCGATTTGCACGCTCCCCTGCCCGTCACCGGCGCGGCGAAAACGCCCACGCTGAACACCGATCCAAATCAATGCTGAACCGGCCAACGCCACAAAAGGCCCCAGATACCCAAGCAGCCCTCCAACAAAAAACAACCACCACAGCCCCAGTAACAACACAGCCAATCCGACAAGCACTTCGCGCCAACGGGTCAGCGCGGCGGACACTTCGGGTCGAATGAAACTCATCATTTCACCTCTTGTGGGGTCTGAAACAAAACAAGTGCATATTCGCCAATGCGTTCAAAACCAAGCCGTTCGTAAATACGGGCCGCCTCTGCATTGGCCGCGAACAACGTAACTTGGGACACCCCTGCCGCAAACGCTTCTTGCAGATGCAGCGTTAAAGCTTGGCTTGCGTATCCGCGACCTCGGTTATTGCGCGGCGTAAAAACACCCCCAACTTGTACGCAATCGGGTGTCGTCGCATTAAAGCCAGTCATTGCAACCGGATTATCTCCGTCCATTAACACACGATGACTGTCCCGTTTTGTGTACGCATCAACTTCTGGACCAGCTTCATCTGGGTTGGTCAATCCCAACACCTCAGACGCATATGCCCCACGCCAAGACACAAGCAAATCGCGAGACATCTCTTTGAACGGTTTAATCTGTTTGCCATCACACTCAACAGGTTGAAACCGGTTCTGCGTAAGGCTGTATTGGGCATCATCTTCGTTCAAACGTGTCGACGCATCGTGCAAGCCCAAGGCACGCAACCCGATGCGCACCTGACATGCCTCACCTAATATCCCGAGCAACGCGCGGTTCTGCACAGATTTGCGAACAGCGGACCAAAGCCCAAAATCACTGTCTGGCAAAACTGGCATAACAGCGCCCTCATGGGTCACAGCGATGACACCGCAAATTCCGGATTGATCTTCTGCAACCCATCCCTCAACAGATCGCGCGGGTGGATTTGTATGTTGGCTGGTTAAGCCATTGTCCCTTAGGTTTATCAGCGGAAACATCGATACCTGAATGAACGCCTTATAAAACGACAAAACAGCATTTGTATCATTTGGGCGCATCGCACGTATCTTCACGCCCAATCCCCCAGTGTTTTCTGCCAAAGCGTCAAGGCCGCGACTGCCGCCGTGTCGGCCCGTAATATGCGCGGTCCCAAACTGATTGGGTGGGACGCCTCAAAAGTTTGCAATCGGGTCCGTTCTGTTTCGGAAAACCCACCTTCTGGGCCAATCAGAATGGCCCAAGATTTAGCACCCCCTAGATCGGACCATGTCGATGTCTGTGTCAGAAGGGTTTCATCGCAAAACAACAGCTTTCGATCAGAATTCCACTGATCCAGAACTTTTCCCAGTTTGTGCGCTTCAGCGACGTCGGGAACATAATTGATGCCGCATTGTTCAGCGGCTTCAACCGCATGCGCTTGCAGGCGATCCCCGCGCACACGTTCGCTGTTGGTGAAATCCGTCAAGACTGGCACGATCCGTGCCGCGCCCATCTCTACCGCCTTTTCGACGATAAAATCGGTGCGCGCCTTTTTGATCGGCGCAAACAGCAACCACACATCAGGGGCCGCGGTTTGAGCCTGTTCCAATTCAACGCAAGACAACACGCCGGCCCGCTTGCCAGCCTCAACAATTGTTGAGCGCCATGTGCCGTCTGTTCCGTTGAACAACGTGACATCAACACCCACATGCAAACGCATGACGCCGAACAAGTAATGCGCTTGCTCCCGCGACAGCGGGACCGATTGCCCTTGGCCCAAAGGCTGATTTACAAAGAGTCGAACACGTGACGCCATAGGCCCTACATATGACCAACACACCCCCTGTACCAGATGGACAAGTTGCAGACGCAGTTCCAGACAATTGGGTTGATTTTTATGCACCGCAATGGGCCCGTCCCTATCTGCGCCTCAGCCGCGCAGATCGCCCCATTGGGACATGGTTGTTATTGATCCCATGTTGGTGGGGTCTGGCATTGGCTGTCATTTATGACCAGAGCCCGCGACTAGAAGATCTATGGATCGTTGTTGGATGCGCCTTGGGGGCGTGGTTGATGCGCGGGGCTGGGTGCACATGGAATGACATTTCCGACCGCAAGTTTGATGCACAGGTCGAACGCACAAAGTCACGCCCATTGCCATCAGGACAAGTCAGCGTGCCTGGGGCCGTTTTGTGGATGTGCCTTCAGGCATTGATCGCTTTGTGCATTTTGTTGACGTTCAATCGCGCAGCCATTTCATTGGGTGTTTTGTCTCTGCTGCCTGTGTGTATTTACCCATATGCCAAACGCTTTACGTGGTGGCCCCAGGTGTTTTTGGGGCTGGCGTTCAATTGGGGGGCTCTGCTCGCTTGGACCGCTCACACCGGTCAACTTGAAACACCGGCAGTTGTTCTTTACTGCGCTGGCATCGCGTGGACGCTATTTTACGACACGATCTATGCCCATCAGGACACAGAAGACGACGCGCTGATCGGCATCAAATCAACCGCCTTATTATTTGGGAAAAACACTGCCGTATGGTTGCGCCGTTTTCTGGTAACAACAGTTGGATTGATGGGGCTTGCTGTGATTTATTCTGCGTTACCAGACGCCTCCGTTCTGGCGATGATTCTGGCGTTGGCCGGACCATGGGCAATGGGATGGCATATGGCGTGGCAATTGCGTGGCTTTGATTCCGAGGATAACGTTAAAATGCTACAATTGTTTCATGTGAACCGGGACACTGGCCTGATTCCGCTGATCTTGTTCATCGCAGCCATTTTTGCCTGATTGCAAGATTGCGCTGGTCAGCGTATCAGGAACCGGATTTTTGTAAAAGGATACAGGCACATGCGCCTGTCGGCTTTGGCTACGATTATTTTGGCGTTTGTATGCGCCGCTGCTGCTTCACTTTTGGCAGCCAGTTACTCTGTCACATTGATAGAGGACAATTCGGAAATTGGTGTGCGCGAAGCGCTGGATGATGCCGGAATGTCCTGGGCCGAAGTTCAAGCCGATGGCCTGAAGGTAACTTTGGCAGGCACAGCACCGACCGAAGCCGTCAGATTTTCCGCCCTAAGCACAGTCGGCGCCGTCGTCGATGCCGCACGTATTATCGACGACATGCAAGTCCAAGCAATCGCAGCCCTTGCCCCACCCCGCTTCAGTGCAGAAATTCTGCGCAACGATGCGGGTCTTTCGATTATTGGTCTGATCCCAGAAGAGCTTGATCGAGAAGATCTTCTGGAACGGTTCGCCAAAATCGGACGAGATGCACCAGTGGCAGATCTAATTGAAACGGCTCGCTTCCCAGCACCGGAAGGTTTGGAAGAGGCAATGGATTTCGCTATTGTCGCGATGGAGCGTCTACCGCGTGCAAAAGTGTCAATCGAAGCGCATAGTGTCGCGATCACCGCCATCACCGACAGCCCCGAGGAAAAAGCCGACCTTGAGCGTTACCTTAATCGGGCCGCGCCTCCGGGACTGCGGCTTGCGTTGAGCATTTCAGCGCCACGTCCAGTGATCACACCCTTCACATTGCGTTTCGTTAAAGACGAAGCCGGAACGCGGTTTGATGCGTGTTCTGCCGACAATGACGCCACCGAACGCCGGATTCTAGAAGCCGCACGTGCCGTTGGATTACCGTCCAACACGTCGTGCAAGATCGGTCTTGGTGTTCCCAGCCCAAACTGGGGCACAGCTGTTGAACAGACGATCAAAGCACTTGATGAAATTGGACAAGGCTCAGTTACGTTTTCAGATGCAGATATAACACTTATGGCTGCGGAAGGTACGGCGCAGGCCACGTTCGATCGCGTTATTGGCGAACTGGAAAACGGGCTGCCAGACGTGTTCGCCCTACATGCGCGGCTGCCTGAAACGGTTACCCCGGACACTGGCCCTACGGAGTTTGTTGCAACACTCAGCCCCGAAGGATTGGTTCAATTGCGAGGGCGTCTTTCAGACGAAAACCTGCGGCACGTTGCGACAAGCTATGCTCAGGCTTCTTTTGGATCGGCAAACGTTTACACTGCTGCGCGTGTCGTTGAGGATTTGCCCACAGATTGGCCCTTGCGCGTTCTGGCAGGGCTGGAATCACTGGCGCAATTGTCCAACGGGTCTGTCACGGTTTTGCCTGATTCAGTCAACATTCGTGGCAACACTGGTGACAAAGACGCAAATGCTCGCATTGCGACATTGTTGGCCGAACAGCTTGGCGAAGCTGAAAATTTCCAAATCGAGGTGGTTTATCAGAAAAAACTGGATCCCGTCGCGGGCCTACCTACTCCTGAAGAATGCGAAGCGGAAATCGCTCAGATCACGGAAAATGCAAAAATCACCTTTGAACCCAGCAGTGCAACTATTGATGCAAGTGCATTGGGGACGTTGGACGATATTGCAGATGTTTTGAAACAATGCGGTGCGTTGCGATTGGAAATTCAAGGGCATACTGACAGTCAGGGCCGCGAAATCATGAACCTTGAACTCAGCCAAGCGCGCGCGACTTCGGTTCTAAACGAGCTGCGTGCCCGTCGCGTTTTGACATCAACTTTTTCGGCCAAAGGGTATGGCGAAACGCAACCCATCGCTGAAAATGATTCAGAAGAAGGACGCGAAGCGAACCGGCGGATCGAATTTCGCCTCATCCAACCCAAAGCTTCAATCCCAGAAGGCGAATCATCTCTGGAGTCTTTGGCACAGCCAAGCGATATAGATGCCGAATCGGATGCAACAAACGAGTCGGGTGAGGACACCACGGGTGAGTAGAACGGAATTCGTCATTGCGACGGCGATCATTCTTTTTGTGGCTTTTTGCCTAGGCTGGTTTGCAAACTGGTTGGTTCATCGTTTTACACGTGTGGCCGCAGGTGACGTTGCTGAATTAGACCGCATGAGCCAGGAACTGCACGAAGCAGAAGAAACGCGGGATCAAGCCATAACCTATCTGCAACAACGCGAGGCAGAGCTGACCAATCAGCTGTCACAAACCGAAGCTGAATTGCGGGCTGCCATGGAAGGTTTGCGCGACGCACGACAAGAAGCAGAAGAACTGCGCGGTCGGGTCGCTCGCTAAATTAGAACGCGTGTAGCTGGCGTTACCACCGCTTAAGGGCGTCTTCGTCTTCATTGCGCGCATCAACCCAGCCAGCTTTGTCGGCGGTGATTTCCCGTTTCCAAAACGGCGCACGAGATTTTAGAAAATCCATCAGGAACTCTGCAGCTTCAAAGGCATCTTTACGATGACGTGCCGCCGTTGCCACCATCATGATCATATCACCTGTCTTTAGAACCCCATGGCGATGAATCACCAAGGCATCCTCTAACGACCAGCGGGCGATGGCTTCGTTTGCGATCGTCTCAAGCGCTTTTTCCGTCATACCAGCGTAATGTTCGATCTCCATCTGTTGAAGACCTCCATCCACATCCCGAACAACTCCAGTGAACGTCACGATCGCCCCGCTATCCTGACGCCCGCGCGCAAAACCATCCGCCTCTGCGCCAAAGTCAAACGGTTCCTTTTGAACAACGGCGCGCATTTACCCGCCAGTCATCGGTGGAAAAAACGCAATTTCACGCACGCCATCTAAAGTTGCATCAAAATCAGAAAGCTCTTGGTCCACAGCCACGCGCAAAGCGCTTAGATCGGAAAAGGCCATGGCGTATCTTTCTTCGCGAGCACTCAATTCTTTGACAAGGTCTGCCACCGTCACGGCCGCGCTGTCCACAGTTTCGCGTGGCACGCCGATCCGCTCGCGAACCCATGCAAAATACAGAACGTCCATCGTCTATCCTTTCAGATGCGGCACTGCTTTGCGGAAATAATCCCAACCCGTGACCAAGGTCAAAGCGGCCGCAATCCACAACAAGAACAAACCAATGCGTCCCGCCCATTCAGCACCCGCAAGCATTGTTTTTAGACCAAGGTGATCCACCTCTTGGCCATCCAGAATTGCAAAGACCATTTCCTCGTCCATGCCCCATGTCCACATACCGAAATAATGCTCAAAGATTCCCTGACTGAACAAGACCGCTATCGCGACCATCTGCAACGTCGTTTTCCACTTTGCCAACTGTGTCACTGCAAGCGTTCCCGACACGTCCCCCAGAAATTCACGCAGCCCTGAGACAAACACTTCGCGGAATAAAATCACCGTCGCCGGCAAGACTAACCAAGGTGACCATGATGAAAACCCAATGATTACCATCAGTGCAATGACCACCATGGCTTTGTCGGCGATTGGATCCAGCATCGCACCCAACCGGGTTTGTTGTCCCCAAGCCCGCGCAAGATAGCCGTCAAACCAATCCGTAATGGCCGCCCCCACGAACAAGACCAGCGCAATCCAATCCGCATGCGGGCGTGTGAAATACAAAAACATCACCGCCAAAAGAGGAGCCGCCGCGAGACGTATCACCGTTAGGATATTTGGAATGGTCCAAACCATATGTGTTAGGTAAACGCTTTATTTGGCGACGAAAAGGGGGCGCACGCAATTGAGACCATTTGCGAATGGAATCGCGCAACTAAGGGACGGTGGGCGGGGCGCATTGGCCAACGGCCAAAAGCGTCCGAACATCGTACCTCAGCTTTCATGAAAATAATCATAAACTTTTTGCGCCAAGCCCTCAGAAACACCGTCAACGGCTTTAAGATCAGCCAGATTAGCGCGACCAACAGCCTTTGCCGATCCAAAATGGGCAAGAAGGGCCCGCTTGCGCGACGCCCCAACACCTGGAATATCATCCAATGGGTTGGCCATTGCCGATTTTGCGCGTTTTGCCCGATGCGTCCCAATTGCAAAACGATGCGCCTCGTCGCGTAGGCGTTGCACGAAATAAAGAACCGGATCGTTGTGGCGTAACGCCATTGGACGCATTCCCACGCGGTGAAATTCTTCTTTTCCCGCATCGCGATCAACGCCTTTGGCCACACCGATCATGGGAATGTCTTCGACACCGTATTCCGCCATAATCTCTGCAACAGCGCTCACCTGCCCGGCCCCACCATCAATCAACAACAAATCCGGCCACATGCTTTTTTCACGATCCGGATCTTCTTTCAGTAGTCGTTTGAATCGCCGGGTCAAAACCTCTTTCATCATGCCAAAATCATCACCGGGCGTCAGTTCATCCCCTTTGATGTTGAATTTACGGTACTGGTTCTTGTTGAACCCGTCTGGCCCGGCGACAATCATCCCACCCACAGCATTTGTGCCTTGAATGTGAGAGTTATCGTAAACTTCAATTCTGTTTGGAACGTCGGGCAGATCAAATGCAGCGGCCAAACCTTTTAACAGTTTAGACTGTGTCGCACTTTCAGACATTTTCCGTGCAAGGCTTTCGCGCGCATTGCGCAGCGCTGAATCAATGATTTCGGCTTTTTCACCCCGTTTGGGCACAATCAGTTCGACTTTCCCAGCACGCTTTTGGGTCAACGCCTCTGACATCAAGTCCGCATTTTCAATCTCGTTGGACAGGATCACCTGTTTGGGCGGTTCCTTTGTATCGTAAAACTGACCAAGAAATGCTTCCAAAACCTCGGCTGCATCCACATCAGGCATAACGCGTGGGTAATAATCCCGATTGCCCCAATTCTGGCCTGCGCGGATAAAGAAAACTTGTACGCATGCTTGCCCTTGATCCAGATGCAACGCGACGATGTCCGCTTCCGTGACGGTGCGTGGATTGATCCCTTGCGCCGTCTGCACCGCAGTCATGGCCCGAATGCGGTCGCGCAACGCAGCGGCCCGTTCAAATTCCATTTCTTCTGACGCCAATTGCATATCAGCAGCCAGTCGAGCTTGAATATCTGTTGATCTACCTGCCAGAAAATTCTCTGCATCTTTCACGGCAGCGGCATAGTCAGATTCCGAGATCAACCCGACACACGGCCCCGAACACCGCTTTATTTGATACAATAAACACGGCCTCGTTCTGCTTTCGAACATCGCGTTTGTGCAATTGCGCAAAAGGAAAACCCTTTGCAATTGGTTCAACGTTCTGTTGACCGCCCCCGCGCTAGCAAAGGGTCCGTAATAAGCACCCTTTTGTTTTTTAGCGCCGCGATGTTTCTTGATCTGCGCAAAAGCATGATCGCCGGTAACCACAATATTTGGAAAACTCTTATCATCGCGCAGCAGCACGTTGAATTTAGGCTTGAGTTGCTTGATCAGGTTTTGTTCCAGCAACAGAGCTTCGGTTTCCGTTCGCGTCGTTAGGAACATCATCGAAGCCGTGTGAGAAATCATCCGCTCGATCCGCGCTGAATGTCCCCCGGATCGCGCATAGTTGGACACGCGCGCTTTTAGGTTTCGCGCCTTGCCCACATAAAGAACCCGGCTTTCGGCATCCAGCATCCGATACACACCCGGAGAGCCATCCAAAGTCCGCAGATATCCTTGAATGACCGAATACCCTGTTGGGACCGTTTCAGCAGGACCTTGGGTGCCGGGATCGTCTGGCGTTGCCATTTTGATTCGCTCACATTCTGGAAATTGGCTGCACCGTCAGATGGGATTGATCAAGCCGTTTGAAGTCCACCGTTCTTGTGGATAAGTCTCTGGGAAACTTCTGAAATTCCTGAATTTTCCGTTTCAATTTAGGCATTTCATTAACCTGCTTAGTTTTTAGGCAATATTGTAAGTTATTGTTCTTAAACGTTAAGTTTTTTCACCTCTGGCAAGTCACTGAAAATAAAGGCATTTTCTTAACGTTTTTGTGACAATCCACGCAACAGTGCAAAACTCTCGCTTAGACTTACTCGACACCAACCACATCCGGCGTTTCCCACGCTAAATGTTGACCACCGTCAACACAAAGGATTTGACCTGTGATCGCGGGGCTGTCGAGAAAATACCGCAACGCACCCACAATGTCCTGGGCGTTTGATCCCCGTTGCAAAACAGTAGCAGCGCGTTGTTTGGCAAAATGTTCAGCACTTTGACGTCCGCCTTGCAATGTCGGGCCTGGTCCAATCGCATTGACACGAATTGCTGGCGTCAAAGCGCGGGCTGAGGTTTGTGTCAACGCCCAAAGGCCCATTTTTGCAATCGTATAGGTCATGAATTCCGGCGTCAGTTTGCGCACCCGTTGGTCACACATATTTACGATCAGCCCGGATGCCATCGGCTCCCCGTTTTCGTCAACATCCGGTTCAAGGCCCTGAGCGGCCATCGCTTGGGTCAACACAAACGGAGCGCGTAAATTCGACTCCATATGCTTGTCCCAATGGCCGCGCGTCGCCGTTTCAATCGTATCGTATTCGAAAATTGACGCGTTGTTCACAAGGCATTTAATGTCCCCGCCCAAAACATCCCGGGCCTTTGGAAATAAAGCTTGCGATTGATCTTCGTCCAGCAGGTCGGCTTGCAAAGCCACAGCTTTGCGTCCCAACGCTTCGATCTTTGCAACCGTCTCTAGCGCGCCTTTATCCGAACTTGCATAATGCACAGCCACATCAAAGCCACGTTCGGCCAGACCGATGGCCATAGCTTGCCCCAAGCGGTGCCCGGCACCCGTTACCAAAGCGCATGTCATTTGACGTCTCCCAAGTTGTGTATCAGGCGAGCACAAGCGCCAAGTAAGCGATATATAGCAAAGCCAGCAAAGCGCCCCACGCTCGAGTGACATCGAAGCGCAAAAAGACGAAAGGTACAAGCAAGAGCGACGATGCCAACATGACCCAAAGATCAAGTCGCAAGAACTCAGGGTCAACGGGTATCGGGCCAAATTGGCTGGCGATGCCGATGATGGCCAACAGGTTAAACATGTTCGACCCGATGACATTCCCCAAGGCCACATCCGCTTGCCGCCGGATTACCGCCATGACAGTTGTTGCCAGTTCCGGCAGTGATGTCCCAATGGCCACCAAAGTCAGACCGATCACCGTGTCACTTATTCCATAAGTGCGCGCAATAATGGTGGCATTGTCCACCAGTAAATTCGCACCCAATGGCAAGCCAATCATGCCCAACCCCAAAAACAACCCAATGCGCCAACTCGGCATATTGGGGTCTGCGCCTTCTACGTCTTCATCTTCATCATCTTCGACACAGACGGCACCTTTGCCACAGGCTTTACGATGATTGTTGGCCTCACACATTGCGTCAAACAAAACGAACCCCAACGCCCCAAGAAGGACGACACCTGAGATCCAATCGAAGACACCCCGAAACGCAAGTGCGATAAAGAGAATAGAGGCCGCGATCATAAACACATAGGTTTTGCGCGTTTCGCATTGCGACGTATGCATGACGGCCAACAAGGCTGGAATACCCAAAACCATCAGAATATTTGCAATATTCGATCCAACGACATTTCCAAGAGCCAATCCCGGTGCGTCATCCAGAATGGCTTGGATCGATATCAATAGCTCGGGCGCGGATGTCCCAAATGCAACGATGGTCAAGCTAACGATCAATGCCGGGACCCCAAGACGCAACGAAAGATTGACCGCTCCTTTCACAAGGGCGTCACCTGCCAGAAGCAAAATCAAAAGACCAAGCCCAGATAAGAGCCACGGCATCGTTGCGTCCAACTTAGTCCCTCCGCTTACAGGAGCATGCACTGCGGCCAATACGATATCGGCCACATTCTGTGCATTTGGGCGGGGACAATCGTTTCCCACCAATCCAGTGAAGCTTGCCAAACATGGCAAGCACCGCAATGGATACTAAAAAGAGGACAACGATTTTTGTCAGCATTCTACAGCCCGAATTGCGCGTAAGCTGCGCGTTCTTCAACGGACCCTATCGCGTCTTCGATGATGCGGCCACTAAAGCGTGACAAGAAAGGGCGTTTGATGCCGTAGGTCCGAAACTTCACCTTGTCTCCAAATCGATCTTTCATAACGCCCTTTAAGTGACCGATACCGTCAATCAACCCTAGCTCTTGCGCTTTGGACGAAAGCCATACCTCACCAGTGAACAGGTCGATATCACTATTCAGCTTATCGCCGCGACGTTCTTTGATGTGCCCAATGAAATTCTGATGCAGATCTTCTAAAATACCTTTCAGACGGGAAACATCAGCTTCGTTTTCGGGTCGGAATGGATCCAACATCGATTTTGATTTTCCCGCTGTGTACACACGGCGTTCGATCCCATGGCGCGAAAGCAGCTCATGCGCGCCGAAACCCGCGGATATGACGCCTATTGACCCAACAATTGAACTGGGGTCGGCAAAGATCTCATCCGCCGCCACAGCCAGCCAATAGCCGCCCGATGCCGCAACGTCCTCGACGAAGGCAAAAACCGGAACCTCTTTTTCTTCGGCAAGGCGGCGAATGCGCGATCCGATCAGCGAAGACTGAACAGGGCTGCCGCCTGGTGAGTTAATCTGCAACGCAATTGCAGTCGGCTTTCCCTTTGAAAAAGCGCGCTCAATGGCCGGAGCCAGCGCTTGATCAGACAGGGTCCCACGATTGCCACTGGCGATGACCCCTTGCATACGGATCACAGCGACAACTGGGTCAGATTTGAGAAATGGAATCCAACGTTTCATTTAAGGGCATTTAAAAGCGACGGCGCGCTCAAACAAGGGCCGATACAAAACGACTGATTTTCGCGACATGCACGTCACACTCATGAACGGATCCGCCAACCTGATTTGAAAATCCATCCGACGAACCCAAGGCAGATCACAAAGAACAATCCGATGGCCATCAAGGACGTCGCGATCGGCACGTCCGCCACGCCAAAGAATGACCAGCGAAAGCCTGAAATCAAATAGACAACCGGGTTGAACATCGACACCGTTTGCCATGCCGGTGGCAGCATGGAAATCGAATAAAATGACCCTCCCAAAAAGACGAGAGGCGTCACAATCATCAGCGGAATAAGTTGTAACTGTTCGAAATTACCCGCCCATATCCCGATAATGAACCCGAACAGCGCAAAGCTGAAGCAGGTCAAAATGAGAAACGCCACCATAGCAAGAGGATGGGCGATTTTGACATCTACGAAAAAGGCCGACGTTATCAAAATGATCGTCCCGATCACCAACGCTTTGGTGGCTGCAGCCCCAACATATCCCATGACAATTTCAACATAACTGACCGGGGCCGACAAAAGTTCGTAGATCGTGCCAATGAATTTGGGGAAATAAATTCCGAAAGACGCATTCGAGATACTTTGCGTCATGACAGTCAACATGATCAAACCCGGCACGATGAATGCACCGTAACTTACACCTTCGACCTGATCTATTCGGCTTCCTATGGCTGCACCAAACACGACAAAGTAAAGCGACGTGGACAAAACAGGCGAAAAAAGAGACTGCATGATGGTCCTAAAGAACCTGGCCATTTCATAGACATAAATCGCTCTGACTGCGGTCCAGTTCATTGCGCGGCCTCCTCTTCTTGAACGAGGCTGACAAAAATATCCTCAAGGCTTGATTGACGTGTCACAACATCACGCAGCTGTAGCCCCGCTGCGGCCACATCTGTCAACAAACGTGTAATGCCTGTCCGATCAGATTTGGTGTCATATGCATAAATCATTGATGCACCACCTTCACCAAGCCTCAGATCGTACCCGGCAAGTTGATCCGGAACGCTCTGCACAGCGGTCACCAACTGCACTTCCAGTTCTTTCTGACCCATCTGCGCCATCAATTGGGTTTTCTCTTCGACCAGTAACAATTGACCTTTGTTGATCACACCAACCCGATCGGCAATGGCTTCGGCCTCTTCGATATAGTGCGTGGTCAAAATGATCGTCACGCCTTGAGCTTTCAGATCGGCTACGATGTTCCACATGTCTTTGCGCAACTCGACATCGACACCTGCAGTTGGTTCATCCAGAAACAAGATACGCGGTTCATGCGCCAAAGCTTTCGCGATCAGCACACGCCGTTTCATCCCACCAGAGAGTTCTTTGACCGCGCTTTTGCGTTTGTCCCAAAGGGACAGGCGTTTCAGGATATCTTCGACAACAGAATCTTTACGGCCTTTTCCGAATAGCCCGCGCGAAAACCGAACTGTATTGATGACCTTTTCAAATGGCTCTAGCGCAATTTCTTGAGGAACCAAGCCGATCAGGCTTCGGGCCGCACGGTAATCGGAAGTAATATCGTGACCGGCGACAGAAACAGTACCGGATGTCGGCGTCGTAATCCCGCACACGGTGGAAATCAAAGTCGTCTTGCCAGCACCGTTTGGCCCCAGCAATGCAATGATTTCACCTTCGTTAATTTCAAGCGAAACACCTTTCAGCGCTTCGAAACCGCTTGCATAACTTTTGCGCAAGTCATTGATCTTAAGAATTGGGGGCATTTGCAGCTTTCAGATTCAACGCGTTTCAAGGAACGTTTCGTCGACAAATTGTCACGGTTCAGTCACCACCACCCGTTAAACGGCCCAACCATCCCTTTTTGGTTTCGCCTTCATCTTCCGATGCATCTTCGCCGTCGGAAGGGCCTTCCAAATGGGATTGGAGATTATTGAAAAACTGATCCGCCATTTTCTTCGCAAACCCATCAACGATCCGGCTTCCCAGTTGGGCGATTTTCCCGCCTACCTTGGCCTCGACGTCATAACTCAGCTCGGTCCCACCGTCTTTGGCCGCAATCCTGACCTCGGCGCCACCTTTTGCAAAACCAGCCGCGCCCCCTTTGCCTTCGCCCGTAATGGTCAGGCTTTGGTTTTCGATCAAATCGGTCAAAGTCACCTGACCTTTGAACGTCGCTTTTACTGGCCCCACTTTTTGAACAACGGTTGCTTCAAAACCGTCTTGCGGATTGCCGGCAACTTCGGTTGCGCCGGGCACACAAGCTTTCAACACCTCAGGGCTCAAAAGGGCCGCGTAAACATCCTCGGGTGATGCCGTTATCTGTCGAGTGTCTGTCATTTTCATAGGGCGTCCTCCGTTCGTTAAACCTTGGCTATCGGATTTCACGTGACAGGACCAGTGCACGTGTTAAGCAAAGGTCATGGACAACGCATTGAACCAAGCGCGTCTTGGCATTCTTTTCATTGTGGTGGGCGTTTTCTGCATTTCGATCAACGACATGCTTATTAAAGCCTTATCAGGTGAGTTCCCTCTGCATCAGATCGTTTTCGCGCGATCCGCGTTGGGTATTTTGGTCACCCTCTTCATCGTAAAATGGGAAGGTGGCTGGCGCATTCTGCGGACGCGCACACCGGGTCTGCACGCATTGCGCGGGGTTTTGATCGTCATTGCAAACATGTCCTTTTTTGCTGCACTCGCCGCCTTACCGCTCGCCGAAGCCACCGCCCTGTTTTTCGCGGCCCCCCTTTTCATAACATTGCTATCCATCCCGATCTTGGGCGAGAAAGTCGGCCCAATGCGCATGAGCGCGGTTTTTATCGGTTTTGTTGGCGTTATAATCATGCAACGTCCATGGGTCGACACAGGTGGATTAGATGCACCGCGCGTCGTCTTGTTGCTGCCAATCCTGGCGGCATTCACCTATGCACTAAACCAGATACTGACACGAAAATTGGGCGTCAAAAGCAAAGCCAGCGCGATGGCCGTCTATATCCAAGCCACTTTCATTCTCGTCTCACTCGGGTTCTTTGTAATCGCAGGGGATGGCCGGTTTGCAGAAGGCGCAACCAACCCATCGCTGGTTTTTCTGTTGCGATCTTGGGTTTGGCCAAGCGGGTCTGATTGGTGGGTATTTCTGGGCTTGGGCCTGAATTCAGCTGCGATCGGGTATACGTTAAGCGCCGCCTATCGCGTCGCAGATGCTGCGACCATCGCACCGTTTGAATATATCGGCCTGCCGATGGCGGTATTCTGGGGATTCGTGATTTTTGGCGACTTGCCCGAACTCGAAGTCTGGATCGGGATCGCACTTATCCTTGGGGCCGGTTTGTTTGTTTTTCTGCGTGAACAACAAAAGGCGCGCCCTATCGCAACGCAGAAGATCAAGGGGCGTTGATCAGGCGATTTCGATGATAACTTTTCCAGTCGCTTGGCGGTTGCGCAAAAGATCCAAGCCTTCGTTGGCCTGCTCTAACGGCAGAACATTGCTGACATGGGGATGCAATCGCCCTTGAACGTACCAGTCGATCAGAACGCGGAAACTGTTTGTCAAAACGCTGGGATCAAGACGTAGATAGCCGCCCCAATACAGCCCAAGAACAGTGAGGTTCTTTACCAATAGGTAATTCGCCGGGATTTGCGGAACAGTCCCGCTTGCAAAACCCAGGGGCAGCAAACGCGCGCCAAGATTGCATGCCCGCAAGGCTGCATCAAACAACGCGCCTCCGACGGGATCATACACAACATCAGCTCCGCCCAAGGTTTTTACGGCGTCGCGCAAATTCACAGTATCACTGTCCAGCAGGTGATCCGCACCTGCTTGTTGAGCGACCGCAAGCTTGTTCTCACCGCGGGCACAAGCGATCACTTCGGCCCCCATCAGCTTGCCCAATTCAACAGCCGTTAGACCAACACCCCCCGATGCGCCTAAAACAAGAAGACGTTCCCCCGGTTGCAAGTGTGCTTTGAAATCAAGCGCCACGTGGCTGGTGCCGTACGCGACAAGGAAAGCAGCGGCATCGACAAAAGACATTTGATCTGGGATCGGGACGCAATAGCTGGCTGGAAACACGGCGTATTCGGCCAAGCCACCGTATCCGCTATAGGCTGCAATGCGCTGTCCCGGTTTTAAATCTGTGACACCTTCGCCAACGGCTTCGATGATACCGGAAACTTCCATGCCGATAGTCGCGGGACGTTGAGGTTTTTCCTGATAGGTTCCTTTGACGATCAACGTGTCGCCAAAATTCAAACCGCAGGCCGCCAATCTGATCAGCACTTCACCCGGACCGGGCTGGGGCGTGGGGACGTCACTCATGACCAATGGTTGGCCAAGGTCTCGCAATTGCATTGCACGCATGATCAATCCTGTCGTTGGATCTTTTGCACCTGAAGTATCAGATCAAAACTCGACCGCCACTTTGCCGATCATGCGCCCTGCACACAACTGTCATTTGTCCTGCGCAAGGTCTGGCTTTGCAATCAGAAGTCTTCGGGGCGGGCTTCGCGCGCCATGTGATCCAGTACGGCGTTCACAAATTTGGCTTCTTTTCCGTCTGGAAAAAACGCACCCGCAACTTCGACGTATTCTTTGATCACGACGATCGGCGGCGTGTCCGCGTCGCGAAATTCAGCACCCGCCGCACGAAACAAAGCCCGCAACGTTGGGTCGATCCGCCCGATTGGCCATTTGGCAACCAATGCCCTGTCTGTTGATTGGTCGATCGACGCCTGATGATTTACAGCGTCCTCAACCACGCGCGTAAAATGATCGACGTCACCTTCGACCATCTCACCTTCATCATAGGTCGCGCCAAATCTGTGATCCAGAAACTCTTGCTGAACGGCTTCAACCGTTTGGCCACTGGTTTCCATTTGAAACAAGGCTTGCACGCCATAGAGGCGCGCAGCCGAACGCATTTTTCGTTTTTGGTTTCCCGAAAGGGTCATGGTGCCTCAGGCAATCTGAATGGGGTCCAAGAGCGGTTTGAAACCGACTCCCTTTGTCTTTGCGCCCCACTTACGGCTGAGCGCAATCAGGTGCAAGGCGGCAGCAGCCGCTCCGCCCCCTTTGTTCTGGTCCGCCGTGCTGGCCCGCACGTCGGCTTGCGCCATATTTTCGACCGTCAGAATGCCATTGCCAATGCACAGCCCCTGTAGCCCCAGCAACGTAATTGCCCGGCTGGAATCATTGCATACAGTGTCATAATGCGTTGTCTCACCTCGGATGACACAGCCAAGCGCGACATAGCCATCAAAGTTCGACATCCGTTCCGCGATACCGATAGCGGTCGGAATTTCCAATGCTCCGGGCACTTCGATCAAATCATGGGTGCCGTCTGCCGCTTCGATTTCCGCACGCGCCCCAGCCACCATATTGTCAGCAATATCTTTATAATAGGGGGCAACAACGATCAGTAACTTGACCGGCTTATCAAAACTTGGCCGCTCTAAAACGTGATGCGAAATAGATGCCATTAGTTGTCTCCCATGATTGGACGTGTATCGACAATCTCAAGACCGTAAGCGTCGATGCCCATGTAAGTCGTACGTGTGCTGTCGGTCAAAAGAACAAGCTTGGACAAACCCAGATTGGAAAGCATTTGCGCCCCAAGCCCTGTGTTCTTGACGATGCGTGGCCCTGTTTCTTCGTGATCAAAAAGGGCTTTGCGCGGTTCGCGGAACAGACAAACGACACCGCGTCCTTCTTGTGCGATCAATTCCATTGCTCGCTGCAATTCACCAACACGCCGTGTTCCAATGCCAAGAATATCGGTTACCTCTTGCATTGCATGCGTGCGCACCAAGACCGGTTCAGGCGTCGTGATGTCGCCCTTGGCCAATGTCACATGCTCAACACCCCACGTCTGATCCGTCCAGATCGTCATGTTCCAGTCACCGCCATATTCGGACGTCACAACACGTTCTTGGGATTTAACGACCAAATTGTCATGACGGCGTCGATACGCAATCAACTCGGAGATCGTGCCGATTTTCAGCTGGTGCCGCTTTGCGTAATCGACCAACTGCGGCAAACGCGCCATTGTGCCGTCTTCATTCATGATCTCACAAATCACGCTGGCTGGATAATGCCCCGCCAAACGTGCCACGTCACATCCGGCTTCCGTGTGCCCTGCTCTGACAAGCACCCCGCCTTTGCGCGCACGGACCGGAAACACGTGCCCCGGTGTCGCCAAATCAGCTGATGTTGCTTTTGGATCAATGGCAACACTGACTGTTCGCGCCCTGTCGCCCGCCGAAATGCCAGTTTCTATGCCCTCGCGGGCTTCAATCGAAACCGTAAACCCGGTTTCATGGCGCGAGGAATTATGTGTGACCATCATCGGCAAACCCAGCTCGTCTACACGTTCTGCCGGCAGCGTCAGACAAACAAGACCCCGACCATGTGTCGCCATGAAGTTGATCGCCTCAGTCGTTGCGAAACTTGCTGGAATAACAAGATCGCCCTCATTCTCACGATCTTCATGATCCACAAGAATAAACATGCGCCCTGCACGCGCCTCTTCGATGATCTCTTCGATCGGCGACAACGCATCCGACAGATTTTGCTCAACAGCACCGGGTGTTTCGAAACTCATAGCAGTCCCTTCATTTCTTGCCGCCCCTTAATCCGTTGCCATTCAGAACGCCAGACAAACGTCGCCTCTTTTCCATGAAGGGCTCACATAAGCTAAGCGCTCCAGTGTCATGTCAGGCCGCAGGCCTGTCCACGAGATCAATTTCAATTCCGAAATCAATTTCGGCTCGATACTAGCTTGCCTCGGCAAGGCGCGCCACATAGCGCGCCAGCGTATCAATCTCTAAATTCACTTGATCTCCCAAGCGGACATCACCCCACGTGGTGACCAATTTGGTGTGCGGAATAAAGTTAATACCAAAAACCAGATCTTGCACCTCATTCACAGTCAATGACGTCCCGTTCAGGGCCACTGACCCTTTCGGCGCGATGAATCTGGCCAACTCTTTAGGAGCACGCAATTGAACCCGGGTGCTATCCCCTTCGTCCACAATCGACACGATTTCGGCAACACCATCAACGTGCCCCGACACAATGTGCCCGCCCAGCTCATCTCCAACACGCAATGCACGTTCAAGGTTAACGCGTTTTCCCTCGGTCCACTGACCGATATTTGTCTTGGTAACTGTTTCAGCACTGATCTGGACATCATACCAATCTGCGCCCAGTTCTACGACGGTCAAACACACGCCATCAGACGCAATTGATGCGCCCAAATCCACTTTGGCCATGTCGTAACGTGTCTTGATCCGCGCACGCAGATCACCTTCTTGATGCAAAGCCGCAATCGTGCCGACATCCGTAACGATCCCTGTGAACATTCCAGATACCCTTTCTGTTGTGTCCCGAGGTAGCCTTGCTGCGCATCTAGCACAAGCCCGCCCTTGCTGCTTTGCTCTACACAAGACATAGTTTTGACGGGATTCTACGATTTCATCGGACGTCAACAAACATCGCGTATTCGGGGCAACATGACAGGTCATCCGGCAGACAATCGGGTTTTTCTTTTCCTACAAGGACCGCATGGGCCATTCTTCAAGCAGCTTGGCAAAATGCTGCGTTTGACTGGCGCTGAAGTGTGGCGTGTAGGTTTCAACGCCGGAGATCAGGCCTTTTGGCCGGATAAAAATTCATACTTGCCCTACACAGGGGAACCCGTCGACTGGGCCAGTAAATTCGCCGAAATCTGCACCTCCAAGAACGTGACGGATATTGTTCTTTATGGCGATACCAGGCCAATCCACGCGACCGCCGTCGAACACGCCAAAAACAACGGGATCACAGTACACGTCTTCGAAGAAGGATACATGCGGCCCTATTGGGTGACCTACGAACGTGGTGGAAGCAACGGGCATTCGCGTCTAATGGACATGGACATCGCCCAAATGCAGACGGCTTTGGCGCAATCTGACATGGAATCGCCTCTACCTCCCGCCAGCTGGGGCGACATGCGTCAACACGTTTTTTATGGCGCTCTTTATCATTGGTTTGTTCTTTTCAAAAACAAGCGCTACCAGAATTTTCAACCGCATCGCGCCATAAGCGTATCCAAAGAATTTCGTTTGTATCTGCGGCGTTTGCTCTTCATGCCGCTGCATGCGCTTGACCGCATAAGCTCCACCTTGCGCATTCGACATGGGGGCTTTCCATATCATCTGGCATTACTTCAGCTCGAGCATGACGCATCGTTTCAAATGCACTCGCCGTTTTCTTCGATGACCGACTTTCTTGCCCTTGTGGTCAAAGAATTTTCCTCCGGGGCTGCGCGCCATCATCATCTGGTGTTCAAAGCACATCCTTTGGAAGACGGTCGGGTTCCCATTCGCAACGAAATCAAACGGCTTGCGCGCGAATTCGACGTCGCGGATCGCGTGCATTATGTGCGTGGCGGTAAACTGGCGAAATTGTTGAACGATGCACGCAGCGCCGTGACTGTGAACTCCACAGCGGCGCAACAAGTGCTTTGGCGCGGCATCCCCTTAAAAGTATTCGGACAAGCAGTCTTTGCCAAACCTGAATTTGTTTCAGATCAACCCTTGGCGGTGTTTTTTGAAACTGCAGCCCGTCCAGACACGCGTGCCTACAAGGATTATCGACGCTACCTTCTTGAAACCAGCCAACTTCCTGGCGGGTTTTATTCAACCAAGGGGCGAAGACAATTGTTGCGTCAAGTCGTTGATATGATGTTGTCTAAAGACGATCCATACGACGCGCTGGCTTATGGAACCGCGGCTCCAAGGCAACAGTTGCGTGTTGTGATCTGATATCACAGTTACCAAGCGGTAGCTTTTTCTGAGTTCGTGGCATAATTTGTCAAAAATGTGTTCGCAGTAGAAAGCGGCCGATTCCGCCAGATAAGAACAGGTCGAGGAGACCGAGCAGTGATTTTCAATATTCGTCGCTGGGCAAGGCCCGTTGCAGCACTCGCCGTTTTGAGCATTCTCGCATCATGCGGTCTGCCACAAGCTGGCCCAAACAAACGTCAAATTTTTGCGGGCTCTGTGGAAAATGAAGGCGACGCATTTGTGGTATCAGTCGACGACAATGTAACGCGTGCCACAGCTTTCACTCCGCCGCTGGGATTTTCGAAATCATTGCTCAGCGCGGGTCAACTTGGGTCTGATACAATTCGACCCGGCGATGTTTTAGGTCTGACGATTTGGGAAAACGTTGATGATGGTTTGCTGGCGGGTGAAGGGACGAATTCGACAATCCTTGAAGAAGTTCAAGTCGATGGTGATGGATTTGTTTTTGTTCCGTACGCTGGTCGCATTCGCGCGTCTGGAAATACACCCGAAGCCATTCGGCGCATAATCACACAAAAACTAGAAGAACAAACGCCCGATCCGCAAGTCCAAGTACGTCGCGTAGCGGGTGATGGTTCAACTGTTTCGTTGATCGGTTCTGTTGGTGCGCAGGGTGTTTATGCAATCGAACGTCCAACCCGCACACTGACCACAATGTTGGCACGCGCTGGTGGAGTAACAATCGAACCCGGCATCGCGCAAGTCACGGTTCAGCGGGGACATGTGTCTGACACCATCTGGTTCGAAGATCTTTACGACAATCCACATCTGGATATCGCCCTGCGCGGCGGTGACAAGATTTTGGTCGAAGAAGACTCTCGCGCCTTCACAGCCTTGGGTGCAACAGGCGGCCAATCGCGCGTGCCGTTCGAAACCCAAAACCTTTCGGCCTTGGAGGCCATTGCACAGGTTGGCGGCTTGAACTCACGCACAGCAGATCCAACCGGGGTCTTTGTTCTGCGTGACGAAACTGATGAGGTGGCCAATGCGGTTCTTGGCCGAAAAGATCTTCGCGGTGACCAACGCCTGATCTACGTTATTAATCTGAGCGAACCCAATGGTCTGTTCAACGCGCGAGATTTCGTTATCCGCGATGGAGACACGCTTTTCGTGACAGAAGCGCCATATACTCAATTCACAAAAATCCTTGGCGCTCTGACCGGACCAATTGCGAGTGCAAATTCCGTGTCTAGTCTTGGCGATAACTGATCCTCGCGAGTGGGTGAGTCGGAAATACATTCAGCCGCCGGTCTAAATGAGGCCCGGCGGCTTTTTGTATATAATGCTGGATTTCTAGCGCAGCGCAGAATGCGACGCATCTTAAGTCTTGCAGGTTGGCGCGTCTCGCTTGGCTTTCCCAAAGAAGGCGACGCAGTTGGTGTTTGGGGACAAAGTCCAACGGCACATCGCGGCGAACGTATAGCAGCGTCTAAAGACGCACCAACTGTTCGAATCGAAGACGCATTTTTGCGATCCCTATTTCCCGGTCGCTCAGGTGAACCCCCAATCGGTCTTTTGATTGATGAATCTGGTGTTCACTTTGATCCATCCAAACCATCAGATCTGGAAACCTTACTTGCTACCCACCCTTTAGACGACACGGCACTGTTGGACCGGTCACGTGGTGCGATGGCGCGCTTGGCGGAAGCGCATTTAAGCAAATATAATGCCTTTGATCCGGACCTTGTCGTTCCCGCCCCCGGTTACGTGCTGGTCCTGGATCAGACACGCGGGGACGCGTCAGTGCGTGCAAGTCGCGCCAATGTACATCGCTTTCAGGAAATGTTGTTCGTCGCCCAAGAAGAACATCCCAGCACGCGCATCTTGATCAAGACCCATCCCGAAACAGTTCAAGGTTATCGCGACGGATATTTCGAACAGAAAAATGAAAACGATCGGGTCAAGCTGTACGACAAACCCGTAAGCCCTTGGCGCTTAATGGAAGGGGCCGTTGCTGTTTACACTGTTTCATCTGGCCTAGGCTACGAAGCCATATTGGCCGGGCACAAACCCCGTGTCTTTGGCCAACCTTTCTATGCAGGCTGGGGGCTAACGTCTGACGAAGACCCAGTCATTCGCCGCCAACGGAAATTGACGCGTGCACAATTGTTTGCCGCCGCAATGATCCTTTATCCAAAATGGTATGATCCGTTTGGCGACAGGCTTTGCGAACTGGAAGATGTGATTGAGACACTTGCGGCCCAATCCCGCGCTTGGCGTGAAGACTATAAAGGATGGGTCGCCAGTGGAATGCGTCTCTGGAAACGTCCTGCCCTTCAAAAGACGTTTGGCCAACAAAAACGATTGATCTTTACGGATACGCCAGCCAAAGCCCGTAAAACCAATCGCCCTTGGATGATCTGGGCGGGCAAAGCGCAGGTTGGCGACGAAGACGCCGTTCGCGTCGAGGATGGGTTCTTGAGGTCCAAAGGATTAGGCGCTGAGTTGGTGCCGCCCGTATCATTGGTGACTGATGATCTGGGAATTTACTACGACCCATCGCAACCATCTCGCCTAGAAGAAATGATACGGGCGCGCCGAACTTTGCGGCCCGAACAGACGTTGCGTGTGGACCGCTTGCAGCGGTTGCTGATCAAAAAAGGCGTCAGCAAATATAATCTGGACGGTGCGACGCCCACATTGCCAGACGGTCATAAGGTTTTGGTCATTGGTCAGGTCGAAGATGACGCCTCAATTCGCCTTGGCGCTGGTGACATAGCGACAAATGACGCCTTGCTGCAGGCCGCTCATGAGGCACGGCCCGATTCAGTGATTCTGTATAAGCCACATCCGGATGTAGAAGCAGGTTTGAGACCCGGCCAAATTACGACCCAAGACCTCGCGCATTCGATCTTATCGAACACTGAAATTACATCGTTGTTCCCCCTCGTAGACGAGGTTTGGACCATGACGTCACTGAGCGGTTTTGAGGCGTTGCTGCGCGGTGTTCCAGTCGTGACAACGGGTGCACCGTTTTACGCAGGTTGGGGTTTGACCGAAGATCGCGGCGCGGTCCCTCCGCGTCGGCGTGAAGATGTCAGTTTGACTGGGCTTATCCATGCCACGTTGATTGACTATCCGCGCTATATCGACCCCGTAACGGGATTGCCCTGCTCTGTCGAAGTCATTGTTCAACGCCTGTCCGAAGATGGAACCGTTCCCCATCCCGGGGCTCTAAATCGATTGCTGTCCAAATTGCAGGGAGCCTTCGCCAGTCACGCCTATATTTGGCGCCGTTAGTCGTCGCTCGGTTTTCGATCCCACACATGCAGGACATCATCGCCGACCTGGCGCAGTTCGCTCAATTCGAAACGATGTGCTTCTTGCAACGTACTCAATCCCAAGGCCCCAATGCTGGGCAGCCCTTCAGCACCAATCGCCATGCCAGCCGTAAACCAAACAAAGCGGTCAACCAATTGCGCGTCGATCAATGATGCGGCCAACCCGCCGCCCCCTTCGCAAAACACGCGCGTTGTTCCCAGATCAGCCAATTGTCCCAACACGTCCTTAGGATCCAATTGCGCGCCTTTGGCCACACATTCCAAAAGCGTTGCATCCAAACCGGCCCATGTTTCCTTTAACGATGGGTCTGCATCTTGCCCATGGCATAGAACCAAAGGGATTTTTGACGCACTGCGCGCCAACTGGCCTAAAAGTGGCAGGTCAATTCTGCGCGAAACGACAACACGTGCAGGCTGACGTGACACGCCCAAACCACGCACAGTCAAAGAAGGATCATCCGACCGCGCCGTTCCGCCGCCCACCATAACCGCATCGTGACGTGATCGCATGCTGTGGACGACACGGCGCGCTTCAGGGCCAGTGATCCATTGGCTCTGCCCACTGCCGGTTGCAATGCGCCCGTCAAAAGACGACGCAAGCTTGAGCGTCACAAATGGACGGCGGCGGGTGATCTTCAACAAAAATCCAGCGTGGTCTTTGCTGGCATCTTCAGTCAAGACACCTTCGGTGACCTCAATCCCGGCAGCTTCAAGCATCTTTATGCCACGCCCGCTGACACGTGGATCCGGATCTGTCAGCGCAACAACGACGCGCTTTATTCCGGCCTTGATAAGTGCTGTGGCGCAAGGTGGCGTTTGTCCTTCATGCGAACAAGGTTCCAACGTGACATAGGCCGTCGCACCTTGGGATCGCGGCCCGGCTTGGGATAGGGCTTGCGGTTCCGCATGTGGTCGTCCGCCGGGTTGCGTCCAGCCGCGCCCGATTACGACGTCATCTTTTTCGATCACGCACCCAACCGCCGGGTTGGGTGCACACTGGCCCATTCCACGACGCCCAAGCCCAAGCGCCATTTTCATGAAACGTTTATCGCGCTCCGCGCTCACTCTTCCGCTTGACCATCACTTGGCGGTCGCAGCTCGGCCACGAACTTGTCAAAGTCATCTGCAGCTTGGAAATTTTTGTAAACACTCGCAAATCGAACATAGGCCACAGTGTCGATCCGGTTCAGCGCTTCCATGACGATTTCGCCGATCTGCTTTGATGGAATGTCGGTTTCGCCCATCGATTCCAATCGGCGCACAATCCCCGAAATCATCTGATCGATACGTTCAGGTTCGATCGGACGTTTTTGCATGGAAATACGTATGGATCGTTCCAGCTTGTCGCGATCAAAGTCTTCGCGACGCCCGTTGGTTTTCACGACAACCAAATCTCGCAACTGAACCCGCTCGTAGGTGGTAAATCGGCCTCCACATGCCGGGCAAAATCGACGTCTGCGAATTGAGACGTGATCTTCTGCTGGTCGACTGTCTTTGACCTGAGTATCAATATTTCCACAGAATGGGCAGCGCATACGGCCGTCTCCCTTGTTCTGGTCCTGCCTGTCGTGGAGGTTTTCCTCCGTTCCACCAGCACTATAGGCACAACGCCACCATTTGGGTAGCCAAGAATTTTACCCCCCAGATACTGACACATCATGAACACGCACCGAAGGGTAAACGTAATAATTTAGCCAACTTCGCGAATGCGGATACGGAAATCTGAATTCCGACACAGCGAACTCGCCAACGCAAACCCGACAACTTGACCCGGACGACGAATGCTAAGCGAGATCGATTTGTATTCGTTTGGAACAGGTTTCAGCGAAAAAACAATACTGCGGCGACGCGGCTCTGCGCTTGATGGGCCCAGACCACGTTCCAGCCAGATTTGGCCGGTATTTACGCCGTACTTTCTTTTGGCAAAAAGGGCTGCGGCACACCACATTTGACGTGGTCCAGAATTTACTCCATCGATCACTTCAAATGTAGTTGCGTCAAGAGCCGCGACACGGACCCTGACTTGGAATTCTGGGAAACCTTGCGCAGCGCCAATTTGTACCGACAAAAGCAAGAAGCTAGCTGCAAATATTCTGAGCATTTTATCCTCCGATTTCTACATATATTGGCGCAATTGCCATCAGACCCAAATCACGGTTCTGCATATCTTTGTTTCAAGGTTTCAATGCATATCCACGAACACGTTTCGCCTCATGGCCCGGTATCTATGTTCGAACAAATATACGCCCTGCCATGTCCCAAGGCGTAAAACGCCATCAGAATACGGGATTGAGAGTGTGCTTGGCAAAAGGGATGCTTTGATATGTGCAGGCATGTCATCTGGACCTTCGTAGGTATGCGTTAAATAGGACATCGAAGGATCAGTGGTTGGAGGAACGAGCCGGTCAAAGAAGTTTTGCAAATCTACCTGCACCTCTGGGTCAGCGTTCTCCTGAATTAACAAAGAACACGACGTATGTTGAACCAGCAATGTCATAACCCCGTTGCCCGTCAAAGACGGCAATCGATTGGTAAATTCGTATAATCCTGAACCGTTTGTTTCAATCGTGAGCGTCGTTTGCATACTCAACTCTCAACAGACCCGTCCGCAATGTGCAAGCTTGTAAGACGTCAGAACACTTTAGATTGGTTTTCGTCTAGTTCTGTAAAATTGGCCAAACCAGCCTTACGATCGGCACCCATTCATCCACCGCCCAACGGATAAAGACCGCCAGCCGTCATCTCTACCTAAACAAACCTTCACCCTGTTCGTCGATCATTTGTTTGGCTTTGCTGATGGATACATCGATCGCTGACGGTTCATCATCCAGCGTGTCGGCACGGATCAATTCGTGCACCTTTGCCTCGCCATTCACATCCTTTTCGATACGCGCAGCAACCCGCCATTTCGAACCTTCGCGTATCGGCTCGGCTATGATTTCAAACCCATTGTATGTTTGGGGTTCCGCATCCTGGGTCTGGCTGGAACCGCCAAACAAGCGCGAAAAGAGCGACATGATCAATCTCCACATTGTTCGAACACAAACTTACAAATCACACGGAGTTTGTGAAGCCCGGACCAGTGACACGTTCTTGACCGCACTTCTTTGAAACTTTGAACGAGACGTCCGCACAACGAAAAACGCCCCTCGCGATATTTCAGCGAAGGGCGTTAATTTAGTCTATCAAAGTCTTACTGATCGAGGAAACTGCGTAGTTTACGCGACCGGCTTGGGTGTTTCAGCTTACGCAAAGCTTTCGCTTCGATTTGACGGATACGTTCCCGTGTCACGCTGAATTGTTGCCCCACCTCTTCCAGAGTGTGGTCCGTGTTCATCCCAATGCCAAACCGCATACGCAAAACCCGCTCTTCACGAGGCGTAAGCGACGCAAGTACCCGAGTGGTCGTTTCCTTGAGGTTTTCCTGAATGGCGCTATCAAGCGGCAGAACAGCATTTTTGTCTTCGATGAAATCGCCCAGTTGGCTGTCTTCTTCGTCACCAATAGGAGTCTCCAAAGAAATAGGCTCTTTGGCGATCTTCATCACCTTGCGCACTTTCTCAAGTGGCATTTGCAGCTTTTCGGCCAATTCTTCTGGTGTTGGTTCGCGACCAATCTCGTGCAGCATCTGACGTCCAGTACGGACCAGCTTGTTGATCGTTTCGATCATATGCACAGGGATCCGGATCGTACGCGCCTGATCCGCAATGGATCGTGTAATCGCCTGTCGAATCCACCACGTCGCATAGGTCGAGAATTTATAGCCACGACGGTATTCGAATTTGTCTACGGCCTTCATCAGACCGATGTTCCCTTCCTGAATCAAATCCAGGAATTGCAAGCCGCGGTTTGTGTATTTCTTGGCGATGGAAATAACGAGACGCAGGTTGGCCTCGACCATTTCCTTCTTAGCTTGACGGGCTTCTTTTTCACCCTTTTGGACTTGGTTCACGATCCGGCGGAATTCACTGATATCCAGACCGACATATTGACCAACCTGAGCCATGTCGGCGCGAAGCTCTTCGACTTTGTCGCTTGAGCGTTCGATGAACATCTGCCAACCACGCCCGGGTTTGCCGGACATTTCTTCCATCCAATTGGGGTCCAATTCGCGCCCACGATAGGATTCGACGAATTCTTTGCGATTGATCCGCGCTTGGTCCGCCAATTTCACAATCGAACTGTCGATCTGCATGATCCGACGATTGATTCCATAAAGCTGGTCAATCAAAGCTTCTATACGATTGTTGTGAAGGTGCAGTTCATTCACCAATTCAACAATTTCGGCGCGCAGCTTTTGGTAAGTCGCCTCGTCTTTCTGGGAAAATGAACCATCTTCGTTCAATGTCGCAGAAATCCGGCTGTCCTGCATTTCCGACAGCATCAAATAGTCGTCGGCAATACGGTCCAGCGTTTCAAGCACTTGTGGCTTTAGCGCGGCTTCCATTGCCGCCAACGACATGTTGGCCTGTTCGTCGTCATCGTCATCGTCATCTTTGGCAATCGGATTGCCATCGGCGTCCAGTTCTGGTTCTGCCTCTTTCTTTTCCGTCTCGGTCACGGTGGTATCGACAACGGGTTCAGCAACTTCACCGTCTTCGCCCATCTGGTTGCCGAAAGTGGCTTCCAGATCAATAACGTCCCTCAGCAAAATTTCTTCGCTCAGAAGTTCGTCACGCCAGATTGTAATCGCTTGGAAAGTCAGCGGGCTTTCGCAAAGCCCGGCGATCATTGTATTGCGTCCGGCTTCGATCCGTTTCGCAATCGCGATCTCGCCTTCGCGCGACAGCAACTCGACCGAGCCCATCTCGCGGAGATACATCCGCACTGGATCGTCAGTCCGATCCAGTTTTTCCTGACCCGTAGCACCCAACGTCAGATCGCGAGTGCCTTCGGTCGTTGCAACGTCAGTCGAGCCTTTTTGCTCTTCTTCTTCCGCTTCTTCATCTTCGATGATGTTGATGCCCATTTCCGAGAGCATCGACATCACATCTTCGATCTGCTCGGAACTGACCTGATCAGGTGGCAAAACCGTATTCAGCTGATCATAAGTGATGTAGCCACGTTCACGCGCTTCCGCGATCATCTTTTTGACCTGAGTCTGACTCAGGTCGAGCGACATCTCTTGCTCTTGCTCTTCGGTTTTGACGTCTTCGTTGTCTTTCGCTGCCATGCGGGGCTCCTTTGCCGGGCCATGCAAACGATTCGTTTTGCGAATCGCTACCGACTCAATAGCGCGTTAAGGTGATTCGGCCACCCATTTAGCGCTTTTTTCTTAAGTTTTCAGCCTCACGTTGCACCTATCGCCCAGGCTTTGAAAACTGAATCTTCTCCGTTAGTGCCGCGAACGCGTCACGTTCGTCACGATTGATCTCTGCACCATTCTCTCCAAGGTCGAATTCCACGCTATCTTCCCCACCGCTGCGTGATGCGGCGTTTGCTGCTTGCGTAGCCTGTGCCAATCGCCAAGTGAGGCCCTCGTCAGCTACACCTTTCAAATCTTCAGATGCATCTTCAATTTCTGCCGCTAGTCCCTTAGCCGTTTCG
The DNA here is from genome assembly GCA_039960995.1 of Paracoccaceae bacterium. Lineage (GTDB taxonomy): Bacteria > Pseudomonadota > Alphaproteobacteria > Rhodobacterales > Rhodobacteraceae > JABSSA01. The sequence goes on along the minus strand of JBDVKF010000076.1, from coordinate 170,089 downwards.
AGTTTTGCGAATTCTTCGGCCAGCGTCATACGGGCCAGATCATCGTCGCCGGGTTTGCGAATGCAAGGGACGATCGCGACATGGCGTGCTGAGAGCAAATTTTCAAGAGCTTCTGGACCCAGTGCGTAAGAAATTTTTTCACGCAACGGCCCTTCTCCCTCAGTCCAATGGCGCAAAACCATATCGCGTAGGTCACGATGAGACGGGTCGCGGCACACCATATTATCGAGACCGGTTTCAAAGTCCTCAGTCAAATGGGGCGCGGTTATCAATGCCGCCAACACAATGCCTTCGCGCAGATGTTCCATTTCCACGGCATCGTGAGCCCGTGCCAGAACACTTAATTTGGTACTCGGTTGAGCCGTTTCAGGCGCGTTCCATGCTTTGCGCTGTGGACGGGAGCGGCGTGGGTTGAACAACTGCCAACGCAGATTTTTAATCTCAGCACCATAATGCTGGCGGATCGATGGGTCTTTGATCAGTTTGATCTTTTCGCGTAACGCTTTGTCCAGGGCAGCCTTGCGTTCTGGGCTATCGAACACTTTACCTTCTGTTTCGCGCTTCCAAAGCAAGCTCACCATCGGGATCGCATCGTCCAAAAGCGATTGCAACGCGGCGGCACCACTGATTTTCAGAACATCATCCGGGTCTTTACCCTCTGGCATCAACGCGAACCTCAAGGATTGCCCCGCTTCCAAAGCCGGCAAAGCGAGATCAATCAACCGCATCGCCGCGCGCAGTCCTGCTGTGTCCCCGTCCAACGCAATGATGGGTTCAGGCGCTATGCGCCACAGCATCTGCAATTGGGTTTCGGTCACTGCGGTGCCCAAAGGCGCGACTGCCGCCTCAAACCCATGCTCGGACAGCGCAATCACGTCCATATACCCTTCGGCCACCAATAGGGACTGACCTTTGCCAGCAGCGGTTCGCGCCGGTGCATGGTTGTAAAGATTGCGCCCCTTATCAAAAAGCTCAGTTTCCGGTGAATTTAGGTATTTGGCCCCGTCTTCTGGGTCCATGGCGCGACCACCAAAGCCAACACAACGCCCACGGGGGTCGCGGATCGGAAACATAATTCTGTTGCGAAACGTATCGTAAGGTTTGCCACCCTTTTGGCTGGGCTTTGCCAGACCCGCGCCCAAGATCAAATCATCAGGAACGCCTTTACCCTTTAGATGATCCCACAATGCTTGCCATGCATCCGGCGCGAACCCGATATCCCAACGATCTTGCGCCTCTGGGCCCAATCCTCGTTTTGACTGCAAATAATCACGTGCTGGACCGGCCGTCCCGGTGCGCAATTGCAGCGTGAAGAACTGCAAAGCATGCTCAACGACGTTCGCCAACAGGGTGCGACGATCCGCTTTTTCTTGAGCCTTGGGATCACGGGCAGGCATTGGCATTCCTGCTTCGTTTGCAAGAATTTCAACGGCCTCGATAAAACTAACGTTTTCAGTGTCTTTCACAAAGGTGATCGCATCCCCTTTGGCATGACATCCAAAGCAGTAATAGTACCCTTTGCGATCATCTACATGAAAAGACGCCGTTTTTTCGTGGTGAAATGGGCAAGGTGCCCACAGATCACCCTTTCCCTGATTTGACTTGCGCGCATCCCACGTGACTTTCCGCCCGACGACCTGACTAAGGCTGAGGCGGGTGCGCAATTCATCAAGGAAACCAGGAGGCAGACTCATAGTGGGTATATTGTGGCGCGAAAGGTCGGGATTTCAAGACTCAGTTCGTGGCATTTGGGGTCAGGTTTTGAATTTGGTCCCAATTGTCGATACACTGCTGTTCTGACACTGCGCCCAAATCGACGTCTTTCAAATCGCGTCGCCGTTGGTCGTATATCCAATCAACCAAAGCTGGCATCGCTTGTTCCATCGCTTTGGGCCAGCTTGGGTTCGCCTTCAGCAAACTGGGTACGACATCGTTTTTTGGAACTCTGTTCAAACGTGCTGTTTGAATTGCGCCAACGACACTGGCCTGAAAAGAACAACTTTCTGCGGCTGATTTGGCAAAAACGGGCGCAGCAGAAAAAGTCAGCGCACAAGCAACAGCAATACGGATCAGCATAAAGGCCTCTTTCATAGAATCGTTTGCCAAACACTAACTGCGAGAAGCAATGCTTTCCATCGCTGTCTCAAGATCATGCTGTAACGTCTTCGCCATCGACCGAAAAACCATCACCAAAAACGTGTCCTGCCCGGTTCGCGTCACCGATGCATTCATATGTTGAACAAGACTGCGCATTGTATGTCCCAGCTTGAAAGTGCCGGAACGAACGTCAACGGGCACCAGCCGCGCCAAAACATCTTCGGCTCCGTCCCCCTCAAGAGCTAAACACGTCCAAGCGTCTGATTGATCAGTCAGAGCCGCATGCTGCGCCAATGCACTGTCTGGGGCCGGACCAACCAATAACGCCATATCATAGCCGATCCAGATCGCGCTTGCGTCTTCCCGTCCTGTCGCCCTGTTAGGTTTTGGGAATGTCATTCCGTGTGCATCATTCAAGGCCACGGACAACGCATCATTCGCCCCTTTGAAGGGCGCAATCGAGGTAAGATGGCCCAAGTCAACTTCTTTCAAAGTGACGCTGCCAACTGTCTTCGGTGCAACGCCTTTCAACGGCGATGTCGCGACAAGATCAACCACGCGCGCGTCCTCCTTCCGGATCAAAGAACACAGGGGAACAGATTTCAACTTGAGTATCGAGTTCGCGCAAATGATCGACCATGCGCATGGTTTCTCCGACCCGTTTCATCCCACCTTGGACAAAGCCAAGCCCAATGAAATGGCCAAGCGTCGGGGAAAAGCCGACTGACGTTATATATCCCTGATCGTTTAACCGTGTCGCGTCCTCGCCCACGTTGAACACATGCGCGCCTGCGGACAGCTGTTTCACCGCGCCAACCGGCTTGAAACCAACCAATCGTTCGCGATCTTCTTCGGTCAATCCGACACGCGCTGCCATTGTCTTGCCGATGCAATCCTTTTTACCCGAGATCATACGTTCCATCCCGATATCAAAGGCCGTCACGCGTCCATGAATTTCCGCATGTGTGATAAAGCCTTTTTCGATCCGCAGCACATTCAGTGCTTCCATCCCATAAGGACCACCACCCAAACGTTCTGCAAGTGTCACCAAATGCTTGAACAAGCTTTCGCCAAACCGTGACGGCACGGCAATTTCGTACGCATGCTCGCCCGAGAACGAGATCCTGAACAAACGCCCTTTCACATCACCAATCGATACATCGCCACAAGCCATAAACGGCCATGTTTCGTTGTCGATGGTGTCATCCAAAAGCTCGTTCAACACTTCACGCGCCTTTGGTCCGGCAATGGCGAATTGCGCCCAGTGTTCGGTGACAGACATGAGGCGTACGTCCCATTCAGGATGCAACACTTGGGTGATGAATTCCAAGTGACGCATCACCAAACCGGCTGCTGCGGTTGTTGTGGTCGTGACAAAATGCTGATCGCTTAACCGTGCCGTCGTGCCGTCATCCAGAACATGTCCGTCTTCGCGCAGCATTAAACCATAACGCACGCGCCCAACTTTCAGCGAAGAAAACATGTTCGTATAGGCAAAATCCAACAGCTTTACTGCGTCAGGCCCTTGGATGTCGATTTTGCCAAGGGTCGACACGTCACACACACCCACAGAATTTCGCACGTAACCAATCTCGCGGTCGCAGGATTGGCGCCACGCCGTTTCGCCATTCAACGGGAAATAGCTGGGACGATACCAAAGCCCCGCTTCGATCATTGGCGCCTTTCGCTTCACGCTTTCGTCATGGCTGGTAGTAAAGCGTTGGGGCGCGAAACCCGCGCCTTGGGCCCCAGCACCCAACGCCGCAATCGCAACCGGTGAATAAGGAGGGCGAAACGTTGTGGTTCCGGTTTCAGGGATACCGCGGCCCGTCGCATCCGCAAGTATTGCCAACGCCATTACGTTCGAGCTTTTGCCCTGATCCGTTGCCATTCCTTGCGTTGTGTAACGTTTCATATGTTCGACAGATCGGAAATTTTCGGTTGCGGCCTGCTTTATGTCCTTAACCGTCACATCATTCTGGAAATCCAACCAAGCACGACCACGACCGCCAACGGCCCATTTTGCCGTCGGATGGCACGGGTTGTCTTCCGCTTCGGGAATTGCAGGAACATCTGCCGTCAAACCAAGAACTTCCATCGCAGCAATCGCGGCATTTGCCCCTTCCGTCAGACACGCGAATGTCGACATTGCCCCATTGCACGCCCCAGCTGCTACAAGGTTCGGAATTGCGTCTGCCGTCGGGACAAAGCTCGCCAGATCGTCGCGCCAGACGGGGCGACCATTCATATGACACGTCAGATGTACACTTGGGTTCCAGCCACCAGAAACACCCAAACAGTCAGACGCAATGCGTTCGATCCCGGATTGAGTTTGCACCGTTATGCTTTCCAGCCCTTTGCGGCCACTGGTGTTCGTTATCTCACCTCCGGCAATCACACGGTAATCGCCCAAAGCTTTTGCATCAGGGCGGCTATCAACAACTGCGGGCACGTAAACGCCAGCAGCCATCAGATCCACAGCGGTGCGATGCGCATCATCATTATTGGCGAATAACGTCACCTTGCGCCCGGGGCTAACGCCCCATCGATTAAGGTATGAGCGGATCGCACCCGCCTGCATGATGCCGGGGCGGTCATTATTTCGAAATGCGATGTGCCGTTCGATAGCACCCGCAGCCAAAATCGTGCGCTTTGCAACGATACGCCAGAACGTCTCGCGCGGCGTCTTAGTTGTCTTCGGTTGCATGTGGTGGGCAACACGTTCGACCGCGCCGTAAGTTCCGCCATCATACACGCCGGTTATTGTCGTCCGCGGCATCATCCGCACGTTTGGCATTGCCTCAAGTTCGGCAATCACCGTTGCGACCCATTCCGCCCCAGTTTGACCACCAATGCCATGAGATTCAGAATTCAAACGGCCGCCAAAGCGAAAATCTTCATCCGCCACTATGACATCCGCACCTGCCCGTCCCGCAGTAAGTGCAGCAATCAAACCCGCAGGGCCTGCGCCAACGACCAACACGTCACAAAAGGCATAGCCCTTTTCATAAGTCTCTGTGACGGCTTGCCCGCTTAATCTGCCTAAGCCCGCCGCACGTCGAATGACAGGTTCGTAGACCTTTTCCCAAAACGTCTTTGGCCACATGAACGTTTTATAATAAAAACCCGCCCCCAAAACCGACGCGCCGAGATCGTTGACGGCCATTACGTCACATCCAACAGACGGCCATGCGTTTTGCGACCTAGCATCCAGACCCGTGTGAATTTCTTGCACCGTTGCACGTACATTGGGGTCTTGCTTCGCACCTTTGCCGACCGTCACAAGTGCATTGGGTTCTTCGCTCCCCGCGCTCCAAACACCGCGTGGACGATGGTATTTAAACGAGCGACCGACCAATCGTATGTCATTTGCCAACAGTGCCGAGGCAAGCGTGTCGCCCTTGAACCCTTTGTATTCAATGCCGTTGAACCGGAATTTAACCGGTGTGGTTCTGTCAATTTGACCCCTATTTGCAATCCTCACGACACTATCGCCTCTTTAGCCAAACGCACAGATTCAATGTCATGCGTCACTGTATTTCGCGTCACAATTAGCCATGCGCCACAGCCTGCATCATGGCACCACAATTCGTCTAATTGGCCCGCTGGGTTTTCACGCAAATGCACATAATCTGCCCATGCCTTGTCGCCAGCTTCTGGATCGGGCCGTTCCAAGGCAGCACCCATGTAATAAAATTCTCGACGATCACGATCACCACAAATCGGACATGAGATTCTCATCGGCTCGTACCCTGCTCTTTGTCGATCAATAATGCCGCGTCAAAACGTTGGTTCTCCATGTCGCGACCTCCTTAGTGCAAATTGTGCTGCGATCCGGTCGCTTCTTCATCCATTAAACCACGTCCGGTTTCGAAACGATCCATCCTGTGGTGTTCAGCTGCTGGATGCGGCTTGTCCGTTGCGATCAAATGCGCAAAACAATTGCCCGATCCCGGCGTTGCTTTGAAGCCACCATAACACCACCCATAATTTAGATAGAGCCCATCGATACCCGGTGCACGATCAATGACGAATGACCCATCCGGCGTCATATCCATGATGCCACCCCAAGATCGTAGAATTTTGGCTTTTCCGATCATCGGCATCAATGTCATCGCAGCCTCAGAGACATGTTCGACCATCGGGAGATTTCCCCGCGCCGCATAGCTTGAATAGAAATCGATATCTCCGCCGAAGACCAATCCACCCTTGTCGGATTGACTGATATAGAAATGCCCCATCCCAAACGAGATCACGTGATCGATGCACGGCTTTAGCCCTTCGGTGACGAAAGCTTGCAGCACATGGCTTTCGACAGGAAGACGCAAGCCGGCCATTTCCGCAACTTGGCTGGATCGCCCCGCGACAACCATCGCAACTTTTTTAGCCCGGATCGCGCCACGACTGGTTTGCACGCCAGTGACACGGCCATCCGCAATATCGATGCCAGTCACTTCGCAATTCTGGATCAGGTCAACACCCCGTTCACTTGCCGACCGCGCAAAGCCCCAAGCCACAGCATCATGGCGCGCTGTCCCCCCGCGCGGATGATACAACCCGCCATAGATCGGAAATCGAACTTGGTCGAAATCAAGATACGGAAGCATTTTGCGTACACCACCGGTGTCCAAAAGAATTGCGTCATCGCCTTGGTTGATCATCGCGTTGCCACGACGCATAAAGGCGTCCCGCTGGCCGTCAGAGTGGAACAAATTGATGATACCACGCTGCGAATGCATGACATTATAATTCAGATCCTCTTCCAACCCTTCCCAGAGCTTTAAGGAATGTGAATAGAATTCCGAATTTCCAGGCAACCCATAGTTGGCCCTGACAATCGTGGTATTCCGACCGACATTCCCGCCGCCCAAATATCCACGCTCAAGAACGGCAACATTGGTCAGATTGTGCTGTTTCGCCAAATAATGTGCCGTGGACAGACCGTGACCACCACCGCCAATGATAAGGATATCGTATTCAGCCTTGGGTTCAGGATCACGCCAATGTGGCTCCCATCCTTTGTTCCCTGTCAGTCCTTCTTTGAGAACGCGCAAGCCAGAAAAACGCATATTGCCCCCTAATCACAGCGATCATCGTTGCATCGAACCATGAGTAGCAAGCAGTTTTGACAAAGCCAGCCCTTTTTCGACAAAAGCCAGCGCAACTGCGACCAAATGTGCCGCGATCATCTCCGGCAGTGCCCACTAGGACAGCGCCGGAGACGAGGTTTTGCAACCTAGAGCCCCTTCGCGCGATAACTTGCTGCGACTTTATCGATCGAAACCAGGTATGCTGCGGTCCGCAAATCATTTACGTCACCACGTTCGTGCCAGACGTTTGCCATAGATTGGTAGGCAATGCGCATCGTGTCATCTAGACCTGAACGCACAAGCTCCAGCTCACCTGCTCCACGCAAGTACTTCTGCTTGAAGTCCGGGCTAAGCTCCCAACCTACACCAGCGTCGGAACTTAGGCGTTCTAACTCGTCGATGATCAACTGGTGACGTGCTTCTTCTTGACGACGTTGCATTCGACCAAATCGAATATGGCTCAGGTTCTTGACCCATTCAAAATACGACACCGTCACACCGCCAGCATTTGCATACATATCCGGAATGATCACAGTTCCCTTTTCGCGCAGAACGTCGTCCGCACCTGCAGTCACCGGACCATTCGCAGCTTCGATGATCACCGGTGCTTTGATACGTGCCGCGTTCCCGAGATTGATGACCCCCTCCAGCGCCGCGGGAACGAGGATGTCACATTCTTCCTCAAGAACATCTGCACCTTCCGCTTTGTGTGCGGCATCAGGGAAACCTGTGACGCCGCCATGCTTGACGATCCAATTGCGCACAGCTTCAACGTCCAGGCCATTTACGTTATACAGCGCACCGTCTCGTTCAATAATGCCGACAACCGAACATCCATCTTCTTCGGACAGGAATTTGGCCGCGTGGTATCCCACATTACCCAAACCCTGCACAATGACGCGTTTGCCGTCCAACGAACCCGTCAGGCCAGATTTTTTTACACCGTCCTTGTCACGAAAGAACTCACGAAGCGCATATTGCACGCCTCTGCCCGTCGCTTCTACGCGGCCCGCGATACCTCCTGCGTTTAATGGTTTGCCCGTGACGCACGCCCGACCATTGATGTCAGTTGTGTTCATCCGCATATATTGATCGGCCATCCAGGCCATCTCGCGTTCACCCGTTCCCATATCCGGCGCTGGTACGTTCTGCGCGGGATTAATCAGGTCTCGTTTTATCAATTCATATGCGAAACGCCGTGTGATCGTTTCCAATTCGGCCTCGTCGTATTCACGTGGATCAATACACAACCCGCCTTTCGATCCACCAAATGGGGCTTCGACCAAGGAACATTTATAGGTCATCAAAGCCGCCAAAGCTTCGACCTCGTCTTGATTGACCGAAGGCGCATAGCGGATTCCACCTTTCACAGGCTCCATATGCTCAGAATGTACCGAACGATATCCAGTGAACGTCTGGATTTGACCACGCAGTCGAACGCCAAACCGCACCGTATAGGTTGCGTTGCATACTCTAATCTTTTCTTCGAGGCCTGGCGGCAGGTCCATTAAAGCCACCGCCCGGTTAAACATAAGATCAACACTTTCACGGAAACTTGGTTCGTTGACTGCAGTCATGGCCTTGTCCTTCTTCTGCATTAGCGAATCGTTCTACAAACAATCGCTCTACCAAGAGTATGACCAAGGACTTAATATCTGCGAGCGAAATGATGAAACCTGCTTCTTTTCGGCTCGGATATGTCAATCTAAACAAGTGTTAAGATGCATGTTATACTAGAAACAGTGAGTCTTTTTTGGATGAATTGACTGAGTCGCGGAATCCAAGCTTTTGAAAATGTGGCAATATTATAGAACTAGTCGAAAACAATAAATTTGCGTTTTCGGATACTGTTTCCCGGGAATAACCAAGAGCACGCAATTTTCGCCAACGCGCCCAATTCAGAACACAATCGCATTGTTAAAGAATAGTAAGTTATTCGGCGTGTGGGGCGCCTGTTGGGAGTAAAAGGTACATCATGCTCACCTATTTTGAGAGAAAAGGCGACAGCTCAGCGCTTGCGCTCGCATCCGGCCTTCAGAGACGCCTCAAGTTTGTTCGAAGCTTTGCGCGGGACGAAGAAGGTGTAATGACCTACTTCGCGTTTTTTATATTGTTCATGATGCTTCTGGTCGGTGGCATGGGTGTCGATCTGATGCGAAACGAGCTGGAACGCTCCAAGCTTCAGGCGACACTTGATCGCGCCATTCTTGCAGCTGCAGATTTGGAGCAAACGCTGACCCCTGAGGGGGTGGTTGAAGATTACTTCAACAAAGCTGGTCTGTCAGACCGTTTGCCGGCCATCACTGTGTCCGAAGATTTGACTTTCCGTAATGTTCAAGCAGATGCGTCAGCGAAAAGCCCAACTCGCTGGATGAAATTCGTCGGCGTAGACGAATTACCAATGCGTGCCTTTGGTGCTGCGGAAGAGCGTGTAAATGCTGTCGAAATCTCGGTCGTGGTCGATATCTCGGGCTCGATGCGCGACAACAACAAAATGGCAAATTTGCAAGACGCCGCAAAAACGTTCGTGGACACCGTTATTATTCCGGACAACGAAGACCTGATTTCAATGTCTTTGGTGCCGTACACAGCTTCAACGAATCCTGGTGAAGCCATTTTCGATGAGCTTAATATCAACCGGCTTCACCCTTTTTCTAGCTGCGTTGACTTTGTCGAAGCGGACTTCAGCACGCCAGGTATCAGCCTGTCGCGAAACTACCTTCATATGCAGCACTTTGAAGCGAGTTTTGCAACTTTTGGTGCGATTACTAACCCTGCTTGCCCGGGACGCGATGCAGACGCACAGTTCGGTATAGCGGATCGGGGTTACGAAGAAATTCAAGCGTTCTCGCAAAACGCCACTGCTTTGAAAGACGTGATCGACCAATATACGCCACGTGCACGCACTGCTATCCATATCGGCATGAAGTGGGGTGTGGCGATGCTTGACCCAAGCTTCCGTCCGATCAACGCGGCACTGGCATCGTCTGGCGAATCGGACTCAACTTTTTCAAACCGGCCTGTAGCTTACAACGATCCATCGACACTAAAGACGGTTATCCTTATGACGGATGGTAAAAACGTTGACACTATTCGTATTCGAGATCGGTTTTACAATACCGGCAGCCGAAGGTCGTTTTGGGCATTTAACACACTGGGTGATTTCGCGGAGAGAAATGACACCTTTACCATTGATGAACTTGCCTTCAATAGATTTACGGCGTCTCAAGCTGATACAATGCTGATAAACGTCTGCAATGCCGCGAAAGCCGAAGGCATTCTGATTTGGTCTATAGGTTTTGAAGTTGATGATGACTCTGCCATTTTGATGCGCAATTGTGCATCGTCGCCTAGCAACTTCTTCCGCGTTGAAGGTGTCGAAATCAGCGAAGCCTTCGAAGCCATTGCGAAACAAATCAACCAGCTGAGATTGACACAATGATTGAGCGTATGAGTAATTTTCTTCGCCAGTTTGGGCGAAAAGAAGATGGGCAGGTCGCCGTCGAGTTTGTTTTGGCTGTCCCTCTTGTGTTCACTTTGTTCATGACTTCGGTCGAAATGGGCATATATGCAGTTCGTCAGATGTTTTTGGAACGTGGAATGGACCTGGCGGCCCGGGAAATCCGTTTGGCCACGGGATCCGAGCCGCAACACGACGATATCAAGAACAACATTTGCGGATTTGCAGGATTTCTGCCTGACTGTAACTCAACGTTGCGCCTTGAAATGGTAAGAATGGATCCACGCGCATTCGATCAATCGATCTACGGCGAACCTGATTGTTTAGACGCTCCAGAGCCTGTCACTGATCCTGGTGATCTCCGCAATTTTATCCCGGGCAACAGCCACGAATTGGTGATTCTGCGCGCATGCTATGCATTTGAACCTGTCTTTCCGACTTCGGGGTTGGGTTTTGCATGGGCCCAAGACAATTCTGGACGGGCGCACATGTTCGCCTCGTCGGCCTTTGTTCAGGAGCCACAGTAATGATCAAGCATATCAAACGCGCAGTCCTGGCGTTTCGCAAAGACGAGTCTGGCTCGATTGCCGTAGAAACTGTGATTATCATCCCTGCGTTGTTTTGGGCATACCTTGCGATGTTCGCGATATTTGACTCGTATCGTCACCACGCTCTTAACCAAAAAGCAGCGTTCACAATTGGTGATTTGATTTCTCGCGAAACGACACCGATTGACCTCGATTATTTGGTCGGAATGCAAGATCTTCTAAGGTTTCTCTCGCGAACAGCTAATCTTGACGACGTCTCAATCAGAGTTTCATCTCTTAAATACGATGAGGCGCAAGATGTCTACGAACGCGAGTGGTCACAAAGTCAAGGCGATCTTACCCAGCCCTTGACCAGCGGTTCAACTAATGACTGGCACGACCGTTTGCCTGTGATGCCAGACAACGAATACATCACGGTCGTTGAAACATTCGTAAGATACGATGCTCCATTCAACACTGGCCTATCAGAACGCACGATCCAAAACTTTGTGTTCACACGTCCTCGGTATGCACCCTGTGTCCTATTTAACGACGGATCCATCAACGGCTGTTAAACTTGGCCGTCGCGCTCTGCAATCATGGCCGAAAGCACTTCGGCCATGAATTTCGTTTGAGGCGCGGCAGTTATCCCACCTATCCCAATGCGGCGACCATTTCGCCACCAAAGCCCCGGCGCCCAAACGCGCGGGGCTTTCGTTTTGCACGTAATCAAAAATCCATTTGACGGTTTAAACGCGAATGTCCCCCTGTCGACAGATTCAACATTGCTCACTTCCGCCAGAATTCGTCCTGAACTGTCTCTAACCTCTGTCGCCGTCAGCTCGATCCGTAATCCCGTCGCGCGTCGCATGAGTTCGGCCATGTAAATCGTACCGCCGCCAATCGCCAATAGCAGTACTTGCCACCCAAAAGCATGCGATTCCGACAAGGACAGATAAAACACAAGCAGGCCTAGCCCCCAAAGCGAAACCAAACCAAGGACACGCCGCCCCCAAGAAGGGCTAACTTCTGCAATGATTTCTTCGCTGTTTTCTGACATGTCTCACCCCATCGTTGGAAAAAGCACCTAAGCCAGCCAGCCCCAATCGGCAAGGTATCAACGTTTAACAATCACCTCATAGCCAGGTTCTTCGAGCTCATCGTCAGTCATTTCGGATGGAAATCCAGTTGTGGTTACGTCTAATCCCGTCGCATCTTCGAGCCGCTTGATGATATTAGGGGAGAATTCTCGGGGGCCGTATCGATCAATCCCGTCTTGAAAAACCTTGATCAAAAGCGGGTTCAAATCCAATGCTATACTGGCTCGATCTGCAACCTCTTGAAATAAGCCTATATCCTTGGCCACAAGGTCCATCGTAAAGTTGATATCCCGACTGCCATTCAAAATGACCTGACTTTCTGTTTCGTGAACAAAAGAGGTTCCCGAACTGATTGCCATCGCCTCATACGCGACCCCCAAATCCATCCCAGCCCCTTTCGCAACGGTCAACGCCTCGGCACAACTGACTAAATTGGCCGTAGCGAGAAAATTTGTCAGGACTTTCAACACTGACGCTGACCCCAACGGGCCCGTATGCAATACCCGACGCCCCATGGTCGTCAATAAAGGAAGGACACGTTCAAAAGTTTCGCGATCACATCCGGCAAAAATGCTGATATTCCCTGTGTCAGCGCGATGGCACCCACCCGAAACTGGGCAATCGACAGCTGATCCGCCCTTTGCTTTGACAAGCGCGCTGATCCGTTTGACTTCGGCTTCGTCCGTCGTGGACATTTCCATCCAAATCTTGCCGGGACCCATTTCGGGCAACATCTGATCCATGACCGCAGCAGAAGCCGCCGGACTGGGCAGACAAGTGATCACCGCATCACAATTTCGCATCATCGCGGCCGGGGAGCCTCCGTCTGTTGCACCATCCGAAACCTTGGCGGCAACCAAATCGGCGTTCAGGTCGTGAACCTCAACGTCAATCCCATTTCTGATCAAACTGCCAGACAGTTTGCCCCCGACATTGCCCAGCCCAATAAAACCAACCCGCACAGCGATCCTCCCTACGTTTCGTTCACGCTGACTCGGTGGGTTAAGGCTGTCCATCCAGAATCCGACACTTACGTCGCATCAGGTGGCTCCTTTTGGTGCATATGTTGCATCAAGTCTGGACATCAAATAATCTGCTGCTCGGATCGGTGGGTATTTCGGCGCACCAGTACCGGGCAACGCTTCAATAATCGTGTCAGGATTTGCTTCGATGAACATCGCAACGGACCGTCGACGTCGCTTCGGAGGCAAAACCCTATGAGGGGTGGACACATATAAGTCGTTCGTCCATCGCATAAGACAGTCACCAATATTGACGATGTATGCTCCTTTAACAAAGGGCACATCCATCCAGTTTCCGTCTCGCGGACGCTCCTGCAACCCCGGTTCGCCATCCGTCATCAGCAGTGTAATCGCGCCATAATCTGTATGCGCCCCCGCCCCTATTTCGTTCTTTGCACCCGTTGCGGGTGGATAATTCAAAAGACGCAATGCTGCCAATGGCTCCTTAAACGCCGAAACCAATTGCTGTTCTGGCACTTTAAGGTCCCTTGCGAACGCACGGTGAAGTGCGATGCCCAACTCAAGAGCCGCATCATAATAGGTGAGCATTACGGTCCTAAACTCAGGGATATCCGGCCACTGATTTACCCCTCGAAATGGTTCGCCTGCACGCACACGAGGATCATCTGAGGGTAAATCAAGTCCGATGTTAAATGTTTCTTTGGTATCAATTCGCGGACTTGTTTCGTCCAAGCTTTCGTCACCCTGTTTGGCCCACCCTCGAAAATGAGGAGTATTCAGAATTGAAACCGACGCCTTTTCGGACTCCGGCAAATTGAAAAATTGAACTGCCTTTTCAAAAACTTGCGTCATCAGTGTTTCTGGAACCGTGTGATTTTTCAAAAGAAAAAACCCAGTATCCCGACAGGCTTTGCCAAGTGCCACAACAAAACGCCCTCGATCACGATCGAATTCGTTCCAGTCTAAAACAGGTATCATGACCAACGCCTTTGCTGTTAACGCCCCGCAAGCCAGTTCAACCAAGTCGGGTGCACAGCTTTGGTGTTACGATTGCACAAAATCAGGACAAAAAGGTAAGATTTTGCCTCCAGTCGCCAAAGTTTCCGCTGCACTTCGTCGTAAAGGCAATTCACGAAATTACTCTAGACTTGGACCATCTAAAACCAGCTCTTCAAGCTGGGCCGCGGCCCCTTCCAACCGAGGCAAATGAACCCGTAAACTTTCGATCCCGCTACGTTGCAAAGGCGCGTGGATCGATAACGTCGTCAACAATCTACTTTGGTCATCGCGAACTGGAACTGCAATTGCTACCATTCCTTCCATGAATTCCTGATTGTCTGTCGAATAGCCGCGCTCTTTGGTTAATGCCAGTTCTGCGCGCAAGGCTACGGGGTCATTCTCTGTCTTTGCAGTTCGTTTTTCCAAATCGAATGCTTCCAACAACCTTTCCAGCTTGTCGGTTCGAAGTGATGACAAATACATCTTGCCGCTTGCAGTACAATGAAATGGGACTTGAGTGCCGATCGGCAATTGGATTCGCAACGGCCAATGTGTTTCAACGCGGTCTAGGTAAATCATCCCATAGCGTCCGGGCGCTGCTAGGTTACAGGTTTCACCGACATCTTCAGCCAATGCTTTCATGATCATCAACCGTTCCGTACGGATGCGTTGGGATGACAGTGTATTCGCTGACAGACTGCGTAATCTCTCCCCTGGCCCAAAAGACCGCCCATCCACGTCACGTTGCAAAAACCCTTCGGCTTCAGCTGTTATCAGCAATCTGTGCATGGTCGGTTTTGGCAAATCCAGCGCCGCGCTCAAGGCCGCAGGTGATACGGGAATACCCTGACGAGCCACCTCTTCGATCAAAAGAAGCAGCCTCAAGTTCGTCGGAATCTGTTCTTTTGAGTCACTCATTTGGTCATCAGATGTTTTCAGCCTTATCTATCAGGCAGCAGGTAAAGTGCCAATTCCGGCGTCAGTGCGACGAGTATCCATATCGTGAGCAAGGAGGCCAGATACATTGTCGAATACCGCAAGAGCCGGAAGTATGGAACACCTGTGACCCCTGACGCCACGTATAGATTCAAGCCATATGGCGGCGTGATGAAACCGATTGACGCACCGACAAGAAAGATCACTGAGAAATGGACCGGGTCGACACCAACGCTCGCCGCAATTGGAGCGAGAATCGGCGCGAGAATGATCGTTACGGGAAGCGATTCCAGTATCATTCCCGCGACAAAAACCATCGCCATGGACGTGAACAAAACCGGATAATACCCCCCCATAGAGGTCACGAAATTACCGATGACTTCTTGTGCCCCTAAGAGCGACAAAATCTGCTGCATCACCACGGAAACGGCGATCAAAGGTGCCAAAATTCCTGAAATCTGTGCCGAACGCACCACAATTGATGGAACATCTGGTAACGTAAAGCCTTCGACGACAAACATCGATGAAACCGACTTGTCGCCAACCGGTGTATCAGCGTCCATTCCAAAGAACTTATTCAGCGGAAAGCTGATCATGCCAACGATGATGCAAAAGCCCACCGTTACGCCCGCTGCTTCTGTTGGTGAGAATTTCCCAGTGTAGATGCCCCACAACACCAAACCGATCGCGAAAAAACCGAGCCATGCCCCAATCGCAGTTTTGAAAACGCGTGAAACGGACAGTTTGATCAGATATCCCCAACCGTTAATGGTGCAAATGACGAAGCACGCCAACATCATGACCAGCACCATCAAAGATCCCGGTATGATGCCCGCGATGAACAAGTCCGAAATCGGGAGATTCATCAAAAAGCCGTAGACGATGAAAATGATGGAAGGCGGGATAATGATCCCAACAGTTCCACCCGCTGCTGCAGTTGCGGCAGAAAAGCGTTCGTCATACCCGCCTTTGACCATTTCCGGATGCAACATCGAACCGATTGTCGCTGTTGTTGCAGAATTTGAACCTGATATCGCAGCGAATAGACCACAAGCGCCAAGCGAAGCCATGGCCAAACCACCACGCAACCATCCCAAACAGGCATACGCGAAATCGGACAATCGTTTTGCAATCCCAGATTTATTGATGAGATCGCCTGTTAAAATGAAAAGCGGCATCGCCATCAAAGCAAAACCATCTTTGAAAACATTCAGCATTTCGGCGCCAGTGTTATCCAGCGTCAAATCCAACACAAAGCTACACCCTACGACCCAATAAAAAATGATCAAAAGCACAGGCGTGCCCATCATGAACAAAAAGGTCATCACCAGCGAGATGATCGTAATCCAAGTTCCGTCGGACACTACGAGTCTCCCCCGATAACAGCTTGCTCGATCATCGGATCATCCCCTTGGAATCTTCCGAAATCTTCGACAATATTTTCGATGGCGCGTGTTGCCAATAAGATAAAGCACAGCGGCATCGTGATGATGAACCACCAACGCATGACATCATCTGTCCCAAGAACGATGGCAAAGTTGTCATAGGTGTTCACGGTCACGCGTGCGGTCGTGGTGACCGCAATAATACAAAAAACCAACCACAGGATATTATCGAAGGTCAGCCAGAAAAGCTGGCCCTTACGACCAAGCTTCGCGCGGAACTCGGAAAAGCTTAGATGCGTGCGCAGGCGAATGTTAAACGTACACCCATACCAGGCCATCATCATGAACAGCAGCGGCGGGATCGTCGTGGACCATGGGACTTGCACGGAAAAAACAAAGCGCTGGATCACACCAATGAAAATAATCGCGGCCATAACGATATAGCAATAGACGACGATGGTTCGTTCGGGCGTTCGCTCGAACAAAATCAACAAGACAGGGACAAGGACGATCAACAGTCGATGGTTGTCACCCGTTATCTCCTTCAAAAATACGGCGAATGGGTCCAAGAAGGCCGCAAAAAGTCCGATAGTCAAAACAAGTGCGATGATCGCATGGGTGTACCGTGTCACGGAAAACCCAAGCTTTTGTTCCAGACCTCGTGCAAATTTTTCGCGATAAAAAAAGATCATCGCCCCAATCAATGTCATCGGCCCAAAAACCAGCCACGCCGCATCTGAACGGTATGCTTTCACAACCTTAAAGTTGATGTCCCCGCTCACCGTTGCACTGACGATGGTGACCATGTCTGACCAAACTGACATTTCGCACCCCTCCCTAGATTACGTCTTGTATCTTACGTCGCGACACATTTTTTGCGTTCTTCGCCAGCAAATTGCCGACCCCAATAGCTGGAGCCGACAAAATTCGCACAGTCCTAGATTAAGATTTCCACCAACGGCGTGGTTCAACGTTTTCAGGTAACGTGTTCGCATCGATTGTGCGGACTTCGTCGTAAATTTCCTGATACGTGTCCGCTCCACCTTGCCAACCGTTGATGCGCTCGCGCCATTCTTCCCACAACTGAGGTTGAAATTCTGGCGAACACATCTCTTCTGCTTTCTTGAGTTCCGCATCAGACAGGAACGCATTACGCACATTATTCTTGGCAAAAATTGTATCCGGCAATTGTGGATCAGAAAGACCAACAGTTTTGACCAAAGCGGCTTCGTTCGCGGCCTGAACATGCGTTTGCGCCCAATAGGACGACTCCATAACTGCGTCTTGCAGCTCTCCACCCAGACCATCAAATACTTCGGCTGACATGGCCGTGTGCTCCGTGCCGCAGAAGAAATTCAGATGGACCGATTGCGAAACAACAGGCGACATGTTGGCGTATGCAACGGCCGAAGCCCATGTTTCCGCGCCATCAATCAAACCCTGCTTTAGGCCATCAAGCGTTTCTTCCCAAGCAACTGGAACCGGATTCAAATTCAACGCCGTCATCGCGATGCGGCCCAGTTGTGTACCCGTCACACGATTTTTCGTTCCGAATAGCTGCTCGACCGACGTGACTGTTGGCTTGTCGTCCCATGCAAGGCCCAACTGAATCCCGCGCAGTTCTGCATGGCTGAACAAGAACTTCAAACCATGGCGCCGCTCATAGGGTTCGCGTAGCAAGGCTTGAGATTTAGGTGAGTACAAGAAGTGGTACTGATCCGCACGATTGCGGAACATATACGCGTAATCCAAGACATTCAGGTAAGGGGCCCCTCCTGCAGAATTCTGAGTGGACGCGGCATAAATGTCCACGATCCCCTGCTGCGTTTTCTCAACGCAGGAAACCTGACCGCAAATTTGGTTGTTACCGATAAATTCAACGCGAATTTCGCCGTCTGTTCGACTTTCCAAGTCTCGTGCAAATTCCAACGCTCCGGCGCGTTCAATCAACAGGTTTTGAGGGTTAAATCCAGCCGCGCCAAATTTCAAAGTAAATTTAGCTTCCTTGGCAAAGCGCTTTTCGTAGGTTGATTCCGCAGCCTTGGCCAGGTTCCCCGCCGTCATGGCTCCACCAAACGTCCCGGCTGCCAGCAGGGTCGAACTCATACCATAAGTCCCTGCTATTCTAAAGAAATCCCTCCGTGATACTCCACGAATCCGATTGTATAATCCCATTGCTACCTCCCATTTTAGCATTTTTTGAGACAAAATGTATCAAAAAATACTAGATCAGGTTCTGCAATTTGTATAGATATTTAAAAACGGAGGAAATTTCGGGTGGAAGCAGACTTTCTGGTAATAGGCGCAGGCTCCGCCGGATGTGTCATTGCAAGCCGTTTAAGCACAGATCCAAACGTCAAAGTGGTCCTGCTCGAAGCTGGGCCCGCAGATAGAAATCCGTGGATTCACATCCCTGTTGGGTACTTCAAAACGATGCACAATCCGACTGTGGACTGGTGTTATAAAACCGAGCCTGACCCAGGATTGAACGGGCGTGCCATCGACTGGCCACGCGGTAAAGTGCTTGGCGGATCGTCCTCGATAAATGGACTTCTGTATGTGCGAGGACAACCCGAAGATTATGATCGATGGCGCCAAATGGGAAACGCCGGTTGGGGCTGGGACGACGTTTTACCCTTATTTAAAAGAGCCGAAAATAACGAACGTGGAGCGGATGATTTTCACGGCGACAGTGGGCCGCTTGCTGTTTCAAATATCCGAATTCAGCGCCCTATTTGTGATGCGTGGGTCGCCGCTGCTCAGGCGGCTGGTTATCCGTTCAATCCTGATTACAACGGTGCGTCTCAGGAAGGTGTTGGATATTTCCAGCTAACCACCAAAAACGGCCGCAGATGCAGCGCCGCCGCCGCATACCTTAAACCTGTTCGTCAACGCGACAATTTAAAAATCATCACCGATGCTCTTGTCACTCGGTTAAAACTTGAAGGCAAAAAGGTTGTCGGTGCCGAGTACAACGACAATTCGGGAACGTCTCAAACCATTCGGATTAATCGCGAAGTTATCTTATCAGGCGGATCCATAAATTCGCCACAGGTCCTCATGTTATCGGGAATTGGCGACGCAGAGCAGCTTAAGGAAAATGGTATTGATCCGGCGCATCATCTCCCTGGTGTCGGGAAAAATCTTCAAGATCATCTTCAGGCCAGACTTGTCTATAAATGCAACGAACCAACCTTAAATGACGAAGTCAGAAGCATGTACAATCAGGCACGGATCGCCCTGAAATACGCATTGTTTCGCAACGGACCGATGACCATGGCGGCCAGTTTAGCCACTGGGTTCATGAAGACACGCCCAGACGTTGCATCGCCGGACATCCAATTTCATGTCCAACCTTGGTCTGCAGATAGTCCCGGCGAAGGCGTCCATCCATTTTCCGCCTTTACGATGTCGGTCTGTCAACTGCGCCCAGAAAGCCGTGGGGAAATCCAATTAAACGGTCCCAATCCCACAGATTACCCAAAAATCATTCCGCGATATCTTTCGGCGGAAACGGATTGCCGAACAATCACCGAAGGGGTGCGCATCGCACGACAGATCGCGCGGCATGCGCCTTTGTCCTCAAAAATCTCCGACGAATTCCGACCGGACTCGTCGCTGAGCCTTGATGACGACGCCGGAACATTGGATTGGGCGCGCAATAACAGTGTTTCAATCTATCATCCGTCCGGGACATGCAAAATGGGATCTGACTCAAGTGCCGTCGTTGGTCCTGATCTTAAGGTGCATGGAATCGAAGGGCTAAGGGTCGCGGATTGTTCTATCATGCCGGAAATTGTATCAGGCAACACCAACGCCCCCGCCATCATGATCGGCGAAAAAGCATCCGACCTGATCCTTGCAACGCACTAAGAAATCCTGCTGACCCCAAAAGGAATGAACCTTTGTCTCATGTCTTTCCACGTCATTGCCATTCCGAATTGCCAACCGCGGTTCGTGGTGATGGATGCTATTTGATCGATTCCAATGGAAAACAGTATCTGGATGGATCCGGCGGTGCGGCAGTTTCTTGCTTGGGGCACAGTGATCAATCGGTCACCCAAGCGATTAAGGATCAAGTCGACCAGCTCGCCTTTGCACATACCGGGTTCTTGACGTCAGAACCGGCCGAGGCGTTGGCGGAATTATTGGCACGACATGCCCCGGGCGATTTAAACCGAGTTTATTTTGTCTCTGGTGGATCGGAAGCCACAGAATCTGCGATCAAAATGGCCCGTCAATATTATGTCGAAAAAGGCCAGCCGGAACGAAAACACTTGATTGCTCGCAAACAAAGTTACCACGGAAACACTTTGGGCGCATTGGCAGTGGGTGGCAACGAATGGCGACGCGAACAGTTTTCGCCTTTGCTGATCGACGTGTCTCATATTTCGCCGTGTTACGAATATGTTGAACGTGGCAACACTGAATCCGCTTTTGAATATGGGCAACGCGCAGCCCAAGAGCTTGAGGACGAAATTCTACGTTTAGGTCCGGACAACGTCATGGCGTTTATGGCAGAACCTGTGGTTGGCGCGACCATGGGGGCGGTTCCCCCGGTCGAGGGCTATTACACGCGGATCCGCGAGATTTGTGACCAATACGGCGTATTGCTGATCCTTGACGAAGTCATGTGCGGCATGGGGCGCACGGGTCACCTGTTTGCCTGCGAAGAAGATGGCATTGTTCCAGACATCGCGTGCATCGCAAAAGGTCTTGGTGCGGGATATCAACCCATAGGCGCGATGCTGTGCTCAGACCATATTTACAACACCATTGCGGACGGGTCTGGCTTTTTCCAACACGGTCACACCTATTTGGGGCACCCCGTTGCAACGGCTGCTGGTCTTGCTGTTGTCACCGCACTTTTGGATCGAAACCTCATCGACAGGGTGCAAACAATGGGCCAAACTCTGCAAAGCGCTTTGGAAGAACGATTTGGACAACACCCTCATGTCGGGGACATACGCGGACGCGGCCTGTTTCGCGGAATTGAATTGGTCGCAGATCGCGACACAAAGACAACATTCGACCCATCCCAATCCCTCGCCGGACGCATCAAAAAAGCCGCTTTTGCGCAAGGTCTGATTTGTTACCCGATGTCCGGCACGCGAGACGGTAAAATCGGCGACCACGTGATGCTTGCCCCGCCATTCATCATTTCTGACGCCCAAGTCGATGAATTGGTGACAAAACTTTCGACGGCAATCGAGTCTTGCCTTTAGGGTTCGGCGCGGGCTCAAGAAATGGTACCCGCGTCCTTTGAGACGAAGCCTATCCCCATGGGTGCAGGACAATTTTTGGCGACGCGACCTTGCCATTTCTTAGATCTGCAAAGGCCTGCCCGCCCTGTTCAAGATCACGATGTTCGGTCCAATCCAATGGGCCAAGCTTTCCACTAAAGATAGCCTGAGCCGTGTCGCGAAAATCTTCCGCAGAATAGGTATACGTACCAATGAAGGTGATTTCTTGGAGTGTAATACGACGCACGTCCAAACCACCTGCATCGTCTCCTAATCCAATATGCGCGATAACGCCTCCGGGCGCGGCGCAGGCAGACGCCGTAATCCGTGTGGCTTTGTATCCGACTGCATCAATGACAACAGGATATTGCCCCTCGGCTGTTTGCACAACAGTTTCACCACACACATCGCGAAGATAACGCGCGCGTTCCGCGTTGGGCTCAATCACCGTCACGTCAGGAATGTTCATTGCTTTCAATGCCAAAGAAGCGGCCAATCCAATTGCGCCACCGCCAATCACAAGGGCGCGGCGATCCATCTCAGGGTGCATCGCCTCCAAAGCCAGACGAGCTGCATGCCAACTCACGGCCAATGGCTCAGCTAGGGCCGCCTTGCTCAATGGAATCTCGGCAGGAACAGTGACCAAGTTTTCCTCGGGCATACTGAGTAATTGTGCAAACGCGCCTTCGCGTGGCGGCATCGAAATAATCTGGCGATCAGGGCAAATGTTTTCCCGACCTGCGTGGCAGGCAGGGCAAGATTTGCAATTTACCAAAGGGTTTATCGTTACACGCGCCCCGTCTCGCGCGCCCCCAACGATTGTTCCTGCAGCCTCATGACCCAAGATCAACGGCGCTGGTCGTCGTGCATCATGTCCCAGATAGGCGTGCATGTCAGAACCACAAATCCCAACCGCATCGACTCGGATTAAATGTTCGCCTTGGGATGGCGTCGGGTCGGCGACATCGCGAAAACCCAATGTTTCAATTCCATCATACACAAGTGCTTTCATTTGGCTTTCGCTCTTCCATTTTGGATGCGTGTAGGCCGCATGGTTCAGCCAAGACTGTCCAACGGGACAGGCCAAATGTAAGCGCTTGCATGGATCAAATGCAAGCTTTGTGTTGGAAAATTCCATTTCGCAGCTTGCGTTGATTTAAGCGGCGACCATACTGCAATCTCGCCTTCCGGTTAATCGTCCAAATACTTTGCAGGCGCAGGACCTCGATACTTTTCAGTCAATTCTTCGGGCACTTCTGAACCGTCGCTCAAAAATGGCAAAATTCCACGCCGCAAGGACCGTCCGCGCATATTTTTGATATCATCTTCAGACTTGGTAACGCGTTGCGCCAGTCTGCGACCCCATTGCGCAAGATCCCCATAAAGACGATCAATGACATCCTGATGCGTCTGTCCTTTGGCCAAATCGTGAAACTCTTCAGGGTCGTTCTGCAAGTCGAACAGCATGGGACGAAATCCGCCCTCGGCATGCATCATTTTATACCGCCCATCGAAAATCATGAACAATCGTGCATCGCGCGATTCCAAGCCAAGCTTTTCGCATTGCGGCGTTGCAGAGTAATCGTATTCGCTTATCGCGAATTTGCGCCACTCCGGCGTCTGGCCGTGAAGCCATGGCAGTAATGAACGGCCTTCCAAAATATGATCCGGGATTTTACCGCCGGCCGCTTCAACAAAAGTTGGGGCAAGATCGATTGCCTCGACCAATGCGTCGCAGATCATTCCCCTTGTACAATCCGCCTGGCTGCGTGGATCGTAAATGATCATCGGCACTTTGACACTTTGTTCGTGAAAAAGATCCTTTTCACCCAACCAGTGATCGCCAAGATAATCGCCATGATCAGACGTCAAAACGATCATCGTGTTTTGCATACGCGCCGAACGTTCCAGATAGTCCAGCAAAACGCCAAGCTGATCGTCACATTGTTTGATCAACCCCATATAGGCGGGAATGACTTTATCTCTCACCTCATCTTGTTGAAAGGCAGTCGCGATTTTGTTGCCCACATAGGCTGCGAACACCGGGTGTGCGTCCTGTTGTTCCACGGCATGGCGCACCGCTTTGGGTACATCGTCCGCCCCAAACATCGCATGATACGGCGCCGGGACGATGTAGGGCCAATGCGGTTTGATAAAACTCACATGCGCGCACCAAGGCGCATCAGCTTGCGCGATGAACTCGATCGTCTTTTGCGTGAGCCATGGCGTTTCGCTGTGCTCTTCTTTGATGTTTGCAGGTTTATCCGCATTGGCAAACATCCATCCAGATGCGACATCGCCATCGTCATCGACACCAGCATTGGCAAATTGTGCCCATGGGTTTTCAGACGGGTACCCAATCGATTTCAGGTACTCGTTATAAGGCGAGCGTTTTTCATCGTAAAAGCCATCTGGCCCTTCTGCCCAAAGACCATCGTCCCGGACCCAAGCATCAAATCCACACTCAACTTGTCGCGCGCCGATCAGGCTGTCTGGACTAAGTCCAAGACGCGCCATGCCTTCAGCATCCGCTTTCATATGCGTCTTGCCAATTAACCAACATTCCATACCTTCGCGACGGAGATGATCCCCCAGTGTCTGTTCACCAACGCGCAAAGGAAACCCGTTCCATTGGGCTCCATGAGATGACGTATATCGACCGGTATAAAAACTCATCCGAGACGCGCCACAAATTGGCGATTGAACATAGGCGTTGGTGAACCGAACGCCCTTTTCCGCAATGCTATCAAAATGTGGAGTTTTCAAATGCGGATGGCCTGCGCAGCTTAGGTAATCAAACCTAAGCTGGTCATACATAATGAACAGAATATTCATCTTTGCGTCCGGTTGGTTCAATGGTTGTTCTCCCAATCTCAAGCCCATCACAACCCGCCATTCGAATTATCGGATTTTCTGAGGACAAGAGGCATGTTTCACAACCAAAGTCAAAACGCCATACTGGCTGTTTTTCCAACACTCAAACCAAGTTGTGACATCTGCCGGTGCCGTCCCATTAACGATCGTTAGCCGCTTTTTTCAAAGTCGCTGCCCCGTGCGACATCACAAAATCTTTCAATTCATGTGCTGGCATCGCCTTCGCAAACGCGTAACCTTGCAATGTATGGCACCCCATTTCAGCAAGAATTTCAGCATGCCAATAGATCTCTATCGGCTTTATTGCACAATTCGAGTGAAGGCTAGAGTTCCCCTTACCCCAGACGGATTTATGCTGCGACCACTGTTTTCGGGATGCCGAGTGCTGTAAAGTCATTGAGCATGGCGGCCCGTATCTGGATCTCGACAACCTGCCGATCGAAGTCCCGAGCTGAGAGGCATTGACCAAGCAAATTCAAACAATGTATCTTTGTTTCGACGCGGCTTCAGCCGGTGATACCCGGTCAGGTGCCGCTACAATGCACGTTTCAGATATTTTGAGGAGCGCACCGCTTCGTTTCGCGCAATGGCACCTGATGTGTCCGCTTTCCAGAACTTCGCACTCTTGCGCGGCGGAATGACGACATGGGCATTGCGGACCGCAATTGCATCATGACACTTGCGCGCGTCGAATGCGCCGCCCGCAGTGACGCTGCCGAGGTTTTTCTCGGCTGAGACTTGATCGAGAAGATCAGGAAGCATCGGGGCATCGCCGATACTGCTGCTTGTCACTTCAACTGCGCGTATCTCCGGTGTTTCTTCGTCGATCCCGATATGCATCTTACGCCAAAGGCGGCGTTTGAAACCACCATTTTTGCGCGCATTCCACTCGCCTTCACCTTCAGCTTTGACTCCCATGCTGTCAATGAGCAAGTGTAGCGGACCAGTTGAACCGCGATACGGAATGTTGACCGTTAATGTCATTTGCCGCCGACGTAAGGTGCTGAAGTCAGGCACGGGCCACTCAAGACCCGTTAAGGCCAACAGACTTTCGACGAAGCTTATGGTCTGCCGCAAAGGTAAACCAAACAGCACTTTGATCGTCAGGCAGGCTTGGATTCCAGCGTCGCTGTAAGCTTGCTGACGCCCCCTCTTACCTGAAGGTTTCGTTCCCAAGCCATCTCAACATCAAACCAGATTGATAACAACCCACGCTGCTTCAAGGCCGCGTTAAAATCTGACCAGTTTGTGGTCTTATACATCGTCGGTGTCTAACTGCTCATCCACGTCAGCCATCACGCTGGACTCATCAGTGAATCCCTTCGGCCTATTTATGTAACAAAGCAGTCGCATCACATTCTCTCTTTCTGAACCGTCTTTTCTCAGCCAAGGGTGGAACTTCTGCCGACGATAGCAATGCCCACACTTAGAATGCAAGGGATGGCTTCAGCGTCTCAGAAATCCGCGTTCCGACAATGCTTGCAATGTGTAACCCGTGCGAATTTTTCCGTATCGACCGCTGTCATCGCGATAATTCGGATCGGATGGAACACATTTGCGACCACAAATCAGATCCACGCGTCCTCGTCGTCCGTCCACGTGCCAAAACCGGCCACCGGGCGTTGTGACATAGCCATCAATTCCCCATTCCATTTCGACCCGTAAGTCCAAAATTGAGGGCACTTCGTTGTCGAACCTGGGAAGGTAAGAGCCATGTGTGTGATAGCTCGCGACAACTTGCGCATTGCGTGGAATCCGGCGCACCCGACATCGGGCTTTGGTTCCACGAAAGGCTTTGCTTGAAAACAATGTCCCGTCGCTGCGACGTAATAGCAGACCACAATATTCTCGATTGTTCTTAATCGAGCGTTCTTGCAAACCAGACAAAATCCGTTTGGCAGCCGCCATTTCTTCAGCGTTTTGCGCCTGTGCAGGGCCAATCGAGCCTAAACACAAAAGAAAGGCGATCAAGAGCAGGCAATTTCGCATGAAACATCGATCCAAAAACCACGTTATGACTTGTATCTATGCTCCATCCAAAACTTCAAGCTGTCGTTGATCAGTTCATTGTGAGGATGCGAAATAACACAGAAAGATCAACCGCAGGATGTGACGATGCCCCGATCCCAAATTACCTTTCGGTGGATCAAAGAAATTCACACCAGCGGGTATTTTTACTTTTTGACATTGAATTCCGGCGTTTTAATCCCCAAATTGCTTGAGGCAAGGGACTTAATTTCCATGCCAATCTAAACATCGCAAGCGGATTGACGGTCAGAGTGGACACCATTCTGAACCTTGAGCAAAGCGATGGAACGCAAAACAATAACTCATCATACACATGGGGACGCCAGAATGGATCACATAGCTGGAAAGACAGTTGTTATCACAGGAGCAAGCCGCGGGATCGGCGCCGCTACTGCGCGCCATCTGGCAGGCCTGAACGCGCGCGTTGTCTTGGCAGCACGCGACGCAGACGCGCTTGCTGCTTTGGCTGAGGAGACCGGAGGTTTGGCCGTGCCATGTGACGTGGCGGATTATGCTCAGGTGGCCAATTTAATTGAAACGGCTGGCCCTGTGGACGCTTTAGTTAACAACGCTGGTCTGATCGATCCCATCGCTCGGCTGGAAGACAGTGACCCGGATGCGTGGGATCGGGTTGTGGATGTGAATTTCAAAGGCGTTTATCACGGCATTCGCGCCGTGTTGCCGCAAATGATCGCCCGAGGATCAGGGACAATCATCAACATCTCTTCGGGTGCCGCAACAAACGTTCTGGAAGGTTGGAGCCATTACTGCGCAACAAAAGCCGGGGTCCTTTCCCTAACGCGTATGGTTCACAAAGAAGCTGGTGAGGCTGGCGTCCGGTCTATCGGGCTCAGCCCTGGCACAGTTGCAACTGACATGCAGCGCGAAATCAAAGCCAGCGGCCTGAACCCAGTCAGCGAGATGGAATGGGAAAGCCACATTCCAGCGGAATGGGTGGGGCAAGCCATCGCCGGATTGTTGGGGTCAGTTGGGGACGCGTTCTTGGGCCAAGACTTCACCCTTAAGACCAACGAAGAACGATCATTGGTTGGTTTACCCCCTTTGAACTAGGCTTGCTGGTCCATCAAAACCATGCATCCATGACAGTGTCCTGGTTTCGTTTCGAACAATTCGGGCACTGTTTGCGCACATTCAGGAACCGCCATACGACACCGTGTACGGAACACGCAGCCCGAGGGCGGCATCATCGGTGACGGCAACTCGCCATCCAGAACAGGCCGTTTTTGAGCACTTGCAACTGCGGGGTCAGGAATTGGTACAGCTGAAATCAAAGCTTGGGTATAGGGATGCAAGGGCGACTGGCAAACATCCTGAGACGCGCCAACCTCCATCAAACGTCCTAGATATAAAACGGCGATCCGATCCGAGATATGCTGCACGACACTTAGGTCATGTGAGATGAAAATCAGGCTTAACCCCATATCTCGTTGCAACTCGCACAGCAGGTTCACGACCTGCGCCTGAACAGACACATCCAACGCTGAAACAGGTTCGTCGCAAATAACCATGCGTGGGTTCGAGATCAGCGCACGTGCAATCCCGATCCTTTGACACTGACCGCCCGAAAATTCATGTGGATAACGGTTTATCAAGTTAGAAAGCAGTCCAACTCTTTCCATCATCTCTGCGACACGCGCCCGTATTTCTGTACCCGACAAGTCAGGTTCGTGTGTACGCAAGGGTTCTGCGATAATCTGCCCGACCGTCATGCGTGGATTCAATGCGGCCAATGGATCTTGGAAAATCATTTGGACATCTTTGCGATGTGCACGACGTGCTTTTGCATCAAGGCGCGTCAGGTCCGTGCCTTCCCAGATTATCGACCCCGCACTGGCCGGAATAGTCCCAACGATCGACCGCGCGAGCGTGGATTTACCTGATCCGCTTTCGCCGACAATCCCCAGCGTTTCACCGGCGGCCACGGTTAACGACACATCGCGAACGGCTTGCAATTGAAACGAAGGCGTCCAAGGCCACGCTCTGCGCGGTCGCACGTCAAACGAAACCGACAGGTTTTCGACCGACAAAAGCGCCATCAGAGCTGCCTTTCGGGCAAATGACATGCACGCAATCGATTGTCAGAAGATATCAATTCAGGTTGTTGTGTTGCGCAGATTTCCAACCGTTGCGCACAGCGCGGTTGAAACGGACAGCCCGGCGGCAAATCTGACATGTCCGGAGGATCGCCCGCAATGGTCCGCAGATGGTCTTCATGTCGATCAAGCCGTGGGACAGCGCTTAACAATCCTTTGGTATAAGGGTGGCTTGGTTGGTCAAATAAATCGGCGGTCGTTCCGGCCTCCATCAATTTACCACCATACATCACTTGCGTTCTGTCACAGAATCCAGCGACGACGCCCAAGTCATGTGTAATCAGAATGATACCCGTCCCGAAATCACGCCGAATGTCCGCCAACACGTCCATGATTTGCGCTTGAACCGTGACATCCAAAGCCGTCGTAGGTTCGTCAGCTATCAAGATTTTAGGGCCACATAACAAAGCAATTGCGATCATCACACGTTGACGCATTCCGCCGGAAAATTCGTGGGGGTACATCGTGATCCGCGCGCGCGCTTCTGGGATGCGAACCGCATCCAACATACGGATGCTTTCTGCACGTGCGTCCTTTTTGGAAATACCTTTGTGCAGCACCAGCACTTCTTCCATTTGTTTGGAAATGCGCATGTACGGGTTTAAAGATGTCATTGGGTCCTGAAAGATCATCGCGATCTTTTCGGCCCTGATCTTATTCATCTCTGTATCACTGGCTCCAATCAATTCCTGACCATCAAATTTCACCGATCCGGACGCGCGTCCATTGCGCGCCAAAAGCCCCATAATCGCAAATGCCGTTTGTGATTTGCCAGATCCGCTTTCCCCAACAATGGCCAGCGTCTCACGCGCAGATAGACCAAAAGACACGCCATTTACGGCCTGCACCGACCCGTCGTCTGTTTCAAACGAAACAGTAAGGTCATTCACATCAAGCAGCATTATCGATCCTTCGGATCCAAAGCGTCGCGCAGACCATCACCAATGAAAAAGAAAGCAAACAGCGTCGTTACAAAGAAGAAAAGTGGGAACAAAAGCTGCCACAGGGTGCCATAGTTCATCTGGTCTGTGCCCTCAGAAATCAAAGCCCCCCAAGAGGTCGAAGGTTCTTGAACCCCCAAGCCAAGAAACGACACAAAGCTTTCGAAAATGATCATGTTGGGCACAAGTAAGGTCGCGTAAACCGCAACGACGCCCAACAGGTTCGGCACGATATGGCGCAGGATGATCCGCGGTGTAGACACGCCTGTGGCCACGGCTGCTTCGACGAATTCTTTGTTCTTTATCGACAGCGTTTGCGCGCGGACGATCCGGGACATTTCAAGCCATGAGATCAGGCCAATGCTGACAAAAAGCATGACCAAAGACTGCCCAAACATGACCAATATTAGGATCAACACAAACATGTAAGGCACCGCGATTAGGATATCGACAATCCGCATCATCACATCATCGACGCGCCCCCCTAAATATCCGGCCGTGGCCCCGTAAAGCGTGCCCACCAATACAGCGACACCCGCGCCGACCAGCCCCACCATCAACGACACTTGGGTTCCTTGAACCGTTCGAGCGAACAAATCACGCCCCAGCTGATCTGCGCCAAAGTAATGTCCGCTTTCGAAAGACGGACGCCCTGCCGTCTGAACATTGCCAATCACACCCCAATTGATTTCTTCGTTCGAAAACGCCGCAAATTGCCCCCCGAAAGCGGCAAACATTGCAATCAAGACCAAAACGATCAACGATGTCAGCGCAGCTTTGTTTTTCAGGAACCGAATACGCGCATCCCCCCAAAGGGAACGCCCTTTGATTTCGGCAAGCGTAGAAGTTGCGGATTTATTGATTAGGATGCTCATCAATCAATACCTAATCTTTGGATCGATCCATGCGTATGCAATATCCGCCAACAGCGAAAACAAGATCGTCAATGCCCCGGTCAAAACCGTGATAGCCATAATAACGGGATAGTCCCGGTTAAACGCTGCATTGACCATAAACTGACCGATGCCTCCGGTCGAAAATATCACGTCGATCACAACTGACCCGGTGATCATTCCTACAAAGGTCGGCCCCAAATAGCTGATGACAGGCAACATCGCCGGCTTTAAGGCATGGCGAAAAATCAAAACGTAGGCTGGCAAGCCTTTCGATTTTGCCGTGCGGATGAAATTTGAATTCAACACCTCCAACATCGAAGACCGGGTCAGACGTGCAATCGAGGCCATGAAAGACGTGGACAATGCAATCACGGGCATGATCACGTTCTGCCACTGCCCCCCGTTCCATCCACCACCCGGCAACCACCCCAGCCAAAGCGTGAATATCAGAACCAAGATCGGTGCCATGACGAAATTCGGCAGCACTTGCGCACCAATCGATACACCTATGGCTAGGTAATCCAACCACGTATTTTGATAAATCGCTGCGGCCAACCCCAAGCTCATGCCCGCGCTCATGGCAAAAACGAACGACCAAATGCCATAGGTTAGCGTAACCGGAAATCCCTGAACGATGATGTCGCTTACGGTTTGGTCTTTGTAGAAATACGAGGGCCCAAAATCGAATTGCGTGACGATCCCAACAATATAGCGCCAAAGTTGCAATAGGAACGGGTCGTCCAGCCCGTATTTTGCTTCAAGATTTGCCATGACCTCGGGCGGCAATCCGCGTTCTGTTGTGAACGGCGTACCTGGCGCGACGTACATCAAAGCAAACGATATCACGATCAACGCAAGAAGCGTTGGAATCGCAATCAGAAGCCGACGGAGGGAATAAGCAATCATATCTTAGGTGATTAAGGGTGCGAAAACGAGCTCCGCACCCAAATAGTTACTTAGACACGCGATATTGATCGCGCACATACCAGTTGTTTTCCACGTTGTTTTGGGCCCAACCCTTATAGCCGTCTCGCAACATGAACGTGTTTGCATAGTGATAGATCGGCGCGATACCCATTTCGCTCGCCAAAATTTGCTCGACTTTTGTATAGTTCGGCTGCGGGTCGTCAGCTGTTTTTGACGCCGCCATCAAGGTATCAACTTCGGGATTCGAGTATTTTCCGTCATTTGATCCGTGTGTTGTTGTCACCAGATCAAGGAAGGTTGACGCCTCGTTGTAGTCTCCACACCATGCGGACCGTGCGACATCGAATTCTTGAGCACCGCGAATATCAATGTAGGTCTTCCATTCATAATTCGCGAGCGTCGTTTCAACACCCAACTTTTGCTTCCACATCTGGGTTACGACTGTCGCAATCGCCTTGTGGGATTCTGAGGTGTTGTAGATCAGCTTGAGGTTTAAAGGCGCGCCGTCCTTGCCAAACCCAGCTTCGGCCAAAAGCTCTTTTGCGATTTCATCGCGTTGCTGTTGACTTAGATCCGCATATTCAATCGGTGGCATTTCAAAGCCAGCCGTCGCGTAATGGGCAAAGTTGAACGCCGCCGTTTGCCCGCCTTTCAATACCTGATCAACGATCACGTTGCGATCAATTGCATAACTCAAAGCGCGACGCACATTCGGGTCTTTCAGCGCTGGGTTGCCTGTCTCGGTCTGATTGAACGCATAGTAATAGGAACACAGGCGTGGTGTGCTGAACGCTTCGCCCGGATGATCTTTCTGAAGCGTTGGGAATTGACCGGGCGGCAGGTCATCCATGTAATCCAATTCGCCTGCCTTCCAACGCGTCAATGCTTGGTTGGGGTCATTGATGACCAGGCCCGTAATATCGGTGATGATAACGTTGTCGCTATCCCAATACGTGTCGGATTTCACCATCTCGATCTTTTCGCCGACGCTGCGGCTGGCAAGTGTATAGGCCCCGTTCGAGACGATATTGCCGACCCTTGTCCACGCCTCTCCATGGGCATCGATGGACGCTTTATGCGCGGGGAATAGCGTGGCATAGGTCGTCATCGCTGGGAAATAGGGCAACGGCGCTTCGAGATTAACAACAAGCGTGCGATCATCCGGCGCAGATACACCCAATTTGTCGGGTGTCATGTCGCCTGCTAAAATCGCACCTGCATTCACGATCGATGTGATTTCCAAATACCAAGCATAAGGTGACGCAGTTACCGGGTCCGTTGCGCGCTGCCACGCATAGACAAAATCGCCCGCCGTTACCGAACTGCCATCTGACCATTTTGCATCTTCACGCAGCTTGAATGTCCACGTTTTGTTGCCGTTGGACGCTTCCCAAGTTTCAGCGACACCTGGGATCAGACTGCCGTCTTCATCTTGGTTCAGCAGTCCTTCAAACAACTGACGAATGATGTGAAACCCGATGGTTTCTTCATTCAGTTGCGGATCGAGCGTCTTTAGACCATCGGACATGCGATACGTAAATGTTTGATCCTCGGCCAAGGTTTCGCCGGTTTCAGGATGTACATCAGCAAAAGCCACAGCCCCTAACAACACTGTCGCCGCCGAAAGTGTGAATACGTTGCGCATCTTCATGAGTGAACTCCCCTAAAATGAATGATGCAACCAGCACACGTATAAGTAAGGCAAAATGCAAGCTTTAGTTTCATATCGTGATCTTTTGGAGGGTCGAAATCGGCCAAATTACGCCCGATCAATTCAGATTCCGCCACGCTATAAATAGGCTTGGCAGATTGGGTACTAGCTCAGAGAAAAAGGGCTGTCATCATCGCCAGTATGCCAAAATCGATACAATCCAAGGCATACAATTTCACGCTTTCACATTCGAAATTCGCATTGCACAAGGATTAGGCGGAATTCCTGTTTTGAAGGACATGATCATGTCAAAGCTCGAGGCCAACCTAAAGAAGCTGGCTCCACTTTTGGAACAGTATTCGCATAGGCCTGTTCTGAACCACATTAATGGCCAAGACGTCCCGGCGCGATCGGAAAATTGGTTCGATGTGCATTCACCAATCAATCACAGCCGGATAGCAACCGCCCCGCGTTCAGATGCTAAGGACGTTGCAATGGCAGCGACCGCCGCCAAACTTGCCTTTCCGAAGTGGCGAGACATGCCCGCCGAAAAACGCAAACATATCTTACATGCAATTGCTGATGCGATTAATGAGCGCGCTGAAGAAATTGGGTTGTTAGAAGCTTGGGATACTGGTCAACCCTTACGCTTTGTCGCCAACACGGCAGAACGCAGTTCCGCAAATTTCCGGTTCTTTGCCGACAAGGTGCCCGCCGCAAATGATGGGCAATTTCTCCCCTCTTCAAAATTGATGAACATCACGACACGCGTGCCCATTGGACCTGTTGGCATCATCACGCCTTGGAACACACCGTTCATGCTGGCCACGTGGAAAATAGCACCCGCTTTGGCCGCTGGCTGTACCGTTGTTTTGAAACCGGCCGAGTTCGCGCCCGTGACAGCGCGGTTATTGATGGACATCTGTATCGACTGCGGTCTTCCACCCGGTGTCCTGAACCTTGTCAACGGAATGGGCGAAGAGGCCGGTTGCGCGTTGACCCAAAACCGGGACATTCGCGCAATCGCATTTGTCGGAGAAGGCGCAACCGGCAGCGCGATCATGGCCCAAGGCGCGCCGACTTTGAAACGAGTGCATTTCGAGTTGGGTGGCAAAAACCCCATTCTGGTTTTTGAGGACGGTGACATGGACCGCGCCTTGGATGCGGCGCTGCTCAGCATATATGCTTTGAACGGTCAGCGATGTACGTCGTCATCGCGATTGCTTGTCCAAGACAGTATTGCAGATGAATTTGAAACGCGCCTTGCGGAACGCGCAGCGTCGATCAAGGTGGGTCACCCTTTGGATCCCACGACGGAAGTTGGCCCGCTTATTCACGCGACGCATTTCAAAAAGGTCATGTCCTATATCAAAGCCGGTCAAAGGGCCGGGGCGATTTTGACAACGGGCGGTGTTCCTGTTGGGGCAGATGACGCGCTTTGCATCTCACCTGCATTATTCACTCAAGCGACGAACGATATGTCGATTGCACGTGACGAGATTTTTGGGCCCGTCCTGACATCCATTCGGTTTTCGACGGAACAAGAAGCAATCGAGATTGCGAATGATACCGATTACGGGCTGACGGGATATGTTTGGACCAATGACCTGACGCGGGCCTTACGGGTCACCAATGCGCTTGATGCGGGCATGATCTGGGTCAACTCAGAGAACGTTCGCCATCTACCTGCCCCGTTCGGCGGAATGAAATCATCTGGAATTGGTCGCGACGGTGGTGATTGGAGTTTTGATTTTTACATGGAGCAGAAAATGGTCGGGTTCGCGACAAGCGCACATGCCATTTCACGAATGGGAACACAGTCCTCTTGATATACTCCGTCTCAGGACTCACCGAGCAAATGCGCGGCGCAGCCCCCTAACGCGACACTGTCCGACACGATCAGATAGGCTGGCAATCGTGCGAATTGCCCGTCGAAATTCTGATCTAAACGCAATGGCTCCAACACTCTGTCACGCCGGTCAGGGGCAAGTAATGTTCGCGCCATAGAGCCGTTGAAGAAAATACCTGCGCGCGGGAAATACATATAAGCGATTTCGCGCACCATAAGCCCAAATGCGACGGTCACGATATCCAAGGCGTTTTTCGCTTTTGGGTCGTCGCTTTGGGCAATCTCTTTGGCGCTTTCTGCGTTAATCCCCATGACACGCCCAAGGTTCAAAAGGCCGACGCCCGAAAACAGATTTTCGACGCTTTCGAAGGATGACGTATCTGTCACATGCTGTTCCAAATAGGCCAAGACAGGGGCCGGCAAACTGGCGTGACCCAGCTCGGCGGAAAATGTTGCCCCGCTTGACGTATCAACTGCGGCGACGTTAAAACCTGTTCCTAACCCGACAACCAATGCTTGCCCCGGCTGCCCCAATTGTGCACCTGCGTGCAACGGTTCGACAGCATCTGACGCGATGGTTGGAACGGCTTTTGCAAGGGCTTCAAGATCGTTTATCAACTTGACCCGATTTGCTCCCAATTTGGATCCCAAACGATCAGCATCAAAATCCCAATTGCGATTTGTCAGACGCGCTTTCTTGCCATCCACAGGACCAGCGACCGCAATCACAATCTCTTTCGGATGCGGCGCATCCTTAAGGTAACTGCACACCAACTCATCGAAACAACCAACGTCTTTGTTAGGACGGCTGGTCACGCTGTCTTTTAAAACACCACACGCCCCCACACGCGCCAAACGCGTGTTGGTGCCCCCAACATCAGCCACAAGCCCAAACGGCTCTGCGCCGTTAGTCTGATTCATTACAAGTCGCCCGGTTTCTTGCCTAGAATGATCATACTCAGCAGGTCATCGTCTGTAACGTCAGCAACGTCAACCGTTCCGACCAATTGCCCGTTTTTCATGACACTGGCCCGGTCACATAATTCCATAACATCATGGATATCGTGACTGATCAGGAAAATTCCAATGCCCTCCGCCTTCAGTTGTTGGATAAGCTCAGACACCATTTGAGTTTCATGCGGGCCCAACGCAGCCGTCGGTTCGTCCATAATCAATATGCGCGCATCAAAATAAACGGCGCGCGCAATGGCAACAGACTGCCTTTGACCACCCGACAATGCACTGACCGGTTCCGCGAACTTTTTAAAGTTTGGGTTCAGTCGCGCCATGATCTTGCGCGTTTCAGCCTCCATCGCGTCATCGTCGACGAAACCGGCTCCAGTCACCAATTCGCGGCCCAAAAACAAATTGGATGCAGCGTCTAGGTTATCCGCCAAAGCAAGTGTCTGATAGATCGTCTCGATGTTATAGGTGCGCGCGTCCCGTGGGTTTTGAATGTCGGCCTTTTCGCCATTGATGCGAATTTCGCCGCTGTCCATCTGATACGCCCCAGACAGGATTTTGATCAGCGTAGATTTACCCGCACCGTTGTGGCCAAGAAGGCCGACAACTTCGCCCGGCATCAAATCAACTGAAACGCTGTCCACTGCGCGGATACCACCAAAGCTGATGGAAATATCCTTCATCTCAACAAGAGGTGTTTGCGTGTTCATGTTGTTTCTCCCCTACACGCCTGCGCGGCGGCGATATACGATGTCGACCCAGACGGCGAAGACCAAGACCACACCAACGACAATGGATTGAAGCGGTGCATCGACACCAACAGACGCCATCCCAGATTGCAAAGACTGCATGATGACGGCTCCGATCACGGCACCATAAATGGTTCCGAACCCACCGGCCAATGCGGTGCCGCCGATCACGGCAGCGGCGATAACGCGCAATTCGTCTAACGTCCCGAGGCCCACATCCACTGCCCCCAAGCGGGCCGATGCAATCACAGCTGACAGCCCGGTCAATGCCCCCATCAACGCAAAAACCTTAACGGTTAATAGGCGCGTATTGATGCCGGACAATTCTGCGGCTTCGGGATTGCCCCCTGTCGCATAGATGTATCGTCCAAAGCGGGTGCGTTGCGAAACGATGGTCATTAACACGGTGACAATCAAAAGGATCACAACCGGGATCGCGACCCCGTGGTAAAGCGTTAGCCCTTCGACGACTTCGACGCCGCGCGCCTCAGCGATACGAGGTAAAGCGCCCTTGGCGATTGGATAGCTGTTCATGACCCAAACAAAACAGATCACCAAACCACCCGCGAGCCCCATCAAAATGGCTTCGGCCCAGAATGGTTTGACGACAAAGCCGTGGCTGGATTTGCGTCGACGACTGAGAAGGATCAAAACAACGGAAATGACCGCCGCCAGTATGCCAAAAGCCCAAGATATGGTTTCCCCCAACGTACCGTCTGCGCCGCCACCCAACAATCTGAATGTGGGATCAAGCGGCGCTTGTGTTTGACCTTTGGTCACCCACCACATCGCGCCGCGATAAACCAGCAAACCACCCAGTGTCACGATGAAGGACGGAACTGTCAGGTATCCGACCACCCACCCCTGAAACGCGCCAAGGATCGACCCCATGAAAATGGCGGCGGCCACTGCGATAATCCAAATAGACCAATGCCCTAGCCCAACCATTTCCGGAAGCCATTGCACTTGCAGTGCGGCGACTGTCATCCCGATAAAGCCCAACATCGAACCAACGGAAAGGTCGATATTGCGGGTGACGATGACAAACACCATGCCTGTCGCCATAACCGCAACAGAAGCGGTCTGAACGGATAGGTTAAACAAGTTGCGCGGGGTCAGGAACCGCCCGCCTGTAAAGAGATCGAATGCGATCCATAAGACGATCAATGCTCCGATCATTCCCAACAACCGGGCATCGATCCCCAGCTTGTTGATCAAATTTTTGGCCTGGTTCTGCATGTGCAAGACCCCTCAGGTCGCATGATTTGTTTTCGCAAGACAACGGTGCGCGCGGAGTTATCCGCAACAGTATTCTTTGTCCGTCTACTTGTCAGGGGAATATGAAAAGGTCCTTCGGCCCGTTAAGGCCGAAGGTATTTTAAGAGTGCTTAGTTACAAACAGCCAAGGTCGAGCCCGCGCACAATGCGTCTTTGGCGATCCAACCAGCGTCCAGAACAACATTCAGATTGTCCTTAGTCACAGGAACGGGTGCCAAGAAAATGGAATTCAACGTTGTGCCCGATGGCGATGTCCATTCGGCAGCACCGTCAACGGCTTTTCCACCGGCCAAAGCAACGGCAATTTCGCCAGCCGCTTTACCCAATGCGCGCGCATCTTTCCACACGGACACTGTTTGCGTACCTGTCGCAACACGGTTCAACGCTGCGTGGTCGCCGTCCTGACCTGAAACAGGAATGCCTGCCATTCCTTGTGCTGTCAGTGCCGCAACAACACCACCAGCTGTACCGTCATTCGACGCAACAACAGCATCCACTTTGTTGTCTTGCGCTGTCAGGATTTGCTCCATGTTGCGCTGTGCGTTCGCAGGTACCCAACCATCTGTGTAAGCTTCCCCAACGATGGTGATGTCACCAGCGTCGATCGCTGCTTGCAGGATTTCCTGCTGACCGCCGCGCAAAAAGTCCGCGTTCGGGTCAGTCGGTGATCCTTTGATCATGACGTAGTTGCCTTTTGGCTGCGATTCCAAAACAGCACGCGCCTGCATCCGACCGACTTCGACGTTGTCGAATGTCAGATAAAATGCACGGGCGTCTTCGATCAAACGGTCATATGCAACGACCGGAATGCCTTCGTCTGAAGCAGCTTGAACCGCAGGTCCAATGGACGATGCATCTTGAGCCAAAATGATCAACGCATTTGCACCTTGCGCAATCAACGCTTCAACGTCAGCAAGCTGCTTGCCTGACGAAGACTGAGCGTCGGCAGAAATGTAAGTTGCGCCAGCCGCTTCCAATGCTGCTTTCATCGCCGCTTCGTCTGTCTTCCAACGTTCTTCCTGGAAATTCGACCAGCTAACGCCGACTGTAATGTCAGCTGCCAAAGCTGCTGTTCCGACAACGGTTGCAGTAAATACTGCAGCTGCGGTTTTCATGAACTTCATGTGTTCCTCCCTTGGATACACCCCGACTCACTTCACCGGGACACGATGGAATCACTATGATCTAATTTAATTCGCAACGCAAATTAAATTAGACAAAGTACTTTTTTTCGCGCAGTGTTGACCCGATAGCTGAAAAGAAAGAATGTTCGGCGCGTCTAAAAAGTGTTATTTATCATGGCCTTTGGTCACCAACGATCTGAAAGTCTTCGACTGCTGCTGCGAGAGATCGCGCAATCTGGACCGATTCCTCGGATCGATCTGTCCGAACGAACAGGCATAAGCCGCGCTACTGTCACAACGATCACAGCCGATCTGTTACGCGGCGGTTTGATCGAAGAAATCACGCCCCCCAAGGATCTTGATGCGCGGCGCGGACGCCCAAAAATCAACCTCAAGATATCGGGGGCTGCCCGGCTTGTGGCTGGGATCAAGGTCTCGGATGCCTCATTGTCTTTCGTGTTGATGGATTTCGACGGCGCTGACCTTGTTGCCTTGGATTGCCCATTGAAACCCGGGCGCCACAAACCCAAAGACTTGGCCGAAGCCATTGCCCAAGGACTGGAGTCATTGGCCTTGGTGGCTGACATCGAAACCAAAGATATATCTGGCGTCGGTGTGGCATTGGCTGGCCTCATTCGGGCCGACACTGGGTTGGTATATTGGTCCCCGTCTCTGACGCAACGCAATGTGAATTTTGTGGACGTGTTGACCACCCGGTTAAATTGCCCTGTGTTCGTCGATAATGATGCCAACCTTGTCGCGATGGCCGAAGCCGAATTTGGACATGGTCGCCAGCATTCCGATTTCATCGTCGTGACAATTGAAAGTGGCGTCGGCATGGGCATTGTCATCGGTGGACAACTATATCGCGGCGCTCGCGGTTCGGGTGGTGAATTTGGTCACACCAAAGTCCAATTGGAAGGCGCTCTCTGTCGCTGCGAACAACGTGGCTGCCTAGAAGCCTACGTGGCTGATTACGCCCTGCAACGCGAAGCCGTCAGCGTCGGGCTGGTCGGCGCTGATCTGACGACTCAAGACGCCGTGACAAAAGTTCTAACAGCGGCCAAAAACAACGATGGCCTCGCCAAAAGTGTGGTTGACCGGGCCGGGCGAATGTTCGCTTTGGGACTAGCCAATTTGGTGAACATTTTCGATCCTGAACTGATCATTCTGGCCGGCGAGCAGATGCAATTCGATCACCTTTATGCTGAGACCGTCATCGAACAAATGCGCAAGTCCATCGTGGATATCGACAAACCGCCACCCGAAGTCGTTGTTCATAAATGGGGCAACGCCATGTGGGCTCGCGGCGCTGCTGCCTTTGCTCTTGATTACATTCGCGATCTGGCTGTGGATGACCTTGAAGATGCGTAACGTCGTTTTAGCCTGCCTGTTGACCACTCCAGTTGTTGCGGATGACATTCGGTTTACCCCGATTGATGTTCCAAACCACGTCTATGACGGTGGCTGGGAGCATTTTGTGGGCGGCGGATTAGCCGTGTTTGACTGCAATGATGACGCCCGACCGGACATGATCGCTGCAGGGGGGGCGAACCCACTGAGCCTCTTTCGAAACACCTCAGAACATGACATTTCCTTTGTGGCAGAAACGATCGACATAACCGGAGTTTCCGGCGCGTACCCAATGGACTTGGACGGGGATGCACATCTTGATCTGGTGTTATTAAGAGTAGGGCCAGATCAATTCCTGAAGGGAAACGGCGATTGCAGTTTTTCAACGATGTCGCTGCCCGGCATCGATTTTGAGGATCAGTGGACCACCGCATTCAGCGCGACATGGGAACCCGGTCAAACCGCGCCGACCTTTGCATTTGGTCACTATGTGGATCGTGCTGATCCCACGGGACCGTTCGAAGCTTGTGATACCAACACGCTGTGGCGACCTGCGCAATCGGGTTATTCAAACACGATCCTCAGCCCCGGCCATTGCGCCTTATCGATTTTGTTTACCGATTGGGATCGATCCGGGCATGCTGATCTTCGGGTTTCGAACGATCGCCATTATTTTGTCCGTGACGGGCGCGAACAACTATGGGCGATGGAAACGCCACCCCGTTTATTTGCAGCAGAAGATGGATGGTCTGAACACAAACTTTGGGGCATGGGCATCGCAACGCGGGACATTGATCGCGATGGTCGCGACGAAGTGTTTCTATCATCCATGGGCGATCAGCGGTTGATGCGACGTCAAGGTGACGGCCCCACATTTGTAGACGTTCCCTTTGACGTCGGAACCGCCGCGCAACGCCCGTACATCGGTGATGACGGGCGCCCGTCGACAGGATGGCACATCGCGTTTGGCGATATCCAGAACGATGGGCGCGAAGACGTGTTCATCGCCAAAGGCAATGTCCAGCAAATGCCAGGCAACGCGATGGAAGACCCCAATAACCTTTTGATCCAGCAACCCGATGGGCGTTTCAAAGAAAATGGTGACACAGCCGGCGTCGCAAGCCTGCATCGCGCCCGAGGCGCAGCACTGGTTGATTTCAACAATGACGGCTTGCTTGATCTGGCAGTTGTGAACCGGCGCGCCGCCTTAGAAGTATGGCAAAACACAACTAAAACGACGGGGCACTGGCTATCTTTAGACGTCAATCTAGAGGGTGCAAACACGCATGCGGTCGGCGCTTTGATCGAGGTAGAAGACGACCAAGGCATTCAATCTCGGGAAATCACTGTCGGCGGTGGACACGCTGGCGGAAGTGCGGTGCCGCAACATTTTGGCTTGGCTGCAAATGACACTGTGCGTGTCCGGGTGCGTTGGCCGCAGGGCGAACAAAGCGATTGGATCGAAACCACATCTAACCGACGCCTGCGTATAACCAAAGACAGCCAAAACGCACGCCTCACATCCTATTAGCGATCCACCGGTAACCCACTTGGGACTTGTGCGGGAATGCCCAATCGCCCGCGCAGACTGAATGGATCGGTCAACGCATTTAAGAACGCGATCAAATCTTGCACTTCGCTGTCACTAAGCGATGTCGGCTCTAGTTCGTTGGCATCAGCGATCGATGACATTTCATTGGCATCCGCAATCACGCGCCAATCGTCAAACTCTGGACCGTCGGCCAGAACCGCCTGAGCGGGGTCATACATCTGCAGGCTGGCTACAGGGTCTAGGTGATGTCGAATGACGGCCTCAAGTGATGCGAATGATCCTGAATGCCCGTAAGGACCAGTGTGGGCCACGTTGCGCAATGAAGGTGTACGAAATCGATATGCATCCTCGGCACGTCCAGTCACACGCATGCGGCCAGTGTCGCGGGCATGTGTTTCAAAGCGGGCGGCCTTGCCCGGCCCAATTTGAGGCATCGCAATCGCGTGGAATTTGTGGTCGGTTTGAAACAATCCGGAATGGCAATTGGCGCACCCTGCCGCCCCGTAAAACAAAGTCATACCGCGTGTTTCAGGTGCAGATAAGTCTGCTTTACCCCTAAGGAAGAGATCAAATGGCGACGCCGTCGCGCGCCATTCAAAATCGACGAATGCCGCGATTGCATCAGAGATGTCGGTAAAATGCACCTGATGAACGCCAAGCTTTTCAAAGCGACTTTTGTATTCCGGCACGCCCGAAATGCGACGGGACAAAATTTCCCAAGCGCCCCCTGCCCCCGTAATCAAACCCTGCCGAACCGCTTGGCTAACGTCATTTTCGGAATAATGCCCAGCCATCTCATCTCCGCTGAGGACAGGAAACATGGTTTGTGCGCTAAGGACGTTGGCAAAACCCGCTTCCATCTCGCCCCCTAAGGGCGTGCGAATGCCGCTGTCGCGTGATGGGTCCGTTTCGAGACGGCCATCGTGAAAGAAGCTGGTGAATTCCGGCGCGCCAAGATTAAACAACGCTGGCGAATTTCTGGGGATACGCTGTTCGGGCTGATTGTCTGGATCAACTTTGCGATCAGGTCCAAGCCCAACACCGCCATCCCCTAACCCCAGTGATTGACCATCCGACGTCTTGAACCGCGGATGATGGCAGGTTGCACAAGATACAGTTTTGTTGCCGGATAAAATCGGATCAAAGAACAGCAAGTGGCCCAATTCTACTTGCGCGGAATTCAGTTCCGGGAATTTGACATCAGGCGACGGTAAATCCATCGCCCATACGCCTGTTCCAGCGCCCACAAAAAAGGCCGCCAGAACATGTTTCACCCTAGACGAACCTGTTGACATAATTCTCAAGAACTTCTTGTTTTCCGGACCGTGGTTCCGGCTCAATACCTTCGTTCATCACGCGTTGTGCTACTGTTTCTAAATCGCTGTCTAACATCGTTTTGGCCT
Organism: Paracoccaceae bacterium; assembly: GCA_039960995.1. Taxonomy (GTDB): domain Bacteria; phylum Pseudomonadota; class Alphaproteobacteria; order Rhodobacterales; family Rhodobacteraceae; genus JABSSA01. Next base: position 126,567 of record JBDVKF010000076.1, on the reverse strand, counting down.
CTGGTGTGTTCCAGCCATCATAGCGCGCTTTCAAAGCTTCTTCGAGACCGCCGTCTTCGATCATTGCGGCTGCTGCTTTCAAGCCGCGTGCGCAGATATCCATGCCGCCGACATGTCCCGCAATCAAATCTTCCGCATCCACTGACTGACGACGCAGCTTTGCGTCAAAGTTTGTGCCGCCTTTGTTCAAACCACCCGATTTAAGGATTAAATAATAGCAAAGCGCGACTTCGGGTGTGTTGTTAGGGAACTGATCCGTATCCCAACCAGATTGATAGTCATTGCGGTTCATATCAATGGACCCAAGCATCCCCTCAGATGTCGCAACCGAAATTTCATGTTCAAACGAATGTCCGGCGAGGATCGCGTGGCCTTGTTCCAGATTCAGCTTCACATCGTTTTCCAAGCCGTATTTGCGCAGAAATCCAATGCAAGTTGCCGCGTCAAAATCATACTGATGTTTTGATGGCTCTTGCGGCTTTGGCTCCACAAGGATTTCGCCCTCAAAGCCAATCTTATGTTTGTAGTCGACCACCATCGAAAGAAACCGTCCCATGTGGTCAAGTTCAGCACCCATATTCGTGTTCAAAAGGGTCTCATATCCTTCGCGCCCCCCCCACAAAACATAGTTCTGACCGCCCAATTTCTTGGTCGCATCCAAACAGGATTTGACCGTCGCCGCCGCATAGGCAAACACATCAGGGTCAGGGTTGGTTGATGCACCGGACATCCAGCGGCGATGACTGAACATGTTTGCAGTGCCCCACAACAATCCTGTGTTGGTCGCTTCCATCTTTTCACCGAAATAATCAGTGATCTCTTCTAACCGCGCGAGGCTTTCGGCAAAATTTGCACCTTCCGGCCGGATGTCCGCGTCATGCCAACAAAAGTAAGGCACGCCAAGGATATCGAACATTTCAAAGGCAACATCAGCTTTGATTTTTGCGCGGCCCATATCATCTTGCGGATGCCAAGGTCGTTGGAATGTTTGCCCCCCAAAAGGGTCCCCGCCTTCCCACGCGAACGAATGCCAATACGCCACCGCAAAGCGCAAATGATCTTCCATCCGCTTACCCAAAACAACTTCGTCAGCGTTGTAATGGCGAAAGGCCAGTGGATTGGTGCTGTCTTTTCCTTCGTATGCAATTTTGGAAATGCCGTCGAAAAAACCTGTCGTCATTGGAGTGCCTTTAATTTGGGATAGCCTGCGCGGAACGCCTGATAAGCGTCGTCAAATGCGGCGATCAGATTTTGATTAGGTTCGATTGTGTCTGCAATTGGCGGGCGCGACATCAGGCTTTCCGGGGTCGCACCCGTCACGCCGCAAATGGCCAACCGCGCTGCGCCTAAGGCCGCGCCAAATTCGCCCTGTGCGGGTCGATGCAAAGGCAGATTGAGTGTTGTGGCAAGGATCTCAGTCCAGATACGAGACCGCGTCCCGCCACCGATGGCCAACGCACCGTCCAGCGTTAATCCTGTGGACTTTAGCGCCTCGTAACTATCGCGCAATGCAAAGCTGACGCCCTCCATCACAGCCCGGGACATGCCGCCAATCTCTGTGCCCACATCCAACCCGGTAAACCCCGCCCGAATTTGGCTGTCATTGTGCGGTGTGCGCTCACCACTCAGATAGGGATAGAACCGAACGCCAGTTGGCGCTTGCAAGGTGTCCCCCGCGGTATCGCTTAAGGCTTCGGGTGTTTGGCCGGAAATGCGCGACAGCCAGTTTAAGCAATCCGTCGCGGCCAAATTCACACCCATCTGATACCAATGACCGGGAACCGCATGACAAAACGTGTGCACGGCACTTTGTGGCGATGGGGCACACCGATCACGACCCGACAACAAAACGCCAGATGTCCCAAGCGAAACGAAAGCCACGCCTTCGCCCAAAGCGCCGACACCACAGGCCGCCACTGCATTGTCAGCGCCACCCGCAACCACTTGAACACTCGCATTCAATCCCAATGTTGCCGCGCGATCAGGCAGGATTTTCCCAACAACATCCGTGCCCTCCAACAGCTCCGGCATCTGGCGTTCATTCATGTCACTTGCCGCAACAAGGTCCGCGCTCCACCGACGGTTTGAGACATCCAACCACGCGCTGCCTGCCGCATCCGACATGTCAGTGACACGCCGCCCAGTCAGCCAAAAGCTAAGGTAATCTTTGGGCAGCATGACGGTTGCAACCTGATCAAACAGGTCTGGTTCGTTTGCCTTCATCCACACAAGCTTTGGCGCGGTGAATCCGGGAAATACGATATTGCCGCTGATGTCGCGCACCCCGGCCATCTGGTCCAATCTGGCGGCTTCGGCATGTGCACGTGTGTCATTCCACAAGATGCAAGGCCGCAAAACCTCGCCATCCTTGTTTAAAACCACAGCGCCATGCATGTGACCTGAAAAACTGACCCCGCGCACAGCATCAAACGCACCCGAATGTTCGGTCTTTATCTGCGCAAGACACGCCCCAAGCGCTTTGATCCAGTCGCTGGGGTTCTGTTCGCTCCACCCCGCGTGCGGGTGTGAAACGTTGTAATCGGACGTCGCTGACCCGATTGGCGCACCTTCTACATCCGTCAATAACGCCCTAAGCCCGGACGTGCCAAGATCCAATCCGATATACATATGCCCTCCCAGTCAGTTACAGTCTTGGAGACTTTAATTCGATTGTCAAATTAATTATATCTCCTCACATCCAACCCGAACCGCAGGTTTGGGGATGAAGCAAAGCCCAGCAAGATCGCGATTTCCAGAGTCCACTGCTTGCTTGGTCTTGAATACAATACCCGATAAGACGGAATTCAAAAGGAGTCTTGCCATGACATTCGACCGTTCGATCAAAATCGCTCCCTCAATCCTTGCGGCAGATTTCGCGAGTTTCGGAGCGGAGTGTGCTGCGGTGGAAGCACAAGGGGCGGACTGGATTCATTTCGACGTAATGGACGGGCATTTTGTTCCCAACATTACGTTTGGACCCGCGACCTGTGCAGCCATTCGCCCCCATATAAAAGGCATCATGGACGTGCACCTGATGATCGCCCCTGTTGATCCGTACATTCAGGATTTTGCCGATGCCGGCGCAGATTTTTTGACGGCTCATGTCGAAGCAGGTCCGCATATTCACCGGACGTTGCAGGCCATCCGTGCGGCGGGCGTGCGGCCCGGAGTAGCGTTGAACCCGGGCACTCCGGCTGAGTCAGTCGCCGAGGTTCTGGACCTTGTTGATCTTGTCTGTGTTATGACTGTTAACCCAGGGTTCGGGGGGCAGAAATTCATTGATATGTCGAGCAAAATCAAATCCTTGCGCAACATGATTGGTGACCGGCCAATTCACATCGAAATCGACGGAGGTGTAGATCCTTCGACTGCACCCATTGTTGCACAGGCAGGCGCAGACGTCTTGGTTGCCGGATCAGCCGTCTTTCGGGGCGGATCAGTCGCCGACCCCGCCCCATATGGTGAAAACATCCGCGCTATTCGCAATGCGGCCCAGGGTGTGTGGACTTAAGACGTTCCAATACTGCCTCCCAAATCTTTCTGCGTGATCACCTAAACCTCGCGACTAAGGTGACCAACGAAATCAATGACCTTCAGCGTTAAAACCCCTCGCATTCGAAATTCCTGCCTATGGGATGCCTTTCACCCAATCTGCGCCGCAGCCCGCTCAATCTCTTTCTCGATAGGCTTATAGTCGAACTCAGCCAAAACGATCCCATGATCGCTGGTCAGTTTGGTCGTTCCATGATCATCCAGATGGTCGTTCCAAAACCGAGTATCATTATAGGCCCAAATGCGGTTCGGCGAATGGTCATAAAATTGTTCAGATACCAAAATGTGGTCCAAAACTTCCAACTTGTTTTTGAAAATGTGCGTGTAATGCACATTGCGCAGACTGCGGTATTGCTTGAGCATTTGAACCGAATACAGCCCAAGGTCACCTAATTTCGATGCCCGAGACCCAACTCGGCTGGCCTCGAACAGCTTGTACGATGGATCACCTGTTACAATGGTGGTGGACACGCTTAAATAATCGTCATTCAAATCCCCTAGGACGACAAAGGGGATGTCGTTTTCCAGCATGCGCCGGTTCAGCAAAACGCGAAGCGCGGCAGCCTCAGCGGCGCGACGGACGGTGGCAAGAGCCGATCCAATGGCGATTTCGTCTTGGCTAGGCAATCGTCGTTGGTCAGTGGAATCAAGACCAATGGGCCGTTTGGATTTCAAATGCGCATTGAACAAAACGATCTCAGGAGCACCCCGACGCGGTTTGATCCGAATTTCCAAAGGGGGGCGTGAAAAGTTGTTGATCCTGACATCCATATGATTGGTCGACTGTGACGTCTGGCCTTTGCGAAATCGAACGTCTTCGGGAAAATTCTCGTGCCAAACAGGTTCACCGCGCAAGATACCTGTCTTGACGGCATAGGCGACCTGTACTTGTGATCGACTAGGCGCATCACGCGCGACCAGTTCATATTCGTCTTCGATACCGCCTGCGACCAAACAGGCTTGCAATGCATCAACACTCCAAACTTCTTGAAATCCGACAACGTCAGCTTCCATTTCGGCAATGCGTGCACCGACCCATTGGGTTTTTTGATCAAACTCTTCTGGCGTATATGCTGGTTTGGAGCTGGTATAGATCGATTGGCCCGGGCCAATCAGATTTTTGACGTTAAATGTAGCGACAGACAAAGACATGGCGATAAATCCTACTTAAAATGAATGCCTCCAGACTACACGAGGATCAATTTCAATCAAAGCGGGCGTTAATGCAGCTTGTCTTCGAAGGTTCGGATCAGCTTGTGTTTTAGGATTTTCCCCGTAGGCGCGGCCGGTAGCTGACTGGCCAAAATGATATGCGCGGGTCGTTTGTATCCGGCAAGTTTCGGACGGATGAAGGTCTTCAAATCATCGCCATTCAAACTGCAATCGGGCGCAACCTGACAGAACGCCAAAACCTGTTCATCCCCATCCAATATGCGTCCGACGACGGCAGCCTGAATGACTTCAGGATGGTCGTTCAGGGCTGCTTCGACTTCGGGCGGATACACGTTAAATCCGCCATGGATAATCAGTTCTTTTGAGCGGCCCAAAATGTGCAAAAACCCTTGATCATCGATCCTACCCAGATCACCCGTCCGCATCCATCCCTGATCATCCAAAGCCGCCGTGGTCGCATCCGCATTTTTGTAATATCCGCGCATGACATGCGGACCACGCGATTCAACCTCTCCTATGCCATCGCCGCCGCCTTCAACATCAACATCGATGCGAATTTCAACCTCGGGCAAGGGTGGGCCAACGGACGTATCCGGATTGCCAGTTTCGTGTAATGTCGCACAAATGCCTGCCGTCGTTTCGGTCATGCCGTACCCGTTTTGAACAGCGACGCCATAAAACGCTTCGGCTTCGCGTTTCCAAGTTGGATCAAGCGGCGCAGCACCGGACGACACATACCGCAATGTCGTTGATTCCAGGTGTTCAAGGCCTTGTGCTTTGGCATGGGCCATCAACACCGCATGCATCTGAGGAACGCCCGAAAACAACGTGATGCCGTCGCGCAATGCTTCAAACACTACGTTGACGTCAAAGCGTGGAACCAGACGAACAGGCGCACCTGCATAGATGGATGCCACGACAACAGAACACAGTCCAAATACATGAGTTGTTGGCAAGACTCCGTATACAAAATCATGTGCGGTGATGGATCGCAATTCTGCTGATGTTTTGCCGCCAAACCGCACATTGGCATGGGTCAGCATCACACCCTTGGGGTCGCCGGTTGTGCCAGTGGTATACAACAACACCGCGATATCCGAATCCAGATCAGGCGCGCTGGTTCTGCATAATTCGGCCAAGGTCCCGAACGCCCCGGACACAGGCAAGGCCCCCAACCGGCCCGCATGCTCGCGAGCGTCAGGGGACACCTCGGTTGTGAACCAGATCATTGCCGGATTTGCGTGCGCGATAACGCGATCGATCTCGGCCTCGGATTGACGCACATTGATCGGAATGGCTGCGGCACCAACCCGCCATGCCGCAAACAACGCCGCAACTGCCGCGCCGCAGTTTTCGGACAAAATCATGACACGGTCGCCGGGTTTTACATGCACCATTCGCGCGGCCAGTTCCGCAGCCGCCGCATCCAAATCCCGGTAAGTCCAACGCACACCCGTAACATCGGTTAAAGCCAACGCATCGGGGCGATTGGCAACTTGATGTGCTAGATATCCCTCGACACGTTCCATCAAAGAAATTTTGGTGCGCGTTTTTCAAGAAAGGCGGCGATACCTTCTGCGGCTTCGGGACCACCTGCGGCCCGCGCCATTGCATCACGTTCGGTGTCCAGTTGCGCCGCTTCGGTTACATCGTAAGCTTGGGCAACCATGGATCGAATGACACCTTGGGCCGTTCTGGGGCCTGCCGCGATTGCATCTACCAACGCGTGGGCGCTTGCGATCACCTCGTCCGCATCAACCACTGCATTTATGGCCCCCAAAGCATGCATACGTTCCGCAGTAACCGGGCGCGCCAAAACACACATTTCCATTGCCAACGGTCGTGGCACCAAGCGCGCCAGGGCGGCGGTTAACCCGGCATCGGGCACAAGACCGGCCTTGACGTAGGCGGCGGTGAATTTGGCTCCCGCCTCAACCACGATGAAATCACAGGTCAAGGCCAACGACGCCCCGGCACCCGCAGCACCGCCTTTTACGGCGGCAATCACAGGAACAGGCGACGCCCTGATCCCACGCACAAGATCGTGCAAGTCGTCTACCTTTTCGCGCCGGTCTTCTTCGGACAGTTCGCGCCGGGAAATCAGCACGTTCAAATCCCCTCCAGCACAGAAAAAACCGCCCTCAGATGTCAGTATGATCGCGCGTATACGTGTGTCTTGCGCAAGATTTAACGCATCTTGGATCGCGGTATAGAGTTTAGGTGACAAAGCCCCCCGTCGTGACGCGTTGCCGTTCCAGATGATGATGCGATCCCCCGCGTCTTCCAGCCGCGCACTCATGCCTTGATCCTTTTGTACACACCTGTCGCAGTTGCAAGAATTCTGCCTTCTGCATCGATCAATTCACCCGTGGTAAAAAGCGTGCTCCGCCCACCCCCTGACACAGCCCCTTGCGCAGTGACCCGCCCCCCGCGTGCAGGGGCCAAAAAGTTGGTTGTCATCGACAAGGTCGCCACCGTCGGTCGGCCGCCTTTGTCAAATTCGAGGGCGGCAGCATATCCCATCGCATTGTCCAACATGCAGGCCATGATACCTCCATGCAGGCTACCGTGACGGTTTCCGTGCTGCGGCCCAATCTCAAGGTGACATTGGGCCTGATCTTTCTGAAGGTCGACGACATATCCCAGCAACGTCTGCGCACCAGTTTCGTCACGAATGATCAATGGGTCTTCAGGCTGTTGAAAGTTCAATAAACCGCTCCAGATGATAATCCGTGTCGCCAAACCGATGATCGGCCATCATAATACGTTTCGCGATATGGGCCAATTCGTATTCCTGTGTCATGGCGATGCCGCCATGCAATTGAATGGCCTCTTCGGCCACCAAACGTCCGGCACGCCCAAGCAGGTTTTTACCTGCAGACAACGCCATGTCGCGAGTCCGCGCGTCATTCTCAAGGTTTCCGGCGGCGTTGATCACAGCTGATCTGGCCTGTTCAAGTTCGATAAGAACGTCAGCCATTCGGTGTTGCAACGCCTGAAACGTGCCGATTGGGCGGCCAAATTGTTGACGCGTCATCAGGTATTCGCCAGTCAACGCCGTGGCCGTTTCCATTGCCCCAAGCGTTTCGGCGCATTGCGCAACAATTCCAAAATCAAGTGCTAGGTCTAGGGTGTCCGCAGCGACATCCAATGCTTCACACGGCGTGTTCTCAAACGTGACCTCGCCTGCTCGACCACCCGCCAAGAGAGGGTAACCCTGCACAGTGACACCCGCCACGTCGCCCGCAACCAGATACAAAGACGTTGTTTCCCCATCCCGCGCTGACACAACAAAATAGTCGGCAGCTTCGGCATTGATCACAACGGCTTTGCGACCTGAAAGTTTGCCATCAGCAAACTGAGTTTCAACAGTATCGGTATCATATCGGCTTGCCGGTTCGCCATGAGCAATCGCAAGGTGGACGCCACCACCAATCACGTCTTCGATCAAGCTATGACCCGCTTTTGCCAAAACATGCCCGGCCACCAACACTTCCATCAATGGCTCAACGACTCCGGCGCGGCCTAATTCTTCGAACACAACGGCGACATCAAAACCGGTACCGCCAAATCCGCCGTGTTCATCCGCAAAGAATGCGCCGATGATGCCCAATTCAGCCAGTTCGCTCCAGATTTCAGCGGAAATCCCGGCTTCACTGTCCAGAATGTCGTTGCGCACCTGAGTTGTGTATTTATCTGCCAGATAGCGCCGCAACGTGTCTTGCAGCATTTGTCGCTCTTCGGTCAGATCAAAATTCATCGCCCGCCTCCAAGCTTTACCTTTGCGATGATCCCGCGCTGGATCTCATTAGATCCGCCAAAAATCGAAAGCTTCCGGTTGTTAAAGTAATCCGCCGCAACTGGTCCGGCCTCAAAAGGATCAGGCACCCCGTCATTTGCGCCTTCCACGGCTTCGCTTGCGAAAGGCATCGCATAGGGGCCAACAGCGCGCCGGGTCAGGTCATTTATCTCCTGTCGTATAATTGTGCCTTTCACTTTAAGCATCGACGCCTCAACACCCGGAGCATCTCCCGCCGCCGCCTTGGAAATAACCCGTAAATTGGTCGTCGCCATTGCGCTTAGGTCGATTTCCACTTGAGCCATACGGGCGGCAAAATGTGGGTTCTGGATCAGTGGCTTCCCATTATGTCGTGCGGAACGCGCAATCCGTTTGACGTTGTCTAACCCTGCCCGACTATATCCAACACCCGCGATATTTGTGCGTTCGTGGGTGAGCAGATACTTGGCGTAGGTCCATCCCTTGTTTTCTTCCCCCACAAGGTTTTCGACGGGAACGTGGACGTCGGTGAACCACACTTCGTTCACTTCATGGCTGCCATCCAGCAAAATGATCGGGCGCACTTCGATGCCCGGAATGTCCATGTCGATCAACAAAAAGGAAATCCCTTCTTGCTGTTTGACGTCAGGGTCCGTTCGCACAAGACAAAAGATCATATTCGCGTGCTGGCCCAACGTGGTCCATGTCTTTTGACCATTGACCACATAATGATCACCGTCGCGCACGGCGCGCGTTTTGAGTGACGCCAAATCCGATCCAGCACCGGGTTCGGAATATCCCTGACACCACCAGTCAGATCCATCAAGAAGTCGCGGCAACCAGTATTTTTGCTGCGTCTCGGAACCGAATTTCATCAGAACAGGGGCCAACATAGACAGTCCAAATGGAACGATCCGCGGTGCATTTGCTGCGGCGGCTTCTTCTTCCCAGATATGTCGCTGAACCGCGTTCCATTCTGCCCCACCAAAGGATTTAGGCCAGTTCTGCGCCAACCAGCCCCGCGCATTCAGAATGCTGTGCCACCGGTCCATGTCGTCTTTGGTCAGCTCAACACCGCGTCGCACTTTGTCCGCGATTTCCGGCGGAAGGTCATCCTTCAGGAAGGTTTTGACCTCTGACCGGAACGCCTGTTCTTGCGGTGAATAAGATAGGTCCATCAATAAATCTCGAACAAACCGGCGGCACCCATTCCGCCACCGATGCACATTGTCACCACGCCCAGCTTTGCGCCCTGACGTTTCCCTTCCCGCATGATATGTCCAACCATACGCGCGCCCGTCATTCCAAATGGATGACCAATCGCAATGGACCCACCATTCAGATTGTATTTCTCGGGATCGATGCCCAAACGATCCCGACAATACAAAGCTTGGGATGCAAAGGCTTCGTTCAATTCCCAGATGTCGACATCATCAATCTTGAGACCGTGACGTTCCAAAAGGCGAGGCACGGCAAACACAGGGCCAATGCCCATTTCGTCCGGCTCGCACCCGGCAACTGCAAACCCTTTGAACGCGCCCATGGGTTCCAGGCCTGCTTTTTCAGCCTCTTTGCTATCCATCAATGTCACAGCTGCTGCGCCATCCGACAATTGGCTCGCATTGCCCGCCGTGACAAAGCCGCCCTCGCGTACAGGCTGCAGCCCCGACAAGCCGTCCAATGTCGTTGTGGGGCGATTGCATTCGTCCCGATCAACCGTCACCGTCTGCTTTGTAATCTCTCCAGTTTCTTTATCTTTGGCCAACATTGTGGCTTCCATCGGGACGATCTCGTCCGAGAATTTACCAGCTTCTTGTGCTGCCGCGATCAGCTGTTGGCTGCGCAAGCCGTAGGCGTCCTGATCTTCCCGGCTGACATTGTAGCGTGCCGCGACGTTGTCGGCTGTTTCAATCATCGCCATGTAAACAGCGGGTTTATGCTCGAGCAGCCAATCTTCGGGCATCGGTTTAGACGCGGGCTGAACTTGGGAAATACTTTCGACACCTCCCGCAACCATAGCGCCCGCGCCTTCTTGGGTGATGGCGTTGGCGGCCATGGCCACCGTTTGCAAACCACTGGAACAGAACCGATTGACTGTGACCCCGGATGCCGTGATCGGCAACCCGGCACGCAGCGCGATTTGACGTGCAACATTTTGCCCGGTCACGTGTTCGGGAAAACCGCATCCGATAACGCAATCTTCGATTTGAGCCGGATCGACCCCTGATCGCGCGACGGCATGCTGAACAACATGCCCACCCATTGTTGCACCATGCGTATCGTTGAATGACCCGCGAAAGGACTTTGCAAGCCCGGTCCGGGCAGATGACAGAATGACGGCTTCACGTGCGCTCATTGGACAAGTTCCTTTTGGTTTATGCGTTCAGGTCACTAAAACTGCGGCCCTCAGCCACAAGTTTTTCCAGCAAAGGTGCAGTCGCCCAGAAATCCGGATCGTCAGCACCATACGCTTTTATATCATTCAACAGCGCTTCCAGGCCGACAATATCTGCCCACATCAGTGGTCCACCGAAGTAACGCGGGAATCCATATCCAAACAGCAATGTCATATCGACATCCAGCGACCGCCGCGCGATGCCTTCACCGACGACCTTGGCGCTTTCGTTGACCATTGCAGCCATATAGCGCCGCACAATATCCGCGTGGCTGAATTCCCGCGCTGTGATGCCTTTTTCGCTACGCTCTGCTTCGATAAAATCCATCACATCCGGGTTCGGTACACGTGCTTTGGCTCTGCCCGCGTAATCGTAATATCCCTTGCCGGTCTTTTGGCCAAAGTTACCTTGCTCGCAAAGCCGATCCGGGAATTCCACGTCGCGTGCAGTGGCTTGGACACCTTCGGCGCGTTTGCGTTTGCGCACGGCCCAGCCAATATCCAACCCGGCCAAATCCGCCACGGCGTATGGGCCCATTGCGAACCCGAACCCTTCAAGCGCTTTGTCAATTTCAAACGGAGACGCGCCATCAAGGATCATCTGATCCGCCGCAGCGCGGTAAATAGCCAAAATGCGGTTGCCGATGAACCCGTCACACACCCCTGCCCTTACACTGATTTTGCGCATCCGTTTGCCAAGAGCAAACCCAGTCGCCACAACATCAGGCGATGCGTTATCCGGCACCACGATTTCCAACAATTTCATAACATGAGCGGGCGAAAAGAAATGCAAACCAATCACATCCGCAGGACGCGAAGTAACTGCCGCTATCTCGTTTATGTCCAGATATGACGTATTCGACGCCAAAATCGCACCGGGCTTGCACACGCTATCCAGCTTTTCAAAAACCTGTTTTTTGACGGACATGTCTTCAAAGACAGCCTCAATCACCAGATCAACGTCATACAACGCAGCATAGTCGGTTACGACCTGCAACGCTTGGTTCAGGATTGCCTCATGTTGCTCTTGGCTGATTTTTCCACGCTTCAGCGCTCCGGCCAAATTGCCGGTGATCCGGTCACGCGCGGCTTCGCCGGCTGTCGCGCTCATCTCAAGCATTGTGACAGACAAACCAGACAGCAAGGCCGCCGTTGCAATACCAGCGCCCATTGTGCCGCCGCCAATGACACCTATTTTTTCCACAGGGCGCGGTTCAACTCCTTTGAGTTCGGGCAAGTTCGAAACGGCGCGTTCGCTGAAAAAGGAATGGATCATGCCCTTGCGCTGATCCGTTTTCATCAGATCCACGAAAATCTGACGCTCAGCAGCGCAGCCGTCTTCAAATGATTTCTCAACACTGGCCTGAACCGCCCGAACACACCAAGCCGGAGAGATTTGGCCGCGACCTTTGGCAAGAATGGCATCAAACGCCGCGTCCCAGTCAATTGCATCAGGACGGTCCATTTCAGAAACAGCTCGGCGGGGTGCATTCGCGTCTAAAAGTTCCTGAGTATACGCAATCCCAAGCGTCTTTGGGTCACCCTCACGGATTTCATCGATGACGCCAAATCCAATTGCTTCGGCAGCGCCCACATGACGTCCGGTTGTCATAATGCCCAAAGCCGCTTCGACCCCGCTGAGGCGCGGCAAACGTTGTGTACCACCCGCCCCCGGGATCAATCCAAGATGAACCTCGGGCAAACCAATTTTGGCCGAAGGAACCGCCAGCCGATAATGGCAGCCCAATGCCACCTCTAGCCCACCGCCCAATGAAACGCCGTGCATCGATGCGACAACCAACAAAGGCGACGCTTCAATTCTATTGATCAAATCTGACAAGCCTGGCTCTTGGGGCGGTTTGCCAAACTCGGTGATGTCAGCCCCTGCAAAAAAGGCCCGGCCTTCGCCAACAATCAACGCCGCGCGCACTCCGTCGTCAGCTTCGGCCTGATCCATCCGATCCCAAAGCCCCTGCCGCACCGCAGTGGAAAGGGCATTCACGGGTGGATTGCGAACCGTCAGCACAGCAATATCGCCTATGCGATCATAGCCAATCTTGTCACTCATTGTGATCCTCCCTGATCAAATGTCGCCCCGTTCCGGGTCAATTATTTGTCATCAGGGTATCTGGGCTGTGGATGATTGCAACCAGAACGCGTCGCGCGCGCCGTTACGTCACGCGTTTGTAGATAAAGACCCGTCCCTCTACCGCATCTTGCGGCAACAGTTGCTCTTCGAGAGACTCAAAAAACATCCGGTCGCTGGACAGCATGATTCCACCAACTGCCAACATCGGCTCAATAAATGGCGAAATGCGTTGTGCGAATGTCACGTTTTTTTCGGCATTGTGCCCGCCTAAATCCGCATGGATTAAACTTGCCGTTGGTCCGAATTGCGCCAACGCCTTGGGCAAGGTTTCGAACACATCGCCAAGAAAGACACGGTCTTCTGGGGGAGTACTGTCTGGATGCGACGCGATTGCCCGTTCAAACACGAATATATCTCGGTCCGACATGATTTCGGTCATATGGTGATAGGTTCGCCCATTTCCCAAGCCAAGTTCAAAAACGGGTCCTGACATGCCTTGTGTCAGTGCAGCGCCATGGTTCAGACAGGCCCGTTGCGACACCATTCGATTGATAAAAACATCCAGTCGGCTCATTGCACCCTCGCTCGTATGTGACACCCCAACATGGCAGCGCTAGCCTCCAAAGTGTAGGCCTTCTTTCACCTTGGTGTCATGTTGTGATCACGTCGCTATGGACGCCCGCCTCTGAATAGGCTTGACTGCAAACGCGTGCATATCCGGCTAGGACGTTGAATGGGACCGCTTTTACATGTTGAAGACCTGAGCATCGGGTTCGGCGATGCCCCACCCGTGGTGTACGGTGTTAATTTTTCTATCGACGCAGGGGAAACTCTTGCGTTGGTCGGCGAGTCCGGATCCGGCAAAACGCTGACCTGTCGGTCAGTGTTGCGTATTTTGCCCGGCGCCGCACAATTGCGTACGGGGCGAATCCTCTACAATCAAGCCGATGTACCAACTGACCTCCTTAGCTTATCCAGTCGACGAATGCGTGCCATCCGCGGGGATCGCATTTCAATGATCTTTCAGGAACCGATGCGGTCATTGTCGCCCCTTCATAGGATTGGCGATCAAGTATCCGAAGTGTTGCGCGTCCATCGCAATCTAAGCACAACGGAATCCAAGCGTGACGTTCTTGAAACATTCGAACGCGTCGGGTTTCCAGATGCAGAGCGTGCTTGGCGATCTTATCCGTTCGAAATGTCCGGCGGGATGCGTCAGCGGGCGATGATCGCAATGGCAATGGTTGCCAAGCCTGATCTTCTTATTGCTGACGAACCAACCACAGCTTTGGATGTGACGACGCAGGCGCAAGTTTTGGGCCTGATCAAAGATTTGCAGCGTGACACCGGGATGGCCGTCATACTCGTGACACATGATCTTGGTGTTGTTGCGAACATGGCCGAGAAAGTCGTTGTGATGAACAAAGGGCGTGTGATGGAATCTGGCCCAGCACCTATTGTGCTTGGAGACCCGGCACATGGCTACACAAAGAAATTGTTTGCTGCCGCTCCGATGATCCCTGCCGTCGCCACCCCTGTAGCGCCTGAAAAAAAGTCCACGGATATTATTCTGGAAATGCAAAATATTTCCAAGACCTACACGCTTAAATCGGGGGGCTGGCGCGCAGCGGCCAAGGTGCAGGCCTGTCGAGGCGTCGATTTGGTTCTGCCACGCGGAAAGACGTTGGCCATTGTCGGAGAAAGCGGTTCAGGCAAAACGACCTGTGCCCGCATTGCATTGGGGGCTGAACCCCCAGACCAAGGGGGCACGATTACCTTTTGCGCCCGTGAAGGCGGTGAAAAACTGCCTGTTCACGATATGAACCGAGGACAACGTATCGCGTTCCAACGACAAGCGCAGATGGTCTTTCAAGATCCCTATTCATCACTAAGCCCACGCATGCGCATTGGTGAAGCATTGACTGAACCAATGGAAATTCACGCAATCGGTAATCGAGCTTCGCGTCGAGACAAAGCAGCAGAGATGTTGCGTTGGGTTGGATTAAGCCCGGATATGCTGACACGCTATCCTCACGCTTTTTCGGGTGGGCAACGCCAGCGTTTGTCCATTGCCCGCGCTTTAACCTTGGACCCTGCATTATTGGTCTGCGACGAGCCCACATCTGCATTGGATGTTTCCGTCCAAGATCAAATCCTAACGCTGCTCGAACGTATCAGCGAAGGAATGGGGCTAAGTTACTTGTTCATCAGCCACGATCTGGCCGTGGTTAGTCGAATTGCCGACGAAGTTGCCGTGATGCGTCGTGGTGTGATTGTCGAACAGGCCGCACCAGATACGTTGTTTTACGACCCACAACATCCCTACACCAAAGCGTTGATCGCGGCTCAGCCTGAGCCTGATGTGAATCGGCCCATTGATCTAGGGCTTGTCGCCAAAGGGGCCGGAAGCCCTGAAAGCTGGCCTGAGCGTTTTCGTATTGACGGCTCTTCTGAACCTGATTTGATTTCTGTCGATCCTGGGCACAAGGTGCGTTGCCATGCATAAACTTTTATGGAGCCTCATTCTTGCCTGCGGGATAGCCTTTCCTGCCAGTGCTGAATTAACTCTGCAGGAAACCGATTACTGGAAGGGTCCGATTTCTCATGGCGATTTACCGGAGATTTTTGACCGTGTTCCTGATGAGCCGTTGATCGTTGATCTTGAAGCAAAGGGTCGGAACTTCGGCAAACAAGGCGGCACCTTGCGCACAATGGTCACGCGGTCAAAAGATGTCCGTCAAATGGTTGTTTACGGCTATTCCCGATTGGTCGTTTATGATGATGAATACAACCTTGTTCCTGACATCGTTCGCGACTTTGAAGTTACCGATGACAAAGTGTTCACGTTCCATCTGCGCAAGGGGCACCGCTGGTCTGACGGCGCGCCCTTTACGTCAGAAGATTTCCGGTACTGGTGGGAACATGTTGCCAACAACAAGGAACTTAGCCCTGGCGGGCCATCTGGCATTATGCGTCAAGGCGATACCGTTGGGTCCATGCAATTTCCGGATGAACACACTGTCATAGTGACATTCCCCAAGCCCAATCCGCACTTTTTACAAACTCTTGCCAGTGCGCGACCACCGTTTATTTACCGCCCATCCCATTACATGAAAGAATTCCATGTAGATTTTGCGGACCCGGAAGAACTTCAGGAAGAAATCGATCGCAAGCGGGTACGTGGGTGGGCGCCGCTGCACAACAGCGTCGACAATATGTACAAGTTCGACAATCCATGGCTGCCAACTTTGCAACCATGGGTCCCGGCCACGACCAAACGCAACAGCACCCGCCAGCTTTTTGAAAAGAACCCGTATTATCACCGGATTGATAAGCGCGGCGTACAATTGCCTTACATCGATGTGGTGGAACTGAATATCGTGGGGGCCGGGCTTGTGGCCGCCAAATCCAATGCTGGACAAGTTGATTTGCAGGCGCGTGGCCTTGATTTTCGCGACGTTTCGATCTTGAAAAAAGGCGAGGCAGATGGCGGTTCGTATCGAACGTTCTTATGGGCCAACGGTGCAGCTAGCCAAATCGCAATCTATCCAAACCTGAACTTCAATGATCCGGTTTGGCGGAAAATCATGCGCGATCAACGGTTCAGACAAGCGTTAAGCCTTGGCATTGATCGCCGCATGATCAATCGCGCCTTATATTTTGGTTTGGCAAAAGAAGGTGGCATGACGGCACTGGCCAAATCACCATTCTTCGCCCCCGAAAACTTGTCCCGCTGGGCCATTTACGACCCAGACAAAGCCAACGAGTTACTGGACCAGATGGGGCTGACCGAACGTGAAGGGTCTGGCCTGCGATTGTTGCCGGACGGACGTCCAATGGAGTTTGTCATTGAGACTGCCGGAGAACGCCAAGAGGTTGAGAACGCGCTTGCGATCATTACCGACACATGGCGCGATATCGGTGTGAAATTGGTCATGCGCC
Organism: Paracoccaceae bacterium; assembly: GCA_039960995.1. Classification (GTDB taxonomy): domain Bacteria; phylum Pseudomonadota; class Alphaproteobacteria; order Rhodobacterales; family Rhodobacteraceae; genus JABSSA01. The sequence continues at coordinate 109,638 of JBDVKF010000076.1, read as the reverse complement.
CCCTAGATCGCGACATCCTGCGAAACCGGGTCTTTTCCGGGGTGACTATGGCTGCTGTTTGGTTCGGTTGGGACAATGGTTTGCCTCAACCCTACACCCCGCCCAGCTATCTTGCGCCCACAGATCAGGTATTCTTTGCTTGGCCAAAATGGGGGCAGCATTACCAAACCGGCGGCCAAGCCGGAGTAGCGCCAACACTACCGGCCGCCATGGAATTGATGACGCTGTCCGAAAAGTGGGACGAGACACAAGAAACAGAAGAACGATCCAAGATTTGGCAACGGATGCTTGCCATTCATGCGGAAAACCAATTTGGCATCGGAATTCTCGCTGAAGCGCCACAGCCTGTCGTCGTTTCCAATCGTTTGCGCAATGTACCTGAATTCGGAAAATGGGCATGGGAACCCGGCGCGCATTTCGGGGTTCATCGCATAGACGAATTCTACTTTGACGATCCCGAGCTCGCGGAGCTTAGCAAATGATGTTCGTCCGCTATGCCGTTTGGCGTCTGATCACGATGTTCATGACCTTGTTTGTCGTGTCGATCCTCGTGTTTGTAATCATCAACTTGCCACCCGGCGATTATCTGTCCAATCAAATCGCAGAACTGCGCGCCACAGGCCAGGAAGAAGGCGTGGCGCAGGCCGAGTTTTTGCGCAAAGAATACGCCTTGGACCGTCCACTGTGGCAGCAATATATGATCTGGGTCGGCCTCATTCCGGGCCCCAATGGGTTTTCCGGCATGCTACAGGGCGACTTTGGCTGGTCTTTTGAATTTGACCGCCCGGTTTCGGAAATCGTTGGCGATACGTTGTGGCTGACTGTTCTTGTGAACGTGTCTGCCGTTTTGTTTGTCTATCTGGTTGCCTTACCCCTTGGGGTTCTTGCGGCTGCCAAATCAGAAACTTGGGTTGATTATACGGCTGCTTTCGTGGGCTACCTTGGGCTCGCGACACCGAACTTTTTGCTTGCTTTGATCTTGTTCTATTACGGACATAAATATCTTGGCCTTCCAATTGGCGGTCTGATGGCACCGGAATATGATGGCGAAGCCATGTCGATGGGCAAAATGCAATCTATTCTTGTTCACCTGATCGTGCCTACTTTTGTGATTGGCACGTCTGGCGCTGCCGCGATGATGCAGCGATTACGGGCCAATATGTTGGATGAACTGTCAAAGCCCTATGTCGAAACAGCGCAGGCCAAAGGCTTGTCACAGACGAAACTGCTCAGCAAATACCCACTGCGCATGGCCTTTAACCCCTTTGTCGCGGATATCGGTAACCTGTTGCCTGCCATGGTCTCTGGATCGGTTCTTGTGTCTGTGGTTTTGGGTTTGCAAACCATTGGGCCTGCCTTGCTGACGGCCCTCAAATCGCAGGATCAATTCCTTGCCGCTTTCGTCCTCATGTTTGTCGCCTTACTGACCCTCATCGGAACGATGATTTCAGATTTGTTGCTGGTCCTTCTTGATCCGCGCATCCGATACGGAGCGCGCGAAGGATGAGCCAACTGAATGACGGTCGTTATGTTGACGACGCCCCGTATGATCCAAATACCGACCTTTCAGCCCCAGATCGTTCCGACATGGATGCGCCGGGGTGGGTCTTGGTCTGGCGTAAATTCAAACGTCACAAGCTGGGTCTTATCTCGGGTATTTTCCTTTTCCTCAGCTATCTGTTGCTGCCCTTCGCGGGCTTTCTGTCGCCCTATACCCCGAATGAACGCAGTGCGGATCACCTGTACCACCCACCGCAATTCATTCATTGGTGGCATGAAGGGGATTACATTGGTCCCTTTGTCTATCCGACGACCGGCGAAGCGGATCTAGAACAGTATAAATGGACCTACGAGGTAGACAAAACGCGACCCATGCCGTTGCAATTCTTCTGCGAACGCGGAAGCTACAAACTGTTTGGATTGTTTGAAACCAGTCGCCATCTGGTCTGCGCACCCGAAGGTGCCACCGTGTTCATTCTTGGATCAGACCGGCTGGGTCGTGATGTCTTGTCGCGCATTCTTTATGGCGCGCAACTTTCGCTGACCGTGGGTTTAATTGGCATAACGGTGTCCTTCATTCTCGGCATCAGTTTCGGCGCTATGGCCGGCTATTTTGGCGGTTGGGTGGATTGGGTCGTAAACCGCTCGATCGAGATTTTGCGATCTCTCCCCGAACTACCGCTTTGGCTTGCCTTATCCGCTGCGGTCCCATCAAATTGGGGCCCGGTCTCTGTGTTCTTTATCATCTCCATCATCCTCGGGCTTCTTGACTGGCCCGGGCTTGCCAGAGCCGTCCGAAGTAAGTTCCTCTCGTTGAGAGAGGAGGAATATGTCCGAGCCGCCGAAATGATGGGAGCCAAACCAGCCCGCGTCATCCGACGTCATTTGCTGCCAAATTTTATGAGCCACTTGATCGCATCGGCGACCCTGTCTATCCCGGCCATGATCCTTGGCGAAACCGCTTTGTCATTCCTTGGTCTCGGATTGCGCGCACCGGCAGTGTCATGGGGCGTGATGCTGAATGATGCACAGAACTTGGCATCCATAGAAATCTATCCATGGACGGCGATCCCGATGTTGCCGATCATTATCGTGGTTTTGGCGTTCAACTTCCTCGGTGATGGCCTGCGCGACAGCCTTGATCCTTATAAGAGCTAAGGATGGTGCTGACGGCTACGCACTGAGAACGCATCAAAAGGACTGAAAGGTGTATCGCTTTTCAAATACCGATACTTTCGATGGAATGCGGTTGGCTTCGAACAGATCGTAGCCTGTTTTTAGGTTGCTCCAATATGCATACCACCTGTTGTCGCGTTCTTTAGACAGGCGTTCGTTGGTCATCTCGAATGGAAAGGCGTGCACTTGGACGTGGCTTTGACCCGCTTGATGCGCAGCCTCGACGATCAGATAGATGTCTTCGATCCCATCATCCGTCATTGCATAGCACCCAACGGACACGCAATCGCCGTGGATCATCAGAAAACTGCCGCTTCTACCATGGGCACGGTCATATCTATTTGGAAAACCCAGATTGAACGACAGATGATAGCTGCTATTCGGATTCATCGCTGCACTGTCGACTTCATACAACCCTTCGGGAGACTGATGATCCCCTTCACGCAATTTCGGCCCAAGATCACCTGAATGATTGCAAATCTCATAGGAATCAAACAGCTCAAATGTTTCTTCTGTGCGCAGCCAAACTTCGAGTTCACGTTCTTCTTTGAAAACGCGGATAAATGTCTCTGCACCCCACTGAAAACCTGATTGTTCCAATCTTGTGGAAAGATCAGGTCTAACCTGTTCCCGAACTTCCACAATATCCGCAGACGATCCCCAAATGCGCTGCCACACAATCCCTCGATTCATGAATCCAGCGATCCCGACACCGATCACTGCAATCATCAAAAGACTTCTAAATACCCTATCCATAGGGGAAGGTTACTCCAACGCATGGCTCTTCTCAATTTCGAATATAACGTCCGAAAGGACGCTTTGGTTGGCTTCAATCGCAAATGACTCACGTTCAGACATGCCCTCGCGATACTGGGTGTCTGGACACTCATTTGGATCACTCGCATGGTAGTAAAGGTCAAACTTTGCTGAGGTACCTGATGACGGCTTCGATAATTTCCGCAATCCGTGCGCGACCCGTATTTGCACCGTTGGATCGACCTATTTCCACGGCTCAGGTCTCGATCCCAAAAGCGCCGCTAGTCTTGTTTGACATTGAAACGCGCGACGGCATTGTTGGGCGCAGCTATGTATTCGCTTATACGCCTTTGATATTGCGCGCGCTGGTGCATTTTGCCGAAGATTTGTCCGAAACATTGATCGGTGAACCCGCGGCTCCGCGAGACATCGCGGCGGCGATGTCTGCGCGATTTACACTTTTGGGGCGCCAAGGGGTCGTGGGCATGGTTCTTGCCGGCATCGACATGGCCCTTTGGGACATTGCCGCGCAGACGCGAAATTGCTCTGTCGCGCAGCTGTTTGGCGCCGAACATACCCCAATCCAATGTTATGACAGTCAGGGGGTGTTTGTACCCGGACGGGATGAATACCTTGTCGAAGATACGCTGGCTCGCGGGTTTCGCGCCGTAAAATTCAAGCTGGGCTTTGAGACAGCACAGGAAGATTTGGCAGCTTTGACACTCATTCGCGACATGATCGGACCGGGCATGCCGTTGATGCTGGACTTCAATCAAGCGCTAACAGCTCCGGAAGCCATTCGTCGTATTCGCCTGTTTGAAGACTCTGGCATCAACCTGACCTGGATCGAAGAACCAGTGCCCGCAGAAGATTTCGCCGGTTATCAAGCCATTCGCACAAATGTGTCGACCCCAATTCAGTCGGGTGAAAACTGGTGGCATCCTGCAGACGCGGCGCGGGCGATCCAAGCGGGAACCACGGATTTCGCAATGCCTGATCTGGTCAAAATTGGCGGCCTTTCCGGGTGGCAACGCGCAACTCCGATCGCTCAAGCCGCATCAATCCCGGTTTCCAGTCATCTGTTTATCGAAGCCAGCGCGCATGCATTGGCCGCAACGCCAAATGCACACTACCTTGAATTCATGGATATAGCGGGATCATTGATTGCCGAACCTTACGCGTTGGAAAATGGGTGCCTAACACCAAGGGGCCCCGGCTTGGGTATCCAATGGGACGAGAAAGCGGTCTCAGCAAATTTGGCATAACTTCCGATACTCAACGCTGCAGCAACCCAATCTCTTCCTGATTTGTCGGTTTCTATTGAATGCGCAGAACAGACTTGGGCTAGATCCAAACATCCAATGGGCACATGGTCATTTTGAAACATGCAAGGTGATACCATGCAAGATTATGCACAGGCGACGGTCTTTGACCAAATTCCAATCATCGATGTAAGCCCTTTGTTGACGGGACAGGAAACCGCATCCGTCGCCGCACAAATCCATGATGCCGCGACAGAGGTTGGGTTCTTTTACATTTCTGGTCACGGTATTTCGCAGAACATTACCGATCAAGCGTTTCAGACCACTGCAGGCTTTTTCGCCCTTCCAGAAGCGCAGAAATCCACCATCGCCGTCAATCAACATCAAAGAGGTTGGATGGCGCAGGGTATGTCGCGACTGTCAGGATCCAAGACCCATGATCTGAAAGAGGTGTTTTTCTGGGGAGCTGAAACTGCTTTGGATGATCCTGACTTGCTCGCAGCCAAACCGCTTGTTGCTGCAAATCAATGGCCAGATGGAGTGTTTCCAAGGCTGCGTACGGACATTTCACCGTATTACGATGCCGTCTGTGATGTCGCACAACACGTCATGTCCGCACTCGCGCTGAGCCTAGGCCAACCTCGGGACCTGTTTGCGCCCGCTTATCAGAAACCTTTGGCTCGTGGTCAGCTTGTCTATTATCCACCATCCACAGATGAAGACGAAGCCGAGGAACGATTTGGCGTCGCGCCACACACGGATTTCGGCGTGCTTACATTTCTGCTACAAGACAACAGCGGTGGGTTGCAGGTGCGTTTACGCTCGGGGGAATGGGTCGCAGCGCCCCCTATTCCGGGCACTTTGGTGTGCAATATAGGCGATCTGCTTCAACGTTGGAGCAATGATCGTTTCCGTTCGACACTCCATCGCGTGATCAATAGATCAAAGAGCGCGCGGTACTCTATTCCGATCTTCTTTGACCCACAGTCCGACTGTATCGTTGATCCCAAAGATCTCGGCGTTTCAGAAAGCCAACGCAAGTATGAACCGATCACAGCCGGGGCGTACATTATGGGCCGCAACAAACAGAGCTTTTCGCAATACAAAGACGGAGACGTATGAGCCCCAGTGTTCAGGGCCACACTGTCTGCCACCAATTGGACAGAGGTTGAGGACCTAGTCTTACGACTGGACCTTAGCAGGGTTCATCCAGTTGTTCAGCGGTCGTCACCAAAGCCGTCTGCCGCTTCCGCCATTTCTTCTTCAATCACTTCGCGACTGGCCGCTACGATCTCGTGCTTTTGATGCTCGTCCAGTTCATCCACCTTGCCATCCGCCAAACGCACCGTGACTTCGCGGTGAGCGAATTTGACGCCTTCGCGTTCAAACAACATGCGGATTTCTTCGTAGACCTTTTTGCGCACGAGCCACTGATCGCCCGGTTTTGTCATGAACTTGACCCGGATAATCATTGCGCTGTCTTGCATCTCGATCACGCCCTGTGATTTGAGCGGTTGAATAAAAGTGTCACCGATCACTGGATCGCTTTGCAAATCGACACCGAGGTTTTTGATCAGCTTACGCACGCGTTCGACATCCGTGTCATAGGTCACGCGTAATGGCAGTTTCATAATGACCCAGTCTCGGCTGTAATTCGTCAGAACCTGAATTTCACCAAAGGGAATTGTATGCAGCGCGCCCAAGTGATGGCGCAGTTGAAAGGACCGCACAGAGATGTTTTCCACTGTGCCCTTCACACCTCCGACGTCGATATACTCGCCCTTACGAAACGCATCATCAAATAAGAAAAACGCGCCTGAAAAGATATCACGCACCAGCGATTGCGATCCAAATCCAACCGCAACGCCGACGATACCGGCACCTGCAAATAACGGACCTACATTGACGCCCATTTCCATCAAAGTGATCAGCGCGATGGTTACGATGATCACGATCAAAATGAAGTTCCGGAACAACGGTAAAAGCGTGGCCAGCCGTGATGCAGAAGACCCGCCGCCTTCGTCGCCTAGCTCGGCTTCTTGAGCGTCGCCTTGTTCTTCGGCGATCTTACTGTCGACCCAAATCCGGAAAACGTTATAAATTATGTAACCGATGAACAGAATGACGATCATGTCCATCATCCGGCCAGACACACTGTCATTCACCATGGCTGTTTCGGGCTGCCATATTTGTATGAAAGCCATGATCCCAGCAACAAACGCAAGGATCCCCGCCACGCGCCTTGCAAGCCCTTCAAAGGTTGTGATGCGCGCCCTTGAATCCCGGATTTCTTCTGGTGCGTGGATGTCCGCAACAAGGCCTTGCTGATCAAGGGCATTCGCTGCCCGAATAGCACGGGCACGGGCAAAGCTGCGTTCGATAAAGAAATTGATGACGCCGTAAACTACAATGATTGTGGTCAATATTCCGTAAGCGCCGGCGATCAGCGGGATATTTGATGGGTTACCCAAGACCAGATCATAGGTCAGTTCGATCCAAGCAAAAAATAAATAAACATAAGCAAGAGGCAGCCAAACGGTGGCCATAGTCCGAACCAACCACGAACATTCAGACTTTGGTTTGCCGTTCATCAATGCATTGGTAATAGCCGCCCGGTTCATTGCCACCATGATCATATTCAACAGCATGACCGAGAAGGACATCAACGACGCAAGAAACGCATAGACTTCGTAATTCAGGCCAAGTTCACCGATCCAGATTCCAAATAAAATGGTCGTCGCACCAATGCTGACAGTGGCGGTTAGCCACCAATGCAACAGCTTTGCATCTCGGTCGCTGAACAGAGGAATGCGGTATTGAGACAGGTAGGGTGACAGGATCATGCGCCAGATCGCCGACACAACGCGGCAAACGAGGTAACCGATATTGATCAATGTCACTGTAAACTGCATTGCAGAATCTTCGAGTGACCCAAAAATCAGCGTGCCCAGCATGTAAGCAACGACCATCGACACGAGAATTCCGACGACGCTTAAGACAAATCGGAACACAAGAAAGGGCATCTTTTCGCGATACCCAACCGGGTTTTCCATAATGCGCGAAACAACAAAATTCTTAACGATGCGTTTGCCATACACTTCGTGTTGGAACAGCATCCCAATTGCAAACATCAACAAAGACAATAACAAAGCTTCGACGAAGGCCCAGATCGTTCCATCGGGACTGGACTTGCGCAGAACGAACATCACTTCGTTAAAGGCTGCGGGTAAATTCAGTAGGCGTTCCACCAACGCTGCGCGAAATTCGACAGCACTGCTTTGCGCTTTCATCAGCGCGGCGCTGTCTCTTTCACTATCCGTCGCTTCCGATTCAGCTTTGCCGCCTTGCGTGATGATATTCCCGTCGCTGTCGATAACGACAACGCTGACACCATTTTCCGCCGCAGACTTCAGTATTTGATCATAGTTTTGACCATCCGACGCGCTTTCGGTCGGCGTAAGAAGAGTGCCCAATCCTTGCGCCTGTGCCGGAAGCATCGGCAGCATTAACATCAGGGTCAGAACTGCGCCCAAACAAAAGCGCCACATCTGTACAAACATGTTCCACCACCTCACTTCGTCTTCTTTCGGCTCAACAATCGATACGCAGGCATACCAACCATTGCAATTCAACAAAACTGCACACACGGCTTCACCATTAGGGGAATTGTTTTACAGGGACTCGTTTTTCCCATCAAACAGGGCCAGATATGGTTTCAAACAAAGGGGACAATCTCTTGGTCGAAGCTAAAAACTCATATATCAAGGCTTGGCTTCCTATTGCCCAAGGGTTCAGTAACAAGGATAACGTTGCGCGGACGCATCGTTTTTTGACTGAATTTGGGCAAATCTTGTAGGCAGGCTTTGGCATCTTTGGTCGGGTGGTATACGAATTGCTGGGCTTCACGTCTCAGACCTTTCATGAAAGGCAGACGTGAGTGACGTGAGTGGAAGGAATAGAAATGGGCAAGACTGTTGCAGCCCCTGGACTCGTGCGGTCAACTTGGCCGCGGCGTGTGATGCTCTATAGCCATGACACCTTTGGCCTTGGACATTTACGCAGATCCCGCGCAATTGCTGCTGCGCTGACCCATTCGGGCGTCGCAACATCTGCCATTATCCTAACCGGTAGTCCGGTCGCTGGACGGTTTACGTTTCCTGAAAGCGTGGACCACGTGCGTTTGCCAGGCGTCAAGAAATTGGCTGATGGGTCTTATGCCAGCCAGTCCTCTGGCACAGATATCGAAGAAACAACCGCGCTGCGCTCCGGGATCATTCAATCAACGATCGACCAGTATGAACCTGACATGTTGATCGTAGATAAAGAACCAACCGGCTTTCGCGGCGAATTGCTTCCTACGCTTGAAACGTTGGCACATCGCGGTCGAACCCGTCTGGTTCTCGGTCTGCGTGACGTGTTGGACGAACCCGAAGTCTTGGCCGAGGAATGGGCCCGTAAGGGTGCAATCGAGGCGACCGAGCAATTTTATGACGAACTTTGGGTTTATGGGCCACGGTCTGTTTACGATCCGACAATTGGTTTGCCGCTGTCGGCGCAAGTGCGAAAACGCATGCATTGGACAGGGTATTTGCGGCGCGAAATCGTCGATGCCGCGGATGTGCCTAACGAACCTTATATTCTTGTGACTCCTGGCGGTGGGGGCGACGGCGCTGCGATGGTCAACCTTGTCCTTTCGGCCTATGAACAGGATCCGACACTTGGACCAAAGGCAATGCTTGTTTATGGCCCATTCTTATCAGGCGACACACGGGTCGAATTCGAAGCCCGCGTTGCGCGATTGAATGGTCGGGTGACAGCTGTCGGTTTTGAAAGCAAAATCGAAGCGCTTTTCGCCGGGGCTGAAGGCGTTGTTAGCATGGGCGGATATAATACGTTCTGCGAGGTGTTGAGCTTTGACAAACGCGCGGTCATTGTCCCGCGCACGACTCCAAGATTGGAGCAATGGATTCGCGCCAGCCGCGCAGAAGAACTGGGATTGGTCAAAATGCTGGACGAAAAACGCGACGGATTGACCCCCCAAACCATGAGCACCATCATCCGAGGCCTACCTCACCAACGCAAACCCTCTGAATCCGGGGCCGACGGTCTTTTGGATGGGCTTAATGTCGTGATCGAACGCACGCGTCAGCTTGTTGCTGACCGGATTCATCCGGCGGCCGAATGACTTCACAAAAACCGTCTCTTGCCGTTGTCGTTAAAGGATGGCCGCGACTAAGCGAAACTTTCATTGCGCAAGAACTCGTCGCTCTTGAAGAAAGCGGCCAGGATTTTGACATCTGGTCCTTGCGCCATCCTACAGACAAGAAAACGCATCCGCTTCATGCACGCCTTCAGGCACGCGTTTTTTATCTGCCAGAATATCTTCGTGATGAACCTGCCCGAGTCTTTCTGGCCTTGTGGTGGGCCGTTCGTCAGCGCGGCTTTTTGCGCGCCTTCACGACGTTCTTGCGAGACCTAAACCGCGACCGAACCCGCAACCGTGTCCGCCGCTTTGGGCAAGCCTGTGTATTGGGCCGCGAAGGGGCAGACAGTTTGCAGGGGCTGTACGCGCATTTTTTGCACACACCTTCGTCCGTCACCCGGTATGCCGCCATTTTGCGTGCGCTGCCTTGGAGTTTTTCGGCCCACGCCAAAGATATCTGGACATCCCCCGACTGGGATTTGCGGGAAAAGCTATCCCCAGACCATAACGGCGCACATTTTGGTGCGACCTGTACACAGTTTGGTGCTGAACATTTGCGGTCGCTTTCTTCGGGTACGGATGTTGATCTTGTCTATCACGGTCTTGATTTGTCCCGTTTTCCCGATCCGCCAGAAAGGGAAAAACGGTCATCCGACGCCCCATTTACGTTGTTGTCGGTCGGCAGGCTTGTCGAAAAGAAAGGCTTTGACCGCTTGATCGCTGCCTTTGGCCTTTTACCCGAAACGCTAAACTGGCGGTGGGTTCACATCGGCGGCGGCACCTTGGCGCAAGACATGAAGACTCTCGCCGAAGAAACGGGTGTTTCGGGTCGCATCGAATGGCTTGGTGCCTGTGATCAGCCGCAAGTCATTGACGCTATGCGTAATGCCGACTTGTTTGTCCTGCCAAGCCGTATCGCTGACGATGGCGATCGCGATGGTCTGCCCAATGTGCTGATGGAAGCTGCCTCGCAAACGTTGCCCATCCTATCGACACCAGTGTCTGCCATTCCCGAATTTATCGACGATGGCGTGCACGGTCTTTTGCGATCAGACACGCCTGCAGACATCGCGGCTGGCATCATGCAAATCGCCGATGATCCCACGCTTGGCCCAACTCTTGCGGAACAGGCATTGCAGCGTCTACGGTCACATTTCATGATGCATCCAGGCATCGCACATTTGGACAAACGCCTGAACGCGATGACCAAGGAGACTGCTGAATGAAGGTTGCATTTTACGCACCTTTAAAAGACCCACATCATCCGGTGCCATCTGGCGACAGGACCATGGCGCAGGGTCTCATTCAAGCGCTGGAACTTGGCGGGCACGACGTTGATCTGACCAGCGAATTGCGCGTTTTTGACAAAATGGGCGAACCCGACATCCAAGACGCCCTATTCCGCACTGCCGCCGATGAATCTGCGCGGCTATTGGCGGATGTTCGGGCGCAATCTTGGTCGGCATGGGTGACGTATCACAACTATTACAAAGCCCCTGACCTGATCGGCCCGGTTGTCGCTCGCATCCTGAATATCCCTTATTTTCAAATCGAATCCACGCGTGCGAAAAAGCGGCTGAACGGCCCATGGTCGCAATTCGCCATAGCTGCTGAAGCGGCATGTGACGCCGCGCACACGGTCTTTTATCTCACCGAACGTGACGCCGAAGCCCTGCGCCGAGATGCGCCAGATGGTCAAAAACTGGTCCACCTTAGACCGTTCCTCGCGCAGCCCGATCTGTCGCCAGACAGCACCAGAGACGGACCGATGCTAGCCGTTGGAATGATGCGGCATGGGGACAAATTGGCGTCTTACGCATTGATCGCGGAAACCCTTGGACAACTGACCGGGGATTGGCAGCTTGATATTGCCGGGGACGGTGCTGCGCGCCCTGAGGTCGAGGCGATGATGTCGCGTTTTGGCGATCGCGTTCGTTTTCTTGGACTACAGGATAACGCCGCGCTTAGTCAGCTGTATTCCAAGGCCAGCCTTCTTTTCTGGCCCGGAGTGAACGAAGCCTTTGGCTTGGTGTATCTTGAAGCGCAGGCGGCAGGGGTTCCGGTCGTGGCACAAATGCGGCCCGGTGTGTCGGATGTTGTTCACAGCGATCTGGTCGATATTCAAGGTGGCCCCAAAGCCATGAGCGCGCGCTTAACCCAGTTGTTGGCGGATGACGCAGAACGCAACGCAGCCGGGCAAGCCGCACGCCAAGCGATTGTAGAAAACCATCTGTTAGGGGCGGCGGCGAAAACGCTGACGGATGCTATTCAGGCCGCAAAATGACGCGCATCGCTCTTTTGCGGCACGGGCATACGGAATGGAACCGCGCCGGTCGTATTCAGGGGCGCACGGATATCCCGCTTGATGCCGACGCACGCGCTCAACTGGCCGAATTCAAATTGCCGGCCCCGTGGGACACCGCAAAAATTGTCAGCAGCCCCCTGTCCCGCGCCACAGAAACTGCGTTCATCGTGTCTGGTCGCTCTGCCCAAATAGAACCTGATTTGGTCGAAATGGATTGGGGCCAATGGGAAGGACAGCACGGTGCGGACTTAAAGAAAGTCCCCGACAGCGGATATACCGATATCGAACTCTGGGGATGGGGCTTCTGCCCCCCCGGCGGCGAAACACTGGTTGCATTGCGCGACCGCGTTTTGGCGTGGGCCGCCACCTGCCAAGGCGATACCGTAATGGTCAGCCATATCGGCGTCATGCGGGTATTGCTTGCCGTTGCAACCGAGTGGGATTTCGAAGGCCCCGCCCCTTTCCGGATCAAAAGAAATCGCCTGTATGTTCTCGAATACGAAAACGGCACATGGCGCGCCGACCCCAACCCGGTCCCCTTATCCGAGAACTTGTCATGCGCGCCGTAATCGTCGTCACTCACTTGCTTGGCACGGGGCATCTGTCCCGCGCAATGACGCTGGCACGCGCGTTTGCAGATGCCAGGCACACACCTGTCGTGATCTCTGGCGGCGTTCCGGCCCCGCATCTTATGGATGCAACGATCAAGCATGTGCAATTGCCACCTGTACGGTCAAACGGAGTAGAGTTTTCCAAACTTCTGACCCCTGATACGCAAGTCGCAGATGCGGATTACTTGGCGAACCGTGCAACCCAATTGCTGAATGCAATTGATGACGTGCGACCTGACGTTTTGATCACTGAGCTGTTTCCATTTGGCCGCCGCATTTTGCGCCGCGAATTCGAAGCATTGCTTGAACATGTCCAAAACCGGACACCGATCTTTGCCTCTATCCGGGACATTCTCGCGCCTCCGTCCTCTCAGAAAAAAGCCGACTATGCGGATCGGATGATCGCGCAATATTATCAAGGTGTTTTGGTCCATGGTGACCCAGAGATTGCGCCACTTGGCCTGAGTTGGCCTGTCACCGAGCAGTTGGCTCCGATGCTGCGATATACTGGGTTTGTGGCATCAGAAGCACCGAGTGCGACGTCAGGCACACGTTCCGGCGTTTTGGTCAGCACGGGCGGCGGTGCCGTTGGAGATAACGTGTTCGAAGCGGCTCTTCGCGCTGCGCGTACCATGCCCGATCTCGCTTGGCGTTTTCTTGTGGGTGGAGAACCTGAACGGGTTGCGCGCTTTGCCGCTTTGGCCCCGGATCATGTTTCTGTTGAGGGGCTACGGGACGACTTCCAAACCATCCTTGCGCATTCCGCAGCCAGCATAAGTTTGGCCGGATACAACACCACTTTGGATCTTCTTCAAACCGGCACACCCAGTGTTTTGGTGCCCTTTGACGAAGGAAACGAAGTTGAACAAGGCTTGCGTGCAAAGGCATTGTCAAACAGACCGGGTATCGAAGTCTGCACCTCGGACAAACTGGAAAACCTTTCCGATTACGTGCAACGGGCATTGGCCGCAGGACCGCAGCCGCCAAGGGCGAGAAACATGGATGGTGCTGCCGAAACCGTAAGGATTGTTGCGAATGCCTTATGATTTCTCGCCCTTAAAGGCTGAATTGAAGTTGTGTCGCGAAGCCGACATGGCGATCCCAATTTGGTGGCGTGACGACGACGCAATCCGCGCAACCAAAGAGCTGGACCAGCTTCTTACACTCGCCGATGACGTGACCTGCCCGGTTCATCTTGCCACGATACCCGCATTTGCAGATCACAGTCTGGTCCAGGCAACCGACGATCGACTTGCGCACATCCTTGTTCATGGTTGGGCACACGCAGATTCCAGTTTGCCCGACGCGAAAAAGTCGGAATTCGGACGTGTTCGGGCCGACGTGTTTTATGATCTGGAACGCGCACAGCATCGCATGTCCCGAATGTTTGGTGCCCGTGTTTGGCCCATGTTTGTCCCTCCATGGAACCGCATCGCTTTGCCTGTTCTTCAGCGTTTGCCGGAATTTGGGTTTTCTGCGGTTTCAGCATTTGGCCCGCGCGACGAACCCATTGCCAACTTGGCTCAAATCAACACGCACATTGATCCGATCTTTTGGCGCGGAACCCGCGACTTGCAAGATCCCGACCTCTTGATCGAACAAACTGTTCGGTTGCTAAAAGATCGCCGAGAACACACTGCAGATGCCAACGAACCTCTTGGGCTTTTGACACATCATCTTGTTCACACTTGCGCCATTTGGGATTTCAGCCGCGCTTGGATTCTTGAGATGCTAGGCGGCGGTGCACATGTGTGGGAACACGACCAAAAAGGAGATTGGCCATGAGCCGTCTTGAATCCATGCGCCGTCGACTGACGGCTCAAATCGACGGGCTGAACTGGGCTATTGAACAGGTGTCAGACATCCAAGGTGATATTCTGGACCTTGGGCTTGGCAACGGTCGAACCTATGACCACTTGCGCGAATATGGGGGGGGCCGCCGGATTTGGGTGATTGATCGCATCTTGAAATGCCACCCCTCATGTGTGCCACCGGAAGAAGACTTCCTAGAAGGCGAAGCTGAACCCATGCTGGATCGACTTGCCAAGAACGGCCCGTGTGTTGCTTTGGCCCATTATGATTTTGGCCGAGGTATCAAAGAAGAAGACGTTGCCGAAGGTGCGACACTGTCCCCATTTATCGCGAACGTTATGGTGCCGGGGGGACTCATTGTGTCTCAGCAACCCCTTACAGGCTTCATTCAGATCACTGGACCGATCACAATCGATCCAGAACGCTATCTGTTTTATAAGTTCTCTTGAATAGTTAACATAACTCATGCCAACCTGCGCTCAATGACGTTGCACCTATGCGACGCGAGATCAGGGAGTACTTTTTTATGCGCATAACTTGCGTTCTTGCGGCGCTTTTGGCCGCCTCTACAGCGACGGCTGAACCGCTTAAGCTTGAACTGGCCGATCCACAGCCAAGTGACCTTAAGCAAGGTTTGGCAGTGAAATACGCAGACGCCAGCGTCCGAACTTTGAGCGAAGCGGCACAACATCTAGATGGTGCGACGCCCGGACAACCTCTTGAAGGGCTCGATTATCGCGACACAGCAGAGGGCGACGCCACGCTCACATCCGGGAAAGCGACTAAGGTTGTGGCTGGAATCAACGGCTTTGTCCGCTTCGAAGAAGCCGGTACATACGTCATGGATTTCTTGAGCAATGACGGATTGCAAATGACAATTGGCGGCCAAGAGGTCGTTTATTTGGACGGCGTACACCCCTGCGAAGCCAGCGAAGAAGTCGAAGTCAGCGTTCCTGAGGCAGGGTGGTATGCCCTAGAAGCCCTTTATTTTCAACGTAAAGGCTCTGCTTGCCTTCACATGCGCGCAGGTATCGGCGAAGCGGATTGGATGCCCAACGAAGCTTTTGGATATTAAAAGTTGACGCTACGTCACCCAGAATAACATTTGGGGTTTGCGGGTTATCCAATTATGAGACGCACAGCGATGCAATCTATGCGTCTTAGTTATTTGAGTATGAGTGACAACGCTCGACGCGATACGCGTCGGGCGTTTTTTATTGCCAAGGATAGATAGGCGCCTACGCGATATATAGTTGATTTGGTGGCATGGCCGCGCTACATCCTGATATACAGGTGCATTCAGACGCGGAATTGCATACTCTGACGACGGGGCTCGGTTCTAGAACGGGGCCCCGTTTCTCGTTCAGACATGCTCGAAAATAGAATAAGGCGCCAGGTGCTCAGACGCGGTCTTTGCATTAGCCCGAAGGCCACCCTGACGCCTTACTGGAAATACATTCCCTTGCGGTCCTGCCTTTCCAATACTGCCATATCTTGCGATCTGGCAGCTGTGCCGCTTTGTCTCCAAAGATCCTCCACGACGATCACGTATGTCTCCGAAAATCCACCGTGACCCGCATCGTCCCTATTGAAACTGCTCCGATTTGATGACTTCTATGAATTCATCCGATCCAGCTTGCTTCCCCTTGGTTTTCAATGGCTTACCAGTTTCCTGATCTGCCTTTGATCCCCTCAGAGGGCCTTCTGCGACCCGCTCAAGTTCTTGCGATCCCTTGCGATATCCTTAGCGTGCGCCAGTCCCCTGCCCCCACGCAACAAAAAAATGCACGGCGCCCAACATTTCTTGGGGATAACATACTGTATTTACTTATGAATATCTTGTGGGTAACCAAATTTTAACCATGAGTTGCAACAGCTTGCCGCAAGGCAGCGAAACGCAAGGCTCGTTCGCACTCACTTCCTGCTTAATCTGGGGTTTCCCCAACGAACGCCCTGTTCACGGATACGAATCATGACAACGCTAAGGTGCCAAAGACAGCTTTGAACGCCCGAAGCCAGCTTTCGCAACCGACCTTTTTCCGCGTGTTTTCACGCCTAAATCGTCAAGGTCAGCTTTCGACGCCCAAAGCCGTCTTTCAGATCCCAACCCGGAGACGTGACAATGCGCCGCCCCGAAATTCGCAAAATAAACTCGAAAACCTTCGTTCAACATTTTGGACAAGAGATCAAATTTGTCACCCAAGATCACGGCCATCTGTGGCTACATTTTCGCGGCAAGCCCCGCGCGGTGATCATCCCCATGCAAGACGAAGCGATCTTGAACGACATTCAGGGCCGCAGCTTTGAAGACATCATGCACAAGGCCCAGACCCGCGCCGCGCGCATGGTCCGCGCCGCCCATCGTGAAACTGCATACCGGTCCGAATTGGTGGATGACAGCGACCGCGAAATCCCACCCTTCCACATGACGGATGCCGAATGGGAGGCGAACAAACGGTATTGGTTCGACAAAGGCGGGTCCGCGCGATGATCCCGTAGGGTGCGTGATTTCACGCGCCCTTAACCACGTCACGCCATGGTCACACCATGCCCAATTACCGCAGACCAAAAATCACCGGAGCCGTTGTGTTTTTCACCGTCACATTGGCACAGCGCGGCGCAACCACGTTGGTGGACGAGATCGACACATTGCGCGATGCCGTGCGCACAACCAAACGCGAACGCCCGTTCGAGATTGACGCATGGGTGGTGTTGCCCGACCATTTACATTGTGTATGGACATTGCCCGCCGGGGATCGTGATTTTGCGACACGGTGGGGCGCAATCAAAGCCCGATTTTCGATGTCATGCCGTAGGGCGGGGTTCACCCCACCACCCCCGATAGGATTCGAAAACGGCGGGGTGAACCCCGCCCTACGGCGCAAAGGTGAAGTTGGGCTATGGCAGCCCCGGTTTTGGGAGCACCATATTCGCAACGAAGCCGATTATTGGGCCCATGTGCGATATTGTTGGATGAATCCCGTCGAACATGGCTTTGTCCCACGCGCCGAAGATTGGCCATTTTCAAGCGTTCACCACGACACGCGATTCAACCCAATGATGGATTAGGCAATGTAGGATGCGTGATTTCACGCATCATTTGTGGGGGTGAAGGGAGTGCGGTACGTGCAAGCCCGCACCCTAGGATCCTCATTCAATTAGCTTGATGTGCTCGTCCAAAGCATCTAGCGCCAAACTAATGCGCATAGAAGATCTCAGGTATGGGGTCGACACGCGAAACAAACGGCGTTCGTTGTCGCATTTTAAAATTTTTTCGTTCCCGTCACATAATGAACGCAGATGGCGCAAAGTTTGAATTTTTCCATGTTTCATAGTTTTTGGAAAATTCTTGTTCAAAAATTCACTCACATCATCAGAAGAAAAGAACGACCGTTCTAGTCGGGAAACCGAGAACAATATCTTTGATTTCGCCTGCCTAGCGGTTTTGTCGTACATAACTTGCGAGCGTATGAATTCCACACTTTGAACAGCTTTGGACTTTATCCAATCATTGACAGCAACATCCACAACATCAGGGTTGATAGTATTTAGGTTGTCCTCTGCTCTTAATGCTACATGCAAGCACACATCATGTAAAAACTGTGGGACTCGGTACGTAACAAAAGCTATTTTCCCCAAACACAGTGTTTTGCTTTCGAAGGAAAAATCCAACTCCTGTTCCAAACCACGAGTTGCCAATAAATCAACGCTCTTTCGATCTAATATACCCACCTCAGGAATTTCATAAACGCGATTCGAAATAGTTTGGTGACGATTTCCATCAGATAGAATTTCTTTTACATCTGAGGGTACTCCAACCAAGCATATCCTGACCTTGTACGAGCCTGCACGGACATCGTCCAAACCGATCAACATTGAACGAATACGGTCAACGACATCTGCTCTGTCCAATGCATACTCAAGGTTCTCAAAAACCAAAAATGAGGTTCGTTTGCCAGCAGTCTTTCTAATATATGAAAGAAGTTTTAGATATGGTGAGTTTTCTACTTTCTTATACTTAGTTTCTGTTTCGTCACCCACGCCAATTCTGCTAGGTTTGAATTCGGCCGATTTTTTTTCAATTTTTTCCGTTTCTTCCCAAGCTTCAAAACTTGAAATTAATTCCAGTATTTGCAAATCAACATCATCCTCAGACTTACAATCCCTGAAATCAATCACTGAGAAATAAATATTGTCGTCACGAAAGATCTTCTTGTAGAGCCATGATTTTCCACAACCTGAATCGCCAAATATCACGACATTATAACCAGTGCGAACAGCGGTCCTCAATGAATACTCATGCTCCGGACGGTTGATATACATTACAGAATTTACTTCATCTGATCGCGGAGTAAAAACTTCTTCTGGTTTCTTTGTTTTAAAAATTTTCAAAATGACACCTCCTGAAGGGAGAGTACCCTACGGTTGAATGCTGTCAAGTAGACACTAAAAACTGATCCTGTTCATTTTCAAATTTGAAATTTGAAATTTTCGTACTCTATTCATATGAACATCTGCGAGTATAGCTTTCGCGCATTCGTCCTTAAAATAAACAACTCAACTGTCCATCTTCAACGCAGAAATAAACGCTTCCTGCGGGATATCGACTTTCCCAAACTGGCGCATCTTTTTCTTACCGGCTTTCTGTTTATCCAACAGTTTGCGTTTTCGCGTCGCGTCGCCGCCGTAACATTTGGCGGTCACGTCTTTGCGCAGGGCGGACAGCGTTTCGCGGGCGATGACTTTGCCGCCGATGGCCGCTTGGATCGGGATTTTGAACATGTGGCGCGGGATCAGGTCTTTGAGCTTTTCGCACATGGCGCGGCCGCGGGCTTCGGCGCGGTCGCGGTGGACCATCATCGATAGGGCATCGACGGGTTCGTCATTCACGAGGATCGACATCTTGACCAGGTTGTCTTCGCGGTAGCCTTCGAGTTGGTAATCAAACGAGGCGTATCCTTTGGTCACCGATTTCAGGCGGTCGTAAAAGTCAAAGACCACTTCGTTCAGAGGCAGGTCATAGACGGCCATAGCGCGTGAGCCGGCATAGGTCAGGTCCAATTGGATGCCGCGGCGGTCTTGGCAGAGTTTGAGCACGTCACCCAGATATTCGTCGGGCACGAGGATCGTCGCTTTGATGCGGGGTTCTTCGAGGTGATCGACAAGGGTCATGTCGGGCATGTCGGCGGGGTTGTGCAATTCGCGTTCTTCGCCGTCGCGCATGAACAGGTGATAGACCACGGAAGGCGCTGTGGTGATCAGTTCGATGTCAAATTCGCGCTCGATCCGGTCGCGGATGACCTCGAGGTGCAAGAGGCCCAGAAAGCCGCAGCGAAAGCCAAAGCCCAGCGCGGCCGAGGTTTCCATTTCCGACGAAAAGGACGCGTCGTTCAAGGCAAGCTTTTCGATGGCGTCGCGCATGTCCTCAAATTGAGAGGAATCGACGGGGAACAGGCCACAGAACACGACGGGCTGTGCGGGTTTAAATCCGGGAAGGGCTTCGACCTCGAGCCGTTGATGGGTGATGGTGTCGCCCACACGGGTGTCGCGGACCTGTTTGATCGACGCGGTGAGGAATCCGATTTCACCGGGGCCAAGGACATCGATGGCTTCCATTTGTGGGCGGAAGACGCCGATGCGGTCCACGTGGTGGATGGTGTTGTTGGACAGGAATTTGATCTTTTCGCCCTTTTTCAGGCGGCCATCCATGATGCGGACCAGAACGATGACCCCGAGATAGGCGTCGTACCAGCTGTCCACCAGCATCGCTTTCAAGGGCGCGTCGGGGTCGCCTTTGGGCGCGGGCAAATGCGTGACGATCGCTTCGAGCGTTTCGTGGATGCCGACGCCGGTTTTGGCGGACACGGCGATGGCACCGGAGGCATCGATACCGATGACGTCTTCGACCTGTTCGGCGACGCGGTCAACGTCGGATGCGGGTAGATCGATCTTGTTGAAAACAGGGACAATATCGTGGTCGGCATCGATGGCCTGATAGACATTGGCGAGGGTCTGCGCTTCGACGCCTTGGGTGGAATCGACAACCAGCAGCGACCCTTCGACGGCGCGCATCGAGCGGGACACCTCATAGGCGAAATCCACGTGGCCGGGGGTGTCGATCAGGTTCAGGACATAGTGTTCACCGTTATCCGCAGTATAGTCGATGCGCACGGTGTTGGCCTTGATCGTGATGCCCCGTTCGCGTTCGATATCCATGCTGTCAAGCAGCTGTTCCTTCATGTCCCGATCAGCCACGGTTTGGGTGGATTGGATCAGGCGATCAGCCAGCGTGGATTTCCCGTGGTCAATATGCGCGACGATGGAGAAATTGCGGATATGCGAAAGCGATGTCATGAAGGGGATATGTAGGGATTTTTGAGGTTTGGCAATGGTTGACGACCGACGCACTACCGAAATGCAAAGGCGCGCGGAAGCAAGCCTCCGTTACCATCCAAATCTGTATGAAGTAACAGTAATGGCGGCGTCTCGTGCGACTCTTCGCATCTTGCCAATACTTGGCTTTGAGCAAGACACACGCGCTCTTGAAGAAAAGTTTTTCTTTTGCTGTAGAGCACTTTCTTGGGGGTTCGCCGCGGTACAACTCCCGGAACGCGGTGGAAAGCTAAAAGGAAAAATAAAGTTCGAACAAGGTTTCGAAATGGATCTACCTGCGAATTGCCAACCCTGCCTCGCCGCGTTTTCGACAATGGGCGTATCGGGGGCAGTGATGACTGCAACACCACGTATGGGGGAAACCCTCGCGTTGGCAGAGACTGCGGTTTTTGGCGCCGGTTACATTGATGTCCCAGGTTATAAGGACGGTGACTTAAAAAGTTTGCCGCTTTGGGAAGGTTTCAAAGTGCCAGATCAATGCCAAGAAGGCTGGCACCTTATTCGTTCGCGCCTACAGGAAAACGACGATGCCTGGAGTTTTTGGCTGAACTGGTATGAAGCGGTCGTACGGGGACAGTTCGAAGACTGGGCCATTTTTCAGACTTTTCCAAGTGACATTACTGCTGAAGATTGGGACGTTGGGGTGTCACATGTTTCCGCGAAAATTCAACAAATCCGGGCAAAAATTGGCGTTTCGAGTGCAATAGCGCGTTTTGAAAACGGAAATATTTCGCATGCAATTGCGCAGGAGCGCCATACAATAGGAGGTAACAACCCGCCAGAGGACATGCAGATCGAGCCACAGATCGTTCAGGAGACGACGATCATTTGGGCAACTGTGGATGAATTGAAGGCGGAGACAGAGCAAGAGGCTCCGGACAAGCCGACCGTTTTGCGGATCATTGAAACGCTCGGGCGGGCGCTGAAAGCGATTTTGGCGTGGTGTGCGCAAAAGGGTGACCTCAGCGTTGATACGCTGATCAAATGGGGCATTCCGCTTGGTGGGGCGGCAGTTTTGGCCAATCCGAAGCTTGTTGCGGATGTGATTGAGGCTGCAAAGGCTTGGGTGCCGTATTTGCCGTGAGGTGTGGCGGGGTGAACCCCGCCCTACGGGCCTTTGGATCAGGGGTATATAAATCAAGATGCTGTGGAATTCGAAGCAATCGGAACAGCGCTGATCCGAGGGTTGGCGATTGCGGATGGGACACATTTAGCGGATGTCATTGAAGCCGCCAGAGCTTGGGTGGCCGTATTGCCGTAGGGTGGGTTTAAACCCACCTTGCGCGACGGATCATTCCATGGGCCACGTTGGAGAAAATGCGCGTTCCATCGCCGTATTCCTTCAATCTCTATGCCGATCTTTGCCACCCCTCTTTCTTTTGTAATGTGTGCGACTGGATCGTGAATTGCCCTGCTGCTGCGGAATGGGCATAGTACTCGTAAGAATAATGAGCAGTCAAAGCACTGCATCGTGCAGAAATAGAAGGGCGTCTCCCATGGTACGGGTACTTGCACTTGGTCTTGTTATAGTAAGTCTTGCCGCCTGCAGTAGCGGACGGTCAGGCAGCGTGACGTCTGCGCGTTCTGCCGTATACAACCCGTCATTGTTTGCCAGCGGACCGATTTCCCAAGCGTGTCTGCGCGGTGGCCGGGATCAGGCAAGCCGGGCGCGGTGTGGGTGTGTGCAGGCGGTGGCCAACCGGCATCTGTCGGCATCAGATCAACGGCGCGGGGCTGCGTTTTTCAATGACCCGCAATCAGCCCAAGACACGCGCCAATCGGACAACCCCTCCAGCGAGCGGTTTTGGTTGCGTTGGAAAGAGTTCGGCGCTAATGCGGGGCAGCTTTGCACCTGATCACAAAGGGGTGACTTCGCCTTAGGCTGTACCTATATATGCGGAAACATTCCTGTTTTGGTCGCGTCGTATAGTGGAGCCGCAATGAGTATTGATGATTTTCTAGCCTATCTTTTTAATCTTGAGGGCGCTTCAGTTGTTCTGGTCCTTGTGGCCGTATTCCTTCTGCTTTGTCTTCTTCTTGGGGTCCGCATTGTCCCGCAATCCGAACAGCATGTCGTCGAACGGTTCGGGCGTTTGCGGTCTGTGTTGGGGCCTGGGATCAACTTTATTGTACCGTTCCTGGATCGTGTGCGGCATCGGGTTTCGATCCTTGAGCGGCAGCTGCCGACGGCATCACAGGACGCAATCACATCGGACAACGTGCTGGTGAAGGTCGAAACAAGCGTGTTTTACCGCATCTTGAATCCGGAAAAGACGGTGTATCGTATCCGGGATGTGGACGGCGCGATCTCGACAACGGTTGCGGGGATCGTGCGGGCGCAAATCGGTAAGATGGAACTGGACGAAGTGCAATCGAACCGGTCGACTTTGATTTCGACGATCCAGTCCAGTGTTGAAGGTGCTGTTGATGCCTGGGGGATCGAAGTGACACGCGCCGAGATTTTGGATGTGAATCTGGATCAGGCGACACGGGATGCGATGTTGCAGCAGTTGAATGCGGAACGTGAACGGCGTGCTGCGGTGACTAAGGCCGAAGGTGAACGTCGCGCGGTCGAGTTGAATGCGGATGCGGAGCTTTATGCTGCGGAACAGGCTGCCAAAGCTCGCCGTATTGAATCGGATGCAGAAGCTTATGCGACTGGTGTTGTTGCAGCGGCCATTCGTGACAATGGCCTCGAAGCGGCACAGTATCAGGTGGCGTTGAAACAGGTCGAAGCGTTGTCGCAAGTGGCCGGTGGTGAGGGCCAGCAGACGATTGTATTGCCATCCAGCGCGGTTGATGCGTTTGGTGAGGCCTTCAAAATGCTGCGAGGCTCGAAATGAGTTGGCTTGCGACATGGTGGATTTGGGTGGCAGGCGCTTTGGCGTTTGCCATTCTTGAAACACTGGCTCCGGTCTTTGTATTCTTAGGTTTAGGGGCTGGCGCTGCGGTCGTTGGCGGCTTGTTGTTTTTAGAAGTGGGACTGGACGAGTCCACGTCTACTCTGATTGTGACATTTGCCGCGGTTTCGCTGGTGTCGACGTTGCTGTTGCGGTTCTTGCTTGGAACCCGTCGCGATGAGGTGAAGACCTTTACGGACGACATCAACAGTTAAAACATTACCAAAGCTGCGCGCCTGAATGCGCCTGAGCGGTTCACTTTGTGCTGCGCACAGTGCGTGCACGGGACCAATGATGCTGCACATGGGGTCAGAGTCCGATTGCAATTTCGTGATATTCCGCAATAGGCTTTGAAAGAATCGATAATTCGCGTAGCCTTTCCTTCAAATCGATAATTTGGGGGAATAAAAAATGAATATGTCATTCAGGTTTGCCATAGCGGCAGCCCTAACTTGCATCGGATCTATGGCGCAAGCCGCGCCGTGTCTTGATGTTACGCTGACGGGAACGCAAGGCGGGCCGCCTGTTTTCAACGGTCTGGCCGGATCTGGAACGTTGGTGCGTTATGGGGACAGTGAGGCCGGTTGTAACGACGTCATGCTGCAGTTCGACACGGGGCGTGGCACGACGCAACAGCTGAGCAAACTGGGCGTTCCGGTGGGTAAGCTGAATGCTGTTTTCTACACCCATGTGCATTCTGATCATTCCGAAGGGCTGATCGACATGGCGCAGTTGCGGTGGCATTTCAATTCTGCGGGTCCAAAGCTGGATATGGTGTGCAGCGCTGATATCGCGTCACCTGCCGGGCATTCGATGAGCTGTACGAATTACGCGGCGGCCGTTGGGGATGCATTGATTGCGTCGGGTGAGATGGCGCAAAGGCTGGCCGAGAATCCCAAGCGGTTGCCGGGCGGTCCGGCGGATTTGCTGAATGTGGTGACGTTTGAGCCCACGAATGAGGCCGTCGAGGTTTGGAAATCCGGTGATGTTGTTGTTTCGGCAATCCGATCCACCCATGTTCCGGGCCACGCATCGTTCCGTGTGGACACGCCAGCGGGCAGTGTTGTGATCGGAGGGGATGCGGGCAATGATACGAACAAACCGCCGCGCGCCAATTCCACATCCGCTCAGGTCGAAGACATCGCGCAGGGTGCAGATATTCTGGTGCATTCCGTGATCCACCCGGTCATGGGGCCGGATGGCAGCACTGGTTTTCCACCGCCTATTTTCTTTCGTCAAAGCACGGCGACCGATTTGGGAAGCCTGTCTGAACGCGCAGGTGTTGGGCATTTGATGCTGACGCATTTGATACCGTCACTGGGCGCGCCACGTCAGGGGCCGTTTCCAATTGACGGCGGTGGTCTGAGCAAGGAAGATTATGAAAGCGCTGTGCGCGATGGCGGATTTCAGGGAGGCATCACCGTTGGCACCGATCTTGCCAATTATCGGATTGTCGCCCAGTAATTCCGATCCAATACGATTTTAATGTCGCAGCAAAGTGGCGGCATTTAACGCAACGGGCTCAAAGGTCTTTGATCCAAAACTGTAGTGGTTTTTGTGTTTCGTTGACCTGCCCAATGTCTTTCCAAGAAAACCGTGCAACGACTCCATCAAGGGGTTCATATCCCCGCGCACGCCAGAATTGGTCCATGGGAGTGTAATTCCGTGGCATCAAAGGGTGCTCAGGGTTGCGGACCACAGAGCAAAAGCAGATATGTTTAAATCCCAATTCGCGTGCATGTAATTCCCGCAAAAAGAAGAACTGTTTGCCGATGCCTTTTTTCCTGTATCGACGCAAAAGGATGCTTTCCCCGCAATAGAACACGTCAGACAGCGACAGCGTGCTGTTGTGAAACGCGTCGATAAGACCGCTTTCCACTTCTAAAAGTGGCACACCTGTGCTGGCACCGACAAGCCAACTGCCATCAAACGCACCGAGCACGATTGCATTTTGATTGCCTCTGTAGGCTTCAAAGTACTGTTTTTCGTATTCTAAGCTTGTCGCATGGAGATACGGCCAATCGTGATATGCCCCGAGACGCAACCGGGCAATATCGTCCACCGCGTCGTCGAGTACGTCACCTGTAAGAAGTTCGACTAGCATTATGCTTCACTCTGCGCAGACCACTGGCGCATCTTTAAATGGGAGTAACATTTCAAAATTATCCACCGCAAAATTCAATCACTTTTTGCAACCAAAGAGTTGGTTTGACCTTTGTAAACAGGGCAATTGTGTTC
This sequence comes from Paracoccaceae bacterium, assembly GCA_039960995.1. Taxonomy (GTDB): domain Bacteria; phylum Pseudomonadota; class Alphaproteobacteria; order Rhodobacterales; family Rhodobacteraceae; genus JABSSA01. The sequence continues at coordinate 83,482 of JBDVKF010000076.1, read as the reverse complement.
CACAGAAAATGAGCCTCTTGAACGACAAAACAAAGCCATTCCACAGAGCGTTTTCATTTACGAAGATTACCAAAACGTAAAGCTGGCCCTGTGTCGGCCTTTAAGAGCGTACAAATTTCTAGGTAGGTATTTTTGCCACAGCTTGCATCACACCGATGCCTACAAAAGGGGCAAAACGGTCTGCAATCTTGTGTTTATTCAACAGTTGTCGGGCGCACCCCACCGTCGGGTCAGGTGCGTAATCACTTGATCGCGCGCCGCACGGTATTGTTCCAGCTTTGCCTCGCGCGTTTCACCCAGACCTGTTGGATCAAGGATCGGCCAATATTCAACTTCGAGATGGTAAAACCGGGTCAGTTCCAATGCGCGCCGCTGGGATGCCGGGCTAAGAGCGACGATCAGGTCAAATGAACTGAGATCATCCCCCCAATTTTCCATTTCGTCAAAGCTGCGGGATTTGTGGCGCGACAGTTCAACGCCCATTTCCTGGCAGACCGCGATTGAAAACCCATCGATTTCCATATCGTTTTTGACACCGACAGATTGCACATACGTGCCGGTGCCATAGTATTTTTTCATGATACCTTCTGCCATCGGTGAACGCACCGCGTTATGATCGCAGCAAAACAGTACCGATTGCGGAAGCGCCTGAGACATCTATCCCCCGAAATGCAGCACGCAAATGAGCGTAAACAGGCGGCGGGCTGTGTCTGTGTCGATCTCAACCTTGCCATCAAGACGTTCTTGCAAAACCCGGCTGCCTTCGTTGTGAATGCCCCGGCGGGCCATATCGATTGTTTCAATCTGGCTGGGCGGTAGCTTTTTCACGGCTTCAAAATAGCTTTCGCAAATCTGAAAGTAGTCCTTTACGACCTGCCGAAACGGCCCCAATGACAAGTGAAATTCCGCAGCGCTTTCTTTGGCTTCGGTATTCACATCAAAGACCAGCCGTTTGTCACGAATGGACAGCTGCAGATGATAGGGGCCTGCGGGCACCGGGCGATCGTCGCGATTGGGCAAGACAAAGCTGTTGTCTTCGAGCAAATCAAAAATAGCGACTTGGCGCTCTTGTTCGATTTCCGGGGTTGGCGGCGGCAAATTGGCGTCGTCCAACGCGATATGAGAGATGCGGGTCATGAGCGTCATAGGTTTCTATGGTTCGAAAGGTATGCCTTAGAACGTGTCAGTGAATACGGCAAGTAATCGACGAGATTCGCAAGCCGAAACGTTTAGCTGTTCAATTTTTTAAGCCGGGCACGGACAGATAGGCCATGTGCTTGCAGGCTTTCGGATTGAGCGAGCGTTTCCGCGCTTGGGCCGATGGCGTGCAAAGCCTCGGGCGACATTTTCGCAAGGGTCGTGCGTTTGACGAAATCCATGACCGAAAGGCCAGACGAAAAGCGGGCAGATCGCGCCGTAGGCAAGACGTGGTTGGGCCCGCCGATATAGTCGCCAATGGCTTCGGGGGTCCATTGCCCAAGAAAGATCGCCCCTGCATGGATGATCTGTTCGCTGAGGGCGTCGGGGTCGGCCACGCATAATTCAAGGTGTTCGGGGGCGATGCGGTCCGACAGCTGGGCCGCGATGTCCAGCGATGGAACGGTGATCACAGCGCCATAATCGCGCCAACTGGCAGCGGCAATGGCGCGGCGGTCGAGTGTTTCCAGATGGGTCGAAATTGCGTCGGCAACGGCCTGGCCAAAGGCGGCATCCGTGGTAATCAGCAACGATTGCGCGCTTTCATCATGTTCGGCTTGGCTGAGCAAATCCAGTGCGATCCAATCGGGATCGTTGTCGGCATCTGCAATCACCAGAATTTCGGACGGGCCTGCGATCATATCAATCCCGACGCGGCCAAACACACGGCGTTTGGCGGCCGCGACAAAGGCGTTGCCCGGTCCGGTGATTTTATCGACGGGCGCGATGGTTTGTGTGCCATAGGCTAGTGCTGCAATCGCTTGTGCGCCGCCGATGCGGTAGATTTCGTCAACGCCGGACAGTTGCGCGGCCAGCAAGACCAGTGGATTGATCTCTCCGTCTGGGGTTGGGACGGTCACGGCCAAGCGGCCCACGCCCGCGACCTTTGCCGGGATTGCATTCATCAACAATGAGGATGGATAGGTCGCCAGCCCACCGGGCACGTAAAGGCCTGCGGCGGACACGGGCGTCCAGCGCCAGCCCAATGTTGCGCCTGCTGCGTCAACCCAGCTTTCGTCCTGTGGCATCTGGCGTTCGTGATAGGCACGGATGCGATCTGCGGCCAATTCCAAGGCGGCGCGTTCTTCGGGTGACACTTTGGCGATGGCGGCATTGGCTTCGGCGGGGCTGATCGTCATCGTATCCGGTGTCAGAGCGATCCGATCAAAGCGTTCGGTCAGCTCAATAACGGCTGTGTCCCCGCGCGTGCGCACGTCATGAATGATCGCCGCCACGGTTTCATCGACATCTGGGCTGTCTTCACGTTTTGCTGAGAGCAGCTTGGAAAATTGCAACTCAAAGTCGATTTGATCATAGTCTAGGAAACAGGGCATTCGCAGATCCTTTCACGCGCCCTGATAACGGGGAGGCTCGGGAGCCTCAAGGGAGGTTGAATGTCTGAGATCCTGCGTTGGAGCGCTGTGGAAACGGTTGAGCGTCTAAAGGCGCGTGATGTGAGTGCGGTTGAGGTGACCACAACGCATTTGGCGCGGATGGATGCGGTCAATCCAGACATCAATGCCATTGTGGATCGTGTTCCCGACGCATTGGACATGGCGCGCGATATCGACGAAGGGCGGCGCGCGCCCGGTGTGCTGCACGGCGCGCCGATCACGACAAAGATCAACGCGGATCAGGTTGGGCTGGTCAACACCAATGGGTTTGCGGCCTTGGCCAACAATTTCAGCCCGGATGATTCCGCTGTCGTGGCCAATTTGCGGCGTGAGGGCGCGGTGATATTGGGGCGGACCAACACGCCGGAGATGAGCCTGCGCTGGTGCACATCCAATCCGCATCACGGAACGACGCTGAACCCGTGGAATGCCGCTATTACCCCCGGTGGATCATCTGGTGGGGCGTCGTCGTCCTTGGCTTCGGGCATCGGAGTGATTGCCCATGGCAATGATCTGGGCGGGTCAGTGCGCTATCCGGCCTATTGCTGTGGTCTGGCGGGGCTAAAGCCGTCGCGCGGACGCATCCCGGCCTTTAACCCATCTGCCCCCAAAGACCGCCCCGAAATGACCATGGCGTTTTCGGTTCAAGGGCCGTTGGGGCGGTCGGTGGCCGATGTAAAACTGGGGCTGGCAGCGATGCGCGGATTCCATCCTGGCGATCCCAATTGGACAGCGGCACCGGCCAATGGCCGGACACGCGCCAAGGGCCCCTTGCGCGTTGGTATTGTGCACGATCCCTTTGATGCGGCCACCCACGTGGCCGTCAAACGATCCGTGGACAAAGCCGCCGCCGCCGCTGAGGCGGCTGGTATGGACGTCAGCCAATTTGCCCTGCCCGAAGCGGAACGTGTTGCCGAAATCTGGGGGCAGCTTTTGTTTACAGAAACCGAGATGATGTACGGGGCCTTCCTGCGCGACAACGGGTCAGACAACCTGTTGCGTTGGATCGGCGCTTTTACCGACTATTTCGAATGTCTGGATCTGAACGGGTATATCGAGGCGATGGCCGAACGCGCCCGGTTGCAAAGGCTGTGGGCCACGATGTGGGATGACATCGATTTTTTGATCATGCCGACATCATTGATCCCGCCGTTTGAGAACGATCTGGATTTCAACGATCCCAGCAAAGCACCTGAGATCATCGCGGCGCAAAAACCCTTATGTGTGGTCAACGCCATGGGCCTGCCCGCCTTGTCGATCCCGACGCATGTTGAGGACGGTATTCCGCTGGGTATCCAGATCATGGGACCGATGCATGACGACGACGCGGTTTTAGAAGCTGGTCTGCAGATCGAAGCCGCGTTGGATGCGCATGTCATCAAGCAAATGCCTGGCAGCTTGTGGGCCTGAACCGGACCCAGGTGTGACCCGCGTCAACATTTGGCCAAACTGACCGTCGTGGCGTATCAAATTGGATAGTGCAGAAAGAACAGCGCATCCCCAAAGGATGGCCAGTTGCATGTCTGTAAGGTTGCCACAGCCTCTCGGTGAAAAATCTATTTCCACAAAACCGACATTGGCAGATTGTGCAGCGAACTGCGGTTGTGAGCCCATTGTGTCTGATGCTGCAGTTTAAACCAATGTCGCGGAACCGTTGCAAGTGGACGTTGCTCACCGCGTTTCTGCTCCTTTGACTAGTCCGGATCACAGCAGTGTTGCTTCCGCAACGCAGTGATCAAAAATCGAGTGCGGCCCATCAGGTTTACTAGGCTGGAAGACAGTCGTATTGCACATAATTTCGTTGCATAGGATTGATTTGCCGGGGGCGTGACTTGAAGGGGCTGATGAATAGGAAGTTACTATCTGTTTTCTTGGTCGGGTGTTTTGCGTCGTTGGTCCTCGTTACATACGGGCTTAGCTCGCGGACTTCTGAGCAATCGGTTCTTTTTCTTCCGGTTGTCCATCCAAACGGGAAAAAGGAATTCCGACTGATCAACGCAGGTCATGACAGACAGAAAGGCACAGCCGATGATGAAACTTGGGTCCTTCACATGCCGGAAGGTCTTTGGGCCAAATCCCGCGATGAGGACCGCACAGCGAGGCAGATGGAAGAAAATCCGGACTATCCGTACAATCTAAACTTTTCGTTTGTCCTTAAGTTGCCAGAGCTTGATTTCATGGCAGAACCATTTGGAGAGGTTCGGTTTGATAGCGCGATGGTTACGGTGCAGGCGGGTCAGGAGCCATATGGGCCCGGCGCATTTAAAGGGGGTCTGGAATACACGTTTTCAGTCAAACAAGACCTCCGCGCGAACTATAACTGTCGCCGTGACGCCTTGGTTGGACCGGGGGTGTACGCTCTCCGAAGCACGACAGATGCAGAGGCTACAGAAATGGCACAACGCTTTGAAGATCAGATACCGCCATCCATCCTGCGCCGGTTCTCGCCACCCGAGTGCAACCGGCCGCTGTCGGGGGCGCTCCGCCAAGAATACGCGATTTACGACGAACAAGGGCGCGGCGTTGGCATTGGCTCTTGCGTGGCGTTGAAAAGCTCTGATCTGCAAATTGACCCGCAAGGCCCCTGTGATTTCCGGTTTTGGCTGCCTATCAATAGAGAGTTTTCAGTGGGCTTGCGCTCTGAATATGTACCAGTTGTTCAGAGCCTTTACCTGCGGGTGGTCGACATTCTAAAAGATGCAACTGATATAACTGCGTCCCACAACACTGGCGAGTGGGGAAACTTGCAGTGATTGACCGAAAGTGAGCGCATAGCTGACTTTCATCGCCAATTCGCCAATAACAGCTTTGTCCCGCAAAGCAGACCTTGGAGGCGCGTGTTTTCGATGTCCGCTTTTTGGTGTGAAGCACACCGCACTCTTGTTGATGTAATCTCTTTAATACCGGGCCCAAACGTGAGCGAGATTGGGGTGGCAAATGATTGAGGATTTGCAAGGGCTTTGATCGGCGCGGCGGATCAAAAGCCAAGATATTTGCGCCAACTGTGTTCGACTTACGTCTGAGTGGTGGCTTGTTGGCGCAAATATCAGGCGCAGTGTCCTTGGTGCATTCTGGGAGGCAAGATGCACCCGTACGCTGCGGTCGTGACGTGAAGACTTGCGAATATCAGAGCAGGCCGTTGTCGTTTGCCTATGCCCAAATTTACCGTCGCACGTCTTTGGCCTTTGATGTGCCCTGCGGCGTAGGATCAAAGGCCAGTTTTATTAAACGGTCCCTCGTGCAGGGCGTTTGTGTTCGATGTTGAATTTCATCCCGTCCAACAGTTCGTCCAGATCAGGGCGAGCAGCGGGGCCATTGGACAAGCAAACCACCTGATTGACGCCATCGGGACGCACACAGAAGATTGCAGGTTCCGAGAAGCGGCGATCTGTTTCGTCTGGGGACAGCGGATCCGAGATGTAGACGCCCAGCTTTTCCATTTGCTCTTCGCTGAGGTCATAGCCGATGTCGAAGGTCCAACCGTATTCTTCAACGTCTTGCAGGGCTTTGCTTTCTGGATCGGCAGACACCACGACGACATCAAATCCGGCGTCGTCCCAATCACCAACACGCTGTTCCAGGGCGTTCAGGTATTTTTTGCAGCGTCCGCAATGCTTGCCACGGTAGACCATGAACAATGTGTGCCGGTCTTTGGTGCCGCCAACTTCAAGCGTGCCGCCGCCCAATTTGCTGAAGGAGAGTTGCGGTAGAAGGCCGCCGGCCTCGGGTTTTGTATTCATCATAGTCATGCCTTTCGCCTGATGAGTAAAATTCAAAGGAGGGACGAGAGTCAGGAAACCCCGACCCCCGTCCCAGGGAGAACAGTTAATGCAGAAGCAAAGTGGTTATTTCCGGGAACATCATCATGACCATCAACACCAGGATCTGGATGCCGATGAATGGCAAAAAGCCCTTGAAGATGTCCGCCAAAGAGATGTCTGGCGGTGCCACGGATTTAAGATAGAACGCCGCCGGTCCAAACGGTGGGCTGAGAAAGCTGACCTGCATATTGATGCAGAACAGAATACCGAACCACACCGAAACATGGGAAGGTGACAAGTTGCCCAGCAGGCCGATATCGGCCGGGTCCATACCCGCCACAATCGGCAAGAAGACTGGCATCACCAGCAACACGATCCCGATCCAATCGAGCAAAGCCCCGAGGAACAAGAAGATCACCATCATGACCAGAATGATGCCCATAGGAGGCACATCCAGTCCAAGGATCAGACCCGCGATAAAGGTTGGGCCACCCGCAAGCGAATAAGCTCCGGCAAGTGCTGTTGCACCAAACGTGACCCACATGATTGTCCCGGTTGAGCGCATTGTGCGTTGCAGCGCTTCCATGAACAGCGACATCGACATTTCGCCGCGCAGCGTGATCAACAACAATGTCCCGATACACCCGATTGCCGCAGCTTCGGTGATGCCGGTAATGCCGCCATAGATCGACCCAAGGATCGCGCCCACCAAAAGCATAGGCGGCAGCAGCCCTTTGAGGGCGATGATTTTGTCGCGCAAGGTGACTTCGAAATCGAGTTCAGGAAGGGGCGCGTCTTGGGGGCGCAAGTGGGCGCGGATCGAGATGTAGACGATATAGCTGAACCCAAGAAGCAAACCCGGAATGATCGCCGCTTTGAACAGGGAATGGATCGAGGTTTCTGTGACCACGCCGTAAATGATCAAAACGATAGACGGTGGGATCATTGTGCCCAGCGAACCCGCCGCACAGATCGTTCCGCATGCGAGGTGCTTGTCATAGTTCAGGCGCAGCATTTGCGGCAGAGCAACAAGGCCAAGCAACACGATTTCACCGCCGATGATGCCGGACATTGCGGCCATGATCATCGCCATAACGGATGTCACGATGGCGATGCCGCCCTTGGTGCGGGACATCCAGACGCTCATCGAGTCGTACATATCTTTGGCTATGTTACTTCGTTCCAATAACATGGCCATGAATATGAACAGCGGCACCGCCAGCAAGGCGTGTTCGATGGTCAGATCGTACATCCGTTGTCCGAGGATGAAAAACCCACGGTCGCCCAGCTTCCAATAGGCGACAAGCACGCCCAAAAAGCCCGAGGCGAACCCAAGCGGAACACCAATAGCCAACAGGATAATAATGCCCAAAACGAGCAGAAGTGAAAGTTCTGCGATACCCAACTACACATCCTCCGGCGGGGCCAAAGGCGCGTCGCGGCGCCAATCGACAATAAGATTGTTAATCGCCTGAATGCTCATCCATACACAGACGATGCAAATCAATGGCTTCATGATAGCCGGGATTGGCGGGTTCCAAGCAGAGCCATACAGTTCCCAGGAACTGAACTTGCGCATGGCGTTTTCCCAGTATCCCCAGGACACCGCCCAGCAAAAGGTGCAAACGCAAGCCGTCCCCAACGCGTCCATGACGCGCTGTGCATTGCGGCTGATGATGTCATAAACGATGGTCACACGGATATGCGTGCGTTGCTGCATCGCATAGAGCCCCGCGACCAGAAAGATCACACCGCCGAGCCAGCGCGAAAGTTCTTCGACCCAGATTGTCGGGCGCGCGAACACGTAGCGCATGATGACTTCAAACAGCATAATGCCCATGATGATCGCGACGACAAACATCAACAAAGATGAAATCCGCAATGTCACATGATCGACAATCGTCAGTGGTGGGCTTTCAGCGCCATGAAGCCCACGCGAAAGCATGGGCACGAATTTCGGCGCGATGATAAACATCCAAAAGAGCGTTAGCCCCCCGAGGGATGCCACCCAAAGATAGCCAGATGGGTCAAGTGTTGGCATGAATTCGGCTTTCTGATGTGAAATGGAGCGGCGGTGGCCGCCGCTCCACGTTCGATTATTTAGTGATCAGGCCGATTTGCTTCATGAAAGCAATGTGGCTGTCTACCAAAGAACCAGCTTCTGGTGTCTTCTCGCCCCATTCTTCCCACTTACCGCGAGAGAATGTACGGAAGGCTTCGCGCTGTTCTGCATTCCAGTTATACAGCGTCACACCGTTGGCTTTCGCTTTTTCAGCGGCTTTACCCATTTCAACCTGATGGCTGAGAGTTTCGCGGAACGCCATTTTTTCCATCGCAACTTCGAAAATTGCTTGGATGTCTGCTGGCAGACCGTCCCAAACGTCTTTGTTGATCGCAAGGTGGTCAGCTGGCATCGAGTGGAAACCAGGATATGTTGCGTGCTTGGCAATGTCATAGAGACCAATTTCAGTGTTGGTCGCGATGTTTGACGCATCCGCACCGTCAATGATTTTGGTTTCAAGCGCTGTAAACACTTCGCCGAAATCCATCACGATCGGGCTTGCACCCAATTCCGCAAAGATTTCAGTTTGGATTCCGGGAGGGGAGCGGAATTTCCAGTCTTTAAAGTCAGAGACGTCTGCCAATGGGCTTGTTGATGACAGTGATTCCTGGCCAGAAATCCACCAACCAACAACATGCATGCCGTGCTTGTGATACAAAGGCTGAGCCGCTTCGAGGCCACCACCGTAGTAGAACCAAGAGTACATTTCCCAAGGTGTGTCGTAGCCACCAAGGATATCGCCAACGAATTGGAAGGCTGGGTCTTTACCGGTCTGATAGGCAGCGCCTGTCATGTCGCCATCAAGGATGCCGTTCACAGCCGCATCAAATGTTTCAGTCGCTTTTACCAAAGACGCTGAATAGAACATCTCGACTTCGACGCGTCCACCGGACATGCGCTCGACGTCATCCATCATGCTTTGAACGTTTTTACCTTTCAGCGATTCGGCGCTGAAGTGCGTCTGAATGCTGAGTTCATAATCGGCTGCGAATGTGCTTGTTGCTGCAAGCATAGTTGCGATCACTGACCCGGTTAGCTTTTGATTAAATCTCATCTGGTCCTCCCAATGTTTGTAACGCGATGTCGATTTGCAGTTTCCTCCCGACATCATATGTTGTATGTTGTATGATGACTGAACTGAAAGCAACCGACAAATATTTTACTGCCAATCAAGCCATCGTGTATGAGCGTTTAGAGAGGTGGGGAAATGTGGGAGAGCCTAGATTATGGTAGAATCTGAAGGCCTTGCCTTAGGCAGGCGCCCCAAGCTTGGCGAGCTTGTTGCGGATCAATTGCGCGAGCGCATTCAAAAAGGTGACTATGCGCCGGGTGCTCAACTTCCGACAGAGAACGCGCTTGTCGACCTATTTGGGGTGAGTCGCACAGTCATCCGCGAGGCCATTTCATCCTTGCGAGTCGATGGTCTTGTGACGGCGCATCAGGGACGTGGCGTGTTTGTGAGTGAAGATATCAGCAAACAACCGTTCCGCTTGTACAGCAAAAATCTGGGTGAAAAAGACCACATAGAACAAGTCATGGAACTGCGCATGTGCGTCGAAGTTTCCAATGCTGAATTGGCCGCCACACGCCATGCGGATGCAGACATTGCGAACATCCTTGCGGCGATTGATCAGCAACACGCCGCGCACCGTGCCGGAGAGCTGGGGCAGATCGAGGATTTCAAATTCCACCTGGCTGTCGCGACGGCCACCAAGAATTCTTACATTGTAGATTTCTTGCGATTTCTTGGGCCATACATCATTCCCGCAGATGTCATGAGTGAGATGGATCAGAACGAGCGACCTATCTATCAGGACAGTTTGCGCGAAGAACATTCGGCCATTGCCGAAGCGATCAAATCCGGTGATCCCAACGCTGCGGGTGAAGCGATGCGCAATCATCTTCGCCGCGGTTTGAAATTCAACTCAGGAGACACAAGCAGTTGAGCCGCATTGGGGGTGGGGTCTTTGACGCGTGCGCCCCTTTTGACTGCGCCTCGTTTTCAACATGAAAAATGAAGATGATTTTCGTCGATTTGTTCCGTAACCGATATGGGAAGACAGAATGCTGACAGTAAAACGCCTGGATATTTCAGACGCCTATGTGTTGATAGCAGGAGCTCGTGCCAGGGCGAATGAAATTGGGGTGCCAATGTGTATCGCCGTGACCGACGAGAGCGGCAATCTTATCGCATTTGAGCGGATGAACGGCGGAAAAACCACCAGCATCGAATATGCAATCGACAAAGGCTATGCTGCAGCGGGTGTCAGAAAAGGCACCGACGTATTGGGGGCGGTGAGCCAACCGGGCCAGCCAGCCTATGGGCTGTCGTCGGGGCTGGGCGGACGTATGGTGGTTGTCGCCGGTGGCCTTCCGGTGGAATCAAATGGCGAAGTCGTCGGAGCCATCGGAGTTAGTTCAGGATCGCCAGCGCAAGATCTTGACGTTGCACAAGCTGGCCTTCGCGCATTCACAGAAACAAACGTTAAAACAAAGACTTGAGGAAACAGAAATGAACAAACCTGTCATCGGCTTCATCGGCTTGGGCCTTATGGGCGGCAAAATGGCTGAATGCCTGCAGAACAACGGCTTTGAGCTGAACGTCATGGGGCGCAACAAAGAAGCTGTTGGCGCTGCGACTGCGCGCGGTGCGACCGAGGTGAGCACCCCCAAAGAGCTTGCCGAAAAGAGTGATATTGTCATGCTGTGTGTGACGACATCCGACGTGGTCGAAAGCTTGATTTACGGCGATGACGGCATTTTGGCTGGCATCAAGGAAGGCGCGGTTGTCATCGATTACGGCACGTCTATTCCGGCCTCGACGCAAAAAATCGGCGCTGATTTGGCTGCCAAGGGTGCTGGCATGATCGACGCACCGTTGGGTCGTGGTCCGGCACAAGCCAAAGAGGGTCTGCTGAACATCATGGCCGCAGGCGACAAAGACACGTTTGAAAAGGTGAAGCCGGTTCTTGATGTCCAAGGCGAGAACGTCTTTTACCTTGGCGCGTTGGGATCTGGGCATGTCACCAAGTTGATCAACAACTTTATGGGTATGACAACAGTTTGCACCATGAGCCAAGCTTTTGCCGTCGCAAGCCGTGCCGGAGTTGACCCACAACAGCTGTTTGACATCATGTCATCCGGCCCGTCCAATTCACCGTTCATGCAGTTTGCCAAGAAATACGCCGTGGACGGTGTGAGCGATTTGGGCTTTTCGATCAGCAACGCCAATAAAGATTTGGGCTATTTCCTGAAAATGGTAGAATCGCTGGACACGCGTGCGCAGATCGCTGAAGGGACGTCTTCGAACCTGCAAGCGGCATTGGACGCAGGCATGGGCGACGGCAACGTGCCGGAAATCTTTGATTATTTCCTAAAGCTACAAAAATAATCCGAACACGGGGCGTCACCCCGTTCAGATCGGTATAGACGTTTCCGGCCCCTTGATAATCTCTTGGGGCCGGATGCGTTTTGGGGTGTGGCGTGTTCAACCGGCGCGATCTGATCACACACGGCGCATCACCGGGCGCAACACAGGGCGCAACACATGGCGCATCTTTTGTTGACAAACGTTCCGCCCGGTCAATATCATTTGCATGCAAACGTTTGTGCAAGGCGACGATTTAGGTAATGCATCACATTCCAATCCATTTGGCCTTGATGGCTGACACTGCGGCCAAGTGATGGACCCAAGCGCGGTCATATTGCCTTGCGGTCAACGTCTGCATTTGCAGCATGGACCCATCGATCTGATTATCGGTGCGGATGGTGACAGACAGGCCGCGTTTGCAGCCGCGACAGATCGTTTTGCCAGCGTCTTACAAGAACTCGCTGACGAGCTTTCCGAATTGCGGCTTGCGTTACGGCCGGATGTGCCAAAACCGCGGGGTCACATCGCGGGGCGTATGGATAATGCCGCACGCCCGTTTTGCGAAGATACCTTTGTCACCCGCATGGCCGCAGTCGCGGGCAGCGTGGCGGATACGGTTTTAGAGGCGATGAAGAACGCCGAACTTAGCCGCGCCTATGTCAACAATGGTGGTGATATCGCCGTCCATCTGACCCAAGGACAGTCGTTTACCCTTGCCATGTCGGGCCATGATGGTCGCGAGTTGGGGCGCATCATGATCCAGCATGATGATCCGATCAGGGGCATCGCAACCAGCGGGCGGCACGGGCGCAGTCATAGCCTTGGCATCGCTGACAGCGTCACGGTTCTGGCGCACAACGCGGCAAGCGCGGATGTCGCCGCGACCCTGATTGCAAACGCTGTGGACCTGCCGGGTCATCGCGCGATCACGCGCGTGTCAGCCTCAACGCTTGATGAGTCCAGTGACCTTGGCGATTTGCCTGTCGTCACCGGCCTTGGTCAATTGACGCCAAGCGAAGCGCGTCTTGCTTTGTCCTATGGTCGCGCCCGTTCAGACAGTTACATTCAAAGAAACCTTGTTTCAGGCGCTGCTCTTTTCCTGCAAGATCAGTCTGAAACCACCTGCCCTGCGCAGCTTTCACTTACACAAAGGACCCCGCACCATGCCTGAAGTCATCTTGCGCAAATCGATCTATTCCATTGAGGAAACCTTTCACGAGGGCGGTCCACGACCTGAAAAATCAGTGCGGCGTGCGGCCGGGTTGGCCATCATCGAAAACCCGTTTGCGGGCCGGTATGAGCCCGACATTCAAGGGTTCATGGAAGATCTCAAACCGCTGGGCTTGAGCATGGCGGCGCGGTTGATCGACATGCTGGGCGGCGCGGATCAGATCGAAGGGTACGGCAAAGGCGCGATGATTGGTGAGGGCGGAGAATTAGAGCATGGCGCGCTGTGGCATGCGCCGGGCGGATATGCGATGCGCCAGTTATTGGCGGATTCCAACGCGATTGTGCCATCCACCAAAAAGGTGGCGGGTGTCGGGGGGCGATTGGATGTTCCGATCACCCATATCAACGCTTCTTACGTGCGCAGCCATTTTGATTCGATGGAGGTCGGGGCCAATGACACGCCGCGCGCCAATGAGATGGTTCTGGCGCTGGTGATGAGCACGGGCGCGCGCATTCATAATCGTGCGGGTGGATTGGACGCGGCTGATATCATCGGAAAGGATGGCCTGAGATGAGCGCTAAGATCAGAAAAATTGCGGTAAACGTCGAAGAAACCCATCGTGAAATCGGGCGTGACATCTCGCCTGCGACCCGCAAAGCGGTTGCTGTTGCAGTGATCGAAAACCCATTTGCGGGCCATTACCAGGAAGACCTGAGCGCTTTGATGGATATCGGCGCCGAGCTTGGTGCGTTGTTGGGCGACAAATGCGTGGCCGCCTTGGGGATCACGCCAGCACAGGCCGAAAGCTATGGCAAATCGGCGATGGTTGGTGAGAACGGTGAATTGGAACATGCAGCTGCAATCTTGCACCCGAAACTGGGCGCGCCTTTGCGGGTTGCTGTTGAAAAAGGCGCGGCTTTGGTTGCGTCGTCCAAAAAGATGGGCAGCCCGGGTCAGGTGCTGGACGTGCCATTGGGCCACAAAGACGCGGCCTATGTGCGCAGCCATTTCGACGGGATCGAAGTGCGACTGAACGATGCGCCGCGTGCGAACGAAATCATGGTGGCCGTCGCCGTGACAGACAGCGGGCGGCCCCTGCCCCGTGTTGGCGGCTTGACCCATGATGAGGCCGTGGGCGAAGACGGGCTGAGATAGGTTTGGATCGTGTTGTGCTGTATCTTTAAGGTATATACAAACTTTGCATGGTGACTGATCCTGTGAACACTGAAAACCTCGACTATGCCCTCGAAGATCAGGTCGGGTTTATGTTGCGTGTCGCAAGCCAGCGGCATGCAAACATTTTCCAATCGAACATTGTTGGGAATCTGACGCCCACCCAATTCAGCACGATTATCCGTTTGGCTGAGGTGGGAAAGGTGTCGCAAAACCATCTGGGACGCCTCACGGCGATGGATGTGGCCACGATCAAAGGGGTGGTGGATCGGTTGAAAGCCAAGGGTTTGATCCTATCCGAACCTGATCTGGTCGACAAACGTCGGTCTGTCATTTCGCTGTCGCCTCAAGGTGAGTCGCTGGTGTCTGACCTGAAACGCGCAGGTCGTCAGATCAGCGCGGAAACCCTTGCTCCGTTGAATGCAAAAGAACAAAAAACGCTGTTGGGTTTGCTGCGCAAGATTTTGTAATGCGCCCTTAAAGAACGCGTTCAGGAAGGCGCATGGCTGGTGGTGTGTTGCGCGAGCGTTCGGTGCGCACTTCTCCGTCGATGATGGTCATGCCAACGCCCGGCAGGTTCCCGAGCTGGACGGATTCCAACATGTTTTTGCCGGGCGAATGCTGCGCTTGATCCATCAGGACAAAGTCGGCGCATTTGCCAACCTCGATCAGGCCGGTGTCGAGCTCGCGTTGGCGCGCGGTGTTGCCATTGGCAAAACAGAACGCCTTTTCCGCCGATACATTGCCAAAGGCCGACAACATCGCGACCATGCGCAAGATGCCCAAGGGTTGCACGCCTGATCCCGCAGGACCGTCGGTGCCCAAAATGACCTGATCCAGCTTGTCCAATTCGCGCGCGGTGTTCAGCGCCAGCACGGCCGAACGTTCATTGCCGTTATGCACGATTTCAAACGCGGATTGGCAGCTTTCGCACAAACAGACGATTTGATCATCAGGCAGCGCGGAATGACCGCCATTGATGTGGCCAATCACATCGGTTCCGGTTTCGATCACCATATCCGCGTCGATCAAGCCCGATCCGGGGATGGATGGACCGCCGGTGTGGATCGTGCTTTGGATGCCGTATTTACGCGCCCAACTGACCATTTGTTGCGCGGTTTTGCCGTCCTTCACGGTACCAAGGCCCACCTCGCCCAGCAGTTTCACGCCCGCATCGGCAAGGTCTTTGAAATCCTCTTCGACCATGCCGTGTTCGATCACCGGAGCACCAGCATGGACCTTGACCCCTGAGGGGCGGAAATTTTCGTACCAGCGCTGTGATGCAATGGCCATCGCCTTGAGGCCAACGATGTCTTTGGGACGCCCGGGCATATGCACTTCGCCCGCTGAAATCAGGGTGGTCACACCGCCATGCAGCGTGCTGTCGATCCAATGCAATTGCTGTTGGCGCGGGGTGTAATCCCCGACAACAGGATGGATGTGGCTGTCGATCAGGCCGGGAGCCAGCGTGACACCATGTGCGTCCACAACCGTCGTGGCGTTTTCGCAATCGATATCCTTTTCATATCCCCATTCGGTGATTTTGCCGTCAATCGCGACAAGACAATCCCCATCAAAGATCGGATCTTCGAGCTTGCCCGACAGAATTAGCCCGATGTTCTTGATGACCAATTTTGCCATGTCATGTCCCCTTGGAAGGTCTCGCGTTTCGTTAGTATACGAATATCTTTACGGCCTGCGTCAAGTGGAAACCGAACAGGTATGGGCACGGGTTTGGGCCGTCCAAAAGACAACGGTGCCATGTTCAGGTTTGGCACCGCTTACGCTGTTCGAATTGATCTGTGGATTTCCAGAGGAAAGAGCGCGCTAATCCAAGTCGTGCTTTGGGATTGATTTGGACACTGCCGCATAGGGTTTGGTCACATCTTTCAATGTGGCATCCAACGCTTCAACGTTCAGGCGAATGGCGCCGTCCCCGGCCAAGGTCAACAGGATTTGCCCTGCCGCGTCTTCGCCTGCTTCAAAGCTGACGGATAACAGCGATAAGACGACGTCTTTGTCGGCGCGATCGATGCCATGGCTTGAGACGCCCAAGACATTGTCGATCGCCAAGACGGATCGAACCCGTTCAGGTGTGCGACGGGTTTTCCCTTCGTCTTCCCAACGGAACCGATTGAGCAAAAGCGCGAAACGCCGTTCTTTCGCGCGCCATTGCATTTCGGTGATCGGGAACACCGCATCCTGACACAGTGATGAAATCACTTGCAGGTCATCCGTGTCCTCTGCGCCAAGGTTCAGAGGGCCTTCGCGCCCGTCTTCAAAGCGTGCGTCGTCTGTCATTCTTTGATCCGTTCAATATCTGCACCAACGCCCGAAAGCTTGCGCACAACCTGCTCATATCCGCGATCCAAATGATAGACGCGGCTGACCTTTGTTTCACCTTCGGCCGCCAGACCCGCAAGGATCAGCGATATGCTTGCGCGCAGGTCTGTTGCCATCACCGGCGCGCCTTTCAAGCGATCAACGCCCGTCACCCGCGCCGTGCCGCCCTGAACATCGATTTGCGCGCCCATGCGCAGCAATTCCGGCGCATGCATAAAGCGGTTTTCGAAGATCTTTTCTTCCAGCACGGATGTCCCATTGGCCGTACACAGCAGGGCCATCATTTGCGCCTGCAAATCGGTCGGGAACCCTGGGAAGGGTTCTGTCGTGATGTCCACGGCTTTGATGTCATCACTGCGCCGTTTGACGGCAAGGCCTGCTTTGGTTTCGCGCACGTCGATACCCGCTGCCTCCAGCTTTTCAATGAAGGACGTCAACAGATCCATCCGCCCGCCCAACAGCTCGACTTCGCCACCACAAAAGGCCGGGGCAAGCATATAGGTGCCCAGTTCAATCCGGTCAGCAACAACAGCATGCGTGGCACCACCCAAGCGGTCCACGCCTTCGATTGTGATGGTGGACGTGCCATCGCCTTCGATATGTGCGCCCATGGCGCGCAGACACACGGCAAGGTCAACAATTTCGGGTTCACGGGCGGCGTTCTTGATCTGTGTTGTGCCTTTGGCCAGTGTCGCCGCCATCAATGCGTTTTCTGTGGCGCCCACGGATGCAAAGGGGAATTCAACGATCCCGCCTTTCAAGCCATTGGGCGCTTTGGCGTGGACATACCCGTCGCGCAATTCCAACTCTGCCCCCATCGCTTCCAGCGCTTTTAGGTGCAAATCCACGGGACGCGCACCAATGGCGCAACCGCCGGGCAAGGACACGACCGCTTGGCCGTTGCGTGCCAGCATCGGCCCCAGAACAAGGATCGAGGCGCGCATTTTGCGCACGATATCGTATTCAGCAGTGTGGTTATCGAGCCCGTGCGACGACATCGCAATGACTTTGCCTTCTTGCAGGCTTGTGACCTCGGCGCCCAAGGACTGAAGCAGCAAGGTCATCGTGCGGATATCCGACAAGCGCGGCGCATTTGTCAAAGTCAGAGGTTCATCACTGAGCAATGTCGCAGGCATCAAGGTCAAACAGGCGTTTTTCGCACCTGCAATTGATATCTGTCCATTCAAAGGCCCGTTGCCCCGTACGACGATGCTATCCATTCTGCTCATCCTTACTGTTATCGCGCGCTTTTGCCTGTGCTTTGCGCCGCGCGAGATTTGCCTTGAGGGCCGTCTTGAGACGATCCTCGCGCGTCGGAGCATTTTGGGCCTGTTTTGGGTTTTGCGCTTTTCCTGCCATGCGCCGTCAATACCGCAGCAAACACCCGTGGTCCAGCATCGGATACACGTGCAAAACCCAACATGTGCGCGCATCCTGAAAAAGGGCGGTGTTGCTGGAGGCCGGTCGCGGTTAGTTCGGCAATTGACGCGTGTATTTGCGTGCTGAAAACCAAAGCCACGCCGCGATGACCTAAAGGCATGTGTACAAGTTTGGCGTAACTTGTCAGGTCCCAAGCAATTTGGCTTGCACCAACGAACCAGAGCGTCTAATCCCCCCGCATCGGCACGACCTTCGTTTCGGTTCCAAGTCTTTCCCCGGCGACGGGCGGCTTGGCGGGACCACCACGCTGACAAAGATGGGTTGCCTCAGACCCCTCTTGCCACGGACCGACACCCGGGGTTAATAACTGGCGCATAAGATGCTGTGGTAGCTCAGTGGTAGAGCGCGTCATTGGTAATGACGAGGTCGGGAGTTCAATCCTCCCTCACAGCACCATCTCTCAGGCATTTTAAATACAAATCCACACACCGGAAAATCTATTATACACTGCGCTGAATTCATGTGGAGGAGCCGTTGAATAGCAGCTTTTGCGTGTTAGAATACGCCAGAAACCGGCGACGGGCATAGTATACGGTTACAATAACAGAGGTTCCATGAAGTTAGATTTGGCAGATGCGCTTTGGGACCGGCTGTACGGCCCTTACGGAAATCGTTCCGTAAACGAAATGTTGGAAACACTTGCCGAACAATGGGACGACGCTGTTGCCAAGGAGCTTTACTGGGAAGAACTGCATCATCAGGATGACATCTTTCCCGCTACGTTTGCGGCTTTGCCTTGGTTGGTTGAGCTTTCTCCCTCAAGCGGTAAAGCCTCCGAAAAAACGGCGCTTTTTATGTCCCACGTTATCCATTGTGCGTTCATGGAAGGCGGAAATGGATGGCCGAGAGGGAAATACAAAGGGCTTTCGACGAACATCTCGGACCATCAGCTTTCATGGTTAAGCGAAAGTGAATGGTTGAAGGCTGATGACCTTGCCACGCTTCTCAAGCTCGAAAAGTGGTTCACTGACAATTGCCAAACGATTGCAGAGCGTTGCCTGAACTTTATCAGCGACAACTTAGTGATGTCTGCCTATGCGCTTGAGGGGTTTGCCACGGCGAACGACAGCGTAAGGGTCGCTTGGTCGGCAAGAATGTTTGCCCATGGCGAAAGCGTTGATCGTATCCAAGAGGATTTGGGAGACTACAATCAGCGCGACACGCTTGTCGTCCAGCGGCTATATCCGCATATCCATCAAAAGAACCCCGAACTGGCAGCGTTTCTGCTGGATTATCCTGGCTGCACATTCGTGCCGGTTGACCCAAGGCAAACAAGCTTTCTGACGGATTAGAAACAGCCGCTGGAACATTGGCTTAACTGACCGAATCCTGTCTTTTTACATGGGTATGGTCGGGTTATGAGGGCAACAAGAGTGCCCCGAAGCGGCTAGATGTTCCGGACTTTGTCATAGAAGCGTTCATTGAGTACGCGCGCTTGTCCGAGTGTTTCGCTGCGCCGTTCCGCTCGATTGATCTGTTTTGGCCAATCCGTGGCGTCGCCCATGACAGGGTTTTCTTGAAAGTGTTGGAATTTCTGATTGAAGGGAACACAAAGGACCTTTCGACCAAGGCACATTGCCCAATAGGTGCCGTGATAGGAATTGGTAACCACAGTTTCCCCGCTTGCCAGGAACGATATGGCATCCTTCATTGTGCCATGGTGATTGCTTCGTTCCGGGATATCATCAACACGGGTTAGCCCCTCTGATTTCAGGGCGTGATAGAACAAAACAACATCATGAACAGGATCGGCTGGGTCATCAAAGTGAGTGGACATAGCCGATACGCAAGGGACAAATTCACAGTTCTCGACGCCCCAATTCCGAGTCGAAATCAGGTTGCAACTCGCATTCAACAGGTCGAAATCTAAACTGCGTCTGTCTTTATCCGATATGCCGACGCCC
This sequence comes from Paracoccaceae bacterium, assembly GCA_039960995.1. GTDB lineage: Bacteria > Pseudomonadota > Alphaproteobacteria > Rhodobacterales > Rhodobacteraceae > JABSSA01. The sequence goes on along the minus strand of JBDVKF010000076.1, from coordinate 63,667 downwards.
CACACAACGCGTCGCTTTGCCAATGGGTTTTGATAAAGGACGGATGTCACACAGCTTTGGAAAACTTGCCCTCCACCCAGCACAGCCAAATCGCATTCTGGAATGTCATCTTTGAAATCAAAGGATGCCTGATCGCCGAATTGGAAATAACCAGCAGGAGAGCATGCCAGATCGCCAATGTTCTTTCCTCTTCTGCGATGGATAAAGGCTGTATCGAGCACTGATTGGATCCATTGGGCGTTGACTTTTGAGCTTACAAGATCGTGGGCCGGCGTCACAGGCAATTTCGCACGTCGATCAAGGAACCTAGCTTTTGCCAGTTGCTTGCGGGGCTGTTCCGACGCATCGAAAGCCCAGACACCGCCCCCGCGCATCTGGCACGCGCCCCCTTCTATAGGATGATCTGGAAAGGTTGGTTGGGCTGACCCAGCTGCCACCGCGCTCGCTGCGCACTCCGGTGACGGACGGTGCATTGGCGTTGGTGTATGCTGATGGGTCGAACCAATCCGCACACCATTGCCACACATTGCCTGCCATCTGCAGCCCGCCAAAAGGTGACACGCCAACCACCGCATTCACGGGGGCAAGGGGAAGGTCAGTGACTGTTTTATATGTTGCGTGCCGCTTGTGCCGACCGGCGTTGATCGCTCCGCTTTCGGGGTCAGTCTCGCCCCATGGCCATCGTTTCGATGTTGGTCCACGCGCTGCGTATTCCCATTGCGCCTCGGATGGGAGATGAGTGCAGTTTTCGTCGCGCCAGTCTTTGCCATTCGCCCAGAGAGAATAGGCAACTGCGCCATACCACGTGACCAAAATCATCGGCCAATTCTCAGTACCAGGCTTTGGTGACCAACCGGCAGCATTGAGTTCAATAAGCTGGTGTTCAAAACGTCGTTGGCCCGGTTTGATCAGAAACCAGCGGCACAGGATATCGTCGTCAGTCTCGTCTATACTGTTCAAAAATCGACAATACGCTGTCGTAGAGACGGTTTCTCTGTCGATCAGAAAGGGTCGGATATCAGCGGCATGCAGCGGCTGTTCATCGGGCAACGCATCTGGCTGCGCGCTTCCTATCTCAACTCGACCACCGTCCAGCTGAAGACAGACCATGCCATCGGTCATTCGCCGAAACTGCTCGACCCCCAGTTCCGATTTTCCAAGTGGACGATAGAGTTGGGTGGGCTGAGACTGCAGCCGGCCCCCAAGCTGCGAGAAGGATGCCTTTTCGCTCAATTGGACGTCACCGTTCCCGGCGAATGCGTGTTCCATGCGTCCACTGTCCCACCTAAGGTGAACCAGCTCGGCCATGTCTCTGAAGGTGAAGTCAGCGCGGGTGAAAACCTCTTTATACGCTGGATCGCCGACTTCCGCCGGTTCAGGAAGCGACACGTCAAATGCCTCTTCTATGGCCATCATCCACTCAACGAGGTCCAGGCTATCAATTCCCAAATCTTGCACAGGTCTGGTGTCAAGAGTGAACTTTGTGCGCTCGAGGCCCAAAAATTCTGCGCTCAGGATCAGAATGCGTTCTTCGGTTTTTTCTAACGACGGTCGCGTCATATTCACCTGAATGCGAGCAGTAGTGCGTTCTGTAATGTAAAAACTGGCAGCTTTCTTCATGAATTAAAGTTGCCAGTAAAATCATAAAGGATAGTTTTGAATTGAAAAGCTACGAGCCCAATCTTTCACATAGAACGGCTGCAAGGCGGTCAGTAACGGGCTTCATGTGCCTTGGCCGATCCACCAAGGCACATGTTTAAACGACGCATTATCGGGTGCGCCATACGCTGTGGTTTGGCCCCGTTGTTATTGACCCTTTGCGCGCGTTACATGCAGTTGGCAAGGGCCGTTGACAGGTTGCGGATCAGTTGAGGGTACAATGCTGATCCCGGTTCCAGATCAGAGCCGAGCGGGTCGAGGATACCTGTTTGCGCATCGGTGCCATCCAGGACCGTAGCGACGAGGTTGGGATTGAATTGCGGTTCGGCCAGAACGCAATCAACACCTTGGTCGGCGATACGGCCTTGGATTTCTGCAATCCGTGCCGGGCTTGGGTCAGAGGCGTCGCCGATTGAAATCGCGCCAGATGCAGGAAAGTCGAAGTCCATTTCGAAATACTGATACGCATCGTGAAACACGATGAACTGACCTCCGCGGACCGGGTCCAGCGTCGCGCTCACCTCGGTAATCAGAGCTTGGATTTCTGTCCGGCCTGCCGCCGCATTGGCGAAATAAGCGCCTGCGTTTTCTGGGTCAGCGGCAGAGAGTTGGCCCGCGATCACATTCAGCCACGTCATCGCGTTTTGCGGTGACAGCCACGCATGTGGATCATGTGCACCGTGGTCATGCCCTTCGTGCCCCGCGTCTTCGGCATGATCATCGTGCTTTTCATCATCGTGATCATCGTGCGCGTCTTCGGCGTGATCATCGTCGTCTTTATGGTCGTCATCGTGTTCATCATGATCATCGTCTTTGGCGTGTTCATCATGATCATCATCTCTGGCGTGATCGTCGTGATCGTCATCTTTGGCGTGATCATCGTGATCATCATCGTCGCCATGGTCATCGTGATCATGCGCTTCGAACAACGCACCTTCGCGGAATTCCAATTCGATCGTACCATCGGCTTCAAGAAGCGACGTTGTGGCGGCATTTGGTGCCAAGGTGCCAATCGCGTCGGTCAACCATGGTGTCAGGTCGGACCCGATCCAGAACACAAGATCAGCGTTTTGTAACGCGGAAGCCTCGGAAGGGCGCAGGCTGTATTCATGTGGGCTTGCGCCGGGCTGAACGATCAGATCAGGCGTTCCCACGCCGTCCATGACGCGCGCGACAAGTGAGTGTACGGGGGCAATATCTACAGCGACTTGCGGTGTCTCGGCAAAAGCTGTTCCTCCCATCAAAGTGGCAGTGAATGATAGGGTCAGAAGCTTTCTGGACATCGACGTCTCCGTGTGATTTTATAACATTTCACGCTGGATAGTCGAAACGTTATTATATGACAAGTAGCACGAAGAAGAATGGTTCAGGCGACCCCCCATTGGGATTCGCGCACCATGATCATGATACATGTGTGAGTGACGCGATTGGTGTGGCAGAAGAACGGTGCGCGTCTCAGGGGCTTCGGTTCACGCCAGTGCGGCGCAAAGTGCTTGAAATCTTGCTACAAGAACACCGCGCGCTTGGCGCATATTCGATTTTGGATCTGTTGCGTGAAGGTGGGTTTGGATCGCAACCCCCCGTCGCTTACCGTGCTTTGGATTTTCTTGTCGCCAATGGGTTCGCCCACAAAATTGAACGTTTGAATGCGTTCATCGCCTGTGTTCATCCAAGCCAGTCCCATACGCCAGCGTTTATGATTTGCCGCTTATGCGATGCAGTGGCCGAAACACAATCTTCGCCAGCGCGGGGCGCATTGGGCGATGCAGCACGTGCCACCGGTTTTCGCATTGAACGCACTGTGGTTGAGGCCGAAGGGGTTTGTCCGGCTTGCGTTGATAAGGCTGACGCATGAGCCTTGTTCAAGTTGACAATCTAAGTGTCCGATATGGCGCCAAGACTGTGTTATCAAACGTGTCATTGCGTGTTGACGCCGGAGAGATCGTCACAATTGTTGGCCCGAACGGATCAGGCAAGACCAGCCTGCTGCGCGCAATCATCGGGGCGGTAAAGCCGATTCAAGGCATCGTCACACGAGGAAACGGCGTAAAGATTGGATACGTCCCGCAAAAGCTGCATATTGACGAAACGTTGCCAATAACTGTCTCGCGGTTTTTGAAGCTGCCAGGGGGTGTCGCTGTTGCGCAGATCAATCAGGCGCTAACCCAAGCCGGTGTGCCCGATTTGGCCAAAGCGCAGCTTTCGCAATTGTCGGGCGGTCAATTTCAACGGGTGCTGTTGGCCCGCGCATTGATCGGGGAACCTGATCTTTTGCTTTTGGATGAGGCCACGCAAGGTTTGGATCAACGCGGGTCGGCATCGTTTTACCAACAGATTGAATCTGTGCGGCAAAACACAGGCTGTGCCGTTCTCATGATCAGCCATGAATTACACGTCGTGATGAGCGCATCCGACCGTGTGGTGTGCCTGAACGGTCATGTCTGCTGTCAAGGTACGCCAGCGGTTGTTGCCTCTGCGCCGGAATACCGAGCTTTGTTCGGAACAGGGACAGGTGGGGCGCTGGCGCTTTACCGACATGAACATGATCATGGTCATGATCACGGCGACCCGGTGCATAGTCATAATCCTAGCCATAGTCATGATCACGACCAGAATCACGACCACGATAAAATTGAGGCCGCTGAATAATGCTTGACGATTTCATGACGCGGGCCGCGTTGGCCGGCATTGGAGTGGCTTTTGCTGCGGCCCCGTTGGGGTGTTTTGTGGTCTGGCGGCGCATGGTCTATTTCGGCGACGCCACTGCCCACGCCGCGATCCTTGGGGTTGCCTTGTCGCTGGCGTTTTCGATGTCGATCTTTGTGGGGGCAATGACCGTCGCGATGTTGATGGCCTTGACCGTTAGCATCTTATCCGGTCGCGGCTACGCGATGGATACATTGTTGGGCGTTCTTGCACATTCGGCGCTGGCCTTTGGGCTTGTCGCGGTGTCGTTTATATCCGGCGTGCGGATTGACCTGATGGCGTATTTATTCGGTGACATCTTGGCCGTCTCACGCGGCGATCTTGCTGTCATTTGGGGAGGTGCTGCGCTTGTGGTGGCTTTGATCGCGTGGCGCTGGTCCGCTTTGTTGACGTCGACCCTGAACGAGGATCTTGCCCATGCCAGCGGGATCGATCCCAAACGCGAACAACTGGCGCTTACGCTGGCTTTGGCCGTCACTGTCGCCGTCGCGATCAAAGTTGTCGGGGTTCTGCTTATTGCGGCAATGCTGATCATCCCGTCGGCTGCAGCGCGGCCTTTGTCACGAACGCCCGAAGGCATGGCCGTCACAGCCGGAATAATTGGGATGCTGTCCGTCATAATCGGCCTGCGCGCGGCTTTTGTGTTTGATACGCCAGCCGGACCAACGATTGTGTGCGTCGCGGCGATCACATTCCTTGGCACCAGTGTTGTCAGGAACGTCAGACAAGAACGGTAAGATGGTTTCGTATTTGTTTGGGGGATTGGACGCAGATTAAGCGTATTAACGGGCGGACAACCTCGATGCTTGTCACGCGGGCAAACCGGTTTCGGGTTGCGGATCGTTCGTTTCCCTTTGGGCATCTTGAATGACGCCCAAAGGAGGAATTTTCAGCTCAAATCAAATGAACTGGAACAAGTCGTCTGCTTTGCGACGTGCCAGATATTCTGATTGCGAAAACGCGGTTGCGCCGATGCACATGGAACGATGCGCGTCATAGCTTTCAAAGATACGTTTTGCCAATTCATCGTCGTCTGCAACGCTTGCGACAACACGCAAGGATGTTTCGGACAAGGCATCCCACAGATCATCCGGCAAAGGTGTTGGTTCAACACCAAATTCGTCGATCAACTGTGTCAGGGACAGCGCATTGTTGCCAAGGAAGTCGCTGGTCATCAGGCTGAGTTCTGCATCCGTAATAAGCTGGATCAACGCCTGATCTTCTGGCGATAGACTGTTCCAAAACTCAAGGTTCATCCCCAATGAGGCCATCGTGCTTGGCTCGTGGAAACCCGGATACATGTAGGTTGTCAGCAGCTTTTGGAACCCGAATTGGGAGTCGTTATACGGGCCAACCCATTCTGTTGCGTCGATCGATTTGTCGAACAAAGCTTCAACAATTCCGCCACCTGGCAAAACCACAGCATTTGCGCCGATATCTTTCAACACCTGCCCACCAAGGCCGGGCATCCGCATCGTAAGACCTTCGAAGTCTTCCACGCTTTCGATGGTTTTGTCGAACCAACCGCCCATCTGTACACCAGTGGTGCCGACGGGAAGCGCTTTGACGTTGAATTGAGCGTTCAATTCATCCCAAAGCTGTTGGCCATCGCTGTTTCTAATCCAGGAAATGGTTTCGACGGTTGTCATCCCCAACGGAACGGTTGTGAAGAAATTGAACGCACGGTGCTTTTTCTGCCAGTAATATTCTGCACTGTGGTACATTTCGATCTCGCCAGCTTGCGCGGCATCATGCACGCCAAGCGGAGCAACCAGTTTTCCGGCACTGTGCAATTCGACTGTCAGTCTGCCATCAAAGGCTTGATTGATCGAATCCGCGATCCGTTGTGCGCCAGTTCCCAAACCACCCAAGCTGGGAGGCCAAGATGTCGCCATTCGAATGGTGCGGGTTGATTGCGCGATGGCAGGTGCGGCAAGTGTAGTGGCCAGTGCCAAAGGCGCACCGGTCAGGACCGCGCGACGGGTCGTTTTATGTTTGGTACGTTGTCTCATGATTTCCCCTCAACGTCCGGCCAGATTTGCGAACAAACGTTTGCGCCCGGCGTAATAAGCCGCCTCACCGATATCGCTCCAACGAACAGCATCTGTCAGGAAATAGATGTAGGCATCCACGATAGACGCTTCGTCTCTTCCGCTGTTGAATATTTCGGTCAAGATTGTCTGGGCTTCGGAATTGATCCCGCTCCAAACATCCGCCGGCATTTCGACAACCTCAGTGCTTTCATCTCCGTCAGACATCGACAAAGCATTTTGGTAGAACGACGTGGACCGACTGAGAGCCAATTCAGCAGAACATGCGCGTTGCAAGATCAGCAATTCAGCGCCTGACAGGCCAGATGCAAAGGCTTCATTCGCACCCAAAGACAACATCGCGCTTGGACGAACAGGGTTTGATCCAGACACAAATTTGAAATCTGACACCAGATTTGCGTTTTCCATCTGAGCGAGGCTTGCACCTTCGATGATATCTAAATCCGACCAACTCGTATTCTGATCGGCAATATCAGCAACATTGGCAGCGCCCAATGCCTGGAACAGTTTCAAACCAACTCCGGTTGAACCAACCGAGGCAGACGCCACATCTTGCATGCTTGCAATCGCGGTGCGCATCCAGATCGGGCGACCACCATAATCGCTAGCGAACCAAAGCCGAACGCCAACCCGATTACCCAATTGGTCCAGCATATCGCGGCCTTCGGATACGGACACCCAGCTTTCCAATTCGCTTGAGTTCATTCCAAACGGAATGGATGCGAACAGGCTGAATGCTGGTGACGTGTCCCAGAATTGGTCCAGCGAAGCCAAACATAAATCTGCATCACCCGAGGACACGCGGTCCAATAGGCTGGCTTCATCTGTTCCTGGGACGGTTTCTACTTCGATATTCAGGCTGGCAACACCCAGAGAACTTAGCCGGGTGGAAAGAGTCGCAGCGGCTTCGGGATGCGCGGTTAGAAGACGCGCGGACCTAGCCCCTTGGGCAATTGCTGGGGCGACGACGGGCGACAGCACTGCGCCTCCGACACCAGCTTTTAGAAAATTTCTACGTTTCATCGTATGTCCTTCAGATCTCTTGACTGACCGTGCATTGGCTTAGCGAAGCCATACTTCCACGCGGCGATTACTGTTTCGTCCCTCGACGGTGTCGTTACAGCCAACTGGCGCAACTGAGCCGTATGAAGTTACGGTAATCCGGTCGCTGGATACTGCACCGTTAGACGCACTTACGATCGCTTCTTTGACGCTATTTGCCTGTTGAAGTGAGAGCAGTTGGTTAAGGTCGCTCCGACCGAGGTTGTCCGTGAAACCAAAGAGAAGAACGTTTCGGTTTTGGTTTTGTTGTTGCTGAAGGAATTCTGCAATCCGCACCGCATCCCGAAGCGACTTGTTGTCAAGATTGCGGGACCCTGTAGCAAACCGGAACGTTGTAGAAAGACGTTCGGCTGGGGCCAACAATTCTGTCAGGCTGCGTGTTTTGGAAAAGTCTTCCGGAGTATCTGCATACAGAATAGCCGAAGCCAGACGTGATCCATGCAACGACAAAGGCAGTTCTTCGACGTTCTGGCCGACGAAACCAATGTCACGCAATCCAGTTTGCGCCACTTGAGAACCCGAGTAGGAGATGAATTCTTTCACCAACTGAGGAAGCTCTTCGCCGGATGTGTACAAGATAACCCGACGGGCCAGTGGGTATTCTTCAGCTTTCACTGAGAAGTCTGACGCGAAGGACAATGGACCGCACACCTGACGAATTGGCAGGGGTTTGGTGTCACCGATCAAGGCCTTACTTGCCAATGAAATTGCCGCTGGATCGTCATAAACCAATTGGGCGCCTTCGGCCTCGTTGCTTACGCGTTCCAGACCACGGTCAAGACGCAGACGGTTTGGACGCATCACACGTTCGTCGAACACTTCTGCAACAGACGATCCGTCGTCCGCGAGCAGCATTCTGATCGGCAGATCTGGCCCACCAAGTTCGCTCCAGTTTGAAATCCGTCCGGCCGCGATGCGTGCGATGTCCGGCAACGAAATGTCACGAACCGGGTTATCGGGATGCACGATTGGAAGGATTGAATCCAGCGCGACGATAACCTCGCGGCCTGGTGCGCGAAGATCTGAGTATCCTTCGTCTACCAGTGATTGTGCCAGTTCGTCGTCAATCGGAGCTGTTGAAAAGAGGAATTGCTGCTCCCCTTTGGCAAGCGCCATGTATGCCTCTTCGGAAGGCGTCATGGAAACTGTCAGAACACCCGCGTCTTCGGATTCGTCATCCGTGAACGAGAATTCACCCGGTTCCAGCTCTTCTGCGTTCGAACGTTCGTATTCCCAAGTTTTGGTCGACGCAAACGTTTTCACCAGATTGTTGATCAACACGAGCGACGGTGCATCGACAACGCTTACTGCGGCGGAAAGCCCCCGGCCATCATCGATCTCTGGGCAGGCGTCGCCCAAACAGATGACCGAATTCGCCGGAATTCTCATGACCCCAATAAGCGAGTCCAGTTCATAATCGGTTCCATCAAAGGAAACGATCGAGCCCTGGATTGAAACGTTGCCGTCTACGGTTTGAATTGTCACGATCTCCTGCGCTTGCGCGGCGGTCGTAGCCAACCAAGAGACGGAACTCGCTAATAGGAGCCTTCTCATTCTTTTTGGTATCATGGATCTGATCCAGTCCTCTGTTATGTTTTCTTCAACATCAACTGCAAAATGTACAATATTGTGTCCAATTTTAGATCAATCGTTGACTTAAAAGTCGTAAACAGCGGATTTATATTGTGACTGGGTTGGGTTCGTAAAAAACAAGGGGGAAAGGAGGGAATCGGATCTTTTTTGCTTTATTTTCAAATTACTACACATTTTCGTGCGCCGACTTTACTGCCAGTTTCACCAGTCCAATCAACCTATTCGCAAACCGAAAACGTCGAGATCAAGGCAAATTACTTTGGTGCCTCATTGTTTACCTAAGGTCGAATTTTCGATTGAGCGGCTCCGATAGAAATACACGATTCGGTTGCAATGAGCGTTGCATGAGGCATCTGGACCGGAAAAATCGTCGCCTCACCTGTGCATAAGTTCCCTTGAGAAACACGGTCTTGACTGCTGTTTCAATCTATTTAGAGTGGGCATTTTGCAGCGCGTGACGGTCGTGGCCAACGGCGTTTTCACCTCAACTGGAGTGGTTCGGTTGTCAAAACCGCAGCAAAGACTTCGTTGGGTCGTTCGACACCCACAATTGTAAAAGCGACACATCCGATAATCGTCAGCATCGACGCAAGGGGGTCGATTTGTTGATGCTCATGCCCTAAAAAAGCCACGCTAAATGCGCGGCTTTTCCCAGTTTTTCGATCTTATCAGCCGTCCGATGGCAGGATCGTCAATCCGTCTGATTTGCTTTCCAAGCCCGATACGCCTGTTTTGATGGGCGATGTCTTTTCTTGGTTTTCATCATAAGTCTTCAACTGAGCACTTATTTCCGCACCAGAGGAAAACGCACGTTTCGGGAAAGCGAGCGTTTCGTAACTTGGCAGTTCGGGGTATTCAGTGGTGATCTCAGTGCCGGACATGCTTTCCAGAAACGCCACCAGATCAGATTTTTCTCTGTCACTTAATCCAAGCGGCTGGATCAGCGGCGATTTCGTTCCAAACACATCCGGTGTGCCACCTTGGTTGTAAAAGTCTACAACTTCTTCCAACGTATAGAACACTCCGTTGTGCATATATGGCGCAGTGTATTTCAGGTACCGCAAAGGCGCTGTCCGAAGTTCGCCCAAGTGGTCCGGGTTCTTGGTCCCGATGAACCGGCCGGGGTCGCGATCAAATGTGGAATAGACCTCTTCGTTGATGCCGAACCCGCGCATCATGACACGGAATGTGACCTGCAAAAGCGGGTCTTCTGTGAATGAAGGGTTTGGCGGAACGCTGGTGTTGTGGAAGCTTTCGTCAGTCGCCAGCATCCCGTTATGGCAGGCAACACAATTGCCTTTCCCCATAAAGATCAGATACCCGCGCCCTGCTTTGTTATCCAAAGGGGCAGAACCACGCGCGAACTGGTCGAACGCGCTGTCGGTCGAAATCAGGGTGCTTTCGTAAGCCGCGATTGCTTCTGAGATTTCATCCATGCCGGGTTCTTTGTTCCAAATCCGCTCAAAGCTTTCGACATATGCAGGAATCTGGCGCAACCGTTCTTCGGCCATGGTTACATCAATATTGCCAACAACCGACGTGCCCATCGCACCGGGCACCTGATGCAGCAAGGATGGAACCGACGCATCCCAATGCAAACCACCTGTCAAATAGGCGGTATTGATAATGGTCTGTGAATTTCGCCAATGTTTGGTGCCGGGATATCCGCGAGACAGTTCTGCCGCGTCACCAAATCCATATCGTGGATCATGGCATTCAGCGCATGAGGTGGAACTGTCACCTGAAAGGCGTGGGTCAAAAAAGAGTTGTCGGCCAAGCTCGATCATTTCATCGGCTTTTGGGTGATCAACCTCCAGAGGCGGTAACGCGGAAAGTGCACGTGAGCTTTGTGCCGATGCCATAGTAGCTGGCAAAATCATTGCGAGTATGGCAGCAAAATAATTCAGTTTCATTTTTCCGATCCCCTTCATGACAACACCAGATCAAATTTAAGATCAGCACCGTCTTCGACGACAAGCGCGCCAGTGCGTTCCCCGATTACTGGGTGCCAAATAGACAATTCGTATTGGCCCGGCGGGATGCCGTCGATTTCAAATCTTCCGTCAGAACCGGTGACGAAAAAGTAAGGCGACGGCGATGTGTAAACCCAACCTTCCATCCAGCCATGTGCGTTACAATCCAAGTTAATCAGATTGCTGCGACGAAGCTTAAGAGGAATTCGGTCTTCTTGTCCCAAACGAGGTTGGGAAAAACTGAACAGCGACCGCCGCGTCCCTTGATGGACTTCGTAGGCGTTAATGTTGTGCAGAATAGGGTCCAGATTGACGACGTAAACATCTGCCTTTTCCCAAACAATCTGGACATGCGGTTGGAAGCTACAATCGATTTGATAGATTTTAGCTTCGTTAAATTCCGGATCCCACGCTTTTCCTGCGGTGATCCCTTTGATCTGAACGACAGCATCTGCAAGCAGACCATCTTCTGACGTTCGGATCGGATTGGTGGAACGAAACCCTTCGCCACAAATCGATTGATCCTTTGTTACGCGAACTTCGCGAGGATCCACTGGTGGTCCAGAGTACTTAACGCTGCCGCGTAAGCTTCCTGATGTACGGGGTATATCAATTGCTTGGTAATTCTCGGGCACTTGTGCCGATATTTGCCTTGCTGCCGTAAAAAGCATCGCGCTCGATACACCGCCTAAAAGTAAATTGCGGCGCTCAAAGTTCATCTATTTTCCCTTATTCTAACTAAAAAATATGACCCTTATTCTTCCCGAAAAGACTCTACGAAAGTCACTATTGACCAGATGTCCTGCACCGACAAATTACGCCCAAAAGACGGCATCGGGGTGCCAGCAATTCCCGCATAGATACGCATCCAGACGTTTTCCGACGCGTTCCCACCCTTAAATTTACCTAAGGTTAAGTTGGCCGGTATCACCTTGTAACCGCGGGAATCAACCAATTCCGGGGACAAGATGCCGTTGCCATCCCCATTGGGGCCGTGACAATCGATGCATCCATGTTCCGAGTACAGTGCTTTGCCTGTCTCAATTTTGGCCGACGCAGGCTGCGGTGGTACCAAAAATGGGTCGGCATATTCTGGAATTTCGGCAAATACCCGAACCGCTTCAGATATCGCGATCCGGTCCAACGTTTCGATGTCTTTGAAAGACGGAATTCCGATTTCCGTCCCGCTTAGCCCGCCGTGATCGATCGCCCGAATGACATCGTCGCGGGTTGGGTATTCACCCAAGTCGGAGGTTACGAATTTGAAGTTGCCCACTTTAAAGTCTGGTGGGCGCGGTACAAAGAACTCTGCAATAGGGCCCTGACCGTCGCCACTTGGACCGTGGCAAGAAAAGCAATGCTGCAGGTACAACTCTGTCCCGCGTTGGAAAAATGCCGAGTCCGGTTCGATTTCGACGGTTTGCGCTGATGCCATGGCCGGCGGCAAAACCGAAGCCAAAAGTAGGACCAAAACCACCCGTAACCAACAACAAGCAAGGTTGCGAAATGCCTGCAAAGGCTCGTGGAAAATACACTGCATACTCTCGTCGTTTCTTTTTTAAATTTTCAGCTAAATTGTCGCTGGCATTGTAAATTCCCCTGACCAAAGTTGAGCCAACCTTGAGCAGTCGATCCGCATTATTGTATGGCAGACTCGGATTTGCACGTTTTTTTTGCGAAAGTCCAATTTTTAAGCATAAATGCCGTAAGCCGAGTCGCGGCGGCGCCGCGTCAGGCTTTGATCATCGCGTTTGATTTCAATGGATTAGGTTATTTTTGGCTTTTTGCGATTGTTCAAAGTTACCGTTCTGCGTTGACTTTGGCCCTTAAACCTTAGCGGTTGAGAGCGTTTCGCAGCCAGATACACACTTGGACCCAAGAACCTGCCCATCGTGTCGCATCTGGATCGATCGCCTAAGTGTCACAATTTCTGTCTTTAGAGACGGCTTAGATCCAGGAAAAGGATGTGCCGCCCAGAACCTCAAGCGCACGCGTCGCGCGCTGGTCCAACGACACAGCCGTTGACGCGCCTTAGCCTATCGCAAAGCGTTGTGTGAAGTGCATTGAAGACATGGTGCTAGACTTTTCAGTGTCAGCAAGTCAATGTAGTCGGTGCTAAAAATAGCCCTAAAATAATAATCTCAGCTGAGAACGAGCATCCCAGCGCAAGCGCATAAAAAACCAAGGACGAAAAAGAATAGTGATCGTTGGTTCACGCGTGTCTGGCGGGATCTCACAAAATCCACCTGAGTTGGTTGGTCAGTAACGTGCATAAAAAAATCCTACGATATTATAGTGATAAAATAACACTTCCAGCGGGAACTAGCAATAACGTGCACGTGAAAATCGCCCATGGGAGCTGTCTTCAGAAATCTCACACGAAAGAAAACTTCACCCTATTGAAAATAGGTAATTTTTCTAAATTCCATTTGTTGCGGAAATCCGCCTGAAGTGGCGCAATCACCCGAAATTGTTGCCAATTCAAACGACCCAACCACCGGTAGCAAATAAGCTTTGAGCGTCGTGCCAAATCAGTTTGTCGCATGAGGGCGCTATTGTGTCCTAACGCGGTATTCTTGACGCGTTATCCCGTCAGCGCAAAACGGTGCAATTGATGGAACTGGCCATCCTCAGCTTCGCCCAACAATGTCAACGCATCGACTTCAAATGGGGACAATGGCACGTTTTGCAGAAGCTCTGTCAAAGCCATTTCTGCAGCTTCAAGATCGTCTTGGATCAACTGGCCTGACAGGGTCATGTGGAAGCGAAATTCTTCCATTACATAGGGATACCCCCAGCGTCGAAGGTATTCTTCTTGCTTTGGGGTCAACGATCGTGCGCGACGTTTGGCCAGTTCCGCGTCACTGGGGGGCGCTCTGAAATCATCAAGGCTTTGTACTATGTGTGCGGCCAGCTGCGCCAAATCATCAGCAGCCCCATCAGGAACCAAGGCAAGGAATCCCCCCAAACGCTGCAGCTTTAATCCCGAAAGGGTCACTGCAGCCTGCGTGGAACAAACCTTGTTTAGCCGGTTTTCCAGTTCTTTTGCATTTGTTCCCGGCGCCAGACGGAACGGCGGTTTGATCGTACCATGAAACCCGTATTTTCGCGGCGTTTGCGTAATGCTTGGTACATCCACTGCTGGCGCTTTCAGAGCTGGTAGCGCCTGCCCCGTACCGCTGTCCCAGCCAAGCCACCGCGCGCCAAATTGGGCCAAGGCACTGGACGGGGCGGGCGTGTAATAGACGGCGTATCTAGAAAACATAGCGGCCTTTTGGGGGGTCTGCTGGACACTCACATGACAAATGACAGGGCAAGTGTCAAAGCCACGTCGCGCGTCGGTTGGTTGTGGTTGGTCTGCCCGGTAAATTGACGCTAGCATCACCACGGGCGGTCGTTGCGACCACTTTCCCCCTGGCGATCACGGCCAGTCGCGTCGCGCGCAGGCGCAACGCGTCCACGGGGTTTTGCGCATCCAAGACAACCAAGGATGCCAGCGCGCCCTTGCGCAGCCCATAGTCAGTCAGGCCCATAATCGCGGCGTTTGTTTCGGTGACCATCGTAAAGCAGCGCGCCATTTCGTCAGGATGCGTCATCTGCGCCACGTGCATCCCCATGAAAGCGACGTCCAGCATATCCGCTGTGCCAAGACTGTACCAAGGGTCCAGAACACAGTCCTGCCCCCATCCGACCTGAATGCCCATTGCCTGCATTTCTTTGACACGAGTCAGTCCACGCCGTTTGGGAAAGGTGTCATGACGCCCTTGGAGGACGATATTGATCAATGGATTTGGGATGGCTGAAATTTCGGCCTCAGCGATCAGTGGCAACAGTTTGGACACGTAATAATTGTCCATGGAATGCATCGAAGTCAGATGGCTTGCAGCGACGCGGTTTTGCAATCCAAGCCTTTGGGTTTGAAACGCCAATGCTTCGATATGACGGGACATTGGGTCGTCCGTTTCATCGCAATGGATGTCGACCATCAACCCGCGATCAGCAGCGATCTCGCACAGGTCTTTCATTGAGGCCGCACCGTCTTCCATGGTCCGTTCAAAATGCGGGATGCCCCCGACGACATCCACACCCATGTCCAATGCGCGCAGGACGTTGTCACGCCCTGTCTCGGAGCGATACAGCCCATCTTGCGGAAAGGCGACAAGCTGCAGATCGATATAGTCTTTGACGGTCTCACGCACCTGCAACATTGCGGTCATTGTGTTCAGGTGATCCGGCGTCGTGTCTACGTGGCTGCGAATGGCCAAAAGCCCCATCGAAACAGCCCAATCGCAATAGCGCAAAGCGCGTTCGACCATCTCATCGACAGTCGCCAAATCCCGCAATTCGCCCCAAAGCGAAATACCTTCCAGCAATGTTCCGGAGGCATTCACGCGGGGCGTCCCATAGGACAGCGTTGCATCCATGTGGAAATGCGGATCAACAAAAGGCGGCGCGACCAGATCGCCTGTCGCGTCCACAACCTCTTGGGCGTCGGCTTGGATGTTTGGTGCGATCTCGACGATGCGGTCACCCCTGATCGCGATATCCGCGACAGTGCCATCCGGCAAGGTGCCGCCCTTGACGATCAGATCGAACATCATCTTTCTCCCTTATTGAATGGCACCATCAATGCCGCGGGCACTTCGGCCCTGCGGGACATCAAAACCAACGCGAGTATGGACAAGACATAGGGCATCATCAGAAAAACCTGATACGGAATGACCACCGCGATTTCGGTCTGTTGCAGACGGATTTGCAACGCATCAAACGCGGCAAACAGAATGGCGCCCAACAGGGCTTTGCCCGGACGCCACGCGCCGAACACCACCAACGCAATGCAAATCCAACCGCGTCCGTTGACCATTTCAAAAAAGAAACTGTCGAATGCGGACATGGTCAGGAACGCGCCACCAACCGCCATGAACCCGCTGCCCACCATGACAGCGCCCATACGGATGGCCGTCACGGACAGCCCTTGTGCGGCCACGGCTGACGGGTTTTCGCCCGCAGCCCGCACCGCCAAACCAAGCGGCGTGCGGTATAAAACAAACGCCGTCAACGCGACCAAGAGGAAAGCGGCATAGGTCAGCGGTGTTTGATTGAACAAAGCCGGGCCAATGATCGGCAGATCGGACAAAAAGGGCACCGGATAGGGCTGGAAGGCTTCGATTTTTGGCGGTGATGAGACTTCGGGCAGGACCACGCGATAGGTGTAGAATGTGAGCGATGTTGCCAGCAGCGTGACCCCAATGCCAACCACGTGTTGTGACAATCCAAAGGGCACCGACAAGGTGGCATGCACCAAACCGATGGCCATTCCTGTGACCAAAGCGACGCCGACACCCCCCCACAACGGCAGCCCGGCCCAGACGCTGATCCATCCGGCGAATGCGCCAGCGACCATAATCCCTTCGATGCCAAGGTTCAGAACACCGGCCCGTTCGCAGATCAATTCCCCCATCGTGGCAAAGATCAAAGGCGACGCGATACGAATGGCGGCGGCCCAGAACGACGCTGAAATCAGGATGTCGAACAGTTCCATCTTAATCCCTTCGCACGCGGAATTTGGTGATCAATATGGCAAGCACTGTCAGCAACAACGCTGAGGCCAGCATGATATCCGCCAGATAGGTGGGCACACCGGCGGCGCGGCTCATGCTATCGGCCCCGACAAAGATGGCCGCCACAAACAAGGCCGCAACGACAACGCCCAGCGGGTGCAGCAACGCCAGCATGGCGACGACAATCCCGGTGTAGCCAAAGCCCGGCGACAGATCGAGCGTCAGCGACCCTTTTAGCCCCGAGACTTCGGAAAATCCGGCCAGCGCGGCAAGTCCGCCAGACAACAAAGCGGTTTTCAAGATCACCCGACCAACAGGAATGCCCGCAAAGCGTGCCGCGTCCGGGTTTTGGCCCACTGCACGCATTTCGAACCCAAGGGTCGTTTTGGCGTCGATGATCCAAACCGCAAGTGCCGCGATCAAAGCCAAGGCAAACCCCCAATGTAGCCTGAGTGCTTCCACGATACGCGGCAAACGTGCCTCTGGGATCAATCGAGCCGATTTGGGCCACCCCATGCCAAGCGGGTCTTTTAAGGGGCCTTCCAAAAGATAGGACACGAACAAGAGGAAAATGAAGTTCAACAACAGCGTGGTCACCACTTCGTCCACGCCCAATCGGGTTTTCAAGAGCGCGGGAATAAGCAGCAGCAGTGCGCCAGCGGTCATCGCCGTGGCGGCCAGCAGAGGCAGTAAAACCGGCGCGGGCAAGGCCAATGCGCCTGTCCCCAACACGACAGTAACGACCGCCCCGACATAAAGCTGGGCTTCGGCTCCGATGTTCCAAAGCTTGGCGCGAAAGGCCACGGCGACGGCGAGCCCGGTGAAGATCAAAGGCGTCGCCCGGTTCAGTGTTTCGAGTGCAGCGAATTGGGATCCAAAGGCCCCTTCAAAGATCAGCCCAAACACCGACCATGGATTGCCGCCCGCGATCAAAGCCAGCAGCGCCGCGATGCCAAAGCTTGCCGCGATGGCCAAGATAGGCGGCACCAAACGGCGCGACAAAGTTGGGTTTGTGATCGGTTCAAGACGCATGCGCGACCTCGGTTTCAAACCCGTCTCCGGCCATCCAGATCCCCAAGGCGTCCGGCTGCATTGTCCCGCGTGGGAATGCAGGGCTAAGCCGCCCTTCTGAGATGACGTGGATCACATCCGACAGGGCCATAATCTCATCCAAATCTTCGGAGATCAGCAAAACGGCAGCACCCGCATCGCGGGCTTGGGCCAACCGCCCGTGGACGTAATTGACGGCCCCGACATCCAAGCCACGCACCGGTTGGTTGGCCAATATGACCTTGGGTTCACCATCTAGCACGCGCCCCAGAATGAGCTTTTGCATGTTGCCGCCTGACAGCAGTCGAATACGCGTATCTGGGCCGGGACAGCGCACATCATATGTGTCGATCAAATCTTTGGCGTGTTTGCGCGCAGCTTTCCAATTGATCCAACCGTTGCGCGCAAAATCTGTGGCATAGCGTTCTAGTATCGCGTTTTCGGTCAAATCGAAATCTGCAATGGTTCCGGTTTTATGGCGGTCTTCTGGAATGCGGGCGATCCCTTTGGCGATGGCCGTTCTTGGCGACCAATTGCGGATCACCTGCCCGTCAATCAACAAGCTGCCGCTTTGTGGCTGGTTCAATCCGCACAGCACATCCGACAACGCGGCTTGCCCATTTCCCGAAACACCGGCCAAACCGGTGATTTGTCCCGCGCATAAAGACAGCGATAGGTTCTGCAATCCCTGAACTGCGTCATTTCCGGGCGTCGATACATTCCGCAACGCGACAATTTCCGGGCCAGCCGGACGCGCCTCGACTGTGGGTGCGGTGACTTCGCTGCCCACCATCAAAGCGGCCAATTCTTCGCGTGACGTTTCATCAATGGCACGCTGCGCCACCAGTTTCCCGTGCCGCAGCACCAATACACGATTGGAAATGGCCATCACTTCGTGAAGCTTGTGTGAGATGAAAACGATGGAAAGCCCGGTCCCCACGGCCTCGCGCAGGGTCGCAAACAGCGCGTCGGTTTCTTGCGGTGTCAGAACGGCAGTTGGTTCATCCAGAATAAGAATGCGCGCGTTGCGGTATAGCGCCTTGAGGATTTCTACACGCTGACGTTCGCCAACGGTCAAAAGACCGACCCGCGCATTTGGATCAACGGCCAAATGAAACCGTTCGGATAATTCGGAAATGCGGGCCCGCGTGGCGCGTGCATTCAACGAGATCGCACCAAGACCTTGCGTTCCCAGTGCGATGTTTTCCCAAACCGTCAGGTTTTCGGCCAGCGTGAAATGTTGATGCACCATGCCAACACCCGCATCCAAAGCAGCGCGCGGATTTCCGGCCGGAAGCGTTTCGCCAAACACTTCGACCGACCCTTTGTCGGCCGTGTACTGACCAAACAGAACATTCATCAGTGTCGTTTTGCCCGCACCGTTTTCGCCGAGCAACGCAATCACTTCGCCCTGCCCCAAGACAAAACTAATGTCGTCATTGGCCGTGACCGCGCCAAATGTTTTGGTGATGTTGGAAAGGCGCAGAACTGGCTGCGCCTGCTCTGCGCCAATCATGTCAGGACGATTTTGGTTCGTCGTCGTTGATGGTCACTGTGAATGACCCATCTTTGATCGCGGCTGTTCGTTCTGCCACTAGATCCAGTGCGTTTTGCGGAATTTTGCCTTCAAACGTTCCGTAAGGGGCCAAAGAACACCCGCCTTCTTTCATGAAGGAATATGCGCCGTAATCCGCGGCGGTAAAACTGCCCGCTTTGACGGCTGCAATCGCGTTGTCCAAGGTCGCTTCGAAATGCCAAATGGCGGACGCAACCACTGTGTCGGGATAATCCGGTTGCGTGTCGATCACGTTGCCAATGGCCAAAACGCCCTTTTCCTTGGCAGCGTCAGACACACCAAAGCGTTCCGCATAGAGCATGTCTGATCCATTCTCGATCATCGCAAATGCGGTTTCTTTTGCCTTGGGTGGATCGAACCACGAACCGATGAACGACACTTGGAACGCCACATCCGGGTTCATTTCGCGCGCGCCTGCCATGAAGGCGTGCATCAATCGGTTCACTTCGGGGATAGGAAATCCGCCGACCATGCCGATATTGCCACTTTGGGACATCGCACCTGCGATAATACCCGTCAGATAGGACGCGTCTTGGATGTAGTTGTCAAAAACAGACAGGTTCGGCAATGCCGCGTCTTCTTTGAAAGACGACCCCATCAGGAACGCAACATTGGGATATTCTGCGGCCACTTCGCGGGCTTCGGCTTCGGCGCCAAAAATCTCACCCACAATCAGATCCACGCCCTGTTCGGCATATTCGCGCATCACCCGTGGGTAATCTGTGTTCGCTGTGTTTTCCGAAAAGGTGTACGTAATGTCGCCGCGATCTTGTGCCGCCAACGCGGCCAAATGGATGCGACTGACCCATTGTTGTTCCACTGGCACGGTGTAGATGCCCGCGACCTTCAAAGGCGATTGAGCCATCGCACGGATCGGCCCAAGTGATGCAAGTGTGCCAACGGCTGCACCCGTACCCAAAAGCCTGCGGCGTGTCATTCCACTGTTTAATAGGTTTTGTGACATGTCTTAGAACCCCCTGTTGTTGCTTTGGTCCACCCTCTGGAAAACCTTGACCAAACGGTAAAACATAAAGGGACCAAACAACAAGGTGATTGATGACGCCAAGGCCAATGGACCTTTGATTGACCGCATCACGGTCAAGGATACGTCGTGATGTGCTCGAAAATCATGCGTTGTGAAAACGCTTCGCGTCTCGGCTCAATTCTTTACCCGTAACAACCCGCAGTACGGGCCCGCAGCTGCACCAAGGACAGGACGGTATCGATCATAGGCGTCGATGTTTGCGTGATGTGTCCCAGTTCCTGAACGGCCGTGACAAGCGCATCAATTTCCATCGGACGCCGTTGATCCAGATCTTGCAGCATCGACGTTCGGTGTTTCCCAACCGCCGCCCCACCGGCGATGCGACGATCTACATCTATCGGGAATTTCACGCCCAGTTTTTCAGCGATGTCTTGCGCCTCAACCATCATTGCCCGCGCCACAGCATGTGTGCCAGGATCTGTGCATAACACATCAAGCGTCGCATCCGTCAGAACAGAGATCGGATTGAACGACAGGTTGCCCCACAGCTTGACCCAAATCTCATCCCTGATCCGGGGTCTGACTGGCGCCTTAAGCCCGGCGGCCGTCAAGGCTTGTGACAAGGCCACCGCACGGTCCGATTTCGACCCATCCGGTTCACCCAATGAAAACCGATTGCCTTCGACATGTTTGATCACACCCGGTTCGATCACTTCGGCGGCGGGATAGACAACGCAACCCAAGACACGGTCCGGACCAAACCCGTTCCATTGCGCGTCGTCGGGATCCACGCTTTTCAGGCGGGTGCCTTCAAACGCCCCCCCGATTTGGTGAAAATACCACCACGGCACGCCGTTCACACCGCTGACAATCGTTGTGTCCGGTCCAATCAGGGGTGCCATCTTTTGCACGACTCCAGGAACAGAATGCGCCTTTAGCGTAATGATCACATAATCCTGCGGCCCCAAATCCTTTGGGTTGTCTGTTGCGGTTACTTGGGCAACGGTCTCTGTTTCATCGTGGATCAACCGCAACCCGTTTTGCTGCATGGCTGCCAAATGCGGTCCACGGGCCACAAGGCTGACATCGGCCCCGGCTTGCGCCAGTTTCACGCCCATAAGGCCGCCAATTGCGCCCGCCCCGAACACACAGATTTTCATAGAAAGCTCCTAGCTTTTGGCATCGAAAAACATCGCCGCGGTCCGGCTGTTAAGTTTTTTCGACCAGCCCCAGTTTTTCCGCCATGCCAATCCGTTGCATCTTGCCCGTCGCCCCTTTGGGAATTTCGTCCATGATGACAACGCGGCGCGGCACTTTGAAATCTGCTATACGTTCGCTCGCAAAGTCGCGGATCGACCTTTCGTCAGCGTTTTGCCCGTCGCGCAATACAACAGCTGCCGCGACGTCTTCGCCCAGTTTTGGATGTGGCAGGGCAAAGGTAACAACCTGCTGAATGGCAGGATGATCCATCAACACCCCGTCCACTTCCAATGGGCTGATTTTCTCGCCACCTCTGTTGATGATTTCCTTCAATCGGCCTGTCAGATGCAAAAATCGATCATCGTCAAACGCGCCCTGATCGCCCGTGCGGAACCACCGTTTGCCATCTGCATCGAAAAAGTTCTTTGCGTTGGCATCCGGATTGTTTTCATACCCCAAAGTGACATTTGGCCCTGAAATCACAATTTCACCAGTCCCGGTGATCAAACGATTGTCAGCCTCGTGCGCAATTGCAACTTCTGGCCCAGCTTGTTGTCCGACTGATCCCGGTTTTTGACGATCCAGTGGGTTGCAACACATCTGGTGGGCGGCCTCGGTCATTCCATAGGCTTCGATCACAGGGGCATTAAACGTGGTGGCCAAACGGTCCATAACCTGTGCTGGAAGGCTGGCAGAGGATGACCTGAGAAAGCGCAGTGGAACCTGTTCTATCGTCTCAGCATTGCGCGGTGCACGGCCCAAGATTGCCTGATGCATGGTCGGGACAGCGGTGTACCAATTCGGGCGGGCTTCTTTCATCCAGCCAAAGAACCGCAGGGCGTCAAATCCGGGCGCGCACCAGATCGACCCGCCCGCAACAAGAGTGGCCGAAACCGCCGCAAGAAGGCCGTGAATATGGAACAGCGGCATGACGTTCAAACACCGATCGTCCGGCGACAATTTTAACGACGCCGCAATATGCTGGGCTGAAGCCGCAAGGTTTGATTGCAAAAGCGGTACGATCTTGGGACGCGACGTTGTGCCAGACGTATGCAGGATCAATGAAACGTCATCCGCACCAGCGGACCCTGCGTCGATGGCCGTCACAGGGGTTTCACAAACCAAATGGAACGCGCCCGCGTCGTCTTTTGGGTGCAGCAACAATATCTGCAACCCCAAACGCTGCGCAGCGGTCAATGCAGGTCCTTCATACCCCTTTTCAATGACCAAGGCTTTGGCATTCAGATCCTCAAGATAAAAGTGGAATTCGTCTTCGGTGTAATTCGGGTTCAAAGGGGCGGTTGTTGCAGCTTGCGAGATTGTCACAAAGGCGGTGGCCATATCCGGCCCGTTCGGCAAAACAATCGCGACACGATCCTGAACGCCGATACCAAAGGCGCGCAGCTGCGTTTCCACATCCTGCGACAAACGTCTCAATCCAGCATAGCTGAGCCAGCTTCGCCCCGGCCCGCCAATGGCAGGCAACCCATCATCATGCTGCGCGATCAGGTCTTTCAATGTCGATGTCATTGCCATGGCTCCACAATTTTACCCCTAAATCTGAAAACACCGTCCGCCGGAAAATGTCGAGGGACATCTCAGTGACCGTCTTTGGCCGTCAAACGACAGCAATGGCGCTGACAATGCAAGCCTGATTGGTGAGTGTTGACGTTCAGGTCAATGCCTCGTGCCACGCAATCCAAGCCGTTTCATCCAATTTTCCGTCTATATTTCTGGCGACGATTCATTGCCAAAAAATCCGTCATTTCCATTGAAACGCGAAGCGACACTCATTACTATTAAATGAACGCAAATAAATTTTTGGTGATTGGTGATGTTGATAGAGTATTTAGATGATGGATCGTTCGATTTTGGAACTGGTTTTTTCAACGAAGAAGGTATTCTTGATGCTGAAGAAACAGACTTTTCTACAACAAGCTGGGATCTCTTCAATCCATCGACTGGAGTATCCGTCTCTTTAATTGGGACCAACTTCCCTATTTCAAATTCACCAACATTGGAAGAGTATGAAGCCGCGACGGTAACCAGCTTTCTGTTTTCTTCTCAAGGCCAAGACCAAATGCGAATTTCTGACATTGGTTGGAATTTGGCAGACTTCTTAGTTGGGCTTTTTGACATTGAAGAGTTTGGTGATTTCACAGCACTTGCTACATTGTTCGATCAATCTAGCCTAATCACGGTCGACGGGTCTGATGCATCCAGCGGCATCAACATGTTCATTAGCTTTGGACCGTTTGAACAGCTCGTAACAACTCCCTTCAATGTAATCGGTTCGTCTTTCCGAGACATAGATTTGTTTGGCGCGACAGGCGACGACACGATTTCGGCCGGTGGCGGTTCTGGCACGGGCGGTTTTTTCGTGCCAACACTCGGAAACGACGTTTTCGATTTTTCCAACATTGGCGACGAGTCTGACTCGTTTGCTCTTCGCTTTGATATCACTCTACTTCCTGAACTGAACGCATCAATCGACGTCGTAAACGATGCTGTTACGTTGACTGGTCTCGGTTACTCCCACAGCATCATAGGCTTACAGGCTCTTGCGCTTGACGACGAAGCATCTTTCATCATGTCTGGGACAAACTCTGATGACATTTTTACAATAACACAAATTCAAGATGGTTTCCTAAATTTTGTCGGAAGCGAAGGAAATGATGCCTACGATATCAACTTGAATGGCGGCAATGTTCGAATTTCTTATTTTATTAGTGAATCTGGAATCACAGCGAATATCGCAGCAGGAATTATATCCGACGGCTTCGGTGGTCAGGATACGATCGTGTTTTCAGGCACGTCTTCAGGTGAATTCCAGCTTTCGGGATCAGGTTTCGCCGATTCAATCATTGGCAGCGACCGCGACGAACTTTTCATAACGAACGAAGGCGACGATATTATTGATGGCGGGGCGGGCTTTGATGTCTTGCGCTACGACAGAGAAGGCGTGGTCGACGGGATCGGCGCCGATTTGGAAGCTGGAACAATTGAAGGGGTCTGGTTCGATCAGGCTTTCACAGATTCTGTTTCCAACGTTGAAGAAATTCGTGGTTCTGACCAAGGCAATGATACGATCCTAGGCGATTCCGTCGCGAACCAGTTTCTGGGACAGGCCGGAAATGATTCACTGGCAGGCCGCGGCGGGAATGACACTTTGTTTGGTGGCGACGGCAACGATACGCTGCTCGGGAATGATGGTGAGGATTTGCTAGAAGGCGGTGAAGGCCAAGATGAGGTCTTTGGTGCAGATGGCAATGACACCATCATAGGCGACGACGGCAGTGATTTGCTTGGTGGCGCCAGCGGCGCAGATAACCTATCCGGTGGCAACGGCGACGACACCCTTTTTGGCGGCGATGAGAACGACACATTGGATGGTGGCGACGGCGACGATATCGTGTCGGGTGGACAAGGGGACGACTTGATCCTTGCAAGCCAAGGGCGGGATCAAGTGGATGGCAATGCTGGAAACGACACCATCGATTACAGCGACACAGGCAGCGCGATCACGGTCAAGTTAAACAAAAGTACGGCGGTGGCCAACACCTTCGTTGACAGTATCCAAGGCATTGAAAACGTGATTGGAACCGATTTCGATGACAAACTTGTCGGGGACATTGGCGATAATGAACTTTGGTCCGGGGCCGGCAACGACACCATCAACAATATCGGCGGCAATGACACAATCCAAACTGGAAACGGCGAAGATTTCGTTCTTGGATCGTCAGACGGAGAACAAGTCAATCTTGGCGACGGCGACGATGTTGCGCGCATGCGGGGCGGTAATGATCTGATCGAAGGCGGTCTGGGCAACGACACGCTTGCTGGGAATGGCGGCGCAGACACCGCGTTCGGTGGCGGTGGCAACGATACGTTCTTTATGGGATCGCAAAATGATACCGCATATGGCGGCGCAGGTGCGGACACTATAAGCGGTGGTTTCAACGCTGATGTTTTGGATGGCGGTGCTGATGACGATCGCGTCCGTGGCGAAGCGGGTATGGACCAGCTCAATGGTGGCGATGGCAACGACCTGCTTGTAGGCGGTGATAACGCCGATACCTTCTGGTTCTTCGATACAGACGCGACTGGCGTGGATCGGATCACTGATTTCCAAGATGGGTTGGATCAGATCAATCTGTCCGATTGGGGCTTTGCGTCGGACGCAGACGTTTTTGCCATTGCATCCATGGCAGGCGGAGCAGACCAACATACGCGGCTGGATTTCACCGATGGTTCGGGCGGCGAAACCCGCGCATTGGTGATTGAGAATCTCGACATTAGCGATTTTGACGCCAGTGATTTTCTTCTGACAGGAAGCGACCCTTTCGTTTTCTAATTACACACGCGAAACGCGTTTCGTTTCCGATTTAATAAGCCGAAGCTTTCAAATTTATTATTTGGGGCTTCGGTTTTGCCATTCGATATTTTTGGGCGCGGATAAATAACATACTTGCGCGTATTGCCAGACATCTCATGATCGACGCTTGCCAATTTATCCAAACATATCCGCTGTGATCCCGGCATACCAACCTTCGGATTCCACATAAGTTGCTTTGCGTATCTCCGCGCTTTCACCAACTTGCGAAATAAACCCATCCACTCTGGCGATTTTTTCAGGCGTCGCCTCATAGGTTGCGCCGACCTTTACGCCGTCATCGGTTTCAATCAGGGACCAGCAGGTGTTTGAAAATCTGGCCGGGAATACTTTGGACCCGGTTAACGCACCGCGAACCGCATTGGCACAAACCTTGGCTTGGGAATTGGCCGAAAATCCTGATTTTGGCATGTCACCTTGGCTGGCGGCATCACCCAGAACGTAAATATCAGGATCAGCCTTTGTCGACATATCCGCTGCATTTACCGGGGCCCAATTGCCATCTGCGACGCCTGCTATGTCCGCAATCCGACCAGCTTTCATTGCGGGGATGACGTTACACACATCAACATTGATGACTTCGCCGTCGATCGTCAGGGTCATTGCATTGGGATCGACTGAAACCGCGCCACCGCCAAAGTCTTCGCCGACCCAATCAATCATTCCGTTGTAATATGTCGTCCATCCGTCTTGGAATAGTGCCATTTTGGAAAAGCTAGGCTTTGGATCAGCCACGATAATCTTGGCCGTTGGATTGTTGACTTTCAGGTAATGCGCAACCATAGATACGCGCTCGTATGGACCAGGAGGGCAGCGGAATGGGTTCGGGGGGGCGACCATCGCGTAGGAGCCGCCTTGTGGCATTGCATGCAACTGCGCGCGCAGTAACTCGGATTGCGAACCGGCCTTAAAAGCATGCGGCATCGCGTTCTGCGCGCTGAGGTCCCACCCGTCGACAGCGCCATCCACGAAATCGATCCCCGGAGACAAGATGAGTTTGTCATAGGGCAACGTACCGCCGCCGGCCAAGGTCACCGTTTTGGCGTCCCGGTCCACGCCGATGGCCCAGTCATGTACAACATTCACACTACCCGCAGCCAAATTGCCATAACTGTGACCGATATCGTCAATCTCCTTAAAGCCACCGATATACAGGTTGGAAAAGAAACACGTGTAATAGGTGCGCGTCGGTTCAATCAGCGTCACATTGATTGCGCCTTTGCTGTCCTTGGCAATGTATCTGGCCGCCGTGGCCCCACCGGCTCCACCGCCTACAACCACCACCCGAGGCGTACCCTGCGCGTTAACCAGAGGTGCAGACAATGCAGTGGCTGCTGTGCCACCCAAAAATGTCCTTCTGTCAATTGTCATGTTGTGTCCCCCCCAGGCATTCAGTTCTGTATGTTGGCGAAATACTCGGCCAAGGCCGCGATCTCTTCATCGTTCAAGCGTCCGGCAATCACTTGCATGATCGGGTGGTCCCGATGTTTGTTTTTATACTCGTGCATCGCCGCGACAAAATCTTGCTCAGGCCAATTGACGATGGATGGGATGCCCGCGTCGCCACCATTTTCCTGATGACAGGTTGTGCATTCACCGCTGAGAAACTGACCATATTCCGCATTAGCCGTTTCCGCCTGTGCGGTGGTCGCGGCCAGAAAAAGCAAAACCGCCAAAGAATGAACGATACCACGTGCCTGACGCTTTGGGTCATCCAGATTGTTTGATATCTGCGTCATTGCCTTAATCGTCCGTCAAATTGGCGCTGCGGTTGGGTGATCCGGGCAATTGTGCTTTTGCTTCGGCATGGGTCACATCCACATACCTTGCCTAAAGACCTGCGAGGACACCGTTCATATGACGCCATATTGCCACGATATGCGCGTGACGAGGATCGATACTTTCGCCTCTATACATCATGGCGGCGTGGCGTAGGAACAATGACCAACGACAGGCCAAGCAAAACAAAGCTCGACCGACCGGCGAACGCAGTCGGATCAAGTGGGAAAACGCAACTGTCCTGTCCGCTGCCTCGGGGCTGCGGCCATGACCGTTTTAGGGGTCAGGTTTTGGGGCGCTTTGGGCGCGCGTTCCCACCTTGTTTAGATGCCCCTTTGGCCAAGGCAGCGCGGGCACGGTTTTTCTTGCTGGATGCTTTGCCGACTGGGGGCTGCGGGCCTTTGTTGGACTTTGTCCGCGGTTTGCGCGGCGTTACAGCACCATCTGCTTTACGATGTGGCGGACCATCAGATCCGTGCCGTTTGCCCCCGCCCTCGGACGCATCACGCCATGCTTGCGGCTTGGCTGGGCGGTCTTGGGGCTTGGGTTTCTTTTTCCGCGGAGTGGGATCGTCGTTCCAATCAATCGGTTCATTGGATTTACGCGCAGGCCGTCCGCTTGATTCAGCTTTTCCACGATGTGCGGGTTTGGACGAGTTCTTGTGGCCCGAACGATCCGGGCGGTCCGATCGATCCGACCGATCGGGGCGCACAGGTCGGGTAGATCCCGTAATGACGGGCGCCTTATCCAATTGCTTTAGAACCGCATTTTCTTCGACCGTCATCTTAGGCCCAATGGCCGCGAGAAACGCAGGGACGCTGGATTCTCGAATCTGAACAAAGGATTCTTCTTCTTGGATGCGGATCGCCCCAATATCGTCTTTGGTCAAATTCGAAGCTTTGCACAGCATCGGCAAAAGGCGACGTGGCTCTGCATCTGCTTTGCGTCCCCCAGACACAGAGAACCAAATGCTTGGTCCAAATTCCGCACGTGGCGCTGGTTTTGCGTCGACGTCTGACAGTTCTTCTGGCGCGGAGCGAACCGAACGATAAAGGCGCAGATAGGCCAACGCGACCTGTTCAGGTTCAAAGGTGCTGAGAAGTTTGCCAACAGTGTCTTCTTCGTTCTCGGCTTTTTCGATCTGCCAACTTGGGTCGGCGAACATGCGTTCTTCTTCGCGTGCATTAACCTCGCCTGCAGATGGCGCATTGCCCCATTCCGCCTTCAGCTTGGCCATACCCAAAATGCGTTCCGCTTTTTTGCGGGACTTCTTGGTGACGATCAGTGCGCTGACACCTTTGCGCCCAGCGCGGCCCGTGCGGCCCGAGCGGTGCAACAGCGTTTCGTGATTTGATGGCAATTCCGCATGCACAACCAGATCGAGGTTCGGCAAATCGATCCCACGCGCCGCAACGTCCGTGGCCACACATACTTGGGCGCGCCCATCACGCATCGCTTGCAGCGCGTGTGTGCGTTCGGATTGAGACAGTTCGCCGGACAGCGCGACCACCTGAAATCCACGGTTGGACAATCTGGTGGTCAGTCTGTTCACCATAGCCCGCGTATTGCCAAACACGATGGCATTTGGAGCTTTGTAGTACAAAAGCGCATTGATCACTGCATTTTCAGTGTCGCGTTCCGCGACCATCATGGCGCGGTATTCAATATCGGCGTGCTGTGACTTTTCAGACTTGGTGACAACGCGGACAGCGTCTTTTTGATAGCTTTCGGCCAGTTTGGCGATCGATTTCGGCACCGTGGCCGAAAACATCAGGGTCTGGCGATCATCCGGGGATTCACCCAGAATAAATTCGAGGTCTTCGCGAAATCCAAGATCAAGCATCTCGTCGGCTTCGTCCAAAACAACGGAGCGCAAACTGGTCAAATCGATGGATCCGCGCATGATATGGTCACGCAAGCGGCCGGGCGTTGCGACCACAATATGCGCACCGCGTCCCAGCGAGCGGCGTTCATCACGCATGTCCATCCCACCCACGCAAGACGCAACAACTGCACCGGCTTTGGCAAACAACCAACTGAGTTCGCGTTTGACCTGCAACGCCAATTCACGAGTTGGGGCAATGATCAAAGCCAGTGGTGCCCCGGCAGAATTGAAGCGTTCTGCATCCTCCAAGATCGTCGGAGCAATGGCCAAACCAAACCCCAAGGTCTTACCGGACCCGGTTTGCGCGGAAACCAAAAGGTCACACCCGTTCAATTCGGTGTCCAATACGGCAGTCTGCACGGGCGTTAAGGTGGTGTAACCACGGTCATCGAGTGCGTCACGGAGAGCTTGTTTCAACGGATCATCTTTTTGCTAGGGTTCTCGTCGCTTACGCCTGGTCCAAGACTTCATTTTCGCGAGTTTCTCAGAAAGCGGCAAACGACAACAAGCGGCGTCGTTAGAACACTTGGCGACGAATGTACAGGTTCAGTAGGCTTGGTTGGCTTGCGTTACGCACATTTCTGATAAACGTTCTTTGCAAGGGTCCACTCAAAACTCGCCTATTTTTGACGATATCAGATCGAAAACTGGGACATTCGCTGCAATCGATTGCATGATACTGTCATCTTCTGTCTCTTAAGCTAGTGCATGATGTAAAACAGGCAGTGAAAACGTTGTGAATGCCAAATTAACCAGTTGTAGCCACCCGAGGGAAGGGTTTTAAGACGACAATCAACTGAGAAAGGCGACCACGATGAGGATGCGAGACACGTTTCTCAAGCCCATGCACCCAGAAGGCCGTCGGTTTGTGGCGATATTTGCCGCGATAACGATAGTGTTGTTTCTTGTTTCGACATTTCTGGGATGGATCGGCGTTGGCCTGACGGTTTGGTGTTACTACTTTTTCCGCGACCCCAAACGCGTCACCCCCGTGCAGGATGGTTTGATCATCAGTCCCGCTGATGGCGTTGTGTCCTTGATCGAAAAAGCCGTCCCACCAGCGGAATTGGGTATGTCGGATCAGGCCCTTACACGGGTCAGCGTTTTCATGAGTGTTTTCAACTGCCATGTTAATCGCGCGCCGATCGGTGGTAAAATCGTGTCGATCGCTTACCGTCCGGGGAAGTTCTTAAATGCATCGCTGGACAAAGCCAGTTCTGACAACGAACGCAACAGCCTGTGCATTGAAATGGAAGACGGTCGCCAAATAGCGGTTGTGCAAATCGCTGGTCTTGTTGCCCGGCGCATTGTTTGTTTCTCTTCTGAAGGGGATGATATTCAAACTGGTGAACGATTTGGTCTCATCCGGTTTGGGTCTAGGCTGGACGTTTACCTGCCCGAAGGTGTGCAGCCGCAGGTGTGTTTGGGTCAGACAATGATCGCCGGTGAAACCATGATTGCCGATCTGACGTCTGCCAAGGATGCGCAACGCGCGCGTACAGATTGATAGATGCGCAAGCCGTCACACGATAAGTCACAACGCCTGCCGCTGATCCATTTGCTGCCGAACCTGCTGACGGTGACGGCAATTTGCGCAGGCATGACCGCAATCCGGTTTGCTTATCAAGGCGACATTGAAATTGCGGTTCAGTTGGTTCTTGTTGCTGGATTTCTGGATGGGCTGGATGGGCGATTGGCGCGTCTGTTGAACAGCCAAAGCTTGGTTGGTGCAGAATTGGATTCACTGGCCGACTTTTTGAACTT
The DNA here is from genome assembly GCA_039960995.1 of Paracoccaceae bacterium. GTDB lineage: Bacteria > Pseudomonadota > Alphaproteobacteria > Rhodobacterales > Rhodobacteraceae > JABSSA01. Next base: position 32,430 of record JBDVKF010000076.1, on the reverse strand, counting down.
TGGGGTCGCACCCGGATTGATCATTCACGCGTGGGCTTTGCAGGATTTCACCAGAGCCGGTTGGATCGCTGTTTTGGGATACTCCATTTGCTGCGTTCTGCGCTTGGCGCGCTTCAATGTCAGCAATGACGCGGACGAAGTAGGCGACAGTTTTTTAGGCGTCCCTTCGCCCGCTGGGGCGGGCCTTGTCATGGTGCCCATGTATATCGCCTTTTTGAAACCGGATTGGCCCGTTTTACCGTCTGCTTTCATCTCTGGGTACATGCTGTTCATTGGGCTTTTAATGATCAGTCATTTCCCAACATTTTCTTTCAAGTCCGTGTCCGTTCCGCGCGCAAAAATCCGGTTTATGATGCTGGGTATCGTTCTGATGGTTGTGGCGCTTTTGACCTATTTGTGGGTCACGCTCTTGCTGCTGTCTTTCGTATACACCCTTGGCCTCATCTGGTCAGGATGGACGGCCCTGAAGGCAAAGCCCTGAATACTCTGGGCCATGTCGTTCAAAGCGCCTGGCCTATTCAATTGATAAAATGAAGAGCATCAAAAGTGCCGCGCAATGCGGCGGTTTCGGGTGCGATGGCTTCTGGATCGTTGCGCGACAATGCGCTGGAAATCAGTTTGGCAATATCCGCCGCGTTTTTGGCCGTCACCCCCCAACGCACCAATTCCGGCGTCCCGATACGTAGCCCGTTCATGTCCCCGGGTACTTCATCTATTGGCAAACCAATCCCACACGCCAAAAATCCAGCCTTTCGCAGTGTTTTTGAAGCGGCCTGCCCGCCCCCGAACGGCGCGGCCTTTACGGCGAATTGATGTGAATTGGTGAACCCGCCTGCCCCCCGGAACAGCTCGATGCCTGCGCTGTCGAACGCGTCGGCCAACGCTTGTGCTGTGCGGATCATTTCAGCGCCGTATGCCACCCCATGATCGCGCCAATCCAACATCGTCACCGCCAGCGCTGCAGATTTGGCCGCGTCAAAATTTGCCGTCATACCCGGGAACGCAATGGCATCCAGACGTTCCACAATTTCGGCATCGTCAGACACGATCAAGCCGCCCGCAGGGCCGCCAAGGCTTTTGTACGTGCTCATCGTCATGAAATGCGCCCCCGCCTTAAGCGGATTGGTCCACGCGCGTCCCGCAATGATCCCGCATTGATGTGCTGCATCGAACATCACCTTTGCACCAACACGATCCGCAATGTCGCGCGTTTGGGCAACCGGGTGTTCGAACAGGTTCAAACTGCCACCAACCGTAATCAGCTTGGGCCTTGTTTCCCGCGCAAGGCGGTCCAACCCATCAATGTCAATCGTATAGCCATCTACGTTCACTGGCGCATGCACGATGTTCAGGCCAAACAGTCCCGCACACCCCGCCATGTGATGTGTCACGTGCCCGCCAATGCTGGCCGGGGGTACAATGATTGTATCGCCCGGTGCGCAGGTCGCCATAAACCCATAGAGGTTTGCAATCGCACCTGAAGGCACCCGGATTTCCGCGAATTTGGCATCGAAGACTTCCGCGCAAAGGGCCGCACAGATTACTTCGATCTCTTCAATGGCTTCCAAACCCATCTCGTATTTATCACCCGGATACCCCAAGGACGGGCGCGATCCGATGCCCGATGACAAAAACGCCTCGGCGCGCGGGTTCATCACATTTGTCGCCGGGTTCAGATTGAAACAATCCCGTTCGTGAATTTGGCGGTTGTCTTGCGCCAAGACCTCAAGGCGCGCCATCACGTCGTCCGAATTCTGCACCGCTGTTTCACCAGCGATCCTTTGGACCAATGCTTCGCAATCCGCGGGAACCCAATCTCGATGTGCCAATGTCATAAACGCTGTCCTCTTTCGTTCGAGTTGACGAAAAAAGTGGCGAATGCGCAAACCAAATTTGCTTTGGCATCAGGGCTTCACTTCTTCGCGTCAAAGGACACGCCGAAACGCTTTTCCCATTCCGTTTGAAAAACAAGGGATCGCGCCCTTTGCCTTTAAGGGGTCAGCGCATACCATCCCTTCGGATTAACTCGTTTGGGTCGACGGATTTATCGACGTGCTTATCGACGGGCATGATGCAGAACACAAAGGTGCGGATATGTTGAAACTATACTATTCCAAGGGGTCATCCGCCTTGGCTGCGCATATCCTTTTGGAAGAAACAAACACGCCCTTTGAAACCCAAGAAGTGTCGATTGCCAAAGGCGAACACCTGGCGCCTGAATTTTCAAAACTGTCGCCCAAGCGCCGATTGCCTTTGCTGCAAACGCCTGATGGTCTCCTGACAGAAAACCCAGCGATCTTGGAATATATCGCGGCCACGCATCCCGATTGCGGCTTACTGCCGTCCGGTGCTTTTGCCCAAGCGCAGGCCCGATCCTTGGCCGCCTATCTTTGTTCGACCGTCCATGTTGCCTTTGCACATAACAAGCGCGGGGCAAGGTGGTCCGATGATGGCGCGGCGATTAAGACGATGCAGACGAAAGTGCCCGATAACCTGACCGCCGCCGCCCAGTTTCTGGAATCCCAGTTTTCCAACGGCACATGGGCATTGGGCGATCAATACAGCTTTTGCGATCCCTATCTGTTTTTGCTGTCCAAATGGATGCAACCCTTCGACCTGACGCTCGCGTCCTTCCCCAAACTTGCGGCCCATCACGCCGCAATGCGCGCGCGCCCCGCGGCGCAAACAGCCATGGCCGCGCATGGGTTGGACTAGCGCGTTCACAGCTATCGTCGCGTCCTAAATCACCTCGTCTGATCGATCATCGCTTTCGCCGTATCGCTTCATGACGGCCGGTTTAGTGCCTTCGTAAAGACGTTCAATGTTGCCAGCGATCTTGGCGTTTTCCCGTTCAAACAGGCAATCCCCGTTCATATCGGATGCAACGATAAACGGCCCCATCTTGTTGCATTTGATGACCCACATGGCCTGCGCCAGACCAAGCTCTTCGTTCCAATGTACAGCTTCAACATTTTCGACACCGCGCCCCAACAGCGCGCCAGTGCCATAGCCAACAGTCGACAGATACACTGCCCCATTGGGCACAAAGTAGTCTTTGTAATCTTTGGACGACATGCCCCCTTTGCCCACGATCAGCTTGGCCCCGGTTTTGGCCATCCATTCGGGCAACCACTTGGCAAACCGGAACGACGCCGTAGCCGTCACCGCCCCCATATCAAACGACCCGTCGGTATTGATCCGCGCCGCGGGCGAGCAATGAAAATTCGCCGCCGATTGACTGGGCAATTCCATCGGAATATTCGCTTTGTCTTCCAACGCGTGCATATAAACGCCTTCGCGCGCGGTATACATGAGGCCGTCAAGGTAGACGACATCGCCAAGCCGCAACTCAGCAAGAGCTTCGGGTGTGGGAGTGGTGGACAGGCGGACTTCGCGTATAGTCATGTATAACACCAATTGATTGAGGGCGGGCGGGCACCTGTTACCCAAAAGCTCTGAAACGCCTGGATGACATTGCCACGAGGGACACACGATTCTTCAGGAAACAGATCTACTTGCCCATTGGCGAGCCGAAAGCTGAATTCCCTCGGTTCCGCAGAATGTGTCTGGTCCGCGATGCTGTGCCATCCTTCCGGGCATTCCGGGGTCATCCAAATCAAGAACGCATTAGTTGAGTTTACCAAGCTGGACAAAGCTGTTCCATCTTGCTGTTTCAGCCAAATCTCCAGGTATTCCGAAGGCCCTTGAATAGCAGTCTTGATCTCCGCAACTGGGTCCGGCGTCGTCATGAGTTCGCCGTTAATGGTTAATGTGGAAGACGCGTTCATTCCGCCGCCTCGCGCATAGGGCCCCACTCCACCGTTTCACGGCGCTGATACGGTGTAAACCAATCTGGATCAGTGCGGTGTTCGACCCGGCCATCCGCATTGATCCGCGCCGCGGGTGAGCAATGGAAATTCGCCGCCGATTGGCTGGGCAATTCCATCGGAATATTCGCTTTGTCTTCCAACGCGCGCATATAAACGCCTTCGCGGGCGGTATACATGAGGCCGTCAAGGTAGACGACATCGCCAAGCCGCAACTCAGCGATGGCCTCATCAGTGGGCGTGGTGGACAGGCGGACTTCACGCAGGCTCATTCTGTTTATCATTCCATCTTGTTCAGATCATTTCGATCAAACGCAACACCGTCGTCATCACTCGACGAATAGAATCCAACGCCAGTCTCAATCGCAGCTTCAATTACTGCACGTCGAGCTATGTCGGCCACGTCCCAGCTGAACCCCATATCTATTGTGTATTTCCCCATATAGTAGTCCGTGATCATGAGGTTATTTTCATCGTCATGCGTTGCATGTGGCCCGTCCAGCGGAGGAAATTTTCTGCGCAAAAAATTGTAAAACGCATTCAGGTTTTCTGGCAGGCCATTTGGACTCGTCCCGCCTACACCATCGCTTGGTTCGCCAACGTCTTCTTCCTCGAGCCATTCAAAAAAATCATCTTCATCACGGGGTGCAGATTTTGGGTCAAAAACCAAAAGATCATAACTCATTCGGCAGCTTCCTTTATTGAATGCCAATCGACTGTTTCACGACGCTGATACGCTGTAAACCAATCCGGGTCCGTCCGATGCTCCACCCGCCCATCCGCATGGATACGCGCGACGGCGCGGCGGGACGACAGGCAGAACGCGTGCACCGACATTGGCATGCCACCGGTATGGCAGTACCCGACCTCGATATTGCAATCGATCACCATGTTCTTGCCCACAAACCCCATCGCGCCCATGCCGATGGAGTTGCCGAGTTCTTTAAACTCGTCTTCCATCTCGGCGATGCGTGGGTCGTCATTTCGGCTGCCCACAACACGCAAGGTCGAAGCGCGCTTGCCCAATGTCATGCAGATGTCCTTGGACCCACCCAACCCGATGCCAATGATGGCAGGTTGGCACGCAAGGCCGCGTTTGCCAAAGGCCAACAGGCTATCAAGGTAAAACCGCTTGATCCCTTGCACGCCATCTGACGGGAACAGCATCCGGTAATCCGATCCAAACAAACCGCCCTTATGCACGGTAATGAGGTCAATCCATTCGCCTTCGGGCTCGAACCCGTATTCGATTTCAGGCGCGCCGATGCCGACATTGTTGTTGTGATCCGTCCGCCAAAGCGGATGCACTCGGTTGGGCCGCAAGGGCACGCCATTGGTCGCATTGGCCGTCGCGCGACGCAAAGCCGTTTCCAGCGCGACCATACCCCCTTCGACCCGCGCCTCATTGCCCATCTTTACAAACCACCGCGGCACGCCGGTATCGCCACACATCGCCCGGCGATCTTCCTTGGCGGCTTCATAGTTTTCCAACATCGCCTTGAGGACAAAAGACGACAGGTCACCGTCCTCGGTTTTGGCCGCGCGCTTAAGACCGTCAAGGTAATCCTGCGGAATCTCAATGGCCGCCTTGTCCATCAAGGTTTCGGCGGTGGATTGGATGAGGGCGATGGGGATCATCAGGTTTAACCTCTCATGTCGGTGTGTCCGCAAAGGGTTCTGCGACAACTTGAAATTCATCTTCGTAGACAACATACCCTATACGATTGGTACGCAGAACACTGGTAAAAATACCGATATCATCCAACACTCTGCGCAATTCAAATGCTTTCGCGATGTGATCAGCCGCCGTCGGTTTAAACCAACTCAGCCCTTTCGTATTTTTCAAATGCGCGCCCTTCTGTGAGGACCTGTTGAACTTGGAAGGCCTTTCTAGATTATCTGAGAACCAATAAAGGACGGTCATAAGTTCGCGATATGTTTTATTTGGTGTCGTCTCGTCATAAACCAGATCGTAGGCAGCATCCAAAAAACCGGCGCGGTACCCGACACCTAAGATTGGTTCTTGCCGTACAATCCGGATGAACTTCATTGCGCCACCAATGTCTCTGGCTCCCCTTCGGGCAAAATCGTCTCGCCCGGGGTGACAACCGTAAACTGAACGGGTTCCCGTGTCACTGTCACCCTGTCGCCGTCGCTTTGCGCCACGGTGAAATCGCTGTCCTCCATTGCACCGGGTTCACGGAAATCCTCGCGAAAATGAGCGCCGCGAGAGTTCTGTCGTGCGATCCCTGCCTGCGTGATGACATCGGATATATCACACAGCGACCGCAGGTTCAGCCAATCGTGCCATGTCAGATTGAACGCCAAATTGCTGGCATCTACGCCGACATCCATCAAGGCATCTGACACCTGCGCGATCCCAGTCAACCCGCGTTTCATGCCCGCCTCAGTGCGCATCACACCGACCTCTTCCCACATCAAATCCTGCAATTGCTTGCGCAGAGGCTGGATAAACCCCGGCTTGCGGCTTAGCGGGTACGTTGCGCGTTCAAATTCAGCGGCCAGCACGTCTTGGTCCGGGTCACGCAATGTCATCGCGCCCACGTCGCGCCCCATCGTGTCGCCCGCGATGCCGCCATAGACGGTGGAATTGGCGACCCCGTTGCCGCCCAAGCGGTTCGATCCATGCGCACCGCCCGCGTCTTCGCCGGCGACATACAAACCTTCCATTGCCGTGCGTGTGTCTACATCAACGACAACACCGCCCATGAAATAGTGCGCTGTGGGCACGACCTCGACCTGTCCAGCCGCCAGATCAAAGCCGCTGTCGGCGCAACGTTTGACCATGCCTTTGAACTTTTGCGCGACCCATTCAGGACCCAGATGCGACATCGAGATAAACACGCCCTCTTGATCCGGATTGTTGTTCTTGCGCATCTCGCCGTAAATACCCCGGCTGACCACATCGCGGGTGGCGCGTTCTCCCTTGGCGTCATAGTCAAACATGAACCGTTGGCCCGCGTGATTGATCAACTGCCCCCCTGCCCCGCGCAAGCCTTCCTCGAGCACGGTGCCAGTCATGCGCGTGTGATCACCCGCCAACAGACCCGTGGGGTGAAACTGGACCATTTCCATGTCCCGCAAGGGCAGCCCAACGCGCAAGGCCATGGCCAACCCGTCCATCGTTTTGTCACCACTGGGCGTGTGGTATTTGTACATGCTTGGGCCGCCGCCCGTGGCCATCAGCACGGTTTTCGCCCGCACCAACCGGAACCGCCCTGTGCGCATGTCGATCATCAGCACACCTGCCAAAGACGCGCCATCACGGGTTGGGATCAGTCCCACGGCGCGATGTTCCTGCAGCTTTTCCACACCGCTGGCCAAGACCTTTTCCATCAGGCGGTTGATAATCTCGATGCCGGTCAGGTCGCCCTTGTGCACGGTGCGATCTGCCGTTTGTCCGGCGAAGGCCTTTTGATGCAGCGATCCATCCGGGTTGCGATCAAAGAAACAGCCGACTTCGTTTTCCAGCTCGCGGATGCGCACAACGGCTTGTTCACACAGCCGCCATGCCATGTCCTGATTGGGCAGCCATGTCCCGCCTTTGATCGTATCCATAAAGTGGCGTTCCACGGTGTCGCCGCCGCCAAGGGCCACGTTATAGCCCCCTTGCACCATCCGCGTGCAGCCGCATTTGCCGATCAGACCTTTGACGGCGATGGTGATCTTGGTGCCTTCGGGCGCTGTTTGCTGGGCGTGCAGGGCGGCAAACAATCCGGCCCCACCCGTCCCAAGGATCAGGATGTCCGTGTCGTGCCATTCTATGTCTGATACCCGCATCTTAAATCGCCTTCATGAAGAACAAGGTGGCGATCAAGAACGATAAGGCGGTTGCCCCCGCCGCCAACGTTTTCTGCGATGGTGTCCACGGCAGCCATTCCAGCGCCATCAAACGCAAGCCGCCGAACATGTGAACCGCCAACAGAAAGACCAGACCAAATTCGGCCAGCTTGACCGCGCCCGTTTCGGTCAACTGCAAGATACTATCAAGCCGCGCAGGGTCAGTCAGTGCCAAGGCCAGCACCCAGAAATGCAACGGCAGGAACAGTGCGAGGACCAGCCCCGACACCCGGTGCAATATATAGGCCAGCCAAAGGGGGTGCGCGCGCGACATCTGTTTCATGCGAACGTTACCGCCCAAACAGCGCGGGCACCAAGGACGAACAACCCAACCCCCGCGATCCACATGAGCGCGTCTAGGGATCGTCCCTTTAGGCCGCCCCATTCATGGGCAATCGTGCGCAGACCAATCGCGCCGTGGATCGATACGGCGACAACAAAAGTGCCGTAAAACAGAAACCACAAAATGGATCCTTGCGTACGACCAAGTATCTCTGCGGCGCTTAATCCGCCTTGGATCGCATAGATCATGACGGCCAAATGTCCCACCACCAGCGGGGCCATCACCAACGCGCTCAACCGCTGTGCCATATACAACCACATCGTCATGAGCTTTTGCGCTTTGCGAAAAACGCCTTGGTCGTTTCGCGTTTAAGCCCGGCAATGGCCGACATTGGGTCTAGCTCATTCGGGCAATAAACCGTGCATGACCCCATAGAATGACAATTGTGACACCCCCCTTTGTCCGAAACCGCATCCAATATGGCGGTGCGCCCGTCGTCTTTGGCGTCATTCAACAATGTCCAAGCACGCTGCAAAGCGGCGGGCCCAAGATAATCGGCGTTGCCAGCCACCGTATCGCATGCCGCATAGCACACAGAACAATTGATGCATTCGATGCCCGCATTCGCCTCAACACGGGTCGCAGTTTGCGCATCTATGGGGGCGATGGCGTCATCGCGGGTCAATGCCCCATGATGCACCCCTTCTGCGGCAATCCATTTGTCAAAGAACGGGTCCATATCAACAACTAAATCCTTGATCACGGGCAAATTGCGCAAAGGTCCGATCCTGACCGCATCCCCTTCAAGCACTTTGGATATATGCGTCCGGCATGTCCAACGCGGCACATCATTGACCATCATCGCACAACTGCCACACATGCCGACACGACAGGCAAACCGATAACTCAGCGTCGGGTCACTTGTCTGCTGTATCCAGGACACCACATCCAAAACAGTTTGGTTTTCGTAAGCTGGCACAGCAAAAACCTCTTGTGCCCCGTCCGAGTTTTCACCCCGGTCTATGGTGACTTTCAGAAACCCTGACGACATCAGACCAAGACTCTTTCAATGACTGCGACTTACCGTGCATAGTGTAATCACAAGTACCGCTTTATGAACGCTTTAATTTCTTAACATTTGCGTTAGCGCCCCTAACACAAACCAACCTTGTCTGAGGCCCCATGACATCAGAACATCAGCCCACTCTGTTAGAATTGCTTCAGGCCCGTTTCGGCGAGGTCAATGCAAAGACCGACCAATGCGAAACCAATGCCATGTTGCGGTCGATGGCGGCGCGTGGGTCTTGCAGACATTTCAAGCCCGATCCTGTTTCGACCGATTTGCTACAAACACTCGGGGGCGTCGCCCTTGCTTCGCCCAGCAAAAGCGACCTTCAACAACGCGACATCGTCTTGGTCACGGCCAAGGAAACACGTCAGCATTTGGCGGAATTAGTCGCGGGTCAAGCGTGGGTCGCAGGCGCGCCCGTCATCGCCGTTTTTTGCGGAAACAACCGGCGGCAAAGGTTGTTGCACGACTGGCATCAGGTGCCTTTTGCAAACGATCACTTGGATGCCTTCTTTAACGCCTCTGTTGACGCCGCTATCGCGCTTGCCGCTTTTGTCACCGCTGCCGAAGCGACCCGCCTTGGATGCTGTCCCATCAGCGCCATTCGCAACAAAGCAGAGGCTGTTTCGGACTTGCTGGCCTTGCCTGATCATGTCTTTCCCATCGCAGGTTTGGCAGTTGGCTATCCCGCTGACACGCCCCCAATATCAAAGCGGCTGCCGCTGCATGCAACGTTGCACATGGAGACGTATAAGGAAAAAGACATCCAAACTGTGGTTCGGACCTATGACAGTGACCGCGCGAAAACGCAGCCCTATGCGCAGCAACGGTTTGAAGACAGGTTTAGCACAAGCGATCATTATTGTTGGTCAGAAGACAAGGTCAGGCAATATTCCAACCCAGAGCGGCAATCCTTTGGACAGTTCATTCGCGCCAAAGGCTTCTGTCTGGACTGACCGTCAAGACGCGTGTTCAGACGGGCTTTCGGCTCGGGTGCGCAAAGCTATTCGCGGTAATCAGCGTGGCAGGATTTACAGGTGTCGCCCAGTGCGGCCATCGCTGGTCCTAGATCGTCAACGCTTGCAATCGATGTCGACAATCCAAGCGCCACGTTTTCCAGCGCACCGGCTTTGGTCGTGAAATCCTCGAAATTCTCCCAGATGGCGGGTTTCGCCTCGGATTTGGGGTCATCTTCATTGGCTCGGAACAAATCCGGCGCTTGGGCCGCATGTTCAGCAATTTCACGCAAGGCGGCTTTGGCCGCATCAACATCAAATGCCTTTTCGCCTTTGGCCATCAACCCAAGTGTTTTCACATCCGCACCGATGATGCTCATTGCGTGCATCCGGGCTTGGACGGCTGGGTTTTTCACGCCGCTATGGGCCAACACAGCACTGCCCGCAAGGACGGTTGCAACGACAAGAATATAGGGTTTGATCATAGTGCTCTCAAATCAGCTGTAGTTGGCGTGATTGTCCGGTTTCGCCGGTTGGAATGTCAAAGCCTTTCTTTTCACATCAGTGATATCACGCCGGCGAACCTCTGTCCCTGTGCTTAGAATGAGTGACGTTTAAGCCGATGGGAATGGCTTGAAAAGCAGCGCCTCGCCAACGGTATCAACACACTCTATGGCGAAGCGGCTCTTATTTCTCTTATTAACGCATCTCGCGCAATCCGGTTCGGAAATTTCAAAACGCCGTCCGCCTTGAGGATATCAACAATATAAGGCCGATTCAACGGTGGCGTGTACCAACGCGAATACTCCATTTTGTCGTGGAACAGTTTCCTACGCAAAAAATACGTCTCACGAACAAAGAACCGCCCAGCAGGCGAACTTGCAAATTCACTGTATCGAGACAGCTCTGAGAATGCCACATAGGCCTTCATTTTTTCGATGGGACCATTTTTGGACGTTTGGTAGCGTGCGCGGCGGAACAGATTGTCGGCCTTAGCTTTTCTCAACATTTTTTGACCCGTTGGCGTCTGAAAAAAATCGACTATCTGACCAAGGTTTTCTGGTCCATAGAATTCGATTATGGCGTCGGACGCATGCTGCCTATATTGCTCGTTTCTGTCATCAGCGGCTGATTGCGGAAACATACTGCTAAACCGATCCCGATCCACAACTTCAATGCTTCGCGACGACAGCAGATCTTTATAATACCAATAGTAAACTTTTGGAAACGAGCGGCCTTCGATATCCCAAAAATCTAACTCAAAGAAATGCGCCATGAAAAACGCCGCGTCGTCTTTTTCATCCGCGTGAACCGTAGTGCCCCAAAAGGCCAGTAACAAAATCAGTATTGGTCTCAGCATGTGTATCCTGTTTCGAAAGCAAGCCACAACGCAGGATCAAAGGTTCAACGCGCAGCGAATTGGGTGCAATGGGTGACCCAGATAACTCTGGATTGTGGTGAAAATGTGATTTTTGCCGCACAGACCGCAGCCAAATAAGCCTCATTCGATGGCATCGCGAAACCCGCATCGGAAAGCCCAAAACATGGGGTTTTTAACGCGTTTTTGCCTCCTCAACTGCCTTGCACACGGGCACAAACAGCAACCAAAAATAGAAAATGTCATAATTTCGGCAAGATTGGTCAATATAACTGACCTTAATCACAAAATTTAATGAGAAAGGGCCAGTACGGCCCGGAAGGAGCATGCTCTTATGGATATATTTATTAGAACTTTCACTTTGTCCTTTAGTGTGTTTGGGCGCATGATCCTTCCCGTTCTAGGCATTTCGATTGCTTCTTTCATCATCACAAACTTGCTGAACCTGGTTACAGCCGGCCTTGCAGGCTATCTCAGCGGGCCTGTTACAGCCACTTTCATCAGTCTCTTTGGCATTCGCGTGGCCCTTTCTGTTTTGGGTCATCACGGCCGACCTATGTATGACATGATGATATTGTTCTCGGTTTTGTACGGCGTATTCTTCATCATCGCCAAAGGCGTGTTGTTGCTGCTGCCAGAGGTCGTTGCCGTTCTTATTGCCGACGGGAAACTAGGCGATGTCATTTCAATTCAGAATTTTTTGCAAGCGGACAGTTCGCTTCAGTTTGCGTTTTATGTTCTTAGCATCAAAACAATAGTCTCTTTTGTGTTATACACATCAATCTATGTCGCCATGGCGGTACCAATGGCCAACGCAGCGCGATCAGCCAGTCAAGGGTCCGCAAGTGCAGGCTTCTTCACCGGATTTGGACGCAGCTTCCTACCCCTGTTTTGCATTTTCGCTGTGCCCTTCCTCCTGCAATTTCTCTTTGGGTTCCTGGCGTCACTATACGTGCTCCTTCCGCTCGTTTTGTCAGTCATATCAATCGTGTTCAGTCAGACCCTTCCTGATTTCGACCTCGACATCATTGTGAACGGGCTCGTGGCAAGTGCATGTCTTTTGTGGCTTCATTCGTTGATTTGGTCGGCATCCGCAGTGGCCTTGACGAAAAGCGATAAAACCTCAAAGCAAATCCGCGCCGCCAAAGCGCCCCCCGCGGCTGAAAAGCCAGATTTGCGGGCCTTGCGCAAGTCACGCGAATAATCACGGGCTATTGATGAACGCTGCGGGAATTTGCATCAATTTCATGAGATCGCGACATGTTAACGGGTTTCTTCCCGATGGCCGCTATGCGAGACATGTGCAACACGCATGGCGGCAAATCATAGGTTTTAAATGCGCTGCATTGCGGCAAGTGTCTTTGCCCTGTAAAGCCGCCTCAAACTCAAGCTGTCTCGCAGCACCCACAACACAACGTCTTTAGGAGCTTTTCGCATGGTGAAAGCATCCATGGCCCTCGTTTCCGAGGCCTTTCAACGCAATGAAATGCGTCAAAACATTAAGATGTCGCCCGGACGATTTAAAATCGAAATCCTGGCTGGTCTAACTGTGGCGTTGGCGTTGGTGCCCGAAGCTGTTGCATTTGCTTTTGTCGCCGGTGTGCACCCGCTTGTCGGTCTGTATGCTGCGTTCATCGTGGGCCTGATCACAGCCGTCTTTGGCGGACGTCCGGGAATGATATCCGGCGCAACCGGCGCATTGGCCGTTGTAATGGTGTCGCTTGTTGCCCAGCACGGTGTTGAATACTTGTTTGCCACCGTTGTCCTGATGGGCATCATTCAGATTGCAGCCGGTGTGTTTCACCTTGGAAAGTTCATCCGGCTTGTTCCGCATCCGGTGATGCTAGGCTTTGTGAACGGGCTGGCGATTGTGATTTTCCTTGCGCAAATGACCCAGTTTCAGGTGCCGGGAACCGCCGAAGTCTCGGGACATGGCATATCGGGTGGCGAATGGTTGAGCGGTGCAAAGCTCTATACCATGTTGGCGCTGGTCGGTTTGACGATGGCGATCATTTGGGCTCTGCCCAAGGTAACCAAAGCCGTTCCTGCCCCATTGGCCGGGATATTCATCGTCGCGGCGATTGTCATCGGGTTTGGATTGGACGTGCCACGTGTGGGCGACATGGCCAGCATCGAAGGTGGCCTGCCTTTGCTGCATATCCCCATGGTACCGTTTAACTTTGAAACCTTTGAGATCATTCTGCCCTACGCGCTGATCCTTGCAGCCATCGGCCTGATCGAAAGCCTTTTGACCCTGAACCTTGTAGGTGAAATCACGGGCGAAAAAGGCGGGGCAAGCCGCGAATGTGTGGCCCAAGGCGTGGCCAACACGGTAACCGGCTTTTTCGGTGGCATGGGCGGATGCGCGATGATCGGGCAATCCATGATCAACGTGAAGTCGGGCGGGCGTACACGGCTGTCTGGGGCGTCGGCTGCGCTGTTCTTGTTGCTGTTTATTCTGGTCGGTTCAGGGCTGATCGAATTGATCCCTCTGGCCGCACTTGTCGGCGTTATGTTCATGGTCGTTATCGGCACGTTCGCGTGGCAGTCGCTGACCATATTGTGCAAAATTCCATTGACCGATGCAGCCGTCATGATTCTTGTGACGGTCGTAACGGTTCTGACCGACCTGGCCACCGCCGTTGTGGTTGGCGTCATCGTATCCGCACTGGCCTACGCGTGGAACAATGCCACGCGCATTCGTGCAAAGTCCTACGTGACCCCCGAAAAATCCAAAGTCTATCAAGTCGAAGGCCCCTTGTTCTTTGGATCCATCGAAGGGTTCATGGAACTGTTCCAAGTCAAAGAAGATCCTGACACAGTGATCGTAGATTTTGCGGACAGCCGCGTGGTGGATCAATCCGCCTTGCAAGCGATCGAAGCGATTGCCGCTCAATACGAGGCGCAGGGCAAATCCTTGCAGCTGCGGCATCTGTCGCCAGACTGCCACGGGCTTTTGACACAGGCAGGTCAACTGATCACGACCTCAAGTGATGACCCCGACTATGGGCTTGCGGTGGATTACGGCATCAAGACCGGCGTTCTGAGTGGTGGTCACTGACCACGTTTGGTTTTGGCTTTGGCGCAGTTGTGTCCTGATGTGAAACGTTTCATTCCAATCTGAGGCAATTCGCACCTTGCCTCAGTGATCAAGCTTTCGCATAAAGAACAGATTGTCTGCGGAGATTTAAATAATGCGCGCCCGTATCTACCAACCTGCGAAAACAGCCATGCAATCTGGCACGGCCAAAACCAAAAACTGGGTGCTGGAATTTGCACCAGCCTCGTCGCGGGAAGTAGACCCCTTAATGGGCTGGACGTCATCTGACGACACACAATCCCAAGTGCAATTGCGCTTTGACAGCAAAGAAGACGCGTTGGATTACGCCCGCGAACACGACATTGACGCCCATGTTCAAGAACCTAACAAACGCAAACCAAATATCCGCGCAGGCGGATACGGCGAAAACTTTGCCACCAACCGACGCGGTGCCTGGACCCACTAAGGCTGTTGTGAATCGGGTTAAAGTTGTCTCGGAATCGGGGTGAAGATCTCTCGAAGGTGATCAGGCTTGGCCGGCACGACCTATCTTGACACGACAATAAACCTGCAGTTACCGCATCGTTGATGTGATTAGACCGTCGTGGAGAAAGTTCACATTATCCACCTGCAGCTAGACAGCTGCCACCAAAGAAGAGCCAGATATCAAGTTCCGAAAGGTAGCTTTAGCACCATCTCTGGTGTGAAGAGATGCTCAGCTGCAAGTAGCGCGTCGGCGTTCAGCTCTTGTGTCGACAGCACGGCCAGTCTCTTTTTGGGGCGAGATAGAGCGACATACAAAAGGTTGCGAGCGCGGTAATAACCGGCCCGATGTGCCGCCGTAATTTTGCCTGTTTGAATTTGTTCAAGAAGCCTAGGCCAGTTGTATTGGTTCCAACCACCGCTCAAGGCGGCCTGACAAACAGATTCTGATCCCGAGATCTCTACTCCGGCAGAACGATGGTCTCACGGGGACGACGCCTGCCGTGAGTTCGTAATGTCCGCAGATCCTGCCGCACATACAGCAACAGCGTCTCAAAGATTGAACCACGCCATTCTTCTTACCCCATCATGAGGCGGCCACACGCCGATCTCGAAGAGAAGCGCTAACTTCGTGACGGCACATCTGCAAGGCAGATCAACTCCAGAAGAAACGTAATATGACCCCACGAACCACACTTGACAGAAGCCGCGATAGAGAGGCGGGCATTTGTTGGTTTTGCACAGCCTGCCAATCATGGTGCGTGGACGAAGCGGTCAGAATTTCAGTAATTTTCCGTATCCCATCACACGACATCAACTTATCTAACAATTGCAAATCTGAGGATGCCGCCGCAGAACGTGAACAAAAATTTGCAAGCCTTGACCTTTCCGTTTCGAAGAGTGACCAGCGGATACTTCGAAATTTCCCTGGCGCATTGGCACCTTTAGTGAATAGAGTGGAAGAATGAACAAACAACCACAATACATAGATCTATTTGCAGGCTGCGGTGGCTTATCGCTCGGTCTCAAGAGGGCTGGTTGGCAGGGGGTTTTTGCGATCGAAAAGTCTGAAGATGCCTTCAACACGCTCAAGCACAATCTGATAGATCGCGATGTAGCAGGAAAGTTTGATTGGCCTGAATGGCTTCCTTGTGAAGCTCATACCACCTCAAATCTAATCGCAAACTATGGAGGTAAACTTGGTAAGCTTCGAGGAAAAATTGATCTGATCGCTGGCGGCCCACCGTGTCAGGGATTTTCATTTGCAGGCAAGCGCAACCCAAATGATCCACGCAACAAATTGACAGACGAATATATAGAGCTCGTGAACATAGTCCGGCCAAAATTTCTTCTGTTAGAAAATGTCGGCGGCTTCAAAGCAGGATTTAGAGGTTCTGATGAGCCACCTTATTCTGAAGTCGTAAAGCAAACCCTCAGCGAATTACCTTGGGGCGGATACGAGGTTTTCAGCTCAATGGTGAACGCTTCGAAGTTTGGCGTTCCCCAGCCAAGAGCGCGGTTTATTATGGTCGCAGTGCGTTCAGATTTGGCGGCCAAGATCGAAGTGGACCCCTTCAATGAATTTGATGACTTTTGTCAGGGCTTTCGTGATCAAATGTTGCTCAATGGGCATGAAATTTCCGTCAGGGAAGCTATTGCTGATTTAGAAATCGGAAGGCGAAAACTCATTGAATCTGTAGATTCAAAGGGGTTTCGGCAAATCAATTACCGTGAGCCCAAAAAGATGTCGGCATTTCAAGCATTGATGCGAAAAGACGTGAGTAGTTCTTATAAGCCTAACAGCCTTAGAATGGCGAAACATCGTGAAAGCACTATAGTAAAGTTCATCGAAGTCTTGACGACGTGTCCAAAAGGTAAAGCCTTATCCAAAGAAAACAGAGAACGTTTCAATTCAAAGAAGCAGTGCTTGACACCGCTACACCCAGATCAAATGTCAAAAACTATAACTACATTGCCCGACGATCTAATCCACTACAGCGAACCTAGAATCTTGACAGTGCGTGAGAATGCTCGAATTCAATCATTCCCTGATTGGTTCGAGTTTCAAGGAAAGTACACAACAGGTGGCAGTCGACGGAAGCTCGAATGTCCACGTTACACGCAAGTCGGGAATGCGGTGCCACCTTTGATGGCGGAAGCGCTAGGTCAAAAAATAATGCAGTTATTTGAGGCCTTGTAGGATACTGTTGAAATTGAGTTCGTGAGCGACGATCAGCTTACAAATTCCATCAATATCTTGGTGTCTATATGAAATCGCTCCGTTTTTCAGCATGGCTTGACCAGTGGTCTCACACATAGCTTCTTTTGCATGTGCAGCCGTATTTCTCAGTTCCAGAATATCATTCCAGTAGCTATCAAAAAGGGACGTTGAAGTTGCGTCTAGGTTCAGATCGCCTCTTATATCCCGAACATATCTGAAAAGTGAACCGCTAGTAATTCTTTTGTTTTTCAAGAGCTCTTTTAGGTCTAATAATAAAAGCGAGGCCTTCTCTGAAGTCTGTAGATTTCTGGGGCGATTACTGACAATGTAGCTTGTAACATCCTCGCAGAATGCCGTTTTCTGCGGCGCACCCGCATTGGAGTAGTGGTCATCTAGTATCTCAATTATCAGGTGGTCAATTTCGCATACCGAGTTGAGTATTAAACCTCTAAGGGTACTAATTTTGTATGCACGGTGAAGGATCTTTTCGACTATTAGAGCTGCATCATCGACCAATGTTCCACGATCAATGCAGCTTACACAATCAACATTTTCTTTCGCCATTATGTTTCGAAGATCTGAAGGACTTTTTTTGCCACTATAAAAAATGATGTCGAGAGTTGGCAGTGAATCCCTGAACCTCTTAGCGATTTCAGGACCCGTCAACAGCTCTCCGTTGGCATCAGTTATCTGGCCCAACTCATAGTCGACCATTGCGAGATCAATGCAATTTGAAGAGTCTACCTCTTTGACGATTTCATTCAGAATATCGTCAAATTTACCCTCGTCTGAACGCGCATATATGTCGTCAACTTCCATCGAAAATTTATTCTTACGACTTAGTTTTCTAGCCAACCTATCTTGGTTGATTGTCATTTGCTCGTCGGACAAATTGTCATCGACCCAAGCGATTTTGAACTTAGTTTTCATTCATAATTTCCAATTGAAATTTGGCTTCGTTTGAATTCGTTTTTATTAGCTTAATAGAACCATTCAGCAATTTTAGAGTTGATTTGATATGGTACAAACCTATGCCAGAACCACCGGTGCCACTATAGCCCAAGTCGAAAATTCGAGAAAGATCAACGCCTTCACCAAATCCGTTACCATTATCCGATACAGTGATTAAGAGCTTTTCATCTTGCTCCTCAGCATGGAAAGTAATCTTCGAGGCCTGCACTTGTACCTTTTGCGCGTTTGAAACAAAGTTATCGACTACAATTGAAAGCTCGAGCGGCTTGAAAGTTCTAACAAACTCAAGATCCTCCGCTGCCTCAAAAACCACATCAATGTTTAGGACGTTGGGCCTCACAGAAACCGCAATATAATCTCTTAGATACGCGACCATGTCTTGTGTTATGCCATCAGATCGGTGTTGGAAGTTTGCGCGGGTAGCAAACTTAGAAGCCAGAAGAATTTTCTGATTGCTTAGGCTGATTCCTTGCAAGATTTGTAGGGCAACCGAGCCATTGAAATGTTCCTCGTCCAAGGTCAGGCGTTCAATTGCGTCATTTACAATGTTTTTAACATTGCCTGCGTCGTATACGATTTGGTGGTTGAGACCGATGATATCCTCAACATCTACCTCTGTAAGACTCTGCAGAAATAGAGACCTTTTTAGTTCAGTCTGAAGTTTGACTTCTGTGGCCTCTAGGGAGGCCTCTGCATCTCTCTGCGCCTGAAGTGCTGCATTGGCTCTTTCTGTCTCTTCAGCTGCAACTCTCTTCGCTTCATCTGCCGCTGCTTTGGCTTCAGACTTTGCCTCCTCGAGTGCTGCGAATTTTGCCTCGGCAGTTTTTATCTGCTCTAAGAGAAACCCGTTGCTGGACGCATTTGCAATTTGCTTGAGGTTTTTGATCGTTCCTGAAAAGTTTTGCGACTTTTCATCAATAATATTGACGATTTCACTATGGTATTTGAGTACCTCAATATCCTTGCTCTTGGTCAGCCGGTTAATGAGCCCAATTACGCCAACCCTCGCCTTTTCCTTCTTTAGGCCAGACGCGTCTTCCCTGTCTTTGTCAGTGTTGTCCCCAAAGGTGATTCCGACGACATAGGCTTCTAGTCGTTTAAGCGCTTTCTCTTGAACGAATTTTTCAAGTTCAGCGTAGGCCTCATTTCGAATTAGTCCGCCGTCGCGGCTACTAGGCTCTTTCAACAAGGGCGTGTTGGTTTGTATGTTGATTTGCCCGAGCAAATCGCGAGACCCCAAATAGCGCCTAACCCCCTGCAGCTTTCTCGCGTCGTATCCAAGAATGTCGTTCCCCCGAATACCATAAGGCATTACCCGGTAGCCGTTCTTGAACAAAAATATATGGCCGAACTCGAGCGCAGTAATACCCATATATTTGGTAAAGCGCGATTTTGCGGCCGTATTTAAAAACGAAAAATCGACCTTGATCGGAATATCTTTAATATGACCGTAGTCTTCTGCATCCTCAGGTAAGTCTTCATCCTCAGGTAAGACTACATCCTCAGGTA
Organism: Paracoccaceae bacterium; assembly: GCA_039960995.1. Taxonomy (GTDB): domain Bacteria; phylum Pseudomonadota; class Alphaproteobacteria; order Rhodobacterales; family Rhodobacteraceae; genus JABSSA01. The sequence continues at coordinate 12,831 of JBDVKF010000076.1, read as the reverse complement.
AGACTACATCCTCAGATATTTCATAGATCAACTCTCCTCTATCAATGAGCTTTGATCTAATTTTTCGGTTCTTAAGAGACACCTCGATCTTAGTTGTATTCAGGCCAATCAGCTCGTAAATATTGTTGCTGACTGGGCCGTTGACCTTGCAAAACTCCACAGCCTGTTTGGCGTCTTCATTTTCAAAATGAGCCGCCTTGATGCTGATCCCAATGTCCCGATTGTCTTCGAAGGGATTGATTAGTTGTGCCAGCTCTTTCTTGAGGTTCTGAAGTTTCCTGTATCCCCAGTCGTTGCGTAAAGTGGAGATTACCAAAACAGTGCTGGCATCTGGGAACTTAGTTGCGAGATCAAAAGGAAGAGATTGAGCGGATGTTCGAGCTAGTTGAACGTCTTCAAACTTTACAAATTTCTTTTCTTCGAAGTCCTGCCAGTTAATTTCGAGTTTACTGTATTCGCTTTGATCTGGGGTTTTAGTGTATAGCTCAAGATGTTCACCAAGGCGGTCACATGAAAAGCGTCCGACGCCCTTGTTTCCACCAAAAGTCCGTCTCTTTTCGGCAATTTTTTCCCTAAAATCATCGGAGAGGCTATCGTCTTCCGTGCCTTGCTTCTTCGCAGAGTACGCAACGCGCAGCCATTTGTTTTTCACCTCGTCGACGCTGTCGGTGACCAACATACCTTTCCCGTTGTCAATTATGACTATCCGGTCTTGTTCAATGAGTATGTCGACTTTCGTTGCATGCGCATCAAGCGAGTTCTTAACTAACTCATAAATTGCAACAAAATCATTAGTAATCAGCTCCTGGCCGATAATGTCTTTGAGGCCAGAGTCCACAACGAAATGATGTGAAGGTACTTTGCTTTCTTCTGTATCTTCAGGTGGTAGCTCTAACTTGGACATATATACGCCATTCGGTATTAAACGATCGAGTTCAGTTGGGGCAGGCAACTTCCCTCCTTACGCTACAACTCATGGGGGTAGTGTGCCAGTGTAAAATACGGTGATTTCTGTATTCAGGAGATAGATGGCGATCCCTATCGCAATACTGAATTTCGTCGAGCCACTAAGTCTAGCAGACCATGATCGCCTGCCCATTCGCTGATTCGATTGTCCTTAAGTGGCACTCCGATTTGGGTCAAACAAATTTTGCGGGTCTACATGCACCGCTTACATCCGTCCCAAGCATTGGAGAGGGAATATGAAGAAGCCAAATTTCAGTGAAGTTTTCAAGCATGATGCAGTGCATCAAATCACGGTGCGGGGCTATACAAGCGGGTTCTTAGGGGAGCATGTATGAACTGCCTTCCCCTGCAAGTGATTTGTTGATGTCCCTTTGACCCTGCTTCTATGTATTCGGTCTTTTTAACGAGGCTGACTTCTTAAGCCCCTAACCAAGATGGGAAGTCGCGCGCCTTGTGTCTCATTAGGTCATCGGCACTTTGAGGCCATGCCCCCCGCCAGACTTACAAAACGCCGATCGGTCGTTGGTCCATCTTTTCCTCTCTCGCAGATTCCGTTTTTCCTTTATGTGTGCTCCTGTCTGTTAAATGCCAGCTAAGGCACTCGCGCGATAACGCTCTCCCTTTGTCAGAATAGCCCATGCGATCCGAGCTAGTTTGTTCGCCATAGCCACGGCAGCGACGTTGGGATGTGCCCGTTCCTTCAGGCCATCCACCCACCTTGTGATTGGAGCGCTCCTGTCTCGCACGAGATGCAGAACAGTCCGTGCACCATGAATGAACAGCTTGCGCAAATAGCTGTTTCCATGTTTTGAGATGCCAATCATCTTTGCCTTACCACCAGTTGTTATCTGGCGGGGAACCAAACCCAGCCACGCGGCCATATCGCGGCCCTTGCCAAAGCACTCACCCTGACCAACAGCGGCGACAAGAGCGGTCGCGATTGTTGGCCCGACGCCAGGGATTTCCATCAAGCGGCACATGGCTTGGTCCCTTCGTGCGATCGATTTGATCTCAGCATCCAACCCAGCCACCTGACCGTTGATAGTAGCCAGTTCGTTGGCCATACCGTCAAACATCTCAAGCATGCGCGGGGAAAGATCGCCTTCTACGTGATCCGTCAGATTTCCCAAAGCTTTCTGGAAAACGTGACGTCCAGAGCCGATCCGGATACCACGTTCCATCAAGAAACCGCGTGCTTGATTGATCAGTCTCGTCCGATTGTGGACCAAACGCTCACGCAAGCGATGAAGCGCTTGCAAATTCAGCTGCTCTTCTGACTTGATCTGTACAAAGGACATCGTTGGTCGCGTTGCCGCCTCGGCAATGGCCTCAGCGTCGCGGTCATCATTCTTGTGAACCTTCACATATGGGCGCACGTACAGCGGTGACATCAAACGTGGTGTGTGACCTTGCTCAACGCAAAATCGGCCAATGTGGTGCGCGCCGCCGCAGGCTTCCATCGCAACGACGCAGGGGGCTAGATCTTCAAGAAAGTCTAACAAACGGTGTCGCTGCAGACGCTTCCGAAACACAACGGCTCCTGTTGCATCAAGTCCTGCAAGGCTGCAAATGGTCTTGCCCAGATCAATTCCTAAAACTGCGATATCCATCAGAATGCTCCTCTTTTCCACCTACGCCGAAACTATAGCCGCGGTTTGGTGGGAAGGCAGTTCATCCCATTAGGTCACTATTTGTCCAGCGTTCGAATTTTTTCCAGGCACGCAATATTGCATCCCCGTCAAGGTTTCTGGCAATGTTTGCTTGAAGTGCTCTAGTTTCATTCGCTCTGTCATCCCCGGCGGTTTCGAAAAGAACCGTAGAAATTGCGGAATGAAATAGTGCTTTTTCGTGATCAGACTCATTTTCACCGGTCACAGCGCTGAATTTTTGGCTCAAATCACGATGTCGAATGGCTTCTTGTTCGTCTAAAATTTGTTGCGTTCGAATACCAGTAGATAGGAAGAAGCGAGAAAGTTCTTTGTCCGTTAATATTTGGTACGGCTCCAAGAACGCTCGGGCTATGAGTTCATTCGGTGGACGCAATGGCCCGATATCCCAACGTCTGACCAGACCGCCATAATAACCTACTGTCAACTTCGTACCATCTGATGAAAATACGGCATCAGTAACACCGACCCCATCGCCTTCCAATTTCATAATAATAGCCGATGTTGCGACGTCCCATATGGTGATGTTTCCGGCAGACGAAGTCACTATCACACCAAAAAGCACACCGCTCTCGGTATGTCACCAAAGCAGGCCTGGGAAAAGGCAATCAAGGAATGCACGCCACGTTCACTCAGCAGTGACGAAATGCGCGAACCGGTCCGCGTAAGGATCCAACTTGCTCGGCCGCGACGGCGTCTTAAACTTCGGTTCTACGGCATCTTCGCGGAGATACTTTTTGATGGTATTGCGTGACAAACCCGTACGCCGCGCAATCTCTCGTATTGGCATTTTGTCACGCAATGCCCCCCTCTCGGCAGCATGCTATGCATGCGCCTGCCGGGCAGTGAACGTCGAATAACACTCAAAAATCCCATGTCGATCACTCCAAATCCCCCTGAACAAAAACGTCAGGGCTATGTGTTCACATGGGTCAATTCTCGGTGACAATTTATGGGGCTACCGGGTCAGTTCTCAATGACATTCAACATCGAGACGACAGAACCAGCGATATCCGAAACGATAGGATCGCGAAGATCAGGCGCTTGATTGATGCCGAGCCAGGACCCGCTCAAATGCCGGACGAGACCACAAACACCGAACCCGACGATCCGACCGCGCACCAGTCTTGCCCTCAATGCGGTGGTGCGATGATCGTTGTCGAAACCTTCCTGCGCGGCCAAACACCCAAATGCCGCGCTCCACCAAGGGAGGACGCAGCATGATAAAAGAGAAGAAACCGACACTGGCTTACACCGACGCCGGAGCAGTCAGTGCGACCCTCTCAGAAAATCCGAGGCCATATTGCACCTACGACAGCAAAATGGGGCAAAAACGGGCAAAGCCATGCCGGGCAAATCGACCGATCGACGCCGCCTGTCATCAAAATCCCGTTCTCTCAGCGCATCGGACGCTGCGGTCGTAACGAACAACCCCCATAGCATCGAAAACCCGCCCGCGCTTTCCTCCTTGTCGCATTTGTCGCCGCTGCAGCTCACGCTGACAGCAGCCACAAACCTTAGACAGAGCCGACCTTGACTGGAGTGCATCAGATGGCCGCTGTCAGTCCATATGAGACATTGGTTTTGAAGTGACTTTGGCAGGCCAGCGGACTTCAAGGCCCCTCATAGGTTCACCACCAACAACCGCGATGCGTCCAACGCGAACGTTTAGCAACACTGCAAGATCTATTGAAATGCATGCTTGAGTAGCAATTGCAAGCACCCGCAAAAAAAAGTTGCACACCTAAAGCTAACTATCGATAAATCTACTGGTCATCATTCGCATCCTGCCAAACTATTGATTAGCAATGTTATCGTCGTTCGAAGATGTTTGTTGTTGGTAAGGTGACATACCTCAAGTCAAATGGTGCTGACCACAATGTTCAACTATAAATTGACGAAGCGAAGTTTTTATGAAAAGCTTCGTGCATTGAATTAAAATGTTTAGGAGCTCGAGATGTCTTTAAAGTCTGTTTTTTGCTTTGCTATTATTCTAACGTCCTCTGTCGCGTTGATCGCTGTTTCTACAGTCCCAGCGGATGCTTGCAACTCAAGATACCAACGCTGCTAGACAAGAGCTATGCGTCTCGTTCGGTTGAGGACGTGGCACTGTAGGTATTTTTGGGGGCAAATTCTGACAATGTCGTTCTGGTCAGGTAAAAAAGAATCGCTTTTACAGAGCTTGGTCGAGATTACCTTTAAAGCCTTATTCTCCGGGATTGTGATTGCTATCTTAGCGCAGTTTATCGTGTCCGCAGTCGATCAAAAAATAGAATTGACGTCAAAGCGTGACGCTCTGAACGCGTTTCGCAATAGTCAACTGAATGCGCTTACGACACGCTTTTCAGAAGCCTACTCGACTCTGGACTGCGTGCGAAACTCTAGGGAAGCAAAGACAGAAGAGTGTCGGAGCGCAGTTTCGATATTTTTGACCGAACTAAACAGAGTCTTGCGCGAACTCGGAGCACATTACCCTGACCAAAAATTTGAAACTCTTATCGATTTGAAAGTTAAAGGTGAGGCAATTAGAGCTGATACGTCACTGCTAAGTCAGGCCGATCTTGACGATTTCGCGGCCAAATTCGGAGATGCTCTGCACGAGATGGCGAGTAATTTCAAATGAATACAGGATTAAAACTGATGAAATGCATTCAATACAGTATCTTGGCCCTTTGCACTGCCTCTGCAGCCTTTGCTCAGAACCCAGCGAGTGGTATCCCTGATGGCGGTCGCTGGGTCGTCGGCGGAACGTTCGCGCTCTCTAACATTGGCAACAACGAACTGCGGGGAGCAAAAAGCTACTCCGGTGCGGAGAAAGAAGGCAATAGGGTTGCTACGTTTCTGCCTGGTATGACGATCATCTACAACTTAGAGCCGAGCAATGCACCTGGACGGTCTGACTATCTCCAGGGAACGACGCATCATGGAATCCCCGTGACTGTGTTGAAGCGTGATTTATCAGTCGGTACCTTTAGTGACAGAGACACATCTGACGTGGTAACCCACTCAACCTATCTAGGCTGCAGGGATTTGGCCTGTACGTCTAAGGCTGAGGTTGGTATCGGATGGTCTTTTCAGATAAAAAAAGCTGATGTTGAAAAATTGGTGTTGTATAATCCTCAGTCAGAACTTGAGATCGTACACACGAACGAAAAGTTTAATTGGTTTGAGGCCCGCGGATACACAACACAGGTAAAGGACCGTATTCATCCACGCCTAACAATACACGATGGCTATGCGTCGGATGTCTCGACAGGTTGCGGACTGTTGCGCGATATTTCGCCCGACATAGTGGTGCCAATAAAGGAATACGAGAAAGGCCCGTCAAAGTGGGAAATTAACAGCCTTTCATGGTCACTCAAGGCAATTGAAATTTTTGACCTAGGCGAAGTCACATTGAACGAAGAAGGCACGGCGTACGTAGGAACGCTGGCTTCTGCAATCGGGATTGGAACGGAATCCGAAGACGGCCCGGTTTCGCTAGACTTCACAGTCATTGCCTATCGCGACTCCGATTGGGGAGAAAAAGACTTTTACAAGTTTGGCGGTCTGGCGCAGACGATAACCTGCAAGCGAGAAAATCCGAATTTTGGAAAGGTTTTGCCTCGTTATGTAGAGAATGCGTATCTACACTTCGATACTAATACTGTTGGCCCGGTCCCTCAGAACTTTCCGATAAAGAGCTTTGAGCTGCCCGACCAGTTCAACGGTGGTAAGCAATATCAAGAAGAGCTGCGCACCTATCTACCACGTGCCTTCTATTACAGCGTGAACAATCCGCGGCAGTATCAAGAGCTGTTCGAATCGATAGTAGAAACGACTAAAATTCTGTATCCTTCAGCAATAGCGAATGTAATTGCACGACTGAATGCGTCGTGCTCGCAAAACAGTCGACAAGATTGCGCAGCGATTGTGGGTCAGGCGATAAAATCAGCTAACAACTAGAAAATGAGACCAAAAACTGCATGGCGCCCTTCACTTCCAACTATGCGACGTGCAGGAAAACGCAAAATGGGCTTTAATCCGCCATCCACTGCAAGACTTTGCAAAGTCGGCTTTCTGCGCATAGCTGCCATTAGTTCAACCCGCAGCACCCGCTAATCTGGGCTCACAGCCGACTTTCGCCGCAAGTTGCATGAAGGGCTGTTTTTTGGAATGGCGTTGCTCCTCTTTTGGAGGGTGAAAAACTCTCGTAATAGAGTGAGCATGCAGTCTGTTTTGTCCAAACACGATATTGAGCGCATCCATTGGATGACCTTGTCACTTCTCCTACCAGAAGGCGGGGTCACAGCTAAATTTCCCGATAGTGATTCTTGTGTTGAACACTTGGACGCAGTGCGATGGCAACTTGGACTGTATTGTCCGCGGTGCGACGCGCGAGACATCGCGCCGAAGAGTTCGCGAAAAACCTATCGCTGCCGAAAATGTGCCTACCATTTTTCCGCGACCACCAGAACTTTTGCGCATGGCGCCAATAAAAAAATGCTAACATATTTCTTGGCTGCCGAGGACATCATAGAGCGAAAAGCAACGATGAGCAGCTTCGAAACCATCGCTGCGCATGATTTCAAAGACGAACATAAACTGGCATACATGACCGCCCGCCGTCTTCTCAAACTGTTGACGAACGAACTTCTGCTTGACGACGGCGGTCTCATTGGCCGCTGTATCTGCGCAGGAGAGCTCAGCTTGCCACCAGATATAGAAATTGGCGGCCTTGATCATTTCTTCTGGCTGTTTGAAGCCGTGCAGTCTTATCGCGCCCGTCAGGCACGCATTTGAGTAAAGTAGACAGTCTGTCCACATATCGTTTCTGCTGACCTATTCCCAGATTTGAAATCTCCCCATAAGTATCAGTCAAAGAATGTTCATGTCTGATGCGAATGCGAAAACGAACTAAGCTTTGAAAACCGAGAGCACCTATGCGTTTGAGATTTTGATAGCAGTTGGAAAATTCGCTAAGTGCATGAAATAAATATAAAAATGACTCGACTCAATGATGCGAAAGTGCATTTTGAGCCTGTCTTGAAATGGATGGCCTTTCAAGGGTCACGATCAGATCTCCGGTCACGGAGACGTAAACAAATACTGCGCCAATGCGTGGCGTGACGAAGTGAGGGCCCTAGGGCCCAGAAGTTGATTGCTACATCAAAGAGGCCTGTGAGGCTCTTTGGATAGCACGTGCTGATTATCACTTCTTAGATTTTAATCACCGCCCAGAACCAAGCTGGCGCGGACCAGTGGAGACTTGCCCAATGGGTGAAGAGACAAAATATCAAGCGGCGATCTTGTTGTCAGCATGTGGGAACCGAGGTGCAGCAGGCGTGCCCTGCTCAGAATCCGAGTATGCTGCTTGTCTTGTTGCGTATCGGCGCTGCGAAGCCATGTCAAAAGGTTGCAATGAAAGTCTGTCCGACGGCCGCCAAGGTGCTGGAGGTATAGGGCCATGACCCGAGCTAGAAAGCACCTAATGTCGCCCCCCTTAAAGAGTCGGGCAGTCCGTACGATTCCGAAATCGTCAAAGGGCCATTTCGTTGGCGAGTTGGTTTATGACAACGTCAACGGGAAGCCTCAGCGCCTTGGGTTTGCTAGCTATACTGAATTCAAGACAGCAATTTGCCTAATTTACCGTGACGATTTCGCGGACATTGAAGAGCAGTTGGCAACGCTGCCATTCAATCACCCGAAAGGCGTTACGAGCGAGCATTTTTTCGACTTTAGGTTCACGACAAAGGGTGGGCAAAAAATCTGTATCTCCGTCAAGCCGGAACGGATTGCCACGACGTATGAGTACCAGGCGACGATCGGAGCCGTGAAGAATGCTGCGATTGGTAATATTTGCGATGCCGTTGCAACTGTGACTGAGCGCAATATCAGTCCGATTGAACTGCACAACGCTGAACTTTATCACGCGGCGAGAAAACCGGAGCCGGAGATCGACGCCATTGTTGTTGATGGACTGGCTCAGCTCGAAACTACGACGCCAATCAACGACTTTCTTGAGAGTATCGGCCTTTCAGGGCGAGGCTTCTTTAGTGTCGCGCGCGCCATTCGTGCTGGGCATGCGCGTCTTTTCACACCTGAGAAGATCCGTGGAAAAACCCTGATAGAACGCGGAACGGCTGCGTAATGGCTGCTCCCTTCAAGAAAAAGACCAGAGTTCTTCTTGAGAAGGATTGCGAGTTCGCTGTCGGCATTCGCAATGGGCGCGTCCTTGAGTTGCGGTCTGAGGGGTACATGATTTTCTGGGATGAATGGACGGACCCTGATACTGGCGAGTGTCATGAGAGCACGGCTGGTGTCATGTCGTATGACGCCATCGTCACCGAAAACAACTACGGCAACCTCAAAATCCTACGACGCCCCTTGGCCAAACCGTTCGACCCCCAAGAAATCCGTCGGGTTGAGCGTTTGCCTATCGAGATTGCTCGACAACGCTTTAAGAAGCAATATGTGTTGGCAATCCAGGATTTGATTGATGCCGGTGAACTCCAGCCGGTCCGTGACGACTTCTGCGATAAAATCATCAAAATCGTCGCAGCAGGCAAAAACCGGTACGATGAATATTTGGCGGCGCTTGCTATTCGAGAGAGCAAGCGAGGCGGTGCGCGAACCAAAAAATCAAAGAGGGAAGTCGAAAAGTCCGTTGAATTCCATCAGGGGTTCAAATGCGGTCAAACCGTGTGGAAGTGGTATTGGCAGTGGCGTATTGATGGCGATAACGGTCTCTTTGACAAGTATCGGAACTGCGGGAAATACAAACGGTACGATGACGCAACCGACAACTTCATTGAGGGTGTTCTCGGCACCCTTTTGGACCAAGAGCGTGTAACGATCAAGTCACTCGTTGAGAGTGTCCAAGCCGCCATAGATGCTGAAAACCAAAGGCGCGAGCGGTTGCCCGTTCCTGCTGCTAAGATGAAGCGGGTCGGCTATGACTACATTCTTCGACTGATCAAAGAGAATGCCCCGCTTGACCACAAAATCCGAAAACACGGTTGGGACAAGGCTTATAAGGACCTCCACTCTCTGGGCATGGGGATTGAAACGTATCGTGCTTTGCAGCGTGTCGAGATTGATGAATACACAGTCGATCTGTTCGTCCTCATGCAAAGCACAGGTTTGTTTGAGCATTTGCCTCAATCAATCAAAAACATTTTGGGGCTGGATGGTCTTGCTCGACGCGTCACCCTGTCTGCAGCACTTGATGTTCACACACGCTGTTTCGTTGCGCTTCAGATTGTACCGGAGGGCATTGAAAGCCCCCTGAAACAAACTGTGGAAATGATTTACTCGGACAAAAATCCAATTGCAGATGCGGTTGGTGCAAAATTTGGCTGGCCGATGGCAGGGGCGCCTGAAACCATCGTGCTTGATCGTGGGTCTGCGTACGTCACGGATGATGCTTATGACGTTCTCGCCAGCCTCGGCATTACCAACCTTGGTGCGCCGGCTGGCAAGCCCTGGTTAAAACCTTTTATTGAGCGTGTTTTCAGGACGATCCACAGCGATCTGCTGCTGCGCTTCTCAGGGCGTGCATTTAGCAATGTTGTCGAGCGTGAAGAAAACGACCCTGCGAGCCGTGCAACTCTCACTTTGGAAGCGTTTCTAGTATGGTTGGTGCGTTGGACTGTCGATGCATATCACACGAAAAAACATACCGCTCTCGGTATGTCACCAAAGCAGGCCTGGGATAGGGCAATCAAGGAATGCACGCCACGCTCACTCAGCAGTGACGAAATGCGCGAAGTCTTCGGTATCCCGGGTCGCCGTAAACTCAATCCATCGGGGCTTCGGGTGCGCCATATCGACTATGAGTCAGATTTCCTCATGGAGCATTTCGTCAATTCAAATGCGGAGCATTTTGAATTTCTCCGGTGGGATGGCGACATTGGCACAATCAGCGCGCGCTGCGATGACGGGCCATGGCATATAATACCTGCTAAAGACGAGCGGTGGATTGGCAAGAATGATATCGATCTGTGCGAATGGCTTCAGGAACAGCAAGACGAAGACCCCGACGAACTGCGGGCGCGCCGCGATTTCATCATTGATGCCACCAGAGAGTCAGTTCGACTGAAGCAGTTGAAGGGGCTGATTTCTCTTCCCAAAACGCCAGCAGAACTTCGGAAAGACGTCGAACGCTTCGTTCGTCACGCAGACACGGCAGAGCGTCGTCACAAGGCGGGGCCCTTTCGTGGACTGCTTGACGATATTGATGACGGTACGCGCGATTACATCAAAGACAGTAACCACGTGACCGAGGTCGCACATGATGATGTGTGGGACGGCGACACAGATTTTGACGATGATTCTATGGAGTGAACATGAATGAAATGATGAAAATGAACCCCACCACCATTACCGAAAAGCTTGCCTGGCTGGGAGATCGGTACTGGAAATTCGGAGCGGAAGACGAGCTGGAAGACCATCTGACGGACCTGTTCGAGGTCGATGATGATGGGCTCAGGACTGCAGAACCACTATACGATCCTCTGAACGATGAAACTCGGGGTCTGATGGTCCTTGGGGCCTCAGGCAACGGCAAGACGGCGCTGTTGAAGCGCGCGCTGCGGGTTGATCCTGTTTTGACCAAATTCAAGGTCGACCAAGGCGGAAATACGCTCTTCATTACGGTGCCGCCGGAGGCTACGATCAAGAAACTTGCCGAAATCATACTCGCGAAGACGGGGTACACGAAAGTCGATTCCAAGCTGCGCGCAGCAGACGCCTGGGAAATCGCACGGCATCGTTTTGGATTGGTGGGCATCAAGGCACTCGTGATAGACGAATGCCATCACGTTCTTCGATCTGGCCCTGGTCGCGATATTCCTGCGTCAATTCAGGCATTGAAACACATCGTACAGTCTGAGCACGGCGTGGCTCTCATCATCGCCGGGGTGCCGGGCCTGAAGGATGCGATCCTTTCTGAGGCTACGGGCGAAACCATCCGCCGGTTCAATGAGCTCCCGCTCTCAAGAATCCTTCCAAACACGCGAGGCGCGGCATCGTTTGGCAAGAACTTCGAAAAGTCCGCAAACATGTTAGGCCTGAATTTTGCCAAGGAGGATGCGCTTGCAGAACGAATTCTCTTTGCCGAGAGGGGGCAGGTTGGAAAATGTGTCGCGCTCGGCAAGGGAATTCTTCGGGCAGCGATTACCCGGAAACAAGATGTCATTACGCTTAAGGCTGCCGACCGTATGTTTCGGAAGTCTAAGTCGGGCCTCGGTATGACGCCGTTTGAACCAGCTGAATGGGATGTGGTGAAGGCTGAGCTCAACGCTATCGGTTGGGGGCATTGATGACGCTTTGGCCTACACTACTTTTCCATCCTGAGGAAACGCTCCTGTCATATGCCGACCGAACGTCCATGCTGCATACAGGGCGAGGAATGGAGCGCGTGATCAGGGATTTTGGTATCAATACAGAGCACTTTACTTCTGGACGCGAGGAGGCCGTTGTCCGGTTCGCTGCAGCGGTGGGACTGCCAGTGGAGGATATTGGGCGGTCCTCAATTCGCATATTTCAGCGTGGAGCATCTTTCCGGGGCGAAGACATCTCCAAAACCTTCTTGAGTCCGCGCGCCGCCCGCTATTGTCCGTCCTGTATAGCAGAAGATGGCCAACGGGCTGATCGTAGGTTCCGTCTCATCTGGGGCTTTCGTCATGTCGTCCGGTGTGATCGCCATTCGGCTTGGCTAATTGATGCCCCTTGCAAGAATGAGACCAACTTACGCCTCGCCATCGGTCCTGAAACTCTCGGAGAAACTCAGACTACATCCACAGAGACGCCGGATTACCTGTCGTGGCTAAGGGTACGCCTTGATGGTCGATCTCTCCCAGATAATAGTTGGATGGCTGATCAGACCCTAGAACAGGTTCTTGCCGCGTCTGAAATGTTGGGCGCTATATTAGAGCATGGCCACCGTGTCGCTGTCATGAAGCTATCCCCTGAACAGACTGAAGAAGCGACCGATATTGGATTCTCCATATACAGTGAGGGACCAGAAGCGATCTCTGAGGCACTGGACACGATCCGGATCACTTCGCCTGCTACGGCAGTGAACCGCGCCGGGTTTGCCGGAGGCTCCAACTCATGAGTAGGATGGAGCATCATGAACAAAACGACGAACAAATATTCCCCAGAAGTGCGCGAACGTGCCGTACGGATGGTTTTGGACAATCAAGGGCAGCATGAC
>JBDVKF010000075.1:0-269044 GCA_039960995.1 Paracoccaceae bacterium | reverse complement strand
TGACCCAAACGCATTACAACAGTAAGCGTTGCATCTGACCCCCCAATTAGGGGCTTAGCACGTTCGATTTGAGAAAATATGATGTCCCCAAAAAGGATACAGGCATCATGAATACTCAAACATTAGGTGCACTCTCAAGTGTAAGCGCTGCATCTAGGGCCCTATACGGGATCTTACTTAATCAAAACTTACATCTATATTGGCGCATAGCGCCAATATGAGCATCCGAACAAAAGGCGATTCTCGGCCCTTAGCTGCCGTACAACTGGCAACGCAACAGTCAGCTTCCCGAAAGCAGCCATTGATGCAACCAGAAGTATTGTTGCGTATCTGGACGGCGACTTTGCAGACCTTGGGATCAAACCTACTCGTTCTTTGTGATGGCGATGTTGATAATGCGATGTTCAAGATGACTCCTCCAGCCAGATTTCCCGGAGGAGGCGCTTTGAAACGTTAATCGATCACAAATCAAGAAATTCGGCGATCGCATTGATCGATGCATCATGAACGGTGGCGCGATCCGATCCTTCAGGGTCATTGCAAATAGCATCTTCACCTTCTTCGATCAGCAACTGTGGCGCATTCCGTGTGCAGATCGGTAAAAACGAGTAATGATGCGCATTCGGGATCACAACGTGCTCTACTTGCGTAAGCTGATCCACTAGACCACTGCCTTCGTTTCGCACATCAACAGCTAGCCAAGGGAAATTGTCCCCGAGGGTTATCAACTGGACAGGGACATCAATCTGTGCCGCGCTGTTTGGCGTTGCGGCAAAGGTAAAACCGGGATCAATGGCCACGATACGACTGAAGCGGTCATCTGTCATATCAGCAGAAAACTGTGGCGGAAGGTGGTCGAAGTCCACTCCGCCGCGTGCCAAAAATAAACAGTCTTGCGCAGCCTCACCAAATGTCTCGCAGTAGGCTGCGTAGCTAGTGGCATCCAGGCGAAGCCCAGCGACGCCCATCACGGCTGCGCCTCCCAAAGAGAACCCAAGTGCTGCAATTCGATCTTCATCGATCCGGTCAGCAAAATACGGATCAGCCAGCACATGATCCAGTGCCGCGCTTATGTCTGCTCCTCGCTCTGATAAGCGCACTGTCCGGCGTGGAGAACTATCTCCGGAGGTTGTTCCAGGATGATTCAAGACGACAACTAAAGCGCCACGTTGAGCCAAACCAGACGCAAGCCAAGCGGTGCCGTCAATACTGCTGCCCGATCCGTGAGATACAACAATCAGCGGCATTTCTTTATCGGGCAGTGCTGCGCCGATGAAAGCATCGACACCTTGAAAGACCGCGTTGTCGCCGACGCGACCAGCATAGGTCTTGCGTCCTACTGGCGACCATATTGCGGCGGCTATCGGTCCAGTGCGGTGATCGGCGTGCATGTCAAACCGATCAAAGCCAACGGGGTTTTCAGCCCAAGCGGGCAATGCCATAGAAAGAGTGGCGGCTGTCGTCAAAAGTATGTGTTTCATTGCAAGTCTCCGAGTGAGCTGTGAAAAGGTGTTTTCATCTGGCTCACTGGCCGCCCTCGCCGCGACCTCGAACCGGTTTGAGGTCGCGCAGAACCGGATATAGGTCTAATCAATACAAATGTTGACGCTTCCAATCCCCCTTGTCGTGGCCTTGATCTTGGGCTTTCTGGCTATCCGGCACGCTGTTCAAGATGACCGTTCTTTTCTGTTTTTAATTTTGATGGCCGCCTGTGCGGTGCAGGCCCTCGTGATCTCACTCACCCAACACTACGGATTTTCCCAGTTACTACTTTTGCAACCCATCACGGCTGTGGCTGCGCCACCGTTGGCATGGCTAACGTTTCAGTCTGGTGCGCTACGTCGTTTTGACCTCAGGCGTGATGCAATCCATGCGCTCGTCCCAGCGTTCACTGCGTTTTGTACGATCTTCGCGCCCATTACACTTGATGCCTTGCTACCCATTGTATTCGCGACCTATGGCATCGCGATCTTACGACGCATACAGACCGAGAGCACCTTGCCTTTGGTAAGGTTGGCCGCTGGCCCGCTCCCTGCGCGTATCTGGAGAGCCATAGGTATTTTGCTGATCCTGTCATCGCTTTCGGATATCACGATCGCCGTAGCAATTGGATGGGGATACCCCGATTTTCTACCACTTATCATCAGTGTATTCACTTCATTCACGCTTCTTGGAATCGGCTTGCTAAGCCTTTCTGGCGACGCACACGGCAGTCATGAAAACGAAACCACCACAGTCGAACCGAGCCCTACGGACGAAGACGAAGCCATCATCACGCGCCTCGATGCACTGATGGAAAAGGAAAGACCCTACCTCGACCCAGACCTCACCTTGGTGCGACTTGCACATCGCTTGCATGTACCGATCAAACAGCTTTCCGCTGCAATCAATATCGCCAAGGGCGAGAACGTCTCGCGCTACGTTAACGGGTTTCGGGTGCGCCATGCGTGTCATCTGTTGAGTGCAGAAAAAAGCATCACGGATGCGATGTTAGAGAGCGGTTTCAATACTAAATCGAACTTCAACCGGGAGTTCGCTCGAGTCATGGAACAATCACCCACAGATTTTTTGCGCGGCACGAAATCTGTGGCCGTGAGTTAGCGAGAATCGTCGGAAACGACGGCCCAAACGCGCGGAACTCTTGATCGTAGAGCGACATGACTGTTTCCAACGTCTCCTTGGTCCAATCTGGATCAATGGAATTTGCGGGAAACGCTTTTTGCATGCCGCATTCCAGCATTGATCGCAAAACCACTTGATTAAGTTCATCTCGCATCTGATCTTGATCCGATGTCCGGCCACTCATGCGTGCCATGCGAGTATTGCGCTGCATATCCCGAACAAACACGCGCAAGCGTGCCGACGTGTAGGTTCTGATCAATTCCTCGGGCAGAGGAGGGTTGATGAAGATGAAGCTGTTCAACATGGCCAAATATTCCGTTTGTACGTGCTGAATAATATAAAGAGCCTTTTTGAGCTCTTTGCTACTCAATGAGATCATCAGGGGAGATGTTTTATGTGGAAAACCGGAGATACGCCGCCGAAAATAATAGGTGCCATCTTTGAGGAACAGGTATTGAGCGTGAGCCATAATAAGCCCCTTTTAATTGGGGCTGAAAGAAGAGGATGATATAAATCCAACAAGAGGGTCGGTGTCACTTGTTGTGTGACCTCTTGTGTAACCAAAACCCTAAGCAATGTAAGGTTCTACCGAACCTAATTTGCAAACGCGTTTTAGATCAAACGCGTAAAGGTAAATTGGCTCCGGCGGTAGGGATCGAACCTACGACAAATTGATTAACAGTCAACTGCTCTACCGCTGAGCTACGCCGGAACTAGAGTGCGATATAGCAAGGGCGATTCAACCCGTCCAGAGGCTTTTTGCACGGAATCCAACTTTTGTTCATATGCAGCCCCTCGCCCTGTCAAAAATGTCTCAAATACCACGGGCGCAAACGGATGCGCGTCATTGTTTTACAAGGGTTTGCCTTCCGTTAACCGGCATTGCAGTGTCCTTTCATGCACAGTGTAATTTCTTTGGAAAACTCCAACCTCAAAGCCAATATACTTCCGATGGGTGCGACACTGACGGGGTTATGGAACGTAAACGACCTACGATCATTGGTTTTGGGCTTTGACGATACCGATACCTATTCGCACACCGACTTTTATGCAGGTGCGATTGTAGGTCCGGTTGCGAACCGGCTGTCCAATGGACGCGTTGTGATCGACGGAAATGAGTATCAGTTGCCGCAGAACGAAGGGGTAAATACTCTTCATTCTGGGCCGGATGGTCTGCATCGGCGGATCTGGAATGTTGAAACCGTCACACAAACGTCTGTCACGCTTAGTTGCACGCTTGCGAACGGGGAATGCGGGTTACCAGGGGTGCGCGTGATCACGGCGCATTACAGCCTGACTGGTCGTGTTTTACAGTTGCACATGACGGCAACCAGCGACCGTACGACCCTTATGAACCTTGTACATCATCCGTATTGGGCAATGGATGACAAAGCTCGGCTGCAGGTCACTAGTTCTCAAGTCCTTGAAGTGGAGTCTTCAAATCTGCCAACAGGCAAGTTGGACGGCGTTGAAGGAACTCTTTTCGATTTACGCAACCCCTCACCTGTTCACAAATCCCTGGATCATTGCTTTGTTCTAAGTACGCAAAGGCGCGATACGGTAGAGTTTGCAGCGGAACTGACGATGCCGCATTACAAGCTTCAGATCAAAACTGACGCGCCCGGATTACAGGTTTATGCAGGTGCTTGGCTGCCAAAGATAACTGGCGAACAGACGCAAGGATGGCCCATTGCTCCCTATTCAGGAGTTGCGTTGGAACCACAATTTTGGCCTGACGCACCGGCTCACTCGCATTTTCCTACGATATTGTTGCCCAATCAGCATCAATGGGAGCAAATGACACAGTATGTCTTAGAGTTTTAGAAAGTTACCATTTTTCTAACACGAGTGGGCCGATTCTATGCTATACTTGAGTGATATTAACTTTTTGTATGTAATCAGTCATTTTGAAGGAGGTCATTATGCCAACCTCACCACAAACACCAAAACCATCAAAAGAAAAACCAAGCGGCACAACGCGCACGCCGCCCCCATTTCGTTTCACAGATTACGCCAGCATTTAACGGCGTGACACTTTGGTCTGTTCGGTCCAAACTTGGGCCATGACAGAACCGGTCTCGAGCATTAAAAATCTGGGTCCGATGATGGACGCGGCCTGTAAAACTGCTGGAATTCATTCAGCTGAAGACGTGCGCGCCCTGGGCCCAGACGAAACCTATCGCAAGTTGCTTGCCAGTGGCATGCGGCCCCACTTTATTGGGTACTATGTTCTTGTCATGGGCTTGCAAGGCCGTCCGTGGAACGATTGCAAAAGCGATGAAAAAGCTGCTTTGCGCAAGCGATTTGATGCGATCAAAGCGGGGTCTTTTGATGCTGATCAATCCGCATTTGAAAAGGCGCTAAACGAAATGGGCGTGATCGAAAAACGGTGACAGACGTGCAATAAATGATGTGTGCATGCCGATCACAATCGCAGTTTGGTCGATCCATAAATCAACATAAGGCACATTGCGCCAAACCCAATCAGATAAGGCAGGCGCAAAGACATCTCGCGCCCCAATTCGGGTTCGGCTATCGAAACGATCGCGCCACCCAACAAAGCCCCTATCGGCATCATGCCCCAGCCAAAGAACCGATACAACGAATTGACGCGCCCCAATAAATCATCCGGGATCAGACGTTGGCGGTAAGAGACCGTAACAAGGTTCCACAAAACCCCGGCGACCACCTCAAGGAACAATGCGAACGCAGCCAAAATCGGGTTCGATGTCAGTCCAATGATGATCAACGGTATCGGAAACATCAGCAAAGCCAACAAAACGCCTCGTTGCCCCCCGATCCGCGAAATTAAGACTGGCCCAACTAGCCCACCGATAACGCCGCCTGCGGCCCCTGCTGTCATCAATACCCCATGTCCAACAGCATCAAGTTCCAGAATTTCTTGAGAAAACAGGATCAAAACAGTGACAGCCATCGTGGCCACTGCGTTCAAAATGCCAAGCATAATGGCCAAGCGCAAAACCACAGTGTGGGATCGCATCCATGTCCACCCTTCAACGATTTCCAGCCACATCTTTCGTTTCTTTTGTGCGGGACGATTTGGAATCGACAGGCACCAGATCAACCAAGCGGCCAGCGCAAAGGTCACAGCATCAACAGCGAACGGAACTGGAACCGTCATTGCAATCAAAACACCAGCCAGTGGCGGGCCGACGAACGACCCCATGATGTGTTCAACGCTCCACAATTGACCGTTCGCGGTTTCAAGGTCGGATTTATCGACAACCAACGGCAAAACGGTTTGAGCGGCATTGTCCCGGACAACTTCGGCAGTACCCAGCAACAACGCCAATCCAGAAAGTGCCAGAATGTATTTTAAGGGATCGCCTTCCATGGGCAGTTCGGGTGACGCAAAGATCAACGCAATGACACCAGCCGTTAAAAGAAACCGAAACACATCGGCCTGAACCATGAGCAACCGTCGATCATTGCGGTCCGTGAGGACCCCGACTGGGATAGAAAACAAAAACCAAGGCAATCGGGTGGCAAACGCAACCAATGCAATCAAAAACGGATCGCGCGTGAACAACGTCGCCAGCCAAGGAAACGCCAACGCGGAAATCCCGTCGCCTAAATTGGAAATTGCCGTGGCAGAAAAAAGCAGTCGGAAGGATCGGTTCTTTGCGATCAAATACATGATCAGACTGTGACGGCGCGCGTTAAACGAAGTCAATCACAAACAGTGTGGGAAACAATTCGGCGGTCAAAACGAAAAAAACCGGCGCAAAATACGCCGGTTTCAAATTCGAAACTTGTTTGGGCTTAGCCAACCAGTTCAAGACCTGAAAAGAAATATGCAATCTCAACGGCCGCAGTTTCAGGTGCATCAGAACCATGAACCGAGTTTTCGCCGACTGATTCAGCAAAATCAGCGCGAACAGTACCTGGGGCTGCGTCTGCTGGGTTTGTTGCACCCATAACTTCACGGTTCTTTGTGATGGCGTTTTCGCCTTCCAGAACCTGCGCGATAATTGGGCCAGATGCCATGAATTCGCACAATTCGCCAAAGAACGGACGTTCAGAATGTACAGCATAGAAAACACCCGCCTGCTCTTTTGTCAGGTGAATGCGTTTTTGTGCCACGATGCGCAGGCCTGCGTCTTCGAACTTGGCATTGATCTTGCCAGTCAGGTTCCGCTTGGTTGCGTCGGGTTTGATGATTGAAAAGGTGCGTTCCAGCGCCATGGGTCACTCCATAGGTTATATCTCGAGCGCCCGTTAGCATGGCTGACAGAGCTTGGAAAGCTCTCCCTTTGATTAGCCCCCACCATTTCTAACACGGGTCGCGCCGAACCAAACAATCGCTGAGGTCCAGCAACGAACCAACAGTGGTTAGACAGGTCGCGCTATTTCAACCAAATTTCCATCTGGATCATTGAAATAGACGGACATTATTTGCCCCGTCGCTCCGATCCGTTGCACGGGGCCTTTCAACACCGCAATTCCCGCCTCGCGTAGCCTATGCGCCAAACCAAACGTGTCTTCGCTCGTCAAAACACAGAAATTTGCGGTTCCAGGCAGCGTGTTTTTCGCGATGGCGGGAAGGTTTTTTACGTTTTGCAGATTAATTTTCTGCGCACCTAAATGCAGCGTCCATTTCCCATCTGCGTCTACTTCGGCCTCAAAGCCCAATCGTTCGTGATAGAATGCAACGGTTTGTGCCACGTCGCGTACAGCAAGAACGATATGATCCAGTCCGGTAATCATCTCAAAATCCTTTATCGCTGATTTGCATCTACATACTTGCTCAACTGCGCGTAATCAGGCAAGCCGCGCATATGTTGCGGATCGAAGATATCACCTACGCGATTGCGGGCCGCCCTTTGTTCGAGGGCGCGTCGGCAGTTATTCCTGATGGGCACAAAGTTGGTCTGGTCGGCCGCAATGGCACGGGTAAAACCACGCTGTTTCGTCTGATCTATGGTGAACTTGCCTTAGAGTCCGGTACCCTGCGTCTGCCCAAACGTGCGCGCATCGGTGGTGTGTCGCAAGAAGCACCCTCAAGCAGTCAAAGTTTGCTGGACACAGTTTTAATTGCCGACACAGAACGCGCAGCGTTGTTGGCCGAAGAAACCGATGACCCGAACCGCATCGCCGAAATTCAAACCCGCCTTGTCGACATTGATGCCTGGTCTGCCGAAGCACGTGCCGCGACGATCCTAAAGGGTTTGGGTTTTGATGAAGAAGATCAACACCGCCCCTGCTCAGACTTTTCTGGTGGTTGGCGCATGCGTGTCGCCTTGGCGGCCGTTCTGTTTTCGCAACCCGATCTATTGCTGCTCGACGAACCGACCAACTATTTGGACTTGGAAGGCGCTTTGTGGCTGGAAAGCTATCTCGCGAAATATCCGCATACGGTCATTATCATCAGTCACGATCGCGGCTTGTTGAACCGAGCTGTTGGCGCGATTTTGCACCTCGAGGATCGCAAGCTGACCCTTTATCAAGGCCCTTACGACCAATTTGCGCGCCAACGCGCTGAACGCATCGCCCAAGCCCAAGCCGTGGGTAAAAAACAAGAAGCTCGGCGCGCACATTTGCAATCTTATGTTGATCGCTTTCGCTATAAAGCCGACAAAGCCCGTCAGGCCCAATCGCGCCTGAAAGCACTCGCGCGGATGCAGCCGATTACGACGCCTCAAGAAGCAGCGTTGCGTCGGTTCGAATTCCCCACGCCTGAAGAACTCGCGCCCCCTATCGTCAACCTCGAAGGGGTGTCGACCGGGTATGGTGAAACGGAAATCTTGCGTCGGTTGGATTTGCGCATTGATCAGGACGATCGCATCGCGCTGTTGGGTAAAAACGGTCAGGGCAAATCGACGTTGTCCAAGCTGTTGTCCGACCGATTGCCGAAAATGTCTGGCAAAATGGTGCGCGCCAGCAAATTGCGCATCGGTTATTTTGCTCAGCACCAAGTCGATGAGCTTCATGTTGACGAAACCCCTTTGGATCACCTGCGGCGCGAACGCCCCAGAGAAGAACCCAAAAGATGGCGCAGTCGCTTGTCCGGTTTTGGATTAACTGCAGATCAAGCCGGAACATTGGTCGGAAAACTGTCCGGGGGGCAAAAAGCGCGCCTTTCCTTGTTGTTGGCCACATTGGATGCGCCACATCTGTTGATCTTAGATGAACCGACAAACCACCTTGATATCGAAAGCCGCGAAGCTTTGGTCGAAGCGTTGACCGCCTATACCGGTGCGGTCATTCTAGTCAGCCACGATATGCACTTGCTTAGCCTTGTTGCAGACCGCCTTTGGTTGGTGTCGGATGGCACGGTCAAACCGTTTCAAGGTGATTTGGAAGCGTATCGCGCGCATCTGTTGGATCAACCGGCACCAAGGGCACCAAAACCGGAAAAGCCGAAAAAGATACCGCGCGATGCGATGAAACAGCTCAAAACAGATGTTCGAAACGCTGAAATTCGCATGGAAAAATTGAACGATATGCATGCGAAACTGTCGGAAAAGCTTGCCGATCCCAAACTCTACGAAGATTCGCGGCGCGACGATCTGGAAATCTGGCAATCCAAATTCAACGAGCTGGAAGAAGCAATGACTCGGGCAGAAACGATCTGGCTAGCGGCGACGGAAGCGCTTGAAACTGCACAAGCCGGCTGACAACGCCACCAATCGAACCTATATCTAAGCCATGGAAAATATAGACACCGCACATCTTGTTTATCTTGTTGTTTTGCTGGTCATGATCGGCGGTTGGTTTTTGGCGTCTGGTCGCCTGTTAAAATCGCTACAACAAGCGTCGGCTTGGGTTTTGATCTTTCTTGTCACCATTACTGGTGTCGGCATCTGGCAAGACATCCAGAATGACCGCCCTTTTCAAACGCGGATCGAAGATTCAGGCCGGATCGTTGCAGAACGTGGCCGTGGCGGCCATTACCACCTCACGCTTGATATCAACGGTGTTCCCACGCAATTCCTTGTGGACACTGGCGCAACAGACATTGTGTTGACCCTCGAGGATGCAGAAGCCGCGGGCATTGGCTTTGATCAACTCAATTTCATGGGCCGCGCCAGTACTGCCAACGGCGAAGTCAAAACCGCACCCGTTCGATTGGACAGCGTTCAAATTGGTCCAGTTACGGATCGGGATGTTTTTGCTGTCGTGAATGGCGGAGAGATGGATCAATCTTTGCTGGGCATGGAATACTTGCAGCGATGGGGTACGATTGAGATCACTGGCGGAGAGCTCATCCTAACACGTTGAAAACCATCTTTAAGTCTGCCAGTTTGACGTCAGCGACACAATATCGGCGCGCTTGAGGTTTGCCCAACTAAGACCCGGTTTGCGCTTTCATTTCCCATCGACCCGAGTCTTCGGACCAATATTGCGCACTTGCGCCTGACTCCTTCAACGTTTTCCATTGCCCACGCGCGACGTCCAATGCCTGCGCATCATTTCCGTCAAACAACACACATGCACGTTCCAACCCGGTCAGTTCGTCCGCACTGATCTCTGCGCCATCAATGGTCATGACACATTGCGGTTCATTTCCCGCCGGTCCTTGTGTCAGCAAAACGGGTTGCAATGCGTCATGCGCCCCGCCCACCATCCCATGGGGCAAGAACCCTTCTTCGGGTCCAAGCCAGAGCTTTTCATCAAGCCACGCTAGGCGTTCCACATTTGGTCCGCGCACGGCGACACGCCATCCAGCTTGCATGGATTTTTCCAGCAACATGCACAACGTGTCTTCTAATGGTCGACGCGTTAGATGATAGAAATAAGCCGCGCCCAAATCAGTTCTCGTATTTGTCAGCCACAAGACGATTAAGCGCAGCAACCCCCCAGCCGGTGGCCCCTTTAGGCGCCAGTGCCGTTTCGGATTTAACTGACGCAACACCCGCAATATCCAGGTGAATCCAAGGCGTTTCGTCTTTGACAAAGCGTTTCAGGAACTGTGCCGCGGTGACAGACCCTGCGGGTCGCCCTCCGATATTTTTCATGTCTGCAATGCGGGATTTCAAAAGATCATCATAACCTTTGCCAAGAGGCATACGCCACGCGCCTTCGTCTTCTGCACTCGCCGCTTTCAGGAAGGATCCGCAGAACGAATCCTCGTTTGAAAAGACGCCCGCGTTTTCATGACCCAATCCAATGATGATCGCGCCGGTTAAGGTGGCCAGATCAATCATGCCAACCGGTTCAAAACGTTCCTGCGTGTACCACATGACATCACACAGAACCAAACGCCCTTCGGCGTCCGTGTTGATGACTTCGACTGTGTCACCCTTCATCGACGTTATGACATCACCCGGACGCGTCGCATTACCCGACGGCATATTTTCGACCAGCCCCACCAAACCCACAACGTTTGCTTTGGCTTTACGCAATGCCAATGCCTTCATGACCCCGGCAACTGTGCCTGCACCGCCCATATCCATGGTCATGTCTTCCATACCCCCGGCGGGTTTCAAACTGATGCCGCCCGTATCAAAGACCACACCTTTTCCGACCAAGGCCAATGGCTTTTCATCACCGCCTCCGTTCCAGCGCATGACAACCACTTTGGATGGGCTATCAGACCCCTGCCCGACACATAAAAGTGTTCTCATCCCCAGGCTTGCGAGTTCTTTTTCATCCAAAATTTCGACGTCCAACCCAAGTGCCGACAACGCATCCAACCGATTGGCAAATTCCGTTGTGGTCAGAATATTCGCAGGTTCATTCACCAAGTCTCGCGTGAAAAACGCACCATCTGCTATGGCAATCAGAGGGGCCGCCGCGGCAGAAAGTTCATCCGGCTTATTGGAATGAACAACGAACGAACCTTCGGCGGCGTCTGCTTTGGTCTTGTGAGGTAGAAAATCATAATCGCGCATCAAAGCTCCAAAGACGATCTCTGCCGCTTTGCGCTGATTTCCAGTGCAGATCATCATATCCGTCTTGCCACGCAAACGCCCCAAGGTCGCGCCTGCTTTGCGCAAATCCAGTTGTTCCGCACGTTTTTCCAAACAAACGATATCGACTGCATCCACTTGCAACCCAGTTGGAAAGGCCAAACTGTTGACATCACCTGATTTGGATTTGCCAAAACGGTCGCTTTCCATATAACGCGCCACTGCCCCTTTGGTCAGTTTGTTTACGCGACGGCCCGCCGGATCCATTTGGCCATCCGGTGTCACCAAAATCGCAATACGACCTGTCGCTGAATTTATCGCATCCAAATCTGTTTCGACAAAAGTAACAGGTGTCAGGTCAGTCATTTTGGGTGCTCCATTATGTTCGGTATGCGATTGGAGCACCAAGCCGTATATGTTCAAAGCTTTCAAGAGCAGAATCGCGTTTTCCCGGGTCTCAACATAGGCTAAGGTGATCTTTAGCTGCTGCTATATCTAGTTCACGGAGGCAATGTTGACCCGAGTCGACCGCTATATGCTGTCCCAATTTCTATGGTTGTTCGGCTTTTTTGCGCTCATCCTGGTCGCGATCTTCTGGATCAACCGGGCTGTTTCGCTGTTTGACCGGCTGATCGGCGATGGTCAATCCGCACTTGTTTTTCTGGAGTTCAGTACGCTGGCTTTGCCCAGACTGATCATCACTGTCCTGCCGATTGCGACGTTCGCTGCGTCTGTTTACGTCACAAACCGATTAAACAACGAAAGCGAATTGACCGTCATGATGGCGACGGGTCGCAGTCCTTGGCGTTTGGCGCGCCCAGTTCTGGTTTTCGGTTTGATTTCCGCTCTTATGATGTCCGCCCTTAGCCATATTTTAGTCCCAGCGGCTCAGGCCCGGTTAAGCGAACGCGAAGCTGATATTGCGCAAAACGTAACCGCACGCCTGTTGACGGAAGGGTCTTTCCTCAGTCCAATCTCAGGTGTCACATTCTATACGCGTGAAATCGGTGAAGATGGCGTTTTGAACGATGTTTTCTTAGCGGATCGTCGCATTGATTCCCAACGAATGATCTATACCGCGACGCAAGCGTATCTGGTGCGGCAGGGGGATCAAACGACATTGATTATGATCGATGGTCTTGCACAACGGTATGATGGCAGAAATCAAAGACTGTCGACCGGCAAGTTCCAAGATTTTAGTTTCGATATCTCATCACTGGTGCGCAAAGATCAGTCCTTGGGTACCAATATACGTGAAATAGGCACGATTGAAATGATACGGGACAGTGCTGCTGTCGCCGCAGGAACCAGCGCGTCACGCGGAGAAATCGCCGAAGAATTACATGAGAGGTTTGCAAGACCTCTGTTTTGTGTTGTCACTGCATTGATCGGGTTTGCCACCTTGTTGGTTGGTGGATATTCAAGGTTTGGTGTCTGGCGCGAAGTCGTGGTTGCCTTTGGCCTGCTCATTCTAATTGATGGATTGCGTGGGGCATTGTCCGGTGCTGTTCTAAAGGACGCAGCGAACTGGTTCTTGATGTACGTTCCAAGTGCGTTAGGATTTGTTTTGGCGTTCTTGTTGCTGGCCTCTGCATCTCGCCCCGGGTGGTGGAAAAGAAGGAGCACAGCATGATCCTTCATTTCTATTTCGCCCGCCGTTTCGCGATTGCATTCTTCTCGCTGGCATTGATCCTATTTGCTTTGATTTCCCTTGTCGATTTTGTCGACCAAACAAGACGTTTCTCCGATCTAGGCCTTAGCATCGGACAACGGTTGGAGCTCACTTTCTTCAACGTGCCTGCAACGATGAACCAAGTTATGCCGATATTGATGATCTTGGCGACGGTTGCTTTGTTTATTTCACTGGCCCGCAGTTCAGAACTTGTTGTGACCCGAGCGGCCGGGCGATCGGCCATGAGATCGCTTCTTTCACCGGTTTTTGTTGCCTTTTTGATCGGCAGTTTGACCGTGTCCATTTTCGGGCCATTTGTGGCAGCCGCATCTAAACATCACGCGGCCTTGGCAGAAACATACCGGTCGGGCGGCGCATCTACTTTGTCTTTGTCCGCAGACGGGCTGTGGTTACGTGAGGGCAGCTCTCATGGACAAACAGTCATTCGAGCGGCACGTTCGAACACAGATGCGTCGGTTTTGTATGATGTGACCTTCATTGCCTATGCGCCCAATTCCGGGCCTGTGCGCCGAATCGATGCTGCAAGTGCTGCCCTTTCAGATGGTTCGTGGTCCTTGCGCAAGGCCCGTGTTTGGCCGTTGGTCGCGGGCATAAACCCACAAGCAAACGTCGTTGAACATGAACTTCTCGAACAACCCTCTACTCTGACGCTGGACCGTATCCGCGAAACTTTGGGGACTCCGGCCAGTATTTCCATCTGGGATATGCAAGAATTCATCGTCCAGCTTGAATTGGCCGGGTTCTCGGCCCGACGTCATCATGTTTGGTTCCAATCGGAATTATCCCGTCCATTCTTTCTTGCCGGTATGGTCTTGGTTGCCGCGGCGTTCACCATGCGTCATACCCGTTTCGGGGGGACAGGCATTTCAGTCCTGGCCGCGGTGCTACTGGGGTTCACTTTGTTTTTTGTTCGAAGCTTTGCGCAGATTTTAGGAGAGAATGGGCAGATTCCTATTCTCCTTGCTGCATGGGCTGCGCCCATTGCGGCTATTCTGCTTGCGCTTGGGCTGCTTTTGCATGCCGAGGACGGATAGATGAGAGCGCTCGCGTTTGGACTCCTTTTCTTTCTGTGCAGCACTTGGGCTGCATTGGCCCAAGACGCCGATGCCCCCCCACCCGCCGTTTTGGTGGCCGACGAAGTGAGCATATCTTCTAATCGGGTTTTGGTTGCCCGAGGAAACGTCGAAGCGTTTCAAGGCCAAACGCGGTTGCGCGCTGAATCGATCACGTATGATGATTCCACCGGCCAGTTGATCATCACCGGCCCGATCATCATTGAAGAAGGTCCTGACATCTTAATTTTAGCCAATCAGGCTGAATTGAGCAGTGATTTGCGCAATGGGCTTTTGACCGGTGCGCGACTGGTTTTAAGTCAACAACTGCAACTTGCCTCGGTCGAACTTGGCCGTGTTGATGGACGATACACACAGCTTTTAACAACTGCTGTCACATCTTGTCATATCTGTGAAAACGACACCCGCCCTCCTCTTTGGCAAATTCGGGCGCGACGTGTCATTCATGATCAAGAAGAACGGCAATTGTATTTTGATGGCGCGCAGTTGCGCGTGCGTAATGTTCCCATCTTTTATCTGCCGCGCCTGCGCTTACCTGATCCAACACTTGAACGCGCTTCAGGTTTCCTTATTCCATCCATCCAAAGTACATCCCAGCTTGGGACTGGCATCAAAGTGCCCTATTTCATCAAGCTCGGTGACCACCGCGACTTGACCCTAACACCCTACTATTCGACATCTACGCGCACATTAGAATTCCGGTATCGCCAGGCCTTTGTGCGTGGTGGCATTGAGTTTAACGGAGCAATCACACGTGATGATCTTCGGGAAGGATCAACGCGCGGCTATTTGTTCGGGAGCGGGAAATTCCAACTGAACCGCGGGTACAAGCTTAGCTTTGATATCCAAGCGACGACTGATGAATCCTACCTGTTGGATTATTCCTTTTCTGATTTGGACCGTCTTCGCAACGAAGTCGTAATCGACCGGGCGCGCCGGGATCAGTATACGGGATTTGTTCTCACCAATTATCGCAGTATCCGCGAAGGTGAAGACAATTCGACCCTCCCGACAAATGCAATCGAAGGCTTTTACGAAAAGCGGATTTTTCCTTCGGTTATCGGTGGAGAATTTCGTTTAAACGCAGAAGGACACGCTCACTTTCGGGAATCGAGTTTGGATGTCGATGGCCCCGACCCAGATCTTATTGCGGACGGACGTGACATTTTGCGTTTTACGTTTGGCGCGGATTGGCGCAAGTCGTGGTTCACTGGCGGCCTTGAAACACAAGTTCGCATTGGGGCCGTTGGGGATGCGTTTCGCGTCATCAGTGACGCAGATTTTGACGACACTGATGCAGAAATCAGCCCCTATGGCACCCTGATCCTGCGGTATCCAATGGTGCGCTCAACACCCGGTGGCGCGCGCCAATTGTTAGAACCAGTTGCACAGATCGCCTGGACGGGTGGTGACGGCCTTGATGTTCCAAATGAGGAAAGCACATTCGTTGAATTCGATGAAGGCAATCTTTTGTCTTTGTCGCGCTTTCCATCCGTCGATCGCAGAGAACGCGGCACGGTGGCGGCAATTGGTGTGAACTGGGCTCATTACGCACAATCAGGGTGGCAGGCAAATGTCACTGTGGGTCAAGTTCACCGCGTCGATGAAACACCGGGGTTCTCCAACACCTCTGGATTGTTTGGAGAAACATCGGATTATTTGTTCGCTGGTCAACTCAAGACCGCCAATGGTCTTGCGCTGACCGCGCGCAGTGTGTTTGACAGTTCATTCGAATTTGCAAAGGCCGAGCTTCGTGGGGATTGGCACACTGATCGCTTCGCCATCAGTGGTTCATATGTCTTTCTGGATGAAGACGCCCAAGAAGACCGTGACGAATCTATATCTGAATTCAATTTCGACAGCGTTTTCGACCTGAACGATGTCTGGAGCGCGAGCGTAGATTGGCGATATGATTTTGATGACGGTCGCGCATCACGCGCCGGATTGGGTCTTGGCTATACAAATGAATGTGTTCGTATGGATTTCAGTGTCGACAGACGATTTACATCATCAACAAGTGTTGAGGCCCAGACCAGTTTTGGCTTAACACTTTCACTACGCGGCTTCTCCACCTCTCCGGGGACAGCTAAACACGTGCGAGCCTGTGGGAAAAACGCATCATGAGCAGTATCAAAAGTACCCTAATCGCCGCTTGCTTGGCCTTTGTAATCGGTGGCACTTCCACAGATGCGCAAAACGTCTTTGCTCCAGTGGCGCGTGTCAATGAATCCGTCATAACCGAATTCGAAGTCCAGCAACGCATTCGCTTTCTTCAAATTCTCAATGCCCCCGGTGCGACACCAGACGGTGCACTGAACGCTTTGATTGAGGATCGCCTGCGCATTCAGGAATCAAGCAGCCTTGGCCTTGAGTTGAGTGATGAAGGCTTACAAGAAGGTCTGAGCGAATTTGCCGGTCGTGCGAACTTGTCGACTGACGAATTTATTGAGGCACTCGAAGGCGCAGGGATCGCGCGTGAAACATTTCGCGATTTCGTCGCCGCCCAATTGACTTGGCGCGATCTCATTCGCGCACGCTTTGGCAACCGTGTTCAAGTGACTGAAAGCGATATCGACCGCGCAGTCGAAGCATCGTCTAACAGTACCTCGGGTATACGCGTTTTGCTGTCCGAACTTATCATGCCAGCCCCTCCTAACCAGATCGAACAAGTGCGTGCACGCGCCGAAGAAATCGCGCAATCACAAACCGAAGCAGAATTTTCCGCCTTTGCGCGTCAATTTTCAGCGACCGCTTCGCGTCAGGCTGGTGGCCGTTTGGATTGGGTCGATCTATCCACGCTTCCGCCCAATTTGCGTCCTTTGATCCTTGGGCTTGCTCCGGGCGAAGTGACAACACCTTTGAATATTCCAAACGCCATTGCTCTGTTCCAATTGCGAGACATCGAAGAAACTGGGCGCTCACAGCGTGAATATGCTGCGGTGGAATACGCAGCCTACTACATCGACGGGGGGCGTTCACAAGCGTCTCTGGCGCGCGCAAACAGTATCAAAGACAGAGTTGATGTGTGTGATGATCTGTATGGCGTTGCCAAGGGGCAGCCTGAAGAGGTTCTGGAACGTGGTAGCCTTCCACCAGAAGAGATCCCGCAAGACATTGCAATCGAATTGGCAAAACTGGATGCTGGCGAAGTTTCCACGAACATCGTGCGCGCAGACGGCAATACACTGGTGTTTTTGATGTTGTGCGGGCGTACCCCTGCGCAAGAAGAAGAAATCAACCGCGACAGCGTGCGTGCAGAGCTGCAGCAGCAGCGGTTTGGCGGCTTCGCGCGTGCTTATTTGGAGGACATCCGGTCTGATGCCATCATCGAAGTGTTTAACAATTGACGCGGGCTCCGCTCGTTGTTTCGTGCGGAGAGCCCGCGGGGATTGGGCCAGAAATCGCTTGCAAGGCGTGGGCGGCTTTAAAAGATGACCTGACATTCGCTTGGATCGGTGATCCACGCCACTTGCCTTCCGATGCGGTGTTTCGGGTTATCAACGATATCAAATACGCAAAAAACGTCATGCCCACAGCGATGCCCGTTTTGGAACACAGCTTTGTATCCGACTCCGTACCCGGCGCGCCTGCGTTGGAAAATGCGCAAGGGGTCATTGATGTGATCGCCAAAGCGGTAACATGTGTTCAATCAAATCGAGCGTCGGCCATAGTCACCGCACCAATCCACAAGAAAGTCCTGAAAGACGGCGCATCTTTTGCCTATCCCGGTCACACGGAATTTCTTGAGGCCTTGGCCGGAACGGATAATCAAGCCGTGATGATGTTGGCGAGCGATCAGCTGCGTGTTGTTCCAACGACAATTCACATTGCGTTGCAAGATGTTCCTAAGGCTCTGACACCCGGTCTGCTGCGCGAAACCATTCGGATCACCGATGACGGGTTACGCCGGCAATTTGGTCTGGCCTCGCCGCGTTTGGCCGTTGCTGGCCTCAATCCCCATGCGGGTGAAGGTGGCGCAATGGGCGAGGAAGAACAGGATTGGATCACACAGGTCGTGTATGATCTGGCGGATGAAGGCATCGACGTCACAGGTCCATGGCCCGCTGACACGATGTTCCACAAAGCAGCGCGCGACAAATACGACGCTGCGATCGCGATGTATCATGACCAAGCTCTGATCCCTATCAAGACGTTAGATTTCGACAAAGGGGTCAATGTCACATTGGGTTTACCTTTCATCCGTACCTCACCTGATCATGGAACCGCGTTTGATATTGCTGGTAAAGGCATCGCCTCGCCGACCAGCATGATCGAAGCTTGCAAGATGGCCTGGAAGATGGCCGCAACGGTTTCCTGAACAGATGGCCGGAATAGATTCGCTTCCCCCGCTGCGTGAAGTCATTTCCAAACATGATTTGCGCGCGCGCAAATCTTTGGGACAGAACTTTCTTTTGGACCTCAATCTGACCGCAAAAATCGCGCGACAAGCCGGTGAGTTGTCAGGGTCTGATGTACTTGAAATCGGCCCCGGTCCCGGTGGTTTGACACGTGGACTGTTGTCAGAAGGTGCGCGCAAAGTTCTGGCCATTGAAAAGGATGCACGGTGCCTGCCTGCACTTGCTGAAATTGCCCAAGCCTATCCCAACCGGCTTCAGGTGATCGAAGGCGACGCGCTTGAGATCGACCCGTTGGAACATCTGACGCCTCCGATCCGTGTGGCCGCGAATTTACCCTATAACGTGGGGACCGAGCTTTTGGTGCGATGGTTGACGCCCAAGCAATGGCCCCCCTATTGGACCAGCTTAACTTTGATGTTCCAACGCGAAGTCGCTGAACGCATTGTCGCGCAACCGGGGTCCAAAACCTATGGTCGCTTGGCTGTCTTGTCCCAATGGCGCACAGATGCGCGTATATCGCTGTCCTTGCCGCCAGAGGCCTTTACCCCAGCGCCAAAGGTGTCCAGCGCCGTGGTGCATGTCCAAGCGCTGCCAAAACCCAAATTTGACGCCGATCCAGCGGTATTAGAACGCGTTGTCGCCGCAGCCTTTAATCAACGCCGCAAGATGCTGCGTGCTGCCCTTAAAGGGCAGTCACCACAGATCGAAGATCATTTGAATGCTGTCGGCATAAAACCAACGGACCGGGCAGAGCAAGTCCCAGTCGAAGGGTTCTGCGCGTTGGCACGAAGCCTCGCGCAGACTTAGTTACTCAGCTGCTTCAGAGGGTCCGGACGTGTCAGATTCTGGACCATCTGTTGACGGATGTGCATCCGGTGTCGCAGCTTCCGATTTTGGTTTCGGTTTGCGAGGACGCCGCGGTTTCGGCTTTGGCTTGTCTTCAGGTGTTTCAACAAGCGAAGACCCTGCATCAGGCGCGTCCAGAATATCTGGCTGTGGCTGATCCGCTGGATCCATTGATGGCACAGCGGCTGCGGCTGCGGCTGGTGCAGCTGACGGCGCGTTCGTTTCACCGTCTTGATGGGATG
The DNA here is from genome assembly GCA_039960995.1 of Paracoccaceae bacterium. Taxonomy (GTDB): domain Bacteria; phylum Pseudomonadota; class Alphaproteobacteria; order Rhodobacterales; family Rhodobacteraceae; genus JABSSA01. The sequence continues at coordinate 249,337 of JBDVKF010000075.1, read as the reverse complement.
CACGATTGCGATCCCGTTCGGCTTGACGTTCGCGGTTATGGCGCTCTTGCTCTTCGCGCTTGGCGTCCATTTCACGCTGTGCTTCGCTGAGTAGCCGTAGGTAATGTTCGGCGTGTTGCTGGAAATTTTCCGTCGCAACGCGATCATTTGCCAGTTGCGCATCGCGAGCAAGCTGATTGTACTTGTCGATAATCTGCTGGGGTGTTCCCCGCACTTTGCCTTCCGGACCGGAACTATCAAACACCCGATTGACGACGTTGCCGCCGCTATTGGATCTATTGCGATTGTTCTTTGACCGGGACCGTGATCTCGATGATTTCATGAATAAAGGTCTGCTTTTGCCTAAGTTGCTGATCGCGGCGCTGTTCGAGCGCTGAACCCAATATTGCGATCGGAAGTGGGCGTCTTCTGCACGCGACGAGCAGCGTCGGTGTGTGCAGACGAGACTGAATATGCACGGAGTCCGGCACGGAGCAAGAGCTAATCCATATTTTTACACATTTCCTAACGAAAGGGCGACAATTTGCGCCAATTAGGCTGGATTTTGCGAGCTTACGACACGATCCCGGCCATCCAAATCTTGCAAAATGTTTACGTTGGCCCAGCCATGCTCTTGAAACAGCGCTTGGACGGACTCACCCTGCTGCCAACCGATCTCGACCATCACGCGCCCACCGTCTAATAAATAGGCAGCGCCCTGCCCGGCAATGATGCGATATGCGGCCAGCCCATCCCCTTCATCGGTCAGCGCCATACGTGGTTCATGGCGGGCCAGTTCTGGTGATACATCGTTCATTTCCGCTTGGCTCAGATATGGCGGATTGGACACGATCAAATCAAACCGCCCTTCCACGTTTTCGAACCAGTCGCTTTGCTGAATCTCCAAACGGCTGGCGACGCCATGCGTGACGGCATTGGCACTTGCTTGCAAACACGCAGCTTCGGACAGATCTATACCGATACCTTTTGCGTCAGGTTGTTCACAAAGCAATGTCACAACAATACAGCCCGATCCAACACCCAAATCCAACACACGTTCGAATGGATTGGCCAATGCCGCTTCGATCAGAGTTTCTGTTTCTGGACGTGGATCAAGCACATCCGCGCTGATGTTAAAACTGCGTCCATAAAACTCTCTTGCGCCAATCAAATGCGAGACCGGCACGCGAATGGCACGCAGTGAAATCAAATGATCAAACCGTTCCTCGATATCGGGTGCGATATCCTCGGGTGCGATCAATGTAACACGGGTTGCATCCACCTTGGCCGCGTGGGCCAACAAAACACGGGCATCTCTAGCCGGGTCCGGTACACCAGCCGCGCGCAACCTTGCAGTGGCGGCGAACATGGCTTCGGCGGCGGTCGTCACGACTGCATCTCGGCCAATTTACAGGCCTGATCATCCGCTGTCAGCGCGTCAATAATTTCGTCCAGATCGCCGCCCATGATCGAATCTAACCGATACAAAGTCAGACCGATGCGGTGATCTGTCATGCGCCCTTGCGGGAAATTGTAGGTACGGATGCGTTCGGATCTGTCGCCCGACCCGATTTGCGCCGCGCGATCAGCGGATCGTTCGTCATGCGCACGTTGTCGTTCCAAATCGTAAAGGCGTGCACGCAATACCTGCATCGCGATTTCACGATTGCGATGCTGTGATTTTTCGGAACTGGTCACGACGATGCCGCTTGGTTCATGGGTAATACGAACTGCGGAATCAGTCGTATTGACGTGCTGACCACCAGAGCCACTGGAGCGCATCGTATCAATGCGGATGTCATTAGGTTCGATCCGAATGTCGACCTCTTCGGCTTCTGGCAGAACTGCGACGGTCGCAGCAGATGTATGAACACGCCCGCCAGATTCGGTTTCGGGCACCCGTTGCACCCGATGAACACCGGATTCGTATTTCATCCGCGCAAACACATTTTCGCCAGTGATGTGCGCGGTCACTTCTTTGATACCGCCCAATTCTGTGGCCTGCTCTTCGATGATGTTAAAACCCCAGCCCTTGGTTTCGACAAACCGCTGATACATGCGCAACAAGTCACCCGCAAAAAGAGCCGCCTCATCCCCGCCTGTACCAGGACGGATCTCCAACATTGCCGGACGTGCGTCAGCGGTATCTTTGGGCAACAAGGCGATTTGCAGCGCCGCTTCCGCTTCGGGCAGAGCTTTGCGCAATTCTGGCAATTCTTCTTCTGCGAGGGCTTTCATTTCGGGATCAGCCAACATCCCTTCTGCTTCTTCCAAGTCGTCACACAGCTTTTGCCAAGCTACGATTTGGTCGACCACAGGTTTCAGGCCTGCGTATTCTTTGGCCAAAGCCGCAATGTCTGCCGAACCATCGACCATTGCCGCCTCGAGATACTCGAATCGTTCTTTGATCTGTAAAAGGCGTTCTAATGGTATCATTGTGATCGTTTGCTTGATGGCTCAGGCTTGGTCAAGAGCCAGACGCATGCTATAATTTTCCAATGAGAGCTATTTTTCTATCATTGTTACTGGCCAGCCCCGTGTTGGCGGACGTTAAAACACAGCAAGGACGGACGATCGATTGCTATTGCACAGATCGATCCGGGGATCGCATTGAATTGGGTCAGATGATCTGTTTGCAGGTCGATGGACGTATGTTCATGGCGCAATGTCAGATGTCTTTGAACGTTCCAATGTGGCGCGAAGTGTCCAGCGGCTGTGCGAGCTCATCCCTTGAGAGCGGCCAAGATCCGGTCAATTCGGGCGCGGTTAACGCCTAAATCTGACCTGCCAAATCGCAAACGGGCAAAGATACGCAGCTGGTCATCCACCAATTGCACTGTGGTGTAATCCGGGAATCCCCAAACTTTGCTGCGCGTGACATAGGAAATGTGCCCATCCTGAACCGCGCCCGCCAATATTTCTGTACGCGCTTCTGACGAAAAGGACGCGTTAAAGGCATCAAGCTTGTCGGGCGACCCTTCGATAACGCGTGTCACACCGAAAATATGATCCGCGTTTTCAGTATCCGTAATAAACACATGCCAGTGTTGTTTGTCGCTTGGTGCCACACGAAACCAGATCATGCCGGCAACAACCAAAACGATCAGAAACAATAGGAAATACATGGAAATTCTCATTCTATGCCGTTCTTCAAGCGATTGTAGTGACGGTTATCGATAGGTGACCCCAGGCAAAACGCAAAGCATTTCGTAAAGGATGTTGGCAGCCGTCAATGCGGTGTTCCCTGATGTGTCATAAGGCGGTGACACCTCGACCAGATCACCACCAACGATGTTCACTCCACGCAGTGCACGAATAAGCTGCATCGCTTGCGGCGTCGTCAGCCCGCCTATTTCTGGCGTGCCAGTGCCCGGCGCAAAGGCAGGGTCCAGACTGTCGATGTCAAAAGTGACATAGGTTGGAACCTCACCAATATCACGGCGTATTTCAGCCCCCAACCCATCAAGCGGGCGATGCCAGATTTCTGGTGCGGGCCATTGCTGAAACCCCCAGCTTTCGGCCACTTTAAAATCGTCGGCAGTATACCCGGTGCCACGCAACCCAACTTGATACACTTTTTCAGGGCGCAGCAGGCCTTCTTCATAGGCGCGCCGGAACACTGTCCCATGAGTTTCACGTTCGCCGAACATTTCGTCATTAACATCCGCATGCGCATCGATGTGAATAAGCGCGACCGGGCCATGACGTTTGGCAATGGATCGCAGGATCGGCAAGGTAATAGAATGATCGCCACCTACCGCCATTGGCATAATATCATAGTTTAAGATCGCGTCGTAACTGGTTTGAATAATACGTAAACTGTCCGAAAGCGAAAATGTATTTATCGCCAAATCGCCAATATCGGCACATTGCAAACTGTCAAATGGCGCAGCCCCCGTTTGTACGTTGTAGGGCCGTATCATCGCGGATTCGCTGCGCACCTGTTTTGGCCCGAACCGCGTACCAGAGCGCCAAGATGTTCCGATATCCATTGGGATGCCCAGAAACGCGACATCAAGCCCTTTGAGATCATTCGCGGCGGGCAGACGCATAAACGTGTTGGGTCCGGAAAAGCGAGCCAGTTCATTCCCGCCGATCGGTTGGTTCTTAGTCATTCTCGCGCATCCTCCAGCCCAGAAGGCAGCAAAGTTCAACGGCGACATGTGCCCCGGCGATTGCCGTGGCTCCAGCCGTATCAAAGGGTGGCGACACTTCGACAATGTCCCCACCACGAATGTTTATTCCAGCAAGGGCGCGCATCAATGCGGCAGCTTGTGCAGACGACAACCCGCCCCAGACGGGCGTTCCTGTGCCCGGTGCAAAAGCTGGGTCCAATCCATCAATATCAAATGTCAGATAGGTTGGTCGATCACCCACAATGTCTTTGACACGTGCCGCTGCGGCTTCGGGCCCGATACGATGAAATTCGGGGGCATCAATGATGTTAACCCCAAGGGTATCTGAGTTCGTTGTGCGAATGCCAATTTGCACAGATGTTGCGGGATCAACGAGGCCGGATTTCACCGCTTTGTAAAACATCGTTCCATGATCGATCCGGTTCATGTCGTCATCGGGCCACGTATCAGTATGAGCATCGATTTGAATGAGGCTGATCGGGCCATAGCGATCTGCATAGGCCTTTAAGATCGGGAACGAGATGTAATGATCCCCGCCCAAGGCGACGCTGGCCGCCCCTGCATCCAATATTCCACCAATGTGGTTTGTGAGTGCCGCTGGAAAGCTTTGGATATCGGCATAATCAAAGGCGAGATCCCCATAATCGATGACGGTGTGTTCGCACATGACATCAAACGGCCATCCGTAAGGCGCATCCGCGGCCTGCAGCGACGAGGCTTCGCGAATGGCACGTGGGCCCAGACGGGTTCCGGGTCGGTTTGTAACTGCTTGATCAAACGGGATACCGGTCACCGCGATATCAACACCTGTCAGATCCTTGGTATAGCGTCGACGCAAAAAAGATGTGGCCCCAGCAAAGGTCAGTTCAAAGGACGGCCCGCGCGGATCGTCCCGCGTAAAGGCCATATCGATCTGCTTTTTGGCGTCTTCTAAGGCCATTAACGCGCCACCGGTTGGGCAGTTTCAACCAAACGCGCGAAAAAAGTCGCCCCAATGGGTGAGATTTCATCGTTAAAATTGAATTCCGGATTGTGCAACGCGGCTCCTTCTCCGGCCCCCAAAAACAGATAAGCGCCCGGTCTTTCATTCAGCATGAACGAAAAATCTTCTGCTCCGGCGACTTTCTCAACCGTATCAACCACTGGGGCTTGCCCGGCCACGCCCTTAGCCACTTCAACAGCAAACGCGGTTTCTGGGGCCGCATTTACGGTTGAGGGATAGTGTCTTTCGTAAATCAATTCAGCCTCGACCCCGTAACTGGCCGCCTGCCCGGCGACGATCTCGTTTAATCGCCGCTCGGCCATGTCTTGAACATTCTTATCAAAAGTACGCACGGTTCCATTGATATAAGCGGTTGTCGGGATCACGTTGTTAACGGTTCCGGTGTGAATTTGCGTGACTGAAATCACCAAATCCTCGCCCGCATGATGATTGCGGCTGACGATTGTTTGGATGGCCTGAACGATACCACATGCCGCCACAATAGGATCTTTCGTTTCTTGTGGCATAGCCGCGTGGCCGCCATGGCCTGTGATATTGATCGTAAATGTATCAACGGCTGCCATGATGGGTCCTGGTGTCGTGAAAAATCCGCCAAGCTCAAGACCAGGAACGTTATGCAATGCATAGACCTGTTCGATGTCATATCGATCCATTATGCCGTCCTGACACATGACTTCAGCACCGCCACCTTCTTCTTCGGCGGGTTGAAAGATCAACGCGACTCGGCCACTGAAATTACGGGTTTCTGACAGGTATTTCGCCGCACCCAGCAACATTGCCGTATGCCCGTCATGACCGCAGGCATGCATATTGCCCGCATGTGTCGACGCATAATCGACCCCGGTTTCCTCAATGATAGGAAGCGCATCAAAATCAGCGCGCAACCCAATCGTGGGACCATCGCCCTGCCCGTTGATGATCGCCACAATACCAGTTTGCGCGATACCTTCCTCAATCTCGTCCACGTCAAATTCACGCAACCGCGCTGCGATGAATGCCGCGGTTTTTGGACAATCAAAACTTAGTTCCGGGATGGTGTGCAGATGCCGGCGCCATTCCGTCATCTCTGACGCAAGGTCTCCTATACGGTTGATGACCGCCATGACTGGACTCCTGTTATGCGAATGCTTCAAGAAGCAGTTGAACCCGAATTGGTCCGGTCTGCAATGGGGACACACAATGAGCGACAATCTGATCCATGACAAATCCGCAGGGATTGAACGTTTGTTGGAAATCATGCGGCGTTTGCGCGATCCCGAAACTGGGTGTCCATGGGATATCGAACAAACATTCGAAACCATTGCGCCCTATACCATCGAAGAAGCGTATGAAGTTGCCGACGCGATTGAACGTAAAGACTGGCCTGAACTGGAAGGCGAATTGGGCGATCTCTTGCTGCAATCCGTTTATCACGGAGCGATTGGCGAGGAAGCAGGGCATTTCAGCTTTCAAAGCGTTGTTCAGAAAATCTCAGACAAGATGGTCGACCGTCACCCCCATGTGTTTGGGGACGAAAACCGTAACAAAAGCGCGGAACAACAAACCCGCGATTGGGAAGCGATAAAGGCAGCAGAACGCGCAACAAAGGCCCAACAAGGGACATTGGACGGTGTCGCGCAAAACCTGCCAGCCCTACTGCGTGCGGTTAAATTGCAAAAACGTGCGGCACGTGTGGGGTTTGATTGGCCTGAAATCGACCAAGTTCTGGATAAATTACAGGAAGAAACTCGTGAGTTGATCGAAGCGCGAGATCACAAATCACATGACGAAATGGTGGGTGAATTTGGCGACCTTCTGTTTGTCATGGCCAATCTGGCGCGCCATCTGGAGATCGAACCTGAAGAGGCCTTGCGCAAGACAAATGCTAAATTTACAGCCCGGTTTGAGTGGATCGAAACAGAGCTTGCCAAAAGCAACCGACGTCCCGAGGACAGCACTCTTGAAGAAATGGATGCCCTTTGGGATCAGGCAAAGCACGCACTCAAACGATGAAACGAATACCTGACATGTCCTGAAGGCGAAAAAAAAACCGGAGGCATAGCGGGCATTTAATGCCTCACGATCTTTGCTGTTAAATCGTGCCGCGCAGATGTCACGTGTGCCGTTCACATATTTTGCATTGATGGATTGCCATTCAACATGGTCTAATTTGCAACCTGACTGAAATCGCTTTCTAAATAGAGTTCAATCCCTGCGTCAATTACACGAACGCTCAATGTTCCCGCAGGGTCGTGCAACGTCAATGTTTCAGTTTGTGGATATTTGACAAATCGACACGAGATTTTCGGCTGGAATGTTTGATCAAAACAAGTCGGCTGGTTTGCGGTTCTTGCTGCAAAATGTCGCCAATGCAGGCCAACCTCAGATCCAATTGCCAAGAGCCTGTATGGACTTCCTTTGTCGCACTTGTCACTGTCTGCCCAAAACATAGGGCAGCCAATGACTCGCAAAATAATTATCGATACAGATCCCGGACAAGACGACGCAGTGGCCATACTGCTTGCCTTGGCCAGCCCAGAAGACATTGACGTCCTTGGGATCACGGCTGTGGCGGGCAACGTTCCTCTTGACCTGACGACCCGCAATGCGCGCATCATTTGTGAATTGGTTGGTCGAGCGGACATCAAAATTTACGCAGGCTGTGATCGCCCACTGGGGCGCGAATTGGTGACGGCCGAACATGTCCATGGCAAAACCGGACTGGATGGCCCGAATTTGCCAGAACCTAAAATGGCTCTGCAATCTGAGCATGCTGTTGATTACATCATCAACACGTTGCGCGCCGAAGACTCTGGCACCGTCACGTTGTGCCCGCTTGGGCCTTTGACAAATATTGCGGCCGCCTTTGAACGTGCCCCGGATATCATCGAACGTGTTCAACAGATTGTTTTGATGGGTGGCGCATATTTTGAGGTTGGCAACATGACTCCGACTGCGGAATTTAACATCTATGTTGATCCGCAAGCGGCTGATATTGTGTTCAAAAGTGGCGTCGACATCGTCGTGATGCCGCTGGATGTCACGCACAAGGCTCTTGTCACGCAGCCCCGGAATGATGCGTTTCGCGCGCTTGGCAATGCGGCCGGTATCGCGGTTGCCCAAATGACGGACTTTTTTGAACGCTTCGACAAGGAAAAATACGGCAGCGCAGGCGCGCCACTTCATGACCCGTGTGTCACCGCGTATTTGATCCAACCCGACCTTTTCACCGGGCGGAAGGTGAATGTGGAAATCGAAACGCAATCGGAACTGACAATGGGCATGACCGTTGCCGATTGGTGGGGGGTGACTGACCGCCCTGCAAATGCAACATTCATTGGTGATCTGGATGCAGTTGGTTTCTTTGACCTGCTGACCCAGCGTTTGGCCCGTTTACCATGAGCCTACTGGCCCCACCTGATCCGGAGTGGCCAATAATTGCCGCTGACGAAATTGCCCTGTGGCATGAAGTTTGTGGCCCGAGCTTGGTCACTGTTCACCATATCGGATCGACCTCAGTCCCGGGGCTTCCGGCGAAACCGATCATCGACCTATTGCCTGTGTTCAAAGATGACGGTTCGATGGACGGCGTTCGGGATAAACTGGAATCCATAGGATATGAGTGGATGGGGGAGTTTGGCCTGCCGGGATGCCGTTACTTTCGCAGGGATGACCCCGACACGGGCAAACGTTTGTTTCATGCGCACGCTTACGCGGTCGGGCACGAAGGTGTGTTGCGCCACCTCGCTTTTCGCGACGCATTGCGCAAAAATGCCAGCATGCGTGCAGCTTATACGTCGGTCAAAGCGGCCTGCGCCTCACGACATCCTGAAGGGGGTGCGCAATATAGTGATTGCAAATCCAGTTGGATTTCCAAAGCCGAAGCCCTTGCATTGGAGCATCATTCATGAGCGCGGCACTGACATTGGCAAATGCCGAACATTTTGATCGCTTGTCGGCATTGGTCGCCACGTTCCATACTGAAGAAGGCCTGACAACCACAACAGAACAACGTGAAGCCGCGCTTATGCAGTTGCTTGAGGGATCCCCACATGGGGTCGCCTATTTGATTGGCCCCGCTCGTGCGCCAATCGGATACATCGTGTTGTCGTTTGGCTGGTCTTTGGAGTTCGGCGGGATGGACGGGTTTGTGGATGAACTTTTCATCCGCCCCGGCGTGCGCGGGCGCGGGATCGCGACCGAAGTGTTGCTGGCTTTGCCAAAAGCGCTGGCCGACGCAGGGTTGAAGGCTCTGCATTTAGAGGTCGACGTTCAAAATGAAACCGCGCAACGTCTCTATAAACGCTCCGGGTTTCGCCTACGTGATGGGTACCATCTGATGACAAAAACCTTCTGATGTGCCGGATGCGAAACTGACCACATCGAACAAACGCTCTGTGGTTACACCCGTTTCAAAGTGGCGCGGTATTGGTCTGCGCGTGTTGGCGACGTTTTTGTTGGCGGCCATGTCGGCCTGCGTACACGCCGCGGCCAAACAAGCGGCATTAGGGCAGATCGTCTTTTTTCGAAGCCTGTTCGCGTTATTGCCAATCCTTATTTACGCATTTTGGGTCACACCGAATTTCACATCGTTAAAGACTAAACATCCGATGCAGCACTTAACGCGCGGCGTGTTCGGCGCTGTGACGATGGTCTTGGCCTTTCTGTCTTTGGCATATTTGCCCGTCGCAAGTGCAACGGCGTTGGCCTATCTTGTTCCCATCATTAGCCTGCCCTTGGCGGCGCATCTATTGCATGAGCGTATCGCGAAACCGCTTTTGGTCGCGGTCATCATTGGTTTTGTCGGTGTTTTGTTGATCGTTGCCCCTGCATTTGACACACCCGACCTGAACCGCAGCATTTTGATTGGCACAGCAGCAGGCATTGGATACGCCATACTCATGGCGGTCTTGCGTGTTTACATCAAACGCATGACTGATACGGAAACGCCGGTCAGCATCGCCTTTTATTTTGCGCTGATCTGCACAGTCTTAAGCGTTTTTGCAGCACCGCAGACATGGCCATCCGTCGATAGCGCCACTTTGGTTGCTTTGATCGGAGCCGGGACTTTGGGCGGGCTTGGCCACATCGCAGCAACCGAAGCTGTAGCGCGTGCGCCGTTGTCCGTGCTGGCCCCTTTTGAATATCTAGGGCTGATCTGGGCCATTGGGTTTGATATTTTCCTGTTTGCTCAATTCCCGACAGTCGTCACTTTGATGGGCTGTGTATTGATCACCGCGGCGGCGGTATTTGTCCTGTTCAATAAACGTATTTCGGACGCAGCTTGATCGGAAGCCCACGACAACGCAGGATGACACTGACCAAAAACTGGGGTTTGTCTTGAATGCAGACATTAAATCTGAACCGATTAACTTTTTACACTCGGCGCCTCGACGAAATGGTCGCGTTCTATCAGCTTCACTTTGGGTATCGTGCGTATCAGGAACCGGGGGACCGTATCGTGGAACTGCAACCACCGGGAAACGGTGCGATCTTGCAGTTTCATCCGCTGGCCAAAAGCCAGAAGGAAGGACAAGTCCTTGTGAAATTAGGGTTTGACGTCGAGGACGTTGAAACGTTTGCAGCGACCGCGTTTGAAAACGGATTGAAGTTCAGCAAACCGTTCAAAGCCAATGGATACATGTTCGCCAACGCCAAGGACCCGTCAAAAAACAACATCTCAATCTCAAGCCGCGCTTTTGCACAGCTTGATTTGCGCCCTTACGCGCCTTCCGATGACATGAAATAGCACGCGCCTCTGGTTCTTTAGGGTCAGGACGTTTACCTCTGCCCCATGAGCGTTTCGATACCCTTTGACAATTCGTATGCCCGACTTGATCCGGCGTTTTACGCATCCCTTGCGCCAACGCCAGTGTCCGAACCCAGTTTGCTGGCCTGGAACACAGAATTAGCGCAGGACTTAGGCATCGATCCCGGAACCGAAAGCGACCGTGCATCTGTGTTTGGTGGCAATACCGTGCCCGCAGACGCATCGCCCATTGCACAGCTTTACGCGGGGCATCAATTTGGAAACTGGAACCCGCAATTGGGTGATGGCCGCGCGATCTTGTTGGGGGAAGTAACACCATCCAACAAGCGATTTGATATCCAATTGAAAGGGTCTGGACCGACGCCATTTTCGCGAATGGGTGACGGGCGCGCATGGTTGGGCCCCATTTTGCGTGAATATGTGGTGTCCGAAGCCATGCATGCTTTTGGCGTTCCAACAACGCGGGCTTTGGCCGCTGTTGCCACAGGCGATTCCGTGTTTCGGGAACAAGGTGCCCTGCCCGGTGCTGTATTGACGCGTGTCGCGTCCAGCCATTTGCGTGTCGGCACGTTTCAGATCTTTGCGGCGCGCGGGCAAACGGAACTGTTACAAGACCTGACCGATTACGCCATTGCGCGGCATTATCCTGATGCGGATGGTCCTATGGGGTTGTTGCAAGCGGTTGTTCATGCCCAAGCGCAGCTTGTCGCCCATTGGATGAGCTTGGGCTTTATCCACGGGGTGATGAACACAGACAATTGCACCATTTCTGGCGAAACAATTGATTACGGCCCCTGCGCTTTCATGGATTCCTATGATGAGGCGCGCGTGTTTTCTTCAATCGATCAAACCGGCCGCTATGCCTATGGTAACCAACCGGGGATCATCGTGTGGAACATGGCCCAGTTCGCGACATCGCTGATCCAATTGTTCGACGACAAAGACGCAGTCGTCGCCAAGGCAACAGACATCGTGCATGGAATGCCCGCGTTAATACAGGATGCATGGCTATCCCGTTTTGGTCGCAAGATCGGCATTACTGATGCAACACCCGAAGATCAGCCCTTGATCGAGGAATTGCTGGCTTTAATGCAATCGGACCAATCTGATTTCACCAACACGTTCCGCGAACTTGGCACTGGCAACGGTGCTGCCGAAATACTGGACCAACCGGCCTTTAGTACATGGTTAAACCGGTGGCAGGATCGTCTGAAGTCAGAAGATGCCCCAGAAGACGTCATGCAGAAAGCCAATCCGGTTTTGATTCCACGCAATCACCGTATCGAAGAGATGATCGAAACCGCCGTTGCCGGTGACATGTCTCGGTTTGATCGGATGATGCAGGCGCTTTCATCGCCCTATGTCGCGAATGCGGAATTTGATGATCTCAGACGCGCTCCGAAAATAGACGAAGTCGTGCCTGCGACGTTTTGCGGAACCTGATCACATTCAAGCGCTGTTAGGTTTGCGGTTGATCAAAACGATCCCGACCGCGACCAACAAAAGCGCGATCCAAATACTGATCCCGACGTCTTCTCTTAGCAAAAACCATCCCAAAAGGACGGAAAACACAGGCGATAGAAACGAAAACGACGCGACACCAGATGCCGGGTAAACCGACATCAACCAAAACCACGCCAAGAATCCAAACGACGCAACTGCGATGATCTGAAATGCCATGCCTGCAAAGTGGATCATTTCAGGGTCGCGAAAGATATCTCCGCTGATATACGCCGCGATTAAAAGAAGGGGAGCAGACACCATCAGTTGCCACAACAATTGTTCCGACGGCTCAACCTTAGACAATGCCGATAACCTCACGGTCAGGGCGATCCCGGCCCAACAAATTGCACCAATCAACGCCAGCCCATCCCCCAATAGACTTGCATCGCCAGATCGATCAGCCACAGCGATCGCAACCCCCGCCATGGCCAAAACAAGCCCAACCAATCGCCATGACGTCAAACGTTCGCCCGGCAACAAAAAGTGTGCGGCCAACGCCAACCAAACCGGCATAGAATAAAAGATGATCGAAATGCGGGACACGCTGGTGAAATCTAATGCTGAAAATAAGCACATGAATTCGACAGCAAAAAGCACGCCCAACAGCGTTCCACCTTTGATGCTGTCGCGCTGTAGAGTCAGCCGCTTTTGGCGAAAGTAGATCCAAAGCACCACAACCAGCATCGCCCCTAAGGACCGGACGCCTGCTGAAAATATCGGTCCAAAACCCTCATTTGTGACTTTGATGACCACTTGATTGAATGCAAGATGCAGGGCGAACACTGTCAATGCGATAGCCCCGGTCGTATCGACATGATCTTTTCGGTTCATCGCATCACAAGGGAACTAGAGCGCGCCAATGTCAATACATCGTCAAAATTCCCCGATGTGTTCGCGTCGTTTCGTGGCAGTGTCTTAGACATTGATTCGACACCCGAGGGGGAATTTCCATGAGTTTAATGAAAACATTGGCCAAAGTGGCCATCGGTGTTGCCGTTGCCAAAGGCGCAAGCAGCATGATGAACAGACAAAGCAGTTCAGGTGGTTCCGGCTTGGGTGGCCTGCTGGGCGGGCTTACTGGTGCAACTGGTAGCGGTTCGGGTAGCGGCTCGCCTTTTGGCGGAACACACAGCACAAACAGCGCGGGTGCCGCTGGAGGTGGATTACAGGATATGTTGGGTGGCCTTCTGGGCGGCGGGACGGCTGGCGGCGCAGGCGGGCTTGGCGGTATGTTAGAGCAACTTGGCGGTGGCGGCACAGGTAGCGGCGGCGGATTGCAAGGGATGCTGGGTGGTTTGGCTGGCGCCGCGGGTGGTGCTGGTTTATTAGGCAGTCTTGCAGGTGCCACACAACAACGACCAGCTTCAAATGTCGCTAGCTTTGGCGAAGTGTTAAATTCCAACTTTGATCAAACGCCCCAAGACGCGATCGAACCGTCAGCGGATCAAGAAGCGGCTGCAGCTTTGATGTTGCGCGCGATGATTCAGGCGGCAAAGTCAGACGGGCAGTTTGACGATGCGGAACAAGAAAAACTTGTTGGTCATCTGGGCGGCGATGTTGATGAGGAAGAAGCAGCCTTTGTACGCGCAGAAATGCAAAAGCCGGTTGATGTGCAATCCGTGATCAACGATACGCCTGCCGGTATGGGCCCACAAGTCTATGCCATGTCGCTGTTGGCTATTGATTTGGACAGCCAAAACGAAGCGCAATACCTGCATTCATTGGCGCAAGGGTATGGCCTTGATGCGACGCAAGTAAACGATATCCATGCCCAATTGGGCGTGCCATCGCTTTATACCTGAACAGGTTTCCAATCAAAGCGCGGGGGACGCATTGCCCCCCGCGATCTGGCCCGCTAAACGTCAAGTATGACGCAACACCGCCAGACCATTTCAGAGCGCTGCGAATCCAAAGGGCTTCGCATGACCGGCCAACGCCGCATCATCGCGGATGTGCTTGAAGACGCAGAAGATCACCCCGATGTGGAAGAACTGTATCGACGGGCTTCAGCAATCGATTCCAATATCTCGCTCGCTACGGTGTATCGCACAGTTAAGCTGTTCGAAGAGGCCGGGATTTTGGACAAGCTGGAATTTGGCGATGGACGTGCGCGGTACGAGGATGCGGAACGCGATCACCATGACCACCTTATCGACATTTCGTCTGGCGAAGTTATCGAATTTGTAGATCCAGAAATCGAAGCGCTTCAAGAAAAGATTGCGGAGCGTCTTGGGTTCGATCTGAAAGGACATCGTCTTGAGCTGTATGGCGTTCGACGCAAGTAATACCGGCCCTGCCCCAGACGACTGTTTACGACAACCATTGAGAAACCGAACGCGATAGTTTGCGCCTGTCTGATCAAACACGCATTCAGGAGACGAACCACCCTTGCACTTTCTGATTGTGAAGCGGACAAAGACGCAGCCTTAAGCACTGGTGCTTGAGCAGCTTAATTGCGGCGGCCTCATGCACATTATTCGCGCGATCCTCTTAATGATCTTTTCCATGGCGCTTTTGGCCCTGTCTGATCTGTTCATCAAACTGGCCGCCGGACGCGCGCCATTTGGTCAGATCATGCTGTATCTTAGCCTAGGGGGTACTGCGTTGCTTGCGGTCATTGCCGTGATGAGACGCGAGCCTATTATTAGTCGTGACGTTTTTCACCCGATGATCTTGCTGCGAAACGCCTTTGAAATCATCGGAGGTCTTGGACTGGTTTTGGGCATAGCCCTTATTCCTCTGTCGACTTTTGCCGCGATCATGCAAATTGCACCCATTTTGGTTGTTATGGGGGGCGCATTATTTCTGGGGGAAACTGTCGGTTGGCGCAGATGGGGCGCGGTTATTGCTGGCTTGATTGGCATGTTGATCGTGCTTCGCCCTGGGACCGACGCCTTTTCGCCCAATGCTCTGTTTGCAGTTATGGGCATCTGTGGCTTGGCCGGGCGTGATTTGGTGACACGGCTTGCACCGGTCCACTTGTCGTCCTCGACCCTTAGCACTTGGGGCTTTGCCTCAACAATACCAAGTGGCTTGATTTACCTTTGGATCTCAGGTGCTTCGCTGACGTCTGATCCAGTTGCTCTTTGGCACATTGCGTTGGCGGTCTTAGTCACTGCCACGGGATATCTAGGGGTCACAACCGCGATGCGTATGGCCCCCGTTTCGATTGTATCGCCCTTTCGTTACACGCGTTTGGTGTTCACAACCAGCTTGGGCGTCTTGTTCCTTGGAGAACGACCTGACGGCGCGACGCTGCTGGGTGCTGGCATCATATTATGCGCCGGGCTTTATACTTTCTTGCGCGAACGCCGTTTGGCGCTTGCTGGCGACGAAACAGGCTGATCAGGACTAATTTCTGTTGCCAGATACACCGCAAACCGACGTTAGCGGGAACATTGGGGTTTCATCCCCTGCTTTGCAACGGTAAGAGGCCCTGCAGCCTGACAGCGGAGATCCCTTTCATGAGCACAATAATTGACATCCACGCGCGCGAAATCCTCGACAGCCGTGGCAATCCAACAGTTGAAGTCGACATCACACTCGAAGACGGCACAATCGGCCGTGCAGCCGTACCATCTGGTGCGTCCACAGGCGCATATGAGGCCGTGGAAAAACGCGATGGCGACAAACTACGTTACAAAGGCAAAGGCGTTTTAGAAGCCTGCACAGCCGTCAACGGTGAAATCGCCGAAGCTTTGGTTGGCTATGACGTCACCGAGCAAGTTGAAATCGACAGCGCGATGATCGAACTTGACGGAACCGAAAACAAAGCCCGTCTTGGCGCAAACGCTATTCTGGGTGTTTCGTTGGCCGCTGCCAAAGCAGCCGCTGATTGGACATCGCAACCGCTCTATCGTTACGTCGGCGGCACACAGGCGCGCATTCTGCCGGTTCCTATGATGAATATCATCAACGGTGGCGAACACGCGGACAACCCAATCGACATTCAGGAATTCATGATCATGCCGGTTGTTGCAGACAGCATCAGCCACGCTGTTCGCATGGGATCCGAGGTGTTTCACACCCTGAAAAAAGAACTGTCCGACGCGGGTCTGTCCACAGGCATTGGCGACGAAGGTGGGTTTGCACCAAACCTGAATTCAACACGGGATGCGTTGGATTTTGTTCTGAAATCCATCGAAAAAGCAGGCTATGCACCGGGCGAAGACATCTATCTTGCTCTGGATTGTGCGGCGACCGAATACTACAAAGATGGCTCGTATATCTTTGCTGGTGAAGGAAAAACGCTTTCATCCGACGAAAACGTTTCCTATCTCGAAGCGTTGGTGAACGACTATCCGATCATCTCAATCGAAGATGGCTGTTCCGAAGACGACTGGGACGGTTGGAAAGCGCTGACGGATACGTTGGGTGGCCGCTGTCAGTTGGTTGGCGACGACTTGTTCGTGACCAACCCGACCCGCTTGGCAATGGGAATCGAAAAAGGATCTGCCAATTCGATGCTCGTCAAAGTGAACCAGATTGGCACACTGACCGAGACATTGAAAGCCGTCGAAATGGCCCACCGTGCCGGCATGACCAACGTTATGTCGCACCGTTCGGGTGAAACCGAAGACGCAACAATCGCTGATTTGGCTGTTGCGACCAATTGCGGCCAGATCAAAACAGGGTCTTTGGCACGCTCTGACCGGTTGGCCAAATACAACCAATTGATCCGCATCGAAGAATCCTTGGGCAGCTCCGCTGAATATGCGGGCCGTTCCATCCTGCGCTAATGAAAATCCGGCGGGCGACACAAGCTGAATTGGCTGATGTCGCCCGTCTGTGCTGGGATTACCGGGCTTTTCTGGCAACCCGCGTCGATCATGTTCCTGACATTCTGGAAAAGTACTATGCCGAGGACTCCTATGCAGCCCTCTTGGCAGACCTTCCACGTATTCATGCACGCCCTAAGGGCGACATCTTGGTTGTCGATCTGGACGGGCAAATCGCGGGCTGCGCGATGTATTACGAACACAGCCCCAAGACTTGTGAAATCAAACGCATCTTCTTGGATGAAACGGCGCGCGGAACAGGTGCAGCGGCGGCGTTGATCAAGGATGCAATGAGACGCGCAGCACAAGACGGCCACACCCGCATGGTTTTGGATACAATTCACACCCTGCACGAGGCGATAGGCTTGTATGAACGCCTTGGATTCAAATCCTGCACCCCGTTCTATGACCCCGACCCCGCCTATGTTCATACACTGCGCTTTATGGATTATGCGCTGAACCGCATCGGATCATAAGGCGCTAGCAAGTCCAACGCTTCATTGCTCATGGAGTGACCCAACACTTTTGGGGCCAGCAATTGCGCGGAAATGGCGGCCAACGTTATTCCGGAATGCATCACGGCGACAAACAACCCTTCTGGTCCAATCGTACCGATTGCTGGCAAACTGTCTTGGGGCATGGGACGATCTGCTTGTAGGACCCGATCCCATTGCAACGACACATCAGGCAACAGTCCTTGCAGCCGATCCAAGGCATCTTGGGCCAAACCCGTTACATCGGCGCAAACCACATCCGACGTGTCAGCCTGATGGTTCGCCGCCATTGGTGCCCACAGATGACCATCACTGTCCTGACGGACCTCTTGATTGGCGCTTGCTATAACATGCGTCAACAGTGGCGGCACAGGCCGTGTGCGCAACATCAACCCCGGACGCGTCAACATTGGAAATTCAATACCAATCGTGTTCAAGCAACGCGCAACCCCGGTCCCAGAAGCCAAGACAACGCGGTTCGCATGAATCTGCCCCGTTTTAGTTTCAACACCATTGATCCGGCCATCATCATGCAGCAAACTTTCCACAGAAACGCCCTGTAACACTTTAACATTACGTGTTTTTTCCAACAGAGCTTCAATGATGCGACTTGGATTTGCGACACCTTCAGTTTGAAATCTCAAAGCCTGGTTTGGCGCATTGATGTGCGGTTCCAAAAATTGGATTTGTTTTTGATCCACCAAATCCGCACGATAACCAATTGCGTCAAACGCAGCTTTCTGGGCCTCTAGACTGGGTTCAGCCACATCCCAACACAAACTGCCTTGCCACGTTAAGTGATCGCCAAATCCAAATTGATGCCACGCCTCGATTCCGGCTTGGCGCAAACGAAAATGATGTGCGTTCAAATAAAACGACGCATTGATCCACCCAAAAGATGCCGCAGTCGCGCCAGACCCAAGTGCGCGTCCTTCGATGATCAGAACCTCTGCGCCATCTTTATCCAATTGATAAGCCAGCGCGGCACCAATTATGCCACCGCCAACGATTATGACCCGCATTGCTTGCTCCCCTTCTTTTCAAAGCTTAGCGTGCAGATATGAACGCGCAACAGATCATCGACCACCTTGGCCTGACCCCACATCCAGAAGGCGGGTATTTCCGTCAGACATGGGTTGCAGATGGACCAGATCGCCCCAGCGGAACATGTATTTATTTCTTGCTGAAAGCTGATCAGAAAAGCCACTGGCACAAGGTCGATGCAACGGAAATATGGTTGTATCATGCAGGCGCGCCGTTGATCCTATCGCTTAGCCCTTCGGATCAGGGACCTGCGCAAGATCATCTTTTGACGCCGAATTTATTGGAAGGTGCACCGCAAATCATCGTTCCCAAAGATCATTGGCAAGCGGCCCAAAGTACCGGAGACTGGACATTGGTCAGCTGTACCGTTTCCCCCGGTTTCCAATTTAAAGGTTTCACGCTTGCTGATCCCGGTTTCGAAATACCGCGCGGGTGACAAAACCCAACCGCATCAACTCGCGAGTCAGTCTGATCCTTGCCCCTGATCTGCGCATCTTGTCGCAGAAAACTGCGGGTTTTATGCTCGACGGTCTTCAGAATTTGGAATGCTGATCGTTCCACCACCAACGGCCGCAACAACGCCAGTCGTTGATGGGCATGATGTTGGCAACCCGCGCGCAACCCGCACCGCCAGATAAGCAAAAGCCTGCGCTTCGAGCATGTCCCCATTCAACCCGACTTTTTCAACTGGCAGAACCGGACAATCCAACAACACTTCGAGCATCTGCATAAGCACCCGATTGTGACGCCCGCCCCCTGTGACAAGCACCTTTTCAGGAGATGACGGGCAATGTTGCAGACCATGGGCTACGGATGCGGCACACATTGCGGTCAATGTCGCTGCAGCATCTGCATCACTCAATGACTCAATTGCATCGTTCATGCTGCTAAAGTCATTGCGATCCAGTGATTTAGGCGGCACGCGGGAAAAATACCCTTCGGCTAGAAAAGTTTCCACTATGCCTTGTGCAACCGTACCGGAACCCGCGATTTTTCCACCCGCATCAAATTCCAGTCCAAGGCGGGTTTTGACCAAATCATTGATCGGCGCATTCGCCGGTCCTGTGTCAAACGCCAACAACGCGCCTTCTGCTTCAGGCGCATTTGCAGATGGGTCAATCCACGTCAAATTGCCGACGCCGCCCAAATTCAGAAACGCAATCGGCGCGGTTGCCCCGATCCACCGCGCACAGGCAAAATGAAAGAACGGCGCCAATGGAGCCCCCTCGCCGCCCAGTTCAACATCGGCACTGCGAAAATCCGATACCACAGGGCATTCCAATGCATCGGCCAAAGCCTGACCATCACCAATCTGAAGCGTGCGGTTTTCCAGAGGTGCGTGCGCCAATGTCTGTCCATGAAATCCAATGACCTCGGCCTGATCAAAGCCGCTTAAGACATCCAGATGCGCCCGCTGCACCACGTCCAATGCACGATCCACCAAGGGTCCATGCCAAACGCCAAGTGCGTTATGCAAGATTTGTCGGTCTTCCGTAGAATAGCTTCGATAATCGCACGGACCAAAAGACTTAATTTCGATTCCATCCGTTTCAATCACGGCGGCATCGACACCATCCAATGACGTCCCACTCATTGCGCCAAGCGCTTGTACAACTGCCGTTTTGTCTCTGAGACGCTTCATGGTCTTTTCCTTTGCCGATCAGCCTTCTATAGGTTGCCCGATCAAAAGCCCCAAGGACAAGTTACGATGGCCTACACCGCAAAATCCGATTTTCTGCATATCATGCAGAGCCGGGGCTTTCTGGCCGATTGCACGGACCTGGAAGCCCTAGACGAAAAACTTCTTTCCGGACCGCAAACGGCCTATATCGGCTATGATGCGACAGCGGCTTCGCTGCATGTCGGGCATCAGATGAACATTATGGTTTTGCGCTGGTTTCAAAAGACTGGACACAAGCCTATTACATTGATGGGCGGTGGCACCACCAAGGTCGGCGATCCTTCTTTTCGATCCGATGAACGGCCCCTGCTGGACGATTCCGCGATCGATGCCAACATTGCACGCATGCAAAAAGCGTTCGCCGCATTCCTAAATTACGGCGACGCCCGATCTGATGCGGTCATGTTGAATAACGCGGAATGGTTGGAAGGTTTAAATTACCTCGACTTCTTGCGCGACATTGGGCGGCATTTTTCCGTGAACCGCATGTTGTCGTTTGAATCGGTGAAATCGCGGTTAGATCGTGAACAGTCGCTGTCGTTTCTCGAATTCAACTATATGATCTTACAAGCCTATGATTTCATGGAGCTGAACCGCCGTCACGACTGCCTGTTGCAGATGGGGGGATCAGATCAATGGGGCAATATCGTCAATGGTATTGATCTGACCCGCCGCGTTATCGAACACGAAGTATACGGCCTGACCACGCCCCTACTGACCACATCGGATGGGCGCAAAATGGGAAAGAGCCAAGGCGGCGCTGTCTGGTTGAATGCCGACATGCTCAGCCCATACGAATACTGGCAGTTCTGGCGCAACACGACCGACGCAGATGTGGGTCGCTTCCTCAAGCTGTTCACAGAAGTCCCACTTGATGAATGTGATCGCCTTGGTGCTTTGGCAGGATCAGAAATCAACGAAGCCAAAGCCCGGCTGGCCAATGAAGTGACAACCATCCTGCACGGCGCGGATGCAGCCCAAGCCGCCGCAGACACAGCACGCGAAGTGTTTGAAAAAGGCGGCGTTGGCGAAGACCTTCCGACTCTCGCACTTACGGTTGCCGACATCGCCGACGGTATCAGTCTTGCGCAATTATTCGTCAGATCTGGCCTTGCTCAATCCGGGAAAGACGCCAAGCGCTTGATCAAAGAAGGTGGCGCTAAATTGGACGATGCGGCCGTTGCCAATCCGGGGCAAATCTTTGACGTGTCCAGCTTTGACGCTCCGATCAAATTAAGCGCGGGCAAAAAGCGTCACGCTCTTGTCGTTCTCAACAAGTAACGCCTTTTTGTCTTGCCCTCTCGCAAGAGCGGGCAAGACAGGCAACATTCGCATCCGTTGCACCAACCACGATAAAGAAAGTGCGCACTTGTGCGCTCAATAAGGTCACATGCGCGACAAGACAGCATTGGCGGCTCGCAAACCCGGCGCTTCACCGCCCCCACCCAAAGCTTGCATCGTTTCTGACATTGTTTTGATCTGAGGTTCGGGATCCTTGAGAACGTTTCGCAGTTCTTGAGCCAATCGATCAGGCGTACAAGCCGGGCCCAGACATTCCGGCACGTGATATGTGTCCGTTACGATGTTCACCAAATTGACCCTATCAATCAACGCAGCGCGTCGGATCAACTTAAAACTCAACCAGTTCATGTTATAGCCGATCACCATCGGTGTCGCAGCCGCTGCCAATTCCAGCGCAACCGTACCCGAGGCCGCCAACGCAACATCGGCAGCTTTAAACGCTGCGCGCTTTTCGGACAGATCGTCGCCCGAGATCATGATCGGTTGAAACGACCAATCCTGCGTCACTTCATCCACCAACCCCGCCACGGATGGTGCGCGAACCAGAACGAACGTTGGTGGTTCTTCTGTTTGCAAATATTTGTCGATCGCTTGTCCGAAAATCGGTGCCAATCTCTGCACTTCACCCCGACGCGATCCGGGCAGTACCAAAATGATTGGGCCTATTTCAGGGATGCTGTTCGCTTTGCGGAACGCTTCCACCTCCTGGTCTGTTGCCACCGGTTCTGTGACAACAGGATGCCCGACGAAATCACATGCCATCCCAGCGGCTTCCAAATAGGGCGGCTCAAACGGCAAAAGGGCCAAAACATGGTCAATACACGTTGCCATTTTGACAGCCCGCTTTGGTCGCCATGCCCATACGCTGGGTGCCACGTAATGTACGGTTCGAATAGATGATTTGGCTTTGACCAATTTTGCGACACGCAAACAAAAATCTGGGCTGTCTATGGTGATCAACACATCGGGCTGTGTTGCAAGAACAGCTTCGGCCATTTCAGCGATTCGACGTTTGAGGTGCCTGTATTTAGGCAACACTTCGGCAATGCCCATGACAGACAGTTCCTGCATGTCAAAGCGTGACACCAGTCCTTGCGCTTGCATCAATGGACCGCCAACACCGTCAAATTCTATGTCTTTGCGCAACGTCTTTAAATTTTGCATCAGCGCGCCGCCCAGTGCATCGCCTGAGGCTTCGCCTGCAATTACAAAGACCCGCATAGATCAGTTGCCTGAGCGTGACCAGAACACAAGCCCGGCCTCATTTGCCAACTCGACGGTCTTTTCTTGATCCAGAATAATGACGTCACCTGCATCTACGACAATGCCACGCAGCCCTGCACTTTTGACCTGTCGCACAGTTTCAGGACCAACTGTTGGCATATCGACCCGGTTGTCCTGACCAATCTTCGGCCCTTTGACCAACACACCCTGAGCGCGTTGTTGGACGTCTGGCAAACCACGGATCAAAGCATCAGTACCCACAATCGTTTCAACACCAAGCAGTTGGCCACCACCGACGACACAGGCTTGGCTGACGTCAAACAAACTAAGCGCGTTCAGGATGCTGGCTCCCAACTTGGCATCTGCACGCATCTGCGCATCAGGCCATGCCTCGCTAAGAACACCGGGCGCCGCCACCAGTTCTGGGGCAAGCTCATGTGCACCGCGTATCTGAAACCCCGTTTGCTCAAACAATCCGATCACTGCGCGTAAGGCCCCATCGTCACCAGACGTCAGCGCCTCTGCAATGATTGGCAAGAGTGGACGCGTGTCTGCATCAATTGCAGTAGGATCAATCTGCGGACGTTCAATCGCGCCACAAAAACAAACCTGAGTAACGCCTTCATGTCCCAAACGGATCAGCAGGCTCCCCAGTGTTTCCAGACGAAAGGTCAAATCCGCCTGCAATCCAATCGGCGCAAACCCATCCAACACGCAAATGATTGGCTTTTCCTCTTGAGCCGAGGCAATCCTTGCGGGCAAATCTCCGGTCCCGCACACCAACGCCAATGTCATCAGCGGGGCGTCAAGAACGACCGATCACTGTCGCCCATCACAAAGGTCACAATTTCTCGCACGTATTCGCTTTCTGTTTCGTTGCCAAGCCGTACCGCCCGATCATGGAACGTACCGTCCCCTTGGGCCAGCATCTGGAACGCCGCCCGCAAGGCCGTGATGTCTGAACGTGCAACACCCTTCCGTTTCAACCCAACCAGATTAAGACCATCCAATTCACCACGAGACGCCTGGACGAGACCGTATGGAATGACATCGTTTGTCACCATAGTCACCGCACCAATAATCGCGCCGCGTCCAATTCTCACGAATTGATGAATGCCAGATAAACCCCCGATGATAACGTCGTCTTCCAAAACGACATGCCCCGCTATCGCTGCTGAATTTACAACAATCACACGATCACCAATATGAGCATCATGCGCGACATGGCAGCCGGCCATGAACAATCCATCATCACCGATACTTGTCAGACCACCGCCGCCATCCGTCCCACCATTCATGGTCACATGCTCGCGTATGCGATTGCGTTTCCCTATGACCAAACGGCTTTGTTCACCATTGTATTTCAAATCCTGCGGAATTTCGCCAATCACAGAAAATGGAAAGATGATTGTCCCTTCGCCGACGTCTGTGCGACCGGAAATGACAACGTGACTGCGCAATTCGACATTGGGCCCTAACACAACATCTGGCCCAACAACGCAAAACGGACCAACTTTTGCAGTCGCATCGATCTCAGCGCCTTCTTCGATCAGGGCACTTGGATGAATTCCGGTGCTCATACTTTTGGCGTTTCCATCATAGCTGTAAAAGACGCCTCACAAGCCAATTCCCCGTCCACCTGTGCAATTCCTTCGAACTTCCAAACTTTACCACCTGGCTTGCCTCTGACAGTCTTCGTATGCAATTCAAGGCGATCACCTGGCACTACCATACGGCGAAATTTACAGCTTTCTATAGCCATAAAGTAGACCAGCATATTTTTGTCAGCCATATCCAAAGCTGTGCCAACCATAACGGCAGCGCTTTGGGCCATCGCTTCAACAATTGTGACACCCGGCATAATAGGTTTGCCAGGGAAATGACCCTGAAAATGCGGTTCATTCATTGTGACATTCTTGATGCCGACTGAAGTTTGGTAGCCATCAATTTGTTCGACACGGTCAACCAAAAGAAACGGATAGCGATGCGGAATAATTCGTTGGATCAGGCCGATATCTGCGGTTTGTAACTCGGACGTCATTGGCTTGATTGCCCCCAATTTAAAACACTTGTGCATTTGCCTAACAATCTCAAGGTTGCTCGGCAAGACAACTATTTGGGCAACTCAGTCGCATCGTTTTCCATTCGCGAGTCGATCCGATCAATTGCGATAGCAGTTATGTCTACTGCGCGAGCAGAAATAAACACACTTCGTTGTTCCAAGACGACGGCGGCGCCGGACTCAAGCATAATCTCTTGAAGTATTGGAACCGCAGCAGATAGAAAGGCACGCCTTTCTTCTTCAAGGCGCCGCGACAGTGTTCGCGATGCTTCAGCACGTTCGCCTCTGGTTTTTTCGGCTTTTTCATCAAACGCAGCAGCAAGCCTGCGAAATTCTTCCGGTTCTAGAACTTCGCGCTGTTTCGTCAGCTCAAGCTCTTCTAATTCCAGTTCTGCAGCAATTTGATCATTTTCGGCCTGAATTTCCTGTCCTGCCTCCTCCAAAGCCAATGCAACACGTTGTCCAAATTTGCTTTCACTAAACAGACGCTCGCTATCCACTGTCAGGACGGGGCTTTGGACAATAGAACGGCCAGCTTGTGTGTTGCCATTCGATGTATCGCGTAACGGGCCCAGTTGCTGTGAAAAAGCCGGCGTCACTTGGACACCGGCTATTATGATGCAGGAGCATGACAGGGCAATCCGACCCAAGCTCCATAGTTTCAGCATGTCAGAACCGAGTGCTCAACGTCAGATCGAACGAGCGTTCTTGGTCGAAATCCTCGGCTTGCAACGCTTCGGTGAAGTTGAACCGCAGTGGTCCGATAGCGGTATCCCACAAGATCGAGAACCCTATGACGTGACGGAACGATCCACCTTCACCCAAAACTGCAGCATTTGTTGGGTTCGCATCGCTCAAATCCCAAAGGTTTCCGACATCATAGAACAATGCGCCGCGTATCCCAAGTTCGTCCGGAAGGCCTAACGGGAATTCTGCTTCAAAACGTGCCGCGAGATACAGGTTACCACCCAATGCATCATCAGTCGGACCTGCATCACGTGGCCCAACACCTCCCGGTTCAAAGCCGCGTAAAATTGACGGGTCCAAAAGAAAGCGGTCAACGCCGCGGCTGTCCCCGTCCCTAAACGCCAAATGTCCGCCTTCAACTGTGGCGCGCAACGTGACCTCTTCATTAAAGGCCAAACGCTGACCCGCAATTCTTGCAGTACTTTTCAAGAACTGATTGTCGCCGCCAAGACCTGCAAGATCCTGACTGAATTCAAAGAGCCATCCCGCATCTGCATTTAGCCCATTCCGGCGTGAGTCATAGGAATATGTATACCCCAACGAACTGCTCGAAAGAGAGCCACGGCTAATTTCTTCGCTGATGATATCGCCCGTGCCATCAAAGGTCGCGGAGTCCAGCGTTTCCATTTCAATATCTTCGTACGTATAGCGCAGTTGCAGACGCCCTGCCTCACTGACTGGGAATGTCAAAGACGGTGAAAGGACCAAACCTTCTGTTTCGTAGGTCAAGAACCTTGAATCAGTTTGCGCAAAATTTGCACGCAGTCCAAACGCTACGTCTCGACCTAGCAGGTTCGGCTCAATGAAGTTGATGCCATACACTTCAGAGTCGGCAGCTGTCGTGAATGACAAATTCAACGTTTGCCCGCGCCCCAAGAAATTTCGCTCGGAAAAGCTAACAGTGACACCGGGGCCATCATCTCGAGAAAACGAAGCACCAAAGCTTAGTGAGCCCGTCGGTTTTTCTTCGACATCGACATCTACGATCACTTGATCAGGACGCGATCCTTCACGCGCATTCACATCGGCTGTTTCAAAGAAATCGAGCGCACGGATGCGTTCGGCTGCTTGTCGTACACGACGCGGATTGAACGGATCGCCTTCCGCCTCATCGAATTGGCGTCGGATTACTCGATCTAATGTCGTTGTATTACCTTCAATGTCGATGCGCTCGACAAACACTCGAGGGCCGCGTGACAAGACGAATTCGACATCCAACGTCAGATCCCGGTCGTTTCGCGTGATACGTGGTTCCACGCGCAAGAAATCAACGCCGTCGCGAACAGATTGATTTTCCATTCGCGTAATTTCATTTTCCACGATGGTCGGCGAATAAACCATGCCTGGGCGTACTTTGATCAACGATTGGTAAACATCTGCATCAGCATCATCGACTTCGGAAACTACAGTGATCTCGCCAAACTTGAACTGCTGCCCCTCTTGCACATTGAAGACAAGGAAAAAACCATCACGCTCTTCGGCAAGTTCCGCGTTTGTCGATAACGTGCGAAAATCCACGTATCCACGCGAAAAATAGAAATCTTGCAAAACCTGACGGTCGAATGCGATGCGGTCTTCGACCAAAGTATCAGTTCGAATAAACGTCCGGAACAAACCGGCTTGTTTTGTTTGCAAGACGCGACGCAGGCGACGGTCCGAATAGGCGTTATTGCCGACAAAACTCAGCCGTTCAATTTCAATCACGCCGCCTTCGAAGATTTCGAAAACCAAATCGACGCGGTTATCTGTGCGTCTAATTACTCGCGGTTCGACACGTGCAGAAATCCGACCTTCGACCGAATACGCTTCAGCAATATTGGACGCATCACGTTCGGCCTGCGCAGGACTAAACACCCGGCGCTCAGTGCTTTCTACGATCGCACTCAGCGCTTCATCATCAATACGACGGTTACCTTCAAAACGCACACGATTGATTGTCGGCAATTCGACAACAACAATACGCAGAACATTCCCGCTCGGAATAACTTCGACCGTTTCGAACAATCCAGAGTTTTGAAGCCTCTGAACAGCATCATTAACTTGCCCAGCAGACAGAGTTTGACCCGGATCGATTCCAGCGCGGCTCAAAATTGCACTATCACCTATACGGGTGTTCCCTTCAATTTGGACACTGCCAAATTGAAACTGCTGAGCGGACGATTCCATTCCACTCGCGCCCCAAGTCCCTGAAACAAGGACCGAAAAAATTACTGCTTTACCCAGCGTGCGCGCGGTCTCTCGCCGTTTCGCGCCGCGGTCCCACATCCCCAAGACCATGCGATTGCCTCACATCTAACATCAATATGTAGTCTTAGTGCGTAAACGCTTTATGCGGGCTTGTCAAAAGACAAAAACCCCACTTTCGCGGGGTTGCAAGATGGACTCACTGATGTCGGATTTACGAGATGATTTTTCCGATATACGCCCCAAAGGCCAAAGCAGTGGCAATTGTTGCGAAATATAGCGCGCGGTCCCAATTCAGGGACATCAATAATCCGAAGGCACGGTATCCGTTTTCAAACGTTTGCATGGTATTACCTCTTTTTCGCCAAAGAATATATTGATGCTATACGGCAGTAATTTGACGAAGTGTGGCATCACTGAGGCAGAATTCCCTCATAGGTTTAAGGGCAGAACAAGTCCGTTCCTGTGGCAAATATCATGAGCGCAAGCACCATCACCAAGCCGAGCGTCATTAAAAACCGCAAAGCCCCATCACTGGGCGGACGTCCGGTCACAGCCTCATAAGCGTAAAAAACAAGGTGCCCGCCATCCAATGCAGGTATCGGAAAGAGGTTTAAAAATCCAACGGCTGTGGACAAAACCGCAATCAACCAGATGAACGACGTCGTACCTTGGCTGGCCATTTGCCCTGCAGTTTGCGCAATACCAATCGGGCCAGACAAATTACACGTGCTGATCTTTCCAGTGATCATACTGCTGAGTCCGGTAACGGAT
This sequence comes from Paracoccaceae bacterium, assembly GCA_039960995.1. Lineage (GTDB taxonomy): Bacteria > Pseudomonadota > Alphaproteobacteria > Rhodobacterales > Rhodobacteraceae > JABSSA01. The sequence continues at coordinate 220,677 of JBDVKF010000075.1, read as the reverse complement.
CCGTCGATTATGCGCCACGTCTGCGCCATTCCGCCGGTCAAAGCCTGACCAAAACCAGGTGATTCCCGCGCCGGATCGAATGCGTTTCCACCGCCAATGCCGATGCGCCAAACAGTTTGAAAACTGCCATCCGCTGTCGGTTCATCTGTACGACGCGGTGTCAGGGTTTTTTCCAAAACGTCACCATCGCGCCAGACATCTAAATTCAATGCACGCCCATCGGACGATTCGACGGCTTCTTTGAGCTCTTTAAAGGCCACGATCGCAACGCCATCGATTCCAACAATGACATCCCCCCGTTCAAGATCTGCGGATATAGCCGCACTTTGGGGAGACAATGATTGTATCAAAGGTGGTTGAAAATACGGACCTTGAACAACCGTTCGCGATCCATCGCGGTCGACGGTATAATCCAACGATGCATTGATCGGCAGGTCGCTTATAATATCCGAAAAGCTTGGATCATCTCGATTTGGCAATGGCTGCCCTTGGATTTCCAGAACGATATCACCGCTGCGCAACTCATTCACCTCATTCGGCAAAGGTCGCAAATCACCGACAGTCAACGGATCCCGCACGATGCCTGTGCTGTATCCAATGATCGAAAACACAAGGATCGATAGGATGAAATTGAACACAGGGCCCGCCGCGACGGTCGCCGCACGCGCCCATAATGGCGCACCGTGCATCGTGCGTCGCAACGCTTCGGGGTCATCTGATGCAGCTTGCATCGCGTCTTCGTCCTTGCCCGAAGCCGCGTTAGCGTCGCCTGCGAATTTCACGTAACCGCCAAAGGGCAAGGCAGCGATCTGCCATTGAGTGCCACGTTTATCGTGACGCGACCACAACACAGGACCAAACCCGACGGAAAAAACATCCGCATGAATGCCAGACCATCGCCCGACGATGTAATGCCCATATTCATGGATCGCGACGATCACGCTGAGCGCGACAACAAAGGCCACAATAGTCCAAAGGAAGCCACCAAAGGCCGGGATTAAAGACAATAGATCCACGAGTTTAGTCTGCCTTCTTTTCTATGATCTGCCGGGTCGCCTCACGTGTGAAATGGTCCACACGCAGCACGTTATCAAGTGTCATTGCGGCATCATTTTGTTCGATATTGGTTAACGAAAGGGTCGCTTCAACAACTTCTGCCATTTCGGTAAACCGAATGTGGCCCGCGATAAACCCATCTAGTGCAGTTTCTTTCGCCGCATTAAAGATCGCGCCGGTCAATCCGCCCGCTTCCATCACCTCGCGTGCCAACCTTAACGCTGGCCATCGCACTTCATCAGGTGCACGAAATGTAAGTTGTCCCAATTTCGCGAAATCCAACCGTTCAACCGGTAGTTTGCGTCTTTTTGGATAATGCAGCGCATATCCGATGGCATGGCGCATATCAGGCGGCCCCATATGTGCCATCAACGCACCATCCTGAAACCCAACAATGGCATGCATCATTGATTCTGGATGAACCAAAACTTCGATCCGCGATGGAGACACGTCGAAATATTCTTTTGTTTCAATAAGCTCCAGCGCCTTATTGAACATGGACGCGCTGTCGATTGTAATACGCTGGCCCATATTCCAATTGGGATGCAAAGACGCCTGAGCAGGCGTCGCATTCTGCAATTCATCAAGCGGCCAATCCCGAAAGGCCCCACCGGACGCAGTGATTATCACACGCTCAACCGCTTGGATATCTTCGCCTTGCAGCGCTTGAAACACCGCGGAATGTTCACTGTCGACTGGCAGCAATGTTCCACCATGACGCTTTGCTGTGTCCAACGCCAACGCCCCCGCACAAACCAACGTTTCCTTGTTGGCCAGCGCCAAAGTTGCGCCTTGTTTCAGTGCGGTTAAACTTGGCGCCAATCCAGCAGCGCCAACAATTGCGGACATAACCCAATCTGCGGATTGCGCCGCGGCCTCAACCAAAGCAGTGGATCCAGCTGCAGCTTTCACGTCCGTTCCAGCCAAAGCCGCACGCAGGTCGTCCAATCGATGTTCGTCTGCTGTAATTGCAATTTCAGCGCGTAAGGCTTTTGCGTCCTTGGCCAGTTGCGCGATGTTACCCGCCCCGCTAAGCGCGACGACCTCGTAACGATCCAAATCACGCAAGATCAGATCAATCGTGTTTTGACCGATTGAACCGGTCGCGCCAAAGATCGAAATGCGGCGAGGCATATTAGTTTAGCCCCGGCGGAAAACCAATAAGTTGACCAATGATCAACAAAAACACCGAAGCCCCAAGCATCCCATCAAAACGATCCAGAACTCCACCATGTCCGGGAATAAGATTGCTGGAATCCTTCACGCCCATCCGACGTTTGATCGCGCTTTCTGCGACGTCGCCCATTTGGCTTGCCATGGAAACAGCAATAGACACACAAACCACCTGCAGCATGACTGATGTATTGGCCGCAAAAATCGCACCAACGATTGCTGCTCCGATCCAGCCCCCTGCCGTGCCGGACCACGTTTTCTTTGGACTGACAGCGGGCCAAAATTTCGGGCCACCGATGATGCGCCCTGCGAAATAGCCCAAAACATCCGTCGCAATAACAACAAGAACCAGCCATCCCATCCAGCCAAAGCCCAGATTGTCCCGAATGAACATCATCTCAAAGCCAGCCAAAAGGATCAAAACACCAAAAACCAAGTACAATGTGCGATCTTTATCAATCCGAAGAAATCCAATCAAACCGGGCACAAGCAACAACAGCAAGGCAAGTCCAGTAGGCAAATAAATCGCGATCAGACTTGCGACACCGGCCAAAACGCCCAACTGAAGCGTCATGGGTTCGTTGCGTGGCATGAGCATACGCACCAATTCCCACACCATCAGACCAGTGATGATCGCGACCATCAAATGAAAGATGTGACCGCCAACCCAAATGCCCCACAGCCCGACAATTGCCATTATCGCCGCTGACCCTAGGCGCGCAGCCAGGTCAGACCATCTGTCGCTCATGCGCGTACGCCCCCATACCGACGATCGCGCGCGCCATAAGCCGTACACAGTTCGGTAAATTCTTCACGCGAAAAGTCAGGCCACAAAGTGTCGACAAATTCATATTCGGCATAAGCGGACTGCCAAAGCAGGAAATTGGAAATACGCGCCTCTCCGCTGGTACGAATAACAAGATCTGGATCAGGTAAAACGCAAGTATCTAAATACTTTGGAAGTGTTTCTTCATCTACCAATTCAGGAGCCAAACGCCCCTCGGCAACATCCTCGGCCAAACGTTTGGTTGCACGCGCAACCTCATCACGTCCACCGTAATTTAACGCGATTGTCAGATGCACCCGCGTGTTGTGCGACGTCATCTTTTCCAATTCATCCATCAAAACGCGCAATTTATCGTCCAGCCGCACGCGATCCCCGATGAACCGGACCCGAACGCCTTCTTGCATCAGCGAACGTGCTTCGCGTGTGATGTAACGGCGAAACAGGCTCATCAATCCGGCAACTTCGACCTGAGTGCGTTTCCAGTTTTCTGTCGAAAACGCAAAGATCGTCAGATATTCCACGCCAATATCCGGGCATGTTTCCACGATTTCCCGAACGCGTCGCGCCCCTGCATGGTGCCCAAACAAACGTGGGCGTCCACGTTGCGTCGCCCAACGACCATTGCCGTCCATGATGATAGCCACATGGCGTGGGCCGCTTTCAATATGCATGGGATCACGCGGGATGGGCTGTTCCTTTATTTTGGGACATATTTGGAACCGATGCAGGTTACACCTGCATGATTTCACCTTGTTTGGTTTCCAAGGCGCTATCCACGTTCTTGATATATTGATCGGTCATATCTTGAACTTCGGATTCCCAAAGCTTTTGGTCGTCTTCCGACATCCCGTCCGCTTTGGCTTTTTTAATCTGATCCATTCCATCCCTCCGGACGTTACGAATCGAAACACGCGCGTTTTCGGCATAATTGCCGGCCACTTTTCCAAGCTCGCGCCGACGTTCTTCGTTTAGCTCAGGAATAGGCAACATGATGATTGTTCCGTTAAGCTGAGGGTTAATCCCTAGCCCACTTTCACGAATAGCCTTTTCGACCTTCGCCACCATCGTTTTGTCCCAGACATTCACCGTGACCATGCGCGGTTCAGGTACATTTACCGTCCCCACTTGATTGATTGGGGTGGGTTGTCCATATGCGTCGACCATCACCGGATCCAACATCGATGACGAAGCGCGCCCCGTGCGCAATGACGCAAATTCAGTGCGAAGATTGGCAATCGCGCCATCCATCCGACGCTGTAAGTCATCTGTATCAAGCATAAATTCTTCAGACATGGGTGCCTCCCTTCTTTGTGCTGTTTATAGGCGTGCGGCTATCGATTTGTATAGAGCTTGCCAGTATTTAGCAAAGACCTGCGTAAATTCGATCAGTTGGTCACACGTGTGCATTTACCGCGTCCTGCAAGAACGCCACAGAAACCGCCAGGTTCATCAAGCGAAAAGACAATCAACGGCATCTTGTTGTCACGCGTCAATGCGATGGCGGATGCATCCATAACCTTTAGGTTCTTTTGAAGCACTTCATCATAGGTGATGCGATCGTAATGCACGGCATCTGGGTTCTGTTTCGGATCACTGTCGTAAATACCGTCGACCTGCTTGCCCATGAAAATGGCTTCGCATGCCATTTCTGAGGCGCGCAATGCTGCAGCAGTGTCTGTTGTGAAATATGGATTGCCTGTACCAGCGGCGAAAATGCAGACCCGTTTCTTTTCAAGGTGGCGTACGGCGCGGCGGCGAATGTAGGGTTCAGCCACTTCATCCATCCGAATGGCCGAAATGACCCGCGTGTGGATACCGCAATCTTCCAAAGCGCTCTGCATCCCCAAAGCGTTCATGACAGTTGCCAACATTCCCATGTAATCAGCCGTCGTGCGTTCCATCCCCTGCGCAGAGCCCTGCAATCCGCGGAATATGTTACCCCCGCCAATCACCATACAGATCTCCACCCCAAGGTCGTGAACGGCTTTGACTTCTTGAGCGATGCGTTGGACCGTGGGCGGGTGCAGGCCAAATCCCTGATCGCCCATTAAGGCTTCTCCGGAAATCTTAAGCATGACGCGGTTGAAGGTTGAATCCGTCTCGGTCATGTGTGGCCCCCAGGCTATGGTCGCAATCGCGCGCAAACTGTCCTAAAATGGAACCGAGTTCAATGCGATTAACCCAATGATCCACACCCTTTTGCAAAAGATTTCGCCAGATGCCCCGGTATTTATCGCTGGACCCACTGCCAGCGGTAAATCTGCCTTGGCTTTGGCGCTGGCAGAATCACAAGGCGGCACGGTGATCAATGCGGATGCCAGTCAGGTATACGCATGCTGGCGCATCCTCTCAGCCCGCCCATCGGTGAAAGAAGAAGCGCGCGCGCCACATGCGCTTTATGGTCATGTGGCCTATGACGCCGAATATTCTGTTGGGCATTGGTTGCATGATGTCGAACATATCTTGAAATCTGGCACGCGCCCAATCATCGTCGGTGGAACAGGCTTGTATTTTTCCGCGATTACCGAAGGATTATCCAATATTCCATCGGTTTCGTTAGAAATACGCGACCAGGCTGACGGCCTAACTTTGGATGCATTGCGCGATGGCGTGTCCAAAACAACGTTGAACGGGCTTGACCAAGCCAACCGGGCCCGCGTTCAACGCGCCTGGGAGGTTGAACACGCAACTGGCCGTCCCTTGCACGAATGGCAGTCTAATAAATCGAAGCCGCTTTTGTCAGGCGATCATTTAGTGAAGATCGTCATGGACGCACCAAAGGATTGGTTAAACCCGCGAATCGAAACACGATTTTCATCCATGTTGGATCAGGGCGCTTTGGAAGAGGTTGCCCAAATGGAAGACCGGTACAACCCCGCCCTGCCCGCTTTCCGCGCGATTGGTGTTGATCAATGTCGCGCTGTTCTGAACGGTCAACTAAATAAAGACGCAGCCGCCGAAGCCGCAAGCATCGCCACCCGCCAATACGCAAAGCGCCAGCGCACATGGTTTCGCGCCCGTATGCCTGATTGGGAATGGGTCACGGCATCCGAATTGCAATAGTAATAAAACAACCAAAACGAGTACTCGCCTTGGTGATTGACCCGTCATCGATCCCTTGATCTTTACAAACGGCACAAAACGACGCCCTAAGACGCAATTAAAACACGAAGTTTCGTTGTCCGACGTTGACGTACGCCCTCTTTCCGGTCCTCATAGCCTCATAAAGGGAGCAACGAAAACTCGACGCGGACGCACAAGTGACCGCCTAAGGGGATGCCAAGGGGGGCAAAACGCAGCGAAACCCGATCGTCTGTTTTAAACAGACCGGTTCCGGTGACAGCAAATAAAATCAAAAAATGCGTCTGTTCTTAAGAACAGAACGAGATTCACCAAATGCGACTAAACCGCAAAGGCCTTCCAACAGGGGCACATTATGGGACTATTTATTCTACGACGATTGGGGGTCATGCTGCTGACGGCATTATGTTTGACTTTCATCGTCTTCTTCATGACCAATCTCTATCCGAACTTGGAGAAACTGGCCAAAACACAGGGCAATTTTCGGATGTCGGAAGAACAGGTTGAGACTTGGTTGTCCGCGCGCGGCTATACCGACAATATGTTGGTCAAATACGGTCGCTGGCTTGGTGTGGCACCGGGCTGGACCAACACGACAGAGGACGGTTTGGAAACCGGACAATGTTTTGCTGAAAATGCACCTGTTGAAGAGCGCGAAACCTATTGCGGCGTTTTGCAAGGCGATTGGGGGAATTCACTGGTGTTCAAGGCGGAAGTCACCGCCAAAGTCTGGCTACACCTTGGATACACGGCGAAGCTTATGGGATGGGTTCTTTTGGTCATGGTACCCATGGCGTTGATTGTTGGTATTCTTGCCGGGATGCGCGAAGGTTCGGGGTTGGATCGAACGCTTTCCACCTTTTCCATCGCGACCACGGCGACACCGGAATATGTGTCTGGCGTCATCTTCATTACTTTGTTGGCATCCACCAAATTTGGACTATCGCCGCTGTTGGTTGAATGGGGATGGATCGAAAAGTCGTTATTTGTTGGGTCCGCAAAAAGTGCCCTGAGCGATGCAACATTCAAGAACTTCACCCTGCCCGTTGTGACGATCGCCCTGTATGGCATGGGCTATGTCGCACGGATGACTCGCGCATCCATGACCGAAGTCATGACCGCACAATATATCCGAACGGCCCGTCTGAAAGGCGTAAGTTTCCACAATATCGTTCTGAAACATGCTTTGCGGAACGCATTGATCGCGCCCTTTACCGTGATCATGCTGCAAATTCCTTGGTTGCTAAATGGCGTTGTGATCGTTGAAACACTATTCGCTTACCAGGGGTTTGGTTGGCTTTTGGTACAGGCAGCAGGCAACAATGACATCGAACTCTTGCTCGCTATTTCGGTGGTCTCGGTCATCGTTGTTCTTTTGACGCAGCTGATATCTGACATCGGCTACATCTATTTAAATCCACGTATTCGGATCGGGTAAGGGAGGACCAAAGAGATGGAACCATTGACATGGACTGGATCTCTGGGCACGGCCCTTGATCCAATATCGTTTTACCTGGCAATCGCCTTTTCAATCGCAGTTTTTGCCATGGTCGTTTTGGCTTACGCAACAGGCGGTCAACGCGTGATAACTAACTCGGACGGCACATTGTCCAATGCTGGCGGTCCCTATGACACCAGTGTGCAGACGGTGCGTTGGCTCGGCTTTGGTCTGGTGCTGTTGGCATTTGGTTATATCATTGTCGGTGCGGTTATGGGGCCCAAAGGCGCTGGTATCGTTGGCGGCATGAGCAGACGCCTGATCCCGGTTTGGATCGCATTGGTCGTGACCTACGGAGTGTCGATCACCTATAAACGCAAACTTGGCCTGTATGGGAAACTGTTTGATTCAACCGTCGGAATGATCGGCTTTGGATTGGTCATGTTTTGGGTGTTTGCAGGTGTAATGGCCGGTGTCGGTGACTTGATCACAACCCATGACAGCCTGAGCCAAGTGTCCGGTATGAAGAACAAGTTGCCTGGCACGCCAATGCGCGGCGCTGAAGATGGCGAATACCAATGGTTTCTGTTGGGCGGCGATAATCTGGCGCGTGACATCTTTAGTCGTCTGTTTAAGGGCGCTTGGATCGTTGTTCTGATCGCGCCGTTTGCGACGCTCTTTGCCTTTATGGTTGGCATAACTCTGGGATTGCCTGCGGGATATTACGGTGGGCGGTTTGATACCTTCCTGTCTTTTCTAGCCAATTTGATTTTGGCTTTCCCCGTTATCTTATTGTTCTACTTGCTTGTCACACCTGAAATCGTCGCGACCGGCATTCCTAACTATATGGCTACTGTGCTGTTTGTTTTCCCGTTGATCTTTATCTGCATCCTGCTGAATTCACGTTATTACACACAGCCCAAGGTGCGCACACCGTTGCTGGTTGTTGTATTGGGGTTGATGGCTTGGGTGTATTTGGCGCTGATTTCGAACGACGGTTATATCATCTCAACCGCGACCTACAAAATATGGGGACTGCCAACCTTTCTTGACTTCATGAAGATGCCAGCCAACATCCTTGTGGTGTTCGTATCAGTTGTTTTTGTGAACGCCCCTACGGTTTTTCGGATTGTGCGTGGCCTCGCATTGGACATCAAGACACGCGATTATGTGGCCGCCGCGCAAACACGCGGTGAAGGCCCTTGGTACATTATGTTGTGGGAAATCCTGCCGAATGCACGCGGGCCTCTGATCGTCGATTTCTGTCTTCGGATCGGATACACCACAATCCTTTTGGGCACGTTGGGGTTCTTTGGCTTGGGTCTTTCATCGGAAAGTCCCGATTGGGGCACAACCATTAACGCCGGGCGGCGATTGCTAAGCCTTTACCCGCATGCGGCAATTGTTCCAGCCATTTCACTGATGTCTTTGGTGCTGGGATTGAATTTGCTGGCAGACGGACTGCGTGAAGAAAGCTTGAAAGATTAAGTTAAAACGAAAGGACCGTGGCATCGGCCTCGGTCCTTTCTGGTTAAACATGAAAGATGAAGCAGGAAACATCTTGCTCGCTCCGGACAGGGAGATACAGAAATGGCTAAGTTGGATTACGACGGGCCGATCCTTGAGATCGACAAGCTTTCGATTTCGTTCTTCACCCGGTTGCGCGAAATTCCTGCCGTCATGGATTTTTCAGTAACCGTTCAACCTGGCGAAGCCGTAGGCCTTGTCGGGGAATCGGGATGTGGAAAATCCACGGTTGCCTTAGGCGTCATGCAGGACCTTGGCAAAAACGGACGCATCGTTGGCGGATCGATCAAGTTCAAGGGGCAAAATTTACAGGACATGAGCATGGAAGAACTGCGCGATATTCGCGGTTCCGAAATTGCGATGATCTATCAAGAGCCCATGGCATCACTGAACCCGGCGATGAAAATCGGACGTCAGCTGATGGAAGTCCCCATGATCCACCAAAACATGAACGAAAAAGACGCTCATGCCCGCGCGCTTCAAGTGGTGACGGACGTCAAATTGCCTGACCCAATGCGGATTTTGGATTCGTTTCCGCATCAACTGTCTGGTGGGCAACAGCAGCGCATTGTGATCGCTATGGCATTGATGTCGGAACCGTCCTTGCTGATCTTAGATGAACCAACAACGGCTCTTGATGTCACCGTCGAAGCGGCTGTTGTTGAATTGGTCAAAGACCTTGGCAAGAAATACGGCACGTCCATGCTGTTCATTTCACACAATTTGGGATTGGTTTTGGAAACCTGCGACCGGATTTGCGTGATGTATTCCGGCGAAGCGGTCGAAAGAGGGTCGATCGAAGACGTCTTTGACAAGATGCAGCATCCCTATACGCAAGCTTTGTTCCGCTCAATTCCATTGCCGGGCGCGGACAAAAACTCGCATCCTTTAGTGGCTATTCCTGGAAATTTCCCCCTGCCCCATGAACGGCCTCAGGGTTGCAACTTTGGGCCACGTTGCGATTATTTTGAGGCCGGGCGCTGTGATCAGGGGGATATCATGATGTCCGAAGTCTCCGGGGACGAACGTCACCATTCACGGTGTTTGAAATTTAGTGAAATCGATTGGAATACGCCAATCCAAATTGACAAGACATTCGAAAAAAATGCTCCGGGGCGCGTCGTCCTCAAGATGGACAATCTTAAGAAGCATTACGAGGTGGCGGCCAACGCGCTGTTTGGCGGCGGCGATAAGAAAGTCGTCAAAGCCAACGAAACGCTCAGCTTTGAGGCGCGAGAGTCGGAAACCTTAGCAATTGTAGGCGAATCCGGCTGCGGGAAATCGACATTCGCCAAAGTACTGATGGGTTTGGAGACGGCAACTGACGGTCAGATTTTGCTGGATAACAAAAACATTCAGCATTCGCCCATCGAAGAACGCGACACACAGACTGTCGCGGACGTGCAGATGGTTTTCCAAAACCCGTTTGACACGTTGAACCCGTCGATGAGCGTAGGACGCCAAATTATTCGAGCGTTGGAAATATTCAAATACGGCAACACCGAAGCAGAACGCCGCGACAGAATGTTGGAACTGCTTGATCTGGTCAAACTGCCCCGCGCGTTTGCCGAACGCATGCCACGTCAACTGTCGGGTGGGCAAAAGCAACGTGTCGGCATCGCACGCGCATTTTCAGGTGGCGCGCGGATCGTCGTGGCAGATGAACCGGTTTCGGCCTTGGATGTTTCCGTCCAAGCAGCGGTCACTGATCTACTGATGGAAATTCAGCGCGAACAGAAAACAACGCTTTTGTTTATCAGCCATGACTTGTCCATCGTACGCTATCTCAGCGACCGCGTTATGGTGATGTATTTGGGGCATGTGGTTGAGTTAGGTGATACTGATCAAGTGTTTTCACCGCCCTATCACCCTTACACCGAGGCCCTTCTGTCAGCGGTCCCAATTGCAGACACCAGCATCACAAAGCAGCATATCGTGTTGGAGGGCGACATTCCATCGGCCATGAACCCGCCTTCGGGCTGCCCGTTCCAAACGCGGTGTCGTTGGAAATCGCAAGTGCCGGGTGATTTGTGTGAAAAAGAAATTCCACCAATACGTCAACTTGCGGATGGGCATCAAATTAAATGCCACCTTGGCGACGATGTTCTGAACAACATGGAACCCGTGATCAAAATCGCTGCGGAGTAAGCTGATTTGGAGAGGCACTCGTTACAGAACAAAAGGAGCACGGAACAAACCGCGCTGCCTTAAATGATCAATTGCCAGCCAACAGAGCCAGTTTTTCTGGCGGAACAAGTGCGAAAAGATCCTGTGCATTCACGCTGACTGCAGTCAACGTATAGGCAAGCGACCAAGCTGCAACTTTGCGTTGTTTCTTCCGGTTGGGCAGTGTCAGAATCAACATCGTTAGACCCGTCGCAAGTGCGCCCCAAACAGCGGCACGCACCAGATCATTCTGCATCGTGGCCCATTCGGCTTCCCAATCGAATTCGAGAAAGACTTGTGCACCAACAATGTTCTGAAAGGCCAATCCGGCCAAAGCTCCAAGTATGCCGCCAAACAACAACGCTGTTAGAACCATGTCCTTGCCACGTTGTTGACGTGGAGCGCGTTTACCACGCTTCTTGCGTTCGTCTTTCTCTGACATATCACTAACTTGGCCCGGGATGGTAACTCCGGACGGACCGTTGTCGGATATGCGCCGCAGGCGCTCTTCGAATCTCGCATCTGATTTTGGCATGATCACCTCTCGCTTGTTACAGCAGAGATGACCGGTCAATTGGGCGGAAATTCGACGACGCCGTGATGATCCCGCGTCAAGACCCCCAGATCTTCTTCACATAGTTGCGAGTTTCGCGAAATGGGGGAACACCCCCATATTTTTTAACAGCGCCTGGGCCTGCATTGTATGCAGCCAAAGCAAGGCGCCATGACCCAAATTTGCTGTACTGTTCTTTCAGATAGCGTGCACCACCTTCAAGATTTTGCGCCGGATCATTAGGATCAACCCGAAGATACTGCGCCGTACCGGGCATTAACTGAGCCAGCCCCAAAGCCCCTTTGTGGGATTTAGCAGTTGGGTTCCAATTTGACTCCTGCTGTACCAATCGCAAAAACAAATCTTCGGGCACGCCGTTTTTACGCGCAGCAGATCGCGCCACTTCTAGATACTTGCCGCGATACTTCCCCTTATAAGAAGGAGTGTCGCCCCACTTGGTCGGTGTTTTAATCTTGGCAGGCTGCAAGCGCACAGACGAATTGTATTGGGACGACGCTCGGTCGTCCAAAACCTTCGTTTGGCTTTTGAATAAATTATTGCGGCTGCGCGACGAAAATATATCTGCCACTGCCACATCAGCGATCAGTGCGCTGGCGCACAGAATTGCAAGTCCCACCCGAATTTTCAAACCATGCCCCTTAGCGGTCCGTACCTTGACCGGATCTATAACATTTTTTCCAGAGCTTTCCAATCCATCACGAAAGATGGTGTTAACCCTGTTGCGGGAAGTGTAGATTAAGCCAAATTCAGATCAATGAGCAGAATCGCTCAAATGCAAAAACACGCGGGGGAATAAGATGGCAGGATCCGTCAACAAGGTCATTCTAATCGGCAATCTCGGGCGCGACCCAGAAGTGCGGACATTCCAAAACGGCGGGAAGGTATGCAATCTGCGGATCGCGACGTCTGAAAATTGGAAAGACCGCAATACGGGCGAACGGCGCGAACGGACGGAATGGCATTCGGTCGCAATCTTTCAAGAAGGTCTTGTCCGGATCGCCGAGCAGTATTTGCGCAAAGGATCGAAAGTTTACATCGAAGGCCAATTGCAGACCCGCAAGTGGCAGGACCAGTCAGGCCAAGACAAATACTCAACCGAAGTTGTTTTGCAGGGCTTTGGCGGCACGTTGACGATGCTGGATGGTCGCGACAGTCAATCTGGCGGTGTCGGCAACTATGGTGGCGGCGGCGGTGGCGGCCAAATGGGCTATGATGATCGTGGCGGTGACTATGGCGGCGGCGGTGGCGACAATAACGGCGGCGGTGGCGCCCCTGCTCCATCACGTGACATCGACGACGAAATCCCGTTCTAGGTTTCGATAAGTTTTACCTAAGTGACCGCAGCCTTTTGGGGCTGCGGTTTGCGTTTGGGACATTAAACTCGAAAAGTGATCAGCTCAAAGCGTCGTTCAGCACATCCTTGACGGCATCGGACGGAACGTCTGATGTCACAAAGGCTGATCCAATCCCCCGTGCCAAAATAAACCGCAACTTGCCATCAATGACCTTTTTGTCCTGTCCCATGAGGTCCATCAAAACATCTGCCCCCGGTAAATCACCGGGAATGTCACTCAAATCGGTTTTCATACCCATGTCTTTAAGATGCGCGCGCACACGGCTTGGATCTTCTTGTGAACATAAACCCAGACGTGCGGACAATTCGAAGGCCAACGCACATCCAATGGCCACGCCTTCCCCATGCAACAATCGATCTGAATACCCTGTCGCCGCTTCCAGCGCGTGGCAAAACGTGTGACCTAGATTCAAAAGTGCGCGGTCGCCCTGCTCTGTTTCGTCGCGCAAAACAATTTCAGCCTTCATTTCCACAGACCGTTTAACTGCGAAATTACGCGCATCTATATCGCCCGACGCCAAGGCCCGACCGTTGGCTTCGAGCCATTCGAAAAACGCCGTGTCGCCCAACATACCGTATTTTACGACTTCGCCGTATCCAGCAAGCAGATCCCGAGACGTTAAAGTTCCCAACAATCCCGTATCCGCCAAGACAAGACTTGGTTGATGGAACGCGCCAACCAGGTTTTTACCATGCCGCGTGTTGATACCAGTTTTGCCCCCCACTGAACTGTCGACTTGTGCCAGCAATGAGGTCGGCACTTGAACAAAACGCACGCCGCGCCGCAAAATCGCTGCAGCAAACCCGACAAGGTCGCCAATCACCCCCCCCCCGAGTGCGAGAACCAAATCGTTCCGTTCAACACGCTGATCTAACAGCCATTCGACAACCTCCGTCAGATGCGTCCAACTTTTGGATGCCTCACCACGTGGCACTTCCAGCACCGCACTGCTGATCCCGCCTTTTTCAAGTGTGTTTCGCAGCGTCTGCAAATGCAGCTCCGCAACATGCACGTCAGCGACGATTGTGACATGCCGGCGGCCTAATAATGGGTCCAGATAAGCAGCCGATTCTGACAACAACCCTTCCGCGATCACTACATCATAGGCACGCTCGCCCAAGGCGACATGGACCGTTTCAGGCATGGTTCAATTCCTCAAGAACATCTGGGCGGGATTTAAGGGCAAGAATAACGCATTCAGCCATCTCCTCGATGGAATACTTGGCGTTCGCTTTGACCGAAAGATCAGACAGCGCGTAAACTGGAACGCGTGCGTGATAAATATCGGACAAGGTTCGTCGTGGGTTCTGCGTGCGTAACAATGGACGTGTATCTTTGTGTCGAACACGTTGCCACAGCAAACCAAGATCAGCATCCAACCAAACAGCGACACCTTTTTCAGAAATCGCCGCCCGATTTGCGTCCGCCAGGTAGGCTCCACCGCCCGTAGACAGAACACCCTGATGCGAATCAAGCAGGCGTCCAATGACTTGCGCTTCTTTCTGTCGAAAGAAGTCTTCGCCATCGCGTGAAAAAACTTCCTGTACTGACATATTGGCAGCAGCTTCTATTTCAGCGTCACTGTCCAAAAACGGAACGTCCAATATCTCTGCAAGCGCCCGTCCCACAGCGGTTTTACCGGCCCCCATCATGCCTACCATTACAACGGTTTTTTTTAATTTAAAGTCTGGGTTGTGCTGCTGTTTTTCGCTCATATTTCTGTCAATGACGTGCTTTTGCTGAAAAGGCCATATATGGTCAGGGCCAAAGCGAAAAAAGAAGAGGCAGGCGCCGATATGTTTCGGCTATTTAAATACCTATTTTACCTGGTTGTACTGGGTTTTATCGGGTTGGTGGCCTACGCATATGTAGGTCCTTTTGTTGGCGTGGACTTTTCCCCGCCGCAAGTTGAAACGCGTCAACCCGTTGTGTTGGATGCGAATTAAAGGTGTGCCCCTTTGGGCAGCGCTTCTGGCGCTGATGTCTGGGTCGGTTGCTGCGCAATCGGAAAAACCTCTGTCAGTCATTGACTGGCTGGATCAACAGGTTGCCGCCCCAGCGGCGACCCAAACAGCTCCGGTTGCGCAAACTGGACTGACACCTGATGTCACGGTCACACCTTTGGATGGTGCAACGACACGTGTGGTCGGATTGGTTCCGTCTACAGTCACAGGTTTGCCTTCAGATTTGTGGACAGGCACAGACTCTGAGGCCTTGGTAAGACAACTCAACAAAATTACATTGCCGCGACTACCAGCTGCTCAATCTTTGTTGTTTTCGTTGGTTCTTGGCGAAGTGTTACCCCCGTCGGATGACAGCGGCGCCTTTGATCTTGCGCGGGTCGACACATTGATGCGTATGGGCGCTTTGGAACCTGCATTGGCCTTACTTGAAATTGCAGGGCCAGACCAAAGTGCTGCGCATTTTGAACGCTACCGCGATCTGCAATTGATTTCGGGCGAAACGGAACAGTTGTGTGCACGCCTAATCGCAAACCCAAAACTGACAACGGATCCCGGTCTTGATGTCTATTGCCATGCGCGCAGTGGCGACTATGACACTGCTGTGCTTTTGTACGGCACCAGCGACGCGCTTGGTTTGTTCGACACACAAAAATCAAACGCCTTGGCAAGGTTTCTGGACCCGGAGCTTTTCGAAGGCAAGCCGGCCCTACCCCAGCCGCAAAAACCGGATGCACTGATGTTTGCTCTGTTTGATGCCGAAGGCGAGCGGTTGGCAACACGCGGCTGGCCTCGGATCTATGCGCATGCCGATCTGAACCCACGTGCTGGCTGGAAATCACAGCTTGAAGCCGCCGAACGGTTGGCCGAAACCGGTGCATTGCCCGAAAATCGTCTGTTGGGTCTCTATACATCTCGCCGACCTGCAGCCTCGGGTGGCATATGGGACCGCGTCAGTGCAATTCAGCGTTTGGATCAGGCCGTACGCGCCCGCAGTGTGACCGCGGTCACCAAAACTCTGCCCCCAGCTTGGGCCGCAGCCCGCGCCGCACGCATTGAACGCCCGATTGCAGCCTTGTTTGCAGAGCCTCTGCAAGATGTCCCCGTAACCGGCGACGTCGCTAAACGCGTTTTTGAACTCATCCTCGTTTCGCCCCTTTATGAAAACGCCGCTACCGCCTTCCCTGAAATCGCAAAGCAATATCCTGTTGCGCACGGGCTGGCTTCTGGGAATTTGCAAGGCGTTACCGGCAACGGGTCGTTAGAGCAATCTTTGGTCGATGCCTTTACACGCACACCTGCTGATATCGAAATAATGCGAACAGCGCGCGGCGGCGCGCTTGGAACTGCTCTTTTAGATACGTTGAGCTTGCTGAATGACGGTGCTGCTGGCGATATGGCACGCTTGCCGGTCGCTCTGGCCACGCTGCGCGCCCTGGGCTTGGAAGATACCGCCCGACAAGCAGCCCTGCAAATCCTGTTGCTGGAGGGCAAACAGTGAGTGCAGACGCAAATCGTTGGATATCCACGTTTCTCGAAGCGCAATCAGCAGAGCTTGGCGCGTCACACAATACTCTCTTGGCTTACGGACGCGATTTAAAAGACTTTGCCGATTGGCTGGCCAATCAATCCGGCAGTTTCGAAACGGCACAGCGCGCGCATGTCGAAGATTACATGGTGCATTGCGATACTCAGGGCTTGGCAAAATCAACACGCGCCCGACGGTTAAGTGCGATCAAACAAATCTATCGGTTTGCATTTGAGGAAGGTTGGCGCGATGCCAACCCCGCCATTCAAGTTCCCGCACCCGGCATAGATAAACGGTTGCCCAAAACGCTGTCCGAAGAAGAAGTCGACCGCCTTTTACAGGCCGCGCGACAGACCGGACGAACACAATCTGACAAGCTGCGCGACACATGCTTGATGGAATTGCTTTATGCCACGGGTATGCGTGTCAGCGAATTGGTCGGCTTGCCAGTGGCAGCCGCACGCGGCGACCCGAATATGTTGTTGATCCGCGGCAAAGGGGGCAAGGAACGTCTTGTACCGCTGTCCACAGACGCCCGCGACGCGTTATCTGCATGGTTGCAGGTCCGGGATGAAGCTGAAGACCTGGCGGTATCACAGAAACGCACCCCGGCGTCTTCCTTCCTGTTTCCCTCACGCGGGAAAGATGGTCACCTGACACGCCATTGGTTTTATACGCGGATCAAGGATTTATCAGTCGCGGCGGGTGTCGATCCATCCAAAGTCACCCCGCACACATTGCGCCACGCTTTCGCGACCCATCTTTTAGCAGGTGGTGCTGATCTGCGCGCAATACAGACGATGCTGGGACATGCCGACGTCGCCACGACCGAGATTTACACCCATGTTCTAGAAAGCCGGCTGGCCGAGCTGGTCTTGGACAGTCATCCACTGGCCAGCGCCAAAGACCGGCGCAAAGCAGGCGGAAGCACGTCTTCGGATGGCCAATAACCACTGATCAAACTTGCGTCGTACCCTTGTGATAACCCAGCCTTGACCATGTCCTGCTGCGCGGATCGCGCATCATAAGACAAGCTATGATGGGTGAAGTTACCGTTTTCCAAAAGGGCAAAACACGTGGTCATTTGGCCGTCGTTGGGCGGCATACCGATCACGCCTGCGTTGATCCATGTCCCATGTTTGGTGCTTTTGGTGAATGCCAAACCGCAATGTCCCGAAATAACAACGTCCAATGCACCAACCAAGGATTCGAGTGCGGTCCATTCTTGTTCAAACAAATCATCGGTCGAGATCGGCCAGATAAAGCGCGCGATATCCGTATGCCCGCCATGAATGACAGCACATCGTTTACCTTGATGCCGAAACACCGCAACGTCGGGCAATTGTCGCATCCAGTCACGCGCAGTATCTGACAGCTGAGCATTTGCAAAACGATACCAACCGACTGACAGCATGTCGCATGTCGATCCTTCATCAAATCCACATCCACAATCCGACGCATTCGATGCCAGTTGTTTTTCACAATTACCGGCAACAACGGCACCCCCGCTTGCACGGATCAAATCAACAGTTTCATTTGGTTTACCGCAATAAGCGACAACATCACCGGTGCAAATTTGGTGCGTGCCGGGAATCGCGCGCCTATTTGCTTCGGACATGAACGCCTGAGTGGCTTGAAGATTGGAATAAGGCCCGCCAAACAGCATGACAGGTTGATCCAAATGTCCCAGTTCACAAATCCGCATTCAACCGTCCCTTGATTGACCAGTCCGAAGGCCCCATAACGCTTAGGTCAGGAAAATCTT
Organism: Paracoccaceae bacterium; assembly: GCA_039960995.1. Taxonomy (GTDB): domain Bacteria; phylum Pseudomonadota; class Alphaproteobacteria; order Rhodobacterales; family Rhodobacteraceae; genus JABSSA01. The sequence continues at coordinate 202,266 of JBDVKF010000075.1, read as the reverse complement.
CAAGTCACGAAATGGATAGCGATACTTCAATGTTGGACGCCGCCTTCTGGATTACGAGCGGCGTTGTGCTGTTCTTGTTGTTCCTCTCTGCCTTCTTTTCAGGCTCCGAAACCGCATTGACGGCTGCGTCACGCGGGAAATTGCGGGCCCAAGCGGACAAAGGATCGCGCGCTGCGCAACGCGCCCTTGAAATTACCGAAGACAATGAACGTCTGATCGGGTCGGTACTGCTTGGCAACAATCTGGTCAATATTCTCGCGACGTCTCTGGCCACTTCGGTTTTGACACGCGCCTTTGGCGACAGCGGCATTGCCCTTGCGACCTTTGTTATGACTGGTCTGGTTTTGGTGTTCGCCGAAGTGATGCCCAAAACCTATGCCATCACCAATGCCGAAAAAGCAGCCAGCATAGTGTCAGCGCCTATTTCCATTGTTGTACGCGTCTTTGCCCCTGTGGTCAGCGCGGTTCGATTGCTGGTCCGTGCAATTTTGCAATTGTTCGGTGTTCAGATCGACCCTGACAGTCATATCATGGCTGTACGCGAAGAAATCGCAGGCGCATTGCAACTGGGACATTCCGAAGGCGTTGTTGAAAAAGAAGACCGTGACCGGATTTTGGGCGCGCTGGATTTATCTGAGCGGTTTGTCGAAGAAATCATGTTGCACCGCTCCGGTATCGAGATGATTGACGTTGGCAAAGAACCACAAGCGATTTTGGAACAATGTCTGCGATCCAACCACACGCGCCTGCCCGTCTTTGAAGGTGAACCCGAAAATATCATTGGTGTCATCCACGCCAAGGATCTGCTGCGCGCGATGTACCGCCTGATCGCGTTAGACGGCGGAGACGTTGCCAAGGTTCAGGACTTTGACGTGCGCGCCGTGGCAATGCCACCGTATTTCGTACCTGAAACAACGACGCTTGATGAACAAATGCGTCAGTTTCTGCGGATTCGATCTCATTTTGCATTGGTCGTGGATGAATACGGGTCGCTTCAGGGATTGATCACGCTTGAAGATATTCTGGAAGAAATCGTTGGCGAAATTACCGACGAATTTGACCCCGAAGATGATACCGAGTTTCGGCTGGCCGATGATGGTCATTATCATGTCGAAGGCACCGCAACGATCCGCGATCTTAACCGCGCCGGTGATTGGCACCTTCCTGATGATGAGGCCAACACAATTGCAGGTTTGGTCATCCACGAAGCACAGATGATCCCGACCGTTGGGCAGGTGTTCAGCTTTCACGGGTTTCGCTTTGAAATTACAGGGCGCGAGGGCAACCGCATTACAGATCTGCGCATTCGTCCGCTTGGTGGTTAAACACTCCCCTGCCCAATTTTCGCGGGCACTGCACAAAAGGTTCCAATGACGGATCATGCATCGACCGCACCGGCCCGGCTTGCCACGCGCCTCGCGTTCTTTGCGGCGGGCTTTGCGATGGCCTGCTGTGCCCCGCTTTTTCCGTTCATAAAAGCGAACGTTGGGGCGGACGAAGGCCAGTTCGGATTGCTTTTGCTTTGCCTTGGGATCGGATCGATGGTCGCGATGCCGATCACCGGGGTCGTATCAGCGCGTCGCGGAGCGCGTCCGATGGTCTTGCTGGGTGGTTTTGGACTGGTGGCCGTGTTGCCAATATTGGCACTGTCTGCGACGCCCCTCATGCTGGGTGCGTCGCTGTTTTTCTTTGGGGCGTCACTAGGCACCATCGATGTCGCAATGAACGTGCACGGCGCAGAAATCGAAGGGCAGGAAAAGCGCCCGTTGATGTCAAACTTTCATGCGCAATTCAGCATTGGCGGCTTTTTTGGTGCAGGTCTGATGACCCTGTTGCTAAGCGTTGGATTGCCCTTTGCCATTGCCGCATTCATTGGGGCCGCCGTGGCGCTGTGCGCGCTGGTATTGGCGCGGCCTCGATTGCTGGCTGTCAGCGGTGCGACCCCAGAACCTTTTGCATTTCCGCATGGCATTGTTTTGCTCTTGGCAGTCTTGGCCGGAGTAACATTTTTGGTTGAAGGTGCTATTTTAGATTGGGGTGCGTTGCTTCTGGTGGATCGTGAATTGGTCAATTTGGAAAACGCGGGTGTTGGTTACATTATATTTTCCGTCGCGATGGTTGTTGCGCGTTTAACCGGCGACCGCACGGTGGCCGCGATTGGGCAGTACCGTGTACTGGTCTATGGCGGCGTCGCAACCATGGTTGGGGTCGCTGTTGTTCTTGTTTCGCCTTGGCCATTGATTGCCCTGTCAGGGTTCATTCTGATCGGATTGGGGGCGGCGAACCTGGTTCCGATTGTATTCAGCGCCGCGGGTCGCCAATCCGTCATGCCTGCAGGCTTGGCCGTCGCTTCGGTCACGACAACCGGGTATACAGGTATTTTGATCGGCCCTGCCCTTGTTGGGTTCACAGCAGATGCCACAACCCTTCCAACGGCGTTTTGGGCCCTTGTGGTACTCATGGCGATTGTCCCGCTGACTGCGCGGCACGTGACGCGTATTTGAGCATTTTGGCGCTGATAAAAGGTCATCAACATCTCTATTGGTTCGATACCAAGCACTCGGGTTGCATCTTTAGGTTGGATGAGGTCTTGATCTCCCAAATCCAGAATTTGCGGCTGGGCCATGACCACGACATCCAAATCAAATCGAAACGGCGCTTTGTTTGCCTTGTGCGCATTTGCACTATTTGCGTCGCATGACGTCGTTATCAAATTTCTTGGCGGCACGTATTCTCCGTTTCAGATCATCTTTTTCACCACCCTAATGTCGTTTCCGTTGACGACCTTGATGTTGATGCGGGACCAGACCGAAGCAAATTTGCGCCCCGCCCATCCATGGTGGACCGCGCTGCGCACAGGTTGCGTCATCATTGCGATGACGTCGGCCTTTTACGCCTTTACTGTCCTGCCCCTTGCGCAGACCTATGCGATCTTGTTTGCCGCCCCTTTGATCATCACGTTGCTGGCAATCCCGATATTGGGCGAACGTGTCGGGTGGCGGCGATTGCTGGCCGTTCTTGTAGGTTTGGCGGGTGTTGTGGTCGTGCTGCGCCCAGGATCAACAGACCTTCATCTGGGCCATCTCGCCGCACTGACTGCCGCGATATTCAGCGCTTTGGCCTCGGTGATTGTGCGCAAGATCGGGCGCGATGAACGCAGTGTTGTGCTGTTGCTTTATCCATTGTTGGCGAACTTTTTGTTGATGGCGTTTTTAATGCCCAAAACGTACCAGCCAATGCCTGTTACACATCTGGGTGCCGTGGCTATCGTTTCGCTGTTTGGGTTTCTCGCAGGTTTGCTGATGATCGCCGCCTACAAAAATGCCGAAGCCGCGATTGTTGCTCCGATGCAGTATAGTCAAATCGTCTGGGCATCGATTTACGGTGTTCTGTTTTTCGATGAACGGATCGATTCGATCACGTTCCTTGGTGCGGCCATCATCATTTCATCCGGGCTGTTCATTGTATTCCGGGAACAGGCTGGTGGAACGTCAAACAACACGCCTGTGCTTCGATCCAGGTCACGCGGATATGGGTCCTCATTTCGGATTTCACCGTTCTTGCCGCTTTCGCGCAGAAAGTGATCTGCCCTGTTAGTGATACAAAACAAGGGTGTTATCCCCTAAGTCGTGCGCCCTTCGGATCAAACGGCGGTTCATCCAATATGCGGGCCTGATGCGCGCGCCCTAGAACCATAACATCAACTGTATCCCCAGCTTTCGCGCCCTTCACATATCCCAGTGCAAGGCTTTTCCCGACGCTGTAACCATAGGCGCCCGAAGTCACGCGCCCGATCCCCTTGCCGTCTTTGAATATCGGCTCGCCTCCGGTCGCATCCGCGTTTGACGCATCGGTCTGTGCGCCATCAAGCTCTAACAGAACCAAATGTTCGCGCGGTTCGTTCTGCAACACCGCAACAACAGCGTCTTTGTGCAAGAAATCCTTGTCCAGTTTGCAAAGGCGGTCCAACCCTACTTCTTGGGGCCAGTACTCTGGGCTGTATTCGCGGCTCCAGGATCCATATCCCTTTTCGATGCGCAAGCTCATCAATGCTCGGCTTCCAACTGGACCCGCTCCAACTGCGCGCCCTTCTTCGACTAACGCGATATAAAGCTTTTCCTGATCTTCTACCTCGCAATGCAATTCCCAACCAAGATCACCAGAGAACGACACACGAAGGGCCAGAACATTGACACCTGCCAGTTGGATCCACGCACTTTGCATGAAAGCAAAATCATCAGGTAACAAAGAACAATTGGTCATGCGTTGGAGCATGTCGCGCGACGCGGGGCCCGCAACGTTGAAGCCACAGAAAGCCTCTGTCAGAGTTTCAAAAGACGTTCCCTTGGGCAAAGGCACCATTTTGAAAAACCGGTGATGATACCGTTCTGCCATTCCTGACCCGATGATCCAGAATTCGTCTTGCGCCAGCCGCGTGACGGTAAAATCGCCCGCGATTCCGCCGCGTTGACTGATCAATGGCGTCAGGCAAGATTTCCCAACTGATTTGGGCATGCGATTTGCAAAAACCGCGTTTAACCACTCTTCGGCTCCGGCCCCTTTGACACAGTATTTGGCGAAATTCGAAATATCGATAATGCCCGCACGATCGCGCAGCATTCGGCATTCATCACCGACAACGGTCCACCAAGGTTGGCGGGTGAACCCGGCCGTATCGGCAACATCCCCGAAATAAAGCGGATGCTCCCACCCGTAATTCAGGCCAAACACGGCCCCCATGTGTTTTTGCACATCATAGACAGGGCGCTTTCGCACGGGCCGACCCGCTTCGCGTTCTTCACCGGGAAAGTGAATTTTGAAACGGTGCGCATATTGATCACCTACGCGGGCTTTGGTGAAGGCTGTGCCCGCCCAGGTGCCAAATCTCGCCACATCCCATGCGAACATGTTGTATTTCGTTTCACCTTCGACAATCCATTGCGCAGCCAGAAGGCCCATACCGCCCGATTGAGAAAACCCGGGAATGATCCCGTTGCAGCAGAAATAGTTTTCAAGCTCTGGAACAGGGCCAAACAAAACGTTGGAATCAGGTGACCAAATCATCGGACCATTGATCACACGCTTGATGCCCGCCGTCCCAACAGCAGGAACGCGTTCGATTGCGCGCATAATATTGTCTTCGATACGATCCAAATCATCTGCAAAAAGTTCGTGGCCAAACCCTTGTGGTGTTCCCTCTTCTGCCCAGAACCGTAGGTCTTTTTCATAGGCCCCAACCAACAGGCCTTGGCCCTCTTGACGCAGATAATATTCGCCGTCTCGATCCGCCACAGATGGCAAGCGGCGATCCATTTGGGCAATATCTGCAATCGTCTCTGTCACAAAATACTGATGTTCTGTCGGTTGCAGCGGCAAAGTCAAACCGGCAAGTGCGGCGACTTCGCGCCCCCACAACCCAGCCGCATTGATAACCCAGTCTGTTTGAATATCCCCTTTCGGCGTCTTCACGATCCAGCTGCCGTTTGATTGCTGTTCTGTTGCTGTCACCGGGGTAAATCGATAAATCTCAGCTCCATTTTGACGTGCCCCCGTCGCATAGGCATTGGTGACCCCGGACGGATCCACATTGCCGCCATCGGGTTCCCACATGATGCAGCGGACGCCGTCGTAATCGACCAAAGGGTGCAAACGTTCAGCTTCGTCCCGGCTGACTTCGTGAAAATTCATGCCATGCAGCTTGGCCTTAGCCGCTTGCAGCCGCAGTTGGTGTTCCCGCGCTTCGGTCTGGGCAAGATACAAGGACCCAGGTTGGAAAACCCCACATCCCTGCCCGGTTTCCGCCTCGAGCTCTTTGTACAGGTTCATTGTATAGTGCTGAATTCGGCTGATATTTGTGCTGTCATGCAGACCGTGAATGTTGGCAGCTGCATGCCATGTCGACCCGGAGGTCAACTCGTCCCGCTCAAGCAAGACAACATCATGCCAACCCAATTTGGTGAGGTGATACAGTATTGAACATCCAATGACTCCACCGCCAATCACGACTGCCTGCGCGTGACTTTTCATTGGCACTCTCCCTCGTGTTTCATTCACTCTTGCACGTCGAAGACAGCGCAAATGCCCGAACGCGACATCCCTTGTCGTTGTTGCACCATCGCTTGCCTTGACCGTTTGTCTACAGTTTTAACAAATGGGCAATTCACAGCCCCAAATATAGAACGACAAGGAGAACCTGATGCAAACCACTGCGCGCGTTGTGATCATTGGAGGCGGTGTGGTTGGATGTTCGGTTCTCTATCACCTGACAAAACTTGGCTGGTCGGATGTCATGCTTGTTGAGCGATCCGAACTAACATCTGGATCGACCTGGCACGCCGCGGGCGGATTTCATACCTTGAATGGCGACACGAATATGGCCGCGCTTCAAGGATATACGATCCGTCTTTACAAAGAATTGGAAGACATCACCGGAATGTCCTGTGGATTGCATCATGTCGGCGGCGTCACGCTTGCCGACAATCAGGATCGGTTTGACATGTTGCTGGCCGAACGGGCCAAACATCGTTTTATGGGATTAGAAACCGAGATTGTCGGGCCCGAAGAGATCGCAAAAATCGCCCCTATAACCAATACAGACGGAATTCTTGGCGCGCTTTACGATCCGCTTGATGGACACCTTGATCCCTCGGGAACGACACATGCCTATGCCAAAGCTGCACGCATGGGCGGGGCGACGATTGAAACTCATTGTATGGTGCAGGAAACCAACCAGCGCAGCGACGGCACATGGGATATTGTGACGAACAAAGGCACGGTTCACGCTGAACACATCGTCAATGCTGGCGGGTTATGGGCGCGGGAAGTCGGCGCAATGGCGGGCGTTTATTTTCCGCTGCACCCGATGGAGCATCAATACATTGTCACCGATGCCGTGCCCGAGATTTACGAGCGCGACAGCGAACATCCCCATGTGATGGACCCCGCAGGAGAAAGCTATTTGCGGCAAGAGGGGCGTGGCCTGTGCATCGGATTTTACGAACAACCCTGCCGCCCTTGGGCTGTGGATGGCACGTCGTGGGACTTTGGTCACGAATTGTTGCCCGATGATTTTGACAAAATCGAAGACAGTATTTCATTCGCCTATCAGCGGTTCCCCGTTTTGGAACATGCAGGCATTAAATCTGTGATCCATGGCCCCTTTACCTTTGCACCAGATGGGAACCCCTTGGTCGGTCCTGTTCCAGGTATGCGCAATTATTGGTCTGCCTGCGGTGTCATGGCCGGGTTCAGCCAAGGCGGCGGCGTCGGATTGACCTTGGCACAATGGATGATCGAAGGAGAGCCCGAGCGCGACGTTATGGCAATGGATGTGGCCCGTTTTCCCACATGGCTGACATCCGAATATACCCGCCCCAAAGTGATCGAAAATTATCAAAAACGGTTCAGTGTCTCTTATCCCAACGAAGAATTGCCAGCAGCACGCGGCCTGCGACGCACGCCGATGTACGATGTCTTTGATAATATGGGCGCGGTCTGGGGCGCTCAGTATGGGCTCGAGGTGCCAAATTACTTTGCTCAAGGTGACGAAGCCCGCTTTGAAACACCTTCCTTCCGACGATCGAACGCATTTGAAGCAACAAACCGCGAGGTGAAAGCCGTTCGCGACAACGTCGGAATCAATGAAACCCATAATTTTGGGAAATACGAAATTCGCGGTGGGAACGCGCGGGCATGGTTAGATCGCATTATGGCCGGACGCATCCCCAAGATGGGGCGTGTATCCTTGACCCCGATGCTGAGCCATAAGGGCAAGTTGATTGGTGATTTTACAGTGTCTTGCCTGCAAGAGGATCTGTTCCAACTCACCGCGAGCTATGGCAGTCAAGCATTTCACATGCGCTGGTTCGATCAACATCAAAGTCACGACGTAACCATCAGTAATATAAGCGATACACGCACAGGATTTCAAATCGCAGGACCCAATGCGCGAAAGGTATTGGACGCTGTGACGCGCGGATCAGTGCAAGACATTCGGTTCTTGGATGTGGTTCAAATGGATATCGGAATGGCACCCTGTATCGTGCAGCGGCTAAGCTATACGGGCGACTTGGGGTACGAAATTTACACATCCCCCATGTATCAACGCCATCTTTGGGATGAATTGTGGACTGCGGGACAAGGGTTTGGCATGAAACCCTTTGGGATGCGCGCCATGATGTCCCTGCGATTGGATCGCTTCTTTGGCAGTTGGATGTCAGAATTTTCACCCGATTACACAGCTGCTGAAACGGGGTTGGATCGATTCATTTCCTGGAAAAAAGACGTCGATTTCATCGGTCGCACCCCTGCTGAGGCTGAACGTGAAAATGGGGCCAGCCGTCGGTTATGTGCGTTTACCGTTGATGCAGACGACACCGATGTGTCGGGGTACGAGCCGATCTGGTTAAACGGGAAAGTTGTTGGGTTTTGCACATCAGGCGGGTATTCCCATTGTGCACAAACATCCGTTGCGCAAGGGTTCTTGCCCACGGATCGGATCGTTGATGGATTGGAAGTTGAGATCGAAATTCTGGGACAAATGCGCAAAGCGCAGGTAATGACGAAGGCATTGTTCGACCCGGACGGCGACCGTATGCGAGGCTAAGATGCCAGAACAGGCACATATTTTAATTCTTGCTGCTGGCACGTCGTCTCGGATGCGTGGTGGGGACAAGTTGCTTGAAACCATTGATGGCTTGCCCTTGCTTCGGATCGTGGCCCAACGGGCATTGGCGACGGGATGCCCCGTTATAATCGCCCTGCCCGTTTTTCCACATGCGCGATACGATGCTCTTGATGGATTGGATGTCGACCGTTTGCCTGTTCCTAGTGCTGAACAGGGAATGAGCGTGAGCCTGCGCACATCCGTCCAAGCGTTGCAGCACAAAGCGAAACGGTTGCTTTTGCTGTTGGCGGATTTACCCGAAATAACCACGGAACATCTTCAATTGGTTCTGGATGCTCCGATATTTGCACCTGATGCGCTGGTCTGGCGCGGCGCGACAGAAGATGGAGCCCCCGGGCATCCGGTTTTGTTTGACCAAGCGTTGTTTGCTGAGTTTGCGAACATCAAGGGCGACAATGGTGCGCAAAGCGTCGTTGCCGCCGCCCAACCAGCCGTTCATTTTGTAACGTTAAATGGCATGGCTGCACGACGGGATTTAGACACGCCGGAAGACTGGGAACACTGGCGCGCAAGCAACGCCCAATGAATGTAGGGCCAACGTCACTGCTTTGACGCTTCGGGTTTCAGTACTTCCACCTCGTGGCTTTTCAATGTCTTGCGCGCATCGAGGAAGGATTCGACATCGGAAAAACCGGCAAAATCTCATTTAAATTGACGCTATAAAGCACTCATTCTTACAGAGTATTTCACCTCAAATAGAATGGACGGTCAGCATCATTTGCCAATAGCAAACCCCTTTTGACATAGCGCAAAACCTCACCCCTTATACCCGGTCAATCAAACGAAACCTAGAGAAGTAAGAGGTCAGTAAGTTTGCGTGCAAGGCCTACTGAAGAGCCTTTGGTACCCAAGGCCGGACTCGAACCGGCACGTCCGTTAGGACGGGGGATTTTGAATCCCCTGCGTCTACCATTCCGCCACTTGGGCACGCACCGCTTCCATAATCATGTGTGCAGCAGACGTCCAGAGGCAAAATGCTTGACGATGCGACTGACGTATGGTCTGGCGCCCTCATGTTAAAAAAGCTTTATAATTGGACCCTTTCCATGGCGGAACATCCGCGCGCTCTATGGGTGCTGGCGGTCGTTTCATTTGCCGAAAGTTCGGTTTTCCCTATCCCGCCAGATATTTTGATGATTCCCATGATTCTTGCGCGCCCGTCTCGCGCTTGGGTGATTGCTGGGGTCGCCTTGGTCGCCTCTGTCTTGGGCGGTATGCTCGGCTATGCGATTGGTGCCTTTGCCTGGGAAGGCATCGGGCAACCGATCTTGGCCGCATTGGGCAAGGCCGAGTCGATGGAAGCCTTTAATACGCGCTTCAATGATTTTGGCTTCTGGGCCGTCTTAACGGCTGGGATTACTCCGTTTCCGTACAAGGTCATCACTATCATGTCCGGTTGGACAGGTATGCCGCTGGTGACGTTCATTTTGACATCGATCTTGGCCCGCGGATTGCGGTTTTTCATCGTGGCCACCCTTCTGCGCCTTTATGGCGAACCCATTCGCGACTTTATTGAACGTCGTTTGGGCTTGGTCTTTGTGGTCTTTGTGGTCGTTCTTGTTGGCGGCTTTCTCGCTGCGGGGCATCTATGACGCAGTTTCGTCGTGTTGGATGTGCTGCCGGAGGGTCATTGGCCCTTTTGCTGGGCGCATTTGCGTTTCAGCATTTGGGCGGGCTGGCCCCGTGCAAAATGTGCATCTGGCAGCGTTATCCACATGTCTTAGCCATTGCCTTGGGGGCGTTGTTCTTTTTTGTCCCGTCCCCAATCTTGCTTGGTTTAGGCACTGTGGCCGCACTGACAACAGCTGCCATTGGCGCGTATCATGTCGGTGTCGAACAAAAGTGGTGGGAAGGCCCTGCCACCTGCACAGGCGGTGACGTTAGCACGTTAAACGCCGACGATTTGTTCAATCAGATCATGGCAGCCCCTCTTGTGCGGTGCGATGACATCGCCTGGAGCCTTGGGGGCATATCGATGGCCGGCTGGAACGCGATCATCTCTCTGTTGTTAGCAGCTTTTTGGATCACAGCGATAAAACGCAACTAAGCTGACTTGCGCGTCGACAAAAGCAAACTTGTTTCAGACGCCACAATCCCATCCAAACGGCGAATGCTGAATAAGACGTCGTCAAAGACCTGCAGACTTGATGTTCCAATTTCGCAAATCACATCCCAACGGCCATGTGTTGACCAAAGCTTGCGGACCTCAGAAAACCCATTGAGTTGACGCAATATCCGTTCGGTCCCGCGTCCCTCGATGGCAATCATCATTAGGCCGCGCACTGGGTCCTCGGCGACATCCTCGCGCGTGACGACAGAAAATCCAACGATATCGCCGCGTTCCTGCATCTTTTCCAGACGTGTACGAACAGTTGCCCGCCCAATTCCCAAACCTGCCGACAAATCACTTAATGACGCACGTGCGTTGTGGCGCAGCGCCGACAACAGCTTTCTGTCCATTTCGTCCATTTTATCATCCATTTTGATAAATTGCTGATCATAATGATCACTTTGCTCACTTAACATCAACTCAATTCGATATCATCTTTGACAGAGCACCCCAAAAAGGAGCCAGTCATGACAAAACCCAGCATCGCCTTGATCGGCGCCCCTATTGATTGTGGAAAGCGCAGAAACGGCTGCCTTATGGGGCCTGACAGCCTGCGCACGGCTGGTTTGGCCGAAAGCATTACGGCACTGGGATACACTGTCCAAGATTTGGGGGATTTGAAGCCCGGCCCTCTTGATTTGAAAGATGAGGACCATCTTCACGCCAAATCCGCCGTGATCGCGTGGCAAAAAACATTGTCTGCCGCGATGAAGGATCAGTTGCAATCTGACCTGCCCATCTTCATGGGCGGTGATCACGCAATGGCGTTGGGGACATTGCACGGTGCTGCAGAACATGCGGCATTGGTTGGCCGTCCTCTTTACGTGCTTTGGCTAGATGCACACACAGATTACCACACGTTAGACACGACGCAGTCCGGCAATCTGCATGGAACACCGATGGGATATGTTACCGGGCGTGCCGGGTTTTCTGGATTTCCCGCTGTCCCCCATCCCATACCGTTGGAACAAGTCTGCATGATTGGCTTGCGATCCGTGGACGCCGCCGAAAAAGCGGCCCTTCAGGAAAGCAATTTTCACAACGTGGACATGCGCGCCATTGATGAAGGCGGCATTGTCCGTCCACTGAACGCGTTCCTCGATCAGGTCGCCCGTGCGAAAGGCATGCTGCACGTGTCCTTTGACGTTGATTTCCTTGACCCCGAAGTCGCGCCAGCAGTCGGCACAACAGTTCCGGGAGGCGCTACACTGCGCGAAGCCCATCTGGTCATGGAGATGTTAAGTGACAGTAATTTGATGTCTTCGATGGACATTGCAGAGCTTAATCCATTTCTCGATGAACGCGGTCGCACGGCTTCGACAATTGTCGACCTGATCTGCTCCGCGTTTGGGAAACGTATCTTTGATCGCCCAACCAAAAGCGGCGCATGAATGATGCCACAAACCCAAAACATCATTCCTTATTTCGACTGCCGCATGCACACCCGAACACTCTTCGGCACGACAAGCGATTCAAACGACAGAAGTCTATCGAAATTCATCGGGGCTGTTGCAGCTCCCTTCCCATCTGCCAATTCCCAGAAAGGAAATGACAATGCTTGGACCCTCTGAAAAGGCACTTGTTCCGTTTGTATCCGTCGACCAGATGATGCAATTGATCCATCACGTCGGGTTGCCAGACATGTTGTCCGCCTTAGCTGAGTACATCGAAGCGGATTTCCTTCGCTGGGAAAGCTTCGATAAAACGCCCCGCATCGCCAACCATTCCGCCGAAGGCACTATTGAATTGATGCCCACGTCGGACGGCGACATTTACGGGTTCAAATATGTGAATGGGCATCCCAAAAACACCCAAGACGGGCTACAAACCGTAACCGCGTTTGGACTGTTGGCCGATGTGGCCACCGGATACCCTGTCCTGTTTAGCGAAATGACCGTGCTGACCGCTTTGCGCACCGCGGCGACTTCGGCCTTGGTTGCCAAGAAGCTCGCGCCTCAAGGGGCGAAAACGATGGCGATGATTGGAAATGGCGCACAATCAGAATTTCAAAGTCTCGCAATGAAGACCATTGCCGGCATATCGTCCGTGCGCCTCTATGACATTGATCGCAACGCCAGCGAAAAATGTGCCGCCAATCTGGCCAATAACGGTCTTGATGTCACAATCTGCCAGAGCCCAGAAGAAGCCATCCAAAGCGCCCAGATATTGACGACCTGCACCGCAGACAAAAAATATGCGACCATCCTCAGTGACAACATGGTTGGATCTGGCGTTCACATAAACGCAATTGGTGGCGACTGCCCGGGCAAAACTGAATTGGCCCCTGCGATTCTGCATCGTTCAGACATTTTCGTGGAATACCCACCTCAAACACGCATCGAAGGCGACATTCAGCAATTGGCGGATGATCACCCCGTCACAGAACTTTGGGAAGTTTTTGCAGGCCGCAAATCGGGACGTACCTCAAACAATCAAATCACTGTCTTTGACAGCGTCGGTTTCGCAATCGAGGATTTTTCTGCCCTGCGCTACGTGCGCGATTCCATCCACAACACGTCCTTTTTCACCGCATTGGATATGTTAGCTGATCCAGACGATCCCCGTGATCTGTTTGGCATGCTTGCGCGCGCCAACCCAAATGCGTGAAAAACCACGGTCCAATACGCGCCAAATCCAGAATCGAGCGTGCACGTAAAGTGCACTCAATTTGGGCACATTGCACAAAAAAAGCGCGCTCAATTCGGCGCGCTTTCTTTCTGTCTTCACCTGGTTGGTGATTACTCGTCCCGGTGAACTTTCTCGCGGCGCTCGTGGCGCTCTTGCGCCTCAAGGCTCATTGTTGCGATGGGACGCGCATCCAAGCGTTTCAACGAAATTGGTTCGCCTGTGACGCTGCAATACCCGAACTCACCTTCATCAATGCGACGCAAAGCTGAATCAATCTTGGCAACCAGCTTGCGCTGGCGATCCCGTGTGCGCAATTCCAACGCTCTGTCGGTTTCTTCGCTTGCTCGATCTGCAATGTCCGGGATATTTCGTGTCCCGTCTTGCAATCCTTCGATTGTATCGCGACTGCCTGCCAAAAGTTCGTTTTTCCATTGAAATAACTTGCGTCGAAAATACTCGACTTGGCGGTCATTCATGAATGGTTCGTCTTCAGCCGGTCGGTAGTCATCAGGTAAAAAAACTTCCTGCTTCATATCGTTCCCCTCAATACGACTGGCTTCGATCATGGCACTCTCCTAAGGTCACCCCCGCCAGCTTCCCTGACGCAGCATCTACCTGTATCTCTGTCGATTGTCACTACACAATTCCGCACTTCAATGGCTAAAAGGTTTATGTCATCGTTATTGTTCCGGAAAGGGAAACCATTATGAAATTTCAAGGCACTGCGGGATATGTGGCCACGGACGATCTTACGATGGCGGTTAACGCTGCGGTAACTTTAGAGCGACCACTGCTTGTCAAAGGGGAACCCGGCACTGGCAAGACAGAATTGGCCAAACAGGTGGCGCAAGCGCTTGACCTTGAAATGCACGAATGGAACGTCAAATCGACGACACGCGCGCAGCAAGGCTTGTATGAATATGATGCGATTAGTCGACTGCGCGACAGCCAATTGGGCGATGATCGGGTCAACGATGTCAAAAATTACATCCGTAAAGGCAAGCTGTGGCAGGCATTCGATACGGACAAAAAAGTCGTTCTGTTGATCGACGAAGTCGACAAAGCCGACATCGAATTTCCAAATGATCTGCTACAAGAAATCGATAAGATGGAATTCCACGTCTATGAGACCGGTGAAACCATCAAGGCCAAACACCGACCGATCGTGATCATCACCTCAAACAACGAAAAAGAGCTGCCCGATGCCTTTCTGCGCCGGTGCTTTTTCCACTACATTCGCTTTCCCGACATGGACACAATGCGCAAGATTGTCGAAGTCCATCACCCCGGCATCAAAGAAGGGCTGCTGACAACAGCTCTGACCCAGTTTTTTGAAATTCGCGATCAAGCCGGTTTGAAAAAGAAACCGTCAACATCCGAAGTGTTAGATTGGTTGAAGCTACTGCTTGCCGGGGACATGACAGCCGAAGATCTTAAACGTGACGGCGCATCAAGCCTGCCCAAGCTGCATGGTGCTTTGCTGAAAAACGAACAAGACGTCCACCTGTTCGAACGTCTTGCTTTCATGGCACGTGGTCAACGGTAGCGTCAGACTTGTAAAGTGGTTTCAAGTGAACAGGTCAACCATGCCTGAGACCTTGAAACCCGTTCCAACCTAGAAACGGTGTGATCAACCGCTGTTCAGCGTAGTCAGCCGCAGGTTCGCCTTGCCGTGAGGACAACAGATGAATGTGCTGTCGCCCCATCAAAGCCGACAATAATGACACATCGGATCGCATTTATGCATTTGAATGGACGATTGTTAGAAAACTCTAAACAATTGCTGGTCTGGCGCTGAAAACTTGCCTTACAGTAAAAACACTATCTCGGGTGAGAGGCGAAAAGCCCAAAATACCCGCGTCTGAATGAGGCAGGCAGGCAATATGAGTGGAACAAGCGCAGTAAAAGTGCGTCCGCTGACCCGTGCAGATCGCCCTGATTGGGACAGTCTGTGGGAAGCGTATTTGGCATTCTACGAGACATCTCGCCCTGGCGAGATTTTCGATACCTATTTCGAGCGTTTGCTTGGGGACGACCCTCAAGACTTCAATGCATTGGTGGCAGAGGTCGACGGCAAACTTGTTGGGCTGGCCCATTACCTGTTTCATCGTCATGGCTGGCGCGTGGAAAACGTCTGCTATTTGCAGGACCTTTACGCTGATCCTGAGATGCGAGGCCGTGGTGTTGGTCGTGCATTGATCGAAGGCGTTTATTCAGAAGCGGATACCGCCGGATGCCCGTCCGTTTATTGGCTCACCCAGGATTTCAACGCACAAGCTCGCAAATTATACGACCGGGTTGGTCGCCTTAGTCCTTTCATCAAATATGAACGAGCGGGCTAAGATGCACAAATTTGCCCTTCCGCTTGCGTTGCTTTTGAATGCGTGTGTGCCGGTCACTCCAGCGGACACCCCCACCCGCGCCTACATACCAACGGCCGACCTGCCGCCGATGAAAACATTTGGCGCACCCAAACCTACCGCAACACAGAAATCCAACAGCGATATCGCGTTAGATTTCATCGAGCTTGGGTTTCAGCTGGAAAGCGGTCGCGCACTTGCGATCTTTACCCGATTTGAAGGGCCGATCACTTTGCGCGTCACCGGCGCGCCTCCGGTCTCGTTGACCAGCGACCTGAACCGCCTAGTCTATCGATTGGACCGAGAAGCCGGTATCAAACTTAACCAAGTGCCCGCATCCCAGCCCGCAAATATCACGATTGAAGCTGTGTCTCGCGCTGAAATTCGCGATGTTCTGCCCAATGCAGCCTGTTTTGTTGTGCCGAACATCTCAACCATTTCTGAATACAAAACTGTGCGCCGTACTTCCAAGGCTCATTGGTCCGCGCTAAAAACCCGCGAACGTGTGGCGATATTCCTACCCAATGACGCAAGCCCTCAAGAGGTTCGCGATTGCCTTCATGAAGAGCTGGCACAAGCGCTGGGTCCGCTTAACGATTTGTACCGCCTGCCCGACAGCGTGTTCAATGACGACAATGTCCACACGGTTTTGACCGGTTTCGACATGCTGATCCTCAAGACCTATTACGACCCTGCCTTGAAGTCCGGCATGACACGCGGACAGGTTGCGCAAGCCCTGCCCTCGATCCTAAACCGGATCAATCCACTTGGCGAAGGGCGGCCCGTTCAATTTTCAACACGCACCCCCGCCGCCTGGAGCGAGTCGGTCCAGGGCGCGTTGGCCCATGGGGCCAAACCAGGCGCACGGCGAAAGGCGGCGGAACGTGCGTTGAAAATTTCGCGTACGATGGGTTGGACAGATCATCGGCGCGCTTTTGCACATTATGCAATGGGTCGTGTGTTGTTGGGAACTGATCCCAATGAGGCACAAAACCACTTTAACAGTGCAGATCGGTTTTACGCCGGAACGCCCGGGGCCGCATTGCACCGCGCCTATGTCGCAACGCAACTTGCCGCATACGCAATATCCCAAGGGGACGGTGAACGCGCTATCTTGCTGATCAATCCTCAACTGGAATTGGCCGCGCAAAATGAAAACGCAGCGCTATTGTCGACCCTCATGTTACTGCGTGCCGAGGCGCTGGAATTGGCAGGTCGATCCGGCGAAGCAACCACGGTCAGACTGGACAGCCTTGGCTGGGCACGCTACGGGTTCGGCCCGGATTGGGCCGTTCGCGCAAAGCTGCGTGAAATCGGAGCGCTCAATCCGCTCAACGATGGGCGCGGATAGATAGATGATCGTGATAGGCACAGCGCTTTTGGGCGCTATTCTAGGCGGGCTACAGGCACGCAAACGCCAAGGCAACCGCCTTGATTTCGCGCAATATGCCGCCTCTTACGCCATTGCGTTTGGACTGATCGGCATGATCATCACTGTCTTTGTGCACCGCATGGTCGTTTAAGACCGCTGGCGGATCACTGGATGGCGCGCTAAGCTGACCATCAAGACCACCGCCAAGAGATACCGTTTCATGTTCATTCCATTCTTTGAGCAACTTCGCAAAGCCGGCGTCCCCGTGTCTTTGCGGGAATTCTTGACCTTTCTCGAAGGAATGAAATCAGGTTTGGCGACCTATGACGTGGACGCGTTTTATTATCTTGCGCGCACCTCAATGGTGAAAGACGAACGCAACATCGACAAATTTGACCAAGCGTTTGCGGCAGCCTTTGAAGGTCTTGAGAACATTCAGTTGGATCAGGTTCTGGAATCTGTAGATATACCGGCCGATTGGTTGGAAAAGCTGGCCGAAAAGCACCTGAGCGATGAAGAACGCAAGGAAATCCAAGCCCTTGGCGGATTTGACAAATTGATGGAAACCTTACGCGAACGTCTTGAAGAACAAAAAGGACGTCATCAAGGCGGCAGCAAATGGGTTGGAACGGCGGGCACCTCGCCCTTTGGCGCATATGGCTACAACCCCGAAGGCGTGCGCATCGGCCAAAAAGAAAGCCGCCATCAGCGTGCAGTAAAGGTGTGGGACAAACGCGAGTTTCGCAATCTTGATGACACCGTCGAATTGGGCACTCGCAACATCAAGGTCGCCTTGAAGCGGTTGCGCAAATGGGCGCGTGATGGCGCTGTCGAAGAATTGGACCTGCCAGGCACAATCCGTTCGACTGCAGAAAACGGGTATCTGGACGTGCAAACGCGCCCGGAACGACGCAACGCTGTAAAGGTATTGCTGTTTTTGGATGTGGGCGGATCAATGGATCCTCACATCAAATTGGTGGAAGAGCTGTTTTCGGCTGCGCGCACGGAATTCAAACATCTCGAGTACTTTTATTTCCACAACTGTCTCTATGAAGGTGTTTGGCGCGACAATCGTCGTCGATGGGATGCGCAAACCCCAACATGGGACGTGCTGCGCACCTATGGGCCGGATTACAAATGCATCTTTGTCGGCGATGCCAGCATGTCACCTTACGAAATCGCCTATCCAGGTGGCGCAAACGAACATTGGAACAAAGAAGCAGGACAAGTCTGGTTGGCGCGCGCACGCGATCAATGGCCATCAAATCTGTGGATTAATCCGGTGCCCGAAAACTATTGGGGATACACACATTCCGTTTCGATGATCCAAGAGATTTTTGGGCCTGACCGAATGGTGACAATGACGTTGGAAGGCCTCAGCAAAGGCATGCGTGAACTCACACGATAGCTCTTGTGACATTGTCACTGGCTGCTGGTGTCAAACGTCAGGACAGGCCCGAACGACATGCCCACGCAGGTCCGATTTTTACGCATGTTTTTATTCGACATTCGCATTGGCCGAGAATCTGGAGCACCTAAATACCCCTTGCCGGATATGCCCCTACGGCCCATATCTTTGGGATGATAAAAGTAATCCCCATTCTGCTGGCTGTTCTTTATGGCATTGTCATGATGCGCTTTTCAGCATGGCGTACAGCCAAGGAATTGGATGAACAATCCACTGAACTGGCCGACCCTATGCTGCGGCTGCTATGTGACCGCATGGCCGGCGCGTTAGAGATAGAGAAAATTCGCGTCTTTATCTATGAAATCGACCCGGTGAACGGATTGGCGGCACCTGATGGGCGGATATTTATCACCCGCGGTTTCTACAGAAAGTTCCGCGAAGGTGAAGTCACCGCAGATGAATTGTCCAGCGTGATCGCGCATGAATTGGGCCATGTTGCGTTAGGTCATTCGCGGCGACGTATGATCGATTTTTCAGGTCAAAACGCGTTGCGCACAGCGCTTGGAATGGTTTTGTCTCGATTCATCCCTGGGCTGGGCGTTTGGCTGGCAAATTTTCTAACCAGCATGTTGGCCGCCCGTCTATCGCGCTCAGATGAATATGAAGCGGATGCATATGCTGCCGCATTGCTCAGCAAATCAGGCATCGGTGTCGGTCCACAAATTGCGCTGTTTGAAAAATTAGAACAGTTGACACAGTCCAATTCGGGCACGGCCCCGGCTTGGATGTTAAGCCATCCCAAAACGACGGACCGCATTCAGGCCTTGCGCAAACTTGAAGCCTGCTGGCAAACCAGTACCGAATAGAACCGACAGAACAGGACGATATACAGGCGAAAACGGGCATTGGTTGTTTTTGACAAACGAGCAATCAGGCGTCGAGCGCTTTCGCCAAACGCGGCAAACGCGCTTTTTTCAATAATCGACGCATCGTCCAATCATCGGCAGACAAATCGCGTGCCGTTTGCAAAACCCGAGAAGACACCAACTGCACCGCGTCTGGCTGGGCTTGCCAAATCCCAAAAAGAAATCCGTCAGGATCAGCACGAGACACGCCTTCTTCTGCCAGAATATTTCGCGGAAAATCCTTGGCATTTTGCGTTATGATCACGTCGGCAGAACCGGCGATAGCAGCCGCCAGAACATGAATGTCATTTGGATCAGGCAACCAAAGCCGTGCTTCAAGCCCCTCGCCCCACGTCACGGATGCCTTTGGCCATGCCACAGACAGCCGTGTGATTTCGCCACGCGCCAACATTTCGTCGTCAATGTTACGTTTGCGTGCTGCAAGCGCCCATTCTTCCAACAATCGTTCAGACCACAAAGGTTCAAACGCGCCCTGTGCGGCGACGCCCAAAATCATTTCGCGCATGACCGTCGGATACAGAACATTCGCGTCGATCAGGACTTTCATAGGGCGAAAAACAACGCTTTAAGATAACCGGTTTCCGCCAGCTGCGGCAACATCGGGTGATCGGCCCCTTGAAATCCGGTGTGGATCAAACGCCCGGTTCGACCCGCTTTGCCAATCCCGCGTGCTGAGGCTGCGCGAAATTGCGTCAGGTCCGCCGCATGTGAGCACGAGCAAACGCACAACACGCCGCCTTCAGACACCAACGAAGCCCCCATCCGGGCGATCCGCTCATATGCGCGCAACCCTGCGTCCAACGCACCTTTGTTGGGCGCAAAGGCAGGCGGATCACAGACGACCAAATCAAACCGGTCTTGTTCAGTCGCAAGCTGGGCCAAAGTATCAAAGGCATCACCTTGCCGCGTTGTAAATTTGTCTGCACACCCAGTGGCCCCTGCTCCGGCTTGAGCAAGGTCCAAGGCTGGGCGCGACGCATCCACTGCAAGCGCATGAGAGGCCCCATTGGCCAGTGCCGCCAAAGCAAAACCACCCACATGAGAAAAGACATCAAGCACACGCGCATTCTTTGCCAGACCTGCAGCAAAAGCATGATTTGGGCGTTGATCGTAAAACAAGCCTGTCTTTTGCCCACCAGTCAGGTCGGCCATATAGGTCGCGCCATTCATTTGTACTGGCACCGGCCCAGTAGGAGCATCGCCTTTCAGAACGGCAGCGACGTCATCAAGCCCTTCTAATGATCGCGATCGCCCGCTGGCGTTTTTCAAGATGACGGAGCATCCCGTCGTTTCAGCCAAAGCTTCTGTCAGCATATCCAAATGAGCCTCTGCCCATGCTGCGTTGGGTTGCACCACCAATGCATCACCAAACCGATCAACGACGACTCCAGGCAATACATCTGCCTCGGCGTGGATCAGTCGATAAAATGGTGCATCAAACAAACGTTCGCGCAGCGACAAAGCTGCCTTTAAGCGCGTGATGAACCAGTCAACATTCAGGTCAATGTTGGCGTCGCGATCCAACATGCGCGCCATGATTTTTGAACCCGGATTGACCGTGACACACCCCATTGGGCGGCGATCGCTGTCTTCCAAGATCGCAATGGACCCGGGAACCAAAGCTTTGGTTCGACGATCCGTTACAAGCTCATTGGCGTAGACCCACGGAAACCCGTGACGGATGGCACGGGCATTTGCGTTAGGACGCAATCGGACGACGGGGCGGGATGCGGAGGCTGGGGCGGTTGTCATACCGCCCCCTCTAAGAGGTTCCAGCGCAGAGTTAAAGTTTGTTACGCACCTCTATTGGTCAGAAAGACCATTTTGCAATCATTCAGCTGAAGCCAGATCTGTCCGAATGACTTGAGCCAAGTGAGCCGTAATGCGCGTTTTTTGGTCCTGACCAAGACGCGCGGCCGCAAGTGCATCATCCCCGCCTAGTGCTTTCAAGTCAGCGCGGATCAGTTTGCCCTTGCCCACGGCTTCGCCGGTGATTGCGTCACGCTTTTGCAGAGCAAACGTAATAGAGTGGACACCGCCAACTGCGATGCGCGCCTTATCAGTTAGCGAATGAAACCTGCGCACATCTACTTGCAATACGATGTTACGCGGACCGTTTAGACCCTTGCTGCCTTGCGTAAAGGCCGTTTTGAAAATGTCTTTGACCTGTTGGACACGATCACCCTGTGGATCGCCCCGCCAAACAATATCCCCACCCGGGTAAAAGCTTTCACGTTCAGAAACGACAATATCTTGGCCGACATAGACCAGCACCGATTTAACTCGGAAATCTGACTCGACTGCCGCAAGCGCGGTGGGTGCTTTTTCAAACTTTAAAAAGTTAGCCCCAATGTCTCTTGCCGTCTCGCGAGAACTCGTGTTTGTCAAATCGCATGCAGATACAAGCACACCCAAAGACAATGCCATCAGCACCTTATAGGATTTCATTTGCCCCTCCTGGACGCGCAGAAACGCTGCGCAAGTTAACTTTTTGAACGCTTTTGGCGTAGATTCGAACATAAGTTTACCTGAATCTTTCAGGACTTGTGCAAAATAACTCAAAACTGGCGCTATTGTCTCAGTTTCGAGGGCGACTGCGCCACCCGCCTCTGCGTCGCGGTGCCGAAATTCGCGCAAGACCTTCGTTCAAAACGACGCTCATCGGGTGGTCGGGACTTTGTGCAGTATAAATGCCTACCAACGTCATAATCGTCTCATTTTGATCCATTTCTGTGGGTAAGCTCAAGGCCCAATCGAGAAAAATCGTGCGACATTCTGCGTCGGTTATGCCCTCGATCTGATACGCTTCAAAGATCAAACCTTTGGGATCAAATTTGTCACCCTTTGCCATGTGCATTCCGCCCAGAATTCAAACCTGCATCGATGATCGCCGCCGCCTGATCAAAGGCATGCGCCAATTGTGCTGCCGCATCATCCATATTCTTGGCATTGGCCGCACGCAAGATCATTGCTTTTGCACCCTGCCCTAAGAAATCCGCTTGTGCTGGATCACGTGTTACCAGACGCATGGCAACCTGTAATGCCCATGCCTGCGCATACGTATTGGCCAGTGTCGCCGCGCCCTCTTCATCGGTCAGATCCATCGCTTGCGTTAAAGGTGCCGCCGCACAGATGTTCCGAGCATGTGTTCCCGCCAACAATGCACCAGCCTGAACGAACAATTCAACATCCTGCAATCGTCCGCGACCTGTTTTGGCATCAAACGGCCCGGCAGATTGCTTCGCATTCGCAATACGTTGTCGCATCGCCAGAATTTCAGTTTTCACAGTCTCAATGCTGCGGCCCTGTCCAAGAACTTCGTTTAAAAGATCATCTAAATCACTGACCAAATCAGGTGGCCCAGCCAGACAGCGTGCCCGCGTTAACGCAAGATGTTCCCAAAGCCACGCGTCATTGCGTTGATAGGTCTGAAATGATTTCCAACTTGTTGCGACTGGTCCCTGACTGCCAGACGGGCGCAACCGCATATCCACCTCGTACAAACGCCCTTCGGCAGTTTGTGCCGAAAGCGCCGTCACCAGTGCCTGTGTCAGACGTGCGTAATAGGGTCTTACGGCAAGAGGACGTTCCCCAGAACTTTCTGTGGCATCTCCGGGGTCGTAAATGACGATCAAATCCAAATCGGACGCAGGGGTCATACGTGCCGACCCGATGGAACCCATGCCAACAATGGCGGCCCCTCTTCCCGGCGGTGGTCCGTGTCGTTTGGCAAATTGTGCAATTACATGAGGCCAAAGCGCGCGCAAAGACGCATCAGCAATATCTGAATATTGCTCACCCGCTTCTTCTGCCGACGTAATCCCACGCAAGTGGTGCACACCTGCGCGGAAATGCCATTCTTTGGCCCACCGGCGTGCGGTGTCTAATTTCTCTTCGTAATCGTCCAACGCCTGCAAGCCTGATGTCAAATTTGATTGCAATTCAACAGGCGCAGGCCAATCCGCAAAGAAATCACCACCAATGACTGCATCCAAAACACTCGCATTGCGCGACAGGTGTTCCGCCAACGGCGGTGCGACCGTCAAAACATCAAGCAACAAATCAACCAATTGCGGGTTGGCTTCGAATAGCGCAAATATTTGAACCCCTGCCGGCAATCCGGCAAGAAATCCGTCAAATGCAGCCAACGCTTCTTCGGGACGTGCTGCGGCCTGCAATCCTGCAATAAGATGTGGCCGGATGCGATCAAATCCGGCCTGGGCGCGTTCACTGCGCATGGCGGGATATCCATACCAGCGGTCCAGAATAGACGCATCAAAGCCTGTTTCCACATCGTCCAAAGGCTCGGCTTCGGGTTGGTCAGGCGCAAAGAAGCCTTCCGTTTCCAGATGCACGGCCGACAAACGGTCGCGCAATTCACCTTTTAACGCAGCGGGCTCCATGTCCATCATGTTGGCCAACCGGATCATGCCGTCGTCCGAGCCCGGCAAACTGTGCGTTTGCGCATCTTGGATCATTTGCAAACGATGCTCGACGGTCCGATGAAAACGGTAATGATCGCTCAACTCTTCGGCCTGAGAGGCTGGAATCCAGCCTGCTTTTGTCAATTCTTTGAGCGCGGGCAGTGTGCCACGCAAGCGCAATTCAGGGTTACGACCGCCAGCGATCAGCTGTCGTGTCTGGGTAAAGAACTCAATTTCACGGATGCCACCACGCCCAAGTTTCATATTGTGTTTGGGCAGCGTAATTGGCCCACCTAACCCTTTATGCTCACGAATGGCCAATCGCATATTATGCGCGTCTTCTATGGCCGCAAAATCCAGATGTTTGCGCCAGACGAACGGATAAAGCGTTTCCAGAAATGCAGTCCCTGCTTCGATGTCGCCCGCGCAAGCGCGCGCTTTGATGTAAGCTGCGCGTTCCCAAGTGCGGCCAAGGCTTTCGTAATACCGCTCGGCTGCGGACATAGACAAAACCACTGGCGTGACACTGGGGTCCGGGCGCAGGCGTAAATCAGTACGAAAGACATATCCACCTGCTTTTGTGTCAGACAATGTTGCACACATCTGCCGCACTGCGCGCGAAAAACTACTGCGCAAAGTTGCGAAATCGTCCGCATCAAAACGGGAGTCGTCGAACAAACAGATCAGATCAACGTCTGAACTGTAATTCAGTTCGAATGCCCCCATCTTGCCCATGGCCAGTACTGTCACAGCACATGACCCTTCGACATCCGCCGCGCTCATGCCCGGCAGTTTGCCACGGTTTGCCAATGGCAACAAAGCCGATCGAAGTGCTGCGTCCACTGCGACATCTGCCAGTTGGGTCAGGGCTTGCGTGACATTTTCCAAACCCCACACGCCGCCCAAATCAGCCAATGCAGTCAACAGTGCGACACGTCGTTTGGCTTGACGTAGAGTGGTTGGTAAATCCGCCTCACGCCAATTGATCTCCAAACACTGGGCCAATGCGTCTTCGGGATCGGCAATCGCTGGTACGATCCAATCCGCTTCATGTTGCATCAATTCGGCAAGGTACGGACTGCATCCCGCCGTTCCTTGGAACAGTTCACGTAAATCCTGCGGCAGGTCAGGCAGATGTTTCAAAGCATCCGCGCCCCGTTCAGAGTCAAACGGTCGTGGGATGCGCGTTATGCGTTGGGAAAAGTTCATCTTTAATTCAGTGCCCCCTGCCCTTGCTGACGTCAATTGTGTAAACCCCATTCATGAGTAAAAGTCTGAAGCGCGTGCGCAAAGCACTAGAAGATGCCGGCATTGAAACCGAAATCGTCGAAACACCTTTGGCCCGCACTGCATTGGATGCAGCGACGGCCCTTGGATGCAGTGTTGATCAAATCGCCAAGTCGATCATTTTTCAGGGCGAAACATCTGGCGAGGCGATTTTGTTTCTCACGGCTGGCGGCAATCAGGTCGATTTGGACAAAGCGTCGAAATTGATCGGCGAACCGTTGGGCAAAGCAGACGCTGCATTGGTCCGCGCGCAAACGGGTTTCGCGATAGGTGGCGTTTCACCAATTGGACACCTGAACCCGATCCGCAGTTATATTGATCCGAAACTCGCTGAATTTGACGTTATTTGGGCTGCTGCGGGCACGCCGCATCACGTTTTTCGATCAAATCCGCCTGACCTAAAAGAAATTTCTGGCTGCCAACAAGCTGATTTTACGAAATAAACTGACTTAATGTAAAAAACATTCACATTGGCACTTGCGGTTGAGCTGATCACACCCAATTTATGATATGTGAAAGGCATTCACATCGCATTTAAAAACCGGAGGCCCCGTTTGCCAAGCCTCCCTATCTCGAAAGGGAATTTGAAATGACCACTTTATCGCCCCCTGCTTCCACCTACACACCGCGCACCGGTGGTTGGTTCACGCGGACAGAGGCGTGGCTGGACGAACGCGGCAAAGGTGCTTGGATCGCCGCAATGGTCCTTGGTTTCATATTTTTCTGGCCCGTCGGCCTTGCCCTTCTTGCATATATGATCTGGAGTAAACGCATGTTTTCAAAATCCTGCTCAAAACGCTCGGTGCGTCACGCAGCATCTGCAATGCGCCCCACAGGAAATTCTGCCTTTGACTCGTATAAGGCCGACACGTTGGCACGGCTTGAACGCGAACAGGGCGAATTTGAATCCTTCCTTGAGCGTCTGCGCGAAGCCAAAGATAAATCCGAATTTGATCAATTCATGGATGAAAGAGCACGGACCGCCAACGAAGACGAAACGGCCTGAACGTAAGTCACTTCCTGCGGCCCCATTCCCGAGGGGTCGCAATACTCAATTCGAACCAATGGAAAAAACATGAACCTCGCCGATCCTGTCACACAACCGCAATTTTATGCATCAGTCGCTCCAAAGCGTTTCGTTGCGTGGATAATCGACACGGTTCTGATCGTGATTTTATGTGCAGCCATCGTGCCATTTATAGCATTTACTGCTTTGATTTTCCTGCCCTTTCTTTTTCTGGTTGTTGGCTTTCTTTACCGAGTGGTCACAATCAGCAGCGGGTCCGCCACGTGGGGAATGCGCTTTATGTCAATTTAGTTTCGCTCAATCGATGGAGGGCGGTTCGATCTGTCTTTGGCTTTCTGGCACACAGTCGGCTTCACAATCAGCTGGAGCGTCTTTCCTTTACAACTCATTTCCATTGCGTCGATGTTGATCAGCGAGCGCGGACAAGGATTGAGCGATCATCTCCTTGGAACAACTGTTCTTAATCGTCGTGCGTGACAGGCCAGGTCTTTTATCACACGAAATAACACCTTAACGAGTTTGGTGGTAAATTCTTGCCACGCGCCTCGATAACGGTATCATCAAAGAGTTACATAGCTAAGAAATATTAATGCGCCACACACTGCCTCTTGCGCCGCAATTTTATGTGACGGCTCCGCAGCCTTGCCCTTATCTTGAGGGTCGGATGGAAAGGAAGTTGTTTACGGCGCTTCAAGGGGATAACGCACAAAAGTTAAACGATAGCTTAAGCCAACAAGGCTTTCGCCGCTCGCAAAATGTGCTGTATCGCCCTTCGTGTTCGGAATGTTCTGCGTGTTTGTCGGCACGAATCGATGTGTCGCGGTTTTCGTCCAGCAAATCACAGCGTCGCGCGATAAAACGGAATAGCGACCTCATAAGACGCGCAACATCGCCATGGGCCACTGAAGAACAGTATTCTTTGTTTCGCACATATCTAGACAGTCGCCATGCAGATGGCGGCATGGCGGATATGGACGTGTTTGAATTCGCCGCGATGATCGAAGAAACGCCAATACGATCACGCGTCATCGAATATGCAAATATAGAGTCCGATGAGCTGGGCGGTGTGTGTCTGACAGATGTATTGTCCGATGGATTGAGCATGGTCTATTCGTTCTATGACCCTGCTTTGCAAAAACGCAGCCTTGGCACCTATATGATTCTTGATCATATCGAAATCGCTCGCGATGCTGGACTGCCCTATGTGTACCTTGGGTATTGGGTCCCCGGCAGTCAAAAAATGGGCTACAAAGCAAAGTTTTCGGGACTTGAGGTGTATTCACGCGGGCGGTGGCAAGCGATGGATGACCCTAATGTTTACGACCCTGACCATCATCCTTTGTCGACTGATCCAATCGCTGAACAGGTTGCCAATATTTCTTTGCCGGACTCCTGCCCCACGACCAGATAACCTTTGCTTGGTCGCAACTTAGCCCCTGACAATTCGCGAAAAAAAGGGGCCCCTAACGTGCCCCACTTAAACCAATGAAGACGCACTTCATATTAGGGAGTTGCAGAAATTCTCCGCGCAGGTGGTGTGAGTGGTGTTGATTGTTTTTGGTCGTCTAAGATGCGGTGATGCGTCAAACTGGTCCGACCTATCCGTCGTCGCGGGTCTTTGAGATGTTCGAAGATCCTGTCTGGAAAAGCCGTCAAAATTGATGTTCCTGTTTCGCAAACCGCTTATTTGATAAGCAGACGCTATCACAGCAATTCCCGCAATGCTAGAAATTTCTTGTCCGTCTGAAGTTTGCCCCACTCATGGGTTTTTGAAAACTTTGGTGTTTAAATTGCAGGTAACCTCGAGCCAAAACGCAAAGCTACGAAAAACCGCCCGACTGAGTTAACAATCGGGCGGCTATTTAAATCAAAGTTCTGAATCTTTTGATCAGTTAAATCCAATCAGATCCGGCACGATAGTGACAATGCTCGGGAATGTCGCCAACAACACCAAACCGGCGACCTGGATCAAGACGAACGGTATGATCCCCCGATAGATATGCATGGTTGTGACTTCCTTCGGGGCGACCCCTCGAAGGTAGAACAACGCAAATCCAAATGGAGGCGTCAGGAACGATGTTTGCAAGTTCACTGCAATCATGATGGTGACCCATTTGGGATCAAATGAACCACCATAAATAATCGGCCCAACGATCGGGATGACGATGTAAATGATCTCAAGAAAATCAAGAACGAACCCCAAGACAAACAGCACGAGCATCACAATCAAGAAGACGGTGAATTCATCATCGAAGCTTTTGAGGAACTGCTGGATATAGTGTTCGCCCCCAAATGAGATCACGACCAGGTTCAAGACTTGAGACCCAATCAAGATCGTGAAGACCATCGATGTGACCTTAGCCGTTTCCCGAACAATTGGGCTGAGCACGCCGGAACTATACAAAATCCAACATGCGAACAGCAGGCCGAACAACGCGTACAAATAAGCGGCATATGCGAATAGGAAAGCGATCCAGTTTTCGAAACCAGCGCCATCTTGATTGACACGCAGATCGAAATTCACACCAATCAGAATGCACACCATGATAGCAATCGTTGACCAGATGACGATTTTGGGACTGCGATCCAAATCAGTCAGCTTGCGATAAGCCGCCAGCATAATCGCCCCACCCGCCCCGAGTGCTGCAGCAGGTGTCGGGTTGGTAATTCCGCCAAGAATTGATCCAAGCACAGCGATAATCAGAACCAAAGGTGGAAACACCACGCTGATCAGTTCATTCTTGGCGCAACGCGCCATTGCCGCTGTAACACCATATAAAATCAGCACCAATGGTATGATCATCAGCACGACATAGGCCAACGCTGACGTTGTCGGGGACACGATTAGGATGTCGACCAGAATTGCCAGAGCAATGCCAACACCCCCAACAAGCAAAGGACGAGTATCCGAAGTCGGCGAAACGCCTCGTGCAGTGGTCAGGATCAATGCGAATAGAACCAAAATGATTGCTGTGCCCGTTCCAATTGGCGCAGCTTTGTCTATCGCGGCTTCCAAGGCCGCAGCCAATTCATCCTCGGTCAGACGCTCACTTTCAGTGATACCACCAGCTTCTTCAATCGCAGCCCGTTCGGCAACGGCAGCGTCCCATGCAACCTGCCCATGCAATTCGATCATCGACGCCTGACATTGTTCACTCACATTCGTTTGCAAGCTCGCTAATTTCCCGGCATCCGAATAGGATGAAATAACAGTCAACTGGCTGCCCACCATGCCAAGATTGCCCAACAGGATTGTGCCAACAACGACCAGGATTGGCATACCAAGGAACCAAGTAAACGCTTCACTGCGCGTGATTGGTTCTGCGTTGGTCCCACCCATTTCGACGGCTGGCGCTTTTTCCGGATTGAGCAGTGCATAACCGAAGGCATAAAGCGCGTATAACACAGCCAACAGTATTCCAGGCAGCAACGCAGCTTGGAACAAGGTTCCAACAGACACAACTGCAGGCTCGCCCAGGTAGGTCAATGCATCGGTACATCCGGCCAATTGTGCCCGGTTTTCTTGTGCGACCGAATATAAATCCCCTGCCAAGGTGCCTAGCAAAACGATAACAATGGACGGCGGAATGATCTGACCCAACGTACCAGACGCGGCAATCACACCCGTCGCAATTTCAGGAGAATAGTTGTTGCGCAGCATCGTTGGCAAAGCCAACAGCCCCATCGTCACAACAGTTGCCCCCACGATACCAGTTGAGGCCGCAAGAAACGCACCGACGACCACGATGGACACAGCAAGACCACCCGGCAATGGTCCAAAGACGCGTGCCATAGTTGTCAGCAGATCATTCGCGATTTTGGACCGTTCAAGCGTGATCCCCATCAGAACAAACATCAAAACCGCAAGCAGCGTTTCGATAGACTGTCCTGCAAGAACACGTTCGTTCATACGGTTTACGATGAATGAAACATTGCGATCCAACGCCATTTCCCACCCTTGTGGGAAGATCGGTTCAGCAACACGCGGTAAGTCTGGGAATCTGAACACCGAAATTGCGTCTTGCTTTATTCCGGTTGCTATCAGTTCTCGATAAGCCTGCGAAGACGTGTCGATCGCTTGGTGGATCAACAGGCCGCCTGAATCCAAAGCAGCAATGATTGTGAATGATATGATCCCTGCGCCGGCGATGGCAAAAGCCACCGGGAAACCCGAAAGGATCGCGCCAAATAGACTGACAAACACAATGATCAGTCCGACTTCGACGCCGTCTAGTCCAAACAGCATAAGTTTTCCCCTACCCTTAGTGGGTGCCTTCGTAGGCTTCTTCGCCTTCACCGAGCGTGTCACGGTCAAGGAATTTATGTTCGCTTTCTTCGCCCTCTTTCCATTCTAGGTAGCTGCGCCAGAAAAAGGCGATGGCGTGCAGGAACACGAGTCCGGCAAAACAAAGCAGCAATATCTTGAAGAGAAAGTAGGCGTTAAAGCCGTTCGGGCTGAAGCCAATTGTTTCGACGTTCCAACGCAATGCGCGGCTTTTGGTCAACAAACGATCCAGCGTATCCGAAGCGGACGGTTTGGGAACAACCAGATGGCGCCACATAAAGTACCAGCCGTACATCCAAATCAAGACAGCCATAGGCATCATGAAGAACAAAGAACCGAACATATCGATGGCGCGTTTCGTGCGAAATTTGACCGATGAATACACAAGATCAACGCGAACATGTCCGCCCTGCACGAATGTGTACGTGGCACACATGCATACGACCATAGCGTTATAAAGCTTTAGCTCTTCGGCCCACCAGCTCACATCGAATGTGAACGCACGTCCAAAACCAAAGGAAATTTCCGAGGCGGTAAAGATCCGCTGCATGAAAACGATGACAATCTGTTGCAAGACCATAAGGAGGCCCGCCCAAACGAAAAATCGTCCAACAGTATTTGCCACGGCTTCAAGCGCGATAGTCGCCTTCCATAGGAAATCTCGCCAAATGAACCCCGCAATGGTTGCGACCAAGAACGCCGCAAAAGCCACAAAGAAAAACTCTTCGGAGCCCCCATAATAAACAAAGCGTTGCACAGCTTCTTTGTCTTCCGTTGTGTTGGCCCATGATAGCCAATCCAACCAGAGCACTGGATGTGTAATTGCGTATGCAAGGTTATAAAACGCCATCACCAAATTGGTGAAGAACCAGACTATTCCGTCCAGCATATGCCCCCCTGATCTCTTCAGCATTCAAAGGCAAACAGCCTTTGCGCGTGATGTCCGGGCGCGTTTTCAACGCCCGGACGAAAGTTAAACCACACCCAAACGGGTGCTTAAGGTTTATGTGCGTACGCGGTCGCGTTGTGCACGGTATGCGCCGATCGATTTTGTCAGCCAGCCCGAGCTTTCTTCCATAGATGCAAAGTAGTCATCGTTGACTTTCTTGAACAACTCGTCGCCCAGGAATTCGTCATACACGGCCTTAGAGGCTTCGTGCATCGCATCCCAAACGCTGTCAGGGAATTCCAGAACCTTAACACCACCGGCTTGCAAACGCTGAAGCGCTGCGCCGTTGTTGTTCAGATACTGCGACAAGTTCCAGATGTTCGCGTGGCCTGCGGACACTTCGATCATCTTTTGGTGCTCTGGCGACAGTTCGTTAAAGACATCAAGGTTACAAGCTGTCGAAAGACCAGCTGCCGGCTCGTGCATACCCGCAGTGTAGTAGAACTTAGTGATCTCTTGGAAACCAGCTTTTTCATCTGCCCAAGGACCGATCCATTCAGTGCCATCGATCGCACCAGAAGCAAGAGCTTGGTACACTTCAGCACCTGGAAGGTTCTGAATTGACGCGCCCATTTCACCCAAAACACGTCCGCCCAGACCAGGCATACGGAATTTCAGGCCATTGAAGTCTTCTGGACCATTGATTTCTTTGCGGAACCAACCGCCAGCTTGCGTACCTGTGTTACCAGCAAGGAAGGATTTAAGACCAAATATCTCACCCACTTCGTGGTGCAGCGCCATGCCATTGCCATGGTAGTACCAGTTGTTCAGTTCTGTCGCAGTCATACCGAAAGGTACGCCTGTAAAGAACGCAAGTGCTGGATGCTGGTTGATAAAGTAGTAATCCGCCGCGTGGTAGATGTCGGCCTGACCAGCGGTCACCGCATCAAAGACTTCGAATGCACCAACCAGTTCGCCAGCCGCTTTCACGTCAATTGTCAGCGTTCCGCCCGACATTTCGTTGACGTTGTCAGCAAACTTTTGAGCCGCATCAAAAACACCAGCAAGACCACGACCCCACGATGTTACCATCGTCAGCGTACGGTTGCCTTGTGCATAAGCTGGCGCAGCAAGTGTTGCGCTAGCAGCGGCAGCACCGCCCAATGCGGAATTTTTAAGGAATGAACGACGATCCATATAGATATTCCTCCCAGATTTATTAGTGTCACCCCACTCCGTGGGCACACAGATCGTTTCCAATGTGCGCTACAGTAGGGAATTCCTTAAAAATAAAAATACCCACGACTGCGTAGGGATAGGAGTCATCTGATGTTCTTTTCCTATAAATAACAGGTTAGTTAACGCTAACTCGACCCAAGCGAGCATTTAAATGCACCCTTTTCGCATGCCACCCCTTTGAAATAGGTCGAATCCGTCGTATCGATTCGCGCATGTTCAGGGGGCTTGCTTTACCTAGGCTGAGTTACGGCCAAAAATTGACGTTGGTTGCAGCGATTCCACTCGTTCTGGCTGCGGCGGCGATTGCCGTTTTGGTCGTTTTGCAATCACGCGCAACAGCTGAGCGTGAAATTCAAGTACTGGAAACCCAATTGGTTGAGGCCAAGAAAGCAGAATTGCGCAATTACGTGACCCAAGCGCGCAATGGCTTCTATTTTATCTATGGCAACGCGGCCCCCGACGATGAAGCCGCGAAATTGCAAGTTTCACAAATCCTTGCGGCCATGATTTATGGCGAAGAAGGGTTTTTCTTTGTCTATGACTACGAAGGAAATAACCTCGTGTCGCCCCGCCAAACCGATAGGATTGGCTTAAATTGGGCCGACTTAAAAGACAGCCAAGGTACGCCTATCGTCGGCGAATTCATAAAACTAGCGCGCGAAGGGTCCGGGTATCACACCCATTTATGGCCAAAGCCTTCTACCGGAGAAGAGGCGCGCATGATCACGTTTGTGCTTGGGTTTCAGGATTGGCGTTGGGCTGTTGGAACGGGGGTCTTTATCGACGATGTTTTGGCGCGGGTCGCAACAGCGAGAGCCGAAGTTGAGGCGCGTGTTCAACGAACCTTCTTATACATACTCGGCATTACACTAATCGCCCTCATTTCGGTTTTTGGTGCGGGATTGGTTCTGAACATACGCGAACGTCGCCTTGCAGACGCTAAATTGAAACAGCTCACCGAACGTGTTTTCTTTGCCCAAGAAGAAGAACGCGGACGCGTCGCACGTGAATTGCACGATGGCATCAGCCAGATACTTGTTGGTGTCAGATACGCTTTGGACACCGCCAGACGTCGGTTCAGCAGAGACGATCCAAATGCCAGCATCGCTTTGGAAGACGGTATCCAAAACCTTGGAGCAGCCATTAGTGAAGTTCGCCGAATTAGCCGGGATTTGCGGCCTGGCGTATTGGATGACCTTGGTTTGGGTCCTGCCCTAAAAACACTAACCGACGAATTTGAGACACGCACAGGTATTGATACTGAATGTACGACGGTTGTCTTTCGCAACCGACTAGATCATGACGCCAAGATCGCTCTTTATCGGATCGCTCAAGAAGCTCTTACCAATGTTGAACGCCATTCGGCAGCGGATCGTGTCACGATCGATCTGCGCGGGCACAGACTTGGGGCTACATTGCGCATCGCAGACAACGGCGTTGGTTTTAGTCAGGAACGGGGAAAGGCCGGAATGGGAATAGGTTTGCGGAATATGCAAGAACGGCTCGATCAATTGGATGGCAGCTTGCGCATTATCTCAACAGGTAAAGGGAATGT
The DNA here is from genome assembly GCA_039960995.1 of Paracoccaceae bacterium. GTDB lineage: Bacteria > Pseudomonadota > Alphaproteobacteria > Rhodobacterales > Rhodobacteraceae > JABSSA01. The sequence goes on along the minus strand of JBDVKF010000075.1, from coordinate 168,070 downwards.
CGGCACAGTCATAGAGGCCACAGTCCCCCTGTCACATCTTCTTTCTCCAGTCACGCGCAACGTGTCTGAAAAACGAAGGGCGGCAGAATGAGCAATCAGATCCGCGTTATGATTGCAGACGATCATCCTATGGTCGCTCAAGGCATCCAGTCCGTTTTGGAAGAACATGGTGAGCTAGAAGTCGTTGGCGTTGTACAGAATGGGCGCTCTGTCATTGACCAGTTGCACACATTGCAGCCGGACGTGATTTTGATGGATTTGAACATGCCCGAAGTAAACGGTCTATCCGCCACAGAAATGGTGTTGGAACAACGCCCCGAAACCCGGGTCTTGATCCTGACAATGCATGACAATCCCGAATATATCTCAAGCGCGCTTAGTCACGGCGCTAAAGGATATATTTTGAAGGATGTACCAACCGAAGAGATCAAACACGCCATCGATGCCGTGATGCGTGGCGAACAATACTTATGCACCGGTGCCGAAGTTGCAATTCAGCCTAAGCCGGCAAAAACGGACAGTCGGGAATCACTAACCGAACGCGAGCAGACAATTTTGCTTCAATTGGCGCAAGGCTTGTCCAACAAAGAGGTCGCAATTGCACTGGATATTTCGGTGCGCACGGTTGAGACACATCGCAAAAACATCAAGCGAAAGCTCGGAATTTCATCCACTGCGGGATTAACCCGATATGCGATGGAGCATGGAGTCTTGCAAGGAACAGGGCACGCATTTTAACGCATGCAGTAATCATTGGTTATTGAACTTCGGTGTAGCGTGCCGAAGTCATGAGTCAAAAATCACAAAAATCACCGCCTAGCGCGGCGGCGAGCGATCCTTTGGTGGAGCGTCGCAGCCTTATAGACCATATCGCAAGAACGCGGGCGCTCGCGATGCGTGTTGCCTATTTTGGCACACTTCTTGCGCGACCAACCCCAAAGAATCCGGAAGATGAAATAACCCGTCAGGGCTATTTGAACGATTTAGCTGGTTCGGTGAAAGCGCTTGATCGCGTGTGTTCTCTTATTGATGGGCACGATCCCCTTGAACAAATGCCTATTGAAATTTGCGTGTGGGTTTCTGCGTATGCTGCCGATCGCGTCGACGATAAGGCAGATTTCAAAAAATTTCACGAACTGGTTCGTTCGGTCCACGATGCGGCCCAATCAGAATCGAGAGACCAAGAACGACTTTTGGAAAAGCTGCATGCGTTTAACCGGGATCGCTTTTTCGCAATGGTCACCGATTTTTGCGATGGATTATGGAACGAGATTGACTCCGCCCGTCAAAACGATTTGGCCCGCGCTCAGGAAAGCACAGAAGCGATTTTGCGTACCCTGACTCAACTTGAAAAGATCGGTAAGCATGTACGGCTGGTTTCTTTGAACGCGTCCGTTGAAGCTGCGCGCGTGGGAGATGTGGCACGGGGATTGGGTGTCATTGCCACAGAATTTAAAACACTGGCCGAAAAGATTCAGAACCTGTCGATGGATGCCCGTGAAGAAATAGCGGAAATGACACCCAAAAACGAAAGCACGAACAAAACTGAAATTCACCCTAGTTCTCCAAAATCGGCCGCATAAACGAAAAGATGCGCAAATCGCATCCAAATTAGCAACTATATTTCGAAATTAATCGCTCCAGCGACATCTTTTTCATACGATAAGCTGTTGACGCTCCGCGCGACCGCTCCTAATGTCATTTTTGCAAGAGGAGCTAAAGCTAATGAGTGGACTAGTCGTCATTTTATTGCGAACGCGCATGGGCCGGTAACGGAAAGCCATAATCCAACCCATGCGCCCCCGAAAAAACCGGGGGCTTTTTTTTGCGCCAAAGAATGAACTGAACGTCGAAATCGGAGAAAACGACATGTCACGCCAAATGACCGGAGCTAAAATGGTTGTCCAATCCTTGATCGATCAAGGTGTCGACACTGTATTCGGATACCCCGGCGGAGCCGTCCTTCCGATTTATGACGAAGTTTTCCAGCAAAACGCCATCAAACACATTCTGGTGCGCCACGAACAAGGCGCGGTTCATGCCGCCGAAGGGTATGCGCGATCGACTGGAAAACCGGGTGTTGTCCTGGTGACGTCTGGCCCCGGTGCCACAAACGCGGTGACTGGCTTGACGGACGCATTGATGGATTCAATTCCGTTGGTTGTTCTAACAGGACAGGTTCCCACATTCATGATCGGATCTGATGCGTTTCAAGAAGCCGACACAGTTGGCATCACGCGCCCCTGCACAAAACACAATTGGTTGGTGCGAGAAACGGACAAGCTGTCCGGTGTGATCCATGAAGCATTTCACGTGGCCGTGTCTGGTCGCCCCGGCCCTGTTCTGGTCGACATCCCCAAGGATGTGCAATTCGCAACGGGTTCCTATTCCGAGCCAAAACCGTCCGCGTCTCATTATCAACCGCCAGTCAAAGGCGATATGGACGAGATTAAAGATCTGGTGGCGGCAATTGAAAAAGCCAAACGCCCGATCTTTTACACAGGCGGTGGGGTTATCAATTCTGGTCCAGCGGCCAGTCAGTTGTTGCGAGAACTGGTCGAGGGAACTGGATTTCCGATCACGTCGACCCTGATGGGCCTTGGCGCCTATCCGGCGTCTGGTGATAAATGGGTCGGAATGCTTGGGATGCACGGTCTGTACGAAGCCAATATGGCGATGCATGATTGCGATCTGATGATCAATGTTGGCGCGCGGTTTGATGACCGGATCACTGGCCGTATTGACGCGTTCAGCCCAAATTCCAAAAAAGCGCATATTGATATTGATCCGTCATCCATCAACAAGGTGATCCGCGCGGATATCCCGATCATCGGAGATATTGCCCATGTTTTGGAAGATGTCTTGAAGGTCTGGAAAGCAGGCGGGCGCCAAACTGATCGCGCGAACGTTGCCAAATGGTGGGACGAAATCAATGAATGGCGTAAAGTCGACTGTCTGAAGTTCAAGCATTCCGACAAAACCATCAAACCACAATTCGCCCTTCAACGTTTGCAAGAATTGACCAAGTCGCATGATCGCTACATCTGTACAGAGGTGGGTCAGCATCAGATGTGGGCCGCGCAATATCTAGGCTTTGAAGACCCGAACCGGTGGATGACATCTGGTGGATTGGGTACGATGGGTTATGGGGTTCCCTCTTCCGTTGGTGTGCAAGTTGCGCACCCGGATTCCTTGGTCATTAACGTCGCCGGCGAAGCGTCGTGGTTGATGAACATGCAGGAAATGTGCACCGCAGTGCAGTTTCGCCTGCCTGTAAAACAGTTCATTCTGAACAACGAACGCCTGGGAATGGTGCGCCAATGGCAGGAATTGCTGCATGGCGAACGCTATTCCCACAGCTGGTCCGAAGCTCTGCCCGATTTCGTGAAATTGGCCGAAGCCTTTGGGGCCAAAGGTATCATCTGCAGCGATCCGGCCGATCTGGACGACGCGATCATGGAAATGATCAACCATGATGGCCCTGTTATCTTTGATTGTCTGGTTGAAAAGCATGAAAATTGCTTCCCGATGATCCCGTCAGGCAAAGCCCATAACGAAATGCTGTTGGGCGAAGCCGACACCCAAGGCGTGATCGACGCGAAAGGGAGCGTTTTGGTGTGAGGAAGGCGTTCACATCTCGAATGATGCGATTGTCCTGTGTTATACTTCTGCTTGGATCCACCGCATGTACAACACCAACGGAATTGTACGATTTCCATCCCCGCGACGACGTTGATCCGCGGACTATCAAGGGTGCTGAAAGCATTTTCTCCGGAAGAACCTTTGTGTTCCACAACAGGTTTCATGGAACGCAAATTGAATACCACGCTCCCAATGGGCGCAGCGCTCTTTGGTATCCAGGAAATACTGGTACCGTTCCAGCAAATTGGACAGTGGTACCGGCGGTGCACGGCTCGCGTGATCACAGAATCTGTTACCAGTATCCAAGCGCATCCTATAACCCAGTTACCCGCAGCAATGGAGGTCAGTTTGAGTGTACGGGTTTTGCAACCTTTACAAACGATTTAAGACAGATCGTTTCAGGTGATCCCTTCGCACTTGCTTCGGGAAGAGTGCCTTACCGCCTGCCAAAGGGGGACTTCTACGTTCAGGGCCTAGCCCAAAAAGCGCAGATTTCATTGAACAAGATCAAAACTATCTACAGGAAGGACTGAACCATGTCCGCTCTAAAAATCAAAAAAGGCTCAACGAGCCATTCCGCCTATAACTTGCGCCCCAACTTTAGCGATGAACAGGAGCGCCATACTTTGGCGGTGATTGTTGAAAACGAACCCGGCGTGTTGGCCCGTGTCATCGGACTGTTTGCGGGGCGCGGTTATAATATCGACAGCCTGACCGTTGCCGAGGTTGATCACACCGGGAACTTGTCGCGGATTACAATCGTCACAACGGGTACACCGCAGGTGATCAACCAGATCACAGCGCAATTGGGCCGGATCGTCAGCGTCCGCGAAGTTCACGACCTGACCGTGGAAGGTCCAAGTGTCGAGCGAGAACTGGCGATGTTGAAAGTCCTGGGCACGGGCGACAAGCGAGTTGAAGCGCTGCGTACAGCGGAGATTTTCCGCGCCAATGTGGTCGATTCCACGCTGGAAAGCTTTACGTTCGAATTGACAGGCGCGCCGGAAAAGATTGACGCGTTTGCAGAACTAATGCGTCCACTTGGCCTGACCGAAATTGCACGCACGGGTGTCGCCGCCCTGCCCCGTGGTGATTGATGGGGTGATTGATCAAGCGAAGGGTTTGTCCGTCTGTAACAACCGCCGATGAAACGCGGGCAACTCTTCTTCGTTCTTGTACCCAACTGTGCGCGCAGCTTCTTTGGCTGAGCGCATATCAACACCAATATATTCGTAAACCATCCGCACAACGCGATCCGTGTCAGACACTTCACGCATCGAACGGGCAACATATCCCACCCAAAAGTTGCTTTTGAAAGAGGCCACGCGTGTCAGGTAGTTAAACGACACAGTCGTCGCACCTTTTCTCGATATGACAGCTGCCACACCTTCTTCTTGCAAAATCAGGACTCCGCGAAATTCGCGTGACTCGCGTGATAATGGCAATCCTTGGACTTGCATCGCAGCACGCGCTTCCAATCCACGAATATAGGTCGCACCATGTTCCCGCCACACCCGTACCAAACCGATCACAAATTTAGAAGAATCCATGAAACTTCGTCGCGAGAACCGGTAAAAGCCCGACGGAAATGTCTGTTCATGAATTTCTGTGACTGCGCTCCCTAAGAAATCGCGCAGAAACTCTCCGTTTAAAACGTCGTTGGGGGAAATGACATTGTCGACAGGTTCCAACAAAATGCGTGCGTCTACTTTGAAGAAGTCGCAAATGCGGGCCAAGACATCAGGACGTGGAAAACTCTCTCCTGCCAAATATCTGTTGTATTGCGTTCGGTTAATTCCGAGCTGTCGGGATAATTCGGAAATTGATGGATAGCTTTGTGAAAGCTGGCGCAAGTTCGCCCCAAACATACTGCGCAATTCGGCTGGGGACCGCTGCATTCGTTCCATATTTTTCCCCGTTTATTTAAGCCCTAAGATGTATTAGGAGTGGTCTCCAACCCACTGAAAACAACCTAAGATTGTCTATTGACCCCATTTAGCATCAGCGCTGACGCTATTCACAATCGCACGATAATCAGGTTGTCACAAATTGCAAGCGAGCGATGCTGAGTTGGACATGGGAAATTTACCTAAAATGGGTTTTTCTACAATCAGGGGAAAAAAGGTCGAAAATTATGATTGGTGTCATACTTTGGCGCGATTTGGACGACGGAAAAGCAGTCATCTGGTGCGAAGATCAGGGCGATTTGGCTTACTTGGATCAGTTGGTAGATGCCGTAGATTCGGCTAAATCATTGTCCGTCGGTGATGTCGTTCGGTTTGATATATCGATAAAGAGAAATATGCGCTCTGCGCTCAATGTCACACGCATGTTGGGCAATTGGGGCGCAACATTGGGTGACGCACAGCGCACAGTGCCAAGCGATCCCGAGACCTTGGATGCGTCCACGGGCCCTCAAATTTTAACGTTTATGGGGCGCGAAGCTTGTCCATTGGCACAAAATACTCCGCCAGAGTTCCGGCGTATCAGCTGAAAAAACTAAAGTTCGCACATGTCACCTGCGATCACGGTCTTCCTGCGACACAAAACGTCGAAAACAGACAGGAGTACCGGCATTAATTGACATTAGCTCATTCTATAGAAGGGAAAGAGCTAATGTCCAAACACACAGACCTTCAAGCTGTTCGCCGTCCAATTGAACGCGCTAACGGACTTTCAAACACGCATTACACCGACGAAAGCACTTATCTCGAAGAACGCGATAGTTTAGTTTTCAAGAACTGGGCAGGATTGGGTGTCGCGGCTGACGTTCCAAACACAGGTGACGCGAAACCGATTACGTTTATGGGGCTTCCTTTGATGCTCTTGCGTGACAAAAGCGGCGTTGTGAGGGTGTTTCAGAACATTTGTCGTCATCGTGGCATGATCCTGGTGGATTCGCCTCGCAATATTGAAGGCGCCATTCGGTGTCCCTATCACAGCTGGTGTTATTCCACTGAAGGGAAGCTTGTCTCTACGCCGCATGTTGGCGGCCCCGGACACAACACAAGTGAAGGCATTGATCTTTCGACATTGGGCTTAATCGAAGTGCGCAGCCATATATGGCTGGGTGTCGTGTGGATCAATGTATCAGGCACCGCCCCCGCATTTGAGGATGCCAACGCGGAACTGCTGGATCGTTGGGCCGAATTTGACAAACCTTCTTATCATGGCGGATCCGACAGCAGCTTTACCCTTTCTGTGAACTGTAACTGGAAGCTGGCCGTTGAAAACTATTGCGAAAGCTATCACTTGCCTTGGGTTCATCCCGGATTGAACAGTTATTCCAGACTTGAAGATCACTATAACATCGAAGAACCGGGGCATTTTTCTGGTCAAGGCACGTATGTGTATCGCCAGCTTAAAGGTGACAATGACGCCGTTTTCCCTGACTTTGACGGATTAAGCGACAAGTGGAACGAGGGTGCGGAATATATCTCGGTGTATCCCAACGTTTTGCTGGGTGTGCATCGCGATCATACTTATGCGATCATTTTGATACCCGAAGGGCCCGGGAAAACCACGGAACATGTTCATTTGTTCTATGCCGATCCGAACACTGACGCAGACTTGCGCGAACGCAATGCAGCGCAATGGAAGCTTGTGTTTGAAGAGGACATATTTGTGGTCGAAGGCATGCAACGCGGACGCAACGCGCTTGGATTTGACGGTGGCCGGTTTTCACCTGCGATGGATGCACCGACACATATGTTTCATGATTGGGTTGCAAGCGGGTTGTTGGCATCCCGTGAACACGTCGAAGCCGCTGAATGAACGATCTGGATGCGCGCCTTATCAAAGCACACGCCAAACAAGACAGCGTAACTTTGAGCGCGCTCTACACTGACGCCGCTAACCGTTCGGATGACACAGACGCACAATGCTTCTTTCTGACCCAAGCCTATGTTTTCGCTTTGGAAGCCGGCCTTCCTGACTCTGCCTCGTTAAAGGCCCGATTGATATCCGCAGGGCGCGAAGCACCGGCGGAGAGTTAAAAAGGAACCGGGCGCTGATTTGGCCAGTCTGTCGCCTGATGCCATCGCTCTGCCAGGGCCAGTAACTTGGCGTCCGCACCACGTGCACCCATCAACTGCAGCCCCATCGGAGTATCATTTGGGCCGCCAAACCCTGCAGGCACTGCGACCACTGGCAGCCCGATTAAGCTGGCGGGCACAACAACCTCCATCCAGCGATGATAGGTATCCATGTCCACACCTGCGATCTGTGTTGGATATGGTTGTCTCACATCAAACGGCCACACCTGAGCGGTCGGCAAAATCAGAGCATCATAGTTTTCAAACAGTTGCGTACATGTCGTAAACCAATTGGAACGCACGACACTTTCGTTGTGCACATCTTGTGCCGACAAGTGTTGGCCCTGCTCAATTTCCCACAATGCTGTGGCTTTCAAATAGGACCGATGCTCAGGGTTAGAGGCCAACACGCCAAGCCCTGTGGAAACTGAGAAATTGCGTAGCTTTGTCCAGCTGTCCCATAGCTGTTCGCGTGAGAATGGCGCATCCAACATATCGACCCGGCATCCCAAATCTTCAAAACGATGCAAGGCCGTTTCACACAGCTCCAAAATACCCGCCTCGAACGGGATCGCCCCACCCCAATCCCGCAGCCAACCGATGCGAATTGGCGTCTCATTTTGATCGATCTGCTCAAGGCTAGACGGTTGCGACACACCATGCGGTTGGCGGTGATCAGGGCCCGCCATCGTATCCAGCAATGCGGCTAGATCACGCGGGTTTCGCGCCATTGGGCCATTGGTCGACAATTGGTGCAGGAATGTATCGCCCACTGGTTCGGATGGCACCAATCCCCAAGACGGGCGCATGCCATACACATTGTTCCATCCCGCCGGGTTGCGCAGACTACCCATCATGTCCGACCCGTCCGCGACACTTAACATCCCGGTCGCCAAAGCAACTGCAGCCCCACCGGAACTGCCACCGCAACTTAAACCCGGCGCATATGGGTTTTCGGTTGCTCCATGAACCGGGTTGAACGTGTGACTGCCCAGGCCAAATTCCGGAGTATTCGTTTTGCCAATGACAATGGCACCAGCTGCGCGAAGGCGCGCAACCATAATGTCATCGGTCTCGGGCATTTGCCCTGCAAACAAAGGTGACCCTTTTGAAGTTGGAAACCCTTTTGCATTCGCCAAATCCTTGATCGCAATCGGAATACCATGCAACCACCCCTTGCGCGCAGATTGGTCCGCGACCTGTGCTTCGGCGATCAGGTCATCCCTGTCGCGCAAGCTAACAATCGCGTTCACACGGTCGTTAACAGCATCAATACGATCAAGGGTCGCCACCATGAGTTCGGCGACACTGAGGTTTTTCTGTGCCAGAGCTTTGGACAGGTCCAGCGCAGAGGTTTTTGTGATTTCTGTCATGCGCAACTTTGGTCAAAGCCCGCAGGACAGATCAAGCTCAAATAAAGTCAAAATCAGCAGCTGTCAGTGATAAACAAGCAAAATCCACAAGGAAAATACGCCCACCATCATGAGTGATTTCCAAACAGGTGCTGACATCGCAAATGGCCGCAACCATAGTAAACACCGCATAGTTTTGGCGTTCCACAATGTCACTCATCGCCTTCGCAGCGATCAATTTTTTAGTCATTCGGATGTCTTGTTTATTCGCCTTGTGCTTCCGCTCGGCTTTTTCCCGTCGCCTGAAGGGCAAGGGTCGCCGCCATGAATCCATCAAGGGCCCCATCAAGCACACCTTTAGTGTCCGAGGTTTCGTGATTCGTGCGCAAATCTTTGACCATTTGATAGGGTTGAAGCACGTAGGACCGAATTTGGTTCCCCCACCCCGCATCACCCTTGGCCTCGTGCGCAGCATTGATATCCGCATGGCGTCGATCAAGTTCAAGTTGGTACAATCGCGATTTTAGAGCCTTCATCGCAATGTCGCGGTTCTGGTGTTGGGACTTGACGGATGACGTCACCACAATCCCTGTTGGGTTGTGCGTGATCCGAACAGCCGAATCCGTTGTGTTCACGTGCTGACCACCCGCCCCAGAAGACCGGTATGTATCGATGCGAATATCAGCTGGGTTAACTTCGATTTCGATGTTGTCATCGACCACGGGATAGACCCAGATCGAACTGAACGAGGTGTGTCGTTTTGCGGCACTGTCAAAAGGTGAAATACGCACCAATCGGTGCACACCGGATTCGGATTTCAGCCAACCATAGGCATTCAAACCACTGATCTTATAAGTCGCGGACTTGATACCCGCTTCTTCACCAGCGCTTTCAGATTGCAATTCTACTTTATACCCACGCTTTTCGGCCCAGCGGACATACATGCGCGCCAGCATCGATGCCCAATCACAGCTTTCTGTGCCACCTGCCCCGGAATTGATTTCAAGAAACGTGTCGTTGCTGTCCGCTTCTCCGTCCAGCAAGGCTTCTAATTCTTTTTCGGCAGCGGTGACTTTAAGCCCGCGCAATGCCTCTTCGGCATCTTCAACGACTTCTTCGTCTTCTTCCATCTCGCCCAATTCGATCAATTCGATCGTATCGGCCAAATCCTGTTTCATCGACGTATAGGTGGCGTAGGCATCGACCAATACCTGACGTTCACGCATCAACTTTTGCGCAGCTGTCGGATCATCCCACAGGTTCGGGTCTTCGACACGTGCATTGAATTCCTCGATCCGGTGTTCCACCGTTTCAAGGTCAAGGCGCTGGCCCAGAAGTTCCAGCGACTTTTCAATGGCCTCTACTGTATTTTGGGCCTCGGCGCGCATCGTGATCTTCTCCCTAAATTAGACCCGCGTGATACTGCACAGCCTCCCCCACGACAAGAGAGACCATGCCTCGATTGCTCGTCTAATTTAGTAAAGACCACCAGAACTTAGCGTGCCAAAGCTTGCCTTAGGCCCAACAACTGCTTTGCGACCTGATGACGTCGTCACTTGCCGTCCTCCGGAAGAGGCATTATCGAACAATGGCAAGTCGACACCCATGGCAAATCCGCCGTCAAAGGTGATACCAAAAATCGGTTCTTCGCCATCTCGGAAATACTCGGCGACAACATTTGGACCCGTTGCGCCATCAGACAAACGCGCACCTGTAAATCGATCAATTCGAATGAACCGCCCGCCTTCGGGAACGTCAAATTCGCCTCCGCCATACACTTTGATCGCTTCGTTCATGAATGTGTTGAACACCGGAGCGCACATCCGCCCACCACCGGCCCCTCGACCCATCGGAGCAGGATTATCAAAACCAATGTAACAGCCCGCAACGATGTTTGATGAAAACCCAACAAACCACGCGTCTTTTTCATCGTTTGTCGTACCGGTCTTACCCGCAATTGGGACGGATAGGTTGACAGCACTGGACGCAGTGCCGCGTTGCACAACCCCCTGCAACATGGACGTCAACTGATAAGCCGTGATCGGATCCATCACCCGTTCGCGGTTCGAAACGATTGTAGGCGATACCCCTGGCTGAAGGCTTGCCAATTGTGGGCATGTTTCGCATTTGCGTTCATCATGCTGATATACGGTGCTGCCAAATCGATCTTGCACCCGATCAACCAAAGTTGGCTGAACGCGTTCCCCGCCATTGGCGAACATCGCGTAAGCAGCAACCATCTGATACAAAGTCGTTTCTTCGGACCCAAGCGAGTTGGCCAGAAAGCGACCCAAATTGTCATAGACTTGGAACCGTTCGGCGTAATCCGCAACGATGTCCATACCCACTTCTTGCGCCAGTCGGATCGTCATCAGGTTTCGAGATTGTTCGATCCCAGTGCGCAGCGGAGTCGGGCCATAGAACTTGTTGGATGCGTTCTTTGGACGCCACAATCCTTGTGGAGTGTCAATTTCGATTGGTGCATCCACAACGATTGTTGCTGGGCTATATCCGCTGTCCAATGCCGCAGCATAAACGAACGGTTTAAACGCCGACCCTGGTTGACGTTTGGCCTGCGTCGCGCGGTTGTAAACAGAATTCTGATAGGAAAACCCACCCTGCATCGCGATGACACGGCCGGTATTTACGTCCATCGCGACAAAGCCGCCTTGAACTTTGGGCACTTGGCGCAACGACCACCGAATAAAAGCCCCCGATCCATCTTCAGTCATACGTCGTACATGAACGATATCACCGGCTTCGAAATTGTCGAAAAAATTGCCAGATATCCATTTGATATCGTCACGTGGCACAACAGGAGCAGGGTCGCCTTCCGACCATCCTTCAATCCCAAGCGAAAGGCTTTGATCTTCGACCAGCAAAACAACGGCCGGATACCATTTGTTTTCCAGCTCAACGTCGCGTGCTACGCGCGTTTTCGCCAGTGCTTCACGCCATGCAGCCTCGTCAGATAACAATGTGGGATCGATTTTTTCACCGGTACCGCGCCACACACCCTGACCGCGATCGTATTGCTCAAGTTGTTTTTGCAATGCTTGGGCCGCGATAGGTTGCATTTGCGCGTCGATTGTCGCGCGAACCGTGTATCCGCCCGTAAAGAATTCTGTATCGCCAAAATCCCGGCTTAACTGACGCCGAATTTCGTCGGTGAAATAGTCACGAGGCGGCAATTCACTGCGAAAGCTGTCAAAGTCCCCGTTTTGAACGGACCGCAAAGGTTTCGCGACTTCTTCTTCGTAGACGACTTGTTCGATATAGCCGTTTTCCATCATCTCTTTCAAAACGAAATTACGGCGCGATGTCACACGCTCTTTTCGACGCACGGGGTGAAAATCTGATGGCGCTTTTGGCAAGGATGCTAGAAACGCCGCCTCATGCGGCACAAGTTCGTCTAGTGATTTGTTGAAATAAGTCTGGCTTGCAGCGGCAACGCCATAAGAGTTTTGGCCTAGAAAAATCTCGTTCAGATACAGCTCAAGGATTTGATCCTTTTGCAGAGTTTCTTCTAGACGTGCCGCCAGAATGATCTCTTTGATCTTGCGTTCGGCTTGGCGATCACCGGACAACAAAAAGTTCTTCATGACCTGCTGCGTGATGGTCGACGCACCGCGTACATCGCGACCACGCGATCGCACCGCTTCGACCGCGGCCGCACCGATTCCGCGTAGATCATAGCCCTTGTGGTCATAGAAATTCTTGTCTTCCGCGCTGATGAAGGCCTGCTTTACAAGGTCCGGAATGTTATCTGCTGGGACAAACAAGCGCCGTTCCTGGGCAAACTCATCGATAATGCGCCCTTCACCCGAATAGATTCGGCTGATCGTTGGCGGTTGGTATTGCGCCAAACGTTCATGACTGGGCAAATCGCGCCCGAACATCCAGAACACTCCACCTATGGACAGGGCAACCATTGCGCCCCCCATCGTAACGAAGGTGAAAATACCTCCGAAGAATGACAAAATAAATCTCAACATTATCTGACGCCTTTCGCGGTCGCGCCCGTAATTCTAGCCTGCCCGTCAAGCCGGGTCAAAACACGAAAATGGAAACTATGGCTGTTCATTGCCGAACCAATGCACGCGTTGCTAGATCTTGGGTGCGCCATTCAAGTATAGCGCGAGCCAGCGCCGCGACGACGCCTGCTCGCCAGTCCGGATCTTGCAAATTCTTCAAATCACGCTGGTCCGACAAAAACCCAAGCTCGACCAGAACGCTGGGAATGTCTGCACTGCGCAACACCGAAAAATCCCCTTCTCGATGAGGATGCCGGTTGATTGGACCCGCAGATACAGTCAGCTCTGCCACCAATGTATCGGCCAATTGCCGCATCCGTGGGCGGGTTTCTTGACGCGCTAAACTTAACAACACGTTGGTCACCTGATCATCTGCAGCGCTGAGATCAAGACCAGCGATTAAATCAGCGCGATTATGTTGTGTTGCCAATTGTTCGGACGCGGCATCGCTGGCTTCTTCGGACAATGTATAAACCGTCGTCCCGCGCGCACGCCCTTGCGCCACAGTATCTGCATGCAACGAAATAATCAGGTCCGCACGCATTTGATGCGCCAACGCCACCCTTGCCTTCAGTGATACAAACGTATCGCTGTCGCGGGTCATGACAACTTGGGCTTGGCCAGTGCGCCGCAACGCTTCACGCAGAGCAATGCCAACATTCAGCATCAAGTCTTTTTCAATTGTGTCGCCACGGACGGCCCCTGGATCGATCCCGCCATGCCCGGGGTCAATGACAATTACAAACGCGTCATCCGCCGCGGGGACGGTTGCCGGTTCAGTATCCAAGGTCCATCCGACATCCGACGGAGATGCTGAATTGGCCGCAAATGCTGCATCGTCCGCTTCATGCAGCACAATCTTTAGCCGCGCTCGTCCGCTGTCTGTGTCAACGGGCATTCCAGCTGTTTTCAACAGCATAGGACTTTTTAGATCTGCAACCAGTCGGGACCAGCCAGGGCGAAATACTCCGAAACGCATACCAGTAAAGGCGGTCACGTCATCCAACAACGCGCTCGGCGACACTCCATCAAAAGAAACTTCGCGAAAATCTACGACTAATCGCGGCGGGCCATCCAGCGTGAACACCCGGAACGGAACACCTTGATTAAGAGCGAGTTGGAATTCCAGCTCATCACCACGTTCCTCAATGAAACTGTTGGCCACATCAACGCGCGCCAAAACCGATAGATCCTGCGCAGTTGCAGGCACCGCACACCACATCGAAACCAAAAGGCACATCCAAGCCCGCAACATCTCAAAACCGCTCGTTTTTTATTTGATCTAAACTTAACTCAAAATGGGCCAACGGCATAGCACCGTCAGCTATAAACGTCACACATATCCGCGTGATCGCATAAATTCCTTAAGACGCGCTAACCCTTCTTCGATGTCATCTGTGCTGCGGGCATAGGAAAACCGCACAGTTTGTGCACCACGTTCTGGATCGAAATCCAAGCCGGGCGTTATTGCGACACCTGCATGGGTTAACACATCTGCGCAAAACTGGCGGCTGTCCTGCGTAATGCGTGACACATCGGCATACACATAAAATGCGCCATCAGGTGGGGCGATATTATCAAAGCCTGCCAAAGACAGCCCCTCAATCATCAAGGCGCGGTTTTTGCGATAAACATCCATATTGCTTTGTAATTCCGCATCCGAATCAAGCGCAGCAAGGGAGGCGACCTGACTGGCGTGTGGCGCGCATATGAATAGGTTTTGGGCCATTCGTTCGATGACCCGCACATGGTCCTCTGGCACAACCATCCAGCCCACGCGCCAACCGGTCATCGAAAAATACTTGGAAAACGAATTGATGACATAGGTATCATCGGTCACTTGCAAGGCTGTGACGGCTTTGGCTTCGTATTCGATACCGTGATAAATCTCATCGCTGATAAAGCTGATGTTTTGGCGATGCGCCGCTTCGATCAATTGGCCCAATGCGGCTTCGTCCAACATGGTTCCGGTTGGATTTGCAGGCGAGGCAACCATCAATCCATCCAGCGAAAGATGTTCGAAATCCTGTACGGCGGGCTGAAACCGATTCTCTGACGAAGTTTGAAAAGTGACCGCATTCAAACCCAAAGCGGTCAGAATATGCCGATAACTGGGATAACCCGGCGCACCGATGCCGACCCGCGCACCAGAATCAAACAAAGCGTTGAAGGCTAAAATAAACGCGCCCGACGAGCCTGGTGTAATCACGACGCGGTCCGGATTGAGGTCGATATTGTACCATTCACCATAAAGCCGCGCGATACGTGCTCGCAGCTCTGGAATGCCCAAAGCCACTGTATATCCAAGCGATCCCTGCTCCATCGCGGCTGCCAAACTGTCCCGCGCATGTTGTGACGCACCGGTTCCGGGCTGCCCAACTTCCATGTGAATAATGTGACGCCCGCCCTCTTCGGCACGGCGCGCCGCTTCCATTACATCCATCACAATAAAGGGATCGACATTTGAACGGGTTGAGCTTCGCATAGGGACTCCTATTATCTACGCCATGTCCTCTACGTCGCGAACGCGCCCGTCAATCCGCAAATGGACTTTGGCTGTCTGGCTGATAGTCAGCTACGCCATTGCCCTGCCCGCACATGCCATCACGCTGCTGCGCGATGCAGATATTGAATACAGCCTAACCCAAGTCGCGACGCCAGTGCTGCGCGCCGCGGGGTTAAGCCCAGCCCGTGTGAAAATTTTGGTTGTCGATGACACAACTTTAAACGCTTTCGTCCTGTCCACCGATGTCATTTTTCTAAATTACGGACTGATTGCGAGATTAGAATCAGCAGAAATGCTGCAAGGTGTTATCGCGCATGAAGCGGCTCACATCGTAAACGGGCACATCACACGCCGTTTGACCAATATCGGCTCTGCCAGAACTGCGGCCTCATTAGGGCTTGCGCTTGCTGCCCTTGCTGCCGCCGTGGGTGCCGGTGAAGCGGCCCCAGGCATCGCCATTGGTGCCAGCTCTGCTGCCCAGCGTCAGTTTTTCCGCCATACCCGCGCCGAAGAAGCAAGCGCCGACCAATCTGCTTTACGGTTCCTCAAAAGTGCAAATATCTCGCCAACAGGGTTGCTTGAAGTCATGCAGATTTTTCGAGGACAGGAACTTGTCAGCGAAAATCGCCAAGACCCCTATGTGCGCTCACACCCCCTAAGCCGGGATCGCGTTCGAGCCGTCCAGTCTTATGTCGGCGCATATGGTGACGGTGGCGCGGCGCAGCCCGATGCGAATTATTGGTTCACTCGCGCCAAAGGTAAACTTACGGCTTTCAAACGTGGACCAAGCTGGACCCTGAAACGGGCGAAAGATAGCGGATATAAAGATGTACGCCTGATGCGCGAAGCCATCGCATATCATCGAAATTCAAGAACCAAACGGTCGCTCAACGCAATTGATCAAGCCATTGCCCTGCGTCCAAACGATCCATTCTTGCGCGACCTCAAGGGCGAAATTCTGACGGATGTTCGGCAATTCAAAGCGGCAACCAACAGTCATGCTCAGGCCGTAAAATTACGCCCACGCGACGGGTTATTGCTGGCTGGATACGGGCGCGCACTTTTGGCGACAGGCAATGCCAAGGCTGCCCGAGACCAACTAGAACGCGCCCGTTCAATTGATTTTCGCGACGGTTCCATGTTACGCGATCTTGCACAGGCCTATGCAAAAACCGGACAACCGGGAATGGCATCGTTGGTCACTGCAGAACAACGCGCCTTGCGCGGGCGCCTAGAAGACGCCGGAATTCATGCCAAACGCGCAATCGCGCAACTACCGCGTGGTTCTGGACCTTGGCAACGCGCTCAAGACGTGCTCATTGCTGCGGAACGTTCCGCGAAGAAAAAACGGAGATAACGATGCGCCTAACTAAAACACTTGCGGCTTTAACGTGCTTGGCCCTGCCAGTGCAGGCCCTCGATCTGAATGAAATGTCTCCGGAAGAACGCCAGATTTTCCAGCAAGAAGTCCGAACTTATTTGTTGGAAAATCCAGAAGTGATCATGGAAGCGGTTCAGGTTCTGGAAGCGCGTCAACAACAGCAACAAGAATTGGCCGACCTGAGTTTGGTCACCGACAATGCTGCGGATTTGTTTGACGACGGGTATTCGTGGGTTGGCGGCAACCCTGACGGTGACATCACTTTGGTCGAATTCTTGGACTATCGCTGTGGGTATTGCCGAAGAGCGCATGACGAAGTCGCGGAACTTTTGGCAATGGACGGCAACATTCGTCTGATTGTGAAAGAGTTTCCAATTTTGGGCGAACAATCAGTCTTGGCGTCGCAATTCGCAATTGCAACAAAACAGATTGCAGGCGACGATGCGTACAAGTCTCTGGCCGACGCGCTGATGACTTTTTCAGGTGACATGAATATCCGTAATCTTCGTAGATTGGCTGGCAATTTTGGCGTCGACGTTGATGCCATCGAAGCGCATATGGATTCAGACGCGGTGGCAGACGAAATCAGAGCCACGCGTGTTTTGGCACAGCGTTTGCAAATTTCGGGTACGCCAACTTTTGTTCTGCAGGACGAATTGCTACGTGGATATCTGCCGTTCGACCAGATGCTTGCAATCGTCGAAGAAAAACGCGGCTAATCTAGGTCTTCTTCTTGATCGGTCGAGACCACGGGCAGGTACATCTGCACGCGTGTTCCTTCGCCAATTTCACTGTCTATGGTCAACGCACCGCCTGATTGTTCGGCAAAGCCTTTGGCCATAGACAATCCCAATCCCGACCCTTCTCCAACTGGCTTTGTTGTGAAAAAAGGATCGGTGACACGGTCCATAAGCTCTTTGGCAATCCCCTCGCCTTCGTCTTCAACAATTAGGACGACATACCGACCGGGATTTAATCCTAACACTTCCATGCGTGCTGATGGCCGAACCTGACGCGCAACGGCCCCTATTTTCAACACCCCACCGTCTGGCATTGCATCGCGGGCATTGATGGCCAAATTGATGACAACAGCTTCCAGTTTGCTTGTGTCCAATCGAACCATAGGCAAACCTTGCAGATCGCCCGTTCGGGTAATGCGCACAGAAGCTGGCAACAATCGCATCAAGAACCGTTGCGCAGAGTCGATTACATCCGAAACATCAACCTCTCGTGGGCTAAGTACGGATTGTCGTGAGAAGCTCAGCAATTGTGCTGTCAGACGCGCCGCCCGTTCTCCTGCGGCATGGGCTTCGTCCAGCAATTCGTCGCGGTCGTTGTCGTCTTCGACCAAACGCGAAAGTTCGATATTGCCCAAGATCACTGTTAGAAGGTTATTGAAATCATGCGCGACGCCACCTGTCAAACGCCCCATTGCTTCGACTTTTGTACGTTCCATTTCAATATGTTGTGCCGTTCGAAATTCAGCCCTGCCCTTCCAAATCGTCCACAGACTGAAAACAAAGTAAATGAGAACAAGCGCAAAGGTCCCGGCCAGTAAAAGGACATGCGTCAGAGGTTTTCCCGACAGGTAATGCACAATAGGCAGCGTCATCGTACAGGTTGCGATAGCGAACGTATCACATATCCACAGGTATGGTTCTTCTGCACGAATCCACATCGCGGTGATCATCGAAGTGGTGATGATTGCCATGGCATACGCCATGAACACCGGCAGCTCTAATTGCCAAAAATAGATACTAAGCCCAACATAGAGAAATCCATCAGCGACAATGACACTTGTCAGAACAATGGTTTGAAGAACCGAAATTCGATCTGGTAGATGTCGCAACAGTACAAAATACCCTGCCAACCAGCCCATGCGCACAGCATACCAAACCAGCATCTCGACCATATCGTATGTAAAGTACAACAAAAGGCAGGATACACCCAAAAACAAGGCGCGCATTTTAATTTCGACATTGTCCGGCTTATCCAGCCTTTTGACCCTGCTGATGTCAAAAGTCCAACCAGCGGTCTCTGATCGCAAAACAGGTCGCGCATCATGTGTTTCGATGTCGCGTTGGTTGCTCAAAGAAGTTGCACCTATTCGGCTGCTTGATCCGCTGCTTTTTGTTCAGCATCCAGCACGGATGCTTTTGCCTCGACCTGTTCAACGATGTGGTCGATCATTTTGTCGTTGTCCATTTTGTGGCTTTGTTTTCCAGCTAAGTAAACCATTCCGTTACCAGCACCACCACCGGTAAAACCTACATCTGTCATCAATGCTTCGCCCGGACCATTCACAACACAGCCTATGATCGACAAACTCATCGGTGTCTTGATGTGCTCTAATCGGCGCTCCAACGCCTCAACTGTCTTAATGACATCGAACCCTTGTCGTGCGCAGGACGGGCACGAGATGATATTGACCCCACGGTGCCGCAATCCCAACGATTTCAAGATTTCAAAACCGACTTTCACCTCTTCCACTGGATCAGCGCTTAGGCTGACACGGATTGTATCGCCTATGCCCATCCACAAAAGATTGCCCATTCCAATTGCGGATTTGATTGTGCCACTGGTCAACCCACCGGCTTCGGTAATCCCCAAATGAATTGGCGCATCTGTTGCCTCCGCAAGGGCCTGATAGGCTGCAGCAGCCATAAAGACATCCGACGCTTTGCAGCTAATCTTAAAGTCATGGAAGTCATTGTCTTCCAACAGCTTGATATGATCCAATCCACTTTCAACCATCGCTTCGGGTGTCGGTTCCCCATATTTTTCCAACAGGTGCTTTTCTAAGCTTCCGGCGTTCACTCCGATCCGCATCGAACAATTGTTATCGCGCGCAGCCTTGATGACCTCGCGCACCCGTTCGGGGTTGCCAATATTTCCGGGATTGATCCGCAAACACGCCGCACCTGCCTCTGCAGCTTCGATTCCGCGAAGGTAATGAAAATGGATATCAGCAACCAAAGGTACCGGGCTTTCGGCGACAATCTCTTTGAGCGCTTTTGACGATTCTGCGTCGGGAACGGACACACGAACGATGTCTGCGCCCGCTTCTGCTGCGGCTTGGACTTGCGCAACTGTCGCGGATACATCTGTTGTCAGCGTATTCGTCATGGTTTGCACGGAAATAGGTGCGTCACCGCCGACTGGCACAGTTCCCACCATAATTTGGCGGCTTTTACGACGGTAAATGTTACGCCATGGACGAATTTGATTAAGCGACATAACATCCGCCCTCGCGCTGGTTCAATCTGTCGCTAAAGATAAGCTTTGCCCAGCCTTTCGGCAATGGGCCAACTGCACTCTACTCTTCGCCTGAATCGGCGGCTTGGGCTTCTGCATAACGTACAAGGCCTTCGTCGCTTCCAATTTCGACCGGATTATAGCTTTCCTGCAATCCAGCGATGGAAAGAGCGAGTCCAGACGTAACGGCCCCTGACGCTCCGACCGGGCCATAAAACTTGTCACCCATCGCAAAATAAATTCCACCGGAATTGCCCGTCCGCAACGTGGCCACTTCTTCGGTCAAAGGCGCTTCCCAAGTTTCACCCGGCAGCATCACCTTTTCAAAGATTACGGTTCCATCTGCAGCGCGGACTCGAACCCAACTGTCACGAACAGCAACCATGCGCAGTGCAACGGCCGCTTCTTCAACAACTTGTGGCACAGTCAGTGCCTCTTGTGGTTTGCGATCAAGTTGAGCCGTTAGCGTTTCTTCGCGCAACAATGCGTCGTCTTCTGGCTGTGCAAAATTGCCAACCGATCGAGGATCAAGCGTCGCGATGGGGGCGTCACGCGCCACAAGAACGGGTACATCCAAAGCCTGCGGGCGATACAACCTGTCCAACGCATCCGATTGCGTGGCTGTCACGATATCTGGCTGAGCGCCGGTTTGCGAACTAACGCCCCCTTGATTGCGAGTCACAGCAGAATCGATTGGATCTAGGTCAGTCAGTACCGCAGGCGTCTGTTCTACAGGCCCCACCTGAACCCGTTGCACTTCTTGCAGGATGGTCCAACCACCAAATCCAATCCCACCAATCAAAGCCAGTAACACAAGGGATGATCCGATTGCGCCCGGTTCGACCCGCGACAAGAACGCTTCGCCTGTTGGAACAAATGGTGTAGCCGGTGATGAGAAAATATCTTTTTTACCGTCGCGCCCACTTAGACCATCTTCACGACTGGCCTTTTTGATGACCGACGCCTGTGCAGACATGCCGTGCGCAACTTCGAACCCGCTTTCTTCACAAAACGCGGCAAACGCTTCGTCCGGGTCCATATTCAGATATCGCGCATACGAACGTACATAGCCTGCGATAAAGCCGGGCGTGTCAAACGCATCAGGGTCACAGTTCTCAATGGCAGCAATATAGCTGGCCTTGATTCTTAATTCTCTTTGGACATCCAGAAGGGACTTGCCGAGCGTTGCGCGTTCGCCGCGCATGACGTCACCAAGCCGCAACGTAAAGTCGTCGAAGCTGCGGGGCCCGACGTCTTCTTTCTCTTCCTTACTGTCGGATTTACGCCCGATCATTTTCTTGCCCCGTGGTCCCCACATATACGAACCTTACTGCCGTCGATTCGTGATAATTATTTCTTTACCACAAACTAGCAGTTATCTACGAGAGTTAAACGAAATCTAAATTAGGCGCTCAACTCGGCACGATTTAGCGCACAATGTGACCATAGCGCATCCATAGCGTCGACCAACGCGTTGATTTCGTTAGGACCATGCACCGGACTTGGCGTGAATCTCAGCCGTTCTGTCCCACGAGGAACCGTCGGAAAATTAATTGGCTGAACATAAATTCCATACTGCTCAAGAAGCATGTCGGAAATCTTTTTTGTGTGCACCGGATCACCAACCATCACGGGAACGATATGACTTCCGTGATCGATCAAAGGCAGACCAAGACCTTTCAAGCGCAGTTTCAGTACTTTTGCCTGATCTTGATGCGCGTCCCGCAATTCAGGCGACGACTTCAAGAACCGAACGGATTCTGCAGCCCCTGCAGCAATGGCAGGCGGCAAAGACGTCGTGAAAATAAAGCCAGGCGCATAAGATCTGATGGCATCACACATTTTCGCGCTTGCCGCGATGTATCCCCCCATCACGCCGTACGCTTTTGCCAAAGTGCCATTGATAATATCCAAGCGATGCATCAGCCGATCACGTTCCGCAACACCTGCCCCACGTGGACCATACATGCCCACGGCGTGCACTTCGTCGATATAGGTCAAAGCGCCAAATTCATCGGCCAAATCACAGATGGCTTCGATTGGACCAAAATCGCCGTCCATCGAATAGATCGATTCAAACGCGATCAGCTTTGGCGTATTTGGATCATCTGCAGCCAATAGTTCGCGCAAATGTTCAACATCATTGTGACGGAAAATACGTTTTGCGCCGCCATTTCGACGCACACCTTCGATCATTGACGCATGGTTTGACACATCCGAATAAATAATCAAACCTGGAAATAACT
Source organism: Paracoccaceae bacterium (assembly GCA_039960995.1). Taxonomy (GTDB): domain Bacteria; phylum Pseudomonadota; class Alphaproteobacteria; order Rhodobacterales; family Rhodobacteraceae; genus JABSSA01. The sequence continues at coordinate 145,620 of JBDVKF010000075.1, read as the reverse complement.
TAGGCAACGTACTTAAAGTAGCATCATTCGCGATGTAGGCGCTGGTAAACAACAAAGACGCTTCTTTGCCGTGCAAGTCGGCCAATTCGGCTTCCAATCGTTTGTGGTATACAGTTGTGCCCGAAATATTGCGGGTCCCACCTGAACCCGCACCCGTTGCATCCAACGCTTCGTGCATCGCATCCAACACGACAGGATGCTGCCCCATTCCAAGATAGTCGTTGCCACACCAAACTGTCACAGGACGTTCGGTTCCGTCTGGAGTTGTCCAAACAGCGTGCGGAAACTGTCCTTGCTTACGTTCGATATCGATAAATGTACGATACCGGCCTTCGTCATGAAGCCGTTCAATCGCTTGATCGAGATGCCCGTTATAGTCCACTTGAAAGCTCCGTTTACCGCCTTACGGTGACATATGCGGCTTAATACCAGTTACGTCACTAGTTTAGAATGAATATAGACAGCTCAACGGCTACACAATGCAAATGAAATGCGCGTTACGTCGCACTTTATGTGTTGTGATGGGAAAAGATCACCGCACTAAAGGTAAGGAAAGGCTGACCTTTTCTAAATTTATGTGCTATGGCACAGTCATTACATTCTTTTTGTTACGGTATTTTTATGGTTGCTTCATCGAATATTCCCAATGATCGGGCGAGATTTCCACTTAATAAACCCAACGTCATTCGGACGAAAACCCATCCAAGATTGCCCCTTTCCTTACTGGTGATAGTTGCGTTGGCTGTTTGCGTCGCTCTTTTGGGGTTGGTTCTGGCACTTTAGGGATCGCGCAGCTAGGGTTTGGACAACACGACCAAAAGGAAGTTGTCTATGAACCTTGATGCCGTTTTGTTCCGCATCGACGCAGATGTGCCTGCCGCAATCGAGCGGTTGATGGAATTGTTGCGGATTCCTTCAATCTCGACTGATCCTGCCTTTGCAGAACATTGCGATCACGCAGCGGACTGGCTTGTGTCCGACTTGCAAACCCTTGGTGTCAAAGCAGAAAAACGCACGACACCGGGGCATCCAATGGTTGTTGGTCATGTCGAAGGCGATGGTCCGCATTTGTTGTTTTATGGTCATTATGACGTGCAACCGGTTGATCCGTTGGAATTATGGACACGTGATCCTTTTGATCCGGTGATCGAAGATACCGATGCCGGTCAGGTTATCCGCGGCCGAGGATCATCCGATGACAAGGGTCAATTGATGACTTTCATCGAAGCCTGCCGCGCTTGGAAGGCCGTAAACGGAACGCTCCCCTGTCGATTAACGTTTTTTCTGGAAGGCGAAGAAGAATCCGGATCACCCAGCCTCGTTCCGTTCATGCAAGACAACGCCGCCGAGTTGAAATCTGATCTCGCGCTGATTTGTGACACCGGTCTCTTCGAATCACGAGTTCCCGCCATTGTAACGATGTTACGAGGGCTTCTTGGTGAGGAAATTGAAATCACAGCCCCTGATATCGACCTGCATTCGGGCATGTATGGCGGCGTTGCGATGAACCCAATCCGGGTTTTGACGCGTATCTTGGGTGGTTTGCATGATGATCAGGGGCGCTGCACTGTTCCTGACTTTTACGATGGTGTCCCGGAATTGACGAACGAGATTCGCAGTCAATGGCAAGGCCTCGCATTTGATCACGCCAAGTTTCTCGGGGATGTCGGCCTAAGCAATCCGGCCGGAGAATCTGATCGGACACCTATCGAAATGATCTGGTCTCGGCCAACGACCGAAATAAATGGCATTTGGGGGGGGTACACCGGTGACGGATTCAAAACGGTCCTTCCGTCAAAAGCCTCGGCCAAAGTCTCGTTCCGTCTGGTTGGATCCCAAGATCCCTTGGCCATTCGCGAAAACTTTCGGACCTGGGTCCGTGATCAGTTGCCCGTCGATTGCGAGGTTCAGTTTTCAGGTCACGGCGCCAGTCGTGCATCCGCAACGGCAACCACGTCACCGTCTTTTGAGGCAGCGCGCAACGCGCTCAGTGATGAATGGGGCATTCCCGCTGCCTATGTTGGCTGTGGCGGGTCAATTCCAATTGCCGGGCATTTTCAGAACATCCTTGAAACAACCCCTATGTTGATCGGTTTTGGACGGGATGACGATGCGATCCACAGCCCAAATGAAAAATACAATGTCGAAAGTTTCCACAAAGGCATTCGAAGCTGGGCAAGGGTGTTGGCAGCACTGTCATGACCTGTCTTGCCGGCTTTGAAACAGGACGAGCACAGGTCAACGGTCAGACCATTGCTTATGCCAAAGCTGGGCAAGGTCCGCCTTTGTTGTTGTTGCACGGCTTTCCTCAAACCCATGCAATGTGGCACGCCATTGCTCCACGTCTCAGCCAAGACTTCACGGTGATTGCCGCTGATTTACGCGGATATGGTGGCAGTTCGAAACCCACCACAATGAAGGAAATGAGTTTTCGCCTGATGGCAGCCGATCAGGTCGCGCTGATGGATCATCTCGGATTCCCGAAATTTCATCTGGTTGGACATGACAGAGGTGCACGGACGGCACACCGATTGGCGCTAGATACACCCGATTGTTTACACAGCCTGACCGTGATGGACATCGTACCAACGCAACATTTGTTAAACCACCTGCCCCATGCGGCGGCACGATCCTATTACCATTGGTTCTTTTTAGCTCAAAATGCGCCCTTCCCCGAAACCTTTATCGCACATGACCCAGATTTGTTTTTCGAAACATCTTTGGCTGGATGGGCCCCCGATGGATTAGAGGCCTTTGATGCCAGCGCTTTGAACGCCTATCGCGCAGCATGGCGGCAGCCGTCCACGATCCGTTCAATGTGCGATGACTATCGCGCTGCAATCGATGTTGACCTCGTGCTCGACACTCATGACCTGCATCGATCGATCACCGTCCCAAGCCTTGTCCTTTACGGGCGCGACGGCGTAATGGCGCGTGACTTTGATGTTTCCGCGACATGGGCCTCCCGATTATCCAATATGACGTCCCGCGCATTGCCCGGCGGACATTTTTTCCCTGACACGCATCCCAAAGACACAACAGACGCGTTATTAGTTTTCCTATCACAACAGCCTTGACCGCAACACAGCGTATTCAGTTCAGAACGTTTCAACCCACTCCAGAATCGCATGCGTGCTGCTTCAGCACGCACAATGCGGTCACGTTTTGGCGCAGACCCGAAAATCGGTCCAGTAAAACACTTAGCGCATCGCAATCTGGTCGATCACATTGTTGGTCATCATGTGCCGACGCGGCGCCAATATCTGGATGAGATAGATGCTTGCTGACCCGCCATAAATCTCCCCAACACTTAGCGCCTGACGACATGTCGTTCTTACGCCACTCCGTCGACACTGCAATGGACGCCACTTTGGAATATCAAAATGGTTGGGAAAAGTGGCGCGGTTGACGGGACTCGAACCCGCGACCCCCGGCGTGACAGGCCGGTACTCTAACCAACTGAGCTACAACCGCGCGTAGGCTGGGCAATACGCCGCCCCACCGGACCCGTCAATCGGTTTTTCACTCACACGCACAAGGCGCTTGCCACCCCACCCAACGCGAGCCATCCTTGTCGCACCAACCAGAGGGCAAAATAAGCAAAGTTGGCGACCCATATTCTGAACAACAAAACGCATCATTCAGACACACGATCGATCCGGTTGTTTATTTTGTGCATCGAAAATCTCAAAACGCGGCCTCCCAAATCGTGGCATCATAGAAATGGACCTGCCGCGGTTTGCTGCCTGCCCCTGAACCGCAGTCCTAACGTGCTCGGTTCAACGCATTGGCCAGATACTTTAAAGTCCTGAACAGAAAAACGCCGCCCCAAAGGACGGCGTTTTTAGCAGCAGTGGCGCGGTTGACGGGACTCGAACCCGCGACCCCCGGCGTGACAGGCCGGTACTCTAACCAACTGAGCTACAACCGCCCGCTGCGTTCGAGCGAGATATCTGCGGGGCGCAGGCGCGTCAAGCCGGGTTTCGCAAGAATTTCATCTTTTTGCATACAATCCGTCTTGGACACGCCTAGAATATGGGCCTCCTAAACTATTCTGGGCCTCGTTCTTGGTGTCAAATTGACCGTCGACGCAAAATCCACTGCCTCCCGGGCCCTGATTTGATCAAATCCCAAGGCCGTTCTTTCACAAAGTGATGCACCGCTTGAAAAACTCCATGATGGGCGCTGTCTGGTTTGGGGTCCCAATCGTCTCCCAAAATGAACCCATTCGGCTTTATCCGTTCATCAAGCGCTTGCAATTCGTTCAAAGTGGGCTGAAATTTATGGCTCGCATCCAGATAAGCCCAATCCAGCGGGTCCTTGATTTGATCCCCACAGGTTGGAAATTGTCCTTCAATCATTATTTTGTCGATCGATGCAAAGGCCATCGTGCGGGCCTGTGTTTCCTGTTTGGCCGCCAGTGTCGTTAAACGACCAAAGCTTGTGTATTCCTTGCCCCATCCGAATGTTTCCCCCAGCGAAGTCCAAGGATCGATCAGGTACAACTTTTTCGGCTGGGCAACCTCGCAAATTAACCGGCTGAATTGACCTCTAAACACACCAATTTCAGCGCCGATGCCGGCCAGTTCCAAATGTTCCAGAACCCAACGTCGCTTTGGTAGACGGTCGCTGTCCCATTTTGGAATTGGGAACCGAGCCTCGCTATCGATGATGAATTGTGCGGCAGCTTGTTCTGTTTCGAAGGTCAATTTTAAGCTCCTTAGATGAGCTATTAATCTACAGTGTATTCATCGATGAAGAAAACCCTCGAAAGGCGTAAGAGTGTCAGCCAATCATGTTGTCGTTGGCCGACAATCCTTCGTAATGGCGTTTCAGTTGTTGCAGCGCGATCCGCAACACGATTTTGCCGGATCGTGCGGACCACCCCAGACGCTTTTCAGCATTTTCAAGCCCCTCAAGGAAACAACAACGCCTTAAAACAACGTCGCCCAGACCCGGTCCCAAGTGTTTTAACGCGCTTGCAACGCGTTTGCGTGCTCCGTGCGGTCCGTTTCCCGTTTTTTAGACAAATGCCGCCCCCAACGACTTATCCACAGTTTTTCCACTCAACCTAGAGTTGCTTTCTTTACGAGACTGTTAATCAATTTCGGATTTCACGATCATTCGATTTAAAAGATAAACAGTTACTAAACGAACGGTCGGCGACACATGACGCCGCGCAACACCCGCTTTGGTTGTGTAAATCTCCAGGTCGACCACGGTCTCAACCCTGCTGTGGACAATTTGAAGGAGACGAACATGCAAGACGTCATGACCATGCTAACGCAACTGCGCCGCCCACGCCTTTTGAGCAAAGCGGCACGTATCGGAGCAGACGATTATCGCCGATCCGTTCATTTGCCACGGTTACTCGGACATCGTGTATTGCCCCGCCATGGTGCCGCGTTGATGCGATTGATGGAAATCGAAGACGTCTTGAACGATCAGCGTTTAAACGAAGATTCAGCCTATAATCTTTTGAAACACATAGAAATTTTGATCGCTATTGTCGCCGAAGCCAGCGCAATGCGGTCTGCGCAAGGTTTGGCAGCATAGGAAAGCGAAACAGCGCCTTGATTGGATCAAAAGAACGTGTCGGGCTCTGCCAGCTTTTTCTGCACTACAAAACTATCCAATGCTTCTAAGACAGCCGGATCCATAGCCGGCTGTTGGTATTCACCAAGTAATTTCGCCACCCGATTTGTGGCCAACGCCATCGTATCCTGGCTGCCCTCGTCCGCCCAAGTTTCGAATGGTTTGTAATCTAGGACATCCGATTTCCAGAACGCGGATTTGAAGTTCTTTTGAGTGTGGGCACATCCTAGATAATGCCCGCCTGGTCCGACTTCCCGGATCGCGTCCATTGCTTGGGCATTTTCATCCATTGTGATTCCCGCAGCCAGTCCATGCAAGACGCCCAACTGATCAGCGTCCATAACGAATTTTTCGAAGGACGCGACAAGACCACCTTCCAACCAACCACAAGAATGCAGCATGAAATTAACGCCAGCCATCAACCCCATGTTCAGGCTATTGGCAGTTTCATAGGCCGCTTGTGCGTCAGGCAGTTTAGATCCGCAAAAAGAACCCGCTGACCGGAAAGGCACGCCCATGCGCCGGGCAAGCTGACCTGCCCCATAGGTCACAAGACTGGCCTCGGGTGTACCAAAGGTCGGCGCGCCGGAATTCATATCAATCGAAGACACAAATGCACCGTAAATCACCGGCGCGCCGGGCCGGACAAGTTGCGAATACGCGATCCCAGCCCAAACTTCGGCCTGCACTTGCGTCAGTGTTCCTGCGATGGACACCGGTGCCATGGCCCCACCGACAATGAACGGTGACACGATGCACGCCTGATTATTCGCTGCATAAACTTCAAGCGATCCCATCATCACATCGTCGAACGTCATCGGTGAATTGATGTTGGTAAGCGACGTCATGACAGTGTTTTGCTGCAGGAAATCTTCGCCAAACAAAACGCCACACATATCAACACTGTCCTGGGCACGCGACGGTTCGGTGACTGACCCCATAAACGGCTTATCCGACAAGGTCATATGGGCATACAACATATCAAGATGGCGCTTGTTGACCGGAACATCTGTCGGTTCACAGACCGTGCCGCCAGAGTGGTGAAGCCATTTCGACATATATCCAAGCTTCACAAATTTCTGGAAATCCTCCAGCGTCGCGTATCGACGTCCGCCATGCACATCATGCACAAAGGGCGGTCCGTAAACCGGGGCCAGCACAAGGTTTTTTCCACCTACAACGACGGACCGTTCCGGGTTTCGCGCGTGTTGGGTGAACTCACTTGGGGCGGTTTTGCACAATTCACGTGCCAAGCCACGCGGAATATGCACCCGTTCCCCCTGAACATCCGCACCCGCATCTTTCCAACGCTTCAATGCGGCGGGGTTATCGACGAAATTGACACCGATCTCTTCAAGAATGATTTCAGCGTTGCTTTCGATTGTATCCAGCGCGTCTTCGTTCAGAACTTCAAAGTTGGGGATATTGCGTTCAATGTATTTTGCAGTCTCAAAGGACACCGCCGAACGTTCGGCCCGGCGCGCGGCGCCTCCTCCACCCCGTGTTCGGCGTCGTGTTGGTGCTGCTTCTTCCATTGCGTCATCCCCGCTTGAATAACCTGCTCTTCCCGGCTCTTTAGGCAGATACGACTTAGGTTTGGTTCCCGAGTGAATGAATGCGCCGCTTGAGGTGCGAAAGCGACATGCGCGCGATCAAAACCCAAACGTGACGGGATCAACCCGGGATTCGGGGCGCAATTCACGCAGTTTCGATGGCAAAAACCGGTCCAATTGGTTTTCGATCAAATGCGCACGCACACCAATAAAGATAGAGCCCAGCCCAATAAGCCCCAGCAATGCCGCCGCAACATACAAGTTGTCCCATGCGCCAAACCAATGGCCGACATATGTACCCAACGCGATTGCCCCCACAGAAAGACCGGCAGGACGCCGTACGAATATGGAAAACAACATCAAAGCAATGCCCGCCGACAGCAACGACCAATTAGGATCATTACCAAAAGTCGACTCAATCATCACAGCGAAGGTGTAAATGGTGAAGGTTATCAGCGCCGCTTTGTTAAGCCAAAACCCATGATTTGGACCTGCTTTCAAATCAAAGAACCAGCCTGTTGCCAAGAATGGGATACTGAACGCCAACCAAAGCAAGTTTTCGTCAATGTTATCGTCAAGGCTGTTGCCGTAAAAAGCATCCACTCCAAAACCAACAATGACACCAAGTACAACAAGCCATGCTGGTAAAAACCCACGGAAACGGACCAAAATTCCGGAAATAGAAAGCAAAACAAGACCATACAAATATGGACCTTGAACTAAAGGACCATACCAGTTTTCGTATGTGCTCCACTGCGTGCCCGGTTCTTCAAGGCCAAAGAACGTCTCGACAAAGGAGAAAACTGCAAAGGTTGCACAAACTCCCATTGCCATCAAAACAAGCGACGACAATACGCGCAGCCCATCCCGACCTTTTATGACGTAATCCAAGCCAGCCAGCAGACTGGTATAGGCAAGACAAACCCATGCTAGACGCCCAGACTCTGCCTGACTGATCTCGATGGCCAGCAGAAACAACGCGAATGCGATCAGTCCCGCGCCGCAAAACCACAAGGCGTGCACAAGGGAAAACTGAAAGGCGCGCGAGTCCAACGGAAGTCCTTCTATCGCGTCGCGTTGCGCTTGCGTAATTATTCCGGCCTCAACGGCAATCTGTAACCTGTCCATTGTGCTGTCCTTAAATTTCTTGAACAATGTTCATGTCTATTTGATGATCAAATCGCACATCTCAAGTCGAACGTAACGTCACCTACTCAAGGTTGCATCAGGGTCCAGCACTTTTGACTGGCGGCATTTGGGTTGATTGTCGCCGCAACCACAGCTCACCATCTTGCGTCCGCACGCCAGCCGCCGTATTGGCAGCCCATGAGCAGCACAACCCAAGACCGCCTTCTTATTATAGACTTTGGCAGCCAAGTGACGCAGCTAATTGCGCGTCGCCTTCGCGAACTTAATGTCTATTGTGAAATTCATCCCTACCAGAATGTGACGATGGACTTTGTGCACAGTTTTGCACCAAGGGCCGTTATCTTTTCTGGTGGCCCCGACAGCGTCGTTCGCGACGGGTCGCCGCGCGCTCCGGACGGCATTTTTCAATATGGCGTACCGATTCTAGGCATTTGTTACGGCCAACAGGTCATGATGCAGCAATTAGGTGGCCTCGTTGAGGGCGGTAAGATTTCTGGCGGTGGTGGCACGGCTGAATTTGGTCGCGCATTTGTCACGCCACAAAAGACACTGCCCCTTTTGGACGGATGGTTTGAACAAGGCGATGAACAAGTCTGGATGAGCCATGGCGATCACGTGTCAAAGCTGGCACCGGGATTCGACGTGTACGGCACATCGCCAAATGCGCCCTATGCGGTCACTGCCGACACCACGCGCAATTTCTATGCGGTTCAATTCCACCCCGAAGTTCACCACACGCCAAAGGGCGCAAAACTGTACGAGAATTTTGTACGCCTTGCGGGCCTAACCGGCGATTGGACCATGGGCGCATACCGCGAAAAGATGATTCAAGCTATCCGGACGCAAGTGGATAATAAAAAGGTCATTTGCGCCTTGTCCGGTGGGGTCGACAGCTCGGTCGCGGCGATCCTCATTCACGAAGCGATTGGCGATCAACTGACATGCGTCTTTGTCGATCATGGCCTTTTGCGCAAAGACGAAGCCACAGAAGTCGTGGACATGTTCCGCGAGAATTACAATTTGCGTTTGATCCACGCCAACGAATCCGATCTGTTTCTTGGCGAACTCGATGGGGTGTCTGATCCCGAAACCAAACGCAAGATCATCGGTAAACTGTTCATAGACGTTTTTCAAAAACACGCGGACACAATTGAGGGCGCAGAATTTCTGGCTCAGGGGACGTTGTATCCTGACGTCATCGAAAGTGTATCCTTCAGCGGTGGACCGTCTGTCACCATTAAATCCCACCACAACGTGGGCGGCTTGCCGGAAAAAATGGGCCTTAAACTGGTCGAGCCTTTGCGCGAGCTGTTCAAAGACGAAGTGCGCGCCTTGGGCCGCGAACTGGGATTGCCGCAAAGCTTTATCGGCCGCCACCCCTTTCCTGGCCCCGGACTTGCGATCCGCTGTCCCGGCGAAATCACACGCGCCAAGCTCGACATTCTGCGCGAAGCGGATGCTATCTATATTGACCAGATCCGCAAACACGGGTTGTATGACGATATCTGGCAGGCGTTTGTTGCCATTCTGCCTGTCAAAACCGTCGGCGTAATGGGCGACGGACGCACCTATGATTTCGCCTGTGCCCTGCGCGCTGTGACCAGCGTGGATGGCATGACGGCTGATTATTACCCGTTTAGCCACGAATTCCTGGGGGAAACCGCCACACGTATCATCAACGAAGTCTCGGGCATCAACCGCGTGACCTATGACATCACCTCAAAACCCCCGGGCACCATTGAATGGGAATAGCCATCGCAACTTAAGTCTTTGATTGGCTTTGTTGCACAAATCGTGTAATGGACAGTTTTCCCCTTGCCCCAGACGGATTTAGCCTACGGGTTCTGTGACAGGTATGCCAAGAGCTGTGTAGCGGTTGAGGACAGCGATACGGATTTGGATCTCTGCGACCTGCCGATCAAAGTCCCTCGCCATAAGCGATTGGCCAAGTAGTTTCACACAATGCATCCACTGACCGGCAGGGTTATGCGCAGCATGATCCCGAGAGGTTTGGTTTCGACGCGGCTTCGGCGGTGGTATCCGCTCCAACGTCGCCACAGTGTGCGGCCAAGATATCGTTGCGCTTTGACAGCATCGTTTCGGGCTATTGCTCCGGCGCTCGTAGGCTTCCAAGGCTTTGCATTCTTGCGTGAGGGGATCACTGCGTGGGCATCTCTGGCAGCAATCGCCTCGTGGCATTTAAGCGTATCATACGTCCCGTCTGCGGTGACACTGCCGATTTCCTGATCAACCGAGATTTGGTTCAGAAGCTCCGGCAACACAGGGGCATCACCGATGTTGCTCCCGGTGACTTCGACGGCCCGAACTTCCGGTGTTTCCTCGTCGATACCTATGTGTATCTTACGCCAAATACGCCGTTTAGCTCCGCCATGCTTGCGGGCATTCCATTCGCCTTCTCCCTCGGCCTTGATACCTGTGCTATCGATGAGGAGGTTTAGCGGCCTCGTGGACCCACGATACGGCAGGCTCACGTTCAGCCTTTTCTGACGTCGACAAAGGGTGCTGAAATCCGGCGCTGTCCAATCCAGCCCGACCAATCGCAGCAGGCTCTGGACGAACCCACTTGTCTGTCGAAGTGGCAGGCCAAACAGGACTTTCAGTGTCAGGCAGGTCTGAATGGCAGCGTCACTGAATTGCTGCTGCCGACCGCGCTTGCCGTTCGGTGGCGGTGTCCAAACCATCTCCGGATCAAACCAGACAGATAACGACCCGCGTCGCTTCAAACTGTCATTGTAAGACGACCAATTCTTGGTCTTGTACTTCGTAGGGGTCCAACTGCTCATCACACTCAGCTATCACGCTGGATTCACACAGTGAATCCCTGCAGGCCATTTGTGCAACAAAGCCTTGCGGACGAGATCGCACAGTACGAAGCTCTCAAAAAGTCTACCCTTGCTGAAGCGATGGCTCTATTGTCTGTTAAAAAAGAAGCTGAGGTCTGAACTGACTGAACACATTGTGTCCGTGATGCATGCGCGGATGATTGAAAGCGGGTAGCGATTTTACACCACCCGCTTAACTTAGAGCAACCAATTTCGGCTCATCCCTTGCATATGCGCCACATAGAATAATCCATTGTTTTTAATTATAAAATTGGAACAAATGGCCGTTTGCAAGGCGAACACCATGCTGCGAAAAGAAAGGCCTTTGGGATTTTTCTGGACTTATCCCTGTGATGTCGACTTCATGTCCGAAAGTAGGGGGAACAAGTGAATTCTGAAACAGGCGTCACTCTGAATGGTTTTTTGCGATGTGACACGCCGGAACAGGCCGCGCGCGTGCGCAGCGCTTTGCCGGAACATATCCGTCTCACACGCGCAGAACCCAACTGTGTTTCTTTTGACGTCACCGCAACAGATGATCCATTGGTCTGGCAGGTTGCGGAACAGTTTGTTGACGCCGACGCATTCAAAGCACATCAGGCGAGCGCCGGCGCGTCGCCTTGGGCCAAACAAACCAAAGGCATTACGCGCAACTACACGATCACAGGTCTAGAATGACCCTGCCCAGAATAAGCAGTCCGTAAATGAGCCCGACGCTGAAGGCTGCCTTTTGGATGACCGGCAGCATATTTTCGTTTTCCGCAATGGCTGTCGCCGGTCGCGAACTGGCATCATCGCTCGATACGTTTGAAATCATGATGTATCGCAGCATCGTCGGCGTTCTGATCGTCATGATGTGTGCGACTTACTTCGGCACATGGAACCAAATTGGTCGACGCCACCTTGGCGCACATCTGCTTCGAAATCTGGCGCATTTCATTGGACAAAATCTCTGGTTCTTTGCAGTGACACTTATTCCCCTCGCGCAAGTTTTTGCGTTGGAATTCACATCTCCCATTTGGGTCATTCTTCTCAGCCCTTTCATCCTCGGGGAAAAACTCACACCAATCCGCATTGCTGCTGCGATACTGGGCTTTGTAGGAATTTTGATCGTCGTCCGCCCAGATGTTGGCGGCGTCAATATCGGTATGATTGCGGCCGCAACTTCGGCGTTCTTCTTTGCGCTGACCAATATCCTGACACGCCGCCTGACGCGCACCGAATCCATCACTGCGATTATGTTTTACCTCACGGTGCTACAACTGATCATGGGCGTAATCACAGCCGGGTATGACGGAGACATCGCGATACCCGACGCTCACAGCCTACCCTTTTTGGTTCTGATCGGGTTTGCCGGGCTGCTTGCGCACTTTTGCTTGACCAACGCGCTGTCAATTGCCCCTGCAACTGTCGTCATGCCTATCGATTTCGTACGCCTTCCCACAATCGCGATCATCGGAATGTTACTTTACGCTGAGGCTTTGGATATTTGGGTTTTTGTTGGCGCGGCCATCATTTTTGGAGCAAATTACGCGAATTTGCTTGTCGAGACCCGAAAACAACCCGCATAAAGGGTGGCTGAAAGATCACAGCACTATGACGTTCCGTCACAACTGGTCACCTTTCCTAGCGTCAACGTTGACCGATGGGTCTTGAAATTGTGACATTCTCTCCAATGGCGCTTCACTCGGCGCAGAGGAGGAACACATGAAAACACAATTACTCGCGGCTGCAGCCGTTACGTTATCAGCAGCGTCAGCGCAAGCGGTCAGTCTGGATCGATCTGGCCAACGGATCAATATCCTGTTTGAAACTGGAAATTTGGCTGAGCTAAGCTTTGGTTTTACAAAACCAACTGTTTCGGGCGATCCCGCTCCGGGTTTTGGGCTGTTAGCACCAGGGGTTCCGACCAGCAGCACCGGGAATGTGGCCGATAGCTTTGCGATTGCCAGCTTTGGTTTGAAGTATGACCTATCCGACAAGCTTTCTTTCGCGGTTATTTTGGATGAACCCTATGGCTCGGATATCCTTTACCGTAGCAACGAATTTTTAACTGGCACTGGTGCAACTGTGGACAGCTTTGCAGTAACGGCTGTCGCACGCTACAAATTCAACGAAAATTACTCTGTGCACGGTGGCCTTCGCTATCAAGAAGTATCCGCCGGGGTCACAACAGGCGGATTTGCTTTTGCTCCAACTGGTACCAACGGTTACTCTGGTCAATTTGGGTCTGATGGCGCTGTAGGCTTTCTTATCGGCGCTTCTTACGAAATTCCCGACATCGCACTTCGTGTTTCTTTGACTTATAATTCTGAAACAAACCACGACCTGCCCACAGTTGAATCAGTCGCCGGAGTGGTCTTAAACCCGGGTTCGGTTACCGAAGTGTCCACACCGGAAAGCATAAATTTGTCATTCCAAACGGGCGTCGCAAAAGACACATTGGTCTTTGGGTCCGTCCGTTATGCGCGTTATTCTGATACGGACGTAAGCCCTTTGGAATTTACGCGCCTGACCGGCAATTCATTGACCGATCTAGAAGACGGTTTTGATTATGAAATCGGTGTCGGACGACGGTTTAACGAAAAGTGGTCCGGATCCGTTTCGATTGGTTTTACAACTGTCGGCGACGACAATTTGGTATCACCTCTGGCCCCAACCAATGGTTCGCGTTTCATTGCGGTCGGCGGGCGCTATAATGTGAACGATAGTTTTGCGATCTCCGGCGGCATTCGCTACACGGCACTGGGAAGCGCATTCTCTGCACCTGGCGGCAGCACACCAATCGCCTTCTTTGACGACAATTCGGCTGTGTCGGCAGGGGTTCGGTTTACATACAATTTCTGATCTGCCCCTCTTTTTGATCATCCAAACCCCCGCACGGTTTCCGTTGCGGGGGTTTTTCTTTGCGCATGTTTCGGGTGGCATTGCGCAATACGCTGTGGCTAAGTCCGACCTATGACACCGCAAAAAACCATTTCCGGGCGCGCGTGGGGCGAACTTGTTTTGTTGGGCGCAATTTGGGGGGCATCGTTTCTGTCCATTCGTGTGGCATTGGATGAAATCGGTCCATTGACCTCAGTCGCACACAGGACGTTTTGGGCCATGCTGGTTCTCTGGGCTGTTGTGTTGGTTATGCGCCTCCCCATACCTAAAGATCGACATATCTGGATTGGGTTTCTGGGGATGGGTTTGTTAAACAATGTCATTCCCTTTGCCCTTATGGCGTGGGGACAATTGCACATTTCGTCGGGACTGACGTCCATTCTAAACGCAACGACAGCCATTTTTGGTGTCTTGGTTGCCGCGCTGTTCTTTGCGGATGAACGTCTGACATTGCGCAAAACTCTCGGCGTTTTGATCGGCTTTTTCGGGGTCGCCACAGCCATTGGATTGGATTTCTTGCGCAATTTCGACCTGAGCAGCCTTGCGCAATTGGCCGTTCTGCTAGGCACTGTGTCCTATGCGTTCGCAAGTGTTTGGGCACGCACGCGGTTGTCTGGGTTGTCACCCCAAGTCGCAGCCGCTGGGATGTTGACCGGGGCAAGCGTCATCACCTTGCCCCTGGCATGGATTGTCGAAGGCCCGATCAGCCTGTCGCTGCAACCGGACACCGCATTGGCCATCGCCTATTACACGTTGATCGCGACAGCGGGCGCTTATCTGCTGTATTACCGTGTGCTGGCCATGGCTGGATCCGGGAATTTGATGTTGGTAACACTTTTGGTTCCACCTGTGGCAATCACTTTGGGCACGTGGGTATTGGACGAAGCCCTTGGTCCAAATGCCTATTTGGGATTTGCGTTGCTGGCACTGGGTCTTGTCGTCCTCGATGGTCGTCTGTTTCGACGACGCGGCGTTGACCGGTCCACGACAGACGGATAGGACGGGCCACCAAACCCTAAAAGGCCCGCGATTTGATGTTGTACCCTAATGCTGCTGCTTGGACTGCTGCCCCGCGCAAGCGTGTGATGTTGTTTGGTATGTCCGGACTGGGCAAGACGCACGTCTCGAACTTGCTGCGCGCGCAAGGGGATTGGTTCCACTATTCCATCGATTATCGCATTGGCACGCGTTATATGGGTGAATACATCACCGACAATGCCAAAGCCGAAGCGATGCGTGTTCCGTTTCTACGCGATCTTCTGATGACAGATTCGATTTATATCGGATCTAACATCACTTTCGACAATCTCACCCCTGTCTCAACCTATCTGGGCAAACCCGGTGATCCCGCCAAAAGCGGCCTGCCCATAGAAGAATTCCGCAGACGTCAGGATCAATTCCGTCAAGCCGAAATTTCCGCTTTGCAGGACACATCCTATTTCGTTGACCGCGCTGAACGGTTGTACGGGTATTCAAACTTTATTTGTGACACCGGCGGGTCCATTTGTGAATGGGTCGATGCAGATGATCCAAATGATCCGCTAATGCATGAGCTGACACAATCCTGTTTGCCCATTTGGTTAAAGAACGATGCCGCCCATGTTGCGGCCCTGATCGAACGATTTGACCGCGCACCAAAACCAATGGCGTATCAGCCAGAGTTCTTAATCGCCTCATGGGAAGCCTATTTGCAGGAAACGGGTGACAGTCCGGATCAAGTTGATCCAAATGCCTTCATTCGCTGGACCTATGCACGTGCATTGAATCATCGCGCTCCGCGATATGCGAAAATGGCCAAATGGGGCGTGACAGTCAGCGCCGACGAGATTGCGTCACTGAATGGTGAAGCAGATTTTGTGGCTCTTGTCGCCCAAGCCCTTGAGCGCAAAGGCTGAACACCTTATCTGCGCTATTCCACAGAAGGACCTGGAAATGCCGATCAAACTGCCTGCCTCTTTGCCTGCTTATGACATTCTCACCCGCGAGGGTGTAATGGTCATGGATGACGAGCTGGCCGCCAGTCAGGACATTCGCCCTTTGCGCATCGGCTTGTTGAACCTGATGCCAAAGAAAATTCAGACCGAAACGCAATTTGCGCGTTTGATCGGTGCGACGCCTTTGCAGATCGAATTTAATTTGATCAGGATGTCTGAACATCAGACACGCAACACGGCGTCTGAACACATGGAAAGCTTTTATCGGACCTTTCAGGATGTGAAGGCCGAAAAGTTTGATGGGCTGATCATCACAGGCGCGCCAATTGAACATCTCGATTTCGAAGATGTCACCTATTGGCACGAGTTGGTCGAAGTCATGAACTGGACGCAAACAAACGTGCATTCAACCTTTGGCGTATGCTGGGGTGGCATGGCGATGTTGCACCATTTTCACTCGGTCAAGAAACACCTGTTGGATCACAAATTATTCGGGGCGTACCGCCATCAAAACTTGGCTCCTGCCTCGCCCTATTTGCGTGGTTTTTCCGACGATTGCGATATTCCAGTGAGCCGCTGGACCGAAGTGCGCGCGGACGAAATCAATGCCGCCGACGGATTGTCGATCCTTATGGGATCAGACGTCACCGGTCCTTGTTTGATAGAAGACACCGCGCACCGCGCGATTTATATCCTGAACCACTTTGAATATGACAGCGGAACGTTGGGTGAAGAATACTCAAGAGATCTTGCGCAAAATCAGATCGAAAACGCCGAGATCACCTTACCGGTCAATTACTTCCCCGGCGACAATCCGGAGTCCAAACCGCAAAACAGATGGCGCAGCCATGCACATCTTTTATACGGCAATTGGATTTCCGAAATGTACCTGACCACACCCTACGATATGTCCAAAATCGGTCACGATGTCACTGACTTACGTGGTTAAAGAAGGCTGCGTATTACATTGAAAATAATAGCTCTTCTCATACTGATGGTTGGCTTCATCGCCCTAGTGCAATGGCGCGCGGGGCAACGTGAAACGCGTGCCGAGGCGACCTTTGCCCCCGAAGGACAATTGCTGGACGTCGATGGTGTTCAAGTTCATGCGGTCGTCATGGGGGAAGGTCCCGACATTGTACTGTTGCACGGTGCATCAGGAAACACGCGTGATTTCACATTTGCCTTGGCACCAAAACTAGCGCCTCATTTCCGTGTAATCATGTTTGATCGCCCCGGTCTTGGCTGGACAGAACGCACCAGTTCTGAATTTGGTGGCGCTTGGAACACAGCATCAGAGAGCCCCGCCGAACAAGCACAGCTTTTGCAAAAGGCGGCCGTGTTGTTGGATGTCGAAAACCCTATTGTCATTGGACAATCCTATGGGGCCAGCCTTGCCTGGGCATGGGGATTAAGCGCGCCGGACGACACGGCCGCGCTTGTTTCGATTGCAGGTGTCGCAAACCCATGGCCCGGCAAAATAAGCCGCCTGCATCGTTGGAATGCCAGCGCCTTGGGCGGTGCTTTGCTTGTTCCTATCATCACTGCATTTACGCCAAAACGGGCCGTGGTAGATACCATTGAAAGCATCTTTGAACCTCAAGATGCGCCCATGGGGTATCTGGATCATGTGGCGTCGGAATTGACGTTGCGACGCGAAAGCATGCGTGCAAATGCGCGCCAAGTCACGTCCCTGCGCCCGCACATCGTTGAAATGTCAGCACGCTTTAGCGAACTGAAGATGCCGGTGGAAATCATACATGGGGACGCAGACACGATTGTGCCCTTGTCTGTGCATTCCATCACCCTGCCCCAACAGATGCCAAACGCCAACCTTCATGTCTTGAAAGGCGTTGGTCATATGCCACATCATACACATATAGATGAAGTAATTGCCGCCATTGAACGCGCTGCGACACGTGCGGGTTTGCGTTAAGCACCGACCTCGCCCATATTCTATGTTAAAAGCAAAAACATGAGGCAAGAGATGTTCCTTCCATTCGATGGCGCGATCTCAACATTCTATAAAGAAGAAGCCCCAGCCGAGGTGCGCGAAGCCATTCGTCGCGCAAGTCATGGTGATATCCTAAACCCCAGCTATCCACACAACGAACGCATGGGCCGTAAGGCCTATGAAAAAGAAATCGCCGCGTTGCAGATCGAATTGGTCAAGATGCAAGCATGGGCCAACGAAACGGGCGCGCGTGTCGCCTGTGTGTTTGAAGGCCGGGACGCTGCCGGAAAAGGCGGCACAATCAAACGTTTTCGCGAAAACCTAAACCCAAGAGGTGCGCGCGTCATTGCCCTGTCGAAACCCACCGAAACAGAACAAGGTCAGTGGTATTTTCAACGCTATCTCAAACACATGCCATCCGCAGGCAACATCGCGTTTTTTGACCGTTCCTGGTATAATCGCGGCGTCGTCGAACATGTTTTTGACTTTTGTGAAAACACCCAACGAGACCATTTTTTCAAACAAGTTCCCGATGTTGAAAGGTTAATCTGTGAAGAAGGCGTGCACCTTTTCAAATTCTGGCTCAATGTTGGCCGGTCCGAGCAGTTAAACCGGTTTTTGAAACGTGAAAGCGATCTGCTGAAGCAATGGAAGTTAAGTTGGATTGATGTCGAAGGGCTGAAAAAATGGGACGCTTATAGCGCGGCCATTTCAGAAACGCTGACAAAGACGCATACGGAACACGCGCCTTGGACAATCATTCGATCAGACGACAAACGTCGCGCTCGTTTGATGGCCATACGAACGGTGTTGAATGCATTGGATTACGATGGGAAAGACACCAAGGCACTTGGCAAAATAGATACGTCGATTTGTGGCAGTCCGGATATTTGGGATGCCTAAACGCGCGTATCATCACGGCAATCTCAAGTCGGCCCTGATCGAGGCTGCATTGCAATTGATCGCAATCAAAGGCCCCACCGGATTTACCTTGTCCGAGGCGGCCAAACAGGCCGGTGTGACGCCAGCAGCCGTCTATCGCCATTTTGAAGGTCGCGAAGATCTTATCGCCGAAGCTGCGTTGCAAGGGTACGTAATCTTTGGCGATTTGATGGAACATGCCTATCAATCTGGACAACCGTCAGCATTGGCAGCGTTTGAGGCCACAGGGCGCGCCTATTTGGCCTTTGCCCGAAAATTTCCGGGGCATTACATCGCAATGTTTGAAAGCGGCATTTCCGTCAACAGAACGCCGGAACTTGCCCAAGCCGTGGCCCGCGCAAATGCGGTGCTTGAAAAGGCGGCCTCTGATCTGTCGCAACACATCCCCGAAGACAAACGCCCCCCCGCGTCGATGTTTTCAGCGCATATCTGGGCGATGAGCCACGGCGTTGTTGAGCTGTTTGCACGAAATTCACCCGGCCGCGCATCCCCCTTTTCACCAGAAGACCTTTTGGAATCCGGTATTGGGATTTACCTACGCGGCTTGGGCTTGATTCCGCCCGATTCCTAATTTTGCGAGGGTTTGATGCAACTACATATTAGTATGATTGCCCTTGGTATCGCAGACCTAAGCAAAGCGATCACGTTTTACGAAAATGGGCTTGGGTTTCCGAAGCGAGACAGTCCACCAGGCGTCGCATTTTTTGACCTTAAAGGGACTTGGCTAGGGCTATCGCAGCGTGAAGCGCTTGCCAAAGATGCAGGTGTTTGCCCGAGTGGTCAGGGATATTCAGCAGTACATTTGGCACAAAATGTAACGACCGAGGCAGCAGTCGTTCCGGTCCTTAAGCAAGCCACAGATGCGGGTGCTAAGCTTGTCAAACCAGCAGGCCGCGCGGATTGGGGTGGATACCACGGGTATTTTGCCGATCTGGACGGGCATTTGTGGGAAGTCGCGTTTAACCCGTTTCTTCAGGTTGGACCTAAGGCCGACGAATGATCAGAATTTTCCGTGCTCTTCCCCCAAAGATGCAAGCATGGTTTCTGGATCATTTCTGGCTGATACCTGCAGTTATAATTGTCAGTATTGGCGTGATCGTATTTATTTGGAAACTGGCACCTGATCCGTACCGCGTTGTACACGCAACGCAAATGCCCGTCATAGGATCGATGGACACCAGCGGAGACAGCGGATTTAGCACTGCGTTTTTTTTCAGCCTACCTGATGGAAACACTGCAAGAGTTTCAACCGATTCACTGGTCTTGGCGCAAACAATTGTCGACACAGCATGTGTGCAAACCCGTGCACACGAATCCGGTAAGCTGTCATATGTGTTGGTGGCTCCGACCATGTGCGAATAGGTCACTTTGGATGACGTGCCGGATATCTTGCTGGACCGCCTGACTCTTGCTTAGCCAAGCACGCAATTGGCACCATTCGACACGCAAAAAAAACGCCCGCTCGAAAGCAGGCGTTTGATGGTGTTGTCTGAACGTGTCGTGCTGAGTTAGCGCTTGGAGAACTGGAAGCTACGACGCGCTTTGCGCTTACCGTATTTCTTACGTTCCACCACACGACTGTCGCGGGTCAAGAAGCCAGCGGCTTTCAACGCGCCACGCAAGCTTGGGTCGTACAGTTGAAGGGCTTTGGAAATACCGTGCTTAACCGCGCCGGCTTGACCAGAAAGGCCACCACCTTTGACAGTTGCAGTAACATCAAACTGATCTTCGGTATTCGACACTGTGAACGGCTGGCGCAAGATCATTTGCAGCACGGGGCGTGCAAAATACTTGTTCAACTCCAAACCGTTGACGGTGACTTTGCCTGATCCCGGTTTGATCCAGACACGTGCAACCGCATCTTTCCGTTTACCAGTTGCATAAGCCCGGCCAAATTCGTCGCGCACAGGTTCGCGTGCGATGACTTCTTCAACTTGTGCTTCGGGTGCGTCGCCTGCGATTTGTTGCAGATCTTCGAGCGTATTGATTTCGTCCGACATGACTTAGCTCCGCGTGTTTTTCTTGTTCATGGACTTCACGTCCAGAACTTCGGGGTTTTGCGCTTCATGCGGATGCGCAGCGCCAGCGTATACACGCAAGTTGGTCATCTGCGTGCGTGCAAGACGGTTGCCCGGCAGCATACGCTTTATGGCCAGCGTCACAACGCGCTCTGGGTGATCCCCTTCGAGGATTTCCGCTTTGGTGCGCGATTTGATCCCACCAGGGTGGCCTGTGTGCCAGTAATGGTTTTCTTCGCGCTTTTTGCCCGTCAACTGCACCTTGTCGGCGTTGATGATGATGACATTGTCGCCCATATCCATGTGCGGCGTGAAGCTTGGTTTGTGTTTGCCGCGTAGGCGCATCGCAACGATGGACGCCAAACGGCCAAGCACGACACCTTCCGCATCAATCAGAATCCAGTTCTTTTCGATGTCGGCCGGCGTGGCAGAAAAGGTTTTCATAACTCTCATCCCTGAGGGTGAACATTCGATTGCGCGGTTATACAGGCCGCGTCGAACGCGTCAACACGCGTTTACTTAATTTATTTGTTCAAAAACAGTAACTTAAAAATAAGGTATTATTTTACCCCATCAAACACTGATCCTTTCAGGAGGATTATCCAACAAAACACGCAAACGCTGCATCGCGGCTTCAAAACTGCTTAGGTTCACGCCAGCATTTATCGCCATTCGCACAGCATGCGGGGCAGCGGCATCGCGACAGGCGAATTCCTCGCCTGCCCTGACTTGAACGCCTTGCGCTTCGGCGGCCTGACAAAATGAGACCGCACGCCAGCCCGGCGGCAACGCCAACCAAAGGAACGGAACGTCCCGGCGCCACGTCAGATCATACCCGCCCAATATGTTCACAGCACTTTTGATGTAGGTTGCCAATGCGCCAATAACGTCCTCGGCCACTTGATCGATACGTGGATCCCCCAGAACCATCGCGATCGCATCACAAATTGGCGTCGCCAACCCAAAAAAACTGTGTTCCGCAGTGCGGCGCAAAACCGATGTTTTCCCCTGAGGAGCCAACGCATACCCAACGCGCAACGCCGGTGTCAGCTGTTTTGAAATCGAAGATACATACCATCCACGATCTGGTGCAATCATTCGATAGGTCGGCGCGTCCTGCCCCGACATATGGTAACAATCATCTTCCAGAATTTGCATGTCGGTCCGGCGCGCAACCTTCGCCAATTCTTCTCTACGGTGTTGCGGTGTGAACAGACCCGTCGGGTTGTGCACCTCAGGGGATGTGCAAAAAATCTCGGCGTCATGGGTTTTTGCCGCCTCTTCCAAAGCCGCCGGGATCACGCCTTCTTTGTCCATCGCGACTGGTACAATGTTCGCGCGCAGCAAATCTGCCGCACGCCTAAACCCTGGATAACACAGTTCTTCGACTAGAATCGTGGGAGAACGGCCACGCAACACGGACTGCAGAACCATCGAAATCGCGTTCTGTCCACCATGTGTCAATACAATGTCGTCGGCGCTGAATGACCCAATGGACGCACCAGACAACCACCGCGCAACCGCCTCGCGGGCGGCGGAGCTGCCGACCTGACTGGGGTAATGCATCATACCTGACGGTGGATCAGCAGCGATTTTTGCAAAGGCCTCTCGGATCAACCGACTTTGCCCCACAGCAGGTAAATGCGGAGAAAACAAATTCACCCTGTAGGAATCGCCTTTGGGTTCTTTCCCATGTGCGACGGCATCTATTTCCAGAGGTATTTCAGCTTCTTCGACGATACGAGCATGAGCATGAGCATGAGCAACGAATGTGCCGCGCCCCACCCCTGCTTCAAGAAGCCCGGCATCGGTCAGGATCGTATAAGCCCGCGCAACAGTCCCTGGAGTGATTTGCAATCGCCATGCAAGATCTCTGACCGGCGGCAGCTTTTCACCTGGCAAAAGCGTCCCATCTGTAATCCCGTCGCGCAACGCATCTGCAACGGCACGGTATTTTGGGCCGTCATGGTTTGAGATGTCAGGCGTCCAAATTGTATCCATTACAATACTTTCCTCGACTCGGTACAAATCAGATTGTATCAATACACCTAGGCAACATCGCCCCATTGTGTCAATACAATTTTAGGAAAGGACATCCCATGACACAAGCACATATGCCCGCGCATCTACATTATCTTGCAGGCCGAAACCTGACACCAACAGTCACGTTTTTTCTATCGGTCGCCGTGCTTGTCGCCAAATGGCAGGAAATCCGCCGAACACGGCGCGCGTTGACGGCTTTGGATGACCACATCCTTAAGGATATTGGGTTGACGCAACACCAGGCGCATCGGGAATCGCGACGCCATTTTTGGGACATCTAAGTCCCCCCGAACTTCCTGACTGGCGCGGCTTCGGCCGCGTCCTTTTTAAAAATCCTTTGCCGCAGCCGAACCAGACGGTGGAATGGAATACGTCAAAGACGCGCGCGCAACAGGCCGGTCATCCCCTTCCGAATACAACAACACATCTGAAATCGACAATTGCCGTCCCAACTTTAGCAACCGCCCCTTTGCCAAAAGATCGCGACCGCCAATAGGTTTGCGCATGAAATCAATGGAGCAATTGGTAGTCACCGCCAATGCGCGCGGTCCAATCTTGGCCAAGGTCACCAAATACGCTGTGACATCCGCCAAACCAAACATGGCTGGGCCCGAAATGGTCCCCCCAGGACGAAGATGCCCCGGACCGACGCGCAATCTTAATGTGACGGTGTCGCCATCGCAGGCCTCGACATGGAATTCTTCGGCAACCTGTTCAAAAACGCGCGGCAGAAACGCGTTCAATGCGTCTTTGTCCATTAGGTTCTGCATGACTTCCCCTTTGACCTTCTGTCCCATAGGCTTCATCAAACCAGGGTTGGAGAGCAAGATGGCACTTTTAGAACGTCAAGTCAGTGAAGGAATTGCACATTTTTCGATGAATGCGCCAGATCGCCTGAACGCCCTGTCGGATGAAATGATCGTCGAATTGCACACGGCTTTGGATGATATCGCCAACACCTCTGAAATCCGTGTGGTTGTTTTGTCGGGCAAAGGGCGCGCGTTTTGCGCCGGGCACGACCTTAAACAAATGCAGCAAGGTCGACAGGCCAAGGATCACGGCCAAGCGTACTTCAAGGATTTGTTCGAACGCTGTTCCGCTTTGATGTCGCGTATCAGGACCCTGCCCCAACCTGTTGTGGCACAGGTTCATGGCATTGCAACAGCAGCAGGGTGCCAATTGGTTGCAACCTGTGATCTGGCCATAGCAGCAGAGGACACCCGGTTCGGGGTGAATGGCGTAAATGTCGGTCTGTTCTGTTCGACGCCGATGGTCGCCTTGTCACGTAACATTCCACGCAAACACGCCTTTGAAATGCTAACGACAGGCTCGTTCATTTCTGCTCCTCGCGCACAGGAACTTGGTTTGATCAATCGTTATCTGCCTCAAGCTGAATTGGCATCCGCCACAGAGGACTTTGCGGCGGTGATTGCCGATAAGCTTTCGGTTGCAGTGAAAATTGGGAAACGGGCCTTTTACGAGCAGCTGGAAATGCCCGTTGAAGAGGCATATCGCTTTACTGGAAATGTGATGGTCGAGAATATGCTGCACCGCGACACCGAAGAAGGAATTGCAGCATTCATCGAAAAAAGGGACCCAAATTGGAAACAATAAGCCAGTTAAACCCTTATTTTTATGGAATTTCCTGTCGTTTCCAAAATAAAAACAAATTATTTTTCGCGAATCACTAGTAATTCGGGCGCAAATGAGGCACAAGTGGGGCACGATAATTGGGCCGTCGCGGGTGGAAGGTCCCTCCAGGTCACTCTCTCTGACCGATCTTACCCACTGCGACGGTCCCCAATGTCTCTCTCAATTTCCCCCATTGCCAGTGTCTCGTCCCTCGCCTAAAGGCATGCGCATGGACAACATCCTTCATATTGTCGGCGGCGGCATGGCCGGCTCCGAAGCAGCATGGCAAGCGGCCCGTTTGGGCGTGCGTGTGATCTTGCATGAAATGCGCCCGGCGGTCGAAACTTTTGCACATCAAACGGGCCTTCTGGGCGAGATGGTGTGTTCAAATTCCTTCCGTTCAGATGACAACGAACAAAACGCCGTTGGATTGCTGCATTGGGAAATGCGTCAGGCCAACGGTTTGATCATGGCGATGGGTGATCACAATCGCCTGCCCGCCGGTGGTGCGCTTGCTGTGGATCGCGACGCGTTTGCGCAATCCGTGACGGACGCTTTGGTGGCTCATCCCAATATTTCAGTCTCGTACGACGAAATCACCGAATTGCCGGACGAGGATCATTGGATATTTGCCACCGGTCCCCTGACATCGTCCGCATTGGCCGCATCCATTCAAGCGGAAACCGGCACAGAAGCTTTGGCCTTTTTCGATGCCATTGCCCCGATTGTTTATGCAGACTCGATTGATATGTCCAAAGCATGGATGCAATCGCGTTATGACAAGGGCGATACCGAAGAAGAACGCACGGCATATCTGAATTGCCCAATGACCAAAGAGCAATACGAGGCGTTCATTGATGCGCTTTTGGCCGCCGAAAAGACCGAGTTTCACGAAGGCGAAACCGCAGGGTATTTTGACGGATGTTTGCCGATAGAAGTCATGGCCGAACGCGGGCGCGAAACGTTGCGATTTGGACCGATGAAGCCTGTGGGCCTGACCAATTCACATGCACCGGATGACAAACCCTATGCGGTTGTTCAGCTGCGACGTGACAACAAACTGGGCACCCTTTTTAATATCGTCGGCTTTCAAACAAAAATGAAGTATGGCGCCCAAACATCTGTTTTAAAAACGATTCCGGGATTAGAAGACGCCAGTTTTGCGCGGCTTGGTGGCATTCACCGCAATACATTCCTGAACAGCCCGACATTGTTGGATAACCAAATGCGTTTGCAATCGCGCCCCAATATTCGCTTTGCAGGGCAAATCACAGGCGTTGAGGGCTATGTCGAAAGTGCGGCCATGGGTTTGCTTGCCGGTCGGATGGCCACAGCCGAGCTGACAGGCCTCACATTGCCGCCCCCGCCTGACACAACGGCAATGGGCGCATTGATCACACATATCACTGGTGGCGCTGAGGCAAAAACCTTTCAGCCAATGAATGTGAATTTCGGGTTATTCCCGCCTGTTCACGGCCTCAAAGGCGGGCGGCGCGGACGTAAGGATCGCTATAAGGCGTACACAGACCGTGCCAAGGTCGATTTCCAATCCTGGCTGGCAAGTCAAGAAAAAGAGATCGCCTAAGCTCTTTACCTGATTGCATCCCACTGTGTAAAATTATGCATGATTGGATTTCTGGACAAAGTATACGCTGCGAGAGACGCGGCTTCTACGCGCGACTTTTATGACGATTGGGCGGCGACCTATGACGCAGAAATCAGCGGAAACGGATACGCCACGCCGGGGCGATGCGCTGAGGCATTGAAACAGTTCACCCAAGATTTATCGCGACCGGTCCTGGATTTTGGATGTGGCACCGGCCTATCCGGACTTGCCCTTCGGTTGGCCGGGTTTGACACAATCGATGGTGTGGACCTGTCTGCAGAGATGCTTCAATCCGCTGAGGAAAAAGGGGTGTATCGCACGCTTTCGCAAATCAAAGCAGGCGGAACGCTACCATTTGCCGATGGCGCTTATGAAACGATCACGGCCATCGGAGTCATTGGTGCGGGCGCGGCCCCTATTTCCGTTTTTCATGTTCTGATGCGCAAGCTGCCAATTGGGGGCAAGCTGGTCTTTTCATTCAACGATCATGCCCTTGATGATCCGGCGAATGAAGGCGGATTGTCGGAATGGACAGATACTGGCGCCGGGCGATTGTTGTTCAAGGAACATGGTGATCACCTGCCCGGCATCAATCTGGGATCTAACGTCTACGTTGTTGAACGTCTTTGATCACTCGATTTGCGCCTTCCCCGACTGGGCCGTTGCATCTGGGCCATGCATATTCCGCCATTCTGGCACATGATATGGCGCGCGCTGCCGGCGGGACATTTCTGTTGCGGATCGAAGATATCGACACCACGCGTGCGCGGACGGAATGGGAACGTCAAATCTTTGACGATCTGGCTTGGTTGGGTTTGACCTGGGATGGCGCTGTGATGCGTCAATCTGATCGTATCGCGAAGTATCAATGTGCATTGCGTAGGCTTTGGCAAACGGATGGCGTTCTATATCCATGCTCGTGCTCGCGCAAAGACATCATGGCGGCCCTAAGCGCGCCTCAAGAGGGCGATGGTTTGCATTATGGCCCAGACGGTGTGATTTACCCGGGCACCTGCCGAGACGTTGTCTTTCCGGACGACATGCCGCCCGAAAATCAAGCGATCCGGATGAATATGGCGAACGTATTATCTGCGCTTAACCCTAAATCCATTTGCTTTTCCGAAAGCGGCACACTCGGTGAAGGTCACCCAAAAGAAATGCGTTTTTCACACGGTGACCTTCTTCAAAACGTTGGAGACATTGTGCTGTCGCGCAAAGATTTCATTGGGTCTTATCATCTGTCTGTGGTGCTTGATGATGCCGCACAGGGTATCACGCATGTTGTGCGCGGAGAAGATTTGTTCGCCGCCACCAAAATACACGTCGTGCTGCAACAGCTGCTAGATCTGCCCACCCCGACTTACCACCATCATGCGCTGATCCGCGATGATCAGGGCAAACGTTTGGCAAAACGCGATGATGCTCGTGCGATTTCCAAGTATCGCGCCGAAGGGGCCACCCCGCGCGATATCCGTGACATGGTTGGGTTGATCTAAAGTCGCTCGATATCACCAGCGG
The DNA here is from genome assembly GCA_039960995.1 of Paracoccaceae bacterium. GTDB lineage: Bacteria > Pseudomonadota > Alphaproteobacteria > Rhodobacterales > Rhodobacteraceae > JABSSA01. The sequence goes on along the minus strand of JBDVKF010000075.1, from coordinate 117,947 downwards.
CCCGGTTTGTATGGAACTCTGATTCCCATTGGGCAAAAGTCCCTGCAGCAATCGCGTCACGCATTCCTTGCATAAGATCCTGATAATACGTCAAGTTATGCCACGTCAGCAGCATAGATGAGATGATTTCCTGACTTCGAAACACATGATGCAGGTAAGCCCGCGAATAGTTGCGACAGGCCGGGCAGGAACAGTTTTCGTCCAAGGGCCGCGGATCATCTTGATGGCGTGCATTCTTGATGTTCAGAACGCCGTTGCGTGTGAAGACTTGCCCCGTACGTCCTGATCGTGACGGCAAAACACAATCCATCATGTCTATGCCGCGTTTCACCGCCCCCACGATGTCATCTGGTTTACCGACCCCCATCAGATAGCGTGGTTTATCCTCGGGCAATTGACCGGCTGCATAATCAAGGCATCCGAACATTGCCTCTTGCCCTTCCCCAACGGCCAATCCGCCAACCGCATAGCCGTCAAATCCGATGTCCTGCAATGCTGCCGCACTTTCCGCGCGAAGATCTTCTTCAAGCCCGCCTTGTTGAATACCAAACAGCGCACGCCCCGGATGTTCACCAAACGCCGCGCGAGAGCGCGCAGCCCACCGCATCGACAGGCGCATGCTGTCCGCGATCCTCTCTCGATCCGCAGGAAGCGCCGGACATTCATCGAAACACATGACAATGTCAGACCCCAGAAGATTTTGAATCTCCATAGACCGTTCTGGGGTGATGGCGTGCTTTGATCCATCGATATGACTTTTGAACGTGACGCCTTCTTCGGTCAGCTTTCGCAAATCTGCGAGGCTCATGACCTGGAATCCACCCGAATCGGTCAGAATCGGGCGATCCCAATTCATGAATTTGTGCAACCCACCAAGCTGGGACACACGCTCGGCCGTGGGACGCAGCATCAAGTGATACGTATTGCCAAGTAAAATGTCGGCACCTGTTTCGCGGACACTTTCGGGCATCATGGCCTTTACCGTCGCCGCCGTACCAACGGGCATGAACGCAGGTGTGCGAATGTCGCCGCGCGGCGTCGAAATAAGGCCAGTCCGCGCAGCGCCGTCCTGAGAATCAAGGGAAAATGTGAACTCTGTCATTTGCCCCTGATGCCTTGGGACGTTGAAAAAGCCAAGCCCCGCGACATCAACGCGACGATCACAGTTTCGGCTGAAACTTGCACGCCGTTCACTTTTTGGTGTTGCAAAAGGTTAACGATGTTTATCATAGCCGCTGTAATTGCATGAGTGTGGGGAGCGGTTTCTTGACTACGTTTGTTTTTAGCGGTCCGTCAGTTTTGACGAATTTTGCCAATGACCCCAAAGGGGTTTCAGCTGGGTTTACTGCGGATGACACACTAGAGATTGTTGTCAGAGATAACATATCGACGTTTAGTTATTCGCCGCGACCTTTGGAAGAGAACCAAGTCCTTCCGATTTTCATGAGATTGGACACCAGCGCGATGTCATTTAGGCGCGGCGGCGAACCTGTCGATTCTAAGCCCGGCGTGGTATTGGTTTTTGACACCGATTGGGACGACAACGGAACGACGCGCAATTCAACGGTGATGCTGCTTAGTTTTCCGCTTTCAGACACATTGACTGCAGATTACGTGTTCCGCCTTCAAGGCGACACCTTACCCGCCTTCGCGAATTCGGCCGAAATTGAGTCGTTCTTTAATTCTCAGGTGGATCCGGTGAGCTTTGCTGCACCCTCAGGTGCTTGGGCAGCCGACACAGAAATCCCCTACTTGTCAGTTCCAGGCGCATCGGCTTCGGAAGACGATCTGATCGAAATGGAATATGTTCGTGGTGAAACGTCCAGAGGCGGCGAAGGAAGCGACACGATCATAGGCGATGGCTTTGACGAAACTTTGTCTGGCGGTATGGGCGACGACTATATCAGCGCTGACATAGGTGATGACTCTCTTCTTGGCGGCAAGGGAGAAGACATGATCCTTGGCGGCTTCGGCAACGATTCAATGCTCGGCGGAGCTCAAGCCGACACGCTGAATGGCGAAGGCGGGGATGATGAGATTTACGGTGGCAATGGTGCCGATCTTGCTATGGGCGGCGACGGCTTTGATACGGTTTACGGCGATAGAGGCAATGACACGCTAATTGGTGGCGCGAACGCGGACTTTTTAGATGGTGGTATCGGAAACGATGTCATCGAAGGCAACTTTGGCTTCGATACAATCTGGGGCGGTGCAGGCAATGACACCATTTCTGGCGGTGTCGAAGATGATGAAATCGGCGGCGGCACAGGGGATGATGTCATTGGCGGTGGCACAGGTAATGATACCATTTACGGAGCTGATGGCGATGATAGCCTAGATGCTGGTGCAGACAATGATGTCGTCTATGGCGGAGGAGGCGATGACACCATCAATGGTGGCAACGGCGACGATGAGATCTTTGCCTTTACGGACGATGACAGCATTGATGGCGGTTTCGGCAATGATACGATTTATGCCGGGCTGGGCGATGATACTGTTACCAGCGACGGTGGGACGAATGACATTTATCTTGGTGGGGGCGCTGACGAATTTATCTTTGTAAGAGGCGAAGACACAGTCTTTGATTTCAATGCTGCACAAGAGGATGTCATTGACCTGTCCAATTTGGTGGGCGTTAATGATTTCAACGATTTGATGCTCAATCACGCAACGGACACGACTGCTGGAGTGTTGATCGATAATGACCTTGGAAGCACTCTTTTGTTGTCAGGGTTGGAGTTGTCAGATCTGTCCACTGATGAATTTATCTTTATCTAGGTTTACTTGCTGCACTGGACGGCCCCTGTTCTGTTTCCTATATAATCAGTCAAGAAATAGGGCAGAGGCCAAATGGACCAGCAAAACGATATGCTAGAGGGCACGCCCCTTATCAAGCCATCTTCAACGGATCACCCATTGCACGAGTCTTTGGTTGAGGCGTGCCGGTCAGTCTATGACCCTGAGATCCCTGTAAATATCTTTGAACTCGGTCTTATCTACACAATAGACATCACGGCCGAGAACGAAGTGAGGGTTATCATGACCCTAACTGCACCCGGATGCCCTGTCGCTGGTGAAATGCCAGGGTGGGTTGCGGACGCCATCAGCGCTGTTCCGGGCGTCAAACAGGTCGATGTTGAACTGACATGGGAACCCCCTTGGGGCATGGAAATGATGTCGGACGAAGCGCGCCTAGAGCTTGGCTTCATGTAAAGCAAGTGAAATAACTTGCTTTACGTAAAAGCAAGCTCTATCACTTGCTTATGTACCTTGCTGTCCTTACAGGCGACATTGTTGCGTCTACAGAAATGAAAGCTTCGGAATTGGATAGCATTATGAACGCTATCCAATCGGCAACGTTGGATATGTCTGATTGGACCGTTTCCGAAACCACGGTGCATTTCAGTAGACGTGGTGGTGATGCATGGCAGGTGGCAACCCCAGCCCCCAAATACGCAATTCGTTCTGCTCTATTTTTGCAAGCGAACGTGCGGCGTTTGGGCAAAAGTTTTTCGACGCGCATCGCTGTTGCCATCGGAGAAGGTACGTTGCCCGATACAGCACCAATAGATATCAACAGCGCCCATGGCCCCGTATTTACAGCATCAGGCCGCTTGCTTGAGTCTATATCCGGTCATCACTTGATGGAGCATTCCGATGGTGGCGCGCTTGGCGCTGTTTTGGAATTGTGTTCGCACATCGCGCAAGGATGGACCCCTGCACAAGCCCGCGCATTGTGCGAAATGTTGTCCCTTAACGCCGGTTCACGCGCCCAAGCGGGAGAACGGCTTGGGATTTCACGCCAAGCTGTTGATCAGGCATTATGGGCCGCTGGCTTCCCTGCAATTGAGGCTGCCTTGCACCACCTGGAGGCCAATTGATGCAAGTGAATTCCCTTTCTAACGCTCGAGGAAAGCCAAAATGCTTGCATTAAGCGCACCCGCATTCACAACCTTTTGCGCCATGCTGCTTGCGCATGTCCTTGCGGATTTTGTTTTCCAAAGCACTTGGATGGTCGCAAATAAACGCAAAATGCCTGTTCTGCTTTTGCACATCGGCATTGTATTTGCATTGACCTTTATCGCGCTGGGCGGCAAAGGATTGGCCGCGTTTGCAATTGCTCTGGCACATATGGTGATCGATGCGATTAAAACCTGGGGATTACCAGATAGCCTGCGCGGCACTCTGACCGCATTTCTTGCCGATCAGGGTGCACATTTGGCGTCGCTTGCCTGTGTCGCGATCTGGATACCAACAGCTGCGGCACAAGGGCTTTGGAGCAACTGGATTGAAAGCGCCCTGCCCTCAGTGATTTTGATCAGCGGGTTTATCCTAGCGGTGCGCGCTGGCGGATTTGCAGTTGGCATTTTAATGGCCCGATACCAGAATTCTGTCGAACAAGACGGCCTACCCGCAGCTGGCATGATCATCGGACAACTCGAACGCTTGTTAATTTTCCTACTGGTCCTGACCAATCAGGCTGCGGGTATCGGTTTTTTGATCGCCGCCAAGTCTATTTTGCGATTTGACACGGCATCTCAAGGACAAAAAGCAAGCGAATACGTGATCATCGGCACGCTCGCATCCTTCGCATGGGCCCTTGCAATCGCATATGGCACACACGCCCTTCTTGAGATCGCAGCACAAAGCCCCTAACTTAGACAGGCAATCGCAAAGGTTCAGTTCGATGTTTTCAATTCCAGGCAAACAAGCGGTCTCAATGACCTCACGTGCCGCCACTCAAATTGCGAAACTAATGGCCGCAGATGGTCATGTTGGCTTGCGCATTGGCGTCAAAAAAGGCGGCTGCGCCGGTATGGAATACACCATGGATTACGTCACAGAACAGGATCCGAACGACGAAGTCGTGGAACAAGACGGTGCGCGCGTCCTGATCGCGCCTATGGCTCAGATGTTCTTGTTCGGAACGGAAATCGATTACGAAGTCTCTTTGCTTGAATCCAGTTTCAAGTTCCGCAACCCAAATGTTGCAGACGCCTGCGGGTGCGGTGAATCGATCAACTTCAAAAGTGCAGAAGAACTTGCCGCAGAGCATGGCAAGCCCTAGTGGCCATCTCGGACGAAGAAATCGCCCACGCCCTTGAGCTTTTCGATGATGTCGGTCCCTTAACGACCCGCAAGATGTTTGGCGGCATTGGCATCTATTGCGATGGTACGATCTTTGCAATCGTCATGTCTGACGGCGCAATCCGCCTAAAAGGCATCGGCGACATGATCACAGAATTCGAAGCCTTGGGGATGGAGCCTTGGATATACCAGCGCCCCGATCAAAAGCAGGCCAAGATGCCCTATTGGACCATCCCCGACAGCGCACATGACGACCCAGATGAAGCGTCATCCCTTGCGCGCAAAGCCCTTTCCTTTCTGTAAGCGATCAACGCAAGCTCATTACCATCGAAAACAGCACTGCGAATGTCATTGCTTTAAGTGGACCTAGGTTTCTTCAAAACGCTTGCTCAAATGCGTCCCAGCCAAGATCACCTCATCGGATAGAGGTGGGGCCACATTGGTTTCATAGGACGGGTTGAAGAACATCGGAGTGAACAGGCGTTCCATTGTGCCTGCGATCACACGATGCGACGGCGCGACCACCTTACCACCTGTCCAAAATTCAAGCGCTTCACCAAAGTTGATGGTAACGTCGCCTGAAAGCGCCCCAGTGGCGCTTGAACAGCTATCCAGCCACCGTCGCGTTTTCTCACTTCAAGCCCGGGCGTGCCATCTGTGGCCCGTAAGGTCTGGCATTTGGCGCATCAACACCTTTGTCCGCCTGATTGCCTGTTTCAGGGTGATCATCGTTTGTGAATCCCCCTGCGCCATGACCTTTGCACTAGTTTCTGGGGCACAAGCTTACCTCCGCTCTGGTCCCCTCTACCCGACAATGTTAGTCAAGCGACAACACCTTGAAGGGAGACGAACACATGCCCCGCAAACTCGCAGCTGGCAATTGGAAAATGAACGGCAGCACAGCTGCTTTGGCAGAGCTGACAGCATTGGAACAGGCTATTCCGGCCGATGCACCAGACGTCGTGATCTGCCCTCCCTTCCCGTACCTCACTCTCGCCAAGGAAACCGCCACCAAATCCGTCGCAATCGGTGCGCAAGATTGCCACCCTGCTGCGTCTGGCGCACATACAGGAGATGTCAGCGCGGATATGTTGGCCGATCTGGGCATTGGCCATGTGATTGTCGGTCACTCAGAACGCCGCACGGATCACGACGAAAGCGACGTACTGGTCGCCGCGAAAACCAAAGCGGCCTGGTCCGCTGGATTGGTTGCGATCTTGTGCATCGGCGAAAGCGCGGCAGAACGGGACGCCGGGCAAACACTGGACGTGATCGCACGCCAGCTTGCCAATTCCGTTCCAGACGGTGCAACGCCAGACACCTTGGTCATCGCCTACGAACCCATCTGGGCCATCGGAACCGGCGCCGTCGCCACAATCGATCAAATCGCCGAAGTCCACGCCGCAATCCGCGCGCAAATGGCCCAACGATTTGGCGACACAGGTGCAGATATCGCGCTACTTTATGGAGGGTCGGTCAAGGCGGGCAATGCCGCAGATATATTCGCCGTAAAAGACGTCGAGGGCGCTTTGGTTGGCGGGGCATCCTTGAAAGCGAGCGACTTTGCACCAATTGTGGAAGCTTTAAAACACAGCTAACGGGATGTGTGACGCATTAGGTGATTACTGCATCTCAGCGACGACTTAATTTCTGAGGAATGACCTAAACCGACCCTTGGACAAACATAGAGAATGTCTGCAGGAGCCCAAACCTACTCATCCATTTGGATTTCGATCATGCCATGTGATTGAGGAAAAAAGCCTTTTGGAAACTTCGTTTCCTCATCGTATTCCGCACCCTCAAGATTTGCACGGTTGAGTATGGCTCTAGTGAAATCCGCACCTTGCAGTTTCGAGCCACCACCGAGATTATCTCGACCAAGATTAGCTCCTCGAAAACTAGTACCAATGCAGGAGGCTTCTTTTAGATCAACGCCTTGTAGGTTGGCATTCTCAAAATTTGCACCATCTAAATGCGCCAAGAAAAAGTTAGCCCAGTACAGGTCTGCGCCCTTGAAGTTAGCATTCGCAAGCTGAGCTCCATGGAGGTGAACTCCTTCCCAAGTAACGCCTTCAAACTGAACTCGACCATGAGGAACTCGGTAGGTTTTCAAAACCTCTCCAAATTCATCCAGTATTTGAACTTCATCTAGCATCAAGTGGACTTAACCTTTGCAGCAGTATGCCCTTTGCCGATATTGAGAGATTTGGGCAGGTTCATTGAAGACTACTATTTTCTAAACCGCAACTTTGTCGTGCATAGCAGACCTTGGCGCAAATCGCGGAAAATGCTCGCACAAAGTCATAAACACAAAACATGTACACCGGTGTCACGTGTCACTGCCCATTGAAAACCCTTAGAAAAGCCGTCGCATCCTTCAAACGACACGCATCGCTCCGCAACGCAAGGGGTGTCGGGGGCTTGCCCCTGACCGCTGCGTGCGAAACGCAAATCAATCAAATGCGCGCCCTGAAGGGCGCGCGCTATCAGATCAATTCACGATGACTTCTGGGCCCATCATCAAGGTCGGCAGCCAAATCGAGATGGCCGGAATATAGGTCACCATAATCAGGAAAACGAACAATACGGCTGTGAATGGCAGCGCGGCTTTGACCACGCGCATCATTGGCATGTTGGCCACGCCCGACGTCACGAACAAGTTCAGCCCAACCGGCGGCGTAATCATTCCGATTTCCATGTTCACCACCATGATGATGCCAAGATGGATTGGATCAATCCCCAACTCAATCGCGATCGGGAATACCAAAGGTGCTACGATCACCAGCAAACCGCTTGGTTCCATGAACTGACCACCGATCAACAAGATCACATTGACGATCACAAGGAACATCACCGCACCAAACCCAGCCTCCAACATCACGGACGCAATCTTTTGCGGGATTTGCTCTTCGGTCAGCACGTGTTTCAGGATCAACGCACAGGCGATAATGAACAACAACGTCACCGTCAGCTTGCCCGCCTCAAAAAACGCATTCTTAGTGTCTTTGTGAAAAAGGGCAGTGATCAACGCCCACGGACGCGTCAACAGCGAATGGTTCGGCTCCCCTTCAGGCGTGCTAAGCGGCCCCATGTCCCGATAGACAAACGTCGCGATCAGGAAGGCGTAAACCGCAGCCACCGACGCGGCTTCGGTCGGCGTAAAGATACCTCCGTAGATCCCGCCCAGAATGATTACAATCAGGAACAAACCACCCGAGGCGTGCAGACCAGATTGATAAATCTCGTGCCAGCCCAGCCAGTCGCCTTTGGGCAGATTGCGCAGCCTGGCGATGATATAGATCGTCGTCATCAACATGAAGCCAGCCATTAGACCGGGGATGACACCCGCAAGAAACATACGTCCTACTGACACATCCACAGCGGACGCATAGACGACCATCACAATGGACGGCGGGATCAGAATGCCAAGCGTTCCAGCATTTGCAATCACACCTGCGGCGAAATCCTTGCTATACCCAACCTGCCGCATACCCGCGATCACGATTGATCCGATAGCAACCACCGTGGCGGGCGAAGATCCTGACAGGGCCGCAAACAGCATACAGGCAAAGACACCTGCAATCGCCAGGCCGCCAGGCAAATGTCCAACACAAGCAATCGAAAATCGAATGATGCGTATCGCGACACCACCCGTCGACATGAATGTCGAGGCCAAAATAAAGAACGGAATGGCCAGCAACGTGTAATGCCCCGCCATCGCCTGAAACAGAGAATTTGCGACTGATGCCAGTGACGCATCACTGTAAATCAGCAAAAATACCATCGAGCTAAAGCCCAAAGATACGGCAATCGGCACACCAATCAGCATGAGCCCGATGACCATCGAGAAAAGAAATGCGACTTCCATTGATATCAGTCCCCGGCGTTTACATGACGCACATTTTCGACGTCTTCTTCGGCTTCATGACTTACGATCAGGCCTTCGGCATCGCCGCGCCAAATGCGCCAAGTTGCTTGGACAAAACGAAACAGCAAAAGCGCCATGCCGAACGGCAATATTGCATAAGGGATAAAGCGGGGAATTTTCTCATACGCCTCGCCCTCGTTCATCAAGGGTTCGATCCAACGCAACCAACCCGGCATGTGGATATCGATCACTTCGTACCACGCGCGATACGATGTGCGTTTCATCTCTTCAAAACCGCTTGGAAACCAACGCCCCGTTGTCTGCGGCAGATTGGCGAAATTCGCCCAATAATCCCATGCTCCCTTTAACAAAAGGAACGCAAACGAGATACAAACCGCCCCAGCGATCAGGCCAAAAATCCGCCGCCCCGCAGGACCACATAAATTGACAATCACATCGACACCCAGATGCGATGTCGTTTTGACCGCATAGCTTGCGCCGAACAAAACCAACCAAGCAAACAGGAAGGAGACGGACTCTAGTCCCCAAATCAGCCCGGTGTTAAATCCGTAGCGCAACACAACATTGGCAAAAGTGATAATCGTCATCGCAGCCAGAATAACAGCAATGGCTGTCTCTTCGATCTCGTTCACGATGCGCCCGAGCCCTTGATATTCCTGTTTTTTGGCTGACATCGCCCGCTCCTCCCCAAGCTACAGGCAAAAAAGACCCGGCCTATGTGTCACAGGCCGGGCTGTTTTTAATGTGGGTTTAGTTCGTCGCGGCGTTGATTGCTTGTGCCGCGTCGATGTTTTCCTGGCCAACATCGCCTTTGAACTCTTCCCAAACGGGCTTGAATACTGCAACCCATTCTTCTCGCTGCTCAGCTGTCAATTGACGCACAACGCCACCAGCAGCAATGATCGAGGCTTTGTTTTCTTCGTTCACCTTAAAGGCTTCCGAATTGCGCACCTCGGTCACTTCATTCACGATCGTGCTAAGCTGTGTGCGTACATCTTCCGGCAGGCTTTCCCACCAATCGACATTTGTCACCAACATGTAGTCAATGATGCCGTGGTTGGTTTCTGTGGTGCCGTCCTGCACCTCAAAGAACTTCTTGCCGTAGATGTTCGACCATGTGTTTTCTTGACCGTCGACAACACCCGTCTGAAGCGCACCATACACTTCGGAGAACGCCATCGGCTGGGGAGACCCCCCCAAAGCGGCCATTTGCGCTTTCAACACATCCGAATTCTGAACCCGAAACTTCAGCCCATTGGCGTCAGATGGCGTGATCAACGGCTTGTTGGCCGACATCTGCTTCATGCCATTGTGCCAGAAAGCCAGCCCCAAAAGACCACGGCGCACCATGGATTCTTTCATGGCTTGACCCGTTTCAGACGCTTGGAATGCATCAACCGCGTCAATGTTGCTGAACATGAAGGGTAAATCAAAGATGCGGAACTGCTTTGTGAATTGTTCGAACTTTGACAGAGACGGCGCCGCAAGCTGCACGTCACCCTGCAGCATCGCTTCTAGCACTTGGTTGTCATTATACAGCGTCGAGTTTGGGAAAACCTCCATACAGGCTTTACCGTTCATCTCGTCGTTGACGCGCTGTTCCAAAAGTGACGCCGCAATCCCTTTTGGGTGCTTGTCTGTATTGGTCACGTGGCTAAATTTGATTACGATTTCGCCGTCGTCACACGCGGCTGCAACAGCATTTGCACTGACTGTCAAGGCAAGCGCCGTAACAGTTGCTTTCAAAATCTTCATCTCTGATTTCCTCCCAGAGTTTCGCTTTTTTGTTTGCGACATTCCCCGATGTCGCAGTGGTTGTATCTCAACACATCTGAGGCAGCCTGAAAGCCCCCGAAATAAATCATCGGCGTTCAAATCAAATAATGATTATTTTTCTGCGCCTTAAGGGCCGAATTTACAGATTCAGGAAATCAATTCGGAAAGAGCTGTGCGAAAAGTCGCACGACACCAAATGCAAGTTGTGCGAAATTCCGCACAACTCTTTTTAGTCACGCCTGTAATCTTCGGCCTTTAATCCATGGCGTGTCAGCTTGTCGTAAAACGTCTTTCGCGGCAGCTGCAAACCTTCTGCGGCGGCAGACGCACTGCCCCCCGTTCGCACCAATGCTTGGATCAACAACGATCTTTCCACACGCGCCATTTGTTCGGTTAGCCCCAGATCAACAGGCGTCGCGCGGTCTTCGACGCCAAGAGCAAATCGCATGGCTTCTGCCATCAACGCGCGCGCGTTTCCTGGCCAATCGCGTATCATCAGATCAGCAACAATATCCTGAGAAATTTCTGGGGCGGCTAAACCAGCCTGCTCTGACGCTTGCGCCACGTAATGGCGAAATAGGACCGGAATATCTTCCGGACGCTCTGACAATGACGGAATGCGCACTGGCATCGCTTCGAGGCGATAAAACAAATCAGCGCTGAACGCGCCTTTGTCGATCTGATCTTGAAGGTTTTGCGTACTGCCAGCGATGACGCGCACGCCCATTCCATTTTCCAAATGCTCCAGCAGCATCATTTGGGTTTCCGCTGGCACTTGTCCAACTTCATCGATCATCAGACTGCCACTTTGGGCTTTCTTTAACGCGTCTGTAAGCGCATCCACCGTCAGACTGGACCCTGCCCGCTTTTCGAACGGTGCTTTGGATCGCGCAGAACTTAGATGGATGACTTCACCGACTTTTGGCACGCCACTGCCCTGCGGGCCCATGACCAACACATCAACATCCAACTGTGCCGCACGGCGCACCTGATCCCGTAGACGTTCGGATTGTTTGGATTGGCCAATCAACATCCGCGCAGCAGGATCCCCGCTTTCGACCAATGCCTTCAAGCGGCGGTTTTCCAGCACAAGGGCACGCGTTTTTAGAGCACGTTCCAAAACCGGCAACAAATCATCTGGCGCGCAAGGCTTTTCAAGAAAATCAAACGCACCCTGCCCAACGGCGCGCACGGCCATTGGAATGTCGCCTTCTCCGGTTAATAAGATCACGGGCAATTCGGGATCGATCTTTCTGGCATGATCCAAAAGGTAAAACCCGTCTCGTCCCGGCATGCGGATATCTGAAAGAACTATCCCTTCGAAATTTGGTGATATGTGATCTTTTGCGGCAATGAACGCACTGGCCAAAACCGGTTTCAAATTAGCCAGTTCCAACGTTTGGGCCAACGCTTCTCGGACACTGGAATCATCATCAACAACCAACACGCTGTGATTCATTCTGCAGCCTCCTGCGCCACGGCCCAACGTTCCAATTCGACCGTGAATTCAGCACCCTTATCAGTGTTGCGCCCCCGGATATCACCACCAAAGCTTTGCACAATGCCGTAAGAAATCGAAAGGCCAAGACCCATACTGTCCTGTCCGGTGTTGGATTTGGTCGAATAAAACGGCTCAAAAACTTTGTCCGGCATGTCAATTCCGGGGCCCGTATCCGCAAAACTCACGCTCAGCTTTTCATCCTGATCAATCCGGATCGACAAGGCGCGCGTCTCACAATGCCCCATCGCATCCACAGCGTTGTTGATCAAATTCACGAATACCTGCCCCAATCGCACCTCGCCGCCGCGCACCCAAACAGGGTCTTTCGAATACAATGTCTGCAGATAAACGTCAGAGGATTGAACATGCGCCGATGTCAGTTCAATTGCGCTGTCCAAGATGGCAACGACATTGACGCGGTCAGCCGGTGCGCTTTCTTGGCGTGCAAAAGCCCGCAGATTTTTAATGATGCGCCCCATCCGCTGCGCCATATCGGAAATACGCCCCAGATTGTCACGCGTGACGTCTGCCTTACCACGTTCCATGAACTTGACGCCATTTTCGGCAAAGGATTGGATGGCCATCAAAGGTTGGTTCAACTCGTGACTGATCCCCGCACTCATTTGACCCAAAGCGCTTAATTTCCCCGCCTGCACAAGATCGGCCTGAGCTTGCGCCAACGCACTTTCGGCATCAATACGTTCTGCGACTTCCCGACGAAGATCGATATTTGCCTGGGACAATTCCAAAGTGCGCATGCTGACGCGTTCCTCAAGCAAAGCGTTGGCTTCGGCCAATGTCCGTCTGCGTTCAGTTGCAAGAAAGAAAATAGCGCCAAAAGCCAGACACAGCCCGCCAACCGCCATGGCCTGAAACTGTGCCAACCGCCGCGCCGGGGCCAAGTCAGCCAGCACTTCGCCGGTGAAACCCACCACTGGAATTTGTCGCGTCAGATGGATCGCCTCTTTGGGCAAATACTTACCCCATCCCAATTTCCAGATTTCGTGGCGTCCAATGTATTTTGCATCAAAGGGACGCTCATCTCCATTGGGCGACACAAGCCCCGGATTGCCATCTGGTCGTGTCCAATAGGTAATTTCCGAGCGGTTTGTGAAAAATACGGTGCCCTTGGCGTCTGTGAAAAACAATGTTGGATTTGATCCAACCCAGTCCAATTCCACATATCCCAAATTCACAATCGCAACCAAAGCCGCGCGAACACGGCCATCCGAACCAAAGATTGGGGCAGAAAATTTGAAAACACGTGGGCCGTCATCTCCCCATTGGCCATGGCTCCAGCCCAAGGCTCCTTGAAGCGCACGATCAAACAATTGCGGATCGATTGCGCCTGTCGGAATATCCGCAACGGCAGCAGCTCGGATCGTTTTTTCTGTATCAACCAGAATAAGGTTCAATGACGACGTTTTATCGGATGCTTCCAACAACAACCGATTGGCGATTTCAGCGTCTGCCCCCCCCAAAACCGCTATTATTTCCGGACGATCAGCTGTTAGGACGGCAATCTCGCGATAACGTTGCAACTGCCCCGTCAAACGGTCACTTGCCAGTGCCAAATCAGACGCGGCTTGTCGCGCAACCCCGTCCAACGCCTGAAGATAGCCATACCGCCAAACACCAGCGCAAATGGTCGAAACGGCTAGCAATATCGCCAAAACCAGCGCCAACCTGCGTTTGATACCTGTCGCGATCACATGTCCCATTGGCCTAATCTTATGACAGAGGCACCTTGCATTGAACAGTAGCTCAAGGTTTTGTCCGACTCATGCAATTGCCCAGCTTGTCAGACCCCGACTTCGTTCAAGACCCTTACCCCACCTATGCAAGGGCGCGGGACGCGGGACCCATTTTGTGGTGGGATGCGATGAATATGTGGGCAGCATTTGACCATGCGACTGTGCATGCCTTGTTGCGCGACCGTCGCATGGGACGTGCTCCGCTGTCCCCGCGCCCTTGGCCAGAACATTTACGTCCCTTCGCTGACTTTGAACAACATTCCATGCTGGAACTGGAACGCCCACGCCATACGCGTCTGCGTGCATTGGTTCTGCGCGCGTTCACGTCACGTCGGGTGGCTGAACTGACTCCCGAAATCGAAGCGATTGCACAAGATCTGATCGCCTCGCTGCCTGATGGGCCCGTCGATCTGATCCCTGCCTATTGCGAGCTTTTGCCTGTCCGCGTCATCGCTCGGCTTCTAGGTGTGCCTGAAGAAATGTCGTCAGACCTTTTGCGATGGTCTCATGACATGGTCGCCATGTATCAAGCCGGTCGCACGCGCGACATTGAGGATCGCGCTGCAACAGCCACCGTGGAATTCACCGAGTTTCTGACGGATTACATCGCGAAACGGCGATCCTCTCCAGCAGACGATCTGATTACACACCTGATTGCCGCCGAAGAAGACGGGGAAAAGTTATCCGCTGATGAACTGATTTCTACCTGTATCTTGTTGTTGAATGCCGGACACGAGGCCACAGTCCATTCGATGGGCAATGCTTTCAAATGTTTGCTGGATCACAAGACAGATCACAAATATTTAGAACCCGAATACATCGCAAACACAGTCGAAGAGTTACTGCGTTATGATCCCCCGCTGCACGTTTTCACGCGCTTTGTGTACGAGGATTGCACCATCGGTACGGTGGCGTTGAATCGCGGGGATGAAATCGCGCTGGTTTTGGGTGCGGCCGCGCGTGATCCGGCGCTGTGTGATGCACCAGACACGTTCAACCCCAACCGGAATGCAACACCACATACCAGCTTTGGCGGAGGCCCTCATTTCTGTGTTGGCGCGCCGCTTGCTCGGCTTGAAATGCAGATTGCTTTGCCTGCATTAATGACCGCATGGCCTGACATGCGTTTGTCTGGCACGCCACGTTTTTGCAATACGTACCACTTCCACAAACTGGACCAACTGATTGCGACACCACGCTAAAACAGGGAAACGCTTCATGGGCCCGTCGCGTTTCAACATTCAGAACATATGTGCGCGGTCGCGCTCATTTGGATCAATCCAGTTGTCCTAAAGGTAAGGCCGTCGTTGATTTAATTTCTTCCATCGACAGCAATGCCGTCACGTTGTGCACCCGCACCTCTGAAATCAACGCCTGATAAAACGCATCATAGGCGCGCGCATTTTTAACACGCACCTTGAGAATGTAATCAATGTCCCCGGCCAAGCGATGCGCTTCTTGAACCTCAGGTCGATCCCGCAACGCTTTCAAGAACAACGCCTGCCAATCCGCTTCGTGTTCGGACGTCCGGATCAAAACGAAGAAACATGCCTCAAATCCCAACGCTTCCGCGTCCAGCATTACGGTTTGCGCACCAACAACACCCGCATCTCGCAATTTGCGGATACGATTCCAAACCGGGGTCTTTGAAGACCCGACGGCCTTGGCAATATCGTCCAATGATTGGCTGGCATCACTTTGCAATTCGGACAGAATTTTGCGATCCAGTCCATCAATACGAACGCTCATTCTTAGTTCTCTCCAAAAACCGAAAAAGGGTACTGCCTCGGCAGCCATACAGGACATGCGTTCTTATCTCCAGTCGCATATGGCGAAATACCGGAATTATTTCCTATATTAGTACCAACAGTAGCCCGAGAGAAGAGTCATGGACCACTTCCCGATTTTTGTTGCCACGTCTGGTCGTCGCATCGTTGTTTCCGGCGGCGCTGATGCAGCGTTGGCCAAACTGCGCCTGCTGATGAAAACATCCGCGCGACTAAATGTCTTTGCAGATCGACCCGCGCCCGAGATCATCAAGTGGGCATCCCAAGGCAAGTTGCATTTAACAAAGCGTGCTATGGAACCCGGCGACACATTGTGTGCTGCATTGTTTTATGCCGCAAACGAAGATGCCGCTGAAGATGCCCGTGTTGCATCCATTGCGCATGCAGATGGGGCGATGGTCAATATCGTCGACAATCTGCAAGACAGCCAGTTTATCACACCTGCTATTGTTGATCGTGACCCTGTCACGGTTGCGATTGGAACCGAAGGTGCAGCCCCAGTGTTGGCGCGTGCAATCAAGGCTGATCTAGAAGAACGCCTTCCAGTGGCTCTTGGACCGTTGGCGCGCATTGGCAAGACGTTTCGCAAGGCCGCCGAGGCCCTGCCCTTTGGTCGTGCGCGGCGCGATTTCTGGCGCGACTATTACTTTACAAGCGGTCCGCGCGCTGTTGCAGAAGGCGAAGCAGCCGTGGAACCCGCACTGTTTTCGCTGTTGAACGAACACATGTCGCGCAAGGATCGTGCAGGTCACGTCGCCTTTGTCGGCGCAGGTCCAGGCGATCCAGAACTGTTGACCCTCAAAGCCCGCCGCGCATTGGATGAGGCGGACGTCGTCATCTATGACCGTCTGGTTGGCACCGAAATTCTTGAACTTGCACGTCGCGAGGCGACAATGATCGATGCCGGCAAAGAAGGCTTTGGCGCGCAGATGAAGCAAGAAGATATTAACGCGCTGATCGTCGAACATGCAGGAAATGGCGCACAGGTTGTACGCCTGAAAGGCGGCGACGCGACTGTTTTCGGGCGTCTGGACGAAGAAATCGAAGCTGTCGAGGCCGCGAACATCACATGGCGTATTGTGCCGGGCATCACGTCTGCATCGGCTGCTGTTGCGGCCATCGGACAAAGCCTGACACGCCGAGGGCGCAACGCATCTGTGCGTATGCTGACCGGGCACGACATGAAAGGCTTTGCCGATCATGATTGGAAAACACTGGCACGCGCCAATGAAGTTGCCGCAATCTATATGGGCAAGAAAGCCGCGCGGTTTATTCAGGGTCGCCTGCTGATGCATGGTGCTGCGCCTGATACTCCGGTCACGGTTGTCGAAAACGCGTCACGCACCAATCAGAAAATTCTGTCAACCACATTGGGCGAACTGGAACCAACCTTGTCAAATGCAGGTCTGACGGGTCCGGCGCTTGTGTTCTATGGCCTTGCACCGCGTGCGGCGATGACACTTTGCGAAACAGAAGAAACCACATTGCGTAATTTGCAAACTCAGGAGGCACTTTGATGCCACGGACCTTCACACCCAAAGTCGTTACGGCCAATCACCTGATCAAAGGCGATGTGATTTATCAAACTGACACAGGTTGGTCGCGCGAATTGAAAGACGCCGAAGTTCTAACGGACGAAGCGCATGCAGATCTGCGGTTGGTTGAAGCCAGCCAACAGGTTTCAGAAATCGTCGGCGCATATCTGGCAGATGTCGCTTTGACCGATGGCGTTCCGACGCCAACCCACTTTCGCGAAGATTTTCGGGCAACCGGCCCGTCGAACTACTTCCATGGCAAGCAATCAGAACGCGCCTGAGGACATATCAGATGTATACCTATAATGAATTCGACACGGCATTTATTGCTGAACGCAACCAACAGTTCCGCTCTCAGGTTGAGCGCCGGATCGACGGCAGCTTAACAGAAGACGAATTCAAGCCTTTGCGCCTGATGAACGGTCTGTATCTGCAACTGCATGCCTACATGCTGCGCGTGGCCATTCCATATGGCTCACTTGACAGTGCAAAAATGCGCCAGCTGGCCTATTTGGCAGAACGTTGGGACAAAGGGTACGGCCACTTCACCACCCGTCAAAACATTCAATACAACTGGCCCGATCTTAAGGACGTGCCTGACATGCTGGACGCCCTGGCCGAGGTTGGCATGCACGCGATCCAAACATCCGGCAACACGATCCGCAACGTGACTGCGGACCATTTTGCAGGCGCTGCGGACGACGAAGTTGCCGATCCCCGCCCCTATGCAGAACTGATCCGTCAGTGGTCTACGGATCATCCAGAATTCCAGTTCATGCCGCGCAAATTCAAGATTGCAATCACGGGTGCCCCGAATGATCGCGCTGTGATCAAGGCCCATGACATCGGTCTTGTCGTGCGCGAACGCGACGGTGTGCGTGGCTTCCAGGTTGTTGTTGGTGGTGGTCTTGGCCGCACACCGATGATCGGCAAAGTCCTAAACGAATTTGTGACCGAAGCAGACATCCTGCCTTACCTCGAGGCCATTGTCAGCGTTTGGAACCAAATCGGACGCCGTGACAACAAATACAAAGCGCGGATTAAGATCACCGTGCACGAGCATGGCATCGACGATATCCGTGCCCGCGTTGAAGAACGCTTTGCGCTGGTCAAACCCCAGTTCAATGGTGTTGATCAGCAGCTGCTGTCTGAGATTGAAACACATTTTGCGGCCCCCGAATTCAAGACAGACTCTGAAGCGCCGTTTAAATCTGCCTATAACGATGATCCGATCTTTCGCTCGTGGGTCGACACAAACGTGTCGTCACACAAGGCACCTGGATATTCGATCGTATCCATCAGCCTAAAGGCGCATGGCGAAACTCCGGGCGACGCATCAGCGGACCAAATGCGCGCCATGGCAGATTTGGCGGAACAATTCGGTCATGACGAATTGCGCATCAGTCATGAGCAGAACGTGATCTTGCCACATGTGCATCGTGCCGACCTGCCGAAAATTCACGCAGCCCTGAAGGAACACGGGTTGGCCACTGCGAATATCGGCCTGATCTCGGATATCATTGCCTGCCCTGGCATGGATTACTGCGCGCTGGCAACGGCGCGTTCGATCCCGATTGCGCAAGAGATTGCGACACAGTTCAACGACATCAAACGAGAGCATGATATCGGCGAACTGAAAATCAAAATCTCAGGCTGTATCAATGCCTGTGGCCACCACCATGTCGGTCATATCGGCATTTTGGGATTGGATCGTGCGGGTGTCGAAAACTACCAAGTGACTTTGGGGGGCGATGCAACGGAAACCGCTGTTGTTGGCGAACGCGCGGGCCGTGGATTTTCGGCTGAGGAAATTGTTCCCGCCGTCGAACGGATTGTCGAAACCTATCTGGAATTGCGCGAAAGTCCGAATGAGACATTCCTGCAAACCTATCGCCGGACTGGCTTGCCGCCCTTCAAGGCAGCACTTTACCCTGAAACCAAAGCAGCAGTGGCGGCCGAGTAACACAGATGTCGCAAGTCTTTCGCGGATCACTTGGCGCTGAGCCCACAGATGTGTCGCCAGAAACTCTGGTGACAGCATTGAACGCGCGCCTTCGCAACCACGGGGCGACGGATGTGTTACGTGCAGCCGTCGACGCCCTGCCTGACCTTGCACTTGTGTCAAGTTTTGGCGCTGAATCCGTGGTGTTGCTGCACCTCAGCGCAATGGTCAAACGGGATATTCCCGTGATCTTTGTTGACACCGAAATGTTGTTCACGGAAACCCTTGTGTACCAGCACGAAGTAGCCGAGCGGTTGAAGCTGAAAGATCTACGGATCATTCGCGCCGACGACATCGTAAAGCACGACCCCGACGGCACATTGCATCAGCGCGATACGGATGCATGTTGCGCGTTGCGTAAGACCGTGCCGTTACAAAAAGCGCTCAGCCCCTTTTCCAGCTGGATCACCGGGCGCAAGCGGTATCAGTCTGGACAACGGGCAAGTCTTGACTTTTTTGAGGTCGAAGACGGAACAGATCGGATCAAAGTCAATCCGTTGGCGCGCTGGTCTCCTGAGGACATTCAGGAATATATGATCGAAAACCGCCTGCCCCGTCATCCGATGGTGGCACAAGGATATCCTTCGATTGGGTGTGCCCCTTGCACATCCAAGGTCGAGGACGGTGAAGACCCTCGCGCCGGACGTTGGCGCGGCAAGGACAAAGACGAATGCGGCATTCACTTTGTGAATGGCAAAATGGTGCGTGGAGGCGCGTAAGAAATGACAATTATCGTGACAGACGAAGGATTTAGCGCTGACACTTGGGACAAGGAATTCACCCCACTGGGTGAGGCCGCAAATGATGTGGCCGCGCTAGATGTCCCTTCAGACACCGACCCTGATACTATTCCGCTCACATCTGAGATTATCCGTGTGGATTTCCCAAGTCTTGCAGATGGGCGCGGCTTTACAATTGCACGGATGTTGCGCTTACGCGGCTTCAAAGGACGCTTGCGCGCCCGAGGACATGTCTTGGCAGATCAATATGCAATGGCCCGCCGCACTGGATTTGACGAAGTGGAAATCAGCCAAGCTTTGGCCGCACGCCAACCCGAAGACCAATGGGCATTTCGCGCAGACTGGAAAGCGCATGATTATCAGAACCGCCTGCGTGGTGGGCCAGTTGCGGTCTGATTTCCTTTTTCGTTAGTACACAAACAAAAACCTTTCAATAGTTAGGATGCGGGTGTAAACTCGCACAGATATATTCATGACCGAGCAAACTCCTGTGAACCAAGAAGCCGCCCTAAAGGCACCCACCCTGCCCGACGCACAAACCGTCACTCAGGTGAAACACTGGACAGATCGTCTGTTCAGCTTTCGTGTTAGCCGTCCCGCATCCATGCGTTTCCGATCCGGTGAATTTGTGATGATCGGCCTTATGGGCGATGTAAATCCAAAGACTGGCAAACAGAAACCGCTATTGCGTGCATATTCGATTGCGTCCCCCGCTTGGGATGACGAGCTCGAATTCTATTCGATCAAAGTTCAAGACGGTCCTTTGACATCGCGCCTGCAACACATCCAACCTGGTGACGAGATCATTTTGCGGCCCAAGCCTGTCGGAACATTGGTGCATGACGCATTATTGCCCGGCAAACGTTTGTGGTTGTTTGCGACAGGAACAGGCTTCGCCCCATTTGCGTCGCTGCTGCGTGAACCGCAAACCTATGAGGATTACGACGAGATCATCGTGACCCATACGTGCCGCGAAGTTGGCGAGCTTGCCTATGGTGCAGACCTCATCGACAACATCCGTCAGGATGAAATGCTGGCCGAATTGATGGGCGAAGGCTTCCACAACAAGCTGCGGTATTATCCAACGACCACCCGGGAAGAGAGCCCAAAGATGGGTCGTATCACAGATCTGATGCGCTCGGGCGAGGTTTACAGCGATTTGGGTGTGACCCCACTCGCCCCGGAAACAGACCGTGCCATGGTATGTGGCAATATGGCTTTCAATCTGGACATCAAAGAATTGCTAGAAGGCTATGGGTTAGAAGAAGGTGCAAATTCCAAACCGGCCCAATACGTCGTCGAAAAAGCCTTCCTCGACTAAGTTTCAAATCACACGAAACGAAAAAGCCGCGCCAGATTGCTCTGACGCGGCTTTTTTCATTGTGGTTTTGTAGATCTATTAAAGACCAAGAGCTGTCTTGATCTGATCTAAGAAAGCTTGCAGCAACGCCGGGTTTTCACTGGCTTGTTCAAGGCCCGACTTCAGCAGAGTTTTCTGCGCCAGTCCCAGTTCTGAGCCGTCGATTAGTTCAACAACCTTGTCCAGATCGAAACCATCCGCTGTCAGCAAGTCCGCAACGCCACCGGCTTCTGCAGCGTCTGCGGTCGCATCGGCTGTTTCTGTCGCAGCTTCAGCAACGTCCGTCGCTGCCTCAGCGGTCTCTGTTGTCGCCTCAGCAACGTCTGTTGCAGTGTCGGTTGCGTCCGTTGCTGCTTCAGTCACGTCTGTTGCAACTTCAGTCGCCTCTGTTGCGGCCTCAGCGGTCTCTGTTGCAGCTTCAGCAACATCAGTTGCAACTTCAGTCGCCTCCGTTGCAGATTCAGTTGCCTCTGTCGCAGCTTCGGTAGCGTCCGTTGCTGCCTCAGTCGCTTCAGTTGCAGCTTCAGTCGCCTCTGTTGTGGCTTCCGTCGCAGCCTCAGTCGCTTCTGTGGCGGTCTCAGCAACGTCTGTCGCAGCGTCAGCTGCTTCGGTTGCACCATCTGCCACTGCACCTGCGTTCTCGGTCACAGTCTCTGTCGCCTCTGCAGCAACGTCGGCTGTAGAATCTATTGCATTTGCGGTGGTGTCCGTTGCGTCCTGAGTTGCGTCACCCGCAACTTCTGTTGTTGCTTCAGCAGCCTCGCTGACAGCGTCCGTTGCGGTTTCGGTAACATCCGTGGTCGCTTCAACTGCGTCGGATGCAGCACTTGCTGCGTTCTTTAGCGCGTCCTGCCCAGACTCTAAAGTCCCACCCACTGCATCTGAGACTGCGTCTTGCACGCCTTCAACGGCAGAATCGGTCGTTTCGGTAAGAGCCTGAGCGCCTTCAGTTGCGACATTAGAGGCACCTTCAGTGACGGCTTCTGCAGCAGTCGCAGCCGAATCTGATGCACCTTCGGCAACATCGGCCACTGCATCTGCAGCGCCTTCTGCTGCATCCGTTGCGGCATCTGTTGCACCTTCAGCCACTTCGCCAACCGCTTCTGCAGCGTTTTCTGCAGTATCTGCTGCTGTTCCAATGGCATCACCAACCGCTTCGCTTGCGCTTTCTAATGCTTCGGGAACACCAACGGCGTCTGCCGCGTCTGTCGCGATCTCTTGGACGGAACGCCCTGAATAAAGTACGTACCCGACGATCCCGACAATTGCCGCTACGACGATCCAAATCAAGTTGCGCATTGTAATCTCCTCTGTTCTGCAAAATCCGAATTTTCCGAACCACGCGTGCCTTTGGGCTGGAATGCGCAATCACGTGAATGTCAACAAGGGGGAAAAACATACGAAAGGCTGCGTCAGCGCATAATTGCCGCTTGAAGAGTATCCCCCCTGCGGTTAGGTTCTGGCACCTGTAAACAGCCACGACTTAAGGACAACGACCATCGCTCGCAGACCGCACAATGCGCCGCCGCAAAGAGACACTGGCCCACGGGTCAACGATCGCATTAGATCAAATGAAATCCGCCTGATTGGCGCCGACGGTGAAAACGTTGGCGTTGTTACACCGACAAGGGCAATGGAAATGGCATTCGACGCAGGGCTAGACCTTGTTGAGATTTCGCCAAACGCCAATCCGCCGGTATGTAAGATCATGGATTTCGGCAAGTTCAAATACGAACAGCAAAAGCGCGAAAGTGAGGCGCGCAAGAAGCAAAAGATCATTGAGATCAAAGAGGTCAAGTTTCGTCCGAACACGGATACAAACGACTATGACGTCAAGATGCGCAATGTCTTTAAATTCTTGGAAAACGGCGACAAGGTAAAAGTCACCTTGCGGTTCCGTGGCCGCGAAATGGCGCACCAAGAGCTTGGTCGTCAATTGCTACACCGCGTTGCAGATGACATCAAAGATCTGGGCAAAGTCGAAAACATGCCCAAGATGGAAGGTCGCCAGATGATCATGATGATCGGGCCGCTTCCTTCAAATTAAGCTGAATTCAGGACCTTTGGCTCTGTTTAACCCCGTCTTGTTGCAAGGCGGGGTTTTGTTTTGCGCAAACGGTCAATCTGGTGATTTGTTGACCAATGGCGTCTGCCCATGACTGACACAAAAAAAGCCGCGCATGTAGCGCGGCTTTCCCATAATTGTTCAGCGTCTTCAGCTGGCCGCTTCGACAGCCCGTTTGGTCAGAACGCCAACCAAATGCGCGCGATATGCGCCGGTGCCGTGCAGATCATTGATCATGCCATCCGCCGGGACCGAGCTTCCGTCTATCGCGCTGGCCGAGAAGTTTCCGGACAATGCTGATTCTGCTTCCATCCAACGGAATACGCCGTCTTCTGAGGCCCCTGTGACCGCAACACGCACCCCATCTGCATATTTGGCAACATAAACGCCAACCAAAGCGAATCGTGACGCGGGTTGAACGAATTTCTGGTAATTGGCTTTTTCCGGGATTGGGAATTTCACCTCTGTGACGATCTCGCCTTCGTCCAGCGCAGTTGAGAACATACCAGTGAAATACTCATCTGCGGAAATTTCACGCTTGTTTGTCACAACCGTTGCCCCAGACGCCATCACAGCAGCGGGATAGCACGCGGCAGGATCATTGTTGGCCACCGACCCGCCAATGGTTCCGCGATTGCGCACCGCAGGGTCACCGATATGCGAGGCCAAATCAGCCAAAGCTGGGTAAGTGGACGCCGCTGCACTTGCGACTGACGCATGTGGTGTCGCCCCACCAATGCAAAGCGCGCCATCATCGCCGGTGCATACACCGTTCATTTCCGCGATTCCGGTCAAGCTGACCAATTTGGACGGGCTTGCCAAACGTTGCTTCATTGTGGGCAGCAAAGTTTGCCCGCCCCCAAGCGCCTCTGCGTCATCCCCCGCCAGAGCGGCAACTGCGTCAGCGACCGTTGCGGGTTTTTCAAACTCGAAGTTATACATCTTTCTTTCCTTTCATTGATGCGTGACCCAAAAATCCTGTGTCACAACACCAAACAAACTCCGGCAGGCTCGGGGCGGACCCCGAACCTGAATTCGATTAACTGTTCATGGCTGTCCAGACACGCGACGGGCTGAGCGGCATATCGATATGTGTCACATCTTTGCCCCCTCGCTGCAGCGCATCTACAACAGCATTGACCACAGCTGGAGGCGATCCAATCGCACCCGCTTCGCCACAACCTTTCACACCCAACGGATTGTGTGTGCACGGTGTTTGGCAAGAATGGTCAACGTCATAGAACGGTAGATCATCAGCCCGCGGCATCGCGTAATCCATGTAAGACGCGCTTAGCAATTGGCCGTTTTGATCATAGGCGCAATGTTCCAAAAGCGCCTGGCCAACACCCTGACCAATGCCACCATGCACCTGACCATCCACAATCATCGGGTTGATGATATTGCCAAAGTCATCGGCAGCCGCAAAGCGTTCGATTGTGACCTTACCTGTGTCTGGGTCCAGTTCGACTTCGCACGCATAGGCACCTGACGGGTACGTAAAGTTCGACGGATCATAGAACGCCGTTTCTTCAAGGCCCGGTTCGATGTCTTCCAGTGGATAGTTGTGTGGAACATATGCGGCCAAACACACATCGCCCCACGCCACTGATTTATCCGTCCCTGCAACGCTGAATGCGCCATCTTTCAATTCGATGTCGGCATCAGCAGCTTCCATCAAATGCGCCGCGATTTTCTTGGTCTTGGCGATGATCTTCTCGGTTGCCCGCACCATGGCTGAGCCACCTACAGCAATCGAACGCGACCCATACGTGCCCATACCCATCGGGGTATTTGCCGTATCGCCGTGAACGATTTCCACCATGCCTTCGTCAACGCCAATCATTTCGGCAATGACTTGCGGGAAGGACGTCTCGTGCCCCTGCCCGTGGCTGTGTGATCCAGTCATAACAACAAGACCACCGGTCGCATTCACGCGCACTGTCGCGCTTTCATAAAGACCGGCGCGTGCACCCAATTGCCCAACAAGGTTAGACGGCGCGATGCCGCAAGCCTCAATGTAGCAATTCACACCCAAACCACGCCATTTGCCTTTGGCCTCGGATGCGGCGCGACGTGCTTCGAATCCAGACAAATCAGCGATCTGTTCCAGCTTGTCCATTGTCGCATGGTAGTCGCCAGTATCATATTCCACGGCCACAGGTGTGGCGTACGGGAATTCCGTGATGAAGTTCTGACGACGCAGCGCCAGCGGATCAACACCCAGTTCCCGTGCGGCTTTATCAATGACACGTTCAAGCTGGTATGTCGCTTCGGGACGTCCTGCACCGCGATACGCATCAACAGGCACAGTATTGGTAAAGACAGCTTTCACGTTCACGTAAATCAGCGGCGTTTTATAGTTTCCGGCCATCAACGTTCCGTGCAGCCACGTTGGAACAGACGGCGCGAATGTCGAAAGATACGCCCCCATATTCGCCAATGTGTCTGTCCGAATGGCGGTAAAGTTATTGTCGCTGTCCAATGCCAGTTGGATTTTGGTGACGTGGTCACGCCCATGAGCATCAGAAATGAAGGCCTCTGACCGCGACGACGTCCATTTGACCGGCCGATTGATCTGCTTGGCCGCAAAAGTCACAAAGGCTTCTTCCGCATAGTGGAAGATTTTTGCGCCAAATCCGCCGCCCACATCAGGGGCCACAACACGCAGCTTGTGTTCTGGAATGCCCAAAACAAATGCGCCCATAAGCAGCCGGATAACATGCGGGTTTTGCGATGTTGTATACAACGTTGAATCGTCCGTACCGCGCGCATAGTCCCCAACGGCAACACGAGGTTCCATCGGGTTTGCAACCAGCCGGTTGTTGACCAATTCAAGCGTCGTAACATGCGCAGCATCGTCAAATGCTTTGTTAACGGCGTCTTTGTTCTCCTCGACAAAGCCCCAGTCATAACAAAGGTTTGACGTCAGATCGTCATGTACTTTTGTTGAGCCATCAGCAACGGCCGCCTTCATATCCACGACGGCTGGCAAATCAGAAATATCGAGGTTGATTGCTTCGGCGGCGTCACGTGCTTGTTCCAGCGAATCTGCAACAACGGCCGCTACGATTTCACCAACATGACGTACTTTTCCCTGTGCAAGGACCGGGTGCATTGGTTCCTGCATCGGTTCGCCATGACGATCCGTCACCTGCCAACCACAGGGTATGCCACCCACACCTTCAAAATCTGCACCTGTAAAGATGCGCACAACGCCCGGCATGCCAGACGCGGCACTTGTGTCTATCGCATTGATTGTTCCATGCGCGATATCTGAGCGCAGGAAAAATACATGTGATTGACCATGTAAATTGATGTCATCGGTGTAATTGCCAGCCCCAGTCAGGAACCTTACATCTTCGCGCCGCTTCGGTGCTGCGCCAATGCCTGAATCCTTCGGCATAGTCTTCCTCCCTTTATTGCTGCGAAAGCGCGTGCCCTCGATCCCCACTTTGTCTTTTCAGACAAAACTCCCAAAGGGTCAGAGCCGGCTTCGTTGCTTGAACGTTATTCTATTCTGCGGCGATTGCGCTGATATCCTGTCCAGATGCGGCCAAGATCGCTTTGACGATATTGTGGTATCCGGTACAGCGACACAGGTTGCCTTCCAGATATTCCCGGACTTCTTGTTCGCTTGGCTTTGGATTGTCTTTCAACAAAGCGGCCGTCGACATCACCATCCCAGGGGTACAGAACCCACATTGCAGGCCGTGGTGATCTTGAAAGGCTTGCTGAATGACGGACAGCGTTCCGTCTTCGCTGGCTTCACCTTCAATTGTTGCGACTTCCGAACCTTGGGCTTCCACTGCCAACATTGTGCAGGATTTAACTGCAATCCCGTCCACATGGACAACACACGCCCCGCATTGAGATGTATCACAGCCCACATGGGTTCCAGTGAGATTAAGGCTTTCGCGTAAGAATGATGACAAGAGCGTACGCCCTTCTACATCTCCGGATGCAGCCTTACCGTTCACGGTCATTGAGACCTGCGTCATGGAGTTCCTCCCGTTTTATGTCTTCACTTGATGCGAGTTAAGCACGGCAGTTTCTCGTTGAGAACTAAAAACTTAGCGCTGATGCCGAATTAAGCGATTTCACCCCTTGGACGCTCTTGGGCGTGGCCGGGTTGGAATCTCTTTGAGAAGGCCTCCGACACCCATGGCTTGGATGTCTGCTTGGGTCAATTTCACCCCACAAATAAGCCGTTCCAACACCCAATCCACCCCATTCATAGCGGGCGAGCGTGCACAACCGGGCAAGCCAATAACCGGGCGATTTTCGGCGGTTCCGAAAAATAACAAATTTCCGGGATCAACGGGCATTCCGTAGGCTTCAACGCGTCCCCCTGCCAAACGCAGGCCTTCCGGCGCTTCGTCCATGACATCCGACGTTGCCGACGCGGTTAGGATCAAAACGACATCGCCAGGCGCATCCTTAATGGCTTGGGCAATGGCTGTGTTTTCATGATCAACCACCACCCGGTCCGTCAGCGTAATTCCAAATCGGCTCAACCGTTCGGATGTAACCCGACGCCCTTTGTCTGCTGGTGGCTCTGATCCGACTTGCGTTTCGATCAACGTCGCGGTTCGAAAGACAGGTTTGGCAATATCAAGTGCTGATCGTGCGGCGTCTTGTGCATGAGACAAGGATGATTGCGGCACGGCATAGGCGATGATTTTGATCGTCGCAACCATCGTTCCGGCATCGACTCGCGTAAACGGTGCAAGTGTGGCCACCGTAATCATCGGATCAACCAGATTCGTCGCAAGGATGGCTTGGGCATCAATGATCGCGACCCCCGCACTTTGTGCAAAGAGGTTTACGCGTCCTGCACCCGCATTTGCGATGCGCAATCCTTGTTGCTCGGGTGATGGAACCAACGCCTGCGCCAGCTCCGCAGCGGCTGCGTTTTCTTCGATATCACTGGCTTCCAATCGTGCAACAACAACGTCAGGAATGCCCGCGGCACGCAGTGCATAGGTTTCCGCAGCCTGTAGGATAGTCCCTTTGGCAATTCTGCCGGTCCCGACTTTCAATGAATGCGCAAGAACAGCGCCTTCGGCTTCGTCTAAAGGAACACGGCCAAACTTCATTTGGTTTGCCGCAATGTTTGAGTCATCTGCGCGATGACTGATATCGCAATTTCTTGCGGATTAACGCTGCCGATATTTAACCCAATCGGCCCATGTATCCGCGCGATTTCATCAGCTGAGAATCCCGCGCCTTCCAATCTGGCCACACGTTTTGCGTGGGTCCGTTTTGACCCCAAAGCTCCAATATAGAAAGCCTTAGATTTCAGGGCCAAATGCAATGCTGGGTCATCAATTTTTGGATCATGCGTCAGCAAAACCAAAGCGGTGCGCGCATCCAATCCCATCTCTGCCAATGCATCATCTGGCCAATCATTGATGACCTTGGTGTCGGGGAATCGTGATTGCGCCCCAAACGCTTCGCGTGGATCAATAATGACCGGATCATAGCCTGCAATCCGGGCCATGGGCACAAGTGCTTGCGCGATGTGAACACCGCCGACGATGGCCAGACGCAAAGGTGGATTATGGATGCCGACGAAGGTTTGCCCGTCCTCTTCGACACCTGATTTATCTTGCGCAAACCGCGCAGGATACCCGTCGGTAACAAGTGTGCGGTCTTGCGAATTGAGATCCGCGACATAGGCCAATTGCCCACGTGTCGCGCGTGTTGCAACGATGGTGTTTAGCATGTCTTCGGACAGTGTTGCGCCGACGGGTTCAACCAGCACCCGTATGGTGCCACCGCATGCCAAACCCACGGCAAACGCATCATCATCACTTACGCCATATTCCAGCACCCGCGCTTGACCTTGCTCTAACGCTTCCAACGCTTCGACGACGACAGCGCCTTCGACGCACCCACCAGATACTGACCCTTGCATTTCGCCGTCACCGGCAATCACCAATTGTGCCCCGGCGCGGCGCGGCGCACTGCCCCATGTTTCGATGACGGTTGCCAATGCAGCGCGGCGTCCGGCTTTGTGCCATTCCAATGCAAGCTCTGGTGCGCGGTCGATCAATGTCTCTGTCATGTGGCTCTCCCTGCCAAGACAGGTAATCGTCTGGCACGTCTTGGGCAATCCCCCGCTTGCAAGCGCCTCTTGTGCAAACTACATCTGCTGTACCATTAAAAGGAGTGCGTGCATGCCCATTACCGCCCAAGACATCGAAGACATGATCCGCGAAGCCTTTCCCGAGGCTGACATTTCGGTGCAGGGAGATGATGGAGCGCATTTTGCCGCCCAAGTGATTGACGAGAGTTTTCAAGGGAAAAACCGCATTCAGCAACAGCGCGCGGTCTATGCCGCCCTAAAGGGCAAAATGGACGGATCACAAGGCGAATTGCATGCATTGGCTCTGACAACCAAGGCCCCTTGATGTCACTTTGGCGTATCATAACCTATCCATTACGCAGGCAACCGCGCGGGCCTCTGGCGTCACGTCGACCAGATCGCGCCGAACTGGGACAAACGCGAAATGTGCCATTGGGTATGGAAGAAATTGACTTGGACCTTGTCAAAACGGTTGCCCGAAAAAACGACACGCTTGAAAAGACCAATATGGCTTCTGAGCGAAATGGCGGGTTTTTGACGGGACACCGTAATACGTACGTGGCCCCAATGCCCGAAGACGAAAGCTATGCCGCGCGGTTTCACCGTGCATTTAACAAGAAAGGTACACCCTAATGAGCGATGCAGCGACGCAGATTGCGGATACGAACAATGCAAATGACGTTGTGCTTTATATGAAAGGCACAAAAACCATGCCGCAATGTGGCTTTTCCAGCCGCGTGGCCGGGGTGCTGAATTACATGAATGTGGATTTTGCCGATGTGAACGTATTGGCAGACGACGCGTTGCGTCAGGGAATCAAAGATTTCTCGGATTGGCCAACAGTCCCCCAGCTTTACGTCAAAGGCGAATTTGTTGGTGGCTGTGACATCATCACTGAAATGACGTTGTCCGGAGAACTGGATCAATTGTTTGAAGAAAACGGCGTTTCTTATGACAAAGACGCCGCAGACAAAATTCGCGAAGCAAACGGCGAAGAATAAACCAAGAAAGCATCAGGCGCGCAAATTACGCGCCTGTTTGCTCTTCTATTTGGGCGGCCAGCGCTTCGGCTCGTGCGGCCAATTCTGCCATATGGTCCGTGACCGATTGTGGAATGACAGGCACTTCGACTCGCTCTGGTTCTGGGCCTGGGGCCGACTTCAAGCTTTCCAATTCAGCGTCGCGTTCTGACAGAGTACCCTGCAACGTGTTGGCCCGGTCTTCCATACTTGCCGTTTTGTCTGCCAACATCAGGCCTGCCATCAACAACATACGCGCCTCGGGCATCCGGCCAACTTGCTGCACCAAAACTTGCGCTTCGTCGTCCAGCATTTTCGCCGCAGATTGCAAATAGGGTTCTTCGCCTTCCTGACACGCAACGCCAAAAGACCGCCCACCAATGTTAATCGTGACTTCAGGCATGGTTCGCCTCCTCGGCTTCGGTCAACGCAGTTTCCAAAGCCCCCAATATGGTTGCCGTTTCCGCGATATCTGCCGCACGTGAGGCGCGCAGCCCTTCCAATTCCGTCAACATCGCTTTGTTGATCAAATGCGGATCACCAACACCTGCTTCGTTCGCATCTCGCAATGCCGCATTGGACACGCGCAATAATTCATTCGCTTTTTTCAAGCGCTGCATTTCAACATCCAACGCCGCCATACGTTCGGCAGCCATCTGCCGCATGGAATCAAGCTGTTCAGTCAATTTCCGTGAACGTTCTTTCAATTGAGCATTCGCCAGACGCTCGTCTTCCAGTTCGGCGCTTATTGCGGATGTATCATGTGTCACAGCTGGACCCATTGATCCGAGCCCATTTGCGATACGTTCCATCGCGGACGCCAAACGGCGTTCAAGTTCTTCTATTTCATTCATGCTCGCAGCGACCCCCGTCTGCCCATTTTATTCTCCATCGAGGACCCGACAGCGTAACACATGCTGCGAATCGACTCTTGGTCAGGTTGCACCAAAGAATAGCGAATGCCGGACGGAAATGCGCCCCCCTTTGTGTTCAGACACTTGAGCCTCGGCGTTAAAGTGTAAACGGCTCACATTTTGGACAGACTTGCACTTCGTCAAGGGGCTGCTATTGAGCCTCATCAAATATGGCTAACGAAAGGTCGCTCTCGTGGACATCGACACCCTGCGCTCAGCACACCCAGACCACTGGTCTAAAGCAACTGCAATTCGGGCATTGGCCCTTGATGCCGTTGCAGCCGCAAACTCGGGACACTCGGGTATGCCCATCGGCATGGCAGATGTCGCCACAGTCCTTTTTGAAAAGCACCTCAAATTCGATCCCGCAGCGCCGCAATGGCCTGACCGTGACCGTTTCATTTTGTCTGCTGGTCATGGATCGATGCTTCTTTATGCGCTGCTGCACCTGACGGGTTATGCAGACATGACAATCGAACAGATCAAGAATTTCCGTCAGAAGGGCGCGATTACAGCGGGCCATCCGGAAAACTTTTTGTCGGACGGCATCGAAACAACCACGGGGCCATTGGGTCAGGGTCTTGCCAATTCGGTCGGCTTTGCCATGGCCGAAGAAATCCAACGCGCGCAATTCGGCAAGAAAATCGTGGATCACTTTACCTATGTGATCGCGGGCGACGGGTGCCTGATGGAAGGTGTCAGCCAAGAAGCCATCACATTGGCTGGTCGTCATCAATTGTCAAAACTGATTTTGTTCTGGGACAATAACGGGATCACGATCGACGGCACCGTTGATCTGGCTGATCGCACGGATCAGATTTTGCGATTTAAATCTGCGGGTTGGGCCGTTATTGAAATCGACGGTCATGATCCTGAACAAATTGATGCGGCCATTACCAAGGCAAAATCACAAGGCAAACCGTCGATGATTGCCTGTAAAACGCATATCGCTTTGGGTCACGCAGCACAGGATACATCCAAAGGTCACGGTGCTTTGACCAACAGCGAACAAAACGATGCGGCCAAATCAGTTTGGGGTTGGACATCAAATCCTTTTGTCATTCCAAAAGACGTTCAAAAAATGTGGAAAGACATTGGCGCACGCGGCGCGTCAGAGCGCGCTGAATGGACAACGCGCTTGGAATCAGTTGCAAAGAACAAGCAAGAGCGTTTCTGGCGCGTTTACTCGGGTGATGTTCCAACGCGCCTTGGGTCGGCAATCAAATCCTTCAAAAAGGAAATGTCCGAAGCCGCACCGAAATTGGCGACACGTGCCAGTTCCGAAAAAGTGCTGCAGGTCGTAAACCCAGTTTTGACCGAAACCGTTGGCGGATCAGCAGATTTGACGGGTTCAAACAACACAAAGACAGAAGACCAAGGCGTGTTCGATACAGATAACCGCAAAGGGCGCTACGTCCATTGGGGTGTGCGCGAACACGGAATGGCCTCCGCAATGAACGGCATGGCATTGCACGGTGGTATCCGTCCGTACGGCGGTACGTTCATGTGCTTTACGGATTATGCCCGCCCGGCGATGCGCTTGGCCGCGTTGATGAAAATACCAAGCGTTTTTGTCATGACGCACGATTCTATTGGTTTGGGCGAAGACGGTCCGACCCACCAACCTGTTGAACATCTGGCGATCAGTCGTTCGACACCAAACACCTATGTGTTCCGCCCTGCTGACATCATCGAAACGGCTGAGTCTTGGGAATTGGCGCTGACGATGAAATCATCGCCGAGTGTCTTGTCGTTGACACGTCAGGGTTTGCCGACGGTGCGCACGGATCACAAATCCAAGAACCTTACGGCACAAGGCGCTTATGTCCTGCAAGACGCGGAGGCCAAACGTCAAGCCATCATCATTGCCACGGGATCCGAGGTCGAAGTTGCCCTTGCTGCGCGCGAAATTCTGGAAGCTGAAGGGATCGGAACACGCGTCGTTTCAATGCCTTGCATGGAATTGTTCGCCGAGCAGGAAGAAACGTATCGCAGACGTGTGTTGCCTTCGGGAGCTGTCCGCGTAGGCGTCGAAGCCGCCGTGCGTCAAGGCTGGGATCGTTGGTTGATGGGCGAGCGTGGACGCGACACCAAAGCCGCGTTTGTTGGCATGGACAGTTTCGGTGCCTCTGCACCAGCAGGTGAGTTGTTCGAACATTTTGGGATCACCGCCGAAGGCGTTGCAAACCAAGTCAAAGCGCTTCTGTAAGGCAGCGCTTTGCCAACGGCTTAACACTTGGGAAACCAAGTTTTCTAAATTCAGTAGCGCCAATCATTGGATTTGATGCACATTACCTTTGGGTGATTTGTGTGAGTTTTTTTATGATTGGTCTATTTGTTCTTGGCGGAGTGTGTGGAGCGACCGGTGCCTCTGCTGCCCTCGTGATGGGAGCAAGTCTGCCCAAGGCGGTCTTGATCTACATGGGCGTCGGTATGATCTTGCCCGTGTCCGGGATAATCTCAATGGCCTTTCGGAACGAAGACGTCGATTTGGTTCCGGCAAGTGCGACAGATTCATTTTCAGATACAATGTCGCAATGGAATGCGGACCCGGAAAGCCATGCGAACAGTCAGAAATTTGGGCTTTCGCATGACGAGGACGATGACCAGCAAGACAAAGTGGCGTGACGAATTTGATCAGTCGCCTCTTACCGCCCGCCAAAGTGGTGTAATTACCTTTTCACCGACTGGAACAATAAGAAACCCAAGTCCCAGTCCCAAGATACCATCGATTGTCGCTTTGCTGAGCCATTCGCCAAAGCCGATGAATGAGGTCGGCAAAGCGTGTCCAACCGCAGCGGCAATATCATGGATCAGGTGACCCAAAGCCCCTGCCCCCATTTCCTCTAACCCGTGGATAACAATTGAGCCGCCCACCCAAAGCATGGCTGCCGTTCCGACGACCGTTAGCATTTTCATAAATCCGGGCATGACCTTAACAATCCCACGGCCAACTGCTCGGGTAACGCCAAGCCGTCCGCGTCGCACCATCGCCAGACCTAGGTCATCGGCTTTTACGATCAACGCAACAGACCCATACACAGCCACAGTGATCAACACAGCCGTTGCCGCAAGCGTTGCCGCTTCGAACCAAAAGTTGCTTTCGGGAATTGCGGCCAAGGCAATTGTCATAATCTCGGCGGACAAAATGAAATCCGTCTTGATGGCCCCTTGTGCTTTTTCTTCTTCAAGTTTGGACGGGTCATCAATCTTTTCGTCTTTGTGAGGATAATCATCATGCCCAGCCCCACCAAAGCCAGTGACATGGGCCACCTTTTCAGCGCCTTCAAAACACAAATAGGCGCCACCCAGCATCAGTAACGGTGCAATGGCCCAAGACGCGAATGCGGATAACGCTAAACCGGCGGGCAATAGGATCAATAACTTGTTGCGAAAACTGCCTTTGGCGATCTTCCAGATGATCGGCAATTCGCGTTCTGCAGAAAACCCTTGGACGTATTTGGGGGTAACCGCTGCATCGTCAATGACGGCACCGGCTGCCTTTGCACCGGCTTTCACCGCTTGCGCGGCAACATCATCAATGCTCGCTGCGGCGACTTTTGCGATTCCCGCCACGTCATCCAATAAAGCCAGCAAACCACTCATCTTGATCTCCTTTGCACGTTCCCCGAGAGCTAGCATCCTTCTTTCGCAATGCAAACCCAAGCAGGCCGTCCAGTTTCGTCGCTAACATTCGAGGTTTATCGCTAACAGTGGGTACCGCCCTATTTTCGCTAAGATTCAAAGGGGTTATAGGGCGCACAACATAAATATTTCAGGTGATGTTATGACGATAAAAGTAGGTATCAACGGATTTGGACGCATCGGTCGATCTACGTTGTCTCATATCTGCGCCAGCCGGCGGAACGACATCGAAGTTGTTCGGTTGAATGCAACAGGTCCGATTGAATCTGCAGCGCACCTAATGAAATATGACAGTGTTCATGGTGCCTATCCAGGCGAAGTGCGCGTCAGCGACAGCGCCATCGATCTTGGGCGTGGTCCGATTGATGTACAATCCACCTATGATCTGGACGCATTGGAGTGGGATGGGTGTGACGTTGTGCTCGAATGCACGGGCCAATTCAATGACGGACAAACAGCGAAAACCCATTTGGCACGTGGTGCAAAACGCGTTTTGATATCGGCACCTGCCAAAAATGTGGATCGCACAATTGTATACGGCGTCAACCACCGCGCCTTACGCGACACCGACGCCTTGGTGTCAAACGGGTCGTGTACCACCAATTGCCTTGCCCCTTTGGCAAAAGTGCTGGACGACGGCATTGGCATCGAAAGCGGGATCATGACAACGATCCACGCGTATACCGGCGACCAGCCCACTCACGACAAACGCCACAGCGATTTTTACCGAGCGCGGGCGGCGTCGATGAGCATGATCCCCACATCCACGGGTGCCGCCAAGGCATTGGGCGAAGTCTTACCAAACCTGAAGGGCAAATTGGACGGATCAGCAATGCGCGTTCCTACGCCAAATGTGTCTGCTGTGGACCTGACCTTTATGGCCAGCCGCGATGTCAGCGAAACTGAAGTGAACGCGCTTGTTCAAGAGGCCGCACTTGGCCCAATGGGGCACGTTTTGTCGTATGATGCGGAACTGAAGGTGTCTGTCGATTTCAATCACACAGAACATTCGTCCATCTTTGCCCCAGACCAGACCAAGGTCGTTGGCAAACGTATG
Organism: Paracoccaceae bacterium; assembly: GCA_039960995.1. Taxonomy (GTDB): domain Bacteria; phylum Pseudomonadota; class Alphaproteobacteria; order Rhodobacterales; family Rhodobacteraceae; genus JABSSA01. Next base: position 81,727 of record JBDVKF010000075.1, on the reverse strand, counting down.
GTACGCGTTTTGGCGTGGTACGATAACGAATGGGCATTTTCCGTGCGCATGGCAGATGTTGCTGTGGCCTTGGGGCGTCTGAACTAAACGCAATAAAGTCTAAACGCTTGAGCATTACGGGTGGGGCTGTCACAACATCCCTGCCTTTTTTGTTTTTGGAGCCATCGTTTGACAAACACCGTCGCACTTGTGCTGGGCATTGCATTGGTTTGCGCGATCGCCGCGGATGCCATTCTTTTTGATGCGACCAATTTAATTTTCTTAGGTAAAAAGCTTGCCGAATTGATCGAATGGCTTGCGTTTTGGCGGTAATCCAACTGTGATGAGCTGAACTGTCGCGCACAGGTTGCGCGACGTTGACATCGCCAGCGTCGCATGCGAATTGCCCCTCAAGTTGTTAGCGATAACGACGCTGCATAATTTTATGGCAAATGCCTCAGCAAAACTCATCGGAGGGACGCGCAGATGACTATCAAACTCGCCATCAATGGATTCGGCCGTATCGGGCGCAACGTATTGCGCGCAATCGTTGAATCCGGACGTACAGATATCGAAGTTGTTGCGATCAACGACTTGGGACCTGTCGAAACAAACGCACACCTGCTGCGCTATGACAGCATCCACGGACGGTTCCCTGCGACAGTTACGGTGAAAGACAGCACAATTGATGTTGGCCGCGGTCCTATCGGAGTTACAGCCATTCGCAATCCGGCTGAATTGCCCTGGAGCCATATCGACGTGGTTCTGGAATGCACGGGCATTTTTACATCAAAAGAGAAATGCCAAGCGCATCTCGACAACGGTGCAAGCCGCGTTTTGATTTCAGCGCCTGGATCAGACGCCGACAAAACAATTGTTTATGGGGTCAACCACGGAACGCTGAGCGCTTCAGACGTCATTGTTTCTAACGCATCGTGCACTACAAACTGTCTTGCGCCGGTTGCCAAGGTTCTGAATGATTCCGTTGGCATCAAGCGTGGCTTTATGACGACCGTGCACAGCTATACGGGCGATCAGCCAACATTGGATACGATGCACAGCGATTTGTATCGCGCACGTGCTGCCGCAATGAGCATGATCCCAACATCAACAGGTGCTGCTCGCGCTGTGGGTTTGGTGATGCCAGAATTGAACGGCAAGCTTGACGGCGTTGCGATCCGCGTTCCGACACCAAACGTGTCCGTGGTCGATCTGACCTTCGAAGCCAACCGTGACACCAGCATCGAAGAAATCAACGAAGCGATCAAAGCCGCAGCAGCGTCTGGCCCTCTCAAAGGCGTGTTGGGCGTTACGGATGAAAAGCTGGTTTCGATGGACTTCAACCATGATCAGCATTCGTCGATCTTTGCGACGGATCAAACCAAGGTTATGGATGGCAATATGGTGCGTGTCCTAAGCTGGTATGACAACGAATGGGGTTTCTCGAACCGGATGGGCGACACCGCCGCCGAAATGGGAAAATACCTATAAGGCAGGATGGGCGCCCTCGGGCGCCCTTCTTATTTAAGGCGCTCGAGCAACGCGTCTTTGACAGCCGGTGTTACGAATTTTGAAATATCGCCGTCCAAACGTGCAATTTCCTTGACCAGTTTTGATGCAATCGCCTGATGCTGCGCTTCGGCCATTAGGAAAACAGTTTCAACAGTATCATCAAGCTGACGGTTCATGCCGACCATTTGGTATTCATATTCAAAATCTGCAACTGCACGCAGGCCACGCACAATCAGCTGGGCGCCGACATCGCGCGCGCAATTGATCAACAGGTTTTCGAATGGGTGCGCAACAATCTCAACGCCCGTTTGCTCTTGCAAAGCAATGGTTTCCGCTTCGATCATCGCCACACGTTCTTCCAGTGAAAACAGCGGACCTTTATCTCGGTTGATTGCCACACCAATGACCAACCTGTCCACCAACGCCGTTGCACGGCGTATGATGTCCATATGCCCCAAAGTCAGGGGATCGAAGGTGCCTGGGTACAGACCGATGCGCATGGGCCCACTCCTGCTGAACGTTCTTCAACCGCGTGGTTACATCTGATTACTCAGAATGCAACCAGTTGGCAGCCAAAGTTGATAATCCAGCTAGTGCCCCATGATCATGCCTTCTAGCGCGTCTTTTTCCATTGCCAGCTCTGTAAGGCGCGCTTTGACCACATCGCCCAAGGTCACAAGTCCGATCAACTGACCATCCTCAACGACGGGCATGTGGCGAAACCGTCCTTCGGTCATGCGCGTCAGGATATCATCCGCTTTGTCTTCCCGTATGCAGGTCATCAGTTTTGCAGTCATATGCGACTCAACAGGGTCTTGCAGAATTGTTCCGCCTTTTCGCGCCAATTCTCGCACAATGTCGCGTTCTGACAGAATGCCCTCAGCGGTTATTCCATCTGTGGATATGACCACGGTTCCGATACGCCGTTCGGCCAGCACCTTTGCCGCAGAGGCAATTGTGGAACCGGGAACGACCGTAACCACTGCGTCATCAGATTTGGATTTCAAGATTTGGTGGACCAGCATAGGATACCTCACTGAGAGATTTTAGATATCTCAGCGTCGCCCTACAACCTATGGTCTGTCAAGCCTGCGTCTCTAACTGCGCCACTTCAGCGCGCACCCCTTCCGCCAAACGCTTGGCAAACCGTGTCAGACGGGTGTCATTTTGATCAGCAGAATGCCGCACAAGGTAGAAACTTCGGATCAAAGAAAACTCATTTGCGAGGATTCGGTGCACACCCGGCAAAGAAGGAAGTGCAAAATCATGGGTGACGCCGACGCCCCCACCTTGGGTTAACATACGTGCCTGCACCGCAACGGAATTTGATGTGAGCGGCACACGATCGAACCCCAAATTGTCCAAATAGTCCAACTCAGCGTCAAAAATCATATCCGGGATGTATCCAATCAACCTGTGCTCTGACAGATCAGCCAGGCTGTTTATCTTAGGATGCGCCTGCAAATAGGTATCAGATGCAGCAAAGTGCAATTTGTAATCTGTGATGCGCTGTACCAGCAATCGCCCTTCGTCGGGCGCGCTGACCCCAATGGCTAAATCCGCCTCGCGTCGAGTCAGATTGAACACACGCGGCAGCGCCACGATCTGGATATCAAGGTCAGGATTCTCTTCGATAATCGTTTTGCACACCTGCGGAAGCAGATAATTAGCGGCCCCATCCGGTGCACCCAACCGGATTTGCCCGCGTAATCCCGTTGCATCCGACCTTTCCCGCGCAGCCACACTTGCCGTCGCTGCGCGCATTGATTCCTCGGCTATTTCGGCGCGGATCAACAATTCAGCCCCAACATCGGTCAGCGAATACCCTCGGGGTGACTTGCGAAACAGAACGGTTTTTAACTGTCTTTCCAGCCGAGTAACCCGTCGTCCCATCGTCGCTGGATCAAGCCGCAGATCACGCCCTGCCGCTGTGAGGCTGCTTTGACGCGCCACCGCCAAAAAAATTCGTAGGTCGTCCCAATTGTCGAACATCGATCCATCTTGCATTTTTGCAAAGCACTTTTGAAATCTTGGGGCTTTTCCCAGCTTTTTTGCAAGACTATTCTGCCAACAACCAAGATCGAGGAGGATCAGATGCAAGAACTCACACATTATGTAGATGGCGCACATGCCAAAGGTGGCTCTGGACGCTTTGCCGACGTCATGAATCCCGCAACAGGCGAAGTCCAGGCTCAGGTGCCGTTGGCTTCAACGGCCGAAGTTGGGCATGCCATAGACATCGCAGCCGCTGCGCAACCTGCATGGGCTGCTACAAACCCGCAACGTCGTGCACGCGTGTTGATGAAATTCGTCGATCTGTTGAACCGGGATATGGACAAGCTGGCCGAAGCGCTAAGCCGAGAACATGGCAAGACCATTCCCGACGCACGCGGCGATGTTCAGCGCGGTTTGGAAGTTGTGGAATACTGCATCGGCGCGCCACATCTGTTGAAAGGTGAATACACCGACAGCGCCGGCCCCGGCATTGATATGTATTCGATGCGTCAGGCTTTGGGTGTGACTGCGGGCATCACTCCGTTTAACTTCCCTGCGATGATCCCAATGTGGATGTTTGCACCCGCCATCGCCTGCGGAAACGCTTTTATCCTGAAACCGTCCGAGCGCGACCCGTCCGTTCCTTTGATGTTGGCTGAACTGCTGGAAGAAGCAGGATTGCCGAAAGGTATCTTGCAGGTTGTGAACGGCGATAAAGAAGCTGTCGATGCGTTGCTTCAGCATCCGGTTGTTCAATCCATCGGGTTTGTTGGATCGACCCCCATCGCAGAGTACATTTATTCCGAGGGCTGCAAGGCCGGAAAGCGGGTGCAATGTTTTGGCGGCGCTAAAAACCACATGATCATTATGCCCGACGCCGATATGGATCAGGCGGCGGACGCGCTCATCGGTGCCGGGTATGGTGCTGCAGGCGAACGTTGCATGGCGATTTCCGTTGCGGTTCCTGTCGGTGATGAAACTGCGGATCGACTGATTGAAAAATTGGTTCCGCGGATCGAACGGCTAAAGGTCGGCCCCTACACTGCTGGCGAAGACATGGATTACGGCCCGGTTGTCACCGCAGCGGCAAAAGCCAACATCGAACACCTCGTACAATCTGGGGTTGATCAGGGCGCAAAGCTTGTGGTCGATGGGCGTGGGTTCAAGTTGCAAGGGTATGAAGAAGGATACTTTGTTGGTCCCCACCTGTTTGATCACGTGACCAAAGACATGGATATCTACACAACCGAAATTTTCGGACCGGTGCTGTCGACAGTGCGTGCCCAAAGCTATGAAGAGGCGCTTGGTCTTGCCATGGATCACGAATATGGCAACGGTACCGCCATTTTTACCCGCGATGGTGACGCAGCACGTGATTTTGCCAATCGCATCAATATCGGCATGGTCGGCATCAACGTCCCGATCCCAGTGCCATTGGCGTATCATACATTTGGTGGCTGGAAAAAATCCGTGTTTGGCGACCTGAATCAACACGGCCCAGACAGTTTCAAATTTTACACGCGGACCAAAACAATCACGTCGCGTTGGCCGTCGGGAATCAAAGAAGGCGGGGAATTCAACTTTAAGGCGATGGATTAGATCCACAACTGCAAGATCACGCCGAATTAGATTGGCATGGCAGCAAAAAGTTGCCATGCCATTTGCACGTCAAGGTTCGCCCTTAATTTTGCACCATTTGGCGATAATAATATGGGTATGAACTCGATTATTGATCTTTTCCTCCCCAAAAAGGGCGAGACATTGGCGCACGCTGAGGCTGGCGTGTCGGATATTTCGGGTGCTTCGGACACTTCGAGTGTTTCGGAGCCATCGGATGTTCCGAACGTTCTGTGCAGCACAGACAAACCGCATACACGGTTTCCACATCAACATTCGCGCGCAAGAAGCACATTCAAACCAGACGACGCGGAGTTCACGCAGTTTGACCAAAATCAGAAAGAGCGTCAGCAAACGCCTCCAGTCGTCGACGAGGTATCGCGGCCAAATAAGCTGATGGCGCCAAAGGAAACGGAACAAGGCATTCCAAGGCCACCTCCTGCGACCATACCCGCGAAACCGCATTCGGTGCCGGTTGATATCTTGCGGAAGGCATTGCCTGATCGTTTCAATGAAAAAGACCCCGAGTCGGGCCCAAAGAAACCTTCGATTTTCGACGCGTTCGACAAAGACCACGACGACTGAAATCCAGTATATCCCGCTACAGATAGAGGCGACCGGCACGATTAAATCCGCGCCGGTACAACTTGGCATGGTTCGGTTTGCTCTTGAATATTTGCCCATGACCCGTTAATTAAACGCTTGTTCATTAATGGCGCAGGACACGAACCATGCACTTTGCTTTGAGTGAGGAACAAGACGCCATTTTCAAAATGGCGCACGCGTTTGGTCAGGACAACATCGCTCCGCACGCGCGCACGTGGGAAGCAGACGGAACAATCCCCAAAAGCCTATGGCCTGAAATCGGCGCCCTTGGGTTTGGCGGAATGTATGTATCAGAAGAGTCTGGTGGGTCTGGACTTAGTCGGCTGGATGCCACGCTTGTGTTCGAAGCCTTGTCGATGGCCTGCCCTTCTGTGGCTGCGTTTTTGTCCATCCACAACATGTGCGCCCGCATGATCGACAGTTTTGGCAGCGCGGAATTGAAAGCGCGCGAATTGCCAGACATTCTGACAATGAACAAAGTGCTGAGCTATTGCCTAACCGAGCCCGGCTCAGGGTCAGACGCTGCCGCATTGCGCACCCGCGCCGAACGCACCAACGAGAATTACATCCTGAACGGCACCAAGGCGTTCATTTCAGGCGGCGGGTATTCTGACGCCTATGTCGTTATGGTGCGCACCGGAGAAGACGGCCCTCATGGCGTTTCCACGGTTCTTGTCGATGACGGCACCAAGGGACTGAGCTTTGGCGCGCAAGAAGACAAAATGGGATGGCGGTCTCAGCCCACAACACAGGTGCAATTTGATGATTGCGCCGTGTCATTGGAAAACCGTGTTGGCGACGAAGGCCAAGGGTTCAAATACGCCATGAATGGATTGGATGGCGGACGCCTGAACATTGCGGCTTGTTCGCTGGGTGCGGCCCAAACTGCGCTGAATGCCACGCTTGATTACATGGGTGAACGCAAAGCATTTGGCAAACCCATCGACCAGTTTCAGGGATTGCAATTCCGACTGGCCGATATGGAAATCGAACTGCAGGCAGCACGCACGTTCCTGCGACAGGCCGCGTGGAAGCTGGACCAAGACGCCCTAGACGCCACTAAGTTCTGTGCAATGGCCAAGAAATTCGTGACAGAGACGGGATCAAAGGTGGTCGATCAGTGCCTGCAGCTGCATGGTGGATACGGTTATCTTGCGGATTACGGAATAGAAAAGCTGGTTCGCGATCTAAGGGTCCACCAGATTTTAGAAGGCACAAATGAAATTATGCGCGTTATTGTGGCCCGTGAGATGTTGAAAAACAGATGAACGATATTTCCATCCGAAAAGAAGGGCACGCTGGTCGGATCACGCTGCAGCGCCCCGATGCCCTAAATGCGATCACGCATGAGATGTGTCTGGCCATCGAGCAGGCGTTTGATGCGTGGCGCGAAGATGATGAGGTTGCGTTGATCCTTCTGGATTCCGAAGGCGAACGCGCCTTTTGTGCCGGTGGTGATATTGCCAAGCTGTATGAAACTGGGCGTGCCGGTGATTTTGGATATGGGCAGACATTTTGGGCGGATGAATACCGTCTAAATCAAAAGATTTTCACCTATCCCAAACCCGTCGTCAGCTTTCTTCAAGGGTTTACGATGGGCGGCGGTGTTGGCATCGGATGCCACGGCACTCACCGCATTGTTGGGGACAGCAGCAAGATTTCGATGCCCGAATGTGGGATTGGGCTTGTTCCGGATGTGGGTGGAACCTTGATGCTTGCGCTCGCGTCGGGGCGTTTGGGCGAATATCTTGGTTTAACTGGTGCGCGCATGAATGCAGGTGACGCGATCCATATTGGGTTCGCAGACCACTACATTCCTGAAACAGATTGGGAAACGGTCAAAACTACCCTGACCGAAACCGGGACAGTGGATGCGAGCCTTGACCAATGGAGTCAAAAACCCGTCCCCGGCCCCATCGCAAATGCGCAGAACGATATCGATGCCTTGTTTAAGGGGCTGACCTTGCACGACATGTTGATCGATTTGCGCATGTCAGACAGCGATTTTGCCAAGGATTCTTTGGAACAAATGCGTCGCAACGCCCCTTTATCCATGGCTTGCACAGTGGACATCATACGCAGATTGAAAAATCTGGAAAAAACCCTTTCGATAGAAAAAGCGCTGGATCTAGAATACCGCTTTACCTTCCGCGCTATGCAGCAAGGTGATTTCCTTGAAGGCATCCGCGCACAGATCATTGACAAAGACCGCAATCCACAGTGGCAATACCCCGATATGGCCGTGCCAATGATGACCATGTCGCAAATGCTATTTCCACTTAAGGACGCGGCACTGACGTTTAAAAAGGACCAGACATGAAAATCGGATTTGTGGGACTTGGAAACATGGGCGCACCGATGGCCGCAAATCTTGCAGCCGCGGGCCACGATGTGGTTGGATACGACGTGGCAGGTACCACGGCCCCCGGTGTTCGCATGGTCGATTCAATCCAAGCCGCTGTGTCCGAAACAGATGCCGTCATCACGATGCTGCCCAACGGGCAAATTCTTCGCAAAGTTGCCAATGACGTCATCCCCGCGATGCAAACCGGTGCCGTTTTCATCGATTGTTCAACGGTTGATGTCGAAAGTGCGCGCGCGGTGGCAGATCAAGCAACCAATGCTGGTCTGTTGGCGGTCGACGCTCCTGTTTCCGGAGGCATAGGTGGCGCGGCGGCTGGAACTTTGACATTCATGGCAGGTGGCAGCGAAAACGCGTTTGCTGCAGCCTCCCCTTTGTTCGACATTATGGGGCAAAAGGCCGTTCATTGCGGTGACGCAGGTGCCGGACAAGCCGCCAAGATTTGCAACAACATGATCCTTGGCGTCACCATGATCGCAACTTGCGAAGCCTTTGCACTGGCTGACAAATTGGGGTTGGATCGACAAAAGATGTTCGATGTCGTCAGCACCTCATCGGGATACAGCTGGACGATGAACGCCTATTGCCCTGCTCCGGGGATTGGTCCGCAATCGCCCGCAGACAATGGTTACACGCCTGGATTTGCGGCCGAATTGATGGTCAAGGATCTCGGGCTTAGCCAACAAGCCGCTGAAGCGGTGGATGCTGATACTCCGATGGGTCAACACGCATTGGCCCTATACCGCGAATTCGTAGAAGACGAAGACGGTTTGGGGCGCGATTTTTCCGCGATGCTGCCTCGGTTTGAAAAGCGCGGTCGCGGTTAACTCCACCGCGCTTTCGGACATGAGCCAACCTTCGCGTCCTATTCGGCCGCGACACGTGCCGATTTCAACATCGGCTTAAGATACCGACCCGTATGGCTTTCTGCGACGTCTGCAACATCTTCGGGCGTGCCGGTGGCCACCACCGATCCGCCACCATCACCACCTTCGGGGCCTATATCGATGATCCAATCTGCGGTTTTGACCACATCCAGATTATGTTCGATCACAATCACCGAATTGCCCTGCTCGACCAATTCATGCAGCACCTCAAGCAGTTTTCGCACGTCTTCGAAATGCAGGCCGGTCGTGGGTTCATCCAAAATGTAAAGCGTGCGTCCAGTCGATCGTTTCGATAGCTCCTTGGACAGCTTAACCCGCTGTGCTTCACCACCTGACAGGGTCGTCGCTTGTTGGCCAACCTTGATATACCCAAGGCCAACACGCATCAAAGCATCCATTTTTTCACGAATGGACGGCACCGCGGAAAAGAACTGCTGCGCATCCTCAACCGTCATCGCCAGAACATCCGCAATCGATTGACCTTTGAATTTAATCTCAAGCGTTTCACGATTATAGCGCGCGCCCTTGCAGGTTTCGCATTCCACATACACATCCGGCAAAAAGTGCATCTCGATTTTGATGACGCCGTCACCTTGGCACGCTTCGCAGCGCCCACCCTTGACGTTAAAACTGAACCGGCCCGGTTTGTACCCGCGTGCCTTGGATTCCGGCAGCCCTGCAAACCAATCCCGGATTGGCGTGAAGGCCCCGGTATAGGTCGCCGGATTTGATCTGGGTGTGCGCCCGATGGGACGTTGATCAATGTCGATGACCTTATCCAGAAACTCGAGCCCCTTGATCGTTTCACAAGGTGCGGGCGTCTGGCGCGCGCCGTTCAGGCGCATCGATGCCGTTTTGAACAATGTTTCGATGGTCAGGGTCGATTTGCCGCCACCTGACACCCCTGTCACGCAGACGAACTTGCCCAGCGGGAAATCAGCAGTGACCTTTTTAAGGTTGTTGCCTGTTGCCTTAACGACGGTCACGTTCTTGCCTTTGCCCTCGCGGCGCAGTGCCGGAACTGGGATTTCGCGTTTGCCCGACAAGTATTCGCCGGTCACGGACCCTTTATGTTTGGCGACTTTGGCAGGCGTTCCATGTGCGACAACTTCGCCACCATGAACGCCCGCACCCGGACCAATATCAAACACATAGTCAGCTTCGCGAATGGCTTCTTCGTCATGTTCCACAACGATGACCGTGTTGCCCTGGTCCCGTAGGTTCTTGAGCGTTTCCAGCAGACGAGCGTTGTCCCGTTGGTGCAGCCCAATGGAAGGTTCGTCCAGCACATACAAAACCCCAGTCAGGCCCGAGCCGATCTGCGAGGCCAAACGGATTCTTTGGCTTTCTCCGCCGCTGAGTGTTCCACTTGAACGTGACAGCGTAAGATATTCTAATCCCACATTATTTAAGAACCCGAGACGTTCGCGAATTTCCTTTAGGATCGCGCGCGCGATTTCGTTCTTTTGTGCCGTCAGGTGTTCTGGCACAGAGTTGCACCAGTCAAGGGCCTCGCGGATCGACAATTGAACAACCTGCCCAACATGGAAATCAGCAATCTTTACCGCCAAAGCTTCGGCGCGCAGGCGGTATCCATCACAGGCCCCACATGGGCGATTGTTTTGGTACCGCTCAAACTCTTCCCGAATCCAATTGCTATCCGTTTCGCGATAGCGGCGTTCCATATTCGGGATCACCCCTTCAAAGACCCGGCTCACCTGATAAACACGGCCACCTTCATCATAGCGGAATTCAATCTCTTCGTCTCCGGACCCATACAAAAAGACCTGCTTCACATGGGCCGGAAGATCCTTCCAAAGCGTGTTTTGGTCGAATTCGTAATGCCGCGCCAACGCTTCAATCGTTTGCAGGAAATACGGGGATTTGCCTTTTCGCCACGGGGCCAAAGCGCCATCATATACTTTAAGCCCCTGATCCGGCACCACAAGCCGTTCGTCAAAGAACAATTCGTGCCCCAACCCGTCACAATCCGGGCAAGCCCCAAACGGTGCGTTGAATGAAAACAACCGTGGTTCAATCTCGGAAATTGTGAAACCGCTGACCGGACAGGCGAATTTTTCGCTGAAGGTGATGCGTTCGGGTTCTTTTGTGGCGGTTTCCAGGATGGCAATCCCATCCGCCAAATCCAAGGCCGTGCGCAAACTGTCTGCAAGGCGGGTTTCCAACCCCTCGCGCACAACAATCCGGTCAACGACGACGTCGATGTCGTGACGGAATTTCTTGTCCAACGTCGGTGGTTCATCCAATTCGTAGAATGTCCCATCGACCTTTACACGCTGAAAGCCTTGCTTGCGTAATTCCAAGAACTCTTTTCTGTATTCGCCCTTCCGGTCCCGCACGATCGGCGCCAACAAATAGGCGCGTGTGTTTTCCTCCATCGCCATGATCCGGTCGACCATGTCCTGAACTTGCTGGGCCTCGATGGGTTTACCCGTGGCCGGGCTATAAGGTGTGCCAGCGCGTGCATATAGCAGACGCATATAGTCATAAATTTCGGTCACGGTCCCCACGGTCGAGCGTGGGTTTTTGGACGTCGTCTTTTGTTCTATCGAAATCGCAGGCGACAAACCGGCAATGTGATCCACATCCGGCTTTTGCATCATATCAAGGAATTGACGTGCATAAGCGCTGAGCGATTCAACATATCGACGTTGACCTTCGGCATAGATCGTATCAAACGCCAGTGACGATTTACCAGACCCCGACAGCCCCGTAATCACGACCAGCTTGTCACGCGGAATGTCCACATCAATGGACTTTAGATTGTGCTCGCGCGCACCGCGCACCTCGATATTTTTAAGCTCGGCCATGGCAGCTTTCTTTGCAGCAAATGTGACGGGGACCCGTTAACGGATCATACATAGTCCGTCATTGCTGAGTCTCCAATCGAAAAGTGAGAACATACAGAGAACGTTGGTGGCAGCTGCCATAACTTGGCAACAGCAGATCAAATTGAGGCCGCCTTGCGCCGTGCCGACAGCCAGACGTGAATGAAAAAACCAGCCATCAGCCCCAAAATTGTGGTCAGAACCAGCCCCGAATATCCAGAAGCTGCGACCACGGCCAACATGACGGGTGTGCCAAGCGTATTGCCGATATTTCCGGTCTGCACCAACGCCCCGTTGGCACGTGCTTGGGTCTGAGCCGTCTTGTTCAACTGTGGAACAGACGCGAAACTGGCCCCTTGAACCAACCCGAACGCCCCCGCCAGTGACAAACACGCCAGCGGCAAGCCCGGCGTATAGTAGAGCCAGACCATACAAACCGCTGCGCCAAGGAAGCCAATCTGCACAACTTGGACAGCAGTGATAACCCGCAGCAAAACGACACCAAGCGTCATCGACACCGCAATCGACACAAGCGGCATCATCCCCATGACAAACACGCGTTGATCCGCTGCGATAAAGGGCGGCAGCACTGTCAGAATGGCCAAAAAGCAAAACGTATAGAACAACCACCCCATAGCGGGTGCTGCCAAAAATGGGGATCGATAGATTGCGATGTGTTCGTCTATGAGACCGCGCAAGGTCAGCACGGTGTCCGGCGAAGGGATATTTAGCGGGTTAAGCATAAATGTCAGGACAATTGCAAAAACAGCCAACCAAACAGCATGCGCAGCAAACAATGCCGGAATTCCATATGCATCCACCAACGGAATGCCCAAAGCCACCAGCAACGAAAACGCAACGCTAAAGAATGTCGACCACAAGGTCAGCGTCAGCCCGCGATGTCTGTCCGCGCTTAACTGCGCAATCAACGTTGGCGCGGCAACAACCATGATCAAATGGGACAATCCTTCACCCGCACGTAACGCCAAAAGCACCGGCAATGGCGGCATGAACGCTTGCAATGCAGAAAAAACTGCCCCCGCCCACATGGCCCAAAGCAATGCACGGCGATACCGAATACGCGCAACAAACACTCCGGCGAAGACACCCATCGCGATGCCGACAAATCCGACGATTGATACGACAAAACCCAACGCGACACCTGCATCCGGGTAATAAGCCCCAAGGCGATCAAAAATCACACTGATCTTGGCGTATTGCGCCGCCGCGCCAAGCCCGGCCGCCCAAATCGCGACGATCAGGGCAAAATTTGTTTTTTCTGACATGTCAGACCTTCTGGGCCATTGCCCACGCGCAGACCGGCATTTTTGCGTCGTTTTCCAAAGGGTCTGATGCAGAATCGTATTCAGGTGGCCAAACATCATCCATGTTGCGCAACGCAGCATTTCGATTGCCCCATTGATGGGACTGAACGGCTTCTTTGTCAAATCCGGCTTCAACCAACAGGTTTTTCAGCCCACGCGCAGTCCAACGCGAACAATCATTTGGAGCCGCATGAAACGGTATGTAAAATGGGACAGCGACCCAAAACCACCCGCCCTTCCGCAGCATCTTTCGAACGTTCTTTGTTGCCGTATAGGGCCGGTCCAGATGTTCCCACACTTGGTTGGCCATGATCAAATCGAATTTTCGCGGCTTTTCGGATTCCTCCAGTATCGGCCCCTTGCAGATGTCGAATTTGGGGAACCGATATTGCGCGTAACTGCGAAACGGGAACATTTGTCCCCATTTTCCAGAAATCTCTGCGACGTCCAGTTTTTCTGGACCCAAGCTGTTTATCCACGCCCGGGACTTGCGCTGCATGATGATACGATTAAGGCTGGTCATGTTCGAATTGAACGGGATTGCGGCACCATTGACCAGAGCAATTCTGATCATTGTGCATTTTCGCAGAACATCCCTGCGTGGATGGCAGTTTTCAGCAAGCGGATTTTCATTACAGTGCGCATAGGGAAAATGGAGATTGAGCGATGGGTTTGCTTGTTGATGGGGTCTGGCACGACACGTGGTACGACACAAGAAGCACGGATGGAAAATTTGAACGCAGCATCGCCAAGTTTCGCAACTGGGTCACTGCAGATGGAAGCCCTGGCCCGAGCGGCGTCGGCGGTTTTGCGGCCGAAAGCGGGCGTTACCACCTTTATGTCAGCAATGCCTGTCCATGGGCGCATCGCGCATTGATCTTTCGTCAACTCAAGGATTTGGGCGATCATATTTCGGTGTCGGCCGTCCATCCCGATATGCTGAAAGACGGCTGGACCTTTGAAACGGACGAACATGGTGCTACAGGCGACACTCTGTACGGGGTGCCCTTTGCGCGGGATATCTATGTCAAAGCGGACACCACTTTTTCCGGCCGGGTCACTGTTCCCATTTTATGGGACAAAAAATTAGAAACCATTGTTTCGAATGAAAGTTCCGAAATCATTCGCATGATGAATACGGCGTTTAACGACCTGACCGGAAACACCCTGGATTTTTGGCCAGACCATTTGCGAGACGCCATCGAACCCGTCAATGCGCGCATCTATGACACGTTCAACAATGGCGTTTACCGGTCAGGATTCGCCACATCGCAACACGCCTATGACCAGGCTGTTACAGCCCTGTTTGACACGTTGGATTGGTTAGAAGACCGACTGTCATCCGACAGATACTTGATGGGGGATCGGATCACCGAAGCGGATTGGCGATTGTTCCCGACCCTTGTGCGGTTCGACAGCGTGTACCATCTACATTTCAAATGTAATCGACGCCGAATTATCGATTATTCAAACCTCTGGGCATACACCCGCGAATTGTATCAATGGCCACAAGTCGCCAAGACGGTGAACATGTCACATATCATCCGGCATTATCATTTCAGCCACGAAAGCATCAATCCGCACCGGATCATTCCAATCAACCCGCATTTGGATTTTCTGGAACCGCATAACAGGGATCAAGCTTAGTTGGCGTAGTGTTCCACGATTGCAGCCAAATCTTCGGGTGGGGTGTCGGTTTGAACAAACGCACACGCATTGGGTGACAAACTGAAAATCGATCCATCCGAAAAGAAAGACGTATCGGTTACAAATATAACTTGGGCCTGAGGGGCGCGGTAACTGGCAAAATCCGAGATCGCCAATGCACCCCCATCTTCGAGGACGAGGTTCAGAACAATGATATCTGGAAATTGCTCTAGGATAGCTTCGATCGCTTGATCTTGATTGGACGCCATGCGCACAATTGCACCCTGGCGTGCCAAGTGATTGCACCACACCTGCCGAAGCTCTCTGCGATTTTCTACAATTAGTACGTTCATACTATGTTTTTGATCGGCACCCTATTGTTTTTAATCGACACCCTGTTTCTTGCAGCCAGTCAAAAATTCAAAATCGAGTACCATTATGCATGGCTTGATGAAGTGATCTTTTTCTCGCCTAGTGCGTGTTCCGCGAAGAATAAGACCAGTGTTTCGCCAACATGTTAAAAAGGTATTAATATATTCTCGCGCGTAAACTTATGTAGTCCATCGGGCGGTACTTGAGCCAATTTATGCCCAACGGTGTAACTTTTGAGTGGGAATGGTTCGCGAACTTAACCCGATGCGTTGCGCGAATCCATTGAAGATACCGCCGAAGCCATTGACGTTCAGCAGCAATCTGCGAGCCTCCGTACCGATACGTTGGCAAATTGTAGATGGGTGGAATCGATGCGAGGAATCGTTTTGGCAGTGGCTTTATGTCCGGGAATGGCCTTTGCCAGTTGCGGGGGGTCTTTTGGGTCTTTTGTGCAAGACCTCAAATCCGAAGCTGTCTCAACAGGCTATGATGCATCCGTCGTCGATCGCTTTTTCTCCGGGGTCCGACAGGACCCTGCCGTATTGAAAGCTGATCGATCACAAGGCGTGTTCCAACGCCCATTCCTTGATTTTTCGCGCCGATTGATTTCCCAAAACCGGGTCAACACCGGCAAGTCAAAAGCCCAAAGCTTGTCTTCGGTTTTCAACCGAATTGAACGCGAATACGGCATCAACAAAGGCGTTCTTCTTGCGTTTTGGGCGTTCGAAACTGATTTTGGCGCAGTACAAGGCAAGTTTAATACCGCCAATGCGCTGGTGACCTTGGCGCATGACTGTCGTCGCCCCGAATTGTTCAGACCTCAGATTTTCGCCGCTTTGGAATTATTCACCCGTGACCAGTTCAATCCTGACAACACAACCGGCGCATGGGCCGGTGAAATTGGCATGGTTCAGATGCTGCCTGCCGACATTCTTGAAAACGGGGTCGATGCGGACGGGGATGGACAAGTTTCATTAAAAACATCAGCGCCGGACGCATTGGTATCGGGCGGTAAGATGCTGCAAAATCTTGGTTGGCGCGCGGGCGAACCCTGGTTGCAAGAAGTCACTGTTCCAGCACAATTCGACTGGTCTTTGTCGGGATTGAAAACTGTCAAATCCGCTCAAGACTGGCGCGCTTTGGGCATCAAACCTCGGAACGGTCAAGCCGCTAACCTGCCCGCTTCGCTGATACTCCCACAAGGCCACAAAGGACCGGCGTTCTTAGCCTATCCTAATTTCAACGTTTATTTCGAATGGAATCAGAGCTTTGTCTATGTGTTGACGGCCGCTTATTTCGCGACGCGATTGGAAGGTGCGCCCGTGTATCTGGCGGGCAACCCTGACACTGGGTTGACAGGCGATCAGATGAAATCGTTGCAAACGAAACTGCAATCGCGCGGGTACGACGTGGGAAAAATTGATGGCATCTTGGGCGCGCGCACCCGGTCGGCGGTTCAGGCTGAACAAAAGCGCATTGGATTGCCGGCTGATGCGTGGCCAACACCTGCGTTGCTAAATCAGCTGTAATTACGCAACCAGAGTTGCCGCCTTTTTCAGATCCACTGAAACAAGTTGGCTGACCCCCTGCTCTGCCATTGTGACGCCGAACAACCGATCCATACGCGCCATTGTGACGGCATGGTGCGTGATGATCAAAAACCGCGTATCCGTGCGACGGCACATTTCATCCAACAGATCACAGAACCGCGTGACGTTGGCGTCGTCCAATGGCGCGTCAACCTCGTCCAAAACGCAGATTGGCGCAGGATTGGCCAAGAACACCGCAAAGATCAGAGCCAAAGCCGTCAGCGTTTGTTCCCCACCGGACAGCAAAGACAAAGTCGACAGTTTCTTGCCGGGTGGCTGACACATAATCTCAAGCCCGGCTTCCAGCGGGTCATCGCTTTCCACCATGACCAGATTGGCCTCGCCGCCGCCGAACAGATGCTTGAACAACAAAGAGAAGTTTGAATTCACTTGTTCGAACGCAGTCAACAAACGTTCGCGACCTTCTTTGTTCAGGCTCGCAATACCAGAACGCAGCGTCCGAATAGCTTCTTCCAGATCAGCCTTTTCGGTGCTGAGCGTGTCGTGTTCTTCTTGAACTTCTTTGGAATCTTCTTCGGCCCGCAGGTTCACAGCCCCCAATGCATCGCGTTGGCGTTTCAAACGGTTCACATCCGCTTCCAGCGCTTCGGCTTTGGGCATGTCGTCCGCTGTGACATCAAGCTGCGACAACAGTTGATTGGGCGTCATTTGCATTTCATCGGCGATCCGCTCTGCGGCTTGCGCAACCGTTTCACGAGCGGCGTCTGATCGTGCTTCGCTTGCCGCGCGGGCCTCGCGCGCCTCGGATGCGACACGTTCGGCTTCGCGTTCGATTTGCGATGTGTTGCGTAATTCGGCTTCGGCTTTAGACAGGTTGTCTGATGCACTGGCTTTGCGCGCTTCAGATTTGGTCAATTCTTGGGTCAGGCGTTCCCGGTCTGCGGCCAGTTTTCCCGGTGCACGCTGTGCGGTTGCCAGTTCAGATTCTGAATCACTTTTGCGCTCGATCAATTCGGCGCTGCGCTGTGTCGCGGTTTCAAGCCGGTGCCGCCATCCGCTGACTTCTTTGGTGATTTCCTGACTACGCTTTGTGCGCGCTTCACCGGTGCGACGCAAATCTTCGTGTGAAGACCGGCGCGACATCATTGTAATGCGCGCGGCTTCGACGGTCATGCGCAGGTCTTCCACATCTGCACGCGTTTCGTCCAGATTTTCCAACCCTTCCAACGCGGCTGTGGCCTCTTTCAATCGCCCACGGGCTTCCAAAGCTTCTTGTTCGTGGCGTGTCACGGCCAGTGACAGGCTTTCCATTTTTCCTTCGGCCAGATTGCGATCCGCTTCGGCGCGGCTTTGTGCACGCCCAGCATCCGCCACCCGCTTGTCGGCCATCCGTCGCGCTTCACGCGCCGTCTTGTCGGCTTCGGATTGTTCCGCCAGCATGCGCGTCAATGTTTCATGCGCCTGACGCGCCCCCATTGCACGCGCTTCTGCCGTGGCAAGCGATTGTTTCAACGCCTCTAACCGGTTCAACTGTTCAAGACGCAGTGCCGCAGCACTTGGGGCATCTGCCGCCCCAGCCCGAAAGCCATCCCAACGCCACAAGTCGCCGTCTTTTGAAACCAGTCTTTGGCCCGGTTTCAATTGTGACTGCAACGCTGCGCCGTCATCAGCATCCACAAGCCCGATTTGGGAAATGCGGCGCTTCAAAGCATTCGGCACTGTCACATGCAAATCCAACGGCATCACACCACCGGGCAATGCATACCCTTCGGCATAAGCTGGCAGGCTGGCCCAACCGCTTACCCCTTCTGGACCAACTTCGGGTGCGCGCAAATCATCCGCCAACGCGGCACCAAGTGCCTTTTCAAAGCCTGGTTTGACCTGAACACTATCAAGGATCTGACCGCCTTCGGCTGTGTCGCGTTCCACCAACCGCGCCAGTGCACCGGCTTCGGCTTTCAAGGCTGACATCTCGCCTTCGGCTTCGGAGCGTTCGGCGCGCGCATCCGCCTCGCGTGATTGCGTTTGCGCACGTTCATCCTCAGCCTTGGTCAAGGCTTCGTCCGCGGCTTGCGCCTGTTCTTCGGCCAAGGTCACTTCGGCCTGCCCCTTGTCCAAAGCTTTGCCAGCTTGGGCCAGAGTTTCGCGGGCTTCTTCTACCGAATGGCGCGCTTTGGTGGCGCTTTCTTCCGCACGGATTTCCAGTTTGCGACTATCTTCCAATAAACGCTCTGCCGAGTTGTGTCGGGCGGCCAGCCGAGCAACATCTTCGGTTTTTTCGGTCAGCTTTTCTTCCTGACCTTGCATCACTTCAGCGCCTTCACGCGCAGCCAATGCTGCCGCTTCAAGGGCAACTTCATGACCTTCCGACGCTTTGGCCAGTTCTTCCGCTTCCCAATCCAGACGTTCAATTGTTTCGCCCGCGTCCCGGTTCAGCTGGTCTTCGCGCGCGATGTCGCGTCCAAGCTGTTCGATGCGCTGCTCTAGCGTCTCGATTGTCTGTTCTGCCTGGCGTTCTTGTTCTGTCAGGGTATCGCGCTGCACGGACAGGCGTTGAACTACGGCCGCTGCAATCGCTTCTTCTTCGCGCAGGGCCGGCAATGCGCCTTCAGCTTCTTCACGTCCCTTGGCCGCCAGTCGTACAGCGCTTTCGGCTTGCGCAGCCAGTGTTGTGCGTTCGCGCAAAACCTCTTCGGCGCGCGCACGGGCTTCGTCGGCTTCGCGCCAGCGCCGATACAACAACTGACCTTCTGCATGGCGCAAGGATTGACCGATTTCGCGATACCGCGCCGCCTGTCGGGCTTGTCGTGCCAATTGCGCCAACTGGCTGGCCAATTGTTCGATCACATCATCAACACGCGACAGGTTTGTTTCTGCGCCTTTCAGCTTTAATTCAGCTTCGTGGCGGCGTTGATATAGACCGCTGATCCCTGCCGCCTCTTCCAAGATACGACGACGTGATTTTGGTTTGGCGTTGATCAGTTCCGAAATTTGCCCCTGCCGTACAAGGGCTGGTGAATGCGCACCGGTCGACGCATCTGCGAACAACATTTGAATGTCACGCGCTCGAACATCCTTGGTGTTGGCTTTATACGCGCTGCCCACGTCACGGGTGATACGCCGCACGATTTCAAGCATGTCACTGTCGTTGAACCCGGCTGGCGCCAAGCGTTCCGAATTATCGACCTGCAAGGACACTTCGGCAAAGTTGCGCGCCGGACGTGTCGCAGCCCCGGCAAAAATCACATCTTCCATACCGCCGCCGCGCATCGCTTTGGGGCGGTTTTCCCCCATGACCCAACGCAGCGCCTCAAGAAGGTTCGACTTTCCACACCCGTTAGGACCAACCACGCCTGTCAAACCGTCCGCAATGATCAAATCGGTCGGATCAACAAAGCTTTTAAAGCCGGTCAGTCTGAGTTTTGAAAAGCGCACTCTGGGCGTCTCTTTTGATTCCGCTGGCGCTTAGGGTGCCGTCGCGAGCGGGCTCATGTCAACGACGAACCCCCACAATCAGCGCTTTGCCGCATCTTATCCACAAGATATTGCGGCTTTCTGTCAAATTGCCGTGCAATCCAGTTCGAAAGCACGTTCATTTGTCGAAGAGCTGCGAAAGCTGTCGATGGTGATGCATTCGTAATCAGTCGACACCGCGTGTCCATGCGCCCGGTGTGGCACCTTAGCGCAATCCAACACACCAATGACATAGGCCTGATCACCGCGCACCTCTTCCACTTTACAGGTGCTGACCATTTCAATGGCCACTTGGGCCCGGTTGGCTATTGGACCCAAACGCGGGGCATATTCTGCGTTGGTGCGAATAGCCTCGGCCAATTTGCCACGAACGCGAATATCAAAGGTTGATCCGTCAACGGTGACTGTCTGTGGTGTGATCCCGCGAAAATGCGGCCCCGGCGTATCGCACGCCGCAAGTAGAACAGGGAAAAGGAAAGACCAACGCATAACGCTTCATGCCGCCAACGTCCTTAACAGAGCTTTAATTCAGGAAGCCAATTGCGTCGGCTACTGCATGGTCATATATTTTGACCAATTCAATCCGGAGATTTCCATGCCCTTTCGCCCCGTGGCGCCAGAAAAACTGTCCAGTGCAGTTGTCCGCCAAATTGAGCAACTTATTCTACGCGGCATTTTACGCCCCGGCGAGCGGTTGCCGCCCGAACGGGATCTGGCTGAGCGTATGGGTGTGTCGCGGCCATCGCTGAGGGATTCCATTGCGCAGCTGCAGGATGATGGGTTGTTGTTGGCGAAACCCGGAGCAGGCGTTTACGTGGCTGATGTTTTGGGCTCGGCATTCGCCCCTGGCCTAACGCGTCTGTTTGCGCGCCATGACGAGGCTGTTTTTGATTATCTTTCGTTTCGACGAGACATGGAAGGACTGGCCGCCGAACGCGCCGCTCGATTGGGATCAGACACAGATCTTGCAGTGATCACCACCGTCTTTGAAAAGATGGAAGCCGTTCATCCCAAGCGCAATGCCGAAGATGAAGCACGGCTGGATGCGCAATTTCACATGGCTATCGTCGAGGCGGGACATAACGTCATCATGCTGCATATGATGCGATCAATGTATGAATTGCTGCGCGAGGGCGTGTTTTACAATCGGCAAGTCATGTTCAAACAGCGCACAACCCGTCAGGCGTTGTTGGATCAACACCGTCAAATCAAAGATGCATTGGTCTCACGCGAACCAGATGCAGCGCGGTCCGCAGTTGAAGCACATTTAGATTACGTGGAACGCGCATTGCGCGATCAACAGAAAGCGGAACGCAACGAAGACATTGCCCGCCAACGACTGGATCACGAGCGCTCAGACTGATGTTCATAGCGCATTTACCTGCGGCTTACGTCGTTGCCCGATTGACCTCGCACAAGACCTCCAAGCGTTCACGGGTGGCGTTCCTGATCGGTTCCATTCTTCCTGACGTGGATATGGTCTGGTTCTATCTGGTCGATAACCGACAAACCCATCACCACAATTACCTGACCCATAAACCAGCCATTTGGACGACTTTGCTATTGATCGGATTTCTGTTTCGATCCCAAAAACTGGGCCGGATTTTCATCGCCGTTGGGTTGGGTGGCCTGCTGCATATGGGGCTGGATTCGATTGTCGGGCAAGTCACGTGGCTGTGGCCGTTCAGCACATTCGCCCATCCGTTGGTCATCGTACCCGCGACCCAACCATGGTGGGTTATGTCCTTTCTGTTGCACTGGACCTTCGCCGTCGAAGTGGTTCTGACCACATGGGCGTTGATCTTGTGGCGACGCAGCCTGACATAAAAAAACCCGGCGCATCGGCCGGGTTCCTTCATTCAATATCATTGAACCGCGTTAGTGCAGCTTTGCTTCGACTTCTGCAATCGCCGAGTCAATCAACGCATTTGTGTCTTTCGCCGTAAGCTGTTTGGCAATAACGTCCCGTGCCGCTGCAATGGCGACGATAGACGCTTGGTCACGCACCTCTTTCAAAGCAGACGCTTCTGCAGACGCGATTTGTTCAACAGCAGACGCCATACGGCGCGAGATAGATGTCGACAAATCAACTTTAGCTTGTTCAGCCGCCGCTTCGGCATCGGCTTTGGCTTGCGCCACGATGCGATCCGCTTGCGCCTGTACGTCGGCCTGTTTGCGTTCATAACTCGCCAAAAGCGCTTGAGCTTCTTCCTTCAATGCTTTGGCTTCGTCCAGTTCAGATTGGATACCCGCCGCGCGGTCGTCCAGTACTTTGCCAAGCATGCCCGGAACTTTGAAATAGATTAGAACACCGATGAAAACGATGAACGAGACCACAACGATAAAGTCTGTGTTGGCAAGCGAGAAGAATGGACCAGAGGCCGCGAACACCGGTTGTGCACCGATGGTCAATCCAGCTGTGAGTGTCAGGAGAGACTTGTTCATTGTCTTTATCCTTTCATCCGAGCAGTAACAGCCGCGGTCACCGCTTTTGCATCCGCTTTGCCACCCAAAACAGAGACGATTTCACCAGCAGTGTCTTTGGCAACCGCTTTCACGGCATCAACGGCACCTGCACGGATCTCTGCAATCGCGCTTTCGCTTTCGGCTGCTTTCGCAGCAATCTCTGCATCTGCCTTGGCAATCGCGACATCCAGATCAGCCTGGATTTCGGCGCGTGTTGCCGCGGCAATGTTTTGTGCTTCGGCACGGGCATCCGCCAGCGCCTTTTCATAGACTTGTTCAGCCTCGATTGCTTTGACCTTAAGATCTTCGGCCGCAGCAAGGTCGTTTGTTATCGTTCCTGAGCGTTCGGCCAGGATTGCCGCGATCCGTGGCAATGCCACACGCGACAGCACGAAGTAGATCACAACCAGTGCGACAAGCAGCCAGAATATCTGATTACCAAATGTCGAAAAATCCAGTTGCGGCATACCGGGCGCAGCGGCCTCGGCAGTGCTATTTGTATCGGTGGCCATCTCGGTCTCCTTCGCGTCTTCGGGGCCCTACCGGGGCGATGGCAATGCACCGCCCCATTGTAAGGAGGTCGTCAGTCGCGAATGTCTTAGACAGCGAACATCAGCAGCAAAGCGACGAGGAACGAGAAGATCCCCAAAGCTTCTGCGAAAGCGATGCCGATAAACAATGTCGCTGTTTGACCAGCGGCGGCTGATGGGTTGCGCAATGCGCCGGCAAGGAAGTTGCCTGCGACGTGTCCAACACCGATGGCGGCTGCGCCGGAACCGATTGCTGCGAGGCCTGCGCCGATGTGTGCGAGTTCACCTTCCATGTGTGTATCTCCTTACGATTGGAAGTTGGTATTGAAAGGCGGGCTTTCGACCCGCCGTGATTTAGTGATGCGGGTGCAATGCGTCTTTCAGATATACGCATGTTAGGATCGTGAAAACATACGCCTGAATAAAGCTTACAAGAAGCTCAAGTGCGTAAATCGCAACGACCCCAAGAATGGCGATTGGTGCGATGGCTGCGACCTGCGCAAAGCCAGCGAACACTTTTAAAACTGCGTGACCGGCCATCATGTTGCCTGCCAAACGAATGGAGTGGCTGACCGGACGCACAAAGTAAGAAATCAATTCGATTAACGCCAAGATCGGGCGCAGCGCCAAAGGTGCCGACGACACCCAAAACAGGCCAAGGAAGCTTGAACCGTTTTTGACAAATCCAAGGATCGTTACGGCAAAGAACACGCCAAATCCAAGAACCGCAGTGACCGCAATATGCGACGTTGTGGTAAACGACATTGGCAGCAAACCAAGCATGTTGGCGCAGATGATGAACATGAACAGAGTCATGATGTAGGGAAAGTACTTGATGCCGTCTTTGCCTGTGACGTCTTCGACCATCTTATAGACGAAACCATACGCGAGTTCGGCAATCGATTGTGACCGGCCCGGAATGACTTCGCGTTTGGACGTGCCCAAAACCATCAACGCAATGACCGCGACCACAGCCAAGGCCAACCACAAGGTGACATTGGTGATGGTGAACATTCCGATGCTGTCGCCAAACAAAGCTTTGACGTTGAACTGATCCATTGGGTGGAATTCTAGTCCGCCGCCCTCTGCACCGTGCGCATTATCCGCCATCGTCGCTCTCTCCGTCTTCTGCAGCATTTGCCGCAATCTGCTTTTCCTGGATTTCTTTCGCCGAGCGCATCATCGTCTGGATGCCGGCCGCGAAGCCCAGAAAAATAAAAATTATCATCAGCCAAGGCGATGTTCCAAACGCATAGTCAAGCCCAAAGCCGATGCCGAACCCCAACCCCATTCCCGCGACCAGCTCGATCACCATGCGCCAGGCCAGTTGAGCCTGAGAATAGTGTTCGTCTGCGCGGGGCTTCGGAGCTTGAGCCGCCTTCGCCGCGCTTATCTTAGCCTCCAAAGCCTCGAGTCGCGCCTTATCTTGCGGGTTTGCCAAGCTTGGATATCCCTGCCTGTCCGTTGTCGCCTTGCTATTGCGGGGTGCGCAATGAGTCAACGCATTGAATGACGCAGGCGCGCGCGCTGTATAGTATTGATTTATTTACATTATTCTCAACCAACATTTCGACGAGGATCGCCATCAATTCGGTCAGACAGCCGAAAAGCGCAAAAATGGATATTCAACCAATTGGTTGATCAAACTCCCAGAACCGTTTGACCCGCAATGGCGCGGTGATATCAAGAACCCAGTTGCGCACGATGCGCAAAGCCTTGCTGCGCAAACGCGTTTCCTTGGTCACGATAAAGAACGCGCCCTCTCGCAGCGGATGTGGGGATAGGCGTTGCAACCGCCCTTCCCTGCAAAAATCATTCACGCAATCGGCTGATCCTAAATACACCGCTGCACCTGAGCAGGCAGCGTTCAGCGCCAAGGGCGCGCGCAACCGCCACGACGCGATTTCAAGGTTGCCAACGTCAGCCCCTGCAGCGTCCGCCCAGCGTTGCCACACTTCGGGTGGGCGATCCTGCACCCGTCTGGCCGCCAGAATGTCCTGAGTTGAAGGAATGGAGGCAAAATAGCCCGGCGTGGCATAGGGAAATAGTGGCGCATCACACAACAGGTCAGCGGGAAGCCCCATAGTGCTGTTGCGGGAAAACCGGATGGCAAAGTCGGCCTCGTATCGGTTCAAATCAGCAAGTGTGTGGGACGCGACAATGCGTAATTCGATATCCGGGTTCGCATTCCAAAATGTCCCAATGTTCGGTATCAGGATTTGTTGCGCAAATAACGTGTCCGCGTTGATCAGAACGCGTCCAGCCGGAGCCTCCCCCACCTCTTCTGTCGCTTCCGAGATATCGTCCAAGGCTGGACTGATACGCGCCAGATACGCCTGCCCCTCAGATGTCAAAGCCACCCCCGGTGCCGCATCACGAAACAATTGAGTGCCAAGCCTGTCTTCGAGCCCGCGCACATGCCGTGAAATGGCCGAATGGCTTACATTCAACTCTACCGCTGCACGGCTAAAGCTTTGGTGCCGTCCGGCCGCCTCAAAGGCGCGTAAGGCGTTCAGTGGGGGTAAGGTGCGTGCCATTCCTTATTTGTGACTTTTTAGCACAAAGAATGTCAAGTTTCCCTGTTTGTATAGTTCGACACAGAGCTGGTACATTACAAGAACAGCAATAAATCAACGGTAATTCCATGCAAATCACAGCCTCAACGCCCTTGGGCGCACGATCAAATTGTGCCTTTTTCATGCAATCCATCAAGCGCCTCTTCCTGTGGCGCCCTACTCCTCGTCCACCAAAAATATCGGCTCGCATAGCGCGTGATATCGGCGTTGGACCTGCTGAATTTGAACGCATGAACATGCGCTTGCCTTCAAACGAGGTACAACACCCTTATTGGTAAACTCTTCCCCTTGAGCCGCGCAAAGTTTATCAGGAGCCATGTCTGATACTTTGGATCACGTTTTCGCCGCTTTGGCTGACCCGACACGCAGAGCCATTCTGACGATGTTATTGGAAGATGATATGGCGGTCACCGATGTTGCAGAGCCTTTTGACATGTCATTGGCGGCGATTTCGAAACATTTGGGCATACTGACCCGTGCTGGATTGATCGCTCAGGAAAAACGTGGCCGGGTCAAATGGTGCAAACTGGAGCCAGACGCGATGAAGGCCACCAGTGTATGGATGCAAGGCTTTGGTCAATTCGAGCCAGTCAACTTAGAGGCGTTCGAGCAGTTCTTAAAACAAGAATTGCCGATTTCCGAAGAACAGCCCTGATTGACCAGCCTCTTTTCAGGCGCTGTTCTCTTCACCTTCGGGTCGCAATAACAGCCAAAGCGCGACACAGGTGAACGTCACACCAAACAAAACGATGCCTTCGGGCACGCCACGACCCAGCAAGATTTGCCAGACGATCACCCAAGTGGGTGTCAGATATGTATAGGCCATGACCTTGGCCGATGGCAGCCGCAGGGATGCAAATTGCAAAAGGATGAACGTCGCCGCAGATGCAAAGATCGCGACGTAAAACAACGTAATCCAAACGATTGCCGGCAAGTTGGTCCAATCCGTCGCGCGGATACTGCTCCATCCAAAAATCGTCAGCAGTATCGCACCCGCAGCAATCGTGCCCAGACTAAAGACAAAGGCAGATTCACCCCTATTCAGTTTGCGGATCATTGGCGTGTAAATCGCGTGGAAGATGCACCCGACGAAATAGACGACCTCTCCTTGGCCGACTTGAAAGGACAGCACAGCCGAAAAATCGGCCCGAAAGATAACCCACAGCGCACCGAATGCACCAATCAACAAAGCCAATGCCATGCGCCGCGTTGCGACTTGCCGCAACAACAGCCAGCCGAAAAAGGCAGACATCAAGGGAATAAGCGTGAAAACGGCTGCTGCACTTGTGACCTCGGCGGTTTTCAGGCCTTCGAACATCAGAACAAAGTACGCCGCGAACAAGCCACCCAGAACCAGATATCGCCACGGGGCTTCAATGGCTTGTTTCGGAACGCCGCCTCGAAACATCACGATACCGCCAATCACCACACCTGCGATCCAGAACCGCGCCGCATTCAGCGCCATAGGTGAAATGTCATTTGCGGCCATCGCCCCAAGGGCAAACGATCCCGCAACAAGCAGCGAAAAGGAAAACATCGCCAAATGCCCGCGCGCTTGTGGGCTCATAAAACGTGCCAATCCTTGGAGCGTTCTTTAAGGAAACTCAGGAACGTCTGAACTTTTGGCGTTCTGTGCAAATCCACGTGGGTGACCAGCCACAACGCACCGGCCCAATGATCCAAAGGTTGCAATATTTCGACCAAATCGGGGTTCGCACGCGCTTCCAACAAAGGCAGAAACCCGATCCCTGCCCCGGCAATGACTGCATATTCCAAAGTACGCAGATCGGTCGAGCGGAACGTAACCGCAGTTTCTGGCACGCGTTCACGCAACCAACGTGTAAAAGGCGCGCGGCTGTTTTCATCATCGTGACTGACAAACTGATGCCCCTCAAAGGCTTCGACTGTTTCCGGGCACCCATGCGTAGCCACATAGCGTTTGCTGGCAAACAACCCCATCGATTGGCGCACAAAGGGTTGTACAACATTGTCGGGTTGTTCCGGCGCATTTCCAGCGCGGATGGCAACATGCGCTTCGCCGTATTCCAGCCGAAACAGCCGGTCTCCTGTCAAATAACGCACGACAACTTTGGGATGTTCTTTCTGAAAATCGGCCAAAACCGGAACCATTCGGGATGCAAGGCTGGTCAATGACGTCACAACCAGTTCGCCGGACACGCCCGAGCCATGCCCTTTGATGCGGCCGGCCAATTGGCTGAACTGATCATCCGTGGCCTGTGCGACAAGAAACAAATCATCGCCAGCTTCTGTCGCTGTATAGCCACGCGCATGACGTTGAAACAGTTTAACACCCAGCCGACCTTCTAAGGCGTCAATATGCCGGATCACCGTTGCATGATGAACGCCTAGGATTTCCGCAGCGCCACTGACCGTTCCAAGCCGTGCGACTTGATAGGCGGTTTTAATTTCGTCCCAATTATCCATAAGCCTTCATGTGCAAATTCAAACAATACATGTTGCTTTTCATATGTTGCGTTCGAATTTGCAATAACCAATGCTATTTGCAACCGTAAATTCATCCGCAAAGGATCGGAACCATGACCCATACGACACTTCATTTTGATGCCTCAGCCCGCATCGACGCATCTGTTTCGCGCAAGCTGTCCTCCGAGGTCGTCGCAAAACTGGGTGGCACTGTTTTACGACGCGATCTAAGTGATGCCCTGCCTCAGATTACAGAGCATTGGGTCGAAGCCAAAAACACGCCAGCCGACGCTCGTACACAGTCACAAAAAGACGCATTGGTTTTGTCGGACGAACTGGTTGATGAAATGCAAGCAGCCGATACGATCGTTATTGGACTGCCGATCTACAACTTTGGGATTCCAGCAAGCCTTAAAGCTTGGATCGATCTGATTGCGCGTGCTGGTGTCACGTTCAAATACACCCAAAACGGGCCTGTCGGCCTGTTGCAAAACAAACGGGCCATTATCGTAGCCGTATCCGGGGGCACGCCGGTTGGTTCTGCGATCGATTTTGCCACACCTTATATGCGGCACGTCTTGGGGTTTGTTGGGATTGACACTGTTGAAATTGTCGCCGCCGACCACCTTGGCGCACAGGGTGATGGCGCAATAGAAGCAGCCCGTGCCAAGCTCGCGTCACTTGCCGCCTGATCCCAAGCAATACCGGCTCGCATTTGCTGTCCGCGCAGCAACTGGATGATCGCTGCGCGGATGATCGTTATGGGGCGGGCTTTAAACCACCTGCCCCGGATAACGCGATGCCCAGTCTTGCAGGAATCCGGCGATATCTTCGCGCCCGACTTGGGCAAGCTGTGCCCGTGGCAATGCAACGCCTTGGTCCAGCACCAATTGCAAACACGCGAGATAATCGCGCATCTCTCGTTCGGGACAGTTTTCCGACCCATGAATGATCGTCGACAGTAAAGTTCCACCATATCCGTTGACGTGGCCAAGATCCGGTTTCAATTGCAGAAAATACTGCAAAACCTCCGGCAAACCCTCCCATCCTGCCAACTGCACCGGCGTCAACCCTTCGGAATCCGGGCGGTCGTATTCGACCCCTAACGCGACCAGCGCACGAATATGCGCAAGCTTGCCGGGCAAATGAAGGATCAACCGAATAATGTTGCGATAGGCGTCAGGCAGTGTCGCAGTATCAACATACATGCCGGAGTTATCCGCCCCATCCGCCGCCCGTGCCAATAACTCTTCGGTCGACGACAGATCTGGAACCGTCCCTCGGGCTTCTATTGCTGACGCCACATCGCGGTTTCCGAACACACGCGCATGGGCATAGGCACTGGTGCCTTCAAACTCTCGTCTCGGATCGGCCCCGTTGTTCAACAGCAGGTCAACCATACGTTTGTCACACATCCGACGGGCCGCCTGATGCAATGCGGGCACGACCCAAGGTGCTTCTCCACCTACATGCGTGCCGTCAAATTCATCAGCCTGTGCACCATGTTGCAGCAACAACTCAACAGCAGCGTGATCGTGAAAATCCATCGCCCGCAACATTGCGTTGGTTCCCGCAGGGCTGGCCCCGTGTTCCAACAGCATTTTCAACCCGTCATGATGTCCAAGTTCGGTGGCGTGATACAAAGATTCCCCATCATTTGGATCAGCCCCATGTTCAAGCAGCCAGCGCCCCAACTCCATGTTGTTTGCATGTCCAATTGCTCCATAGAGCGCTGAAAGCCGGTGATCCTTATCAGGAGCAACCGGAATTGAATCGTTCACATCAGCACCGTGCGCCAACAACATTTCAGCAATCGCAAGCATGTCGGTTTGCAAATCGGGGCGCGCATGAATGTATCTTGAAAACGCAAGATGACAGATCGGGCGTTTCGGCCCAAATTCTCGTGTCGCCGCCTCAGGATCATCGTCAAGCCATTGCTCAACTGCGGATCGATCATAAAGCGCACAACAAAGGCCAAATTGATCCTGTGCCAAATCAGGGGTTTCTGCCAAAAGCTGACCAACAACCCAATTCTGACCATTGGCCAACGCGATCTTTAAACGTTGAAGACGTGCAGCCCGATCAAGGCCGATTGTTTCTGCTGCCCAAACCAGTTTTGGCCAACTTTCAAACGCGTTTTCGCGCGCAACAACGTGCAAGAAGTCCGCATGTTTCAAACCATCCAAATCCTGTCTGGGTGGGTTGTTCGCAATCCGTTGGCGGGCTTGCAGTTCGCCGATATCCCACGCTTTCTTCAGGCGGGTTGCATCACGGCGCAATTGGTCGAGTGACGGGAAAGTCATACTCGGTTCCTCTCAGATATGCCCGCCGATCCGCTAGCCCGGGCGAAGAGAAAACCGAAAACGATGTCGGTCGTCTATTGCAGGTGCGTCATCACGCTGTCCGCGGATCGGGTTGCCCCCTGCTTGGGCCAGATCTGTATACCAAAGTCGCGATATCTTGCCAAGCCGTGATCCAGTGTGGACATCAACTTGCATCTCGTTACGCTTCATAGATCAAAGGACAGCTCCACGAGAATACGCCTGAACAAGGAAATGCCGATGTTGCCCGCCCACACAATTCTTTATGACTGTGAATTCCTGACAGCCCCTGGCGCGCCGACGCGGTTTTGGTGTGGTCCCAATGATCCAGATCAGGTCATTGCACAGATTGGGGCCGCGAAATTGTCTTTGACCGCACCTTTCGAAATCCTCAACACCTTTCGCGTTCTGGTCACGCCCCCGGATCGCGCCAACAAACCCGTCGTTCTTGACCCTTTATTCGTTCGTTTGACTGGTATCACGCAAGACAATTTGGACACGATAGGTCTGCCATTGGCCCAAGCGCTTGATGAATTGGATGAATTTTCGGACGGTGCGACCCTGTGGTCATGGGGTAAGGATGAATTCAATATGATCGCGATCAGCTGCTATGCCGCCGGGATGGCGCCACCGATGCCGATCACGCGTTTCGACAATACATGTCGTCTGCTTTTGAACGCAGGTATGCCGCTTGAAGATCTCCATCAAACACGATCAAACACCTTATCAAAATACTATGACATCGACCATCCGCCCGTACAGGCCCATGACGCCTTGGGGGACGCACTATGCGTTACCTACACATTGCAACATCTGCTGCGCAAAGGCGTTTTGAGCGCGCAAGCTTTTTCCAGCTGATCTTGCAGTTCTAATCGGTGGACGCTGTCGCGACATCCGTCTAAGTTGGCGTGCGTTCACCCTGCAGGAGCCCGCAACCGCCCTATGTCTGAATCCACTGCTTATCAGGTCCTTGCCCGTAAATACCGCCCCGAAACGTTTGCCGATCTTGTCGGGCAAGACGCGATGGTGCGCACGTTAAGGAACGCTTTCGAAGCGGACCGGATCGCGCAGGCTTTTGTTATGACCGGGATCAGAGGCACCGGTAAAACCACAACAGCGCGGATCATTGCCAAGGGCATGAATTGCATTGGCACAGATGGTAAAGGCGGCCCGACAACCGACCCATGTGGCACTTGCGAACATTGTGTGGCGATCATGGAAGGGCGTCATGTCGACGTCATGGAAATGGATGCCGCGTCGCGGACCGGTGTGAATGACATTCGCGAAATCATCGACAGCGTGCATTATCGCGCAGCCTCTGCCCGGTACAAGATTTACATAATCGATGAAATTCACATGCTGTCGACAAGCGCCTTCAATGCCTTGCTCAAGACGCTTGAAGAACCGCCAGCACATGTAAAATTCATCTTTGCCACCACCGAAATTCGCAAAGTTCCAGTGACTGTTTTGTCGCGGTGCCAGCGCTTTGACCTTCGTCGGATCGAACCAGAAGTGATGCTGGCGTTGTTGCGCAAAATCGCGGGCGCAGAAAGCGCTGAAATCACCGATGACGCGTTGGCTTTGATCACGCGCGCGGCCGAAGGATCGGCCCGAGATGCCACATCATTGTTGGATCAGGCGATCAGCCATGGCGCAGGTGAAACCAGTGCAGATCAAGTGCGCGCTATGCTGGGATTGGCAGACCGTGGTCGCGTTTTGGATCTTTTGGCTATGATCTTGCGCGGCGATGCTGCGTCAGCTTTGACGGAAATCTCGGCACAATATGCGGACGGTGCAGACCCAATTGCAGTATTGCGCGATCTGGCGGAAATCACCCATTGGGTGTCCGTGGTTAAAATCACGCCAGAAGCCGCGGAAGACCCGACCATTTCCCCGGACGAACGCAGCCGAGGACAAACAATGGCCGGCGCTTTGCCGATGCGGGTTTTGACCCGGCTTTGGCAGATGTTGTTAAAAGCCTTGGAAGAAGTTGCAAGCGCCCCAAATGCGATGATGGCAACCGAAATGGCGATCATTCGATTGACCCATGTCGCTGA
This sequence comes from Paracoccaceae bacterium, assembly GCA_039960995.1. GTDB lineage: Bacteria > Pseudomonadota > Alphaproteobacteria > Rhodobacterales > Rhodobacteraceae > JABSSA01. The sequence goes on along the minus strand of JBDVKF010000075.1, from coordinate 49,157 downwards.
TCTGCCAAGCCCTGAAGAATTGGTGCGCAAGCTTCAGAACCAAACACCACCTGCCCCCAATCCAACGGGCGGCAACCACATGCCCAGTGCGGGTGCCGCTGCAGTCGATGCGCGCGCAAGCACGATGGCCGCAGGTCCAACGGGCGGTGGCCCGTCTGCTGCATTGGCGCAAGATCTTGACCAGGCACTTGCCCGCTATCCGACATTTGACCACGTGATCGAATTGATCCGCACCAATCGCGACGTCAAGCTGCTGGTCGAAGTCGAGACCTGTCTTCAATTGGCCGCCTATCAACCCGGACGCATCGAATTTGTACCAACAGAAACTGCGCCACGCGATTTGGCACAGCGTCTGGGTCAACGCTTACAAACTTGGACTGGAAACCGGTGGGGTGTCTCTATCGTCAGCGAAGGCGGCGCACCAACGATCGCTTCTGTTCGGGACGCCGCAGATTTGGCCCTGAAATCCGAAGCCCAAGATCATCCGTTGATGCAAGCGGTGCTTGAGCATTTTCCAAAGGCCACAATAACATCCATCCGAACCCCTGAGGAAATCGCAAAAGACGCTCAGGTCGAAGCCTTGCCCGAGGTGGATGATGAATGGGACCCGTTCGAGGAAGATTGATGAAACACATGTTCCTATTCGATCGATATTGATGCTGCGCTTTTTACGCAGATTTTCGAAATTGTACCGACAGGAATATCCAATGCTGACCATTCGCGCCGCGAATTCTGCCGACATCCCTGCCCTACTTCCCTTGAACGCAATCGTCCAAGATTGGCACGCGACCCATTATCCTGATCGGTTTCGCAAATCCGTGGACCCTGAACAAGTCCGCGGCTTTTTCGAAACGATGATCGAAGGTGAAACAAGCTTTGTCGATCTCGCGTTTTGGGATGCTGTGCCCGCCGGCTACATGTTCACCCGCCTTAACGCCAATGACGGCAGCCCGTTCACTTTACCCAGTCACCATTTGCATGTCGAACACATCGCCGTTGGTGTGGACCATCGACGCAAAGGCATTGCGACCGGATTGATCGGGGTGGCCAAAGACCGCGCGCAATCGCTTGGGTGCAGCGAAATCAATTTGACCAGTTGGGATGCAAACGTATCCGCCCACACCGCGTTTCGATCCACAGGGTTCGAAATGCGCAGGCTTTGGTTTGCAAAATCGGTGTAACGCCATCTTTGCGCGATGAAAGCGCCAGCGCACTTGTCCATCCGCCTTACGACTGCGATAAGAATGCCGAACGTGTGGGCGACAATCCTTGGCCCGCGAGTAAAGGAGTAATGCGATGTTCAAAGGACTAGGCGGCCTCGGCGACATGGCCGGTATGATGAAAAAAGCCCAGGAAATGCAAACCAAGATGGCCGAGATGCAGGATGATCTGCACAACATCATGGTCACGGGCGAAAGTGGCGCAGGACTTGTCAAAGCGACAGCGACCGCCAAAGGTGAATTGAAGGCGTTGGATATCGATCCATCGATCTTTAACGGGGATGACAAAGAAGTGGTCGAGGATTTGATCCTGGCCGCGATCAAAGACGCACAAACAAAAGCGTCGGAAAAAGCCCAGAAAGAAATGAGTTCTTTGACCGAAGGGCTAGGTTTGCCTGCGGACATGAAGCTTCCGTTCTGAACCTAATTTCAAACAATACCCCCAGCCCTCTCTGCTAAATGGCACAAGGCGTTCGACCATGAGCAGCACGCAAGACATCGACGCCTTGATTGAGATGATGGCGAAACTGCCCGGCCTTGGGCCGCGCTCAGCGCGCCGCGCGGTTTTGCATCTGATCCGAAAACGTGATCTGCAATTGCAACCGCTTGCGGACCTGATGCAAACCGTGGCGGCAACAGCGCGTGAATGCATGAATTGTGGAAATGTCGGCACAGCGGACATTTGCGACATTTGCGATTCCAACAAACGAGCAAATGGCGAATTATGCGTGGTCGAAGATGTCGCTGATTTGTGGGCGATGGAACGCGCGGGTGTTTTCCAAGGGCGCTATCACGTGTTGGGCGGCACCTTGTCCGCACTGGATGCGATTGGACCAGAGGAATTGCGCATTCCCAAACTGATCGATCGTATTGCTGGGGAAAACATCACCGAAGTGATCCTTGCCCTGAACGCGACGATAGACGGCCAGACCACGGCCCATTACATCGCGGATCAACTGGATGGACAGGTGCTTTTGACATCATTGGCCCAAGGCGTGCCCATCGGCGGCGAGCTTGATTACCTAGATGACGGCACCATCACTGCAGCCCTGCGCGCGCGTAAATCGATCTAGATCAGAAACCCACACACGAAAAACGCCGCCCAAAGATTGGGCAGCGTTTGATGTCGCATCTAGAGGTTTCGCCGTGCTACTGCATCAAAATTGACACGTAGTGCACTGTAAACGAACACTTTACGACCTTTCCTATCATTAAAGATAACGAGCCGTTTTTGATCCTTACCTAGAAGTGGATCGCCTTGCCATACGCATCAAGCGTCGCTTCGTGCATCATTTCTGACAATGTTGGATGCGGGAATACCGTTTCCATAAGGTCTTCTTCTGTTGTTTCCAACTGACGCCCTACCACATAGCCCTGGATCAGCTCGGTTACTTCTGCACCGACCATGTGAGCGCCCAGCAACTCGCCTGTCTTGGCGTCAAAAATCGTTTTGATCATGCCCTCGGGTTCACCCAACGCAATTGCCTTGCCGTTCCCCATGAACGGGAATCGGCCCACTTTGATGTCAAAGCCCGCTTCTTTTGCTTTGGCTTCGGTATAGCCAACACTGGCCACTTGTGGGTGACAATATGTGCAGCCTGCGATGCTTTCGGGTTTGACAGGATGCGCATGTTTGCCAGCGATAAGATCGGCGACCATGACGCCTTCGTGGCTGGCTTTGTGCGCCAACCAAGGTGCACCTGCGATATCGCCAATTGCATACAAACCGTTCACGCCCGTCCGGCAATAGGCGTCTGTTACAACATGAGTGCGATCGATTTTGACACCCAGAGCTTCCAAACCCAGACCTTCGACATTGCCAACAATGCCAACGGCCGAGATGACCGTATCAAAGTCGTGTTTCTCGACTTTACCGCCCACTTCGATATGTGCCGTAACTTTGCCTTTGCCGCGATCAAGCTGTTTGACCATCGCTTTTTGCATGATCTTCATGCCCTGCTTTTCAAAGGCTTTCTTGGCAAATGCGCTGACTTCGGCATCTTCAACTGGCAATACGCGGTCCATAACTTCGACAACCGTCGTGTCAGTTCCCAGCGTGTTGTAAAAGCTTGCGAACTCAATCCCAATTGCACCCGAACCGATGACCAGCAACTTTTTGGGCATTCTAGGCGGCTTTAATGCGTGTTTATAGGTCCAGACCAGATCACCGTCGGCCTCAAGCCCCGGCAATTCACGCGCCCGCGCGCCTGTGGCCAGTATCACATTCGGCGCTTTTAAGGTCTCTTCGCCTTTGGCGGTCTTTACCTTGACCACGCCTTTGCTGGGCAAAGTTGCGTCGCCCATGATAACCGAAACTTTGTGCTTTTTCAGCAGATGCGCAACACCACCAGACAATTGGCCAGCCACTTTGCGAGATCTGTCCACAACAGCGTCCAGATCGTAATCAATCTTGTCTGCCTTCAGGCCGAATTCCTTGGCCCGGTGCATTAAATGAAACACTTCAGAAGAACGCAGCATCGCCTTGGTCGGAATGCATCCCCAATTCAGACAAATGCCGCCCAAATGTTCGCGTTCAACAACGGCAACCTTTTGTCCGTTTTGCGCCGCACGAATTGCGGCGACGTACCCGCCGGGGCCTGCCCCAACAATCACAATATCAAAGCTTTGTTCTGCCATGACGCACCCTCGCAGTTTAACGGCATCTATTTAGTTTACCGTTAAACCACTTTTCTGCGGGCCGCAACAGAACCGCCGCGCGACAAATACGCCACGGATTGCTTTCTGATTCAGGCGGCGTGCTTTTCTTGCAGACTGCGCAGGACGCTGCCGTATCCGCCTTGTTCCAAGTGCAAAGCTTCCGCTTTGGTCGATGCGCGTGCCAAAGCGACATTGCGCGTCGGAAACCTGCCGAACAATCGAATGACCTCGCGATGTGTGCGGGCATGCAAAAGGTTCGAGTCACCCGTTTCTGGCAAACGCTCGCACATCAAGCGGACACAACGATCTTGATCACATAAGTTTTCGGAATGCATCAAAGGCAAATAGAAAAACTGACGCGCAGGCTCGTCCACACGCATATCCCATCCTTTCGAGATCGCCGTTTTCGCAGCGGCTAACGCAATGCGATCGGTGCAAAACGCCTCGCGTTGACCGCGATGGATATTGCGCGAAAACTGATCCGTCAGAATAATATAGGCGAGCGTTCCGGTGGCATGTGTCAGCCAGAGCGAATATTGGCCCTCGCGGGCCCCTTCCCATGCGTTCAAGAATTTCTCTCTGATCCGCGCATCAAGTGCTGCGTCTTCAGCGTACCAACAGGATGGACCACACTCGTCCAACCAAAACCGGAGAACATCATCGGCCTGTACCATTACTTACTCCCTTCCCAACAGAGAATAGTTCGATGCTAACGTACTGTTATCTTGTGACCGAATCACAAAATGCAACAGTCCCGTCATATGATCACACGTTATTTTTTTAAGTTTACGGGGAATAAGATGCGTCTTCGCCACTTTCTTGGTCACTTTCGATTGCGTATTCCTGTGCAAACTCCATCGCAACGGGTGTCGTACCTGTCGGAGACATAACAACGTACGTTCCCGTATCCTCAATCGGCACCGCAGACCGCCGCGTTGCGCGGTATGCAGCGTAAGCCACAAGAAAAATAAACAGGATCAACGTAAAGCTGAAAAAGCCACCTGGTCCAAAGGTCCCCATCATCCAACCGACAATTACGGGTCCTGAAACGGCCCCTAACCCGTTGATGAACACCAGACCGCCAGATGCAGCGGCCATGTCTTCATAATCTAAAAAGTCATTCGTATGCGCAATGAGCAACGAATACAGCGGGTTAGACATGCCGCCAATCAAGAACGCTGAGATTAGCAAAAAGGTAAAGTTGCTGCCCATAGCCAAGCCAAGAGAGGCCCCAACGGCCCCAATGGATGCAATAATCACCACGAGGAAACGCCGATCCATGTGATCCGAAATCCAACCGATAGGATATTGAGTTACGACGGCGGCAACAAAGAATGTTGCCACAAATGTCGACAGTTGCGTCAGGCTTAATCCAGCTTGCGAGGCATAGACAGCGGCCATACCAAATTGGGCCGCGAACACGCCCCCTAAAATGAACATGCCGAAACACCCAAGCGGCGAAACGTCAAATAACTTCCGCAAACTCATGGGTTTTGTTGTCTCAAAGGCTGGCGTCGGAGAGATCGATAGCAAAATAGGGGTAATTGCGATGGACACCAAAATCGATGGAATGATGAATGGCACAAAACCGGACGGATCCGCGACCAGCAACAAAGCCTGCGCAATGACGATCCCCAAAGTTTGCACAATCATATAGAGCGATAATGTCTGCCCGCGCGTCTCGTTATCAGCGGCATTGTTCAGCCAACTTTCAGCCGTCACATAAACAGCCGAAAAGCAAAATCCGATCAAAACACGTGCCAATACCCACACCCATGGGTCTGTAAATGTGGGAAACAAGATCATCACTGCCGAAATTAACGAGGCCAAAGCCGCGAAAACGCGCACATGCCCGACGCGGCGGATCATGCCGGGCGCCATGCGGCTGCCCCCCAGAAATCCCGCGAAATATCCGGACATGACAATAGACAATTCTAACGTAGAAAAGCCTTCAATCTCTCCACGAACGCCCAGCAGAGTGCCCTGCATACCGTTCCCGATCATCAACAGGCCCATCCCCAGCAATAACGCCCAGGCACTGTTCAAAACTTGCAGCATCACGAGACCCTTTCTTGATGTCTAACCTCGCTGTAGCGATGGCAGAGATACACGTCAGGGCTGCATACGACACTTACGTGTCGCTTTGAGAATTTCTGTCCGTCGCGGGCAATAAAAGCGATGCATCGCCGTAGGAAAAAAATCGGTAATTTTTGGACACGGCATGGTCGTAAATCTTACGAATGCGATCTTTGCCAATAAATGCAGCGACAAGCATCATTAGGGTCGATTTGGGCAAATGGAAGTTGGTCATCAAACCGTCTGCAATCTGAAATTCAAATCCCGGATATATAAAGATGTCCGTTGATCCTTCCCACGGCTCGATGTGTCCTGTTTCGCGCGCTGCGGTTTCGATCAATCTAAGCGCGGTTGTTCCAATTGGAATGACACGGTTTCCGTTCGCTTTGGTTTGCGCAATGTCGCGTGCGGCGTCTGGTGACACGCGGCCGCGTTCGCTGTGCATGCGATGCTGCAGGATGTCATCGACCTTTACCGGCAAAAACGTCCCTGCCCCGACATGCAACGTGACAAAGCTGAATTCGACGCCCATAGCACGTAGTTCACCCAACAATTCATCGTCGAAGTGAAGTGACGCTGTGGGGGCAGCGACAGCCCCTTTTTCTTGGGCCCAAACGGTTTGATAATCGTCAAAATCTTGATCATCCGCCGGTCGAAGGGCCGCTATATAGGGCGGCAGTGGCATGGCACCCGATTGTGCCAATGCGTCGTCAAATGCCTCCGCCTCAAGATTGAAACGCAAGTGACCTTGACCGTCTACAACCTGATCCAGAACTGCGGAAAACCTTTCGGAAAAGTCTATCGATTCACCGACGCGTACTTTCTTGAGAGGTTTCAACAACGCGGCCCAAGTGCCGTCAGAGTTAGGCTCTAACAAGGTCACATCAATTTTCGCTTGGGTTTGCCCTTGTTCGGATACCCGCGTTCTTGATCCTAACAACCGCGCTGGAATGACCCGCGTGTCGTTCAGAACAAGGCGATCCCCGGGTCGCAACCATTGGGTCAGATCGCGGACAATCTGATCGTTGATTTGGTCGCCATTCGCGACAAGCAAACGCGCGGATGATCGCGGGCGCGCCGGGCGCGTCGCAATCAAGCCTTCGGGTAAATCAAAGTCAAAGTCACTTAATTTCATGGCCTGCGCCTTAGCCTGCAGAACAGGCAGACGCAACGTGTTCAATCAACGATCAGCACTTGATCTAAACCGTCTGCGCTCCTTCTTTGGTTCAGTCTCTTCAGCTTTGAAGGCTTCGGGTGTTGATCCACTACTCTCGTTCTCTTCCTTAGGTATCTCAGGCGGCGGCGCGCGGAATATTTCGCGAAAGAACCCCGGTGTGAGCGCCGACAATGGGTTGACCTGAACAGCTGGCGTGTCTGCGGTTCCGCGCAGTCGATAGTTGAACCCAATCAGACCTTCGCCGCGCCGTGTAAAAATACTACCGATCCCATTTAGGAAATAGACCGGCGAAATGACGCCCCGCATGTCCAAGCGTTTTTCCGTGACGCCATAGGTCCCATCCATAGAGATCCCCATCGATGGGCCCACCGCACTGGCTTTAGACAACACCACTCGTGATGGTGTCAGACGAAAATCAGCTTCGACTTTGCTGAACAACATCCCGTCACCCGATAGCTGTTCCAATAGACCCACAATTGAAATGGCTGACAAAAGATCCGCCATGACCGGAGCTTTTTTCACCCGCGTTTCTGATATGCGCAACGACCCATCAAAGGTTCCTTCAGCCCCGACAGGTAGCAATGTTAGCGACATGTCGCCGCCTCTGGCCTGTTGCAGCAACCCGGCAGCAGCAACAACGCCGCCTGCGTCCTTGGATTGAATGCGAATTGCGCTACGTCCGTTTTGGGGAACGACGCGCCCCTCTACAGAAGGACCACCGTTCACCTGTGCCGTAAAGCGTCCGTCCAAACCGCCATTCAAAGAAAACTGACCGGCAAAATTGGTTAAGGCGATGGTGTCGTTTATCTGCAATTTGTTCAACGACAGGGTCAATGGGCCGGACTGACCGCCTCCCGTTCCGCCACCACTACCAAAACTGGCGCGCCGCATGTCAATTTCGCCGCCCCGAACAACAACACTGGGCGCGGCGCCTGGACCTCGACCGATTAACGAAACCGGTGCGTCCAACCAATTCGCCAGCTGAACCCGGCTGAATTGAGCTTCTGCCAAACCGCCAGATTGATTAAGCCTAACGGAACCCGTTGCAGATAACCCCGGCGCGTTCAGTGTGAAGTTGTCAATACGTGGCGTGTCCCCCAACACGCCTGCGACGCTCAATCGTCCTGTTGCACGCTGCGACATAGACCAGCCCAATGGCGGCATATTTAAACCGATTTGGGCCAACGTACTGTTCAACGTAAAAGACGCAGGTCCGTCACGGTTAAGAGTAATATCGATATCGGCAGGACCTGATCCACGCACTGTTCCCGGCGGAAGGGTAATTCGAAACGTATCAAGCGCGTTCTGAGACACCTGTATCGTGCCATTCACTTTGGCAGGTGCACCGGTCCCAATTTCCTGCCGCCATGCGGCTTCAAATGGAACACCGTCCAATGTGCCCGGACCACCCACGACAACTTCTTTTGTATCCGCTTCGACAACCAAGAACGGGGCGGCCAGTGTCCTGCCTTCAATCAAGTTCTGGCTTTCAACATCCAAAAAAGTTCCCGAGATATCGTAAGTCACATCAGATGTTTTCATTCCGCGCTTAATCGGTAGGTTCAGCACACCTTCAACCAACGCCGTTCCCTCGGCCAAATCCGTTGGCAGACCTGCTTTACTCAAAATGTTCAAAGGCGGCATATCCAACAATGACAACACAGCTGACACAGAGCTTTTCGTATTCAGTTCAACGTTGGACGGCGTGCCACCGCGCACAAGAATGTCGGGTATGATGAACGACGTGCCTGCCACATCCATCACACCGCCTGATGGTGGTTCAACCTTGCCTTCATCGACCGCAACAACAAGTCGATTGTCTAACAGGGAAATTTGGCCAGCCGCTTGCGTAACGGGTGGAAGTGATTTCACATATCGAACAACTGCATCATCGTAATCGAGGCTTATAAAGCTGCTGACCGTCGTCCCGGTTCCACCGCGCAAGGCGACATCAATCGTGCTGAGATTGCCTTCAATGACATTGTCCACGATCCACGACCGAGTGGCCGTCGCCATTGTTTCCGGCCAATACCCGGTCACATCAGTAAGGCTTAGGGTGTCGGATTGACCGTCCAGCGAAAACCGCCAGCCATCCTCTTCGGCCAACAGATGTCCGCGCGCATTCATGCTGCGATCATCAAGGGTCAACAGCGCTTGCCCCAGTTCGATCCGAAACGGATCAAGCGTCAATCGCAAATCTGCGTCCGCTTGGGTCAAGGCAATTGGTTCGTCATACAGTTTTGCTGGATTCAGCGCCAATTGGCTTAAGCGCAATTGCGCGACCAGATCTTCGAGGGAACCGTTTTCCAATCCGCCAAGCCAGGCCGTGCCTTCTGCGCGTCCGGTTGCCCATTCGCTTTCCACGGACAATTCGTCAAACCGCAACATCCGTTCCTGTGGAACATAGGTGAAATAGGTCTGCGCCGATGTGAAAGGGACCGGGCTTGTTGCATCTGTGGGCTGCAAGACGCCTGCGCCAATAGACAGAGTTGCGTTCAAGGGAATAAGTTTACCTTGTTCGTCCAAACCACTGCGCATCGAACCAGAGATCGGTGCGCGCAGTGCTTCAAGCCACGCAAAGGCCGGGCTTTGGGCCGCGATGTCTGCGGCATCCATATCCGTAATGGTTACACCAAATTCAGCAGATGGAGATCCAAGATCACTGGTGTAATTCGCCTCAACCGTGGCAATGCCCGCCGTTCCCGACAACAAAGCCAAATCAGCAGAGAGCGTTAATAAATCATCTTCACGATCCAATCGCGCCCGGCCGCCATCAATTGTCCATGCGCGACCGGATGAAATATCCTCGTATCTCAAGGTCAACGCTTGGACATCTACGCTTTTCAACGACGACATTTGGCGCGACAGGATCACCAGATCCAGCTCCGAAAGCAGCGCCGCAAAACTGGGTGCTTCTTGTGCCGGGCTGCTTAGGTCTGGCCCCCCCCGCAAGCTTAGATTGCCTTCTGCTGACCGGTTCAGCGTGGCAACAATCCCCGCGATCTCAAGTTGCACAGGTCGTATTTTTCCACGCAGCAACGGTTCAAAGGCAAATGCCCCTTCCAGTTGGTTGAATGAAACAATCTCAAGCCCGTTGAGGTCCGTGACCTGTACGTTCGCGACGCGCACTCGTGGTTGCCAGCCATTGTGTAGCTTGAATTCAAGCGTCCCAAATTGCACCTGAATATGCTCAAGGTTTTGCGCGGCCTGCTCTTTAATCCGCTCACGCACCCATTCAGGTGCTTCGACGGTACGCCCCAAAGCAAAATACAGCCCCACCAAAAGCACGCCAACAAAAAGGAAACAAAACAGCAGTGAATGCGCACCAATGCGCTTCGCCATTTGGCGTTTACGTCCCCGTTCGCGGACGGGTGCCACTGGTGTTTCATCGCTTGCAGTCATTCTGCCCTATTTGCGCGCAGGATTGTTTTTTTCTTGCTCGATCTCTTCTATCATGACACGCCGTGTTCAACAAAACACGAAAGAAATAGCTATGCCTGATATCGGAGACATTGCACCTGACTTTACCATGCCAAAAGGGGGAAAAGGTGGCGAAATTGCGCTGTCTGCCTTAAAGGGTGCGCCCGTCGTTTTGTATTTCTATCCACGAGACGACACGCCCGGCTGCACCACGGAAGCGATTGCATTCACAGAACTTTTGTCAAAATTCGATGAAATTGGCGTGCGCGTGTTCGGTGTGTCCAAAGACACCGTCGCGAAACATGACAAGTTTTCGACAAAACACAACCTGGGTGTTCCTTTGCTTTCGGACGCGGACAGTGACGTGTGCGAACAATATGGCGTTTGGGTCGAAAAAAACATGTATGGGCGCAAATCAATGGGCATTGAACGCGCAACATTCCTTATTGATGGCGATGGTCGACTGGCGCACATTTGGCGCAAAGTAAAAGTGCCAGGCCACGCCCAAGAAGTTCTGGACACAGCAAAGGCACTGGCATGATCCCATTGGCCCAAATGGCTGATGCAGTCTTACGCACACCCAACGGGCGTGAGAAAACGGCGCTGTCGCGTCAGTTTGCAGCCGAATGGCAAAGCGCGCGCACCGAAGGCGATATGCCCGAAGTTGGTCGCGCAGACCCGCCCACGCACCCTGCCCGTCCTGACGCGCCAGAACTGTTAAGCCCGCGCGATGTGCCAAAACGTAAACCCGGCAGCCCAAAGGGGCGTATCGCGTTGCTGCATGCAGTGGCGCATATTGAACTTAACGCTGTCGATTTACATTGGGACCTGATTGCGCGCTTTTCCCATGTTCTAATGCCACCCGGGTTTTACGACGATTGGGTGAAAGCTGCGGATGAAGAAAGCAAGCATTTTAATTTAATGTGTGACTGCCTTGAGGAACTGGACAGTTATTACGGCGCACTTCCTGCACATGCAGGTATGTGGCGCGCTGCCGAAGACACCATTGATGATCTGATGGCGCGATTGGCTGTCGTTCCTATGGTTTTGGAAGCGCGCGGGTTGGATGTGACACCCGGCATGATTGCCCTGTTTAAAAAAGCAAACATTCCGTCCGCTGTTGCTGCTTTGGAAACAATTTACGCCGAAGAAGTCAGTCACGTCGCCTATGGATCAAAATGGTTCCACTTCTTGTGTGGGCGCGGAAACTTGGACCCAAAAGATGTCTTTCACGAAATGGTCCGAACCTATTTCAAAGGCGCTTTAAAACCGCCATTCAATGAAGAGAAACGCGCCGAAGCCGGACTGCCGCCTGATTTCTATTGGCCTTTGGTCGATACGTAATTCGCCATTTTGAACATGAGGTTTTGACCTCTTTCCTCTGGATCACGGCCCAATTCGGGCGGTGTAAACTTGAGTAAACTCTTCGATTTCGGCAAAAATTTGCCAATTTTACCGGTCTGTTACCACTCTTGCGAGACTGGCCCGCTCAGGCCTTGCCCAAGGACATGTGTACGTTTATTCAGTCGTCTGTGGCGAAAGCAGCTGGACCGCTGTACGTCAGACTGGGTCGGGATGAGGACACGCAGCGTGCGCACACGTATAGGCATGAAATTACATGGCATCATGGAGAGCTTTTTCCCTGAACGCCGAGTCTTTTTGAAATCCGATACAGACACACGTTTCATTCGCTTACGCCCTGAAATGCAGTTTATTGCCTTTGCTGGGTCTGCTCTCGTTGTATCGTGGGCTATCGTCGCAACCGCAATTATCCTGATGGACACTATTGGGTCTGGGAATTTTCGCGAGCAAGCCAAAAGAGATCAACGCACATATCAAGCGCGTTTGAATTATTTGGCCGAAGAAAGAGATTCGCGCGCCGAAGAAGCGCTTGCCGCGCAAGGTCGTTTTAACGCAGCACTGACCCAAATTTCCGTCATTCAGTCAGAACTGTTACAATCGGAAACAAAGCGTCGCGAATTAGAGACCGGCATCGGCGTAATCCAAACCACGTTACGCGACACAATGAAAGAACGGGAAACCGCACGCTCAGAAGTGGTTTCGCTCAAAGAGGAAATGGAAACAGGTGTCGGTTCATCGCTGGCATCTGGCGGTGCAAACGCACCGATGGATTTTGTTGCTGATGCGTTGGCGCGCACTGCCGCAGAGCGTGACAAAGTCGTGGCCGACGCGCAGGACGCCCTGCTTGCTGCTGACGAGATGTCCACAGAAATCGCGTTGATGCGCGAACAGAACGATCAGATTTTTCGCCAGCTTGAAGAAGCAATGACGGTGTCTGTTGCCCCACTGGAAAAAATGTTCAGCGCTGCGGGTATGCCGACAGACTCAATTCTTGAGCAAGTGCGTCGCGGATATTCAGGCCAAGGCGGCCCGCTTACACCCATCAGCTTTTCGACGCGTGGTCAGGTTCCGACACCAGATACCTTGCGCGCCAATCGTCTGCTTGAACAGTTGGACGCTTTGAACATTTATCGGATCGCTGCTGAAAAAGCGCCCTTCGCCCATCCGGTACGCAAAGCGACACGCTTTACCTCTGGGTTTGGATTTAGACGTGACCCGAAAACGGGTGGTCGTCGCATGCATAAAGGAGCGGATTTTGCCGGACCAACTGGTACGGAAATCTATTCGACGGCAGATGGCGTGGTTATTCACGCAGGCTGGCAGTCGGCATATGGGCGCCTTGTTAAAATCCAACACCAGTTTGGAATTGAGACACGATATGCTCATCTTTCGAGAATTGATGTAAAAGTCGGTCAAAGGGTCTCGCGTGGAGATCGTATTGGTGGTATGGGAGCATCTGGACGGGTTACGGGGACACATCTCCATTATGAAGTCCGCGTCGGTGGAAAAGCCGTGAATCCTATGATCTACATCAAGGCAGCGAACGATGTTTTCAAAGAGTAAAATCAACGAACCAGGGCCAAAAACAGCAGAAACCGCGAATTCGTCGTCAGTTTCTTCCGACAAAGGCTCCTCCGCTTCATCAACTGGTGGCGATTACAAAGCCACAACCCCAAAGGCAAAACCGCCTGCGTCGATTCTCTCGGCTGATTTACATATCACCGGAAATATGAAGACGACCGGTGACATTAATGTCGAAGGCACTGTCGAAGGCGATATACGTGCACATCTTCTGACAATTGGGGAAACTGCAACAATCAAAGGCGAAGTGGTCGCCGATGACGTTGTGGTAAACGGACGTATCGTCGGCCGCGTACGCGGTTTGAAAGTCCGGCTGACATCCACCGCACGTGTTGAAGGTGACATCATCCATAAAACCATCGCTATTGAATCTGGTGCCCATTTTGAAGGCTCGGTTCAGCGACAGGATGATCCTTTGAACACCGGGGCGACAGGGAAACCAATTGGCGGCGTGAAACCAACGGCCAGCTGATCAACCCATCTAGATAGATTAAAAATGAAAGCGCTTTGTGCAAACAAAGCGCTTTTTCTGTTTGGAAAACAGCCTCCAATTTCGTCAGCGTTTTGCGAATCGCTCACTGTTTTGGCTACGGGGGGTGTTAACGGTCGGCCATCCCCACCACGTCGCAACCTAAAAAACCGCACAGGTTTCATCCAATTCTTTTGCGCAACCTCTTCAACGTCCCAACATCCATTGACCGTCCGGCCAAAATGCGTGGAATGCGAAAGCGAACATAACGTCATGAGCGACGTCCTTGCCATTGCCATCTCGCACTCGAATTGATCCCACGTCACGCCCTTTGGAAATGCGCGCGGAGTCCAAGGCCGATGCTTGCCCTGCGACCCACGAAATTTCCACCCCAGCCTCATTCACTTTCTCTTCTCGGGCCAAACGATCCATGGGCCATGCCCTTTCGCCGACACGGACCACACGAGACACCGGTGAGATATCATAGGGCGGCAATTCGCCGTTATAAAGAAAAGGACGCCCGGTATCATAGCCTTCGTACGGGTTGCGGCCATAGGAACGGTTCCAATCAGGCTCGGCCATAACCAAACCTTCGGGGTTACGGGCCCTGAATTCTGCCCAGCTTTCCATCCAAGTGGGCAACTGGGTTAAGCTGACGCCATTCAATTGCCCCACGATGCCCTGCCCTATGGCCTGCTGCCACCAACTTTGCGTTTCGCGGTCATACATAATCATATCAGAATTGCGCAGCTTTCCAGACACGCCAAAACTAAGCACACGGCCATTCACACGGCGATCAAAAGTCATGCCGGAATTACACAACGGGCAAAACGTAACGACCACAGGCGTGCTGCCTACAGTGTCGTTTACGATCTCGTGCCATGTCAGATATCGGATTGGGTACGCACGTGGTTCGGCGCCCTCGATTTCGACTGTAATGACGGGTTCCCGAGGGCCTATTCCCCTTTTGTCAGACGCACGCACAAAGCTTGGTTTGTCCAAAGCTGGAATCCCATCCTTAGGAGGACCGCCAGACAAAACCTCGACCCAATTATCGACACTGGTTTTTGAAAAATCGGTATCAGGCCATTCATGCCGCCAAATGTTTGGGTCGGCCAATCCCATGCTTGTCATGAGAATGAATGCCGTAAGAACACGCGCACCGGACCACATCATTCGATCCTCCCTCGATTGATAATTGTCGAGTGTTACGCAGCCAATGACATAAGCAACCCACCTGACAGGCTTGTGAACAGCAAGTTGCCCCGCAAGATGATCAGAATGACGGGTAATTCTTCTTTTTTGAAAACACGCAATTAACGTCACAAACAGAAAAAGGGTGAGCTTTCGCCCACCCTTTCACTGCACTTTTATTGTTCATGTTACGGCGAAACGGTGACCGTTTTCATGATGTCCGCGTCACCTTCAATCGCGCCGGAACGTGGATTCCCGCGCTTGATCGCGTCCAGAACGTCCAATCCTTCTGTGACACGCCCCACAACAGTGTATTGCCCGTTCAGGAAATGACCTTCATCAAACATGATGAAGAACTGGCTATTTGCACTATTTGGGTTTTGCGAACGCGCCATGCCGACGACACCGCGGTCATAAGGGACGTCAGAAAATTCGGCAGGCAAGTCTTCTTCACTTGAACCGCCAGTGCCAGCACGTGCTAAATCACCGTCTTGGCGGCCGAATTCGACATCACCTGTTTGGGCCATGAACCCGTCAATGACGCGGTGAAAGACAACACCATCGTATTGTCCTTCGCTGGCGAGAGACATGATGCGTTCAACATGTTGCGGGGCCACGTCTTCTAGCAGATCAATTTTGATCGTGCCATTGGCCCCTTCACCCGCAACTTCAATTTCAATGCCACTGGCAAAAGTTGGACCAGCAAGGACAGCGAACAGACAAACAAACGCCTTATGCATCGGCTGCAACCTTAACGCTGATCATACGATCAGGGTTCATTGGGGGTTCGCCGCGCGCAATGGCGTCCACGTGTTCCATCCCTTCGGTCACACGTCCATAAACGGTGTATTGGCCATTCAAGAAATGGTTGTCCGAAAAGTTGATGAAAAACTGGCTGTTCGCGCTGTTTGGATCTTGCGAACGCGCCGCGCCCAATGTGCCCCGATCATGAGGCAATTTGGAAAACTCGGCTGGAACGTCAGGCAGATCGGATCCGCCAGTGCCCGCCTGACGGATGTTGAACCCGTCTTCCATGTCGCCATGCTGTACATCGCCAGTTTGCGCCATGAACCCGTCAATAACCCGGTGAAAGCAAACATTGTCGTATTGTCCGCTGCGGACCAGTTCTTTCATGCGCGCCGCATGCTGTGGCGCAACATCCGCCATCAGTTCGATTGTTACTGTGCCATCCTTCAATTCGATAAGGATTGTGTTTTCCGGGTCTTTGATATCGGCCATGGTGCCTCTCCTGTCCTCAAGTTGCGCCCTACCTAATAGTCTGGGAGCGTCGGGACAAGTGATGCATTGACGCTCGGGCTATTTCCCGCAAAACAGGCAACAACACATTTAGGCAAAAGCCAAAGGGGAATACCATGAGCTGGAAAACACTTGATCAGATGGACATCGCAGGCAAACGCGTCCTGACCCGTGTCGACATCAATGTGCCCATGGACGACGGAAAGATCACCGACAGCACACGCATCGACCGGATTGTTCCGACAATCGCAGACATCCGCGTCAAAGGTGGCAGCCCAGTATTGTTGGCACATTTTGGACGGCCCAAAGGCAAACCAGTGCCAGAGATGTCACTTCGCGCGCTGGTCCCAGCATTGTCGGCCGCATTCGGAACAGAGGTTGTGTTCATTGAGCGTCCAAGCCGGGACTTTATCGACGAACAGGCCTCTGACGCTGTGATCTTGATCGAAAACACGCGCTTTACCCCCATGGAAGAAGCAAACGACCCGCAGATGGCACAGTTTCTGTCCACATTGGGTGACGTCTATTGCAACGACGCGTTTTCAGCGGCGCATCGGGCGCATGCCTCGACCGAAGGCGTCGCACGCCTGATGCGCAGCTGCGCTGGCCGCCTGATGCAAGCGGAACTGGAAGCACTAGAAGCTGCGTTGGCGACACCTAAACGCCCTGTGGTGGCTGTCGTTGGCGGCGCGAAAGTATCCACGAAGCTGGAGTTGTTAGGCAATCTGGTCGAAAAGGTCGACGCCATTGTTATCGGTGGCGGCATGGCCAACACGTTTCTTGTCGCCAAAGGCGTGGAAATTGGCACATCACTTGCCGAGCGCGACATGGTGGATACCGCAAACGAGATCATGACCAAAGCCGAAGCTGCAGGATGCAAATTGCAGTTACCCGTCGATGTCGTGGCTGCTGCAACCTTTAAGGCCAATGCTGACCACAAAACAGTTCCGGCGACAGAATGCCCGGCCGACATGATGATCTTGGATGCGGGCCCGCAATCCGTTTCTGCTATCATTGAACTTTTCCAACAGGCCAAAACAGTAGTGTGGAATGGTCCCTTGGGCGCGTTCGAAATTGAACCTTTCAATGTGGCAACAGACGCCGCGGCCCAAGCCGCAGCGCGTTTGACCAAAGAAGGCAATTTGATCACCGTTGCCGGTGGCGGCGATACTGTGGCGGCTTTGAATGGATCCGGCGCGGCGGCTGACTTTACCTACATCTCAACGGCGGGTGGCGCATTTCTGGAATGGATGGAAGGTAAAACACTGCCCGGTGTCGCAGCGTTGTCATCCTAATCCTTGTCTCGATATGAGGGTTTTGTGCACAATAACGGTCACAGCCTTCGCTGCATTCGACCCAAGCTAAACCTGTAGAGGAGTTTTCAGATGGCGAAATTCACATTGATAACTGGTGCCTCTGAAGGGTTGGGGGTCGAATTTGCGCGGATCGCGGCCAGCGACGGTCATTCTTTGATCTTAACGGCGCGATCCGAAGACAAGCTAAACGCATTGGCTGCAGAGCTGCGATCAGACGGCAATGAGATTTTAGTCATCCCGGCGGATCTGTCCAAAGATGGCGAAGCCGAACGAGTATGGTCCGTAGCAACTGATGGCCGGCAGGTCGATGTTTTGGTGAACAATGCGGGTCTTGGGTATAACGGTCCGTTTGACAACGAGGACGGGTGGGCGCGCGAGCTGAGTTCGATAGATGTGAACCTTGTCGCCCTCACCCGGCTGATGAAGCTGGCCATCCAGCATATGAAACCTCAGGACAACGCCCGCATTCTAAATGTCGCGTCCGTTGCAGGTGTTATGCCGGGTCCAAACATGGCTGTCTATCACGCGACTAAGGCGTATGTTCTGTCGCTGTCTCAGGCAGTTGCCGAGGAACTACGCGGAACAAGCGTGACTGTGACAGCTTTGTGTCCCGGGGCGACGGCGACCAATTTCTTTGACGAAGCCGATATGCATTCCGTCCGCTTGTTGAAACTGGCGCCTCCGGCTAAGGCCGCTGATGTGGCAGCCTTGGGTTGGGCCAAAGCAAAGTCCGGGAAACGCATTGTGATCCCCGGCTTTATGAACGTTGTTATGGCATTTTCTACGCGTCTTTTGCCTGGATCATGGGCTACGCGAATTACTGCGATTGTGATGGGTAAATCCTGAACTCAAATTCCGATGCTAAAATCGCTAAAACACCATTAATTCAACGTTTTCTCCGTCAAGGGGGATTCACACGGCGAATCATCTATGACATAGTGCTTTCAGCGGTCCGACAAGAGACCGCGATAGGCAGAGCATAATGGCACGTTTCGCACATCCCGCATTGGGTACATTTGTTTTCTTTCTCGTGGCGCTGGCGCTTGGTGTTTATTTCACTTTCGCGGCGGTTCAGGGCGATTTTGGCCTGTTCCAACGTGCCGAAATCGAAGCGGAAACGCGCGCTATGCAAGCACAGTTGAATATTGTCGACGCTCAGGTCGCTGAAATGGAGAACCTGACGCGCCGCTTGTCTGATGATTACCTTGATCTTGATTTGCTCGATGAACAGGCCCGATCTGTATTGGGTCTAGTACGCGCAGACGAAATTGTTGTGCGTTAAGACGCACAAAAGCGCGCATTTTTCCCTTCTTTTACTATGGTTTTAGCGTTCGGTTTTCACGAATTTCTCGCGCAAATTGACGCAAGTGAAAACTCACAGTGGATTCTTTTGCGAACATTCGATAGAGAATAGTTCAACGCTAAACTATCTTTCCAAGGAGGTCCGCCAATGGCGCGCAAGCCCAAGGCAAAACCCAACGTCTCAGCCGAAGAACTGAAGACATTTTACAGGGATATGTTGTTGATCCGTCGCTTTGAAGAAAAAGCGGGCCAACTTTACGGCATGGGATTAATTGGTGGATTTTGTCACCTCTATATCGGCCAAGAAGCCGTTGTTGTTGGCCTAGAGGCCGCAACAGAAGAAGGCGACAAACGGATCACATCTTACCGGGATCACGGGCACATGCTTGCCTGCGGTATGGATCCAAACGGCGTCATGGCTGAATTGACTGGTCGTGAAGGCGGTTATTCCAAAGGTAAAGGCGGCTCCATGCATATGTTCTCGAAAGAGAAGCATTTCTATGGCGGCCACGGCATCGTTGGGGCGCAGGTTCCTTTGGGTGCTGGCTTGGCCTTTGCGGACAAGTATCAGGACAACGGTCGCGTGACCTTCGCCTATTTTGGCGACGGCGCTGCAAACCAAGGTCAAATTTACGAGACATTCAATATGGCCGCGCTGTGGAAGCTGCCCGTCATTTTTGTTGTCGAAAACAACCAATACGCAATGGGCACGTCGCAATCACGTTCGACGTCAACTCCCGCGCTTTACACACGTGGCGAAGCTTTTGGCATTCCGGGTGAAGAAGTCGACGGGATGGATGTATTGGCGGTAAAAGCCGCCAGCGAAAAAGCGGTTGCGCATTGTCGTGCCGGTGACGGTCCATACATCCTTGAAGTGAAAACGTACCGTTATCGCGGTCACTCGATGTCGGACCCTGCAAAATATCGCACACGCGAAGAAGTCCAAAAAATGAAGGACGAACGCGACCCGATCGAAAGCGTACGCCAAATGCTCTTGACCGGAAAGCATGCGACCGAAGACGATCTCAAGGCAATCGACAAAGAGATTAAGAGTATCGTCAACGAAAGCGCTGAATTCTCAAAAACGAGCCCGGAGCCGCATTTGGACGAGCTCTGGACAGACATCTACGCGTAAGGAAATCACGACATGGCAACTGAAATTCTCATGCCCGCCCTTTCGCCCACGATGGAGGAAGGCACATTGGCCAAATGGCTCGTAAAGGAAGGCGACACAGTCGCGTCCGGCGATATCATGGCCGAAATTGAAACCGACAAGGCGACAATGGAATTTGAAGCTGTTGATGAAGGCATCATCGGTAAAATTCTGATCGCTGAAGGCAGCGAAGGCGTCAAAGTGAATACGCCAATCGCCATTCTGATTGAAGAAGGTGAAAGCGCAGACGATGTGGCAGCCCCTGCCCCGGCAGCAGCTGCGCCAGCGATTGAAGCAGCCGCACCTGTTGCCGCCGCTGCTGCGCCTGCGGCACCAACAGTGGATCTAAGCCCTGATTGGCCTGCAGATGTTGCGATGAAGCAGCAGACCGTACGCGAAGCTTTGCGCGATGCGATGGCCGAAGAAATGCGGCGCGACGAAGCAGTATTCCTGATGGGTGAAGAAGTCGCCGAATATCAAGGCGCTTATAAAGTGTCTCAAGGATTGTTGGACGAGTTTGGCGAAAAGCGCGTCATCGACACGCCGATCACAGAACATGGGTTTGCTGGGATTGGTGTGGGTGCCGCGTTTGGCGGATTGCGTCCGATTGTTGAATTCATGACGTTCAACTTTGCGATGCAGGCGATTGACCAGATCATCAACTCGGCTGCGAAAACGCTGTATATGTCCGGCGGTCAAATGGGTGCACCAATGGTGTTCCGCGGACCAAACGGAGCAGCAGCTCGCGTCGGGGCTCAGCACTCGCACGACTACGCCGCGTGGTATATGCAAATTCCTGGCCTCAAGGTCGTCATGCCCTATTCGGCAGCAGACGCCAAAGGCCTGATGAAAACTGCGATCCGAGACAACAATCCGATCATCTTCCTGGAAAACGAAATCCTGTACGGGCGTTCGTTTGACGTTCCTGACGTCGAAGACTTGACCATCCCATTCGGCAAGGCACGCATCTGGCGCGAAGGGTCGGATGTGACCATCGTCAGCTTTGGTATCGGTATGCAGTATGCTCTGGAAGCCGCCGAAAAGCTGGCCGAAGACGGGATCAGCGCCGAAGTCATCGATTTGCGCACTTTGCGTCCAATGGATACAGACACGGTTTTGAATTCTGTCATGAAAACGAACCGTTGTGTAACCGTCGAAGAAGGTTTCCCACAAGGGTCCGTCGGAAACTACATCAGCTCCGTCATCATGCAGGAAGCTTTTGATTACCTTGACGCGCCAGTGATCAACTGTACTGGCAAGGATGTTCCAATGCCTTACGCCGCCAATCTTGAACGCCACGCACTGATCACGACGGACGAAGTCATCGCCGCCGTGAAACAGGTCACCTACAAATAAGGAGAGCTGGACATGCCTATTGAACTTCTCATGCCTGCGCTTTCTCCGACAATGGAAGAAGGTACTCTGGCCAAGTGGCTCGTCAAAGAGGGTGACACTGTTGCCTCGGGTGATTTGCTTGCTGAAATCGAAACCGACAAAGCCACCATGGAATTCGAAGCCGTGGATGAAGGCACCATCGGTAAAATTCTGGTCGCCGATGGAACAGAAGCGGTCAAGGTGAATACCCCAATCGCCATTCTGCTTGAAGAAGGCGAAAGCGCTGATGACATTGGTACGGCGCCAGCCAAAGCCCCCGAGGCCGCCGCAGCAAAGCCAGCTGATGCGCCCGCACCTGCGGCAGTAGCCACAGCGCCCGCACCCGCTGCACCAAAGGCTGCGGATGGAACACGCCTATTTGCATCGCCACTGGCGCGTCGGATCGCGGCCCAAAAGGGCGTCGATCTTAGTCAGCTAAAAGGCTCGGGCCCTCGCGGACGGATTGTTAAGGCCGACGTGGAAGCCGCAGACGCTAAACCAGCCGCCGCCGCTCCGGCCGCACCTTCTGCTGCAGCCGCCGCACCTGCTGGACCGACTGCGGATGCAGTCGCAAAGATGTATCAGGATCGCGAATACGAAGAGATTCCTTTGGATGGGATGCGCAAAACAATTGCTGCGCGTTTGACAGAAGCCAAACAATCCATCCCGCACTTCTATTTGCGCCGCGATATCAAGCTTGATGCATTGATGGCGTTCCGTGCGCAGCTGAATGGACAATTGGCAGATCGTGGGATTAAACTGTCGGTCAATGACTTTATCATCAAAGCCTGCGCAAACGCGTTGCAACAGATTCCAGACGCAAACGCCGTTTGGGCGGGTGATCGGATGTTCAAACTGACACCGTCGGACGTGGCTGTTGCTGTCGCCATCGAGGGTGGGTTGTTCACGCCGGTTCTGCGGGACGCACATCACAAATCACTCTCGGCATTGTCCGCCGAGATGAAAGACCTTGCCGGACGGGCCCGTGATCGGAAACTTGCGCCACATGAATACCAAGGCGGAAGCTTCGCGATCTCAAACCTAGGCATGTTCGGTGTCGACAACTTTGATGCGGTTATCAATCCGCCCCATGGTGCAATTCTTGCCGTTGGTGCAGGTGTGAAAAAACCGATCGTCGGCAAAGATGGTGAATTGGGTATTGCGACCGTTATGTCGGTGACATTGTCTGTTGATCACCGCGTCATTGACGGCGCATTAGGTGCAGAATTGCTTAAAGCAATTGTAGACAATCTTGAAAACCCAATGGCAATGCTTGCCTAAAACAAAAAAAGCGAGGGCAATTTAGCCCTCGCTTTCAACACATTACGCTAGCGTATTAAAGCTGATATCCGGATGTAGACGCTGACAATGCCTGCTCCTCTTCGGACATGTCTTCGGCAATCCCTTCGAACAACGGCGTCGACAAGTAGCGTTCGCCAGTGTCGGGCAGAATGCACAGGATCACAGATCCTTCCGGTACTTTTTCAGCCAGCTCCATAGAAACTGCGAAGGTCGAGCCACCGGAAATCCCGGTAAAGATCCCTTCTTCTGCAGCCAAGCGGCGCGACCATGTAATGCCGTCTGCCCCTTTGACCGGCAGCAGTTCGTCATAGAGTTTCTTGTCCAACGCTTCTTGCAAAACATGTGGGATGAAATCCGGTGTCCATCCTTGAATTGGATGCGGTTGGAAATGGGGATGGCCCTCGGTTGGCTGATTGGCATCGTTACGGGTGTTGATATATCCCGATGCAACCAATGCCGCGTTGTCCGGTTCGGTCAAAATGATCTTGGTATCGGGCCGCTCTGCACGCAAAACCCGCCCTACTCCTGAGACTGTTCCGCCCGTGCCGTATCCAGTGACAAAGTAATCCAAGCGCCCGTCTGCAAAATCTCCGATGATCTCGCGTCCGGTCGTATTTTCATGGATGTCAGCATTATCGCCAGTTTCAAATTGAGATGCGAGGAACCACCCATTTGCCTCAGCCAACTCTTTCGCTTTGGAGTACATTCCAAAACCTTTGGCGGCCTTTGGTGTCAGAACAACCTTTGCGCCCAGATACCGCATCAACCGTCTTCGCTCGACTGAGAAGCTTTCGGCCATCGTGACGACCAACGGGTACCCTTTTGCTGCACACACCATCGCAAGACCAATACCAGTATTGCCGGATGTCGCTTCGACAACGGTCTGTCCGGGCTTTAACCGCCCGTCTCTTTCCGCAGCTTCGATAATGTTCAAAGCCAACCGATCCTTGACGGAACCGGCCGGGTTGAACGCTTCGAATTTCACGTAGACCGTTACATTTTTTGGCGCGATGCGATTGATGCGAATAGTGGGCGTGTTCCCAACAGTATCCAAAATACTGCCGTAACGTGTACCACGCCCTGCTGTTTGCCGAATAGACATCTTATCCCCCTGTCAGACGAATTTGTCCTCTAACTTTACTTTAACGCGAAACGTTCAAAGCAAACCAGAGCATTCCTGCTGTTACGTGTCTTTGCCCAACATGTGATTCATGGACACTGACGGTTGGTCACAACCGGCTTCACCTACGATCCGTGCAGGAATACCCGCAACCGTTTTGCAGGTTGGAACGTCTTCAAGAACAACGGATCCTGCTGCAATACGGGAACAATTGCCAACACGGATATTTCCCAAGACCTTCGCGCCTGCGCCAATCAGAACACCATCCCCGATGTTAGGATGTCTTTGTTCGTCCTCTTTGCCAGTCCCACCCAAGGTAACCGAATGCAGCATAGAGACGTTATCCCCGACAATCGCAGTTTCTCCGATGACGATGGAATGCGCGTGGTCAATCATGATGCCTTTGCCAAGACGGGCACCGGGATGAATGTCGATTCCGAAAATTTCACTGGCCCGCATTTGAAAGAAATACGCCAAATCACGATGCCCGTTGGTCCAAAGATGATGGGCTACACGATAGGCCTGCATCGCCTGATACCCTTTGAAATAAAGGATCGGCTGCAACAGCCGGTGACATGCAGGATCGCGTTCGTAAACGGCTACCAAATCGGCACGTGCTGCTTCTGTCAATTCGTTATCAGCGCGATACGCTTCTTCAACAATCTCACGTACGACCACCATCGACATTTCGTTAGACGCCAGCTTGGCCGCAATGCGATAGCTTAAGGCACGTTCAATGGTCTTGTGATGAAGAATACACGCATGAACAAAGCCGCCGATCAGCGGCTCATCTGACACAGCCTTTCGAGCTTCA
This sequence comes from Paracoccaceae bacterium, assembly GCA_039960995.1. GTDB lineage: Bacteria > Pseudomonadota > Alphaproteobacteria > Rhodobacterales > Rhodobacteraceae > JABSSA01. The sequence continues at coordinate 24,362 of JBDVKF010000075.1, read as the reverse complement.
GCAGTGATTTGCTCCCACACTGGATCAATTGTTGCGATTTTCGCGCGCAGTTCTGCCATGATGCGTATCCTTTTCTTGCGCTTGGGTACCTCATTTAGGCACTATTTCACAAACGCAAACCCTTGATGAGACAGATTACAAAAATGAATGAATCAGAACGAACACGTTTTCGTGCGCGCATCAAGGATCGTTTGGATGAACTGGTCGAAGATTTGGATCGTGGTCAGTCAGGGACTGACACCGTCGCATTGGATCAACAAGCAATTGGTCGTCTCAGCCACCAAGACGCGCTGCTGAACCAAGCAATGTCAAATGCTCAACAGGGCCGCAGAACAATAGAACTAAGTCGTTTGAAAGATGCATTACAAAGAATAGAAGACGATGAATTCGGATATTGTGATGATTGCGGCGAAGACATTCCAGTCAAGCGACTGGAATTAGATCTTGCCGCAACCAAATGTGTCTGCTGTGCATCTGGTTAGCCTATGCCTCAACATCAAACCTGAACTTGCATCCGATTTGACAATCCCGGCCCAAATCTGGCGGACACCTGAGCAACAACAATATCGAATGGCGCGGATATGCCGTCTTCTGCCAATGCAGACGCATCATATGTCCACGTCGGGCTGTCGACAATTTCCTCCCGCACGACCGCTCCAGATTTATGGACTTGGACTTGATACATTTCTGTTTCTTCTCCAAGCGGTATCTCCATTAGATCCCAACTGTCCCCGTCAAAGCGACTGCGTCTAATCCAACTTGCTTGATATCCCCCCTCAAGAGGCCATGCTTTCAAATGCACCGGCGAATACGGGCGTAAGCCATTTCCATCAAATGCATGAGTTTTTTCAGTGAAAGAAGGATCATCATAAGTGAGTTGCCCCGGTCCAATGCGGTAGGTTTGCGCAATCCGTCTTAGGCTGCTCGGCAAATCGATTTGTTGAGGCAATCCATTTAACAACACGAACCAAGATCCACTTGGCCATGCGTCCGCACCCAAAGCGTCCGTTCCCAATTGTCCCCTCAAACGATTGTTTAACAAATACCGGTTTGGTGCGATCAGTTCCGCATCTCTGAACTGGATCACTTCCCAATTTCCCGGTGTTCCGTCCCCCACCACTGCAAGGTTCCCACCGCTTAACAAGGACGCATCAGGAATCGACGACAGCGCGCCTGACACCAATTCCACCTCTAAGGATGGACCACGATCCATAAGTCCGGGCGCACTGGGGTTTAGGGCGTTCTGTGTCACACCAATAACAGACCGAGCTGCTATTACCGAATTCAAAGTAAAATTCGTACCACTATCAGATTGATATAGCGCCGTACTGCCAGGCCATTGCGCCGAAGTCACCGCGACATGAGGGGCATGCGGAACTTCGTCCCCACTTAAAAGCGGTAAATCCAAGAACAGTGACGTCAGCTGAACCGGCGCAACAAAGCCACGTACGCGGACTAATTCGTCTGGCAAGTCGGAAGGCTGATACACTTCGGGATCAATGCGTACAGCGTCTATAATCTGCATGTCGCCATGTTCCAAACGATCCACGCGAAACAAGTTTGCATCTTTCGATTGATCATCCTCAATGCTAACGACATCGCCTGCCCCAATGCTCAACTGCGACGGGGGCAATGCAAACCGCACTGTTTCCCGCGCTGTACGCGATTCAACCAACCACCGCTCCGAGACTTGACGCGCTTCGCCCCGCGTCATGGACAAGGATAAATCCGTGGCGGACACTGCATGTGTTTCTTCATCGGGCAAAATCGCTTCTTCAGAACCAGTCTCAAAATCTCCGTCAGATTCCACAAATCGCAATCGAATACGCCCGGCCAATTCCGCTTCAGCTTCTCGGTCTTGTTCATGCATTCCGTTTAATTCCTCGCTGTCCGCCATGCCTTCGACAAGGATAGTTTGAGGTTGATTGCCACTTCGGGTTTTGAAAACAAGAAGGCCATCGCGCTCAATCGCGTCAAAACCGTACCGCAACATCAACGGTTGTAACGCACTGCGTGCATCAGAAACGTTGTTAATCGCATATCCAATCGACAATCCATCAATCGCGCCCGCCTCAATCAATTCGACAGCCTCACGCCCCTTACTGACACCCGTCAGAATGCGTCCCTTGACCCAAAGGCCAGTGTCGTCTTCTCGCACCTCGTCCCAAATCCCGATGGGCTGGGCCGGATCATGCTGCCACAGCATCTTGATGGACCGCTTCTCAATCGCTATCCGATCAAGGCATGCCTTATACGCCCCCTTGGCGACAACATCGCCGCCCTGATCCGTCGACCCGAATAGGCTGGCATAGCCTTCAATGGCGGCCCCATCCACCAGCTCCAAGGTCTCTCCGAAGGTCACAAATTTGGTCTCCAGACCACTGTCTGCGTGCATGATATTCTCCTTTGAAAGATAGCTCATGGAACAGCAACAATGATCGACTGGAACGCCTGTGCAAGAACCACGGCAACAACACCGTAGACAGCCAACCACATTCGTTTTTCCAAACGCTGCAGCAGTTCTTCCAATCGATCCAAACGTGCTTCGATGTTGTCGAACTGAATCTGGCTGACACGTTCATGCGCCTTCAGCTTCAGCCCTGGCGCACATTCAAACCGCTCATAAAGCGTGGGATCACTCATTGCGCTGCTCCATTGCAGGCAAACTCAGCAAACGGCGCTTTTCCCCGTCACTCAGGAAATCCGCCGCCGCCGCCCGCGTCCATTGCGCATCTCGCTCAGCGGATAAGGCCGGCACCTGATCCAGATCCGGCGTCAGGTCGACGTTTTCAGAGACGAACAACCCAAGCCAATCCGCCAAGGTCGCTGATACACGCTGCGCTAGCGGCAAAACCGTTAGACGATAAAAAGCGCGGTTCGCTTCTTGGTAATTGGCATAGGTCGCATCCCCTTGGATGCCCAGCAACATAGGCGGAACACCAAAGGCCAAGGCAATTTCACGCGCCGCAGATTCCTTGGTCTTTTGGAATTCCATGTCAGAGGGCGAAAACCCCATAGGTTTCCAATCCAATCCCCCTTCCAACAACATGGGACGACCGGCATTACGCGCTCCGGAATAGTTAGCCTCCATCTCATGGACGACCCGTTCGTATTGATCCGAGCTTAGCGTGCCCGCACCATCTGTACCGCGGTACACGATCGCACCTGACGGGCGTGCCGCATTATCCAAAAGCGCTTTGGACCACCGGCTTGCCGAATTATGCACATCCAACGCCATAGCGGCTGCTTTCAAAGGGGACAGCCCGTAATGGTCGTCTTGCGGGTGAAACGCTTTTAGGTGGCAAATCGGGCTTGGGACACCGCTCGCGTCAAACCGATGCTTACGCGACCCTACGCTGTATTCATACGCAATTGGCCACCCATCCGCACCGGGAACAACGCTCATTCTGTCAGACCGCAACACGTGCAGCTCAAGTGGAATGCCCGCTTCGCCCGCCACGGCCTCGACATAGGCATTCCCGCTTAACAGCATCTGCGCATACAACGCCTCCAGCAGTTCAGCGCGCCCCTGACCCGGATTGGGCCGCTTGATCAGATCCAACACCGGATGCTTTGCAAATCGTTCCTGTTCAGTTTGCAAAACCAACGGCAACGCGGCGGCGGCTTCTGCAATCAACTTGATACAGCGAAACCCAACCGGATTGCTCAAAAAGCCCGACTTGGTCAAAGACACTGTGTCTCTGGGGCTCCAAGCCACGCGCCCATTTGACGCCCAAGCCATAACCGGCCCCGTCGCCGAGGCCTTTTGCTCCGGTGCCTCGTCCCGTCGCTTGAGAAATTCAAACACCATTTCGGCTCTCCTGCTGCCTAAGGGGCATCGCCGCCCGCCCACAAAAAAGGCGCCGCCCCATCAAGGACCGCGCCAAACATCTGATCGGACCACAAAGGCCCATTAATTTCGTTTCATTCCAAATTCGCGATTTGACCCGCTGGGGGTTACAATCGCCTCACTCCCGGACGACGTGCATCCTGTTGGGGTTTGATCATCAGTTCGTGCAATGCCCAAACCAACGCGTCCACCCGGTCGGGTGATCCCTGCCCCGCAAATCCATGCCGGGTCATTTTCACCATCTGGTCTTCCAGATCATCCAACGCCAAACCATGCCTGACACGCCCCTGTTCATACAAAGCCGCCACCGGTTCTGCCCGCACGACTTTGCCGCGGCTGGCATGAACCGACGTAAACGGCACCATCGCATCGACCGCGCGGATCACCTGACGCACCATTTCTCCACCTTGGTTAACCTCGGCCACCAAACGGTCTGCTTCAAACTCTTCCATCGCGGCGACGGCTGCGCGGGCCCATTCAGCCGGGCTTGCTCCTTTAACCGTGCGATCCGCCAACACAAAGGCGCACCAGTCCTCTGGCGGCCCTTCTGTGACAGCGCCTGCAACAACGATCCCACATTCATCCGCGCTCGAGGACGACGTCGTGGCCGGATCAACCGCAACAACGATGCGATCCAAATCGGGAATTTCCCGCACCCGCACCGTTTCCAACATCGCCGAATTCCACAACGCGCCATCCACATCCCGCAGTAAAACGCCGTCCAATTCCTGACGCCCCAACCGTGTCCCGGCATAGCGCGCCCTGACCTCTTTCAGAAAGCTCGACGCCAAATTGGCCCGGTTCGCTTCTGTCGGCGCGTGGGTCATCACACAGGAGTCTTGCTCAAGCAGAGTTTTCAAGACATCCACGTTACGGGGCGTCGTGGTCACGCAAACCCGGGGCGCGTCTCCCAATCGCAGGGCAAACTGCAACATATCCCAGGTTTCTTGCGCCTTCTTCCACTTCGCCAGCTCGTCAACCCACGCGCCATCAAATTGCGGTCCTCGTAATCCTTCCGGATCAGACGCGCTGTAGGCCACTGCCTCAGCGCCATTTGGCCAAACCAGACGTTTGCGCGTCGCATTCCATTCTGGTCGCCGATCCGGTGGTGAACAGGTCAAAATCCCGCTTTCGCCAAACACCATAACTTCGCGGACCTGATCATAGGTCTCGCCCACCAATGCGATACGCTTGCACATACCAGCGTCGAAGGGTTTCGCGCCCTCAACCTGATCGCGCACCCATTCTGCACCAGCCCGCGTCTTACCGGCCCCTCTGCCCCCCATAATCACCCAATTGCGCCAATCTCCCTCGGGCGGCAATTGATGGGGCAAGGCCCAAAACTCAAAGAGATAAAGAAGGGCGCCAACGGCGCCCTCACTAAGTTCATTCAGAAACTGCTCCTGTATTACAACAGGCGCGGAGGCGATTAAGCGCGCACCCGACCTCAGATCGGGCTTCTCTGAGATCGAAGGCGTATCCACCTCTGGCAATTTCAGATTGTTTTCGTCGGCACTCAGCAAGTGTCGCCTCCAGTTTTAGACAGGACGAAACAAGCCCACTCACTTCCGTGAAGGCCCGTTTGGTCCCGGTTTCATCGAACTTCCCCCCGGTCTCGGCACCCTCTGTGTGGCGCTCGAGTTTTTGGCGCAAATGTTCCAATTGCGACTGGATACTTTCCAGCAGCTTCTCAGACCGTTCCGCCTGTGCGTCCGGGGTCAACAAAGTCATTCTGTCTCGCTACCTCTCATGCGTTGCTTACTCAGCCCCTCCGCACGAGCCCGAAAAGGAAAAGCGACCTCCAAGGTTTCCCTCGGGGCCGCTTACCCACTTCTTCCAGCTTGTCACAATGTATACTTGTGACCGTTCGCAAAGTCAAGGAAATTCGCGAACGCCCATTCCGACCCACCGTACGGTATATTTAACAAATATCATAATGTTAGGTTAATTTTCGGTTAACAAAAACAGCAAATGTCACAACCATCAACTGGATTTTAAATGTCTTACCTCAAGCCCCCAATTCCCACCGCAAAACGGCTAAGTGTTCGCGGCCAAAAGAATAACTCTCAAGCTCAATTGTTGGAATTGGCGCGCTCAGCTTCGATCTCACGCCAGCGGGCAACATTGGTGTTGTGCTCATCCAGCGTTGTCGCAAACGCGTGACCACCCGTCCCATCCGCAACAAAGAATATGAACTCCGAACCGTCCGGTTGCCCCGCCGCCATCAAGCTTTCGCGTCCCGGATTGGCAATTGGTGTCGGTGGGAGACCTTCGATGACGTAAGTGTTCCACGGCGTTTCCGCACGCAACTCGCTGCTGCGCAACCCGCGCCCCAACACACCCCTGCCACGTGTAATACCATAAATGACCGTTGGATCTGTTTGCAGACGCATGCCTTGGTTCAGACGATTGATAAACACACTCGACACAGTTGGACGTTCTGACGCGACGCCCGTTTCTTTTTCGATGATCGATGCCAAGGTGATCAACTCTTCCGGGCTGTTCAACGGAACCGATGGATCCCGTGCCGCCCATGCTGCGGCGACAAGCTCTTCCTGAGCCTCCTGCATTTGGACAAGAATATCCGCGCGCGACTGTCCTTTGCGCACCTCGTAACTGTCGGGTGCCAATGCGCCTTCCGGCGGAATATCTGTGATGTCTTCACTCAAAACATCCAAAGCGTTCAATGCAGACACGATCTGCCAGCTGGTGACCCCTTCAGCAAACGTAACACGATACCGCGTGTCCGCTGACTCTTTGACCTCTGTATAGACCTCAGGGACCGCTTCATCACCGATCACGAACTCGGCTTTTTCGACAAAATCATTGGTCTGTGGATCCAATTCGCGCACCTGCGCCTGAACCCGGGCGATGCCCACCCGGTACACAACCTCGGTCCCGCATGTGCTCGCGCCACCTTTGGTGACCGCATCAACGATCTCTGACATCGAGCTTTTGGGCGTAATCAAAAAAGAACCTGCCTTCAAAAGCTGGCTCTTTTCCGAATAATCCGCGCCCATCCGGAAAATAGCACCGCTTGTAATGGCACCTTCTTCTTCAAGCTCGTTACTGACCCTGGCAAAATTTGATCCAGAATCGACCTTAAGACAAATCGCCTGCGCCAACGGCCCCGGCTCCTGAAATTCGCCACGCCCCCATACAATGATCCCGCCCACGAGGAACAGAATCACCGCGAACAATGTGACCGCATTGGAAGCAATAGCGCGCCACATCAGCTGTCGACCTTACTGAAAATGACACTGGCATTCGTGCCGCCAAATCCAAACGAATTGGACAATGCCACACTGACCGGGCGTTCCCGTTTCGCATTGGGGGCCAGATCCAAAGCCGTTTCAACCGCCGGGTTTTCAAGATTGATCGTCGGCGGGCACACCTGATCCCGAATGGCCAAGATCGAGAAAATCGCCTCAATCGCGCCCGCAGCACCCAGCAAGTGCCCCGTCGATGACTTGGTCGATGACATTGTCACTTTGCTTGCATGCTCGCCCAGCATCCGTTCGACAGCGCCCAACTCGATTGTATCCGCCATGGTCGATGTCCCATGTGCATTGATGTAATCGATATCCGACGGCTCTAGGCCGGCATTGCGCAATGCGGCCCGCATCGAACGCTCCGCCCCGTCTCCATCCTCAGATGGCGCCGTGATGTGATAAGCGTCGCCAGACAATCCATAGCCACTGACTTCGGCGTAAATCTTTGCACCGCGTGCTTTGGCATGTTCGTATTCTTCCAGAATAACGATCCCTGCCCCTTCGCCCATGACAAACCCGTCGCGGTCTTCATCATAAGGACGGCTGGCTGATTTTGGGTCATCCGCACGTTTTGTGGACAGCGCTTTACACGCATTAAAGCCAGCAATCCCAATTTTACAGATCGCCGCCTCTGCGCCGCCAGCAACCATGACATCCGCATCGCCATGTTGAATAAGACGGGACGCGTCACCAATGGCATGTGCCCCCGTGGAACAGGCCGTCACCACAGAATGATTCGGGCCACGGAACCCATACCGGATCGACACTTGCCCCGAAATCAGATTGATCAAAGCGCCCGGCACAAAGAACGGACTCACGCGGCGCGGGCCCTTTTCTTCCATCAGCATTGTCGTGTTGGCGATCGAATTCAAACCGCCGATGCCGGATCCGATCAACACGCCGGTGCGCTCAAGGCTTTCCTTGTCGTCCGGCATCCAACCAGAATCCTGCACCGCTTGTTCTGCGGCTGCGATCCCGAACATCATAAACGTATCGATCTTGCGCTGTTCTTTTGGCGAAAGATACGTATCCGCATGGAATGACCCATCCGAACCATCGCCACGCGGCACTTCGCAGGCATAGGTCGTGGTCAAACCGTCTGTATCAAATTGCTCAATGGGCCCCGCACCAGACTGTCCGTCCAATATACGGTCCCAGCTTGCCTCTACCCCGTCGGCCAAAGGCGTAACGAGCCCCAGACCAGTCACAACGACTCTGCGCATGACATTGCCCCTTTATTGTCTTTGCCCAAGCTCTTACCGCGCCGTACTGGTTGGGTTCAAGACCCGAGCCGAAGACAGGCAATCCATGGCAATCTGCCAATGGTAACATTGGCATTGGAAATTGATTTCAGTTCCCCAAGACACAGTCTCAAGGCTGACCCCTTTTAGGGCATTTTCGCTGACGTTCCAATCTAAATGAAATCTGCCACAACCTGATCGGACTCTGGCTGCGCCAGGGCCAAGGCCTCTTTCAGGTCAACGTTCTTGTTAAACAGGGCCCGCCCAATCAACGCCCCATCCACACCGGGGATATATTTCAAACGGGCGATGTCATCCGGGCTGCGCACCACGCCACTGGCAATGACGGGCGCACGCGCAACTTCGGCCAAGGCCGCGATGACGCCCATCCGGGCCTCGGTGTCTTCGATATCGCTGTCGATATCCGTGATGATCAATCCAGCAAGCGGAGCATCCGCATATGCGGAAATCAAATCCCGAGGGTCAATCGCGCTGTCTTTACGCCACCCTTCGGTCATCACGCGCCCCTGAAAAACATCAACCGACAAAACAATCTGATCCGGGTAATATTTCGCCAATCCCATCACATCATCCGGGCTTTGCACTCCAAGCGTGCCAACAACCACACGGCCAACGCCTTTGTCGATCCAATGCGCGACCCGCTCTTCGCTTCGCATACCACCGCCCAATTGCACTGGGATTCTGGCGCTGCGAATAAGCGCTTCGATCAAAGACTCGTTGCGTTCATCCCCCTCAATGGCATCGAAATCCGTCACATGTATCCAACTGGCTCCGGCGTTGGCCCAATCGCGCACAGTTTGCACCGGGTCTACGTGCCAAATAGACGGAGAGTCCATACGCCCGCGGGTCAGTGAAACAACCTTGCCCGCCTGCACCTCAAGTGTGGGATATACCATCATAACGTTCGCTCCAGCCAAGTGTGTTGGCAGCGATCTTACTCGGGCTTCTCGTTTTACGATACTCTACACACGACGTTACGGCGGCGCTTTGCGCACCATAAGTTGAACCGCTTCACCGTGCATTTCTGCGGTTCGCAACAATTTGTACCCCAGATTATGCGCCAATTGTAACGATCGCACATGCGTTGGATCCATCAAGCACACCAAAGGTCCTGTGATCACGCGGTCGAACCAATCATGCGCCGCAATTGCAGCTTCACGACCAAAGCCTTTGCCCTGCGCATCCTCCGATAACAACCAACCGGCTTCTGGCCACACATCAAAATCTTGCCCAAGCGCGCGTCTTGCATAGAAAAAACCAACCTGACCCATAATGCGGTTTGAGCGGTGGGCTTCAATCCCCCACTGACCAAACCCAGTCATCTGCCAATGGCCCGAATTGGTCAGAAACGCACGCCAGGACTCTTCGCGACTGCGCGGCTTGCCGCAGATATAGCGCACCACAGCCGGGTCCTCCCAAATATCCGCATATCGCTCAAAGTCTTCTGGGCGCATAGCCCGCAACGTCAGATTCGACGTGTTTATCGTGGGGATCGCTCGCATGCGTCACCTTAGTCTTCTGCTCTGTCCCCCGAGCACACAGCTTGCCGCCCTTCTCCCCCGAGTCGCAAGTTACACATCCCAAACTCCGGCATATTTTCGCGACTCATGCGTCAGCTGTGTCCAAAACACACACCACGAAAAATCCGGGGATTGGGGCGCAGCCCCAAAGCCTGCGTGGCTTGAACGCATATTTTCAAGCACGCGCATGCGCGTTCCACAAAAGAAAACGGCGCTGCTAAAAAGCAACGCCGTCAAAAATTCTATAGCGCTGGGATCAGCCGGCTTTGGTAATAAAGTTTACCGCGTCGCCAAAGCTTTGGATCGTCTCAGCTGCATCATCTGGAATTTCGATGCCAAACTCTTCTTCAAACGCCATCACCAGCTCAACGGTGTCCAAGCTGTCAGCGCCCAAATCGTCGATGAACGAGGCTTCGGTCACAACCTTGTCTTCTTCGACACCAAGGTGCTCAACAACAATCTTCTTCACGCGATCGGCGATGTCGCTCATATCTTCGTCCTCATCATTCCTTGGGGCCTCTCTTTGACCCTCAAATGTTGGCTTCACTTGTGAAGCGCTCTCTTTTGCCCCTCTGGGGAGCGGTGTAGTCGGGCCTCCCCGACAAATCTGCGCCGCCTATATCACACTTTTTCTGCAAGACAAGGGCTGCTCAGAACCTGCTACAACATGGCCATGCCACCATTCACATGCAAGGTCGTTCCAGTCACATAGCCCGCGCCAGTGCTCGTAAGGTATTGAACCGCGGCCGCAATTTCATCTGTTTGCCCCATACGACCCATGGGGATTTGGCCCAAAATGCCTGCTTTTTGGTCATCCGTCAGCTTTTCTGTCATAGCTGTCGCGATAAACCCTGGCGCCACTGCATTCACTGTAATTCCGCGGCTTGCGACCTCGTAAGCCAGTGATTTTGTCAAACCAATCATGCCCGCTTTAGACGCCGCATAATTGACCTGGCCCGGATTCCCTGTGGCACCAACAACAGACGAAATATTCACAATTCGCCCCCAACGCGCCTTCATCATCCCGCGCATAACCCCTTTGCACAGCTTTGCAGTCGCCGTCAGATTCACATCAATTACCGACTGCCATTCGTCATCAGACATGCGCATAAAAATGTTGTCGCGAGTGATCCCGGCATTGTTGACCAGAATATCAACGCTGCCCATGGCCTCTGCTGCGGATTTCGGCAACGCGTCGACGGCGTCTTTGTCTGACAGATTGCAGGGCAACACATGGGCCCGCTCTGCCAATTCAGCGGCCAATGCTTCCAGCGGCTCGGTCCGTGTCCCAGACAAGCCCACAGTTGCTCCTGCGCTATGCAGCTTGCGCGCAATTTCCGCGCCAATGCCACCTGAGGCTCCTGTAACCAACGCTGTTTTTCCCGTCAGATCGGCCATGCCGTCTCTCCCTTTTTTGTCGTTTCTAATGCGACTGCCACGCATGTCTTGGTTTTCAAACTGTCTCGCATTGCAACAGCAACGCATTTGGCCACGCCGGGTCTTTACCCTTCAAATGCGGCTTTGACATCTTCTGGTTTTGAAATGGCGCGCGTCGCAACAGAACGATCAATACGTCGCACCATCCCGCTCAGCGCCTTGCCCGCTCCGATTTCCCAAATCTCAGTGACGCCATGTTCCGCCATCCAAGAGACACTCTCGCGCCAACGCACAGACCCGGTGATCTGTTCAACCAGCAAATTCCGCAAAACGGCGGCTGAATTTGTGCCCTGCGCCTGCACGTTTGTGACGACAGGCACTCTGGGGGCCTTCATATCCACCTGGCTCAAAGCCTCTGCCATAACGTCCGCAGCAGGCTGCATCAAAGAACAATGGAACGGCGCGCTGACAGGCAGCATAACGGCGCGCTTGGCCCCGCGCAGCTTGGCCTTTTCAACCGCACGCTCCACCGCGCCGACGTGACCCGAAACAACCACCTGCCCCGGATCATTGTCGTTGGCCGCCTCACACACATCATTGCCGGCAACCTCGTCCGCGACCGCCATGGCCGTTTCGAAATCCAACCCCAGCAAGGCCGCCATTGCGCCCACACCAACCGGAACCGCCGCTTGCATGGCTTCACCACGGGTGCGCAACAAACGCGCCGCGTCGGCCACACTCAAGGTTCCCGCTGCCACAAGCGCTGAATATTCACCCAGCGAATGCCCCGCCACAAACGACGCCCGGTCGACATCAACACCTTCAGCTTCCAAAGCGCGCATCACCGCCATAGACATCGCCATCAATGCGGGCTGCGCATTTTGCGTCAATGTCAGCGCGTCTTGATCGCCATTCCAAATCAAATCCGACAGCTTTTCACCCAAAGCGTCATCGACTTCTTCAAACACGGCCTGTGCGGCTGGATAAGCCTCCGCAATATCTTTACCCATGCCAATGGTCTGTGCGCCCTGTCCCGGAAAGACGAATGCAATGCTCATGGAACCTCCGATGCGTGTCTGCAGTGGTTTTAACTTTCTTTTACTGCCTCTAAAGTGCACAGGCCTTGCGTTCAAGTCATCGCGATTGCGCACGACACCTGTGCGGACATCGCAGATTGCATGTTTGCAGTAACGAATACATCTGCCAATCAGCGTGTTAAGACACTGAGAGCATTGAACCGGGACCCGTTATGACCCTTGCAAATACAGCAACGCGATATGGAACGATCAGCAAGTCGTTTCACTGGCTGACAGCTTTGTTGATCCTCAGCCTGATCCCGCTGGGGATCATTGCCAACGACCTGCCGTTTGAAACGTCCGAGCAATTGGCCCGCAAGGCGTTCTTGTTCTCTTTGCACAAAACTCTGGGCGTGTTCGTGTTCTTCACCGCCCTCGCCCGTATTTATGCAGCACTTCGACAAACAAAGCCCGCGCCCCTGCATCCAGACCGCAAACTTGAAAAATTTGCGGCGGATACGGTGCACTGGCTCTTGTATGGTTCGCTGGTGCTGGTTCCATTGTCGGGATGGATACACCACGCCGCCACCACCGGGTTTGCCCCTATCTGGTGGCCCTTTGGTCAGAACCTGCCTTTCGTTCCGAAAAACGAAAATGTTGCATCGATCTTTGCCGGATTACACCTCGTGTTTGAACGTGTGCTCATCGCTTCGATCTTTTTGCACGCCCTTGGCGCGCTGAAACATCATGTCCTCGACAAGGACGTGACCCTGCGCCGGATGTGGTTTGGCACCGCTCAAAGCCAACCGGCACCCCCGCACCGGTCCACAGCTTTACCAATAATCGCAGCAATTGCGGCTTGGGTCGTCGCTTTGGGCATTGGCAGCGTGATCGGCGTCTATGATCGCCATACGACCACCAAAGCCTCGATCACATTGGGTGAGGTCCAAACCGAATGGGCCGTCCAAGACGGCACGATTACCTTCACCATCACGCAGTTCGGGTCCCAAGTTCAGGGCCAATTCGCCGATTGGACCGCCGCCATCCGTTTTGATGAAGAACTATTGGCCCAAAAAGCGGGGGATGTGGACGTTCAAATCGCCATTCCGTCCATGACAGTGGGCTCCGTAACAAATCAGGCGCTTGGACCGGACTTTTTCGACGTCACGATCCATCCGACCGCCCAGTTCACCGCCGACATCGTTCAAATTGTCGATGGCTATTCAGCCAATGGAACATTGACCATTCGGGGGGCCACCCGTCCCCTTGAAATGCCATTCAGCCTCTCGCTAGATGGCGACACGGCAAATGTCGCAGCCAAGTTGACCCTTGATCGCCGGGACTTTGGCATCGGGGACAATATGGCTGATGAGGGATCGTTAGGCTTCTCGGTAAACGTCGAAATCAAACTGACCGCACAACGAAATGCTGAGTAACCCGGCACGCCATTGAAATCCGCGACCAAGGTCACGCAACACACAAACAATGGGTCACCCGATAAAGGTGACCCAATGCGCGTTTAAAATGCGGATAATGGGCTATTCTACTTTTGCAGCTTCAATCGAAATACTGACTTCGACCTCGTCACTTACGGCGGGTGCAAACGCGCCCAGCCCAAAATCAGAACGCTTAAGCGTAGTGGTCGCGTCAAACCCTGCCCATTGCGTGTTGGAAAGTGGATGCGGGCCAACTTGATTCAACACAGCATCCAGCACAACGGGTTTGGTGATATCGTTCAACGTGAGATCACCGGTGATTTTGGCAGTCGTGTCGCTTGTGATTTCGATTCCCGTGGATACAAATGAAATTAAATCCTCATCTGTCGCGCCAAGGAAATCCTCCGACAGGAAAACCTCCGTGCGGCTTTCCCAGCCCGTGAACATCGATTTGGTCGGCATAGATACCGTTACACTTGAGTTCTCAGGGTTTGCTTGATCAAAGACAATCTCCCCCTCAAACCCCGAAAACATGCCGTAAGTTGTCGAAAAGCCAAGGTGATTGTAATGGAACAGTACCTGCGAATGGCTGCTATCAAGAATGTACTTATCAGCGGCAAACCCAGTCGTGGCGGCTGCAGCAAACGCCGCAGCAAGAAAGAGATGTTTCATCTAGAAATACTCCGGTAAGTTGGCTTCTACCGGTTATATTTGTGACCGTTAGTTCGACAAACAATCCCGCACGGCTCAACAGAATGTGCGCGCAAGCAAACCTCTGCTTGTGCACAACCTAACTGAGCAAGTGCGCGGCCGTGCTTAGATCAGTTTGCCTTCGTCACGCAAACCCGACACCAAACTGTTCAATTTTGCAGGGTCGCGCATTTCCACGTCTACAAGGATTGTGCCGTCATTGCCCCACAATCGGATCTGATTGCCCACACGCTCCGCCTGTGCCAAGTCTTTGAACTTGTATTCACCCGCGACGTGTCTGGTTTTCCCAAACCCACGCATCAACTTTACTTCTCGGCGAATGGTATCAATTTCAACTGACGGCAATCCCAAATTGGAAACCGACTGCCAAAACGCCAATCCAAGAAACCCAAAACTGAGCGATGCAAACAATTTGAAAATCTTTGGCATCGCCGGAAAAATCGATTCCGGCGCAAACCAAACGGCAAAAGCAAGGACGATCATCGCCATCCCAAATTTGCCTGCCCCGCGCATACCAACAGCACGAGTCTTCAAATACATACTATAAAACGGGCCAAAAGAACTGTGGCGCTCGTCCTCTAGTTTCGATGTGACTTCCTTGTGGGATGTCATTTGCTCGTCCTCAAATTCTATATTTTTTTTCAATTTGTATTTAAAAACAGGCGGAAATAGGGCCACCTGCTGGTTATCTTGCGGCGGGCTTGCCTTTCTAACGCAGCGATGTATAAGCGCGCGTTCCTGCAAGAAAACTATTCCGCGCAGCCTCTCGTGACCAGACAGCAGGGAATGAACGTCCGGTCTTTGAAGTGCGCCTTGACAGAAGTGGAGTGAACATGCCGCTGTATGAGCATGTGATGATCGCCCGCCAGGACTTGTCTAACACACAAGCCGAGGGCTTAATCGAACATTTTGGCACCGTCCTTACGGACAATGGTGGCGCTCTCGTGGATCACGAGTATTGGGGCGTCAAAACCATGGCCTACAAGATCAACAAGAACCGCAAGGGTCACTATGCGTATCTGCGCAGCGATGCCCCCGCACCTGCCGTTCAGGAAATGGAACGTCTGATGCGCCTGCACGAAGACGTCATGCGCGTTTTGACCATCAAGGTCGACGAACACGCTGAACTGCCTTCGGTTCAGATGCAAAAACGTGATGAACGTGACCGTGGCGAACGCCGCGAACGCCGCTAAGGAGACCTGACATGGGTGCAAAACCATTTTTCCGCCGTCGCAAGGTCTGCCCTTTCTCGGGTGATAACGCGCCAAAGATCGACTACAAAGACACACGTCTTTTGCAGCGCTACATCTCTGAGCGTGGCAAGATCGTGCCATCCCGTATCACCGCCGTTTCGGCCAAGAAGCAGCGTGAACTGGCTCGTGCAATCAAACGCGCCCGGTTCCTCGCCCTGCTTCCATACGCCGTAAAGTAAGGAGACTTTGACATGCAAGTGATCCTTCTTGAACGTGTTGCCAAGCTTGGCCAGATGGGTGACGTCGTTGACGTCAAACCCGGCTATGCGCGCAACTACCTTTTGCTGCAAGGGAAAGCCCTGACAGCGTCAAAGGCGAACATTGCCAGCTTTGAAGCGCAAAAAGCGCAGCTCGAAGCCCGCAACCTTGAAACCAAGTCAGAAGCCGAAGCACTGGGCGAACGTCTGGATGGACAACAGTTCATCGTGATCCGCCAAGCGTCAGATGGTGGCAGCCTTTACGGGTCGGTCACAACACGTGACGCCGCCGAAGTTGCCTCCGAAGGTGGCTTCAGCATTGACCGCAAACAGGTTGTGATCGAAACACCGATCAAAGAACTTGGCCTGCACGAAATGCGCGTCGTTCTGCACCCCGAAGTCGAAGTAACGATCAAATTGAACGTTGCACGCTCGGCCGAAGAAGCGGAATTGCAAGCGTCTGGCAAATCGATCCAGGAACTGGCTGCTGAAGAAGAGGCCGCTGCTGAATTCGAAATTCAGGAGCTGTTTGACGATATCGGTGCTGCCGCGTCTGACGATGACGACCTCGCAGAATCTGCTGGCATCAGCGCAGGTGACGAAACCGGTGAAACGGAAGAACAGCCGAAAGACTGATCTTACCCACCGATCAAAATAGAGCCGCCGCAAGCCTTGTGTTTGCGGCGGCTTTTTTGTGCGAAAAGGCGTCTACCCAATCGGAATCAATCCATAGGATCCACTTTACCTTATGATCGCAACACATTGCTTTTAAAAAACAAGATCTGATAACAAAAAAGGCCCGATCGTTAAATCGGGCCTCTCTAAATTTACAGGATCAAGAGGGTTAGTGAATGATCGCGCAGGCGATTTTCGCACCACTTTTTCCGTCCACATCAGCGCCCAAGTGGATCATCAAAACCCGTCCGCGAATTTCGTCCAAGTTCAGCTGTGGCGCGTCCACAGTGGTTGTTGAAACGAGGCTGGCATCAAAGATAAACGGAGCAAGATCACCGCGCGGCAAAATCGCCGAGTGATCCACAGCCTCCTCTGCTTTAGGCACGTCGTGCCCCATCGCCGCGTGATCCACAGCCTCCTCAGCCTTTGGCACGTCGTGGCCCATAGCAGCGTGGTCTACAGCCTCCTCAGCCTTTGGCACGTCGTGCCCCATGGCAGCGTGGTCTACGACCTCCTCAGCCTTTGGCATTTCGTGACCCATGGCAGCGTGGTCTACGGCCTCATCCGCCTTAGGCATTTCGTGACCCATGGCAGCGTGGTCTACGACCTCTTCAGCCTTTGGCATCTCGTGGCCCATGGCAGCGTGATCCACTGGCGTTGTGTCAGAGCTGCCATCCGCGGCTGCGGCGTGCACATGGGCGTGGCCGAAATGGGGTCCTGACGCTCCGCCAATCTTGCCGTCTTTCGGGGCACATGTTGGGTATTCATGAATATGCGCCGCGTTTGGACCTTCGGGCAGACCTGAAATGTCAGCCGACAACCGCACACCGCCATCCGCCGACAAGGGTGTCAGATGCAGCTGACCCAACAGCTCGCCCGCGCCATCCGCTTCAAGCCGGTGCACACTTGCCATTACCATTTGCGACGGTTGAATCCGGATCAACCCGCCCCGCGCATCTTCTTGGTAATGGCGATACGTGTCCCCACCCGCCAAAGACCGCACATACATGTCGCGTGCCGCATCATACGCGCCCTGCTTTTCGGACACAACAGCACGGTGGTACAAAGTCGTGGTGTCATTTTCATCCAACGCAAGGGCGGCATCCAGCAGCTCAGCCGCCTTGTCTAAGTTCCCTGCCTTATACGCGATCCACCCTTCGATATCCTGCGCAATGGAATCCGTCGGCGCCAGTTGACGAGCCAACGACGCCAATTCCCGCGCACTGCCGAGGTTCTTGCCCAGATCAGCCTGAGACAACGCCGCCAAAGACAGTGCTGGCAAATAACCGGGCGAACGTGTCAATGCATCCGAAAACGACCCAATGGCAGGCTCCAGATTGCCGTCAGACAAATATAACAGACCCAATTCCGTATACAGCTTTGCGCTGTTGGGGTTGGCTGCAATCGCATCTTTCAACAGCTGTTCAACTTCACCATGGCCAGACTCCGGGCCCGCATGGCTATAGGTTTCGTGACCATGAACGGCCCCAAGCAAGGTCAACCACGCTTCTGGATCTTCAGGGTACAATTCAATCGACTTGCGGAACGCAGCGATGGCCTCGTCCTTCGATGCATTGTCCATCAACAGGTTGCCCAGCAAACGTTGCGCAAACGCATCCTGCGGCGCGGCTGCAACCAGCTTATGCGCCTCATCGCGGGCGCGATCATGTTCGTTGCCACGGATCAAAAGCTCGATCCCCAAACGCTGCAGATCAACGCGATCGTCAGCGGCCAACAATGTATCGTCAACGAAGGCCAGCATCATCTCTGGCGTGCCCTTTGCGTTCAGCAAGGCCGCAGCCTCGCGCAGCACCGGCACATCACGCCCAGCACCACGCACAGTCGCGAGTGACTTCAAACGCGACACAGCCTGCGACACACGCCCTGCGCTGGCCTCGGCCCGTGCCAAATCCGGGATCAATTCAAGCTCGAGCGCGGGAACGTCATTGCGCAACGCCTGAATTTTCTCGATGGCGGCTTCCGCATTGTCCTCGATCAAATCCACACGCGCAGACGCCAACCGATATTGCGGAGACTTGTCCAACCCCAAACGGCGCAATCGCGTCAACGCGACATTCGCGCCATTCACGTCCTTGATCTCAAGCGAGGCATCAAGATACATCCCGTACAACTCGATCAGCGTTTGATCCGGCAGTTTCAAATCCGAATTTTGCACCGCAAGGTTCAACAATGATTGAATGTCATGAAACCGAGCAGCCCGTCGATACATGCCGGCCAAATCCAAATGTGCCCGGTTTACCGTTGCCTTCGGCAATCCAAACGCTTGCAACGCCGCTTCTGAATGCTGAATGGCCCGTGGCAAGTTGCCACTTTGGGCCGCGCTCCAAGCCAGGTATCTGCGGGCCAATGGGTTGGCCGGGTCTTCGTTGATGACCCCTTC
This sequence comes from Paracoccaceae bacterium, assembly GCA_039960995.1. Lineage (GTDB taxonomy): Bacteria > Pseudomonadota > Alphaproteobacteria > Rhodobacterales > Rhodobacteraceae > JABSSA01. Next base: position 5,392 of record JBDVKF010000075.1, on the reverse strand, counting down.
CAACATCTCAGTGCCGCGATCCATGTTCCCCAGCAACAATTCAGTCATGCCCAATTTGGCGCGAGTCCATGGGTTCGAAGCCCCCAACTGAATCGCGCGCTGAAACGACACTTTGGCTTGTTTGTATTTTTGTTCCCGCAACAACTCGATCCCGGCCAAATCAAACGCGGATGGGTCATTGGGAAAACGATCAAAATAATTCTTTAATCCAACGCTGGCACGCGGATGACCTTGGCGAAACAACTGGGCCACTGCGGCCAAAGCATCCGGATCTTGGCTTGCACCACTCAGGTCCATAATCTGTCTGTTCAACAGCCAGCTTTCGACATCTCCGCTGTAATCTAGGCTGGTTTCCTCATTCAAGGTAACGCCTTTTGCGGATACGCCCATGGGCGCAGCAGCCAAAAATCCAATTAATGCGAGTTTGCACAGGTTCATTATCTGTCCTCGAAATACAATTTACGTGTGTGGTTTAACAAAAAAAGGCAGCCCGGGTCACGCCCGGCCTGCCCCATAAATTTTTAAGGTTAAGCGCCGCGATTAATGACGGCGCTTAGACACTTATCTTACGAACGCTTCTTACGCGCTTTCAGTACGCCAAATCCGGCAAGACCTGTTCCAAACAGAACCAGACCTGCTGGCAGTGGAACCGCTGGTGTGCCACCTGGATCAGCAATCACATTGATGCGCAGCGAACCACGGTCAGTCAGACCACCGTCATCGCGTGTTTCAAAGATCGCGAGGAAGCTGTCACCGACAGTCGACCCTGTTGAATCCCATGAGAACAGACCGGACAGTGGTGAGCTGCCTGACAAACCTGCAGGGAATGTTTCACCTGAACCTGTGAAGCTCAGCAGGTCCAAAGTCAGGGTATCGCCTGTGTTCGGGTCTGTCGCTTCGATAGTCTGGTTCAATGTTTGGCCCAGAATGACATTTACAACAAGGTCATCAAGGTTTGGTGCAGTGTTAGTTGGTCCACCTGTGTCGACACCGTCAAACACCCAGTAAAATTCTACCGAACTGCCGTCAGCATTGGTGATCGACCCTTCAAAGGCGTGGTCAGCAGACGGTGCTGTCGAACTTATATTGTCAGTAATGTCATATGTACCAGTACCTGCAATTTCGTCACCGGCATCAATAGTAACATTACCTAAAGCATCGATTGCGAATGTATCTGGGCCTTCAGCAACGCCTGTTCTTGTTCCTGGTGTTGAGCTTGCATAGGTGAGTCCCAAACCGTTACCAGACGTCGCGTCTAGATTGTCCGAGTAACCTTGCCCACGCACGACTTCTTGCTGGATGTTTTCAAGGTCAAACAAGATTGGCGCGTTGGCCGTGGATCCGTCCCAGAAAATCGTCGATGTGGTCCCATAGTTGTTGTTAGCAAGACCTTCCACACCTGGAACCCAATTGCCTGAACCCCATTCGATGGTGTAGAGACCTGCGCCTTGGTTGAGCTGAAGCGTGTCAATCTGACGGACCTCGGCGCGGCGTGAATCATTCAGATCCAGAGTGGCGCCACCAGAATTGGCAGCAGCGTTTCCACCAATGCTGCCGGCAAAAGTACCACCTGGGCCTGTTACAGTCGCTGTGATACAATCATGTGGAAAGCTACAAACGGGATCGTTCGGATCTTGACGCCAAAAACCAACCATATCTACGGTCAGGGTACCATTTGCATCTACGGATGGAACGATAGCCGCGCCGCGACCGTGGGTCGCTTCGGCTTGCGAGACCGCCCCAAGGCTGGCAGCAAGCGCTAGCGCCAAAGCTGATCCTGTAAATTTATTAAAGAATTGCATTCTAACTTTTCCTCTTCACTTACAAGTATTCAAAATACATTCGAAGCTTCGAATCACTCAAAACGGCGATTCGCCTAAATATTAACATAAAATTGACCACTTTAATAATGGGAAGTTTTCCGCCGGCGCCTGTTTTCGCAATGGAAACAATGGCTTCTCCCAAAAGTTGAAAGTAAATCGATCGACGCAATGCGCGGAAATCATTTAATAAAAAAGCCCGCTTCCTAGAAAGCGGGCTTTTTAGACTGACATTTGCTGAAAATTTAGTCGTCTTCGAGCGCCTCAACGGCTTTTTGCAAGTCGTCTTTGGACACCTCTTTTTCAGAGACTGTTGCCAATTCGAAAACATGGTCCACGACTTTGTCTTCGAATAATGGTGCGCGCAGCTGCTGCTGCATCTGCGGGTTCTTCTGGACGAACTCAAAAAATTCACGTTCTTGCCCAGGATACTGACGCGCCTGCGCCATCACGGCTTGGCTCATTTCAGCGTCTGAAACTTCGACTTCGGCTTTTTGACCCAGCTCGGCCAACAACAACCCAAGGCGCACGCGACGTTCGGCCAAAGTTGTGTGTTCCTCGGTCGTTTCGATTTCAGGGTGATCATGCCCCTCAACCTCAGGATTGTCCTCATGCCACAGCTGATGCGCAATTTGCTTGGCTTCGGCCTCAACCAAAGACGGCGGCAGATCGAACTTGACCGCTGTGTCCAACTCATCCAGCAAATTGCGTTTCATCACCGCACGCGCTGCACCAGTATACTCGGCCTCCAGACGCTCTGTGATCTGCCCTTTCAGGCCTGCAAGATCTTCGGCACCAAATTTCTTGGCCAGCTCATCATCGACTTCAGCCGCGACAGCTTCCTTGACCTCTTTAACTGTGCATTCGAACACAGCCTCTTTGCCAGCCAGATGCTCTGCTTGATATTCAGCAGGGAAGGTCACCGAAACTGACTTTTCTTCACCCGCCTTGGCACCAACCAATTGCTCTTCAAAGCCGGGGATAAAGCTGTTTGATCCCAAAACCAGCGGGTAATCCTCTGCAGCACCGCCTTCAAACGCTTCGCCATCCACTTTGCCAAGGAAATCCATGACGATTTGGTCGCCATCCTTCGCCTTGGACCCTTTTTTGCGGGCTTTGAAATCCTGCGCCGTTTCAGCAAGGTTGCCCAAGGCTTCTTCTACGGCCGTGTCGTCGGCTTTGACGACAAGCTTTTCCAATTTGATCTTGGACAAATCAGCTTCTGGAATTTCCGGAAGCGCTTCATAGGACATTTCGACATTGACGTCGTCGCCCTCTTTCCAATCTTCGTTGGTCATTTTGACATCTGGCTGCATCGCAGGGCGTTCGCCTGACGCTTCGAAATGCTCTGCCATGGCGCTATCGATGCTTTCCTGCATCGCTTCGCCCATCAGCCGTTGGCCGAACTGCTTTTTCAAAAGTGCCATCGGCACTTTGCCTTTGCGGAAGCCTTTCATTTCGACTTCGGGCTGGGCTTCAGTCAATTTTTCATTGACCTTGCTGTCCAGCTCGTCAGCCGTCACGGTGATGGCGTATCCACGCTTCAAGCCTTCGTTCAGCGTTTCAGTGACCTGCATGTGCGCTCCATAGGATCAAGGGGCCCAAAGCGGACCCGACATCGTAAATTCGCGCCCTTCTAGTTGCGCCCGCGCCGCTGTGCAAGAGCCCATTGCCACAGAGCTGCCCTGCCCCCCACACCCAAGGGCACGAAAGGGCACGAAATCTGAAGCGCGATGCGCAACAGCCGGACGTTGATCACGTGGATTTTTGCCAGAGCTTACTGTTGAAATTTATGGGCGCAGAGTCGCATAGGCGTGAACGGCCGCATTCATCTGAAACAACACTTTGTCGCTAAGCGCCGCGACCTCATTCATCTGTTCTTTTGTGACGTTTTGCGAGTCTTTGATCAATTCGAACAGCGCCGCCAGTTGGACCCATGTGCGCTGCGTCCGTTCCAATTGCGCTTTTATCAAAATATTGGGCGGCTCCATCAAACCATCTTGCCCCGTCAATAAATTGTCCAGAACGCGTTCAAATTCATCCATTGTCTGCGCCAAAATAATACGGTGATCTGCGGTGTCTGAGATCAAAGCGGCGAAACAAAACTCTTTTGTTGCGCGTTGGGTCAGCATGCGTTGACGACCTGCCACATCCAGTGTTTTCACATAGGTTGAATCAAACGGGCCCACATCAATCAATCCGCTCAAGGTTTTGACCGTTTCATTCGCGGCCGCCATTACAGTGTCTGTCAACGACAGTACCTGATGCACAACGATTGTATGAAAATCGCCATAGGCAAGCTGGGAATCTGCCGCTTTCAATGCCCCCCAGACGCGGTCGACGTCATCCAGATTTGCAATCAACGCAGCGTCTGTTGCAGCAGGCCATTGCTGAATTGGATGCCCATTTCGCAACCATTTCTGAACATTTGAAAATTCGGCAATGCCGTCCATCGCCATCTTTTGGTGCTTGTCCTTCTCTATGTCGCCCAAAACATAGCATGCTGCGCGCCCGATTTTCTGAACAAGCATCCTTTGACGTCCGGCACGGTCAATTTGATCCGTGACGATTTGATCCGTCTCAATTTGATCGGTGACAATTTCTTGGGCCACCGATTTAGGGGTCACTGTTTCCGCAGCTTTAACTGGCATGGCAACGATCAAAGGACAGCCGAGAACCAAGACAATGATGAAAAACGATATCTGACGCAGCATATGTGACCTCGAATCCGATATACGGCTGTCTAACGCCAAATCCTTATCTCACCTTTAAGTAAAACCAGTCGGGGCATAATCAGTCGGGCATGGAAATTTTGCGCCCCCGTGTCCAACCGGTTTTACCCGCCACCAAATTGATAACGGCCTAGTGATCAGGCCAAAATGAAATGTTGCCAAAATCGATAAAATCAGCGCGAAATCTTCAATCTGTTTCGCGTCGCAGAACGAATCTAAATATCTGATTAACCACAAGCTTCTTGGAAAACCGAAGGAAACTGGTGTCGTTTCTCCGCCCAAATAAGGCATTGTTCAGGCAACATCTCGCCGAACCTCGATGTTCATGCAGAATTACACACGCAAATCGGCGGAAAAAATCCATTTATTAACATTTGTTATCAGCACACTAGCGGGCACGACCGCGCTTTACCGCCGAACTCGGCGCCATTGCAAGTCAAGCCATTTTTTTTACACACTTCTAATGGAATCATCATTTCAAGGTTATGTAACGGGGAATTTACAATGATTGCGCTGCACGCAAATTCAAACACTGCCGCTCCTGTGCTGGAGAACACCTCCACAAACTCATACGGAGAAGCGGCAAATGCGCCTCTCGATCTTGGCCACACTCAAAGCATGGATACGACCAACGGGACGTTGAGTTTGAGTTTTTCCTTGGCTGGATTGTTTGGCGAGTTTGCGTTGGTGTCCAAAGACGGGCGGGACAATTCGGATGGGGATTTCACCGTCTGGGTCCGCAACGGCGTCGTGCAAGTTTCGTTTCAAGACGGCACCGACACCGAATGGTTGTCGATCCCGCAGGTGCTTGACGCAGGCACCACCTATCAATTCGCCATG
>JBDVKF010000074.1:0-11127 GCA_039960995.1 Paracoccaceae bacterium | reverse complement strand
TGTCATGCTGCCCTTGATTGTCCAAAACCATCCGTACGGCACGTTCGCGCACTTCTGGGGAATATTTGTTCGTCGTTTTGTTCATGATGCTCCATCCTACTCATGAGTTGGAGCCTCCGGCAAACCCGGCGCGGTTCACATCATCACCCATCCCATGTCCGCTCATCCTCACATCGTTTTGCGAGGAGAGTGACACTTCTGCTTTACTCACAGGTGACATTATCGCTTTGCGGCTAAAACACACACCGGTATAATATTCGTTATGTTATTATTTTGCTGTGAAACCATAGGTTTTTCAAGCTTATCCATGTTCCTTGAGGCAACGGTGATACCAGGGTTCCAGGCTGATCCGTTGATCATTCCGCGCGGCGACTGACTTCGTTCAGGTCTTTATCCAGCTTGATGTCGAATTGGTCTCCGCCTTTGCAAATGACATCGTCCAGATCGTACCCATCCTCTTCGACTTCGATGTCATCAGAATCCATCTAACATTCGATCGAGGCCAACCAGCTTTCGATTTTCGCGATTGTATCGGCGTCCAAGTGTCCATCGGCAAAACTGGGCGCGGCAACACCGATCAGCGCCGCAGAGGTGATGATCTGTTTCATGATGAAACCCCTCAGTTATTGAATGGATATGGTCACGGATTGCGAGTCACCCGTTGATCCTGGAATCCGGATGGTATGGCGGCCCGGTTGGATCGCGATAAAGGACAATTCCGCCACGCCCGCTTTGTCGAATTCGATACTGTCGATGGCCATGGGGCGGATTTCGATTTTGTTGATGACGATTTCATTCATCCAAATGGCGCGAAAAAAACTGGGGCCTTCAATGGCCAATTCTGCCGATCCATCTGCAGTGACTTCCAGCTTGTAATACGCCCCCGATTGTAGGGCGACGTCTTCGCCCAAGGGCTGCCCTGAGGCCAGCAGCAATTTGATCGTTTCGCCGCGATTGCACTTGGCTAGCAGACCCGCAAACCCAAGATCATCGCATAAAGGGGCTGCGACAACGGGGCTGCCTAGGCTTGCAGCCAGTGCTGCGATCATCAATTTTTTCATGGTTTGGTCTCTCCCGTGTCATTCAATCAATTGTCACAATGCCCCAAGGCTGTTGGCCCACCTGTATCGAACGGATGGCTTTTTCTTTGGCGACATCGATCACGGTGATGTCGTTGGAATTGCCGTTTGTGGTCAGTAGATATTTCTGGTCCGGCGTAAACCCAAGCTGCCAAACCCGTTGGCCCACCAGAATGTAATCCAGCACTTCAAGGCTTTGGGCATCGACAACGGCGACCCGATTGGCCGGGCCCAGGGCCACAAACAATCGGCTGCCGTCTGCGGTGACTTTCGCGCCCACGGGCTGCAGCCATTCGGGTTGAACGCCGGGCACCTCAAAAGAGATCTTGCCGACAACGGTTGGGGTGCCGTCTTCGGCGATGTCCATCACAGATACGGTGCCGCCAATTTCCGACGTCACAAACAAGCGCGATCCGTCATCGGTGTATTGCGCATAGCGTGGACGTTGATCGACCAGCACATTGTGTTTGATCTTGTAATCATCCGTTGAAATGAAATGCGCCATGTTGGTCGTTTCGGACGTGTTCACCACCCATTTGGCGTCCGGGCTCATCCCCATGCCTTCGGGTTCCACGCCCACCGGGACTTCGGCAATGACAGTACGGGTTTCCGTGTCAGTCACAGTCACAAGGTTGTCGTCTTCGTTCGCGATATAAAGCCGTTTGCCCGAGGGTTCGATGATGAACAATTCCGGGTCTGGCCCCGATGGCAAGCTGGGCAGTTCTTCGTAGCTGCTGGCGTCATAAACCCGCACCAGATTGTCGTCAGAGGCGCAGACATAAACCTTGCTGCCATCCGGGCTGACCGTGATCCCACGTGGGCGGTTGCCTGCGAAAAACTCGGTCTCGACCTCCCATGTGTCGGTGTTCACAACGGTGATCGAATTGCCGCGTTCATTGGAAATGAAGGCTTTGCCAGCCATCACAGGGGCCGTCATCACCATCGTGACAAGCGCGGTTGTCAGAGCAAGGGATTTCATGCGCATCTCCTCATCAGTTGAATGCCGAACATTTGGATTCAGGGCGATCCAGACCCATCGTGTCCAATGGCGATGTTTGGTGCAGAAAGCCCTCTTGGGGGCTGACGCTGACGGTGATCATCCCGTCAAACAGCAGGATGGGTTGGCGCAATTGGCCGTTCCAATTGCGAAATGTGACCTTTTGGCCTTTGAATGCGGCCAATTCAAACGCATCTGACAAGGCATAGTCGCGCACCTCGGTTGGGTCGGCGGTATTCGCGCGTGTCACGGCTTCGCCAATGACGCGCAAGGCCAGCCAGACGTTGTAATCTTCGGGGCGGGCATAGCGACGCGTTAGGTCTTCGAAACGGGTGTGGTATTGCGTGGCACCCCATGCTTCGTGCGCGCCGTGGAATGTGACCGGGCGCAAGCCACCTGCGCCCATGACGGGCCGGGGTGTCCAACTGTGATAGCTGAGATAGCGCGCGAAATAATCCGAGGCGTCTGCGGCGATCACCACGTCATGATCACGCGCGTCTTGGGTGTCTGTTGGCAATTGCCGTTGCACCAAGACATGGCCTGAATCGGTGCGGCGCGACCCGCCAGTGTCGGCGAAAGTGCGGTCCTCGGCGATCTTGGCACCAAACTTGGCGGCGGCCCGGCGATACGCATCGGCCAAGGCCACGTCATTGGGGTTTGATCCTGCGATCAAGAACCATTCGGTCCATTTCTTCCAAACCGCGAATTGCGCAATCGCATCCGCGTTCATTGCCCGGGATGGCGCTGTGTGCAGCAAATTGCCCCGACATTGATCATCGCGCAGCGCGGTGTCCGGCGTCATCGCGTTGAATACCAAAGCGCCGGCGTCTTGAGCTTTGTCCGTCAAACGCAGTAGGTCATCCATATTGGCCAGAACCACCAACAAACGCACGCCATCTGCCAGCAATTGATCCATGGCTGCCTCCGCCCCATCTGGCGCGGTGGCGACATGCGTTGTTTCATAGGTGTGGCCCAGAAAGCTACCGGTTGTGCCGTTGTCCTCGTCGGCCAGCAAGGCTCCAGCAAACCCCAGATCATCCGGGCGCAGATCAAAACGTGAAATCGGCAACAGCGTCTGATAATCAATCCGCAACACGCCTGCTTTGACCTCAATGGCCGCCGCAACAACCCCGGACAGGCACCAGATGAGAACCGCGATGAACGGTGTCAGCCTTTTGGGCAAAGCATCCTCCCTTGGATCGCGATGAATTCACGCGAACCTTCACATAAATTATGGGTTGCACAGCGATCAGTTGGAAACCGATACTTTTGGCCGTGTTGCGATCAACAGCCTAACAGCTTCATCATAAAGCACGATTCTTATTTTTTAAGAATGCGCGTATGCGACTGATCTTGCTTCTGTTTCTGACACCGCCACCCGGTTGTCGGCTCGGCGGGTCATGGGGATATCTTGAGTGTCGACGCGTGGCGCACACGCGGCATGGGCTGTGTTCTTGATTGTCGGATCTTTCAGGGAGGATCAGAAATGAAACGCAGAGCATTTATAGCAGCTGTGACCGTTGCGATGGTACCAACGCTGGCCATGTCACATGGGCCGACACGCCAAAAAGTGACGCTAACCACCGAAGTTGCCGCAGACCCGGCCGAGGTGTGGGCCGGCATCGGTAATTTTCAGGACATGTCATGGCATCCGGCTGTGCATTCGTCCGCAGGCAATGGTGACAATGCGATTGATGCGACGCGCGTATTGACATTGGGGGCCGCAGACGGGCCAACGATCAGTGAAATCCTGTACAAGCATAGCGACGAAAAGATGAGCTATTCCTATCGCATCACGGATGTCTTGGTCGAAGTGCTGCCCGTCACGAACTACTCATCCCATCTGACGGTCAAAGCCCGCGAAGGCGGCGGGTCTGTCATTGAATGGCGCGGCGCGTTTTATCGAGGATATCCAAACAATGATCCCCCCGAAGATCTGAATGATGCCGCAGCCATTGCCGCTGTGACAGGTGTGTATCAGGCGGGTTTGGATGCATTGGTGACGCGGTTCGGTGCGGCTGGGTCCTGACCTTTTCGCAGCGCTTGGGTTTGTCCTGATTGCAGGCAGCGCTACGGCGGACACCGCGTATGTGACCTGCCAAAACGGCAACGCCTTAGGTGTGATTGATTTCGCAACCGCGCGTCAAACGGACAGTTGGGATGTGCCCGGCAACCCTGCAGGTGTGGCTGTCAGCGACATGGGCGACGTTTATACAGTGTCACCTGAGAGTAAAACAATCCGACGTTTCGCATCTGACACCGGGGCGATCGTCGCGCAAACGCAACTGGACGGCGGCCCAATTGGCGTGGCCCTTGATCAGGCACGCGGGCGATTGTTCGTGTCCGATTGGTTCAACGCACGTCTATGGGTTTTGGATGCGACCACTTTGGCATTGCAAACAGAACTGGCCACGGGTGCGTCCCCTGCTGGGATCAGCCTGTCCGAGGATGGTCGATTTATGGCGTCGGCGGACAAGGATTTCGATCAGGTGTCTGTCTTTGATGCTGAAACGTTGGATCTGTTGCACCGCATCAAGGTCGGCACGCGCCCCTTTGGGTTACGCTTTGCCCCGGGCGGGCGATTGTTCGTGGCCAATGTCGGCACCAATGATGTCAGCGTTATCGATGTGGATCGCGCTGCTGTGGTGGCGACAGTGCCCGTTGGTGAACGCCCATACGGAGTGGCGTTTGCGGCCGGGCGCGCGTTTGTCACCAATCAATATGAAAATACCGTCAGCGTTATTGCCCAACAAACTTTGGCTGTCGAAACAACAATTGATGTCGGCGAATATCCCGAAGGCATCGATACGACAGCGGATGGTCAATCGATTGTATTGGCCAATTGGTTCGACAACACAATCACAATCATAGACGCAAACACGCTTTCTGTGCTAAAAACAATCGACACGTGCGATGGTCCACGGGCTTTCGGCACGTTCCTGCATGAAGGAGAACGACCATGAAGCTCTCGGGTCTGATCACCGCATTTATGTGCACCATCGCCCTGCCTGCTTTTGCATCCAACGAGATTTGGGACGAAATCAAAAGCGAACTTTACGGTGAACGTGCTTTGTTGAATGGGGATAGCGTGATCGCCATTGATGCGCCTTATCGCACGTTTGACGATGCGCGCACGGAATTGGCCGCGCAGGTTGTGGCACCCCAGGGATTGCAGATCGGCAAAGTGACCGTGGTGTTGGATGAGAATCCAATGCCGGTGTCGGCTGTGTTTGATTTGGATCGACCCCAGACCAGTTTCTATTTCGACATAACGTTGCGGGTGAACGGGCCCACACCGATGCATGTGGTTGTCGAAACCACGGATGGGCGTTTGTTTGTGTCCGAGACCTTTGTGAAAACATCCGGATCAGGCGCTTGTGCTGCACCGCCCGGAACCGATCCCGAATTGGCGTTAGAGACTTTGGGGCAAATGGCTGTTGACGTTGTCGGGCGCGTCCCTGTGTCGACCAGCAGCGCCAGCTTGTCCGGCTTGGCCAATCGGTTAAATCGCATGGATGTCGATATTTCGCATCCTTCGCATTCCGGTATGCAGATGGATCAGATTTCGCTGCTGTTCATTCCAATGCGCTATGTCGAAACCGTCGAGATTGATCTGGACGGTGCCGGTTATGTGGACATGACAGGGTCAATTTCGCTTTCGGAAAATCCACGCGTTGGTCTGTCAGTCCCGACACGGTCGCAATCCGTGGATATCACCATGACCGACACCGAAGGCACAGTCAGTCACTTGCATAAATCGCTCGCAGGGTTCTAGGAAGGTTGAATTTGGACCCGTGTTACCCTTGGCCCGGTTGCGGTTGCTCAGGTTTCACGCGTTCCAATGGATAATCCCACAAGGCCCAGCCATCTGACCCTTCGGGAAACCAATAGACGTTGGAATAGCCCCATTCGATCGCCCGTTTGGCGGCGTTCCAGCTCATCCAGCAGTCTTCAAGACAGAAAAAGACAACCGGATGCGCGAGATCGCCTTGGGTGACTTTTTCCAATCCGGTGCGAAAATAAACAGCCGTTACGTCGGCAATCGCCCCATATCCGACATTGGGCAACCAGATCGCGCCGGGGATACTGCTGCGGGGTTTGTCCCGCCAGATCGTGCCTTTGGGCAGGTTTTCCGGCTTGGGCGCTTGGGGCAAGACGTCGACGAACGCTGCGGTTTTGTCCTGCCACAACGCATAGGCCGCTTCGGGGCCAATGGTTGTCCCACCCGTGATGGTCGACGGGACCGAGCCACGGAAATGATCCATGCGGTATTCATCGGGTTCGGGCACCGTTTGGGCCATCGCAGCCTGCATCAAAAACAATAGGGCCACGACAGCGCGGATCACTGCGACAGCTCCAATACTTCGGTCCCCAGATCGCTGACCAACGGCACACCTGCGTCATGCAAAAGCGCGTTGATTTCGTCTTGGTTGCGCCGGATCAGGGAATTCAGCTTGCGTTGCCAGACCTTTTCACCACGGCGTACGCCCATGGTGATCCGAAAGAATAGGCGCGGCGGCAATTGTTCTTTTATCAGCGGAATGACTTTCATACCGGGATAGGATGTTTTGACCAACGGCCCCCCAAGAGGTCCCCACAAAACAGCGGCTTCAATCTCGCCTGACTGCAGATCATCCAGCATGTTTGTCACCGGGCTTTCATGGCGGCGATCCACAACCAAGTTGTAAGGCTTGGCCTGTCCAATCAACCCATTGCGCGCCATATGTGCAGACGGAGGCGTGCCAGCGATGATCCCGATCCTGCGCCCTTTTAGGGCTGGATCAGCCAGCGTATCGACCTGTGCCAAATCCCCATCTGCAGGCACAATCAATGCATAAACAGACGTGAAATAGTGATTGGTGTTCAAGACCAGCTCGTGACCTTGGGCGTATCCCATGACGATATCACAGCGTTTGGCGCGCAGCGTATTGCGGATGAAGCCAGTTGCCTGCGGATACCACGTGTATTGCACCGGCAATTCCAGCTTAGCGCCCACGTAGTCGGCCAATTTATTTTCATACCCGCGCCCATCATCGGTGGACATGGGGTAATTCGCGGGGTCCGCGCAGACTCTCAGTGCGTTTTGAGAAACGAGATCTGAAGTCTGCGCATGAACCGACCCCGCATGGGAGATGCAAAGTGCCAGCACGGCACAGATCGCTTTCGCCTTATAAGCCAAGGCAGGAATTTTCATCTTCACGGATCACATCCGATTTCTTTTCTTTCTTTGGCGGGCGTCCTCGTGGGACGGCCTCGACGCCGCGGGCTTTCAAATAGACATAGATGTCATCCAAATAGCACATGACATTCGGGTTTTCGCCAAAGGCAGGCATCACTGAATTTTCTGCCGCGTTTACTTTTTTGCGGCCATTCACCACGACGTCAAAGAAGTCGTAGTAATCCAAATCAATGGCAGAGACTTTCAAGGCCGGGGCATAAGACGAACCTTCGCCTTCGGGGCCATGACAGACATGACATTCCGAATGGTACCGCCGAAAGCCGGAATAAGTCAGCCAATCGATTGTACCATCTTCGGCCACATTGAACGTCGGAATGTCGTCTTCTGTGAAATAGCGGCCATCTTCCGAATAGGCGACCGACAGATTGTCTGCGACAGCAGCCATCGGCAGGCAGGCCAGACATCCGGTTGCAAAGACGCGTGTTGCAAAGTTCATTAAATCTCACCCGTTTATTCGTAAAAGGCTGGCCCGACCTGTTCCGGTCGCGCCAGCCAAAGTGATTAGTTCGGCAATGCGAACACAGTCAGCTGACCACCAAGCGCGGTATAGTCGCTTAGGGCTGCATAGCCGCCCACAGCACCCAAACCGTCATTTGGATTGGTCAAACCAGCCGCAAGACCAATACCGGCCCAGCCACCAACACCCGACAGGATGCCGATATACTGCTTGCCATCAGTTTCGTAGGTCATCACGTTGCCGATAATGCCGGACGGAGTTTTAAAGCGATAAAGCTCTTCACCCGTTTCAGCACTGACCGCCTTGAGATAGCCTTCGAGCGTGCCATAGAAGACAACGTCACCCGCTGTTGCCAAAGCACCTGACCACACCGAGAACTGCTCGGGAATGGACCACTTGATCGAACCGTCGGTGTTATCCCACGCGATAAAGTTGCCCATGCCACCATGGCTTTCTGGTGCAGGATACATCGCCAAAGTCGCACCGACATAAGGCTGACCCGCTGTATACGATACCCGGAAAGGTTCGTAATCCATGCAGACGTGGTTGGTTGGCACATACATCAGCTCGGTTTTCGGCGAATAGGCCGCGGGCTGTTGGTCTTTGGTGCCAAGAGCGGCCGGACAGATGCCGGTCGAGTTCACGTCTTCGCCGTTTTGCTCGGTCGAATACTGAGCCACGACCTGAGGACGGCCATATGTCTCGGAATTCGGATCCATATCGACGCCAGAGGTCCAGTTCACCACTGGATCGAACTTTTCGGCAACGAGCAATTCGCCCGACACACGGTCCATCGTATAGCCCAAACCATTCCTGTCGAAATGGGTCAAAAGCTTACGCTCAACGCCATCAATTTCCTGCTCTGTTAGGATCATTTCGTTGATGCCGTCATAATCCCACTCGTCATGTGGGGTCATCTGATAGAACCACTTGGCCACGCCTGTGTCGATATCGCGGGCCATAATGGTCATGGACCACCGGTTGTCGCCTGGGCGTTGCGCTGGGTTCCACGTCGATGGGTTCGCCGTTCCGTAATAGAACAGGTTTTCCTCCATATCGGCCGAATACCAGCCCCACGTCGTGGCGCCGCCGATCTTCCATTGATCGCCTTCCCACGTTTTGATCGAGCTGTCGACGCCAATGGGTTTGCCCAAATGCGTGGTCTTTTCTGGATCGACCAACAGCTGATCATCCGTACCAACGGAATAAGCACGCCATTCGCGTTCGCCAGTTTCGATGTTGTAGGCCGTTACGTGACCCTGAACACCAAATTCACCCCCCGAAATGCCGACAATGATCTTGTCTTTAACCGGAAGAACCGTCGCGGTGTTTGTTTCACCAAGCGCCGAGTCGCCGTTTTGCGCTTCCCATTCGACGGCACCGGATTTGGCATTCAAGGCCACGATCTTGGTGTCCGCCTGATGCAAGAAGATCTTGCCTTCTGCGTAAGCAACGCCGCGATAAACGGTGTCACAGCACATCACCGGAATGACGTCCGGATCTTGCTTGGGTTCGTATTTCCAAAGGATCTTGCCATCATTGGCCAGATCAAGCGCGTATACGATATTCGGAAACGGCGTGTGCACATACATCACACCGTCAACAACAAGCGGCGACCCTTCATGCCCACGTAAAACACCTGTCGAAAACGTCCAAGCCACCTGAAGGTCGCCAACGTTTTCAGCGTTGATTTCATTGAGTTCCGAATAGCGTTGATTCTTGTAATCGCCCGTCTGGATCGCCCATTGTTTGGAGTTATCCATTTGGGAAATGAGATCATCATTTGCGACAGCCAACCCGGCGCAAAGCGCGATCCCTGAGGTCAAAAGCATTAGCTTTTTCATTCAAGTTCCTCCCGTAGATGCGGCGTCTTAGCCGCTGTGATACACCTGACCCGTAACGGGCCAGGTGCCTTACATGTTCACCGTGCCGGGTCTCTCCTCCGGCTTAGGCGAACAATTCTGTGCCTCACGTCCCCTCGTCAGCAAAGGTCGCGAGATATGCGATAATGTTCGTGCGGTCCTCTTCCTTGCGCAGGCCCGCAAATGTCATCTTGGTGCCTTTGGCATAGTCACGCGGCTTGGTCAGAAACGCGTCCAGCTCTTCGGGTGTCCATGTCGCCGCGTCTGCGTTCAAAGCTTCCAAAGCGGCCGAGTATTTGAACCCATTTACCGACGCGACGGCCCGCCCCACAATCCCGTTCAGCATCGGGCCCACACGGTTTTCCGCGCCTTCACCCACGGCGTGGCAAGCTTTGCATTTGCGAAAGACTTTTTCGCCCTTTGCTGCGTCACCCGCTGCACTGACAAACGCCGGGACACTCACCATAAAGGCCGCTGTAAGGATCGTTTTGAAAATCACTGGTCGTGTCCTGATCATGGCTTCAATTCAACCTTGCTGCATGCCAAGCGACATGGTCGCGCGCGAAGGTGTTTACGAAAAAGTACGAATGGTCATAGCCCTTCTGCATGCGCACCTGTCCGGGCTGGCGCCGCTTGGCCATCATGTCGGCCAGCGCTTCGGGCTTGAGCAAATCAAGGAACTGATCGCTGGCGCCTTGGTCAACCAGCAGATCGCCTTTCCAGCCCAGTTCTTCCAACAGCAATGTTGAATCGTGTTCCGCCCAAGCGCTTTCGTCATCGCCCAAATAGGCGCTAAGCTGTTTGCGCCCCCAATCGGATTGGGTTGGATGTGCGATCGGGGCAAAAGCAGACAGCGATTCAAACAAATCTGCGTTGCGGATCGCAATGGTAATCGCGCCGTGCCCGCCCATCGAATGGCCAGTAATACCGTGGCGATTTTGAACTGGCAGATTATCCAGAACCACGGACCGCAATTCCCGAACCACGTAATCATACATACGGAAATGCTGTTTCCAAGGATCACGCGTGGCGTTGACATAGAACCCAGCCCCCTGCCCCAGATCATAGGCTTCGTCATTGGCGACACCGTCCCCACGTGGCGACGTGTCGGGAAAAATAACCGCCAGCCCATGTTCGGCCGCGTGTTCTTGAAATCCACCTTTGGCCATGGCGTTTTCATGGGTGCAGGTCAGGCCCGACAAATACCACAGCACTGGCACCGGCCCATGGGCGGCCTGCGGCGGCAAATACGCGGCAAAGGTCATGTCACATCCGCAGATATCCGAGCTGTGTTTGTAAACACTTTGCGTGCCTCCAAAGCTTCGATTTTCTGCGATGACCTCTAGGCTCATGATCAAAACTCCACGACGGCTCTGATTGATTTGCCCTGGTGCATCAGGTCAAAGCCGTGGTTGATCTCGTCCAATGTCAGCTTGTGCGTGATCATCGGGTCGATCTCGATCTTGCCGTCCATGTACCAATCCACGATCTTG
>JBDVKF010000073.1:0-3150 GCA_039960995.1 Paracoccaceae bacterium | reverse complement strand
TGTCATGCTGCCCTTGATTGTCCAAAACCATCCGTACGGCACGTTCGCGCACTTCTGGGGAATATTTGTTCGTCGTTTTGTTCATGATGCTCCATCCTACTCATGAGTTGGAGCCTCCGGCAAACCCGGCGCGGTTCACATGGCAGAACTGACAAACGCTGATGTGTCGGGCGTTCTTCAACGCGCTAACCAATTATCCGAACACCAACTCAAAACTATGCGAGAGATTGCCGAGGAAATCTTTGGGCAGGATACAAACATCATTATTGGCGTGAACGGCAGCGTTGCTCGCCGTGAAACCACCAGTGGCTCCGACGTCGATCTCTTTTTCCTCGGCCTAGACGAGGCAGAATTAACTTCTCTGCAATCCAAACAAGACATCTACCGTGCAAGGCTCCGCGATGCAGAGATCAAAATGCCGGCACATGGCGGTGTCTTCGACGAACCTTTACTGGCAAATGAACTTTGCGAAACAATCGGGGGCGATGACGACACCAATTTATTCATCACCCGGCGGATGTTGTTCTTGCTGGAAGGTGAGTGGATCTACAATCAGGCCGCCTTTGAAGCGCTACGCAGTGGCCTGATCTGCCGCTATGTCGCCGAGGATCTTTCGGATGAGAAAATTGCGTTGTTTTTGCTCAACGACATTATTCGCTATTGGCGCACAATCTGTGTCGATTTTGAACACAAGACTCAGGATGTACACAAGCCGCGCGCCATCCGTAACATTAAGCTACGGTTTTCTCGTATGTTACTCTATTTTGCCGGAGTCGCCGCTGTCAGCAAGACCGGTGGTATGAGTGGTGTCGAGAAGCGCGCCAAACTGGAAACATTGTTCTCGATGCCAGCCCTCGCGCGGATCCAAGACGTCTTTGAGGACAAAGCGGGGCCACTTACAGCACTCTATGCAGAATTCTTGGCCAGCATTGATAATCCCGAAATTCGATCTGTTCTAGAACGTAGCGGTGACGAAGGTATCGCGACCAAAGAATATGACGTGCTCGTTCCAAAGGCGCGGGAATTCAAGGATGCGCTTTTGACTATTTTATTCGAAGATCTAAAGCCTAACCATGAGGTGGTCCGTGCGCTCCTGTTGTGACCAAAACACAGAGCAAATCAAGGCTCTTCTGCGCCCAGAGCTCAATTCGGATTTCTCAGGTGAATTCCTTTTTTTGCGACATGGCCAAACTGACTGGAACCTTTTGGGGAAAGTGATGGGGCAGCGTGACATAGCCCTCAATGCGGAAGGCCTACGGCAGGCTGGTGAGGCTGCGTGCGGCTTGCGCGGCTTTGGCGTGTCTCGAATTCTTGTCAGCCCTCTGAAAAGGTGCCAAGAAACCGCACAGATTATTGCACAAGAGTTAGAGCTTCCATTTCAAACCATAGCTGAACTGCAGGAACGTGATTGGGGGGTGTTTGAAGGCGGTCCGCCAGAGGCACGACTTGCAGCCTATGACGCTCCTCCTAATGGCGAGTCGGCTAGAGCCTTTAACCAGCGTGTGGCGTTGGGTCTGTCCCATTTAGAGCCGCTTGAGCGATCCCTCATAATCTCACATTCGGGTGTATACAGAGCAATTATTGGCAAGGGTCCCGAGCAAAAAGTTGGCCATGCGCAACCCGTTGTCGTCAAGAAAAGGCAACTAACTAACCCATGCTTTTGACAGAAACGCTGGTTTTGGGCGCCAAAGACAAGATTGTTTTCGCGTCAAAGAAACATGAATGTCCGCATTAAGTAAGCTGTGTCTCTGTAGCGAACGGCATGTAAGGGCCTTTCGCTACAATCGCAAAACCAAAGTAGCGCTATGCACCTCCATCTTTGTTTTCACGCAAGCCCTTGGCTACAGTGCGCCTTAGCCTCAGGCTCTGAAACATTGACCGCCACCCCGCCCATGTGCAACACAACTGCATCACGTTGTGAAGTGTTGCGAAATTTTTTACTGCAAACACAATGGGTTAAAAAGTCCGCTGGGAATCCTACCATCCCAGCCAACTTTCTTCTTGTGTGCCGTCCGGTATGAATCGCAACTTGTCCGGCGAGAAACGCAACTTATGTCGGGCAAGAACGCGACTTTGCACATGAAGTTCAAATTTTCGGGCATATTGCGTGGTTAGGAGTGCCTCCGAGCATGTTTAGGAAAGGTGCTCCTGCAAGCCAGTTTTGAATGTGGTAGCTCAGGTGTTAGAGCGCCCGACTCTTGATCAACAGATCGAACATATCAGAGCTCACCACCTATTCCATTGTGTGACTATCGTTGAACCATTGAATTGCGAAATTGGAGCAAAGCTGCAGTGCGGCACGAGCGTTTATCATCGGTTTCGGCTTTGGCCGTTATCGACCCTTGCATTTTTTGGCCGATTACGGATGAACATTTTGCGCTGTTGTTGGAGGTAACTACTCTGAAGTCTCGACAGGGGTAACGCGGACAATCTGACCCGCGCGGGCTTTCATTGTTTCGAGGTCCGGGGATATTGACATCAGCCTGCCAAAAGTAGTTGTAATTACAATATCGGAACCTTGCAATGTAAATCTCTCGGGGCGCTCCTGCCCTGCAACTTTTAGGGAAATCGATTGTGATTGAATTGAAGCCGGTATTTGCGCAAAGTTCTGCTCTGTTTCGTCGACGCTCAATGCGAATAGATAGGATATATTTATGGCTCTGCTAGTAACAGTGCCACCGTCAACGCTCCAGATTGTAATTTTCCTACTGGTATCCAACGCTGCAAGAAAACGCCCATCCGGCGAGAAAGCGGCTTGCTGCACCTGAATTACTCCAGTTTCCAATTCAACGATTGGCGCGCTTTGCCCAACGCGGAAAACTGCAATTTGCCCAATATTTCCGCCAACAGCAAAAACAACCCCGTCAGGCGAAAATGAGATGGTATCCCTGCTGATACCGTCCAATTGATCCTCTAACTCTGAAGTTCCCCAGTATTTCCGCCGCGGAACCGAAAGGTCGTTGATCGCAAACTCGAGAATTTCGCCAACATCTGTCAGTGCAATCAACAGGGATTGTTGCATTAAACTCCACTCTTGAAAGAAAATGCTAACATGTTGATTTTACGCAGCCAAACCAAATATTCGGGCTACGAAGGCAACCTCTCCTCGCACACCGGGTTGTCGGGTTTGAATATGTCCGTTCTTGATCG
>JBDVKF010000072.1:0-101874 GCA_039960995.1 Paracoccaceae bacterium | reverse complement strand
TGTCATGCTGCCCTTGATTGTCCAAAACCATCCGTACGGCACGTTCGCGCACTTCTGGGGAATATTTGTTCGTCGTTTTGTTCATGATGCTCCATCCTACTCATGAGTTGGAGCCTCCGGCAAACCCGGCGCGGTTCACTTTGAATACTACGGTCATTGCGCCTTCAGGATCACTTCGCCTGGTGGTGCGACCGTTGTGGTTGATCCGTGGCGCGACGATCCGTCTGGCGCTTGGGGTCTGTGGTACAAATACAAGTTCCCCGAAATTGTCACTGACATCACATTGTCGACCCACACACATTTTGATCACGATGCCATCGACAGGCCTGTCTCAACGATGGTTTTGGACCGCATGGTCGGCTCGTTCGAATTCGCGGATTTGAAGATCACCGGTTTTGCGGACAAGCACGTCTGCAAGGCGCCCGGATACTATGATTGGACCAATGCGTTGGCCGAATTCGGGGTCGAAGCCTGTGCGCCCAATAACGTCAGCCATATGGATATGGTCGTTTACCTGATCGAAACGGGTGGCATTCGGACCTTGATCTGGGGGGACAACCGCGCAGACCCCGGCCCGGGTTTCTGGGACGCCATTGGCCAAGTTGATGTTCTGACGATGCCGGTGGACGGGTCGGAACACATCCTTTCATATGAGCAAGGCAACGCGATCGTAGACCGGCTAAAGCCCAAAGTGGTCATTCCAACTCATTATCTGAACGAAACAACGACCTACACCCTGTCCACGTTGAGACACGCAGACGATTGGGTCAAAAGTCAAAAGAGTTATAAGATGTTGGACAGCTCAGGTCTTGCCTTGAACGCGGCAGAGGTGACGTCAATGGACAGAGAGTTCATGTACTTTGGCAGCAACGTGGCGACGGCATAAACCACCATGTCAGAGAGCCGCAAGGCTCTCTGACGTTCCAATTCAGTGACGTTCGCAGATTTAGCCAAAGCATTTCACATGGGCAGTTACCGATCCTCAAAGGTCAGACTACGCGATCAGGTGTATGTTGAAATATCTAGGTATTTGCTCTGACAGCGTCGCGCACTTCTATCATGGCAAGAGCTTCGCTTTTGTGCATTGATTTTCCGGGGTGCAGGATCTGACCAATTGATCGATAGGTGGCAGATTCTGATGCAACTAATGCGTCCTCGTCTCTTATATGATACCTGTCTGCAGATGCCCTATTTGATGTTCTGACCGGCTTACGTAAACGCAAAAGGAACACGAAACTAAGACAAGACGCAGAGACTCTGAATGAACACCAAGCTTCCATCCACGTCGCGATCTCTGCCTATTGCCTTGATCCGTGCCCGCGAAGGGGTCATGTCGCCGATCCGAGTAATGTTGGCTGAGACGGGCATAACTGAACAACAATGGCGTGTTCTTCGGGTTCTGGCGGAAAGCGGCTCGATGGATACTAAAACACTGGCCAACCGATCCAGTTTATTGTTCCCAAGTTTGACGCGTATTGCCGCGACTATGCGGGACAAAGGATTGATCACCCAGACCCGGGATGAAGCGGACCGTCGTCGCCAGATGCTTGCAATCACGCCAGCCGGTCAAAAGTTAATCGATGATCATTCTGCGCAATCTGCTCAGATTGTCGCGAACTTTCGCAAGACGCTCGGCGATGAAAATTACGAAGCTCTGTTAGACCTTCTGGCGCTGCTTGATCCGGGACAACGGGACTAACGCTGCAGCAAGTCCATCCGGGGCATGAGGTCGAGCAGGTGTTTGGAATATTCGTGTTTTGGGTGGGCAAACAGCTGATCTGTTTCCGCGATTTCACAAATGGCACCGTTGCGCATCACAGCAATGCGATCCGCCATTTGACGAATGACGGGAAGATCATGGGTGATGAACAACATCGTCAGGCCTAACTCTTCTTGCAGATCTTTCAGAAGGTTCAGAATGGTTGCTTGTACGGACACATCCAGCGCGGATGTCGGTTCGTCACAGATCAGGATTTCAGGACGTGATGCCAAGGCGCGTGCGATGGAAATGCGCTGACGCTGTCCCCCTGAAAATTCATGCGGGTACCGAAACGCTGCCGCCGCCCCTAGTCCAACGTGATCCAGTAGGTCGCAGGCAATCTGACGCGTCTCTGCCTCGGACGAGGATAATTTGTAAAACCGAATGGGTTCGGCCACGATGTCCATGACCCGCATCCGCGCATTCAAAGACGAATACGGATCTTGAAAGATCATCTGCACCGCCTTGCTTGCTTGACGGGCGTCTGCGCTGCGCGGGTTTGATGTAATGTCAGTGCCATGTATTCGGATAGAACCGGAATCCGGTTGGTATAACCCAGCGATCAGACGTGCGACTGTCGATTTTCCTGATCCAGATTCTCCGACAAGGCCGAGAACCTCGCCCTGTTGAACAGACAACGACACATCATCAACGGCTTGAACGTATTTCCGGTTCTTTTTGAAAACGGCGCGCTGCAAGGTGAATGCCAGATTGAGCTTTTCCAGCTCAATGACATCGCCAGACGCATTTTCGTGCTTTTGCCCGGCACCCAGCCAATGTGACCCAATGTCGATCCGATTGCGTTCTTCGTCGCCGCCTTCGATGTAATCGACGGATGCAAACCGCTTCAGGCGCATATCGGCGCGTGGCACAGCGGCGATCAGGGATTGAGTGTATTTATGTTCAGGAGCGCCAAGGATTTGGGACACAGGTCCCGTTTCGACGACTTCGCCTCGGAACATGACGGTGACGCGATCTGCGATGTTGGCGATGACGCCAATGTCATGCGTTACGATGATGACGCCTAGGTCACGCTCGCGACAGAGTTTTTTTATCAGATCAAGGATTTGCGCCTGAATAGAAACGTCTAAGGCAGTCGTCGGTTCATCTGCGATCACCAGATCGGGATCACCAGCAAGAGCCAGTGCAATGACAACGCGTTGACGCATACCGCCCGAAAACTGATGCGGATAGGATTTGAGGCGCGCGCGCGCTTCGGTGATCCCAACCGCTTCTAGCAATTCGATGGCGTGGTTTATGGCATCATTTCCGCGATGTGGGGTCGCTTTTTCAATCGTTTCGACCAATTGTGCACCAATGGTCAGCAAAGGGTTTAATGACGTTTGTGGATCCTGAAAGATCATCCCAATCCGCTTACCGCGAATGTCGCGCATCTGATCTTCGTTCAGACCAATCAGTTCTTCGCCTTGGAACAAAACTGATCCGCCAGCCACGCGTCCGGGTTGTTCCAAAAGATCTATGATGGCGTTGCCGATTGTGGACTTCCCTGCTCCGGATTCTCCGACCAACCCCAACACTTCACCGGGAGAAACATCCAGCGACACCTTGCGCGCCGCGTGAACCGTGCCGCGACGCGTTGGAAAATCAACATCGAGGTCTGTGATTGTTAAAAGCTCAGTCATCGTAACTTCGGATTAAGCGCATCACGCATCCAATCGCCCAAAAGGTTCACAGAAAAGACCAGTACAACAAGTGCGATGGCGGGAAAGAATGTGATCCACCAGAGGCCCGAAAACAGATATTCATTGCCGACGCGGATCAGAGTACCAAGGGACGGTGTTGTGGGTGGAATCCCCTGCCCCAAAAAACTTAGCGTTGCTTCAGATATGATCGCCAAAGCCAGACCAATAGTGGCAATGACGAGCACAGGCCGCAATGTGTTGGGGAAAATGTGTCGGATCATGATTAACCATCCGGGCAAGCCAATAACTCGGGCTGCTTGTACGTATTCTTTGTTGGCCTCGACCAATGTTGCACCGCGCGCAACACGTGCAAATTGCGGCCAGTCCGTCAGGCCAATAGCGATTATGACCACATAGATTGCAAAGTCATCGCGCAGCTCAAGCGGTAAAAACGCACGGCCAATCCCATTAATCAGGATCGCAAGCAAGATGCCGGGTATGGTCAGCTGCACATCTGCGATGCGCATAATCACGGCGTCGACGGTTCCTCCTAAATAACCCGAAATAACACCAAGCGATACGCCCAGAACCATACCCAGAAACACAGCGGCCAAGCCCACGATGATGGACAGCCGCCCCCCGTATAAAATGGTCGACAGCAAATCGCGCCCTTGGTTGTCGGTGCCTAACTTGTATTGCGATTGACCACCTTCGGCCCACGCTGGCGGCAGCTTTCCGTCCCAGAGTGAAATTTGCGACGGATCAAACGGGTTGAACGGGGCGATCAATGGGGCGGCGAACGCACCAAGTATGCAGATCAAAGTTATGGCCGCGGCAACCATTGCGCCGGGACTGTTGATGAAAGACCAAAAGATGTCGTTGTCTTTGATCCGTTGCCATCGCGACATGGGTCCCGTGTTGGGGCTATTGTTCATGTCAGCCTCCAAGCCGAATTCGGGGATCGACGACGAAATATAAAATGTCGACGATCAGATTGATGACCACAAACAACAAAGCCACAAACATCAGATAGGCTGACATAATCGGCACATCGACAAAGTCGACGGCTTGAATGAACATCAGCCCAGTCCCCGGCCATTGGAACACAGTTTCCGTGATGACCGAAAAGGCAATCAAACCGCCAATATTCAGGCCAATGATGGTGATGACAGGAACCAAAGTGTTGCGCAGCGCATGTACAAAATGAATGGATCGTTCGCTTAATCCGCGTGCACGCGCGAACTTGATATAGTCGGTGCGCATGACCTCAAGCATTTCGGCACGCACAAGGCGCAAGATCAGGGTAAGCTGAAACAAGGATAAGGTAATCGACGGCAGTATGATTGCACGCCAACCGTCCACGGTCAGCAAGGATGTTTTCCAAAACCCCAGATCGACCGTGCCACTGCGCCCCGATGACGGCAACCATCGCAAAATAACTGCAAAAAGATAGATTAGGGAAATGCCGATGATGAATGTTGGCAGACTAACCCCGACCAATGAAAACGAAAGAATCCCGCGCGACATCCAAGTATTGCGGCGGATGCCAGTATAGACACCTAATCCTATCCCGACGACCAGAGCGATGATGGCGGATACAAAGACCAATTCCAGCGTTGCGGGCAAGCGTTCCATGATCAGCGTGTCGACGGGGCGACGTATGCGATAAGACAGGCCAAATTCGCCCTGAACCGCGTTGGCAATAAACCGGGTGTATTGTGTCAACACCGGATCATTTAAGCCTAGTTTTTCGCGGATTTCGACGCGTTGTTCACGCGTGGCATCTTGACCAACCATATTATTGACGGGGTCGCCGACGAAGTTGAACAGCGAAAAGCTGACAGCTGAGACAACAGCCATGACTAAAAGCGACTGGGCCAGCCGTTTCAGAATGAAAAATAGCATTTAAATGAACCGGACCTTTGCGTGCGGAGCGACCCAGGCTGAGCCGCTCCGCGCTGTTAGACTTACTTCATAACCGCGTAACGAGGACGCAATGCATCATCCGACGCAATTGGTATTTCCAGATTTTCGGTCATGCCCCAAGCCAAAACTTGGTGATGAACCGGCAAGTAAGGAATGTCCGATTTAATGATCTGCCAGGCTTCGTCGATCATCGCTGTCCGCTTGGTCAAATCTGTTTCGGTTGTGATGGCGTTTGTGATCTCATCAACGCGTCCATTGGAATAACCTGTGGCATTCCACGACCCTTCAGTGTCCAAAAGATACGAGAACACATAGTGGCTGTCCAAAGTTGGAACGCCCCACCCCAGCAGGTAGAAATCTGACGTGCGGTTCTGAATTTTCGGGAAGTGTTGTGCTTTTGGAATTGCATCCAAACTCACATCAACACCGATTTTGGCCAACATCGAAACGGCCGCCTGACAAATCTTTTCATCATTGTTGTAGCGGTTGTTTGGGCAATCCAACTGGATCGAGAACCCGTCACCATATCCTGCCTCAGCCAACAGTCCCTTGGCCTTTTCGACGTCGAAACCATAGGGCTCGTCCAGTTCAGGCGTATTGCCCAACACACCGGGTGGTGTGATCATCGCTGTTGGGAAGGACAAACCTTCCATAACGACACGCTGGATCGCGGCTTTGTCGATGGCAAGGTTAAATGCTTCGCGTACACGCTTGTCTTTAAACGGGTTTGCGCCCTTGACCGAAGATGTGCGCAGCTCGTCGACGCCTTGGTCCATTCCGAAAAAGATCGACCGAATTTGGGCAATAGTCGATGTTTTCAACCCGTCCGCACCTTCGATGCGTTTGAGATCTTGGAGCGGTGGATCAAGAACGAAATCGACTTCACCTGACAACAACGCAGCAACCCGTGTCGCCGCATTTGTGATTGGGCGGTATTCGATCTTGTCGATGTTTCCGGGGAATATGTCGTTGCCCCACCAATCTGTGTTGCGTTCCAAAACGGTCAGTTCTTCAGGTGCGCGGCTGACCACTTTAAACGGGCCCGTGCCATTGGTGTTGCGCACCGCATAGTTTTCTTCTTGAGCTTTGAAGTCTTGCGGTAAAACGACGTCATTGGCCTCGGCCCAACCGCTGTCCATGATAAAAATCGTGGTCATCTGATTGGCCAAAATTGGGTTCGGCCCGTCTGTTTTCAACTTAACAGTATGATCGTCGATCACTTCGACCGAGATCACGTTTTTAGCCTGTTCCTTAAAATCAGACGCTTCTGCATTTGCGCGATTAAATGAGAACACGACATCTTCGGCTGTTAGGTCTTCGCCATTGTGAAACTTGATGCCCTTGCGCAGATAAAACGTCCATCCGTCTTCTCCGGCTTCCCAGCGTTCAGCAAGCTCAGGTTCCAATTCAAGTTCCGCGTTACGTCCAACAAGCGACTCATAAATCATTGAGTTCATTGCGTTTGTTGGACCTTCGTTTTGCGAATGCGGGTCAAGTGTCAACGCATCCCCTTGGCTGGTCCAGCGCAGTACATTTTCAGCACTTGCCGCCAATGGTGCCACAACAACAGCCGCAGATAACAGCAACGCAGTTGTCAGTTTCTGTTTGAAGATCATGTGTCTTCGCTCCCTACATATTGTTTTTATGTCTTGAGCTTTGCTGCACAATTTTCAGTTGTCTACGATAAAGTGATGAACGCACTACAATTCCGTTGAAATCCAAATTGTCCGGCTAAGCGATAATCAGTTTCGTCGACTGTTAACGGTTGTCCTTCACAATACGCCCACCCTGCATAACGAGTGGGATTTGTGCGCCATCGTTTTCAAGGACGTGGATGTCATCCATCGGATTGCCTTTCACGACGATAACATCCGCAATGTAGCCCGGTTCCATCCGACCAATATCCGGAATGCCCATGATTTTTGGATTAACCTCAAGTGAGGTTGCCAAGGCCCCTTTATTTCCCAAAACCTCTGCAGTCAGCGCAAATTCATTGGCTTGATACACATGGCATGGTCCAAGTAAATCTGTGCCAAAGCCAATCTGAACGCCAGCGGTCTTACTGATCTCAATCGAGGACAAGCCAGTGTCAACGATCATACCCAGCTTGTCGATAGACACCTGGGGAAACCCAAATTCAGCACCGTGTTTGTTTAGGGCCCAATAGGTAATGTTGGTGGGTACATGAAATGCGCCCTTTTGTGCGACCAGTTCGGCGGTTGCCTTGTCTATCAGGTTGCAGTGTTCGACTGTACGCACGCCGGCGCGGACTGCCATTGATATCGCCTCTGGCGTATAGGTGTGCGCCATTGCATATGTGTGCCACGCGGCGGCTTCTGCGCAAATTGCTTCGAGTTCATCCATGCAATATTGCGTATTCTCAATCGGATCAGACGGCGAAGACACGCCACCGCCTGCCATGATCTTAACGTGATGCGCCCCTTTGCGCAGTTCATCCCGCGCAGCTCGTCGGCATTCGTCAACGCCATCCGCAATCCGTCCAAATGGGTGCATTGCGTTATGACGCTCATTTGCGGCAGGTGCGCTCCATTCGTTTCTGGACCTCGTGTCGGAATGCCCGCCGGTTTGGCTCAGGGCCAACCCACACACTTTCAACCGTGGTCCAGCAAGCAACCCTTCATCAACGGCATCTGCCAATCCGCGATCTGCACCACATGCATCACGCACCGTGGTAAAGCCGCGATTTAACATACCTTTCATGATCTGTGTGGCACCGGCGAATAGGTATGAAGGCTGGGTTCGCGCCATTTGCGCGAAATCAAGCGACGAGGCTTTTACATGCACATGGGCATCAATCAAACCGGGCATGAGATACAGCCCCTTTAGATCAATGACCTGTCCAGACTCTATGTGTAGCGGTGACGTCGATATCTCTTTTATTCGACCATCTTCGATCAACACATGCCCTTCGATTGGTTCCGATTGGCGTGCATCGACTATTTTGGCATTTTGAAAAAGTGTATGAGACAAGCGACTGCCCTTTAAAGATTGCCACTCTTACCATGTCTTTCGGTAACTTTCTGTCAAGCTATCGGATGGGATGGGCCGGACATCGCTTTGGCGGCAACCATGCTCATAATTATGCGTTCAAGGAGCTGGTCTGTTGAGCAGAGTTCGAAGGGGCGCGTTTTAGTTTGCGAATGTGTTCAATATCTTTACCTAAGGTCAAGATTTGACCGACAATGTAACGTGTTCAAAGAAGATTTTCGGTTTTTTAAATTTGTAATATTGATTTACATCAATATTTTAGT
This sequence comes from Paracoccaceae bacterium, assembly GCA_039960995.1. Taxonomy (GTDB): domain Bacteria; phylum Pseudomonadota; class Alphaproteobacteria; order Rhodobacterales; family Rhodobacteraceae; genus JABSSA01. Next base: position 93,274 of record JBDVKF010000072.1, on the reverse strand, counting down.
GTGAATTTGTTCATTTGCCCTTTTGACGCCTAATTCGCGCCTAGATGGTTAATTAACCTTTTCTCAGTTGAGATTTTTTAGGTTAAACGTTATGCAACACGCACGAGACACTGGGCATACCCGTCTGTTTGAACTTTTGAACCAAGGGAAATTCGAAGAGATTCCCCAAGCCGCTGTTTCGCCTCAGAAGCGTGGTCCAAGTTTGTCACCGGAAGACTTCGAAAACGTTCGCATTCGCGCAGTTGAATCACTGTTCGCTCGAGGCTGAAGCCTCTTCGACATTGTTTCTAGATCGAATGAAGGTCGCACGCGGCGTTTGCCGGGCTAAATTTCGGGGCCGCGAAACCCTGTCGCAACGACGAATTTTTCAGAACTGTCCGAGCGTGATGCTGGTGGTTTTACGTTGGCGACCTTTTCAAAGCGCCGCTTTAGAAGCTTTTGCAATTCGCCTTCGGCACCACCAGCCAGCACTTTTGCCACAAACGTTCCCCCAACGGTTAGAACGTCAAAAGCGAAATACGCAGCCGCTTCGCATAATGCGATAATACGCAAGTGGTCCGTTTGTTTGTGGCCCGATGAAGATGCGGCCATGTCTGACATAACGACGTCTGCCTCGCCGCCTAGCCATTCTTTGACTCTTAAATCGGCATCGTCTTCCAGAAAGTCGAGCTGATACAGGTCCACGCCGGCGATTGGGTCGACTTCTTGGATATCGATACCCAAAATAAAACCTTTGGCCTTGTCGGATCGGTCGCCAAGCGCGTTGGTGCGTTTCACGGCGATCTGGCACCACCCACCCGGAGCACACCCAAGATCGACAACCCGCGCGCCCGGTACAAGAAACCGATATTTTTCATCAAGCTCAAGAATCTTGAACGCGGCCCTGCCCCGGTATCCTTCGGCTGTCGCCCGTTTCACGTAAGGGTCATTCAGTTGACGCTGCAACCAGCGGGTCGAACTGTTGGTCCGCCCGCGTGCTGATTTTACTTTGACCTTGAGGTCTCTTTGTCCGCGTCCTGAAGTGTTTTTTGCCATGACTTGTCTCTGTTACTCGTCGGCCAGTACGCTGTTTGCGTTCATTTGTGAATATAAAAGCCCTTCACGCAATCCCCGGTCCGCAACGGATAGCCTGTCCGTTGGCCAGCATCGCATCAAAGCCTGCAAAATCGCAGCACCGGACATGATCAAGGCTTGACGATCCTGTCCAATGCGAGGGTCTGATCTGCGCCCTGAGGGTCCCATCGTCAAGTAGCTTCGTATCACGGAATCGATTTGTTCGGATGTCATTCGCAATCCATCGACCTTTGTGCGATCATATCGTTTGAGGCCAAGATGGGATGCGGCGACAGTTGTGACCGTGCCCGATGTGCCAACGATTTGGAAACGGTCATGGGTTTCCGTGTCATGATATGGTGCGAAGTCGGCAAGATTTTCCTCGAAAAACCAACTCATCAATGCAAATCGTGCGGCGTCGTCTTCGACGTCCATAAATTGATCGCGCAGCGTGGCGACCCCCAATGGAACGCTGATCCAGTCAATGACTTTCGCGCCTGAGCGCTGGATCGTGTCTTTAAACCCTGCGCGGATGCCCATGATCGCTTTTTTGCGTTTGCGTTTGCCGACGTTGGATAGATCGATCCAAACCAGTTCGGTCGACCCGCCGCCAATATCAACAACCATTAAATGTTCGGTTTTGGGGCTGACCAAAGGCGCGCAAGATATCACGGCAAGGCGCGCTTCTTCTTCGGCGGCAATGATGTCTAGCATCAACCCGGTTTCCTTGTGCACCCGAGTGATGAATTCTTTGGCATTATCGGCACGTCTGCATGCTTCGGTTGCAACAAGGCGCTTATGTTTGACGCGATGTCGTTTCAGTTTTTGCTGACAGATCCGCAGGGCTTGGATGGTGCGTGTCATCGAACCACGTGACAGACGCCCTGATTGTTCCAAACCACTTCCAAGTTGCACCGATTTAGAGAAGCTGTCGACAACCCGAAAGCCTGCGCCCTCAGGCGCAGCAATCAACATCCGACAAGAATTCGTACCGAGATCGAGCGCTGCATACAGATCAGGCGAGTCATCGGCACGCGACGCGGGTCGCGCTTCGTTCCTTTTTTCGAGCGCGCCCTCACCGCTGGGACGCTTTGGCGCCATGTCATTTGCGCCTTTCATTACGAGTTGAGTTAAGGATAGGAGCAACCCATGAGCCGCGCAAGCCTTGTGATAAAACGTGTTGTTCGATTGGTTGTGCAAGAGTTGGATTCAGCTCACCTAATTTGGTGAACGTCGCGTGTGTGCTGTGTCGTGTCGAAAATGAGCGAAACCGACAGAGATGTTGGGATTAGTGAGGAAAAGAGAACTGGAGGAATCAGATGCCTGACGTAACGGTCGTCTTTTGGCGAGACATCCCTGCCCAAGTGATTGTGGGTAAAGGTCGTCGTGGAGCCAAGCGGCAATTGGCAGAACGCTTTGAACAAGCAATCGATCGGGCTGCGATGAAAGTCGGAGCAGACGATTCTGACGCGTATCTGGCTGAGTGGCGAAAAGCGCCGCCTTACGAAGTGGCAGGTGATCCCGCAGAAATCGTTGCCGCAGAAGCGGAACGTCTTGAAACTGAATATGACAAAGAGCGGATAATGACGCTGATTGCAAACGACGGTTGGGCCTGATCACTAAAACCCACCGCAACAATCCCGAAACAAGGAGCAGACAACATGGCATTGCTTAAATTCAAGTCGGACACAGGTCCTGTTTCGGGCCGACTGACGCCAGAAGTTGAAATGTTCCTGCAAGACTTCTCAATCGAAGTCATGCCCCGGACTGCTGAGAAAGTCGCGGATTTCCGCGACCTTCTTCCGGCAAAGACGCGTGTTTACATCGCGCATATTGAAGGCACACCTATCGAGGACATGGTTCGCACTGCCGCGCGTTTAAACAGCGACGGGTTTTCGGTAATGCCGCATTTCCCTGCTCGGATCATCAAAGACAGGGCAACCTTGGATGATTGGATTGCACGGTATCAAGGCGAAGCCGATGTGGAACAAGCTCTTCTTCTGGCTGGTGGTGTTGATGCACCGTATGGGGAATTTGATAGCTCTATAAGCTTGCTTGAGACAGGTGCGTTCGACAAAGCGGGTTTCAAACGGCTGCATGTTGCCGGGCACCCCGAAGGCAACAAAGACATTGATCCTGACGGAACCCGGACAAACGTTGATGCTGCGTTGAAATGGAAGCAATCGTTTTCAGAGCAAACAGACGCGGAAATGGCGATTGCCACACAGTTTGCTTTCGAAAGCGGACCGATCATTGATTGGGCGAACAATCTAAAGGATTCAGGCATCGATTTGCCGATTCATATTGGAATCGCAGGTCCGGCCAAGTTGCAAACTTTGATCAAATTCTCGATCGCATGTGGCGTCGGTGCGTCCCTTCGCGTTTTGCAGCGCCGCGCCAAAGACGTAACAAAACTGCTGTTACCCTTTGAACCAACAGACGTTCTGACCGAATTGGCGGCACACAAGGCCGAGAATCCTGACTTCAACGTTACCCGGGTGCACTTCTTCCCATTGGGAGGTATTAAGACGAATGCTCACTGGGCTATTGAAAATGGCGGATCAGCCGCCACCCCGGTCAACGCTGCCTAAAGGGACATCAAAGAATGACGCAAACGATCGTCGAATCGAAAACGAAAACTGCAATCATTGGCTTTGATCAGCCGTTTTGCGTCATCGGGGAACGTATCAATCCCACGGGACGCAAGATACTTGCAGCCCAACTGGAAGCCGGAGATTTTTCGACAGTTGAAAGAGACGCATTGGCCCAGGTCGCCGCCGGCGCTAACATTCTGGATGTCAATGCCGGGGTCGTTTACAACACCAACCCAGATCCAAACCAAACCGAACCGCCCTTGATGCGCAAAATGATCGAACTCGTGCAGGGTTTGGTGGATGTGCCTTTGTGTATCGACAGCTCAGTGCCCGGCGCTTTGGAAGCGGGTCTTGAGGCCTGTGAAGGTCGCCCATTGCTAAACTCGGTGACAGGCGAAGAAGAACGCCTCGAGATAATTCTGCCGCTGGTCAAAAAGTTTAACGTGCCTGTTGTGGCTATTTCTAACGACGACACAGGTATCTCCGAAGATCCCGAAGTGCGGTTTGCTGTAGCAAAGCGTATTGTCGAACGGGCGGCTGATTACGGTATCCCTGCTCATGATATTGTCGTTGATCCGCTGGTCATGCCGATTGGTGCAATGGCAACAGCCGGGCAACAGGTTTTCGCGCTTGTCCGTAAACTGCGCGAAGAACTTGGGGTCAATACGACCTGTGGCGCATCCAATGTGTCTTTTGGATTGCCCAATCGGCATGGAATCAATAACGCCTTTCTGCCAATGGCGATGACTGCTGGCATGACGTCCGCCATCATGAATCCCATTGCTCTTCCGGTTGGACCGAAGAAGGTTGCCGAGAAACGTGCAGAAGTCGAGGCGGCAGGTGTAGTTCTCCCAGAAGGAATGAATGACGAAACATTCGTACAATTGTTTGGACTTGGATCGACAAAACCACGTGCTGGGAAAGAAATGGAAGCCATTCGCGCGGCCAATCTTTTGACCAATAATGATCCGCATGGAAGTGAGTGGATCAGAACCAATAAGCCTGCAGGACAAGCCGGCGAAGGTGGTGGACGTGGGCGTGGAGGACGTTCCGGAGGGCGGCGCCGGCGCGCCTAAGGAGAACTTAAATCGATCGAAAAAGGCCCGCGTTTTCTGCGGGCTTTTTTGTGTCTGATGCACCGGGTTGTCCGAGATGACATGAATTTTCCAAAATACCTCCGCGGTCAGTAACTGTGTCTTAACAGACCGTCCGCTACACCTCCGAGACGTCGCAACTAAAGGAGGCCTGTATGCACAATCGCGCTGCACCAGTCGGAGGTCTATTCATTGGCTGAAAATATGAAACTCCCTGCGCGCTTGGATTTGTCCGCTGCCCAGCAGCTTGTACAGGAACTCGCGGACAAAGACCTGAGCGCAGGTATCGAGTTTGATGCGGAAGAAGTGACCCATATGGGTGCTCTGTGTGTTCAGGTTCTGATTGCGGCGTCCCGCGCTGCACAAGACGCTGGCGGACAAGTATCCTTGGGCAATGTATCCGAACGCGTTGACCAACAACTTGCGTCTCTCGGCCTGACGAAAGAGGCAGTAATGGAGGGCGCGAGATGAGCCTTGAAGTTTTGGCCGTCGATGACAGCCGTACAATGCGTGATATGATCCGATTGGCGTTGGAACCTGCGGGTTTCAAAGTTCACACCGCAGATGATGGTATTCATGGCGTAGAAGTTTTGGGTGGTTTGGCACCTGATGTCATCATTACCGATATCAACATGCCTCGCATGGATGGGTTTGGGTTCATCGACGCCGTACGTGAACAAAACATACACCGCATCACTCCAATTCTGGTTCTGACCACCGAGGCCGCCCCTGAATTGAAAGCACGGGCCAGAGAAGCAGGTGCGACAGGTTGGATCGTTAAGCCCTTTGACCCCGCTAAGCTGATCAAAGCACTTCAGATGGTTGCGGGATAGGAGCTCATCATGTCGGACCCAATGGCAGAAATCAAAGCTTCGTTTTTCATCGAATGTGAAGAATTGTTAGAGGCAATGCAGGACGGCTTGGAAGAGCTGGATTCCGGCGATAGTGATATCGAAACAATCAATGTTGTCTTCCGTGCGGTACATTCTATCAAAGGCGGTGCAGGTGCATTCGGGTTAGAAGGCCTTGTTCGGTTTGCACACCGTTATGAAACCGTCATGGACGCGATAAGAAGCGGGACACAGTCTATTGATCCCGACCTAATGAAGGTCTTTTTCAGAGCCGCAGACCACCTGTCAGATTTGGTTCGCGTGTCTCGTGACGACGGTGAGGTTCCTGTCGCCGAAGGCGAAGCGTTGATTGCAGAATTGAACGCCTATCTCGGTGCTGAAGAGGAAGAAGAGGAAGCAGAAGAGGATATCGAGTTCCAACCCATGGGGTTGGCATTGGATCTTGACCTGGGTGGCGATGACATTGAAATGGACGCTGACCTCCCACAACCGGGCTTCACGATATCCTTTGCGCCCGAAGCTGAGCTATTTGACACAGGAAATGAACCGTTCCTGATCCTGAGAGCTCTCCAAGAACTCGGTCCCTGCGACATTGTTTGCAACACAGAAAAGTTGCCGGACCTCGGGTCCTTGTCCGCCGAAACGCCGTACTTGTCTTGGACTATTAGTCTCACGAGTGAAGTCGAAAAGGACGAAGTTCTATCCATATTTGAATTTGTTGAAGGGCTTTGCAGCTTAAACATCGAACAGATTTCGGGTGTTTTGGAACTGCCGCCACTAGATGACATGCCTGACCCTTTTCTTGTTTTGCTTGATATCATTACAACGGGCATGGGCCTCAGTCGCATAACACGATTCAAGAATTCTAAACCGTTCATGCGCGGCATCTCGATGTCCAGAGTGATGACATCAGGAGACGTCTTTTTGATGATTTCCCGGGCCTCCAATGCATCACCGGCTTCACCGACAACATGAAGACGGCGATCCGAATTCAATATGGCGATCAACCATTTGCGCATGGTCAACGAGTCATCAATGACCACTACACGTGCGCGGGTTTTCAAGGTGCCACCTGCGACCGACACCCATTCTGGGCTTGGTTCGTTTCCCTACCAGCGAATGCCAGAGGGTAAATCATCCCGATTGATTGAATTTGATCGGCGTTCACTATTACCTTGATCCTTGGGCCGTGCTTCATTGGCACTTTGAGCAAGTCGAATGAACGTCTGATTAATCAGCAATTGATTGACCCAAGTTTTTTGTTCGTCGCGGATCCGTCGGTCATGTTCCATACGTTTCTTGTCATCAAGACAACGCATTTTTTGGTGGAGAAAAACAGGTTTTATTCAATGGGCATCAATGCAAAAGCTATTGTTGATAGATAAGGATCCCGCTCCCAGTTCAAGGGAAAGCCGCTGTTTGAACCAACGGAGCACAAAAAACGGCTTTCTCAGTCAATTTGTAAAACGGTGCGGTGCGCAATGTCCTGTCAACTCGCTGCGCACGCTATGCTTGATATCTCAATTGATCACCGCAGCGCCTGTGTCCGAGGCCCCGACCAATGCGCGGAAGGAAGCAAACATTTCCCGTCCAATGCCCCATTCGTTGGTCGACAAATCGGCTTCAGCGAGGGCTCGGGCTGCGAACTCTTGAGCATCCACAAGCAATTCTAACGTTCCCTTTTCCGCATCAACTCGTGCTAGGTCGCCGTCCATCACTTTGGCGATGTCGCCACCCGCTGCGGCTTCTGGCGACAGATGGATTGCGGATGGCACTTTGCCAGACGCGCCAGACATGCGGCCATCCGTCACCAATGCGACTTTGAACCCTTTATCTTGAAGAACGCTGAGCGCGGGCGTCAATGAATGCAGTTCGGGCATTCCATTGGCTTTGGGGCCTTGAAAGCGAACAACAACGATGACGTCGCTATTCAATTCACCTGCTCTGAAGGCTGCTTTGACATCTTGTTGTGTGTGAAACACACGCACTGGCGCTTCGACAACACGATTTTCGGGTTTGACGGCTGACACTTTGATGACTGCGCGTCCCAAATTACCTTTCAGCAATGCAAGACCGCCGGTTTTTTGGAAGGGATCGGGAACAGTTTTTAAAATCTTGTCGTTGCCACTTTCGGATGCACCCTCGCGCCAAACCAGTTTTCCGTCGTCCAGTTTCGGTTCTTTGGTATAGTGATCCAGCCCCTGACCTGCGACGGTTTTCACATCTCCATGCAACAGGCCTCCTTCCAACAATTGGCGTATGGTAAAACCCATTCCGCCCGCTGCGTGAAAATGGTTCACGTCTGCCAAGCCATTTGGATAGACCCGCGCCAACAAGGGAACAGCGGATGAAATTTCTGCCATGTCTTCAACATCGATCAAAACACCAGCGGACCGCGCCATTGCGACCAAATGTAAAACCAGATTTGTAGACCCCCCCGTTGCGTTCAGACCAACGATCCCATTCACAAATGCGCGTTCGTCCAAAACGTCACATGTTGGAGTGAATTCGTTGCCCAATGCCGATATCGCCAAAGCGCGATGGGCCGCTTCTGCGGTAAGCGCGTCTCGTAACGGTGTGTTTGGGTTCACAAAACTAGACCCGGGCAAATGGAGCCCCATAAATTCCATCAGCATCTGGTTGGAATTGGCGGTCCCATAAAACGTACATGTGCCTGGGCCATGATAAGATGCCATTTCCGCGCGTAACAGTTCCTTGCGGCCAACTTCACCTGAGGCGAATTGCTGTCTGACCTTGGCCTTTTCATCATTTGGCAGACCGCTGATCATTGGGCCTGCGGGGGCAAAAATCGCAGGCAAATGCCCGAAAGTCGCAGCAGCCATGACAAGGCCCGGAACGATCTTGTCGCACACGCCCAGAAAAATGGTCGCGTCATAGCAGTTGTGGCTTAGCCCGACCCCTGCCGCCAATGCGATCACGTCGCGTGAGAACAAAGAAAGTTCCATGCCGGGTTGGCCTTGGGTCACGCCATCACACATCGCGGGCACGCCACCGGCTACCTGTGCTGTTCCACCGACGTTACGAGCGGCCTGTTTGATCAACTCGGGATAGGTTTCGAACGGTTGATGCGCCGACAGCATATCGTTGAAGGCTGTAATGATCCCAATATTGCCACCCCGCTCTTGGGCGATTGGCAGTTTGTCATCACCGCTTGCCGCTGTGACATGCGCAATGTTTCCACAGGTCAGATGCGCGCGGGCCGGTCCTTTTTCAATGGCGGCTTTACAGCGTTTCATATAAGTTTCGCGACTGGCTCTGGACCGTTCGATAATGCGATCGGTGACAGATTTGATCGTAAGATTCATGACTGGCCTCCGGGCTGGTCGAATTGCGCCTAACGTCCACCTAAATCGGTCACTGGATCGTTAAACACAGGTTATGTTAGCGCTCACATTTGTCCTAACGCGGCTGTTTCAGCAGATCAACACCACAAATCCAAAGTCCGGGTGCGTTAAGCTGAGGCACGAGGACGCACCGCGTCCAGATCAAAGTGCAGGTCAATCGCTTGACCCGTTACAGCAGAATGATGGGCCGCCTGCCCCATAACGACCGCAGCCCAGCCATCGAATACCGAAACTTCAGGCTCTTCGATGTCGCCGCGCACAAGCTCCAAAAACCGTTGGTGTTGATAAAAGGTCGATCCATTGTGGTCTCCGGCTTCTAACAATTCTGGGTCAACGGGGATTTCGCGGGTGATCGGACCTTTGGGTGAACGCGGGCTCTCAATCAGCTGTGGCGTTGGTGCAGCGCCCAGATGCTCGGGCCAGAACCGACCGGGACCGGGAACAAACGCCTCGATCTTGCCGTTGGGTCCAACTGCGGAAATTTCCTCTTGGTATTTTGCACCTTCTGCAAACATGCACAGTTCAAGCATGGCACGCGCCCCATCGGCGAAATCAACGATGACATAGCCATTGTCCAGAATGTCTGAGGATTCGCCATCATACTCTTCATCCAAATGGTTCACGTTCTGCGCCCCGGATGCCATAATGCGCACGGGTTCAGACCCAAGCGCCAATCGCATCAAGTCAAAGAAATGACAGCATTTTTCGACAAATGTACCGCCTGTGTTTTTGTTGAACCGGTTCCAATCACCAACCTTCTTGAGGAAAGGAAACCTGTGTTCACGAACGGTTAGCATCTTAATCCCGCCCGTCGCATTTTGCGACGCTTCCAAAAAGGCGGCAATGGGCGGCATATAACGATACTCCATCGCGACCCAAATTGGCGCAGGGTATGACGCGCGCAGGGCCAACATACGATCAGTATCATCTGGATCGGTGAACAGCGGTTTTTCGACCAACAGCGGCAAGGGTCGAATGCGCGCGATATCGTGCAATTGGTCTGCATGCAGGTGGTTTGGGCTAGCGATAAGCAGGCAATCCAAATCTTGAACGTTCAGCAGCTCTTCCAAGCTCGATACGAGCTGTGCATCCGGAACCAGCGTCGATACTTCCGAGGCCATGTCAGCGTCAGGTTCAAAAACCGCGCGGACTTGCGCGTTGTCCAGTAAGGCGATGTTTCGAATGTGTTCTTGACCCATCATGCCACACCCGATGATACCGTAATTGATCGTCTTACTCACTTGTTTTCCTTCATCATCTCAGGCGTTGTACGTAACGCGCCCTGTCCGGATCGAACCATGTGCGCGAAAATTCCACTGCTTGCGGTTTATCAGACCAACTGAAGCGTTCGATAAAGCCAACGATATCACCGACAGGTTTTGTAAATTCCTTTGGCGACCAACTTGGCACTTGTCCGATACTGACTTGATCTTCTGCACGGCTGATCCAAAAGCCGAGCTGCTGCTGATAGTAACGATACAACGATTCTGAAACCGAAGTTTTGTCGACTCGTCCCGCCGATTCGTCGAGCCAGATTTCCTCGACCGCTATAATTGTATCATTCAACGACCGTAGGCGGCGCACTCTGGACCCGTGCGCACTGGTGCCAAATTTGGGCAGGCCAGCAGGTTTTTCAACGAAATCCACATCTAACGTTTTCGCGCGCGGCAACCCACCGCCTTCGTGTAACTCAAGACGGAACATTGCGTAGACGCCTGAACTCTGGTCGCCAGCGCGAATATAGTTCCCCGACCCTTGCACACGTTCCAAAAGCCCTTTGGCCTCTAGCTCTTTTAACGCTTTGCGTAACGTACCGACGGACACGCCCAATCGAATTGACATCTCGCGTTCGGGCTGCAGCCGTTCCCCATCAATCAAACGCCCTGCGCCAATATCTCTGATCAGCAGTTCAGTGATCTGAACATACATAGGCAGATTTTGATGATCGGTTTTCGATGTCATCTGTGTTTTCGAAAAAGAAAATTGATACACCATTGATCTACATCAAAGTGCCTGCTACGCAAGTGAAAAGTCGATCAATTTCTGAAGGACCAGCCCATGACCGTTGTGCCCATCACTTCGCCAGACTTGGATGCCGCAGAGGTTTCGTGGTTTTCGGCATTGTGTTCGGATGACTATCAGTTCTTGGGCGTGCCCGACGGAAACTTGCGGTCCAGCTGGGCGCATTGTTCCGACATTGTAAAAGAGGCCGAAAAGCAAGGGTTTCGCAACATTCTGTGCCCGTCCTCTTATCAAGTGGGTCAAGACACGCTGTCGTTCGTTGCGGGATGTGCGCCCATCACAAAAGACATTAACTTGTTGGCCGCTGTGCGATGCGGGGAAATGCAGCCGATCATGCTCGCGCGCACCTTGGCGACACTTGACCACATGCTGCAAGGCCGTCTGACGGTGAATATCATTTCATCTGACTTTCCGGGTGAAAAGGCAGACAGTAATTTTCGATACCAAAGATCACGCGAAGTGGTTGAGATCCTCAAACAGGCCTGGAGTCGCGATGAGATCAATTTCGAAGGTGATGTCTACAACTTTAAGGGTCTGACAACGGACCCGGTGCGGCCTTACCAACAAAATGGCGGGCCACTGCTTTATTTTGGTGGCTACAGCCCGGCGGCTTTGGAATTGTGCGGTCAGCATTGCGACGTCTATTTGATGTGGCCCGAACCGGTTGAAAATCTCAAACAGCGCATGAAGGATGTCAATCAAGTCGCTGAAAAATATAACAGAACACTTGATTACGGCCTGCGCGTCCACATGATTGTGCGCGATACCGAACAAGAAGCGCGTGAATATGCCGATTACATTGCGTCCAAATTGGATGATGAATACGGACAATTGATCCGCGAACGCGCATTGGATTCCACTTCACTTGGTGTGTCGCATCAGGCCCGCGCACGGGAACTGGCTGACCAATTTGGATATGTTGAACCTAATTTGTGGACGGGTGTAGGCCGCGCACGTTCAGGATGCGGTGCGGCTTTGGTCGGATCCGCAGATCAAGTATTGTCCAAGATCGAAGACTATCAAAAGATGGGCATTCGCGCCTTTATCTTTTCCGGATACCCGCATCTCGATGAAGCCCAACATTTTGGGCAGCGCGTGATGCCTCATCTGAAAACATGCAGCCTGCCCCACGCCTATGGTCGTGTGCCCGCAACTGCGCCTGCAACCCCTCTTGCTGTCGGAGAACGTCGCTAATGGATCGTGTTAAGATTACAGATGGTCTGGAATTCAGCCGCATCGTCTATGGCATGTGGCGTTTGGCCGAGGCTGATGACACATCGCCCGCCCATGTTGAGGCAAAAATACAATCCTGTCTGGATCAAGGGATAACGACTTTTGATCAAGCGGACATTTACGGCGGTTACGCAGCCGAAGCCGTGATGGGCGCGGCTTTGAAAGCCAATTCATCGCTGCGCAACAAAATGGAAATCGTTACCAAGTGCGATATCGTTGCACCCGTTGGACGTTATGCAGCGACGACAGTGAAACACTACGATACGTCACGCGCACATATCGAAGCGTCCGTTGAGCATTCCCTGCGTGAAATGTCGATCGATCACATTGATCTACTGCTTATTCACCGCCCCGACCCCATGATGGATCACATTGAAACCGGTAGCGCATTGGATGATCTGGTCGCCAGCGGCAAGGTGCGGTCTGTCGGTGTGTCCAACTTCCGCCCCTGGGATTGGGAATTGCTGCAATCAGCAATGAAAACGCCTCTGGTCACAAACCAGATCGAAATTTCCTTGGGTGAAATCTCACCTTTCACAAATGGTGATCTGGCATTCCAACAACGTATCGGCACACCGATTATGGCGTGGTCACCATTGGGTGGTGGGGCTTTGATGACCGGCACGGGCGACGTGGCGACGGTTGCCGATGAAATCGCCGCGCAAGCTGGCGTTGATAGATCAGCCGTCGCGGTTGCATTTCTGTTGGCCCATCCGGCGAATATTCTGCCCGTTATGGGAACCAATAACCTAGATCGGATCGGGCGTTTGTCGGATGCGATGAAAGTTAACCTTGATCGCGAAACTTGGTATCGTCTTTACACAGCGGCTCTTGGAAACGAGGTTCCCTAATGAACATGATGACGCCCGAGATGCCCAAGACGTTCACACCCGACGTAGAAAACACACGCAATCTGCGCGATGCATTTGGAAAATTTGCCACCGGGGTCACAGTTGTCACCTGCGCAAGCGATCTAGGCCCAATTTGCATCACGGCCAACAGTTTTTCGTCGATATCGCTGGATCCAGCACTGGTCATGTGGGCTATCGACAAAAGTTCACGTCGGTATCCGTTTTTTTCGATGGCAGACCGCTTTGCAATCCATATTCTGGCTGCAGAACAAGAAGAGCTGTGCGATGCCTGCGCCAAGGACGCGTTTACGCTTGGAAAAGTGGAGCATGTGGAAAACGAAGATGACGTTCCGTTGATTTCAGGATGCTTGTCGAGGTTTGAATGTACACGTGTTGCTTGTCATGACGCAGGGGATCACGTGATAATCGTTGGGAAAGTTACTCGGGCCGAAGTGAGGGATGGAGACGCTTTGGCCTTTTATGCCGGTAAATTCGGCCAATTTGCGCAATGACATAGCGCACGCGCCTTAGGCGCGAAAACACGCGAAACGCGTGACTGGGAGGGCCCGCATGGGCGCATTGCTGGCGGTGATCACACCACTCGGCTTCGTTAATGAAGTCGTGTTGAAGTTGGGACGCGCGATTGGGGGATTTGCGGTGGCTTTGATGGTCATCGCAATCCTTGTGCAGGTGTTTTTCCGATATGTTTTGAACAGCGCCCTGCCCTGGCCCGACGAAGCCGCTCGATTTTGTATGTTATGGATGGCGGGTCTCATGGCGCCAACGGCGTTCAGACGTGGTGGTTTCGTCGCAATCGACATGTTTGGGCGCGCCTTGCCAACCAAAGCCGGTCAATTTTTGAATCTGATCTTGTTTCTGATTTGTCTCACGGTCTTGGTTGTGGGCGTTCAAATTGGATGGAACGAAGTCACCGGGTTTGGTGGCAAATTTAAATCCGCATCGCTGTATTTGCCGCTGGGTGGCGGTGAATGGTACCGCCTGCCCCGCAGTTGGATGATGGCATCGGTTTTGGTTGGGATCGTTCTTTTGATCTCGGTCAATATCGAACTGATTTTGCGGTCAATCGTGTCCTTACTGGGCGGTAGTGATCGGCTGCAACCCATTCCCGACGCAGAAACGGTGGGGGCAGATTAAATGTTGATTTGGTTCCTCCCCGCGTTCTTGATCTTCCTCATGATCGGCTTGCCAGTCTTCTTTGGCTTGCTTGCAGCGCCGGGTGTTTTGCTTTGGATGAGCGGGCAAGAAAAAGAAATCACCTTGCTTTATCGCAATCTTTACAACGGCATGGACAGTTTCCCACTGATGGCCATTCCGTTTTTCATGCTGGCGGGTGAGCTGATGAACCGTGGCGGGATAACGATCCGTCTTGTTGAATTCAGTCAGGCCTTGATGGGCCATCTGCGCGGTGGCTTGGCCCAGGTTAATATCCTGTCTTCGATCCTCTTTGCTGGTCTCAGCGGATCTGCGGTTGCGGATACATCTGCACTTGGATCCATGTTGATCCCGGCCATGGAAAAAGAAGGTTATACCCGTAAATTTGCGGCAGCCATTACTGCGGCAAGCTCAGTCATCGGCCCGATTATCCCGCCATCGGGCATTATGATCATTTACGCCTATGTTATGGGCGAAAGCGTGGCGGCACTGTTCCTTGCTGGGATCGTTCCCGGAATTCTTGTGGGCGTTGGGTTGATGATCATGGTGCGTTTGATGGCGGATCGTTACGATTTGCCCGCCGCTCACCGCGTTGATCTGACGGGCACACAATTGGGCCAAGTCGAATGGTGGGTTTCGTTTGTCCTTGTCCGCCTGAACATCGCATTGGTCATTTGGTCCTTTATGCCCGCCCCGGAAGGGTTAAGCGCGGGCATGTCATGGGGGATGTTGCTTATCGCCCTACTGATCGCGCATGTAATCTTTTTGGGCATCCGCCGCATGGTCAGTCATGATTTTCGGATGGTGTGCAAACGGGCAATGGTGCCGCTGCAAACGCCGATCTTGATCTTGGGCGGAATCCTTGCGGGTGTGTTCACCCCGACCGAGGCCGCAGCCGTCGCGGTGGCTTATGCGATTATGGTTGGGTTCTTTATCCTACGCAGCCTGAAATGGAGCGATATCCCACAAGTGCTGGTGAATTCCGGCATAACATCGGCAGTGGTTTTGCTTTTGGTTGGGGCTGCAATGGCGTTCAAAACCGTGGTCAGCCTCAGCCATGCGCCAGAACAATTGGCTGAATTCATTTTGTCCCTTAGCGAGAACCCGTTGATCTTGTTGTTCTTGATCAATCTCCTGTTGTTCATCGTCGGAATGTTCTTGGATGCGGGGCCTGCCATTATCATTTTGGGCCCAATCCTCGGCCCGATCTTTACTGATTTGGGTGTGGATTCCATCCACTTTGCAATCATCATGAGCGTGAACTTGACCGTTGGTCTGGCCACGCCGCCGATGGGGCTTGTGCTATTCGTGGCATCCGCTGTGTCGAAAGAACGGGTCGAAACGATCGCCCGCACCATCTTACCGTTTTTGGCTGTCGAAGTGTTTGTGATCTTTTTGATCACATTCGTGCCAGCCATTTCCATGACGATCCCGAGACTAACCGGGTTCGCGAACTGAGCCAATAATTAACTAGGGAGGTACCTATAATGCTCAAATCTATCATAAAACCTTTGACGATGGCGGCTATGCTTGCATCGTCCGCTATCGCTGCTCAGGCGGCTGATTTTACAATTCGGGCGACTGCGAATTCGAATGAAAACGACGAAGACTATGACGGTCTTGTTGTGTTCAAAAACTATGTTGAACAAGCATCAAACGGCGCAATCGAAGTCGAAATGTTCATCGGAACGCAGCTGTGTTCAAACGGTGCGGAATGTTTGCAAGGTGTGGCTGACGGCAATATCGACGTCTACATTTCCACATCTGGCGGTGCGTCGGGCATCTTTCCCTTCGTGCAGGTTCTTGATTTGCCGTACCTGATGGCAGATGACCGCGTGGCCGAAGCCGCGTTGTCCAGCGGAACGGAATTCACAAAAACCATGCAGTCCATGACAATGGAAGCATCCGGCGGTGCCATCCGTCTGATGACCATCGGTAACACTGGTGGCTGGCGCAACTTTGCCAACACGAAACGCCGTGTTGCCAACCCGACTGACATGGAAGGCCTGAAAATCCGTACGGTTGTCGCTGACTTGCCTCAGGAGCTTGTGAAAGCCCTTGGTGCAGCGCCGACACCGATCCCGTGGCCAGAGCTGTTCACATCGTTCCAGACGGGCGTTGTTGAAGGTTCCAAAAACGGCATCACCGACATCATGGGTATGAAATTCCCAGATGCTGGCCTGAAATATGTCACGCTTGACGGTCACGCCTACATGGGCGCGCTGTGGTTCATGAACAACGAAAAACTGTCGTCCATGTCACCAGAGCTGCGCAATGTTGTGGCTGATGGCTTCTATCAGTTGCAACAGGCAACCTTTGCGTCGCCAAAGCGTAAGTCGATCCAAGCCTATCAGGATTTCACCGCAGCCGGTGGCGATCTTTATGTGCCAACGCCCGAAGAAAAAACAGCGTTCAAAGATGCCGCTGCTCCCGTTTATGACTGGTTCAAAGGCAATGTTGATGGCGGTCAGGCAATCTTTGATGCGCTGACATCAACCGTTGCGTCCGTCGAAGCGGATATCGACGCGTCACGCACATTAGACACACAATAAGAACACTTAGTGCAAGTGCTATTGGGCGGTCCCTTTTGGGGCCGCCTTTTTTGTTTCTACAGCGATGATTGGAATATGCGCGACGATTGCATCGCGCTTGTAACGTTCGATGCAATTCGATGGAATTTTCCGAACGTCACTAACACATGGACGTGAGATTGCAGTAACAGGTGTTCACAGGCCACATTAGGGTCGCCACTCTTTGCTCCAAAGAAGGAGAAGACTTATGCCAACAGAACGCATCACGTTTACGGGTCACGACGGCTCGGAACTTGCCGCTCGTCTCGATCTTCCTGATGGTCCCGTGTTGGCCAACGCGCTGTTTGCGCATTGTTTTACATGTGGCAAGGATATCCCGGCCGCACGTAGGATCGCCGCGCGTTTGGCATCCCTTGGGATTGCCGTTTTGCGCTTTGACTTTACCGGCTTAGGGCATTCCAAGGGTGAATTCGCCAACACGAATTTCACATCCAACGTGCAAGACCTTGTTTTGGCTGCGAAATTCATGACCGAACGCGGAAATGCCCCAGCCCTGTTGATCGGTCACAGCCTTGGCGGAGCAGCCGTTTTGAAGGCAGGCAGCCAACTGGAAGAAATCAAAGCGATTGCCACTATTGGCGCCCCGTTTGATCCGGGTCATGTCACGCATAATTTTGAAAGTGCCCTGCCTGAAATCCAATCCGAAGGCGTGGCTGAGGTCAATCTGGGCGGACGTCCAATTCGCATCGGGCAGTCCTTTGTTGAGGACGTTAAACAAACGGCTCTGACGGATTCAATCGCCAAGCTACACTCGGCCCTGTTGGTGTTGCATGCACCACAAGACGGGATCGTTTCGATTGATAACGCCAGCCAAATCTTTATGGCAGCCAAGCATCCGAAAAGCTTTGTGACTTTGGATGATGCGGATCATCTTGTGACAGAAGCCGAACATGCGGAATATGCAGCGGATGTTATTTCGACATGGGCGTCCAAGTATCTCAACTTGAACCACTACGCCGAACATCCTGATACACCAGAGGGCGTTGTGCGCTCAGCTGAGGCCGATGCAAGTGGCTTTTTGCAAGACATTCAAAGTGGGCCACATCATCACCTTTTGGCGGATGAACCCGTCAGTGTGGGCGGTGCAAACAAAGGTCTGACCCCTTATGGCTTCCTGTCTGCAGGGCTCGCGGCCTGTACGTCGATGACCATTCGCATGTATGCGCGGCGCAAAGGATGGCCTTTGGATCATGTCAGCGTCGATGTCAGCCACGCCAAAACGCATGCAGGTGATGCGGGCGAAAATAGCAAGATTGATGAATGGGTCCGCCGGATTACCCTGCTTGGCGATCTAGATACCGAACAACGTCAAAGGTTGCTTGAGATTGCGGATAAATGCCCTGTGCATCGAACGTTGGAACATTCTTCACGCGTGTTGACGGAACTCGCCGTATAGAAAAAGGGCGCAAGGTTAATGCCTTGCGCCCCTTTGTTCATCTTTTAGTGAGTTATGTGCGGGCTTTGCCGACAAACGACCATACTGCGGGCAAGATAACCGCAGCCAGACCCAATTTCAGAGCATCGCCAATCAGGAACGGTGTCAAACCCCACTGCAAAATGGGCTGATCCCATCCGTAAAGCTGGCCCAACCAGATCAACCCAGGCACGTAAATCAGGACGTTCCCGATCAACATAGCCAGCGCCATCCAAACAAATGACCGATCCCAGCCGCGACGTGCCAACATGCCCAATGCGAAAGTGGCAAGAACGTAACCGACCAGATATCCACCCGTGCCGCCCATCATATATGTCAGGCCGAATTCTTCGGCAGACGATCCCGCGAACACGTCAAACCCAATTGCACCCACAATCATGTATCCAAGAATGGTCACCAAACCCAGTCGCGCACCATAAGCGGCGCCGATGCTGAGCACAGCAAACGTGCCCATTGTGATTGGAACAGGCCACATTGGAACCTTGATTTTCGCCGCAATCGCAAGGATTGCAATGCCCAGAACCACAAGAGCGGCTTGTTTGACACGTAGACCGATGCCTTCGCTTACACCCCAAACTTCGCTTAGGACTTTGTTATTCAAGGTTGCTTCCATTCTATCCGCTCCTCGCGATGTTTTTTCTTGCGATGGGTTTTGCCAAGACTGAGGATTTGCTGCAAGCGCAAAGCGACCTGCAATCGCGATGATTGGTCACAATGCTTAAATTCAGTCGGGTTGCCGCGTGTAAATGGTGTTTGAAACATAATCTTTGCGCGGCCCCGTGACGTGCCAAACCACGCGAAAGGTTGGCCATTCGTCAAAGTCATAGTCGACACAGTACGTATCGGGGGCACAGTCATGTGTGGACTGGTTCCCCACTACAGAAACGGAATGAAAAAACCGCCCATCTTCAAAATACACGTTTAGTGCGTGATCCCACACATAGCGTCGTTCCGCGTGAAAGGACGTGCCGCCCGCCATGCTCAGGCGACCGTTTTCGACGTACAACGCATCAGTACCGTCGGGCGTCCAGGTCGCCGTCCCTTGGAACTGCGCCTCAGTGCCGTCCGCATGACGAATAGCGCGTTCCACAAGCCAGCACCCCATAAAATCGGCCAATTCAATCTGCATAGACCGCTTCGGTGATGTCATCGCCGTTGCCCACAAATCGTAACATTTCACCCTTTTGCTCCAGCCGGTAGCACGCCCAAAGGTCCGAAGGTGGCCATTGACTGCAATATTGATCGTCTTCGATGCGCCAATATCCCCAACTGTCTTGCCCTGCATTATACAACGTGCGCCCCGAAGATCGAAATTCCTGCCAAGCCTTCGCATATTGCAATTTGCGCCCCTCTAACGCGGTCCGCGTCTGCGACCCTGTTAGGGCCACCCAATCATCAGCACATGCTGGGCCAGCGATCACAAAGAAAATAAGGGCAAAGAGTCTCATGTAGCGCTCGAGCGGTTGTGGCCAGATTGCGCGCAGTCTAAGAGGCCCCCGCAAGAAGTGACAGCCACAAAAGGACTTCCCATGATCCCGCGTTATTCCCGCCCCGAAATGGTTCAGATATGGGAACCGGCCACAAAATTTCGTATTTGGTATGAAATTGAAGCACATGCATGTGATGCAATGGCTGAACTGGGCGTCATTCCAAAGGAAAACGCGCAAGCGGTTTGGAAAGCCAAAGATTTCGAATTTGATGTGGCCCGCATTGATGAAATCGAAGCCGTCACCAAACATGACGTGATCGCGTTCCTGACGCATCTGGCGGAAATCATCGGAAATGACGAAGCGCGCTTTGTGCATCAGGGCATGACGTCCTCTGACGTGCTGGATACAACGTTCAACGTTCAGCTGACCCGCGCCGCAGATCTGTTGATTGCTGACATGACTGGTCTATTGGCCGCCCTGAAACGTCGTGCCCTTGAACACAAGGACACAGTTCGCATTGGGCGCAGTCACGGTATTCACGCAGAACCCACAACGATGGGTCTGACTTTTGCACGCTTTTATGCCGAAATGGATCGCAACCTGACACGCTTGCGCACAGCGCGCGACGAAATCGCGACCGGCGCTATCAGCGGTGCCGTTGGAACTTTTGCGAATATCGATCCCCGTGTCGAAGAACACGTGTGCGCACAGCTTGGTCTGACGGCTGAACCGATCAGCACGCAGGTTATTCCGCGTGATCGCCACGCCGCCTTCTTTGCGACATTGGGCGTGATCGCCAGTTCGATTGAGAACATCGCAACTGAAATCCGTCACATGCAACGTACCGAAGTGCTTGAGGCAGAAGAATTCTTTAGCGCGGGCCAAAAAGGGTCCAGCGCCATGCCGCACAAGCGCAATCCGATTTTGACCGAGAATCTGACGGGCCTGGCTCGCCTTGTGCGGTCCGCTGTTGTGCCGGCAATGGAAAACGTCGCGCTTTGGCACGAACGCGATATCTCTCACAGTTCTGTCGAACGAATGATCGGACCAGACTCGACCGTGACCTTGGACTTTGCGCTGGCGCGTCTGACCAATGTTGTCGACAAATTGGTCATCTATCCCGACAATATGTTGGCCAATATGAACAAATTCCGCGGTCTGGTGATGAGCCAACGCGTTCTTTTGGCTCTGACCCAAGCCGGCGTCAGCCGCGAAGACGCCTATCGCCTGGTGCAGCGCAATGCGATGAAGGTTTGGGAAGAGGGCAAAGATTTCAAAACCGAACTTCTGGGCGATAGCGAAGTCACAGCCGCCCTAAGTGCCGAGGAAATCGAAGAGAAATTCGACCTCGCCTATCATACGAAACACGTCAACACAATTTTCGCGCGCGTCTTCGGAGAATGATCAAATGCGCAAGATACCATCGAAACGGTATCTTGCGCATTTGACTTGAAAATGAAACATGACGATTGCGAATAGATCTTGGACCCGCAAAGAGCCTATCGCTTAACGCGAACCCGACGTTTGATGCGTCTGTCCAAGCGTCTTGATCCGCTGTGACACCACGCAAAACAGCACGGATGACATCCCGGCAAAGACCAGTGGTAACGTAAAGCTCTGGCTTACATCATAAAGCGCACCACCGACCCAAGGGGCCAAGAACCCAGCCGTCCCCCAAGCGGTAAAAATCAGCGCAAAGCGGTGTTGGAATTCGTCAGCGCCAAAGACGTCCCGGGTCAAAACGGGCACGCCTGACGCGATGACCCCATATCCTGTTGCCACCAAGAACAGCCCGAAGCAAACGCCTGCCGGACTGTGCTGCATCACCGTGAAGGTTAACCCGAGCAACGTCAGAATCATCGCGCCCTGCATGATGTGATCTGCCCGTAACCACGTTCCAAACCAAGCAACAGATAGTCTGCCCCCAGTGTTCCCAAGGGCGACCCCAGCCAAACTAAAACTAGCAAGCCCCGCCCCGGCTCCGGCGACGCTCATCATCTTTGCACCAAGGCCCAGCACCATGAGCCCCGCAAATGAACCCAATGCGAATAAGGACCATATCAATCGCATCATTGGTGCGTTTGATGGTCTTTTGATTGCTACAGGGGCTTTTTTGATGGGTTCGGTTTGATTGCGTGAGGCCAATGCAATCAAAGAAGCGATGCACAACAGAACGGCAAGGGGGTACAATGCGGCCATTCCCCAATCTGCCCGGTCCAATTGTCGCCAAACGGGTCCGAATATTGCGCCACCAAGGCCAAAACTTGCGACCATGATTGGGGTTGCGAGTATGTGCTTGCGCGTTCCACCAGCAATGCCAAGCGCTGTGATGTATATTCCACCGCTGGCTGCGCCAAACCCAACGCTAAAGCACAACAAAAACACTTGGAATGTGCTGGCATGTACTGCGGACACCAGAAAGAGTGATCCCGCCAAACCATAGAAAACCAGCAGTAACTTATGTGAAACATGGAACGGCAGTCGGGGCGTTATGATGACCGCAGCCGTAAAGCTGACGATGGCCAAAGAGAACACAAAACCAGTCTGGGCGGTGGTCACTGCAAAGGTCGCTTGAAGCGGCGCGATCAAAGCGCTCCACCCATAAAGAGCGCCGGCGCAGCAACAGACGAATACGGATGTCGCGACCGCCTGCAATCCGGCGTCCTTGCCTACACCAATCTCTGAACGACTTTGCTTTGCAAACAACATGAGCCCCCACATGCAGCGCAGATAAATCAACTTGTATCTACAAATATGTTAGGTCAAGATGTTTAAGCGATCCAGAAAATAGTAGAACGCGCAAAATGCACACAACGAATGTCACTGTGACTGGGGCAGCTTTGACGCCTTTCAAGCGCCGTCGGGATGGCACTGGTTTTCGGGATTGGGCCGCGTCTGCGTTTGACACAGCGTTGGCCATGTCCGGATTAGAACGCTCGGACATCGATGCGCTATATGTGGCATCCGAAAGTGACTTTTTTCATCTGCAACTGAACCCGGCATCTGTGCTTGCGACTGAATTGGGCCTTGTTGACGTGGCCGCGACCCGTTGCGAAGGTGGCGGGGCGTCCGGCCAGCTGGCGGTTCATGCGGCGATGCGCTCGGTTCAATCGGGAGCCGTGCGCCACGCTGTGGTCATTGGTGTTGATCCATCGGCTTCGACTTTATCTGGCAATGCGATCCGGTCGCTTTACGGGTTTTCGTTTGATGCGTGGACGGATGGAATGACGGGGCTGACATCAACAGCCCTGTACGCACTGTCTTATCAGGCGTTCGCAGCCGAGCATCGCACATCTGAGGCGGATTTGGCGGCAGTCACAATTCGGAACCGAATGAATGCCTGTTCCAATCCTGGTGCGCATCTGCGCCGTCAGGATACTGCGGATGATATCAGCGCCAGTCCAATGATTTCGTCCCCATATCGTCGGCTGCATTGTTCGCCATTGTCAGATGGGGCAGCCGCCTTGATCCTTTCGCAGGCGCGTTATGCTCCGGCCAATCGCACGACTGCGCCGCGTATTGCTGGTGCCGGGGCGGCAACAGATCACATGCATTTGGGCGCGCGTGCTGATCCGGGTGCGTTTGCTGCCAAAACCAAAGCCATGCAACGCGCATGTGCCGAGGCTGAAATTAACCCGGCCGATATTCAAATGGCCGAAATCTATGACGCTTACGCTGGTGCGCAGCTGCAAGGGATCGCCGCCATGGGGCTGTCCGATACGGTTTCACACGATCTAAGGGATGGGAAATTCGCCAAGGGTGGTCCCTGCCCGATTAACCTGTCTGGCGGGTTGATGGGGCAAGGTGCACCTGTGGGCGCCACTGGTGTAGCGCAGACCGCGACATGCGCATTGGTGCTGGAGGGTCGGTACCACGCCGCGCTCCAACCGCGAAAACCACCCGTATGGGCACTTGCTGACACGCATGGCGGGGTATGCACCACATCGGCGGTGACGATCCTGACACAAGGAAGGCGGGCTGCATGATTTCGCATCACCTTGCCCTTGATTACACTTTGGCTCCGGGATGGTTTGCACCGTTCGTTGATGGGTTGAAACAAGGTGCCGCGACGGGGCGACACTGTTCTGATTGCGCCAAAGTGAGCTTTCCTCCGGTACGCGTGTGCTCCTGCGGAAGCAGCAACGCAACGTGGGTGGTTTTATCAGGTCGGGCTGAAATCATATGGCGGACGGATGGCTCTGACGGATCGTTTGCTTTGGCACGGTTTGAGGGCGCAAATGCGCTGTCATCGGTCAAGTTAATTGATGTTGGCGGTGACGCGACGCACGGACAACTGATCGCGTCCGAAGGTGATCTTCCTATGCTGCTTTTGACAGGGGAACCAAATGCATAGCCCAATTGAAATCCCTGCGGACCGATTGGCCGCGTTGAATCTACGCAAGGATGGTGACGGAATTGCGATCAGTTGGCCGGATGACGTCAACATTTTTCATTTGACAATCGGCAAGTACCTTGGGTCAGCCACGCGCAATGATCCCGCCATGATTTACGAGGATTCAACCGGCAAAATACATATACAAAGCTTCGCGGATGTAGATCGCGAAGCCACCAACCTCGCGGCAGCCCTCAAGGCGCTTGGCTATGGGCGTGGCAGCCTGATCGGCCTGCATACGGGACAACATCCGGATACAGCAGTTGCGCATATGGCGGTGTGTAAATTGGGCGGCGTCGCAGTGACGCTTTCGCAGTTATATGGGCCAGACTCTTTGCGCCACGCGCTGACCGATTGTGCGTTGCCGGTGATTTTGACATCCAACGCGGCATGGGCACCGATGCGCAAGACTGCAGATCACGACCTACCCGACCTCAAACACGTGTTTTGCCGCGATCCTCAAGACGGTGATCTTGACCTTGGGGCGGCCTTTGACACCGATGCGATTGATTTTGAAACGGACTATACCGGGGCCGATGACCCTGCCCTGTTGATGTACACGTCTGGATCCACCGGAAAACCCAAAGGCATCTTGCACGGGCATCGCATTTTGGCGGCCTACACTCCGTCGATAAACTTGTTTTTCAACCTGTCGATGGAACAGGAAAACGCCGTTTATTGGTCACCCTCAGATTGGGCCTGGGTGGGCGGTTTACTTGATATGCTGTTTCCCGCGTGGATGGCCGGACGTCCCATTGCGACGTCACTGGACCGGTTCGAGGCACAAAGTGCCTACGCCTTTATCAGTCGCCACAAGGTCACGCACACGTTTTTGGCCCCGACTGCGATCAAACGTTTGGCACAAACACCTGACCCACGAGAGGATTACGATCTGTCTCTGAACGTGATCTGCACCGGCGGCGAAGCCTTGGCGTCGGAAACCCTGAACTGGGCGGAAAACAAGCTGAAGGTCGTTTGCAACGAATTCTATGGCATGACCGAGGTGAACCACCTTATCGGCAATTGCGCGGCGCTTTTCCCGCGCAGACCGGGATCAATGGGACGGGCCTATCCGGGTCACCGGGTGCATTTGGTGGATGCCGATGGCGCAGATGTCGCAGACGGCGAACCCGGCGAGATCGTAACGGTTCAATCCTCGCCGACGCGATTTCTTGGGTATCTGAACAATCCAGAAAAAACGGCTGAAATGCAGCTTGGACCTTACTTGCGGACCCATGATTTGGCTGTGCGGGATAAGGATGGGTATTTCTGGTACAAAGGGCGTTCTGACGATTTGATCAAGTCGTCGGGTTTTCGAATTGGTCCAGCCGAAATCGAAGAATGCCTGCTGGCGCACCCTTCTGTCGCAGAAGTTGCAGTGATCGGTAAGCCGGATCCAGATCGTGGATCGATTGTGAAAGCGGTGATCAAATTGCGCACCGGGTTCGAAGGGGATGATACCCTTTCCGCTGAACTGCGCGAACACGTAAAGACGCGATTGGCAGGATACAAAGCCCCACGTGCCTTTGCATATGTGGATGGGTTTGAGATGACATCATCCGGTAAAATCAATCGCCGGGCGCTGCGCGAAGCCGAAAAAGCGGCGGCGTCATGATGGACGCGGCCCCGTCATTTGGTGCAACTATCCAATCCGGGTACAGTCGTGCGCAGGACAAAAACACCCGTCTACCAAACCAGACACCACTGGTACGGGCAAAGGATTGAAATCATGCAAACAGATGGCCAACCGAAATACGAACGCGCCTATCAGGTGATTGTTCAGCGTTTGAAATCGGGCCGTTATCCTGTGGGTGGTCGCATGCCAACCGAAAGCGAGCTGGCTACGCATTTCGACGTCAGCCGCGCCACGATCCGCCGTGCGTTGGATATGTTGGTTCAGGACGGGTACGTCGAAAGCAAACAAGGCAGCGGGTACAAGGTTTTGACGCTGTCGCCCGCATCCGACACCTGCTTGACGTCATTCACTGACGCTATGCTGCGGGCCGGGCATGATCCGTCGTCGCGGTTCATATCCCTTGATCATTTCAAGGCTGGGTCCGGTGAACTGGCGCATTTGCCTGCCGAAATGCAGGGTGTCGAAATCAGTCGCGTTGTGCGCCTAAGGTTGGTCGATAGCACACCAAGCATGCTGGTTAAGACCTATGCACCCCGCAGTTTGCTGAAAGATGCGCGACCCGAGGATTTCCCGGAACGTGGACCGGGGCAATCGATTTTGCGCATTCTAAACGATCGGTTCCAATTGGATTGGTCGGCCGCTTGCGAAGACATCAGCCCCATTCTTGCCGATGCAGTTATGGCCGAGACCTTTCAAATTTCCGCCGGTGAACCCTTGTTGAAACAAGCCTGTTCCGCGTTCGATGATGCAGGTCGCATGGTGTTTCATGAAGACGTTTATCGCGCAGGGTCTGTCAGCTTTAACTTATCACAATCTTCCAGAACGCCACGCCATGTTTAGGACACTTCAACTATGACATTTGCCCCACTCAGCACCGAATTGATGACCGACCGTCTGGCCCTGCCCAATGGAAACGGCCCGGTCCGTTTGCTTATCGACACAGACGCGGCCAATGAAATTGACGATCAATACGCCATCGCTTGGGCGTTGCTATCCCCCGAACATTTGACGGTTGAGGCTGTGACCGCCGTCCCGTTTTCCTTTGCCCATCACCAACCAGAATTGTTGGCCGCCGAAAAGGCGTTGGAAGAAGGAACCGCCCGTCAGGAACACCTTGTTGGCGGGTTTCAGGGATGGTTGTCGCGGTTGCATGCACAAGGTCGCCGTGCGGCCGACCTTAACTTTGTTGGGCCTGCAGAAGGCATGGCGCTCAGCCATACCGAAATTTGCACCATCTATGAAAAGTTGGGGATGTCGCATCAGGGGCGCGTGTTCGCAGGCGCTGAACGGTATATGCAAAGCCCAGACGACATCGTGCACTCCGAGGCTGTGGACACGATCATCAGGTTGGCGCGCGCAGGGGATGCCCCGCTTTATATTGCGGCAATGGGATGCGTGACCAATATCGCAAGCGCGTTGCTGAAAGCACCTGACATCATTGATCGGATCGTTGTCATCTGGACGTCGGCCTATCCGTCGTCAGCACCACATTGTAACCGACCGTCGCTTAATTTGGTGCAAGACACCCATGCGTCGCGTCTGATCTTTGATTGCGGTGTGCCGCATGTCTATTTGCCAGGGTATCACGTTGGCGCACAGCTCAAGATCTCGTGGCCGGAAATGGACCAGTTTGTCAAAGGACAAGGCGCGATTGGTGATTATCTAAACCACCTTTACACGCACAACCCGCTGCACGACATGTTCGCCATTACCAATCGCGAGCAACGCACATGGGTGATCTGGGACATCATCAATATTGCATGGCTGATCAATCCAGACTGGGTTCCGACACGGTTGACCGCGTCGCCGATACTGGACGACGAACTGTTCTGGCAACATGACGAAACGCGACATCTGATGCGCGAAGCTCATGATGTTCAGCGCGACGAAATATTCTTAGATTTCTATGAAAAACTGGGGCGCGCGGCTAAGTAAAATCGCGCGCATCAAGGTGATCTTTCATCGGAACATGGCCAAGGATGTCCATCCCGGTCCAGCTTGCGAATTCTTGCAAAACGCCACTGACGTCACCGGGCACGAGTACAAAGTGATGTTCCAATCCATGGGCCATCACGGTGTTCACCACGTCCTCAAGTGACGCATCGTTGCCGTCGATTTTGAATGTATCCAGCCAGCCACGACAGCCGGTAAAGCCACTTGGATCTCGTCCGGCGATCCGTGCGGTCATGGTGAAACATGCGCCCGCGTTTCGCGCCACGCGGAAGATACTGCAGGGGCCATCGCGAAACACCAAATCGCTGATCGCGCCATAAATCGGGCCTTCTGCCGTTCCGCGCCCGATCATCGGATGGTTGATCCACTTTGCGCCTTGATCATCAGCCAGATACAGCGGCCCCCCGCCGCCATGCCACATCAGCAATTGACCCGCATCAAGGTCGGGTTCGGTCATGTCCAGCAAATACCCCACCTTGCCCGTCACAGTTCGCGCAACCAACTGCGTGATTGTGCCAAGTACATCGCCTTCTGAGGCGACAGGAAGCGCGTGTTTTTCTTCGAGCCACGTAAACGCGGCGCCGGGATGCATGCCGGGATTGCTCTGCAATGCAGGCCAATCGCTGACGGCAAGTGCGGCATACCCACCATCCTTGGCCATGTCACCCAATGCCAAGGCAGCGCGTGCGGTCAACGCCATTTGCACATCGGACACGCCGTCAACCGTGGCGGCGGCGGCCATCGCATCCGTTTCTTGCGACACACGATCACCATCCAACGCAGCCATACGGTCTGTCAATTCGTGGATATCGTGATGCGCGACTTCGACGCCCAAACGACTGCGCAAATCAGAGGTCGAGATTTCCATATTGTAGAATGTCATCGCCAACCCGCCGATCACGCCAATGCGCGCGCCGTGCAGGTCGGACACGGCCTTGATTGCGGTCAAGCTATTGCGCAATCTGTGTTGTAATTTCGGCGATTCAGGCGCGCCGTGATACCATTGCACAGGGTTGCGGCGCAGATCACGCACTTGGCGCGCAATAGACAACGACATATTCAGCGACACAAAGTTATTCAGCTGCACGTCGCCTGTGCGTATTGGTTCTGGCACCGACCAAAACCCGCATCGAAATGGTGAAGCCGCGACCGTGCGGGCCACATCGCCCATCGAAAAGCCACCATGCAGCAACAACACAAAATCGACGCCTTGGGCTTGAAAGTCATCCAAAACCGCCTGTGTGTCCGCGCTGCCCATCGGAATATCTGGGCTGACATAAAGGCTGACACCTTCCTCGTCGCACAACCCGCGCAAGGCTGTTTCGGCCTGTTCCCAAACGCCGTGTCTCTGTGGGAAATAACTTGGCAAGGATGTCCGAATAAGCCCTACTTTCATGGCGGTATCTCCCTTAGTTCACTTAATTAACCCAGCGCCGCGATAAGCTTGGCCAGTCGTGATTTACCCGTGTCAGCCAGCCATTCTCGTAAAGTGTCTTCGCCTTGGGCTCCAAACAGAGCCACACCATCTGACCAAATTGCACGCCCGCACATGAAACCGGCAAAATCCACACCAGCTTCGCGCGCCATTTTCAACGACGCTTCGAACCATTCGAAGGCGACCCCCGCACTTAGGTACACGAGGTCGATCCCGTTCGCAGCGGCGGCAGCATCCCGAAATGCCACAAGCGCGTCTGCGCGAGACATCAGGGGCTGGCCAAAACCCTCGACAAAGTTCAGATCGACAGGAATTTCGACCTTAAGAACATCCACCTGAAATTTGGGGGCTGCAAAGACGGCCGTGGCCCTGCGCACCAGATCAGGTTTCAGTTTGGCATATTCTGCGGTGCCCGGCGCAATTGTCGGGTGATACACCAACGGCTCCATAAGATATCGAATGCCAGCGTCGCGACAACGTTGGCCGATATCGGCGACCAAATCATGTTTACGCGCATTCAGCGCGACGTCGTCATCTGGTGCGTAATAAATAAAAAATTTCAGCTGCTTAACACCCATCTTTGGATAATCCGCAACTGTGAATTTATCAGGTAGGACCGTAATCCTATCTTCGTCGGAAATATGATAAACATCCGCCTCAAACGCGAGCATCCGATCACAACCGGCAGGATAATTGCCTAACAAATCCGGCCCGCAATTTGCGTCCAGCAAAACGGTACTGGCATCCGGCCCAAGGGTTTCAAGCACCGCCCTTTTGAACGTCGAGAGATCACCCGGCATTGCGCGATCTTGGCGTGCCTCTTTGATGCTGGCCTCAAGCCCGCTGCCCGCATCAACGGCGACACCATGAATTTTGTTGGCCATGTCTTAACCCCCCTGCGCGCTGATATGAGGAAAGTGAGGTGCCTTATGTGGGGCACGCCACAGCTCCAACATATGCGGTGTTGGTGTGAACAATGATATCGAAAACCCACCCATTTCCTGTGTCGTGGAAAAGGATCCAATCATTGGCGACAAAAGATCAATGTTCTTTGCGCCCAATTGATTCGCGACCTCACCATAGATCGTCAGCAGCTCCATCATTGTGGTGCCACCGCTTCCATTGATCAGAACAATCGTGGGTGTTCCTGCTGCAATTGGCCGGTCTTCCAGCAATGCATCCAGCATATAAGCCACAAGATCTTTGACCGGTTCCATTTTGCGCCGACCGACGCCGGGTTCGCCGTGAACACCCATGCCGATGAACACTTCATCGTCGGGCAGCGTGAACATCAATTCACCTGTCAGCGGCGACACACCGGGTGAAACGGCAACGCCCAACGTGCGCGTCGCAGAGCGTATATCAACCCCAAGCGCCATCAGATCGTCAATCGCCATGTCTTGTTCGGCGGCGGCCCCCAGAATTTTGTACATGAACATCGTGCCCGCAGCACCGCGCCGATCCTGCTCTTCGCCTTTCGGTGTCGAGGAAATATCATCGTACATCAACAACGGTTGCACATTCAGCCCGTCGTCTTGGGCCATCATTGCGGCCCCATTTCCGTTGATCACATCGCCCTCATGGCGCGATATCAGAAGGATTGCCCCTGCGTCGCCGCAGACCTCTTCGATCCCTTCCAGAATGGCATCTGGCGACGGGGCCGCAAAGACGTCGCCGACAACGTTTGCATCCAACAACCCTTCGCCAACAAATCCCATTGCGATCGGTTCGTGGCCGCTGCCATTGCCGATCAATAAGGCCACCTTGCCGTCGTGGGTGCGCAGATTTTTGCGCCGCACAATGCGTGGATCAGCGCCGCGTGTAACGATATCCGGATAGGCTGTTACAAACCCATCAATCATGTCGTCGGCCATCGTCTCTTTGCTGTTAAACAGCTTCTTCATCGGCTTCTCCATTCGGCAAACAGCGCCAGAAGTTCGGCAACAGAGGTCGCCCCAGCGTCTATATGCCCGACCCCGGCCCCTTCGACGTGTTTGGCACGGCCACGTTTCGCGATCATGTCGCGTGTGGCGTCCCTGCCCTTGGCTGCGGCGTCTGCGGCGGCTTGAAATGTGGTTTCGGCGGCGGCAGGAATAAGCGCGTCTAGCATGGTTTTGTCACCCGCCTTGGCCTGCCCTAACATCGAAATTTTTGTGACGGCTTCTGACAAAGCATCCGGCAAAGGCGTGGTTGTAGACGCGCGTTCCAATGCGGCGATAACCTGTGCGAACAAAGACCCGGATGCGCCACCCGCCGCTTTGCGAAACGCCTTTAATGGCGGATCATCTGAGGTCGCCGCCGCACGCAAGCCTTTCAGGATTGTTGACCCATGATCGCCATCACCAGTGGCCGCATCAAGAGCGTTTAATTCGTATTCAAGGGTTTCGAACCGCGAAACACAAAGGGCAAGAAAATCCTTCATCCAAATGTGGCTTTCATAAAGGTCAGGGCACGGGCTGCTGCATCACCGGCTTCGGGTTCAATATTGCGCCAGATGTTCAAATCCGCACTCGTTGGGTTGCCTGCAATGACAAACATCTCGGCCACAATCCACCCGCCATATCCAATGTCATCCAGTCCCGTTTTGACCTGGTCCCATGGGACATGACCTGATCCGGGCACACCGCGATCATTGTCTGAGACATGAAAATGCACCAGCTTGTCTTTGGCGTGCGTAATAGCGCCGTGAATGTCTTTTTCCTCGATATTCAAATGAAACGTGTCCAGCAACACGCCAATACGGTCTGATTGAGCCGCTTCTGCCAGACTGACAGCTTCTTGGGCGGTGTTGACCAAATCCGTTTCGAACCTGTTCAACATCTCAATTCCCAAATTGACATCAAAGGTGTTCAACGTGTCATGCAGTTGCGTTAAAGATTGCGCGGAATTGGCGGCGCGTTGTGGTTTGTTAAGGGGGTCGAATTGGCCCCAAGCGCCAAAGACAACACCTGCCAAGCCTCGCGATCCGATCTTGGCGGTGGCTTCAATGGCCCACTTCAAATATTCCACGCCAGCGGCACGAACGGCAGGATCTGACGACGTGATATCCTTGTCCGGCGCCAATCCATCGCTGCAGGTGATTTCCAATCCATGATCACGACCCAAAGCCTTGAGGGATGCCGCCTTTTCATCGGTCATGCCCAAAAGCGAAACTTCGATCCCGTCATACCCCAGATCAGCCGCCGCTTTGAACGCCGGGGTCATTTCATCCGTCCATTTAACCTGCCACAAACCCGCATGCACACCGTATTTCATATGATTTCCTCTGTCAGGGTCAGGGCTGCGTCGAACACGGCTTTGTTGCTGATTTCAAGTTCCGCAAGGCTTTGAGGCGACATGGGGTCCATAAACCGCCGTCCTGCGGTCAATTCGTCCCAGACCACAACCATTGCAACGCCCGGCACGCCGAATTTGGCAGCCGCGGCAATTGTGCTTGCGGCTTCCATTTCGACGCTCAGCGCGCCCTCATTGTGCCAGCGTTCGTACATTTCGACCGTTTCCGCAAAAAGCGACGAAAATGTTATGTGCCGGCCCACGTGAACCCGTCGACCTTGTGCGGTCAACGCCGATTTAGCACTGTTCACCCATGCCGGATCTGCGCGTGTCGTTTTTCCGGCGACATAATGTTCGGCCACGCCGTCCTGGCAATTGATGTGATCAGGCACAATGATATCACCCGGCGCCAGATAAGATTGCAGTCCACCGCAGGTTCCGATCTGGATCACCAGCTTGCAGCCCAATTGCGCAAACATTTGCGAAATTTCAACGGCGCGCGGGGCCCCATAAGCCATGCAAAACACGATCTTTTTGTCGCCGTGTTTTCCCCAGAAGATATCCGGAAACCCCAGTTCGCGGACCTCTGTAAGGGCGCTCAGCCGCAAGGCTTGTCGTTCGGCCCGCCACCATGATCCTTCAAGAATAACGACATCTGGGATTTCGTCTTGGGACAAGTTCAAACCCGATAGCCATTCATCGTCGGTCACTTCGAAAATGGATCGGAATTTTAACCCCATCAGATCACCCACAACGTCTGGCGTGGTAGATGAATGGGCAATGTATCATTGACGCTATAGGTTTCGATCTCGTTCGGATTAACTACCGCTTCAATATCCGTGCCGCCCACAGATAATCTAAGCCGCGTTTGCGTGCCCATATAAATGATGTCGTTGATCTGAGCGTTTAGGATATTCTCGGTGGTGCCCGGCTGTCCGATCCGCACATTTTCGGGCCGGAATGTCAGTTTGCCCTGACCATGTGTTGCGCCTTCGGGTAAGATCAGCTTACCCAATGCGCACTCAAACGTCTGACCATCCGAGGTTCCGGGAATGAAGTTATGCCCCCCAAAGAACCGGGCTGTTGCCTCATCAACCGGGCGTTTGTAGAAGGCATCAGCCTTATCGTATTGTTTCATCTGACCATTCAGGATCAAAGCAACGCGGTCGGCCAAAACGACGGCTTCTTCTTGGTCATGGGTGACAAAGATCGTGGTGATCCCCATTTCCTGCTGCAGTGACCGGATCAGATCACGCATTTCAAATCGCAAATGCGCATCCAGATTTGACAATGGCTCATCGAGCAACAGCACATTCGGTTGCACGATTAACGCGCGGGCCAGCGCCACACGTTGTTGTTGACCGCCGGATAAGGCCGAGGGTTTGCGGTCTCCTAAGTCGGGCAATTTCACCAACTCGAGCATCTTACCAACGCGCTGTTTTATTTCGGCTGGATCCGTCTTTCGCATCTTCAAGCCAAAGCCAACATTGTCGGCCACGCTCATGTAAGGAAACAAAAGGTAATTTTGGAACACCATGACTACGCCGCGGTTCTCAGGCTTGTCGCGCAAGACGGACTGCCCGTCAAAGGTCACGTCGCCTGATGTTGGTTCCAACAAGCCCGCAATCATCTTCATCGTGGTTGTCTTGCCGCAGCCCGATGGGCCCAACAATGCTGTCAACTCGCCGGTTGGGATCTCAAGCGACAAACGGTCCAGTGCGGGGGCATCCGCGCCGGGATAAACCTTTGTCAGTTCTTTAATGGAAACATGTGTCAAATCTGGCCAAAGCCTCCGACTGCGCCGGAGCGACCTGACAGGTGCTTGGCTGTAAGAAGAAGAATGATGATACCGGGCAAGATATAGATCATGCCAATCGCTCCGGTGATGTCGTTGCGCCCTGCGGTGGCAAAGTTAAACAACAACAAAGGAAGGGTTTCGACCCTGCCGCCACCGATCAACAATGTCAGAATGTACTGGCTCCACGAGACGAGGAACGCGAAAAGGCCGCCGACAATGATGCCGGGCCGTATGGCGGGCAATGTGACGTACCAAAAGGTTTTGAGAGGTGACGCACCAAGACTGCGCGCTTGCGCTTCAAATGCGGGATCGTAGTTGGCGAAAATGCCTGACATCACCAGCACCATATAGGGCAGCGTTGGGATCAAATGGACAAGGATCACGCCATGGACCGTGTTGTTCAAACCCAAAGAGATAAAGACCGAATGGATACCCAGCACAACCGCAATGCCCGGCACAATTGTAGGGGCAAGGATCATCAATTCGATAATCTCTTTGCCTTTGAATTTGTACATCCCCAACGCACGTCCTGCAGGGATACCAACCAAGATCGACAAGGCGGTTGCGGCAAGGGAAATCCATATGGTCAGCCACAGGCTATCCAACACGCCACTGGTATCGGACATCGCGTATTCCCATGCCCGCATCGACCAGTTTCGTGGCAAAAGATCAGGGTAAAACCACCCCTTTGCAAAGGACCAGATCGCCAAGGGGATCAAGGGTAAGATCAACCAAGTGATCAAGAACGCGCCAGTCAGGACACGGAAACTGCGGATGCCAAGGCTTTCTTGCGCGGCCATGATTTACCCCCTGATCCGGCGGCGCGAATAGCGCACGTAAAAATAGATCATCAATGCGCTCAGCAAGGCGATCACGATGGCCATGGCCATGGCTTCTGGGCGCGCGGCCAAATCCACATCGGTGTATTTGCGATAGGCCAAAACTGGTAATGCGGCGGGGAAATTGGCCCCTAAAATCGCGGGTATTTCATAAGCGCCGAAGGTGAAAGCAAACACCATAACGCTGGCCGACAGGACGCCCGGAAAGATTAATGGCAGTAACACATGGCGAAAGGTTTGCCATTTGCTCGCTCCAAGGGACCGGGCCACGCTTTCGTAATCTTCGCCGATGGATTGCATATTGGCCAGAACAATGACGCCGATGAAAGGGATTTCCTTCCAGACATATTGAAGGATGATGCCAATGGCGAAGGGATCAAACACAAGGGCCGGAAAATCCGACGGGCCTGCGATCAACTCGAATTCGGCAGCAAGCCTCGCGAAACTGCCCGATTGCGAAAACAGATACAGCATCCCGATTGCCCCCACCAAATGCGGGACGGTCAGGTTCAATTGGAACAGGAAATTTACCATCCCCCGTCCGATAAAACTGCGCCGCAACAACAAAGCCGCGCCAATCGCCAACACAGACGAAATCACCGTCGACGTAAACGCAATGTGGAATGTCAAAGCAAAGGACAGGTAAAATTCGCGATCGGTGAACACGGCTATATATGCGCTGAAATCAGGATCTGTCAGGCCGATGACTGGCATATAATTGAAACTGCGCATCAATCCGATGGCCAGACCGCCGAAGAACAACACAACAATGATGAACATCGCCGGCAGCAACAGTAAAAATATCTTTGTGCGGTCCGACATGGCACCAAACACCTTACGGTTGCGAGCGAGAGAGAGAGGCAGCCGCGGCGCACGCAGCGCCGCGGAAATGATCAGTTGGCTTTACTGACCTACGTTTTCAAGCCAGCCTTTTTCGATGGCGGAAATCCATGCAGCTTGCAATTCTGGCAATGCAGATTGCGCCAGTTCTTCTGCGGGCGCGACATTCGGATGCGACTCGATGGTTGCAAAGTCGGCCTGAACCTCTGCGCTTGTCCGGCTTACAACGATTGCAGGAGCTGCCCCCCAGACATCAGGTCGCGCCTTTTGATATTGCGCTTCACCCGACAGCAGGATGTTTTGCAAAACCAAAGCAGCGGCTTTATTGGGCGAATTGAACGGAATGATCGTGTAATTCGTGTTCCCAATCGTACCGTCCGTTAGACCATAGCCTTGTGTCGTCGGTGGAAAGATCCCGTTTTCAATGTTCAGACCGACGCTTGCAGGTTCATAGTTAAAGGTCAGATCAACTTCGGAGTTCGCATAAAGCTGTTCCATGGCTGAGATAGACGCAGGATAAGTCGCTCCCTCGCGCCACAGATACGGCTCCAAGTCGTTGAGAATCTTCCATGTTTTCGCGGAAACTTCGTCGAATTTGGCCTGATCGAAATCACCCAGCAAATTGTCGACGCCGCCCGCTGCATGGTAAAACACGTGGCGGACAAAAACCGATCCATTGAAATCTGGCGGAGCCGGATAGGTGAATTTGCCGGGATTTGCTTTAACCCATTCCAACAGATCGCCAATCGAGCGTGGCGGTTCTGCGGTACGGCTGGTGTCATATGCAAACGCAAATTGCGCCTTGGACCAAGGCACTTCACACCCTTCAACAGGAACACCAAAGTCATTGGCAATTGCTGGGTTGGTCCAATCTACAAACGCGTTGTTTGGTAGAATGTCGGTGTACCCGCAATAGGCCAAGCCGCCTTGCTTCATCGTGCGGAAATTTTCGCCGTTGATCCAGATCATATCGACGGACCCGGAATCCAAAACGCCTGACTCTTTTTCGCCCAGCACGATATTCACCGCTTCGACCGTGTCACTTAGCCCGACGCGGTTCAGCGTGACGTCGTATTCATCCTTCAAAATGCCACCGATTGTATCGGTCACATATTGATTGATGTTGTCAGAGCCGCCCCACAAAAACCAATTCACTTCGCCACCGCGTGCAAGGTCCACAACTTGATCCCAAGACATCGCATTCAACGCATCACCATCCGCTGTATCAGCGAACGCGCCAAGAGGTGCCAGCATAAGGCTTGTCGCCATCAGGCCGATTTTCAAATTCTGTTTCATCGTCTCTCCCTTTGAAAAGTCGTGCGGCTGTTTTCTCAGCCTGTGGTTTGAGGGATACGTCGTTCAAAAAGACGGTCAATACGCCCAAATTTTTGAATTGATCCCCCTGATGCAATCCTCTGACATGCAGACGGACGTGCGATTTCGCTCTCCCGTACGAAATTTGTATGTACAACTTGATAGCAATGGCTCGATGCTGTCAAGGACATGTATTTGTCACGCAAGCCAAACTGACAAATCACGAAACCGAATGAAACCCGAAATGGCCGAACACATGCAAGAAGTGTTGCCAGATATCTGAGCTGATGGAGCCTGTTGACGAACGGCCACCCCATAATTTTCTGTGGATTTGACAGCTAAACTGATGGTGTTTAAAAAAGGAGCCCTGGGGTTAGCAAGAACCCCGTGAGGCGCCAGCCCAATCTTGCATCCTTCTGGTTTTAACGCATTGCATGGAGGATGCTGTATGGCGTCGTACAATGAAATTCCCGTTACCGCTCTGGCCCGTTTGATTGGAACACCAGACTGTCCTGTTCTTCTTGATGTCCGCATCGACGAAGATTTCGACGATGATCCTCAACTTATTCCCGGCGCGTTTCGCTATCCGTTTGAGAACGTTTTGGATTTGGTCCAAGAGATCAATGGTCGTTCGGTCGTAGTCTATTGCCAAAAAGGTCTAAAGATCAGTCAGGGTGCGGCCGCGCTGCTGCGCAATGCGGGCGTACAGGCAGAAGTACTTGAGGGCGGGCAGTTTGCGTGGCGGGATGCGAAACATCCGATGGTTACTGTCAAATCACTTCCGTCGCGAGATGCGGCTGGTCGCACGGTCTGGGTCACGCGTCACCGTCCCAAAATCGATCGCATCGCATGCCCATGGCTGATACGGCGATTTGTCGATCCAAAGGCGCAAATATTGTTCGTGTCCGCCTCGCAAGTGATCAATGTCGCGGAACGATTTAACGCAACACCGTTTGATATGGAAAACGTGTTCTGGAGCCATCGAGGCGAAGACTGTACATTTGATACGATGATCAAAGAATTTGGCATCGAACACAACGCTCTTGCAAGGTTGGCTTTGATTGTGCGTGCGGCTGATACCAACAGACATGATCTAGCCCCAGAAGCGGCAGGTCTGCTTGCGGCGTCATTGGGATTGTCACGTATGTTCCGTGATGATTTGGAACAGCTTGAGGCTGGCATGACGCTTTATGATGCTTTTTATCGATGGGCCCGGGATGCGACGGATGAAGGGCACGATTGGCCTGCTGCGGCAAAAGCATGACCATGTCCGATAACGTTAAACCGCAAGTGCCCACCCTGCCCGATGCAACCCGTGTGTGGTGGAAAATCGGCATTTTGTCCTTTGGTGGTCCCGCGGCACAGATTGCCTTGATGCACAAAGAAGTCGTCGAAAACCGCGCATGGATGTCCGAAAAACAATTCCTGAATGCGCTTAGCTTTTGCATGCTTTTGCCCGGTCCCGAAGCCATGCAGCTGGCGACCTATGCCGGGTGGCGTCTGCATGGCGTGCTGGGTGGGCTTATTGCGGGGCTGCTTTTCGTCATTCCAGGCGCGGTCGTGATTATGCTTTTGGCTGGGATTTACAGCCTCTATGGCACTGTCCCATTGGTCGAAGCGCTTTTCTTTGGGGTCAAAGCCACGGTTCTTGTCATCGTCATCGAAGCATTGTTGCGGGTGGCCAAGAAAGCACTGACGCAAAACCTGCACTGGATTGTCGCGGGTCTTGCCTTTGTCGGGATTTTCTTTCTGTCGATCCCCTACCCGCTCATCGTGCTCAGCGCGGGTTTGTTTGGGTGGTTTTGGGGCACGTCACAACAGGTTCCCACGGACGTGGATATGGCGCATGTTTCATGGCGAAAGACGCTTGGAACCATAACTGTTTGGCTCGTGATTTGGTTGCTGCCGCTATTTGCCCTTACGTGGCTGGGTGCACCTGAGCTGTTGGCGGAACTGGGTCAGTTCTTTTCCACATTGGCCATTGTCACATTTGGCGGTGCTTATGCGGTACTGGCGTATATGGCTCAAGACGTCGTGGTGCATTTTGGGTGGTTAACAGCAGACGAAATGGTCGATGCCCTTGGCTTGGCAGAAACAACACCGGGGCCTCTGATTTTGGTGACCGAGTTCGTCGGGTTCCTAGCAGGGTTTAAAGAAGGTGGGCTTCTGTTGGGGGTGATCGCAGCATTGGTAGTGCTGTGGGTGACATTCGCGCCGTGCTTTCTTTGGATCCTTGCCGGTGCGCCATATATCGAATGGATATCTGCGCAACCTCGGTTAAAGGGCGCGCTAAACGCGATCACAGCCGCCGTCGTCGGGGTCATTCTGAACCTGTCTATTTGGTTTGCTTTGCATGTGTTGTTCAGGAGCGTGGTGCGCGAAAATTGGGCCCCTGCCACAGTGTGGCGGCCCGAATTTGCAACGATAGAATGGCTCGCGCTCGCCCTGTTTTTACTCGGCTGTGTACTTGCCTTCAAACTGCATTGGGGCATCATTCGCATCCTGCTTGTGGCATCCGTTTTGGGGGCGTTCCTTCGGCTTTTGATGTAACTCTGTTCGGGTTTATGCGGTTCTAAAAGTGCCGAAAGCTCAATTTGCAATCAACAGAAACTAGAGTGCGAACCAAAGCCTTGAGCAATTCCAAATTATTGTGGGTTGAATCCGCGTTTTAGAATATGGCTTAAGTTGAATTCTCTCGAAAGGTCGTGAAATGCTCAGATGTGTTCTTTTCAGTCTTGTTGTGGCAACGCCAGCATTGTCTGACGCGATATCGACAGGCCCGCGCCCGCTTTATCTGATTGACCAGATGGAACCCGGTCCGCTGAAGGAAAAACTGCTGTCCTGTGCCGCAGATCCCGTGAAACGGACCGATTTTTCAATCGGCCATCGTGGCGCGGCAATGCAATTTCCAGAACATACGGTCGAAAGCTACGTTGCTGCGGCTCGTATGGGCGCTGGTATCCTTGAATGCGACGTGACGTTCACATCTGACAAACAGCTGGTTTGCCGTCACGCGCAGGACGATTTGCATACGACAACCAACATTTTGGCGACCGATCTGGCAGCCAACTGCACGGCTGGGTTTACCCCAGCCAATGGTGACATAAAGGCAAATGCAGAATGCCGAACCTCTGACATCACATTTGCTGAGTTTCAAACCCTGAGAGGCAAGATGGATGCCGCCAACCCGGCGGCGCAAACGATTCCGGAATACATGGATGGAACAGCCGGTTGGCGCACAGATCTTTATGCCACGGACGGTGGACAGCTGATGAGCCACGAAGAGTCGATCGCGTTGTTCAAATCGCTTGGCGTTAAATTCACCCCCGAGCTGAAAAGCCCCGCAGTCGACATGCCATTCGATGGGTTCACGCAAGAAGATTATGCGCAAAAGATGATCGACGCCTACAAGTCCGCCGGTGTTCCCGCGACGGATGTCTGGCCGCAA
Organism: Paracoccaceae bacterium; assembly: GCA_039960995.1. Taxonomy (GTDB): domain Bacteria; phylum Pseudomonadota; class Alphaproteobacteria; order Rhodobacterales; family Rhodobacteraceae; genus JABSSA01. The sequence continues at coordinate 52,653 of JBDVKF010000072.1, read as the reverse complement.
TCCTTTAATCTAGATGACGTTCTGTATTGGATAAAAAACGAGCCTGAATTTGGTGCGCAAGCGGTCTATTTGGATGGGAATTCTCGCCTTCCCGGCTGGACCCCAAATGACGCCACAACTTGGCCCCATCAGATGGATGAGCTGAAGGCCATGGGGGTAAACTACATTGCGCCCCCTATTTGGGTTCTGCTTGCGCTCGATAATGGAAAAATCGTGCCATCGACTTACGCGGTTGAGGCGCGGGATGCAGGTTTGGAGATTATTACGTGGACGTTTGAACGTTCGGGTTCTTTGCAAAACGGCGGCGGCTGGTACTATCAAACAGTTGCAGAGGTCATCACATCCGACGCCGCGATCTATGACGTGATCGATGTTCTGGCACAGGATGTTGGTATCGCCGGTGTATTCTCTGATTGGCCTGCCACGGTCAGCTATTATGCGAGCTGTATGGGGCTTGAATGATGCTCTCGGATCGAGCCAAGCTTTCAAAGCTGGCTAAAAAGCAGCTTCTTCCCCAAAGGTTAAACCATCAGGGAAGAAGCGTTTTTTTGATCAACCGCCGAAATCATCCAGCATGATATCTTCACGATCCACACCAAGCTCGACAAGCATGTTGATGCAGGATGAGTTCATGATGGGCGGCCCACACATATAATATTCGCAATCTTCAGGCGCCGAATGATCCTTCAGGTATTCGTCATGCAGGACGTTGTGAATGAACCCTTTGTGGCCGGTCCAGTCGTCCTCGGGCATGGCGTCTGAAAGGGCCACGTGCCACGTGAAATTCGGGAACTCAGCCGCCAAAGCATCAAAGTCTTCGACAAAGAACATCTCTTTCTTGGAGCGCGCGCCATACCAGAACGTGATTTTCCGATCGCGGTTTTTCAAACGCTTGAGCTGATCAAAGATGTGGCTTCGCATTGGCGCCATACCAGCACCGCCCCCCACAAACACCATCTCTTTTTGCGTCTCACGAGCAAAGAATTCACCGAATGGACCTGAAATGGTGACTTTGTCGCCCGGTTTTAGATTGAAGATGTAAGACGACATCTGTCCCGCCGGAATCCCGGAACTGCCCGGAGGCGGTGATGCAACCCGGACATTCAACATGATCAGTCCACGTTCGTCAGGATAGTTCGCCATCGAATAGGCGCGTTCAATGGGTTCGGCGACCTGCGAGTTGAATTCCCAAAGATTGAACTTGTCCCAATCGTCGCGATACTCATCCTGAATATCAAACTCAGTGTATTTAAGCTCGTGAGCTGGCGCTTCGATCTGGATATAGCCACCAGCGCGGAAATTGACATCTTCGCCTTCGGGCAATTCCAGAACGAGGTTTTTAATGAACGTCGCAACGTTCTCGTTGGAACGCACAGTACATTCCCATTTCTTAACACCAAAGACTTCTTCGGGCACCTCGACTTGCATGTCTTGCTTGACTGCGACCTGGCAGGACAACCGATCGCCGCAGGCAGCTTCGCGTTTGGTGATGTGACCTTCTTCGGTGGCCAGAATAGAACCGCCACCCTCGTGAATGCGCACGCGGCATTGCGCACATGTGCCACCGCCACCGCATGCTGAGGGAACAAACAGCTTTTGTTCCGCAAGTGTTTGCAAAAGCTTTCCGCCGGCGGGGACTGATATTTGCTTTTCACCATTGATGGTGATCGTCACATTCCCGCTTGAGACCAGCCGAGATCGCGCAGCCAGAATGATCGTGACCAATGCAAGCACGATCAGAGTAAACAGGATAATTCCAAGACTAAACGTTGCCATTTCCGAACGCCTTTTAGAGTTTTACGCCAGAGAATGACATGAATGCCATCGCCATAAGGCCAGCTGTTATGAACGTGATGCCTAGGCCTTGGAGGCCATCGGGAATGTCGGAATATTTCAGTTTCTCACGCACCCCCGCCATGGCGGTGATGGCAAGCGCCCAACCAAAGCCAGAAGACACACCGTAAGTGAGGCTTTCACCGAAATTGTAACCGCGTTCCACCATGAAAAGCGAACCGCCAAGGATGGCGCAGTTCACGGTAATCAAAGGCAGAAAAACCCCCAGTGCGTTGTAAAGCGGTGGAAAGTACTTATCGAGGACCATCTCAAGGATTTGCACAAGGGCGGCAATGACGCCGATGTAAGAAATCAGACCCAGGAATGTCAGGTCCACGTCAGAAAACCCGGCCCATGCCAACGCGCCGGGCGCAAGCAGATAGGTCAAGATCAGATTATTCGCCGGAACGGTGATTGATTGCACAACCATCACAGAGATACCCAAACCAATGGCCGTGGAGATCTTTTTCGAAACAGCAATGAATGTGCACATGCCCAAAAAGAAGGACAACGCGAGGTTCTCAACGAAAATCGCTTTAACTGCGAGAGCGAGATAGGCTTCCATCAGTGTGCCTCAACCGTTTGGATTTTGTATTCCCGTTCTTCAACTTGCTTTGGTTTCCAAGACCGGAACGCCCAAATAACCAAGCCGATGATGAAGAAAGCCGAAGGCGGCAGCAGCAACATGCCGTTTGGCACATACCAGCCGCCATTGTTCACTGTTTCGAAAATCGTGAACCCGAACAAGCTGCCGGACCCGAACAGTTCCCGGACGAAACCGACCAACATCAAGATCAAGCCATAGCCAAGCCCGTTGCCGATACCATCGATAAAGCTGTCGATTGGCGTGTTTTTCATGGCGAAGGCTTCGGCGCGGCCCATCACGATGCAATTGGTGATGATCAAGCCAACAAACACCGAAAGGGTTTTTGAGATTTCATAGGCATAAGCCTTCAAAACTTGGTCCACCAAGATCACGAGGGATGCGATGATCACCATTTGAACAATGATCCGAATTGACCCAGGAATGTGGTTGCGGATGATCGAGATGAACATCGACGCAAAGGCCGTCACAAGGGTCACCGCAATTGTCATAACAAGAGCAACCTGAAGCGATGACGTCACCGCCAATGCGGAACAGATCCCAAGAACCTGCAAGGTGATTGGGTTGTTGTCGACCAGCGGATCGATCAACATTTCTCTGCGTTTATGAGCCATTAAACGTCCCCCGCTTTGAGGTTTTCCAAGAAGCGCTGGTACCCAGCTTCTCCCATCCAAAAGTTAACGAGGTTATGCACCCCAACTGTGGTCAACGTCGCACCTGCAAGCGCATCGATGTGGTAATCAGCGCCAGCGGCAGGAACCGATTTCGTCACGCTGACTTGCAATGTTCCGGACTCGTCAGCCAATCGTTTCCCGTTCCAAAGCGCTTTCCAACGTGGATTGTCCACCTCGGCCCCAAGGCCCGGCGTTTCCGCATGTTCGTAAAACTGAAGCCCGAAGACGTTGTTTCCATCCTCTTCCAGCGCGATAAATCCATAGAGAGTGGACCATAGCCCGTAACCGTGGATCGGCAGGATCACCTTGTCGATATCACCAGCGTCGTCGCGCAACAGATAGACAGTCACAAACTGAGACTGACGACCAATGCCGGCGGGATCGACGTCCAAATCGCTCGACGTCTCAGGATCATCAGCAGCTGCGCGATCATCGAACGTGGTTGCATCGAACGCGTCGGTGAAATTCCCTGTCGCAAGCTCAAGGACATGCGGTTCAAACGCTTCAAAGGCCTGCACGATATCGACGTCTGGATCGTAAACACCAGCGACCTGCAAAATGTTGATCTGCTTGTCTTTCAGCGCGTTGGTTTCTTGCAGCGGGCGCAAGGCGACTGCCGCAGCTGAAACAACCATTGAGGCCACGATGCAAAGCGCCACCGCCACAAACAGTGTCTTTGACACAGAATCCGCAGGCATCGCCAAAAAGCGCGCTATTGGTCCTTTTGTTTCGGGATTTTCATCAGGCATGTCGCTTAGCCCTCCGTTTAATGTTCGCCTGAACAACGAAGTAGTCAATCAAAGGGGCGAACACGTTACCAAATAAAATCGCGAGCATCATACCTTCGGGGAACGCCGGATTTATCACGCGGATCATGACGACCATGAACCCGATGAGTGCTCCGTAAATGTAACGCCCCGTATTTGTATGTGACCCCGACACAGGCTCGGTGACCATGAAGACAAGACCAAACGCATAGCCGCCAAGGACAAGGTGCCAATACCAAGGCATCGCAAACATTGGGTTGGTGTCGGATCCGATCCAGTTCAGCAACAGAGAAAACCCGATCATTCCACCCAAACAGCCAACGACCATTCGGTAATTCGCAATCTTTGTAGCTAAGAGAAACAGCAATCCCAAAAACGCAGCAAGGGTCGAAGTTTCACCCAAAGATCCGGGGACGAAGCCAAGGAAACTGTCCCACCACGTGATGCCGCGCGCTGCGAGTTCTTGAAAGCCATCAGACGCGGAAACAGCCAGCGCCGTCGCGCCTGTAAACCCATCCACAGGCACCCAAACGCTGTCGCCAGACAACTGCGCAGGATACGCGAAATACAAGAAAGCACGACCAGTCAAAGCCGGATTGAGAAAGTTTTTGCCTGTCCCGCCAAATACTTCTTTACCGATCACGACGCCAAAAATGATACCAAGAGCAACTTGCCAAAGCGGCGTTGTCGCCGGCAAAATCAACGCATAAAGCATAGATGAGACAAGAAAACCCTCGTTCACTTCGTGCTTGCGCACTGTGGCAAAGATCACCTCGAAAATGCCGCCTGCCACAAGTGTCGTGATGTAGATGGGCAAGAAATACAGCAACCCGTGCAGCATGTTGGCAATCGGATTGGACGCGTTAAAGCCAATGCCAACCGCTTCGATAATCCAGGCGCGCCAACCGGACGGCCCAAATTCGGCAATTGCCACATTGGTCTGATAACCAGTGTTATAAAGCGCCATCAAAATGCACGGGATCGTCGCCAGAACCACATAGGTCATGATCCGCTTCATATCGATATAGGATCGCGCATGCGGTGCCGCTGTCGTCACCGTTTTCGGCGTATAAAGGAAGCTTTCGACCATTTCATAGATTGGGAAATACCGTTCCCATTTACCGCCTTTTACAAAGTGCGGCTCTACACTGTCGAAGAAGTTACGCAGGCCCATCTTATCCTTCTCTCTCAATCCTAGTCAGGCAGTCGCGCAGCGCCATGCCGTATTCATATTTTGCAGGACAAGCGAACCCGACAAGCCCAAGGTCCTCTTCATCCAATTCAAGTGCACCCAAAAGCTGCGCCTGATCTGTGTCCATGACCAACAACGCTCTCAGCAGCTGTGTGGGCAGGAAATCCTGAGGCATGAGGCCTTCAAACGTGCCAAGTGGCACCATCGCACGGCGCCCGCCATTCAGGTTTGACGTCAACGGGAACGCGTGTTTGGCCAAAGCTGACCCCAGCACGGGCTGAACCGCGTATTTCGACACCATTGGCCGAATCCACCCCATGGGGATTTGCTTTTTGTCTTCTTCAATCAGCGTGATCTGGCGGGCATATCGACCAAGATAGGCGCTTTCGTCCTCGCCCGCGCGCCCACTCAGCACAGAGCCCGAGATAATCCGAACCGGCATATCGTCAGGCAGATCGGATTGGACCAGATCGGTCATCGACGCGCCGGTCACTGTTCTCACCAGACGCGGGTCTTTGCAGGCCGGGCCCGTCAGGGCGATCAGGCGAGACGCGTCGTATCTTCCGGTCGTCATAAGACGCCCAATTGCGATGACATCCTGATATCCCACAGTCCAAACAAACTTGTCAGATTGCGGCGGCGTCAAGAAATGCATGTGAGTTCCGGCAAGCCCCGCCGGATGTGGCCCCGAAAACCCAACAGCTTCAACGTTTGGCAAATCATGGCCCGGTAACGGATCTGAATTGCCCTGACACAGGTATGTTGTTCCCTCTGACAAGCTTGCGACAGCCTTCAGACCCGCTTCAAAGGCTGCAGACTCTTCGGCAATCGCGATCGCAGGATCAGCGGCCAGTGGTTCGGTATCAAGCGCTGTAACATAGATTGCACTGGGTTGGCTGTCTGGGTCGGGCACTTTTGAATAGGGCCGCGTTCTAAACGAGGTCCAAAGACCGACAGCACAAAGACGCTCGACCAGACCTTCGCGTGTTGATGCATCTCCGACGTTGGAAAAATCAATTGCATCCCCGGCGTTTTCGTCCGCTTCGATGACAATGCTGATCAGTTTTCGGCGCGCGCCGCGATTAATCTCGACCACTTTTCCCGCAATAGGCGAGACGATCAGTGCGTTCGGCATGTTCTTGTCGAACATAACTGGTGAACCGGGCCCCACCGATTCGCCTTCAGAAACGACGATACTGGGCTTCAAACCGATGTAATCTTCGCCAATGATCCCGACACGTTTGACAGGATCTGAACCGCTTATCTCTTGCCGTGGGGCGCCCAAGATAGGCAAATTCAAGCCTTTACTTAGCTTAAACTGCTTCACAGATTTCTTAACCTCAGTAGCTAACCGATGCGTGCGACCACGGTGACTGTGACCACTTGCACTTCTTTTGTCGGCTGCCCTGCTAGAGCTTTTTTGCGGATATGACCATATTGAGGTTGAAGAATCTGGTTATTTCCGTCTAGGACGTCGAAAAAGTGAACAAATGAGGCACTCCTTGACCAATTCTGCTACGTTTACTCGTCGTACAATTATGGCGATGCCGCTCGCATTTGTCGCTGCGTGCAAAAGTCCAAGCCAAGTCATTCGAATCACTGGCTTTTCGATGGGCACAAGCTACAATCTTGTGGCTGTCGATCACACGAATTTACTGGATGAACAGCACGTCAAAAGCGCTGTTTCCGGGGCCCTAATTGCTGTGAATACCGGCATGTCGAATTGGGATGCGACCTCTGAAATTTCGCGCCTTAACGCCAGCCCGGCCGGTACGGCGCTGTCTGTTTCACCAGAATTGGCGGATGTCCTTAACACCGCATCTTTGGTGAATCGTGCAAGCGAAGGACGGTTTGATATGACCGTTGGTCCGCTGATCGAACTTTGGGGCTTTGGCGCACCTGGCGCAAAACGCAAACCGAGCGAGGCCGAGGTCATTGAGGCGCGCGCGAAAACAGGTCTGAACGACAGCTTGGTCCTGCAACACGGCACAGTCGAAAAAACGAATTCCGACGCGCAAGTATACCTTGCTGGTATCGGCAAAGGTTATGGGGCTGACCATGTGGGTCGCGCCATCGAAGCGCTCGGGATCACAGACTATCTCGTCGAAATTGGCGGTGATCTTTACACCGCTGGCCGCAATTCCGAAGGTTTGCCCTGGCAGATCGGCATCGAAGCGCCAAACGTTGCGGATCGCCGTGTCCTTGAAGTTGTTGGCGTGTCAGGTCTTGGTCTGGCGTCCTCTGGCGATTACCGGAACTACTTTGAAGAAGACGGCCAGCGCTATTCGCATTTGGTTGATCCTGCGACCGGGCGTCCCGTGGCACACAAAACCGCTTCGGCAACAGTTCTTGCGGAAAACGCGATGCTTGCAGATGCATGGTCCACTGCGATGTTGATTTTGGGACGTGAGCGCGGACTTGAAGTCGCCAAAGCCCACGGCGTTGCCGTAAAGTTCATCGAGCGTGATCCAAATGCAGCTGGACTTCAGTTTAAGATGTTCGCAAGTGACGCCTTCTCGTCATTGACAGCTTAACCAGTTCAAAAGAGCGATCGTACCTATGGAAACTTTCCTTCTGACCTTCGCGATACTTTTGGTGATCATGCTTGGCATGGCGCTTGGCGTGATCTTCATGGACAAGCGCATCAAGGGCAGCTGTGGCGGATTGAATGCGATTGGTGACGGCGATGAATGTCTGGTTTGCCACAAAGAGATCGATCCAAATTCGCCCTTGCGAGACAGATTGGAATGCCCCCGCGCACGTAAAATGCTGGAGCGTGCTGGGTTAGAAACTCAGGGCTAACCTGACGTATTCATTGGCACAAATCCCAGAATAAGCAGCCCTGCTGCAGCGGCAATCCCGAAGACCCAATATTGGTACCTTGGACCTTCTGCTTTCCAAACACGACGGTATTGGTGCCCTGCAACGCAAGTTGCACAGAAGATAAGCGTTGCGAACCATGGGCTTAAGGTGAGATCACTGAAGGTCATGAGGCGTGGTTGTCTTTTATTGATCGGTCCAGAGGATCGTCGTTCCTGTCGCGCGAACGGGTGTCAGTTTACTTGATATTTGTCCAGTGATTTAAAATTGAGCTTTCGAGCCAGTATTTCAAAACAAGTATGTTGCGCAAATCGCCAAGGCAGGAATTTTTTGGTGTTTACGCCGGGGCTCCACAGCCGCTCTAACCGCCAAAAGCCGAGTTTTTCCATGACGTTGACGCCGCCTGCCCCTCCGTATCCCAAATATCCGTTTCCTGTGTCTGATGTTCGATCATGTCACTGCGTCAAGGTCGCTTGGCTCAATTGCGGGGCGAACGCCGATCATGCTGTCTCGCGTCACCAACCGCGCAAGATCTTCTTCACTCCATCCTTCTGTTCCATCTGGACGGCGCGGCATCACGAGATACCGCATATCGGCTGAGCTGTCATGCACGCGGACCTCAACACCGTCACGCAATTGGGTGCCGAATTGGCGCAACAAAGCGCGCGGACGCGATACAGCGTCAGACCTGTAAGCACGGCTTTTGTACCAATCTGGTGGCAATCCAAGCAGTGGCCAAGGATAACAAGAACATAAAGTACACACGACCAGATTGTGCAGAGATTTGGTATTTTCCAGAACAATAAGATTCAACCATGTTGGCTCTAATCCCAGTTCTTTTGCGGCTTGGGTCGCATTTTCACGCATCAGGCTCAAATAATCTGGATCAACCCAGCCTTTCGCCACCATGCGCGCACCATTATGGGGGCCGCGGCGATCCATCATTTGATGGATATCCACCAGTTCTGCTTGGGTGATCGTGCCATTTTCAATCAACAACTCACGAAGCGCGATTTCCATGAATTGATAATACTTGGTGATTTGATCTTCTTCGTCAGGTTGATCAGGATGTTCGTGCTGGTGATGGGCGTGGTCAGGCATAATGATTAAGTCTCTTCTGGGTTAAGCCAATGTTCGAAGACTTCGACCTCGACAGTATCGAGGCTGGGTCCTTCGTAATCAGGCCAAATGTCACGCAATCTGACGCGCACCCGGTACAATGGCTGCTCGGGTCTGCCGTCACGGCGATAGGCCAGTTCTTCGGGGTTCGCGAAAGCGCCACAGCAACGTTCGATGATACCTGAAGCGCCACGCAGGTAATGCGGTGTGCGGCAATGGCCAATTGGGTACGCTTTGCGTACCGATACGCGATCACCAACATCAAAAGTGGCTGGCGTAGGTATGCCAAAAGCTGGCTTAACCATTGTCTTGGCCTTGATAGCGGGTCTCGACCTCGGCGATCTTTCGACCCAGTGCATCATCCGTAACAAGACCCCGTTCGATCATGATTTGTGACATGGCCCAAATCCACTGTTCGTAATAGGTCAGACGCTTGTATTTCTCCTCGCCCATTCCTTCGACGGCACGGCGCAGTTCATCAACCTTAAGCAACCCTTTGTGCGCAAGCAGTTCGCGTAACGCATGGGTGCGTTTTTCCCAAGGATTGTAGTCGTGTTCATCTTCGTTAAAGGGCTCATTTAAAACGCCGCCCAAGTCATGGATTCCTCGCGTATCAGGATGACTCAAAGTCATGAAGCGTCCTTTCGTTTGCGTGCCGCCAGCACCCTATCGCGATAGACAATGATGCGGGATTTGAGGCCCGGCCTTCCTGCGGTTTTGACAATCGATGCTAAATCCGCATCGCGACTGTCAAATTGGGTCAACGACAACATGTCGCTCAGAGATTGCTCTGGCAAAACCTGAGCGCGCTCTACAATTGTCGAGGCCATGTTGTCCCATTCTGATTGTGGGGCCGCGTAAGTTGACAAGCCAGTTTCGGCAGCCCGCGTACCCGACACGATCTTTGTGTCGATTAACATGTCTCGTGCGGCGTCAGTTCCGATCAAGGCCGTCAATCGGCGGGTTCCGAGGGCCAACCCGAAATTCCACCCTGGCATGCGAAACTTGGCGTTCGGATCCGCAATTCGGAGCGCACATGCCGCAAACAAATCCGCGCCCGCTCCGACGCTTTGGCCCTGTGCAAAAGCAGCCACGGGAACCGATGCATGGTGCACCAATTGCAGCAAATGCTCGATCCTCAGAATGCGCCATAAGACGTCGCCATCTGTGAGATCTTCGATATCGGTTAGATAAAACCCAGTGCAGAAATGCGCGCCCGCCCCTGTCAAATTCACACAGCGCGCTTTCAATGGGGATTCAAATATATCGATCAGCGCCTCTACCAAATCGGGTGACAACGCGTTCCCTTGCTCTGGACGGTTTAACACCAGCGACAAGGCATCGTCCTTCCGGGTTTTCAGAACAGCGGCTTCCCTCATTCCAAGGGCTCTTTTCGCAATGCAAGCTCGGAAAGAACCTCTTGAGTATGCTGTCCCAATTCCGGTGGCGGCGCTGCAATGGTGCCAGCTTGATCATTGATCCGCAGCGCAGGACCAAATGATTTGGTAGATACCCCATTGGGCAATGTCAGATCTTGTACCCACCCCATGTGTTCAACCTGCCGATCCGTCAGCGCATCTGCGTAGCTGTTGATCGGGCTTGATGGTACACCTTTCTCTGCAAATACCGTCAACCAATGCGCAACTGGTTTGGTGCGAAAGACATCCTCAAGGATGGTCTTCAAAGCCAATTGGTTGGCGGCCCGCAAGGACGGGTTGGCATAATCAGGATGTTCCTTGAGATCATCGCGCATGACGACGTCGCACACCAGATGCCATAAGTTATTGTTGCCAGCAGCCATGCCAAAATGCCCGTCTTTGGCTTCGAATGCCTGATAAGGGGCGTTGCGGGGATGAGCCGATCCAAGTTTCTTGGGGTTGTTGCCAGTGCCAAAATACTCGCTGGTTTGTAGTGCCGCTATGGCCAATGTCGCACCCAACATCGCCACATCGACGTTTTGCCCCTTCCCGGTCCGCGCACGTTCAACCAATGCTGCGTTGACGCCCATGGCCCCATACAGAGCCGAAACAAAATCACACAGTGGCACACCGCATTTCACCGGGGTACCACCAGCTTCGCCGGTGACGCTCATGACGCCCGCCATCGCTTGCATTGTTAAATCAAACCCGCCTTCGCGCGATCTGGGACCGGTCTGCCCAAATGCAGAGATAGAGCAATAGACTAACTCCGGTTTGACCGCCGACATTGTCGTATAATCCAGCCCATTTCGTGCCATGACACCGGGTCTAAAATTCTCTACGACGACATCCGCCGACAGGATCAGGTCGCGGGCATTTTTGACGCCTTCAGGTGTTTTCAGATCAAGCACAACCGATTTCTTTGATCGATTAATCGACGCGAAGTTTTCCGAATATCCGTCGTTGATCGGAGGCCACATGCGCATTGCGTCACCGGCTGGGCGTTCGACCTTAATGACCTCAGCGCCCATGTCTGCCAATAACATTGCACTGAACGGACCTGCTGCAATTTCGCAAAACTCGATGACACGTATCCCTGTCAACGCTGCCATGGCTTTTCCTTTGTCATGAGTTTTGGATGTGTTTTCTGAGCATTGTAGCACATATCGACTGTCATCGCGCCCATAGGCGAAGGACGATCATTGCGGCAAATTCGGACAGGAGGTCCTGACGAAATTGATGAAAGGGTCATGCCGCAGAGTCCTGTGCGATTACTAGTTCAGCCAATTTGATCCGCTGGATTTTCCCAGAAGGCCCTTTGGGCAACTCGGACATGACGTGCACCCGATCTGGCGCTTTGAATGTTCCAACTTTTTCGATGCAGATTGCGATCAACGCAGGCTCGGCCAGTGCTGATCCATTGGCCAGAACCACGCCAGCCTCGACCTTTTCCCCATAATGTGGGCAGGACACAGCAAAGGCCGCGGCTTCGATTACATCTGTATGACTATAAAGCGCATCATCGATTTCGCGTGGGGCAATGTTTTCGCCACCTTTGATGACCAGTTCTTTCAGGCGGCCCGTGATAAAAACATAACCATCCGCATCCATGCGCCCCAAATCACCGGTGCGTAGCCAACCTTCTTGGGTCAACGTGTCTTGCGTGGCTTTTTCGTTCTTTAAGTATTCGCGCATAACATTTGGGCCGCGCACCAGAACTTCGCCTTCTTCGCCGCGCGACATTTCCTGACCTGTTGGGTCTGCGATTACCACCTCATTGCCGAATGGGATGCCCGGTGATCCAATCTTTCGCATCCCCGGAGGCAGCGGGTTTGACAAGATCGGAGCCGCCGTTTCTGTCAGTCCCATGGTTTCGACGATAGGCACGCCAAACATCGCCTCAAACGCCATTTGTACGTCTGGCGATAAAGGTGCAGAGGCAGAACGCGCAAAACGTGCAGCGGTCTTTTCTGCGCCGTTCTTTTTCCCGTCATCGATCAAATACGAAATTTGTGTGGGCACCAAAGACAACCAAGTTGCATTGTGGATTTTCACCATGTCCCAAAACTGTGAGACTCGAAATTTCGGAGGCATGATGATGCCACCTCCTGAGACCAGCGGACCCAGCAACGTCACGCAAAGACCGTTGATATGATACAGTGGCAGCACACACAGCGCACGATCTTGCGATGTTAAGGCATGGGCAAGACATGTGTTTTTGCCACCTGCCAATAAGTTTGCATGGCTCAACACGACCCCTTTGGGCCGCCCTGTTGTGCCTGAAGTATACATCAACAACCCGTCTGAAGCTGCGGTCACGGGCGACTTTGGTGCGATACTCTCCCCCGCAAAGAACGCGGCATCTATGGTGGTCGTTATGGGCGGTGAGGATCTGTTTTGGTAAGCTGCATCAATTAACGCCCCTGACAGAACGTCCGTTAAAACAAGTTGGGCATCGGAATGTTCAAGCACATAGGCGATGGTCTCTTTGCCTGCGGCCAGATTGATCGCGGTTGCATGGAATCCTCCATATAGCAGGCCCAAAATGGTCAAAGCGGTTTGCGTGCCGTTCCCCATGGCGTAAGCCACAGTTTGTCCGGGCTCCACACCATGTGCGGCAACCCGCGTTGCAACAACACGCACTGCATCTTGGACAGCTTGAAATGTCACAACGTCGCCGGTGTCTGCGTCGATCAAAAATTCTCGATCCGGGGTTTCATTCGCGCGCAGATCAATGACATCGCGAACAGACAGACCTTCCATCGCAATTTTCGGAGTGGTCATTGTTGTGTCGCTTTCCAATAATCTGAAAAGATATCGTCAACCGAAGGTTCGCGCGGGGTCACAGACCGTACGACTTGTGTTGTGTTCATGAAATGTCGGAAATTGAGGTTCTCGTCGATCGAGTTGCCCCCCCAACTGCCGCAACCCATCGACAATGAAAATGGAAGCCCGTTGTCAAATGAGCCACCCGTGGCAAAGGTATGTGCTTGATTGACGATGACCCGACAGACCGGGACATTCATGCCTAACTCTTGGGCACGTTCATCTAAGGCGGTGTGAATGCCGATGGAATGCCCCGCACCCTGATGGTCAAGAATTTGGCTGGCTGTTGCTGCTGCTGCTTTGTAATCAGATGCACCATATAGGGCCAACACCAGCGATAGCTTTTCACCTGATTCAGGATGATCCGGGCCAATACCCGTTGCCGGTAAAATAAGAAACCGTGCTCTGTCAGAGTCTGCAACAACAATACCTGTTTGAGCCAACACCGTGCTGAAATCTTGTGCGATGATATGTCGATTTAAGTGCCCGTTTTGAAACAGAGCCTGTTTCAAAAGTGCCGCATTTGTGTCGTCCAAAAGCCGCCCACCAGCGCGGTGAAGTTCGGCTAAAAAGGCTTCTCGTACGGCATCTACCACAACAACGGCATTTTCAGACGAGCAAGACGTCGCGTTGTCAAAGGTCTTTGACGCGGTGATTTTGGCAGCTGCGTCTACGACATCTGCGGTTTCGTCGACAATCACCGTTGCATTTCCGGCACCCACCCCGATCGCAGGTGTTCCAGAAGAATAGGCACGGCGTACATTGTCCTGGCTGCCTGTGACGATCAACAAATCAGCCATTTCCATCAATGCCTGCGTTTTTGCCTTTGATGCAGGCGCAGGCACCATTTGCACCAGATCGACGGGCAAATTCAGCCGAGCCAGCTCAGTGTGCATATGGCCGACCAATATTTCACAAACGTCTACGCCTTTGGGTGACGGGGCCAAAATGATCGCATTGCCGCATTTAAGTGCGTTGATTGTGTTGTTGGTCGGTGTGGCCACCGGGTTGGTCGACGGGACAATGGCAGCGACAACCCCCTTAGGTCGTGCAATTTCGGTCAAACCAGTGCTGTCATCATGAGAGATGACGCCTTGGGTCTTTTCCGTACTGATATCGCGCAACAGACCCAGAGTTTTGCGGTGATTTTTGGTGATTTTATCTGCTACGTTGCCCAGCCCGGTCGTGGCCACAGCCATCTCGGACAAAGCACGATTGCGGCTTTCATCCAATAGCGCCCAACCAACAGCTTTCGCGGCCATGTCATAGCGTTCTTGATCGGCGCCCGCTTCAAAAGTGGACTGGGCGACGCGCGCGCGCGCAATCAGCCCTTTGATCAAGGTTTCGGCACCTTCGGCAGCGTGGGACAGGGTTTGTTGTATCGTCATCGGTATTGTCGTCCTTTCAGGCGAGGCTCTCAGCAGTGCGTTTTTGGCGAACGTGCCACAGCATCCAAAGCCCGAAGCAAATCGGTGTGAACAGGTGGAAAATTGCGCCGCTCATGAAAAGCGTGACGACAAACAATCCCGGCCCGGCAAAAGCGACAATGAGACGTTCCGGCCTTTCCAGAAGACGTCCCGGAATTGCACCATATGTCGCCGCAGACAGCATGATTGTGGCAAAGAAGAAGGCTCCGATCATGCCAAATGTCTCTGCCTCGAGGTTCGGGAAGCCCAATACATTTGGGAACGCGACAAACAGGAAAGGCACAAGGAAACAGACGCCGCCAAGCTTAAAACATTCCCACGCCGTGCCCATAAAACTGCCGTTTGATATTCGGATCGCAGTCAATATCCCCACAGCAACAGGCGGTGACAAAGTGGAGAAGATCGCAAAGTAAAACCCGTAAAAATTAGCGACGAGAGGTTCGATCCCAAGATCGATCAGAGACGGAACAACAACAATGGCGATCAACGCATAGGCGGCTGGCGTCGGCAGTCCCATCCCGATCACCAAGGACACTGCCATTCCCAAAAGCAATCCGATGGTCAGATTATCGCGCGATGTTTCGATCATTAGGCGCCCCAACGACAGCCCGGTTCCGGTTGTCACTAGCATTTGCACGATGATCCCGATGGCCGATAAGATGACCGTCAGTTTTGCACCGGCAAGCGCCCCTTCAACGAAACCATTACTGAGCTCAGTGAATTTGGGTCGATATTGACGTGGGCGTAAAAAACTAAGGCCAACTGCGAGGATTATGCCCCAAAAGCCGCCCATCGGTGCCGAATAGCGCCATGACAACAGTAGGATCAAAGTTAGGAACGAGATGACAAAAGAAGGCGCAACCCATCCAATCAGATTCCAGTCCACTTTTTGACGTTCAAACGGAATGTCCTTTGATGCCGCAATCAAACAGACGATGCCCGCAACCACCGCAACCAGATACAAGATTGCGGGCACAATCGCGGCAATCGCAATCTCAATGTAGGATACACCAAGGATCACGCTCATCAGAAAGGCACCCAATCCCATGATGGGCGGCAAAAGTTGCGAACCGGTAGAGGCCAGTACTTCGATTGCGCCGGCTTCGTTCCGGGTGAACCCGGTGCGGGTCATGGTTGGAATTGTCATTGAACCGGACAAGGCGATGTTTGACACCGACTGCCCAGTGACCATGCCAATCAGCAGGCTGGCGGTGACCGCTGAATACGCCACACCACCTCGAAACAGATTGCCGATCGCCAATCCGATTTCACCAAACATGTCGATGATGCGCGTGCCATGAAGAGTGCCGCCGTAAACCAGTAGCAAGAATATGACATCGGCAGACAGCGGCGCATAATTCAGAATACCACGTGGACCACCCATCCCGGCCAGATAGCTTATGATCAGAGTAGGTTCATACTTGCGGTTTGTCGCGAATGCTTCGGGCAGCATGTGTCCAAACGCAAAGTAAAGAGCAGCAAACAGACAAATCAACGCCAGCGCGGCCCCCCACGTCATCCATGCAACGCACAGGATGATAACAACAAGCATCAAGCCAAATACGAAATCAGTGTTTGAGATAAAAGGTTGCGAGAATTCAAGCACTTTGGCCTGCGAAACAAAGTACAGTCCGCAAGTAATTATACCGATCAACATCACCCCAGCAAACATGGCCATGAACCGCTGATCGCGATAACGCAGTGCAATAGTCTCGCTTAACACCAGTGCGAAAATCAAGGTGACATGAATTGTGTAATGCTCCATCGCGCCTGTCAGCGAGGACCAAACGGTTGCACAGGAATAAATCACAAGAGCTGCGGTGATAAGAAGCGTAAGTGCTCTTAGCGGCAATGGTGCACCGCTTAGCGAAGACGCGGTCATGGTGTCAGACTGGCTCAAAGTGTAGCCTCTTTATCTTATTTTTGTGACGTGTCGGTCATGTGAACGGACAAGCAGGCACCGCAGGCCACAAGACGGCTGCGGTGCCTCGCAAGATTAAGCGAGAGGTTACTTAATCAAGCCCAGCTCCTTGTAGGCGCGCATGGCGCCAGGATGGATGCGATCAGGCTGAGTGTTGGCCATGTGCGCGATACTTTCGGCATCCCAGATACCACCAACCGCGTTATATTCAGCGACCGTTGGTCCCATTTTGACCCACAGTTTTACAAACTCATACGCCGTCTCTTCGGGCATATCTTTGTGGGCGGTCAACAACACGTTGTTGCCAAGCGTCGTCACTGGTTCGGTCTGATTGGTCATTGTCCCGGCCGGAATTTCGCGGATTTTGAACGGCGCTCCCGTTTCGTCGATGTATTTTTGAACATCGGCTGGATCGATCGAAACGAAATGCCAATCACGTCCCGAGGATTCCAGCGTTTTGAATGGTCCCGCTTCGAGGTTCTTTTTCAAACCAAAGGCCGAATGCAAAACAACCGTCCCAACGTCTGCGCGCCCGTCAAGTAAGGCTTCCACATTCGCACCTGGTCCTAACGGGCTAAAACTGGCAACCTTATCCATCAACCCCATGCCTTCTACGATAAGACGTTGATGCATGCCCCATTCGTTCTGACTAAGAAGCCCTGTCGCAATGCGTTTGTCCTCAAAATCATGCGGCGATTGGATCGCGGGATCGGTGGCGACAAACAGGTTTGATGATTGCGTCATCGTGCCAATCACGCGGAAATCCTTGGCCGCTTCCAATGGTTCGGGGAAAAATGGTGGAATGCCGTTGGCGGCGGCCCATTCCACGACCTCGCCTGAACCGATCATGGTGTTTTTCCAAAGATCCGGATTGGATGCAAAAAAGCGAACGTTATAAACAAAGCCCGGCGTCTCAACTGCAATCGGGCGCAGCTCGTCGTGGAAGTCCTTGGCGTAAGTCTGGATTGTCGCCCATGCCAAATACGGACCTGAGCCTTGCGGCGACACCATGATGTCAACTTTTTCCTCGGCCATTGCAGGTAAGCCAAGCCCCAAGAAAGCCGCCGTCAGAGTGCTGTTGAGCGTTGTCCTAAAGAAATGTTTCATTCGTGTGATTTCCCCATCGAAAGACAAGCCTGCACCCATGCACGTACGGCATGATGTCGGCAGCAAGCCTGCTGTTGGTTTTGAGCTTCTGATGCGTGGTGACGAAGTGATCAATTCGTCCATCGCTGAGCATCTTTTCACTTTGGTCTAGGCTGGGGTCATTGACTAATATAATGTTCTGGTGAAACCCATAGGAGAAACCTATGAGATATACACTTCGTCAATTGCACTATTTTGCGGCAACCGCAGATCATGGATCGATCTCGAAGGCTGCGCGCGCCCTGAGTGTTTCCCAACCGTCGATTTCCAGCGCCATTTTGCAGCTGGAAAGACAATACGACGTTGTTCTGTTTTTGCGTCAAAACAGTGCAGGTGTAACACTGACCCCATCCGGCGAAATCCTCTTGCGTGAAGCGCGCATTATCCTCAATCACGCCGAAGACTTTGAGGCCATCGCGACCAGCGTCGTGAACGAAGTTACCGGGGAATTGAAAGTCGCGACTTTCATCAATCTCGCACCAGTTTACATGGCGTCCCTCGTGCGCAGCTTCCAGAACCGATATCCTCGGATCAGCATCGATCTAACCATCGGAAATCAACAGGAAGTTTACGACGCCATAGACAGCGGAAAATGTGAGATTGGATTAACCTTTGACCTCGAATTGCCCGCTTATTACCGGCGCGACTCTATCGCAACCTTCGCACCTCAAGCCGTGCTGTCCCCTGATCATTCCCTAGCCAGCCAAGACACTGTCAGCCTCGAACAGTTGACAGTTGGGAATTTCATCTATCTCGACCTGCCCCATAGCAGTAAATACTTCTTTTCTTTGTTTGAACGACAAGGTTTACGGCCGCTCCAATCGCAACCTGTTGGCAACTTTGAAACAATCAGATCCTTCGTGGGCAATGGGCTGGGATATTCGATCCTAAATCTTAAACCACTCAATCAGACCAATTATGACGGAACACAGGTGCGCTATGTTCCACTAAATGGGTCGCACAGATCGTTAGAGCTTTGCTGCATAAGCCTTAAACGCGATGTATATCGCCGCGCCACGTTGGCTTTCATCGATCACGTCAAGGATCATTTTAGTTGAGAAGCCTACTGGATCAGTTCCAGTTCGCTTCACTCAGCTTTGAATGTTCATTGATGTCATCCAAGTTCATCTCACCAAGAACAGTCTCGGCCATAGTCATAAAGGCTTGAACACGGCTCATCCTTGACAGATCTGGATGTGTCAGCACCCATAATTCAAGCGTCCAATCCCCAGGTTTTATGGAGATGCAAGTCAGTCCAGGCGTCGACACACCAAGGAAATGGGGCAGAAACCCAACACCCATACCAATTCGAATTGCGGTGAGTTTTCCGATAAGGCTGTCATAGCGCATTTTCACACGCGCATTGGGGAAACTCTCTTGCCGCCATATGTTAGTGGTCACATGCGAAATGGTGTGGTCATCGCCGATCCAATCCAGTTGTTCGGGGCCAACACCTCGTCGTTCTGCAACAAGGTCTTCACGCCCGTAAACGCCATAACTTAAGGTGGCAATGCGACGACCAACCAGATGATCCGGAACTGCGCTTACGGCGCGCAAAGCCACATCTGCATCACGTTTTGTAAGGGATGCAAATTGTGGGGAAATTGCCGTCTCAAACTCGATGGATGGATACCGGGTTCGGAAGGCACGAAAGACAGGCACAAGCAAGGTTTGTGCCAAAAAATCAGATGTCGCCAAACGGATCGAACCTGACAAACGCAAGTCCTGCCCAGCAAGTTTTCGATACGCATTATCAACGTCTTCGCCAATCTCTGCTGCGATGCGCGCCAGCTCTTCACCGGTTTCTGTTGGAACATATCCAGATGGCTGTCGGTCAAATAGAACGATGCCCATCCGGTATTCGAATGCGTTGAGACGCCGAAGCACCGTTGCGTGGTGCAATCCAAGCACCCGAGCGGCACCAGATAACCCGCGCCCCACGGCGATCGCATGCACCAATCGCAGGTCTTCCCAACTGTGATCCGTCGTATTCAATGAGTGAACCCTGTGCAATAACGCACAGGAATTATCGCAAATTTACAAATACCATGTCAATTCTGTAGATGTCACTTTAACCAAGACTGCACAAATTTTCATCCAAGGATTCCCGAAATGACAGTAACTCTTTACGATGTTCCCCCGTCTGGCCATTGCCATCGCGTTCGTTTGGCAGCCGGTTTGATGGGCATTGATTTGACGCTCGTGCCCGTGATGGAAATGGAAGGGCAACGCACCGGGACTGAATACCTCGCAATCAATCCTCTCGGACAGGTGCCAGCCATCAAGGACGGCGACTTCGTCTTGAACGATTCTATCGCGATCATCCGCTATCTGGCCGCAAAATATGCACCGGACGCAGGATGGTTAACGAATGATCCCAATCAACAAGCTCGGATAGATGAATGGTTGGCGATTGCCGCGGGGTCCATGTTCCGTGGCCCAAATTCGGCGCGGTTGGTCAAACTATTTGGGGCCAAACTTGACTACGACCTTGCCGTTGCGCAATCTGAAAAGCTGTTTCGCGTTATGAATGACCACCTTGAGGGTCGCGATTGGTTGGTTGGCGATCATGCAACCTTGGCTGACATCGCAAATTACTCCTATCTCGCTGTGGCCCACGAGGGAGAACTGGATCTGTCGCCCTACCCCAACATCAATGCGTGGATGGCGCGCATGCGCAAGCTGGACGGGTTCGTCGAGATGGTTTTGCAGTCGTGACACCCGCCCACGACGTCTGGCACGAAGGGGAACGGGCTTTGCACCGTTCCCTTGGGGTTGAAGAGAAAATGCAGACTCGTGGGCAAATCGTGGTGCGTGGTTACATGCCAGACCAACACCGGGAATTTTTCGAGAAGCTTCGTTTTTTGGTTCTAAGCGCCGTTGACAAGGATGGCCGGGTCTGGCCGTTCATGCGCTTTGGCGGGGTTGGATTCATTCAGTCTCCGGACTCTACAACGCTTGTTGTCTCATCCCAGCCGTTGCCAAGCGAACCCGACGGGCTTGACCTTAATGAGGGTGCTAAGATCAGTGTGCTTGGCATCGAGCTTGAGACAAAGCGGCGCAACCGAATGAACGGGACGATCTCGTACCGGGATCATCAGCAATTACATATCAGCGTTGACCAAAGTTTCGGCAACTGTCCACGCTATATTCATGTCCGCAAGCGCGTTAAATCAGCATCTTCACTGGCGGAGAAGCTGTCGCAATCAAAGAAATTCAATGCCGCTGACTTCAATAAGATGAGACGCGCAGATATGTTGTTCATCGCCTCGCGCGCACCTGAACTTACGCAAGATCGGCGTGCTGGGGTTGATGTAAATCACCGCGGCGGATTGCCTGGATTCGTGCGCGTGCTTGACGATCAAACGCTGATCATTCCAGATTATGATGGCAATAAATTCTTCAACACGTTTGGCAATATCATGCGTGATCCTCGTTGTGGCATTCAGTTTCCCGATTTTCAAACTGGTGATCTTCTTACGTTGAATGGTCATGCTGAGGTCATCGCTGATGATCCGACAGGGATGGCGACATACGGGTCTAACCGATATCTGAAGTTTAAAGCCGAAATCTTGCGCCGCGCGGTGGGCGCATTCGCGTTGTGCTATCACTTGCAGGATGTATCGGATAATCCACCAGAACCACCGAGGATCAAGCCATAAATACGCAAGCCCCATGTGATCTAAGTGCTGTTGACGCGCGTGCAGAAATTGCGGCTGGTCGTTTGAATGTCCGCGACTTGCTGGAAAGTTGTATCGCACAAATCGAAACACACAATCCGCGCGTTAATGCGGTTGTTGCCACCGATTACGATGCCGCCCGCGCTTTAGCAGACACTCAAGATAAAACGCGCACCGATCATGCTGAATTGCCACCTCTGTTCGGGTTGCCGGTTCTCGTAAAAGATTTGATCGAAACCCGGGATATGAAAACAACTTTCGGGTCTCTTTGCTTTAAGGACCACATTCCGCGCAAGGATGGCGACATCGTTCGACGTTTGCGCGAGGCCGGCGCTATCATCCTGGGTAAAACCAACACACCTGAATTTGGCGCTGGGGCAAATACGTTCAACAAAGTCTATGGTGCAACGCGCAATCCTCACAATCGCGCACTGACATGTGGCGGGTCTTCGGGCGGATCTGCGGTGGCGGTGGCCTGTAACATGGCACCGCTGGCTATTGGGTCGGATTTTGGCGGCAGCCTCAGGATCCCTGCATCCTTTTGTGGTGTGGTTGGGATGCGACCGACACCAGGACGCGTTCCTTGCTCGGATTTGGCAATTGGCAATTCGCTTCTTTGGACAGAAGGGCCGATGGCACGCAGCGTCGAAGACGCAGCCCTTTGTCTTTCTGTGATCGAAGGTGGCGAACCAGGTGATCCGAGATCGAGCCAAGATTTGACGCCCTCACGGCTGGAAGAGGTCGACTTATCAAAACTAAAACTCGGTGTTTCGGTTGATTTTGACTTTGCCGTTTTGGATGACGGCCTGCGAAAAGCTGCGCGCAAGCAAATTGACAGTATTTTTCAGTTCTTTACGTCAAATCAAATAATTACGCCTGATTTTTCAACCGCAACTGAGATCTTTCGCACATTTCGGGTTTTGGACGTGTCTGCGACTGCCAGCATGCATGGTGTGACCAGCGATTCCAGGTTGAGTGACAATGTGAAAGCGAACTTGGCAGAAACCGGCGCATTGACCATCGGCGACACGGCCACAAACATGGCGGCACATAGCCGATTGATGCGTGATTTTCATGCGCTGTTTGACGACGTGGATGTCATCATTGCTCCCGCGACAGGCGTTTCTCCATTTCCAGTAGAGCAACCCTACCCCGCGACGATAAACGGCAAACCCCTTGAGAATTACACTGGCTGGTATGCGTTGACTTGGGCGATCTCGCTGACGGGCTGTCCTGTTGTGTCAATCCCATGCGGCACTGATCCATCCGGGTTGCCATTTGGCTTGCAGGTCATCGCGCCACGGCACTGTGATACGCTTGCTTTGTCTGTGGCAAGTCGGCTTTCTAGCGAACTTAGGGCGTCATCAAATTCCGCCCGACCTTGGAGATAGTTTCAATGCCGCTTGAGCGGCATTGAAACTGTGTGTCTTCGTGGTTGATTTTGACATGACCTAAGTTGCACCTGGCCAGAGAGGTCTGGCCAGGTGCGGGAATACAATTCTTATTTTGGTTGCTATCAAATTGCCTTCAAGACTTAAAAGCTGTCGAGCAATCCGTGGCGCAAAGCCATCGCAACCTAGAAAATGAAGTCATTAGACGTCAGCAATGACATATCCAAGTCTGTCAGCTCAATGTCATTCCCTGAGCTGCCTTCGATGATAACGTTGTCGCCGTTTTGATTCATGTTCTCTTGTAAGTCAGCCCAATCAGAGATGCTGCTTACATCACTCAAATCGATCACATCTCGTCCGATGTCAAAATCAGTTACGACGTCGTTTCCAAACCCGTCGTTAAACACAAATACGTCGTCGCCACCGTTTCCAGTCAGAGTGTCGTTACCAGCGCCACCATTCAAGAGATCTGCACCCCCGCCTCCAAAGATAACATCGTTTCCTGCGTCGCCTTTGATGGTATCGTTATCCCCTCCACCGCGCAGATTATCGTTGCCATTGCCACCGCTCAGGTCGTCATTGCCACTATTGCCATACAGAATATCATCTTCATTGTGGCCTTCCAGCGTATCGTGGCCTTTTCCACCCCTAAGCTCATCTTCGCCATGGAAACCAGTCAGAGAGTCGTTGCCATCCCCTCCCAAAACGGTGTCATCGCCGCTGTTGCCAAAAAGAGAATCATCCCCTGCGCCGCCAATCAAAGAATCGTTCCCATCCCCGCCACTCAGGTCGTCATCATCTGCACCACCATCAAGGGTGTCATTCCCGTCACCACCTTTGAGTGTGTCATCCCCAGCTGCGCCTGTTAAGGAATCATTGCCGGTGCCGCCGTCGACCGAGTCATCCCCGCTATTGCCACGTAATGTGTCATTCTCGCTGCCCCCCTCTAAGGTATCATGGCCGAAACCTCCTTCGAGTGTGTCATTCCCAGCAGCACCAGTCAGTGAGTCATCACCTGAATTGCCAAAAACGCTATCGTCCCCGCTATTGCCGCGCAAAACGTCGTTCCCGCCGCCTCCATCCAAGGTATCGTCGTCAAGGCCCCCTTCAAGAGTGTCGTTGTCACCCCCGCCCCACAAGTGATCGTTGCCAGCGCCTCCAGAGAGAGAGTCTTCTCCAGCGCCGCCTGTGATTGTATCGTTTCCGCCAAGACCATCTATGTCATTATTGCCTTCGTCGCCTGACAGAACGTCATCGTTTTCAGTCGCTTCTAGTTCATCCTCAGGGGTCGGAACGTCAAATCCATTTCTCAGATCAAGAATGGTATCGATCAAGTTTTGTCGAACGTCGACAAAGACAGGCTCAATCTCTCCAAGCCCTAAGGCAGGAACACCAGTGTTGCCGCTCAAAGTGATGTCGTCAGTATCGCCTTGGATACGATTATTAAAGACAACATTATTCGAAACAGTCACGTTGTCTTCGTCTAACTCTTGCCCTTCGGGTGGGGTTACATCGATTTTGATGTTTTGCGCGTGCCTTGCTCCCGATCCGACAATATGTTCGAAATCATCGAAAAACTCTGTTGAATGCTCGGTATCTGTGTTCTGCAACACGTGATTGCTGTCAATGAGTATGTGCTCCCCAGCGTCTTCAAAGAAAATTCCGTGCACAAGTGAGCTTCGAATGAAATTATCCGAAATATTGAAGTGGTTGTAATCGTTGCCAGTGTTTTCGGCCCCAATTTTTATCGACTGCATTCTTTTGTCTTGCAGGTGGGTCGCGACTCGTACCTCAATGCCTCCGACCAATTCTTCGAGGAAAGCTGGGAACGGTTCAGGTTCAACGGTGCCATCACCTTGCCTTACGCCGCTATGAAGCACGTTTCCTTTGATGTCGACGTGATCCGATCCGCCGCCCGTGAATTGGATGAAATCCTTGTGGTAAGCACTTTCCACGTTGGCCGTGAAGTTGCTCAAATAATTGAAACTTACCGATACAGGTATGATGTTGCCATCTTCATCTGGAACTCCGTTCACACCCCTAAGCGTGAAGCCGTCCTCTGAGTTTCCGGCGACGACATTATGGTCAAGAACCAGGCCATCCGCATGCTCTACAACGACTGCTTTCCTGAAGTGTTTGAATATGTTCTCGCTTACATCAATGTTTTCCAGTTTCGCATCTTCGGTGCCTGCAAATTTGATGGCAAAACCAGAAGCGTTTCCAATTTCACTGCGAATTTCTCCATCACCGTCCTTGTCATTGTCATCTTTTTTGAAATCTCCCTCAAAGAAAGATTTACTAAATGAGATGTCGGATGAGCCCCCGTTCACAGTTACCAACTCTTTCGACGATTTATCTCCAGCTTCATAATCGTATTTGAAGTGTAACCCTTCAAAAGAAACGCCGCTTGAGTCCGTTATTGTGAGGCCCTTGATCACCGCCATAGTATCAGGATCTTGGGATACGAATTTTACGTGCCCGTTGAGACCAGAAAGTTGAATATCTGGGAACTCTCCTGACAGCTTTATAACGGCTGGATTATCCTCTGTCGGCACATGACCAGACGCAGCTATTTTGTTTTGGACCAACTCCTGAAACGTGTCACCGCCAGTGGTTGAAACTTCTGAAGACTCAATCTGGATCATTGCTACGAAACCTCCCTAGTCGAGCAGGTCGTAGGCAATCACAGGTCAATTGATATCGTCAAACGTGTGATTCCACGTGCGTCAGATTTGGCCTTGCTGACGAACGATCAAAGCGGCCTGCACAGTGTTTGCCGCACCTAAAATAGCGCGTGCACGCGCCAATTGATCTTCGATTGTACGTCGATGCTTTCCCTGAAGATCGGCAATCTCTGAAATGGTTCGCCCCTCTGCCACCAATCTCAAAATGGACAATGTGGTGTTTGGCAGTTCTTGATTGTGCGGGACATTCCGGAAACGTTTCACAGTCATTTCAAAGAGATTTAGCAGCTGTATGATAACACTGGCGTTTTGTTCCCATACTGCATCTGCGTCTGCTTGCGTGCCATCTTCTTTGTAACACAGCCCAAAGCAGGACCGATGCCCATTTACGCGATGGCGGATGCTGTAAGTGTATCCGGCCCTTAGACCCAATTCCCGGGTCGTGAGATAGACCTTGATTTCTTTTGCGGTGAGTTTTTTGTCTCGGTATTTTTGTTGGATGACGCCCCAGCTCAACGCCCCTTCGTTTTGGCCAGCCCAACGAACGGAAGGACTGTCGATATACATCCTGCCGTACAAGAATGTCTTGTCTAGAGTGCCTCCATACGTTGAGAAGATCACAGAATTAGACAGGTTGCTGAACCTTTTTAATGCTCCATCTTCTCTGGATCCGTAAAGAACGCGGTCAAACCCGAAACCAGCAAGTTGCTCGGCCAAGCTCGTCCAACATTCTTCGAGTTCGTCTTGCTTGGCGATCTTTAGAATGAAATTTTCAACGACATTTTCTGTCGACATTGCGGCACTCAAGGTTTCTTCCTCCGGTAGAAAAATGGCAATAAGAGTCGGGGCGAGCAGATGACTGAGTCAATTCATCTTGAAAGACAAATTTGGTCGGAATTTTCTAGTGCGACGAAGATCTGGGTTGTTTTGAATGGAAGCGCCTTGATTTTTCGGGACAGAAAGGGCGGTCCGAACTTTTGGTCCAACTGCCTCGCTGTCCCATCTTTTAGCTCCTGCATCATAAAATCAGAAAATTGGCTTCCTTCCCCCTCCATTGGCATCGCGTCACGATATGGGCGAAAAAACGCCAGCGTCCCATCAGTTGTTACTTTGACGTCTTGTATCTTTCCGCTCCTCAGCATGCCGCACAATTGCGTGTGATTTCTGGACAGCAAGATGGGGTTTTGGAACAATGGTGTCTGCGCGTTGCTGCTATTAAACCAGAATAGCACCTTTGTTTGATAACCAATTGAAAAATCATGAAATGAGAGACCTGTGGCCAACGCTGAAATGCGGTTGCGTTCATTCATCGTGCTTTGGTTGAGCCGTTCACTTCCCAAGGTTCAAAGCAAAAAATCAATTTTTCAAGACGTCGGACGCAGGTTGCAATCGCCGAAAATTACAACGTGAAATTGCATTTCGAGCTGATCCAGGCAAATCGCGACTGGCTGTTTTACAAGCCTAGCTCGGAAATTTAAGTGACCGGCGAAACACATGTTGCCAAGCGTTAATACTTTGTTAATACCTAATGTAATGCCGATCCGCCTAAGCTAGGGAAAGCAAATGCCAACACTATTTCTTTACGAGCTTTCAAGCTTTACTGCGGGCCCACCTAACGAAGGTGATGGTGGTGGAGGCGCGATTGGTACACCTCCTTTTACAATCACGTCAGGTCCGACGCTTAGTTTGATCGCTATCGACGTTACAGATGATGACGACATCATCAGTGAGAACGGTGTAGATAACCAAGTCCTCACCAATCCCACAACGATCAACGGAGTCACCTATCCCGCTGGCACTCAAATTCGTGCTGATTATTATCTGGCCGAAAATGCTGATGAGACCGGTCATACAATCGTTTCAATTTCTGTTGGTGGCGGCAACAGTGGCTCAGATACGAGTGTCGGCATCGCATCGACAGTTCCGCTGGATCCAAACACGGACTACACTTTCTTATTCGAGTCAAACGCAAACCCTGATTTTACACCAACTGCCGAACCACAATTCTATATAGATTTTGTGTGTTTTGCTGATGGGACACTGATAACAACACGAAACGGCCAAGTCGCAGTTGAGAACTTAAAAGTTGGCGACGACGTGATGACTATGGATAGCGGCTATCAACCCGTCCGCTGGATTGGATCCCGTACTTTGGATGCCATTGATCTAACGGTAAATCCGAAACTGAAACCTATCAGAATCAAAGCTGGTGCTCTTGGTGAAGGCCTGCCTGAACAGGATTTGTTCGTGTCGCCACAGCACAGGCTTTTTGTGCGTTCAGCTATTGCACAACGCATGTTTGGGGCATCCGAAGTTTTGATCCCTGCCAAGAAGCTGCTAATTATTGATGGCATTGATGTGGATCAGGACGCTCTCAGTGTGACCTACACCCATTTCTTGTTCGAAAAGCATGAAATAGTGTTCTCAAACCAGGCACCATCAGAGAGTTTGTTTACGGGAAAAGAAGCACTGAAGTCGGTCAGCGCGGCTGCGCGTCAAGAAATTACGACACTCTTCCCCGAGATTACGTCCCCTGAATTTTTCCCTATCCCTGCACGTCCAATTCCGGACAAGGGAAAAACGATGTATAAGTTTGCTGACCGGATCAAGAAAAACGGAAGAAACATCGTTGAACGTATGATGTGAGCTTCGGTCCGATCGAAGTTTGGAAATACGCGTCTTCTCAATCGGGTTTTCGTTTGAAAAATGATCGTCCTGCCCGTAGTAGCACGGTAGAGAAAGCTTCACGGACATATCCCCCAATTATTTGGATGCTCTGTCTAGGAACAAAATATTCCAGCCTCGAACGAGGTTCGGATATATGATTGCAATTGCATCGGGCAACCCACTTGTTGGTCGACATGCACCGCATCGTAAACGCTGTTCGTTTATCCGTGGTTTGGTCCGGTCTAAAAATTCCCTAAGGCGGCCCACCCAAGGATTACCACTCTTTCGCTGAACACGATGAAATCGTTTCGGCGTTGGAAAAGCGGGACCGCAGTGCCGCACGGTCTGCTATGCGCAACCATCTAAAATCTGTTCGCTCAAACCTACTGAAGGACGACTAAAACGTGATCGACTTATACACCTGGACGACCCCTAACGGACGTAAGGTTTCCATTCTTCTTGAAGAACTGGGTATCGACTATAGCGTTCATTCCATCGACATTTCAAAGGACGAGCAATTCGATCCCGGGTTTCTGAAAATTGCGCCCAACAACCGGATCCCGGCTATCGTCGATCAAGACACTGGCGTACAGATGATGGAGACGGGTGCCATCATGCTTTATTTGGCCGAGAAGCATGACCAATTCATCCCAAAAGATGATCGCTGGGCCACAATTGAATGGTTGATGTGGCAAATGGGCGGGCTTGGCCCAATGCTTGGGCAGGTCCACCATTTCGTAAAGTACAACGCCGGAAAATCGGAATACTCGGAAGTACGCTATTCCAACGAAGCCAAGCGTCTTTATGGCGTCTTGGATCGGCGTCTTGAAGGGCGCGATTTTATCGTCGGCAGCGGACGCGGGGAATACTCTATCACGGATATGGCCTGCTTCCCTTGGATCGCCCGTCATGATTGGCAGCAAATCGATCTGAATGACTTTTCAAACGTCCGCGATTGGTATGTCCGTATCGCTGAACGTCCCGCTGTACAGCGAGGTTACCAAATTCCAAAATACGTGACCGATATCCCTATGCCTTAACCAAAAGGAGTTCCAACAATGCCACATATCGCACCAGTTGATCTGTCCGCCTCTGACGATGCCAAGGCGGATATCGAGTGGTTGGCTTCAGCGACAGGCTTTGTTGCGAACTCTATGTTGACCTTATCGCACAGGCCCGAAATCGCGAAAGCGGTTTTGGGCCTCGTCTGGTCACCGGGCACTGTTGACCCTGCCCTGCGCTGGATGGTCGATCATGTGACGAGCTTTGAAGCGGGCCGAAGCTGATCTCAAGGAGATCGAAAACTGGGAGGAAGACATGTCAGATTCACTTAAAAAGGAACCGAACCGCAGGTCATTCATCGGCGGCGCAGCGGCTGGTTTTACAGCGCTTCAGATTACCTTGCCGACGACTGGTCTTGTCCCGTTTGCGTTCCGGTTTCTCAACTCATTTAGGCAGCCTTTCGTTCGAAGGCCAAGGGGTTTTTACCACCTAACGACGAGTGCCGCCGCCGCGGATTGTAGAACCCATTGATATACTGGAATATCACGCCTTCGGCCTGGCGTCTGGTTTCCCAGCGGTTACGCCAAATCAGCTCTGCTTTGAGCGATTTGAAGAACGTGTCCACCATGGAATGGTCATAACAATTACCCTTACCGCTCATGGATACTTTGAAGCCATGCTTTGACAGGCGCTTCTGATACTCATTTGAACAGTATTGCGATCCTCGGTCCATATGATGGATGCAGCACTTGGGCGGCTGCCGTAGTGCGACGGCCATGTCCAATGCCCGGATCGCCAAATCCCGCTTCATGCGGTTGCTGACCGCCCAACCGATGACACGGCGAGAATAGAGATCCACGATCACTGCCAGATACAGCCAGCCTTCGCTGGCCCAGATATAGGATATGTCGCCTGCCCATTTCTGGTTTGGGCCAGAAGCTGAGAAATCCTGGTCCAGCAGGTTGGGGGCGATGTTAAGCGCGTGATTACTGTCAGTCGTTGGTTTTGATCGACACCGGGTTTGGGCAGTCGCGTAGGGAGGCCGGTGCCGGGATGTTGCGCCCTCGCCTCATCGATTCTGGTTACCAGCCTGAAGACATTGACGTTGTCGCGCTCACCCATGTGCACCCCGATCATATTGGCGGATTATGGGAAGACGGCGCGCTCGCATTTCCCAATGCACAATTGATGATCGGACGCCGCGAATTCGACGCGTGGAAGTCCGGCGACAACATTCCACAACAACGCGCTGAAAATCGCGAGATGTTTCTGAAGGTCGTGGCCCCTTTGGAAGATAGCTTTAAGTTCCTCGAGGACGGCGATCAGATCGCAACCGGTGTCACCGCACAAGCAGCCTTTGGGCATTCCCCCGGACATATGATGTTTCAGATAGAGAGCGACGGAAAACAAGCTTTGATCTGGGCGGATGTCGCAAACCATTATGTTTTTTCCGTAGAACACCCGGATAGCAAGGTTGGCTTTGACGACGACAAAGAGATGGCCATAAAGACCCGGAACCGGGTTCTCGCTGAAGTCGCCGACGGCCATATGCTTGTGATCGGGCATCACATGCCATTTCCGTCCATTGGCTATGTTCAGCGTGACGGAGATTCGTTTCGTTGGGTGTCTGCATCCTACCAACACAGGATCTAAGCCATGGCTCGTGTTGGGATAATTGGGCTTGGCATAATGGGATCAGCCTATGCTGGGAACCTCATTGAAGCGGGTGTAAAAGTCTCTGGAGCCGATCCTTCAAGTTTTGCTCAGTCGCGGCTTCGAAACATGGGGGGCATTTCGCATGCCGCGGTGGGCAAATGGTTGGCAGATTGTGACCTTGTGATCCTCGCTCTGTTGTCACCGGAAACCCTGCGCGAAGTGTGTTCGCAGCTCGCGAAGCATCTTAATCCCGGTCAAATCGTACTGGAAACAGGCACGTTTGCACTTGATGACAAGTTCGCGGCACATAAGGCCTTGGCAGCAAGGGATATTCATTTGCTTGACTGCCCTGTCAGCGGAACCGGTGTGCAAGCCGAAACGGGCGACATTTTGATGATGGCGTCGGGCGAAACCGAAATGATTGCCAAAGCGCGCCCGCTCATGGCTCACTTTACCAAGAACGTTATTGAGGCAGGTGAATTTGGGATGGGCAGCCGCCTGAAATATGTCGCAAATCATGCAGTCGCGATGCACAACGCAACTGCTGCGGAGACGTTGGCCTATTCAGACGCGCTTGGCCTGGATCGAGACACCACTTACCACATGCTCTCAACTGGCGCGGGGCAGTCGAAAATGTCTGATCTAAGAATGCCCTTGATGATGACAGAACGCTACGATCCGCCAACCGCGAGCCTAAAGATGTTCCAAAAAGACCTATCAGTCATCGGCGACGATCTTCGCCGGCTCGGGCTCAAAACGCCGCTATTTAATGCCGTTGATGCGCTTTACGAGAAAGCATCAGCCATGCTTCCGCAAAGCTATGACACTGCCTCTGTCTTTGAAGTCTATCGCCGAAAGAAACAGTGATCACAGCCATTATGTCGGAATGTGCAGGGAATTGGTCCAAGCGTTATTCACGCGAGGGTCAATACACAGGTATTCTGAATGATCGAACAAATGTGACTGCCTTGTAAGTCACGCGATTGAGCCATACCCTAAAGATACGAGCCTGCGCTGATGTCTCCTTTTTTGAAAGTTGCGAGCTGAATTCGAATGCAGGCCCTTCTCGATATCATCCTCCCCGTTTTTGTCGTCATTGGCTTTGGATATCTGGTCACTTGGAAAGGCATGATCAGCGAGGCGGCCATTGATGGGTTGGTTCGGTTCACGCAAAATTTTGCCATTCCGTGTCTGCTCTTTCGGGCGATCTCTCAGATCGACCTAGGTGCCAGCGCAAGTGCGCCGTTGATTTTCAGCTACTATCTTGGCGCTTTTTCCAGCTTT
Source organism: Paracoccaceae bacterium (assembly GCA_039960995.1). Classification (GTDB taxonomy): domain Bacteria; phylum Pseudomonadota; class Alphaproteobacteria; order Rhodobacterales; family Rhodobacteraceae; genus JABSSA01. The sequence goes on along the minus strand of JBDVKF010000072.1, from coordinate 20,542 downwards.
TTCTTGGGTTATTTGGGCGCGCGTCTTCTGTTCAAACGCAACGCAGTCGATGCGGTGGCGATTGCCTTTGCCTGCTTGTTTTCAAATACCGTATTGCTTGGATTGCCGATCACCGAACGTGCTTTCGGCGCCGATGCACTTGCCGCCAACTTTGCCATTATCGCGTTCCATGCACCGCTTTGCTACATGCTTGGGGTCACTGCGATGGAGATCGCGCGCAATCAATCAAAGAACGTTCTTGATCGAGCTCAACGCGTGATCACAGCAATGTTCCACAATCCGTTCGTGATCGCTATCTGTCTTGGTTTGTTTGCAAATCTGACGAACCTGCAATTGCCAGGCCCATTGGTTGAAGGTATCGATCTTATGGCGACAGCCGGTTTGCCAACGGCATTGTTTAGCCTTGGTGGCATTCTGTTTCGTTATCGCCCCGAGGGGGACATGAAAGCGATCTTGATGGTCTGTGCCATTTCATTGATTGTACACCCAACCATAGTCTATGGAGCTGCGAAATTAACTGGCTTAGACCAAGCGGCCTTGCGCTCTGCCGTGTTGACCGCGGCTATGGCACCGGGCGTCAACGCCTATGTTTTCGCGCATATGTACGGCGCAGCACGCCGGGTCGCCGCCTCTTCCGTGCTGATCGCCACGGGGGGCTCGATTGTCTCGGTTTGGGTTTGGCTGCTAATCTTGTCATAAGTTATAAAAAATGACCTTAGATTGCCGCTGATCCGACATGGCCTCGATAGCCTGCGTTGCATTCCAGGAAATTGAGACTGCGAAACCGACCAATTCGATGCCGTATGGTTCATATATTTCACATGCTGTTGCGGCACGATTTGCGTTTTGTCGTCTTCGAATTTGCCCCATGTGGTTGTCGACGACAGAAACACTAGGCTAGAAGCAACAATCAAAGGGCGATTTGATTTCGGATTGCCACATTGCGCAATGGCTTTCCTTAGTTCAGAATGCGCAGACAGACACTGTAAATTGAGGCGCTGAGCTTGCCCGAACATCGCCCACGACATCGCACGATCCCGATGAAAAAGCCAAAAGGCCATGTGGCTGGAGCACAGCGATACTCGGCGCGCCTTGAGGATTCTACACAAAAGATCAATGTGTTGTATCTAGGTGCGCAGGCCAATGAAACGCCAGCTCAAGACCTAGAGGGTTTTCATACCTTAACCAAATCACTCCTCTCTTTGGATGACGGTCCGGATCATTATGACTTTGCACGTTATGTTGACCCTCAAGGCGTTCCGACCTTTTTTGCGACAGCCTATTGGACCAGCCCTGACCAATACAAAGCTTGGGCATCGTGCGAGAAGGTTGCATCTTGGTGGACAAACCCCGCGCATTTAAGTGGACCTTTTGGATATTTTTGGGAAGCGTATTGCGTGTCGAAAGATCACAGTGAAACGATCGCGTTCACCCATCCCATCCGTGGCCTTTCGGCGTGTCCAATGCATACGATCCATCCAGTTGATGAAAGTGGATATTGGGGGGCCGCTCGCGACCGTATCCCGGCTTCGGCTTTTGACGAATTGAAGGGCGAAAGAACATCACCGATTGCCTACACTGAGCGCACCAACACACGGGGTCATTTGATCAATCTGAAGCTGCCTAAGAACACCTGTATCATCAGATCGGGCGTTTCTTGGGCCGATTGCGGTCCTGAACAGCATGACAGTTACAATGCTAACATAAAACCCAAGCTTGATCTTGGCATGGATTATCTGCGGGATAGTCCAGAGGATTCAGGTTGTTTAAATTTGCGTCAGGTTGATGTGATCGATTCCAACGGGAATTGTGTGCCCGAGGGGTATTCTATGGGGCATTTTCAATCTCTCGCGCATTTAGAAAAATGGGCGCATGAACATCCAACCCATCTTGCAATTTATACACGGGCGTTGGCTGAACGCACTAAATACCAAGATAAGCTTGAGCTTCGCACTTACCATGAAGTGTTTATTTTGGATCAAGAAACAGATTTCAGATACCTCAATTGTCACGGTAAAACCGGCCTGCTTCCGGTAAACCTTGGTCCGATTTGATAGCACCCCATCTCGGCTAAAAAGTTACCAACCTTCACGTTAGTACAATAGCTTGCACCCCAGTGTGTTCCGAAGAGCTGCAGTTAACTGATCAAGTGTTTCGGCGTTGGTATACGTTCCGCCAGTATCATCAGCCAAGCATTTTGACACACTTTCCGGTGCTTGATCTGCGTTCTGACTGTCCCATGAGAAAAAATCGCTTCGCACCTTGAAACCGATAATATGAACTGTCGTGTCAGCCCCTTCAGTTCTGAGTTCCGTTGCAAGCGCGCAGGGTTTCCCCCCGCAGGTTTCTTTGCCGTCCGTCACAAGGACGATCATAGCGGGGCGTGATTTGTAATCAAGGGTGTTGGCGGCTTGTTGAATGGCAGACGTTAATGGGGTGCTACCCGCTGGCACCAACGTTTCAACCGCGTCAATGATGCTGCGCGCGGCATTCGCCTTTGGTGGGAAACGGAGATTTAAGCCCGAACATTCATCCTGCCCTTCCGGCCCATAAACAATCAGGCCCAGCCGTCGAAGCTGTGCAATTTCCGGAACAGCCAAGGCAATCGCACGTCGTGCTTCAAAAATGCGTGGTTCTTGGATGTCATTGAACCCCATTTCAGCCATAGAGCCAGAGCCATCAAAAACGATCATCGCGTCAGCAGAACAGTCATCTGTTGCAGCAGCGTTGTTGGCAAAGCAAACCGCCAACACAGTCGATAAAATCAAACGCATATCAGTTCCTCACACGTGCTTTGGCATCTGTATAGGCCCGATCAAAAACTGAATGTCAGAGGGGACTAAACTGACCTGACAAGAAATTACTAAGCTGCTCGGGCTTTGCTGGGCTGTCAATAAAACTGATTTTTCCCGTTTGCACTTTGCGACTGAGGCGCGACTTTTCTTTGGTAATTATGGCAAATGGTACTGAGTGATATATCTCTTTCATGATGTTATGGACGTCCAACCCACCCGACCCTGTGCCTGGGGTTTCATTGATCACAATGGCGTCTGGAACCAGTTCAATTTCCGCTAAGATAGAAAGCGCCTCTTTGAAGTCATGGGCGTGAATGACGGTCGCTCCAAACCCTTCGATGAGATCGGACAAATGACCAGTTTGCGTAACATCATCTGAGATGAGCAGCGCGACTTCGCATCTTACGGGCCGGACTATTGAGCTGTGGGTCTTGCCAGCTGCAGATACCTCTAGGCTCGGTTGAACATCCAACGGAATCTCAACGGAAAAACAGCTTCCTGCTCCCAATTCTGAGCGCAGATAAAAGTTGTGGCCCAGCCCTTTGCAAGCACGTTCAACAATCGACAAGCCCAACCCAAGGCCCATATCAGACCTGATTGGGGATAAGCGTTCAAATTCCCTAAATATCGTTGCTTGATCCTTAGGCGCAATGCCGTGCCCTGTATCCCAAACTTCTATGCGCGCCATATCTGCGCAGCGCCTCACCCCAACAAGGATGCGCCCGTCGTCGGTATACCGAATGGCATTGGTCAACAGATTTTGAACAATCCGACGAAGATAGCCGGGATCGCTTCGCACTGTCAGGCTGCTGTCGACAACGGTTAGGTCATTACCCTTTTGCTGAGCAATGGGTGTTAGCTCGCTGCGCAGAGGGGTCAACACCTTCGACAAGCGCAGCGGCTGAATATCAAACTCAACTTTGTCGGCATCCAGTTTGGAAATATCCAGCAGCGCAGAGATGAAATGTTCGACGCTGTTCAGCGCTGTTTCTGTTTTGTTGATCACGTCATGAGCGTCTGGGGTGTCAATTTGTTCTGACAGCGCTGACACAAATAGCTTTGCCGCGGACAAGGGCTGCAACAGATCATGGCTGGCAGCAGCCACAAACCGAGATTTTGAGGCATTGGCTCGCTCTGCTTCTGCAAGAGCCAGGCCCAGTTCATTGGTGCGATCCTGTACGCGCTGTTCAAGCGTTTCGTTCATATTGAACAGCTCACGCGTTGCGATACGTTCAGCCGTGACATTGGTGAAACTGATCACAAACCCACGGTCCGGCATCTCTTGGGCAAAGACGTTGTAGATGCTCTTTTGTCGACTACTGACTTCAAACAAGATCGGTTCGCGCTTGGTTTTGCGCTGTGCCCAGTCCTTCAGAACGGCAGCGTCCATATTGCTCTCGAAAAGCAACTCGTTCTTCAATTGCTCCAAAAGCTCAGAAAAATCCGACCCTAATCCAGCTTTTCCAGCGGTTCTGACCATTAGCTCTTCCATTTTGGAATTGAGCCCAACCAGCCTTAGATCATTGTCAAAGATGCAAACGCCTTGGTTCAGGTGGTCCAGCGTCGCCTGCAAAATTTCTGCTTGTTTGTCGCGTATCTTGTCGCGCTCTTGGCGTTCGCGGCGAATGATTGTTGTCACATCGGTTTGCAGAATAACCGTCCCACCGCGCGTCGTGCGATGCTCACTGACCTGAAGCCAACGGTCCCATTTGAGCCTGACGTTAAAGACAACATGGTCCTCGCGGTGCACACTTAGTCTTTGCGCAGCCCATTCAGAGGGTGTCTGGTCTTCGGGCAAGGCCAGAAAACTGCTTTCGGAAATCAATTCCACATAATTTTCAAAGCTCAACCCCGTAACGAGTTCGTTCTCGATATCCACAAGGTCACGGCAAAAGCGACTGTTGAACAAAATCAAACCGCCATCATCTTCAAACAGCGCAAAGCCTTCGTTGATCGTTTCAATCGCTTCAGTCAGGTTCGAACGCGCTTTTTCAGTTTCGTCGTTTGCAATCTCAAGGCGCGCGTTAGATTCTTGCAAAAGATCAAGCGCGCGTTCTAGGTCGTGTGTCCGTTCGCGGACCTCGGACTCCAAAAGGGCCGCACGTTCAAATTGTTGATACGCAAGGCCTGATTGATCGTGTTTTTGCTCAACCCGGCGCATCAGCGATTGCGCAATTATAACCAACTTCTCGTTTTGACGCTCGACGGTATCGTTTGGGTTGATCAAGGACATGGGACAGCTACACCTTATCGCGGTAAATCGCGACACCGCTCATCGTGTGATTGACATGCAATGGCCCGATTTGTTCGCCATAGGTCGAAAACCCGGTGACTTTATGGGCTGACAGGATTTCAGACAACTCACGGGTCACCTGTGTTTGCTCGGCTTCAATACGGCGTAAAATGCAGTCACACCCCAAAATATGAGCTGGTCGTCCCTTTACAGAAAGCTCTTCCATTTTTTGTAGTAAGTGCTGCGCCATATTTTGCGCGTGGGCCACGGTCAGAACCATCCCTTCATCGACCGCAGAAAAGAACACAAGTTCGCCGGCGTCGTTCACTTGTTGGATCGCGCGAACATGGTGTGACCCGCCAATGCGCACGACCACAGGATGAGACGCGAATGTAAATCGGTCCAGTTGGTCAGGGTCTTTTCCGACAATACGCGCATATTCACGCGCGGCGGGTTCGGCGTTAATCGATTTAACAATGCGTTGCCCGGGATCAGCCTCTGTCACAATCATCTTCTGATCCGAAGGGATCAAATGATCCAAACTAAAGATCTTGATTCTGTAGTGACTGCGGATCATGGTCAAAACTGCAGCGGTTTTAGCCACGCGGCCGTTCAGGGACACCAAGGTTTCACCGAAATTCGCGCCATCGCCAGCGGATCCACCAAAAATCGGCATATCCCGAAGCGCCGGAGAGATGGCCGCCATCAACGCATCTTCGCTGAGAGACAATCCATCTACGACCAAGAATGCAAACCCATCCTTTTTGTCGAGATGACGTTCCTGTAGACCAACCCGGTCCAGTGCAATTTGATCGATCAACGGCTGCGGCTGTAGGTTGTCGATCTCTTCTATCAGAAGCGACTTGGTCGCAAAACCTGAAGCCGGAAACCCCACCGCGATGATCTGGCCCTCGTCATAGCCAAGATCTGTTATTTCCCCGGCTGTTGTGCAGGCCACCACATCAATATTTGGATAGAGACGGTTTGCATCCTCTGTGACACTCACAAAGTCAGCTTTTGGCGAAATGAACAAGGCAAGAAGACTCAGGTCCTCATCCCCAAACCGGGCTTTGATTTCGGACACTGGAGATGTGTGTGACCATGTGACATGCGTGGTTCGAAGGATGTCGGATTGCACCGCACCTACCATCGCCGCCATATCTATGACACCGCCATTCGTTCGCATTTTTGTTAGTCTCCCTTGCAGGGAGGATATTGCCCTTACGCGGAATTTGGCAAGGCTTTTGAATACTTGGCGTCTTGTGCAACAAGAACGGCCTGTGTTCGGCTTTGCACACCTAGTTTTCGCATAATGGCTGTGACATGTGCCTTAACGGTTGTCTCAGCGATGGTTAAATCAAAGGCAATTTGTTTGTTCAGCTTACCTTCGCAAATCAGATCAAGGATGCGCGCTTGCTGATTTGTCAGTGATGACAATCGCGACATCGTTTCATCGCGTTCACTGGTTTCATTGCTGTCCACGTAACCGGCCGGCTTAAAGATACCGCCGCTTTCGATATGCGCGATGGCTTCTTTAAAGACCGCGCGAGAACTGTGTTTGGGAACAAATCCAGATGCTCCCGCGACAATGGCCGCACTGATAATCGAATTATCAGTCATAGACGACACGATAATCACTGGCGTCTGAGCAAATTGACGTTTCAAGCGGATCAATCCGTCTAGCCCGCTGACATCGGGCAGATTGAGATCCAGCAAAACAATCGACGGTGTGTCGTCTCCGCTCAGAAATTTCAAAGCGTCTTCCAGACAATCCGCCGTGCGCACTGCGTTGAAATTGGTCACCGACCGAAGAGTAAGCTCGAGCGCGTCGCAAAATAAGGGATGATCGTCCACAACCAAAGCCCAGCCCCGTGAGACATTCGAATTCGGAGTGTGGAGCTTGTCGGTTGCCATGAAGTAACGATAAACCGCCAATCTATGCCGCGTCACTTACCAAATAGTCTAATACACAAAAATGGGCGCAGCCCCGTTAAGGGATACGCCCGTCATGAAGAAAATGATTATTTAGAAGCAAGCTCAGTTGGCAGACGGAATGTCCAAAGCAGGCCACCTTGATTGAGGTAGTTGACCTTCTTGGCAACTTCCCCACCCCAAAGTGGAACAGCGCCACCCCAACCGGAGATCACAGTGACGTATTGCTCGCCATCCTGTTCCCATGTGATGGGTTGTCCGATCACACCAGAGCCTGTTTGGAACGACCACAGTTTTTCACCGGTTTCGTCGTCAAAGGCGATGAATTCACCTTCTGGCGTCCCAGTAAAGACCAGACCGCCAGCGGTGGTCATAACACCACCCCAAAGTGGCGCGTTGTTCTTGAATTCCCATTTCAGCTCGCCCGTATCCGGATCGATCGCCTTCAGGCTGCCGATATGGTCGTCATAGTTTGGTTTGATGGTAAAGCCGGAACCAAGATAAGCCGCGCCTTTCTTGTAGGAAATCGGCTCGTTCCAAATATCCATGCCCCATTCGTTGGACGGCACATAGAACAGACCGGTTTTCGGGCTGTGCGCCATTGGCATCCAGTTCTTACCACCAAGGAAGGACGGAGACGCAAAGACAACTTCGCCTTTTTTGCCGTCCGCCGCTGCGGCTGGATCACCTGGACGGTTCCCTTCGACAAAGATTGGGCGTCCGGTGTCATCGATACCTTCTGCCCAGCTGATGTCTTTGACAAATGGCGTCGCCGAAACGAATGCGCCATCCTCACGGTTCAGCACATAGAAATACCCATTCCGATCCGCCGTCGCAAAACGTTTGTTTCCGCTGCGGTCCTCATAGGCCACGACTTCGTTCACGCCGTCATAATCCCAGCCTTCACGTGGTGTGGTCTGGAAGTGCCATTTGATCTCGCCCGTGGCTGGATCAATCCCAAGACGTGACGCTGCATACAGGTTATCGCCTGCATTCCCGTCGACCGGCGTACCTGCGTTGCGCAAGTGGCTGTTCCAAGGGGCTGGGTTGCCTGTCCCAAAAATCAGTGTGTCGGTATCGGCATCATAAGAACCACCAAGCCAAGTCGCACCGCCACCTGTTTTCCACATGTCACCGGGCCAGGTCGCATTCAACGTCCCTGTCATAGTGCTTTCTTCGCCGTTGAGCGTACCCATGTGACCTTCGATCACAGGACGTGTCCAAACAAGATCACCAGTTTCAGCACTGCGCGCTTGCACTTCGCCAACGATGCCAAATTCGCCACCAGAGTTACCGGTGATGATCAATCCGTTCACGATCAAAGGCGCAGCCGTATAGCTGTATCCGGCTTTGTAATCTTCGATTTTCTTGTTCCAGACAACGTCACCGGTTTTCTGGTTCAACGCTACGATGCGCGCATCGAGCGTTCCAAAATAGATGTTTTCGCCATAAATCGCTGCACCCCGGTTGACCACGTCACAGCACGGCAAAATACCCTCGGGCAACCGCGCATCATACTGCCAAAGTTCTCGGCCCGTTTTGACGTCAATGGCGTACATACGGCTGTAAGAGCCTGTAATATACATGACTCCATCATGGACAATCGGCTGCGTTTCCTGACCGCGTTGCTTTTCTCCTCCAAGGCTAAAGGCCCAAGCTGGAAGCAAGTTCTTGACGTTCTCTTTGTTCAAAGTGTCCAGCGGCGAATAACGCTGAAGATGACGCCCCATCCCATTCGTCAACACGTCACCCGTAGACGCAGTGTCGTCGGCAAGCATTTCTTCTGTCACACCGCCGTGGCCGTCAGCAAAGCTGGCAGTTGCCAACATGCTGGCCAAGGCTGCAATAATGAACCTGTTCATGGCTTAGTCTCCTCCCTGTGCCCGTATTCACGGGCGTCGCTTTTGGGGCAGCGAACACATCAAATGGCGCAGTCCGCCCTGACTCCAGTATTCGTCGAAACACTGTTTCGAGATATTGAACATTGGTCGTAAGACTCCATCCTTTTTGACCAGATGGGAAGGTGCCACCTTTTTGAAAGATGCAGGGATGGCATCCGCTCTGAACATTCCTTTGTAGGATCGCTTTATGACGTCGGGGATTCGCATTTCGGCAACCGTTTCTGGGCCGTACCGCTTGGGTCGACACCCAGTTCGCTAACCTTGAAAGTACTGACCGAAACGGGATCATATTGGCATAAGACTTGGATAGAAGCAGAATCTGCGCATGTTTTACAAAACACGCGTATCGAACCACCCGTCTAACGAGAAATTAATACCATCTAAAATAGAAATAAACATAGATTAAGTATGCGATTGTTCGCATCTGACGGATGCGTAATTGATCCAGCTATTATCGTTGAATGAGCACGCTTAAAACCAAAACTTGCCAATTCGATTTGATTAATGCCGAACTGGCCACCTTCGGAACATTCTATCTTAGGTAGTTTTTTCAATGAGACTATTTGAAGATTATCGGTATCATCAAAAAAATTGATGTCGCACCCGATGCTCAAAGTGAAAAGCCTAACCCGTTCAACTTGAAATTGTTTCGCCTAAAGGTGACGTGTTGCAAGTCGTGATCAAGGTCGGGGCCTTTCCGTCACTGCAGTGGTGCACAACCCAAGGGGAAAACCAATGAAATGGACTGTCATCAAAAGAAAAAGGCGACATTGCTGCCGCCTCTTCGTGACTTGAATTTGGACGAATTGATTACGCCGCTTTTTTACGACGCATCCCGATCAAACCGCCAAGACCAGCAAGCAACATCCAGCCCGCTGCAGGAAGCGGTACAGGTGGAACATTTGCTGGATTGCTTCCAACTTCTGCAATCAGAAACTCAGAGGTGTTGGTCCCGCCAAAATCGACTGTTGTCGCGAACGTGAAAGTTGCCCAGTAGTTTGAACCGGCAGTTAGATTGCCAATGTCAATGGATGCAGTTTGTTGAGTACTTGCATCGCCAAAAATACCGAGCTGGTCGATATCCGTAATCGTCGCGAGAACGTTGGAATCACTTGAAATGACCACTTGCTCAAAGAACCCAACCGGGTCATTTGCACCGATCAAGTCAAGGTCTTCGAAAAAGACATTCAAGAAAGAGCTGCCACCATCCACGCCTTCAAACGCAACGACAACGTCACTCGGTGTCGTATCAAGCGGAATGAAGAAGCCGATAATGTCAGATGCAGAGGCAGTTGTACCACCCGCACTCGCCGCTCCTAAAAGAGCAGCTTGTTCAGCCGCACTTGCAGTTGGGCCAGCTGCCGCTGGTGTTAAAACACCTTCATCTGTTACCGCAAAGCCAAGTGTCGATGCAAATGCTCCAGATGAAAGACATATTGCAGTCGCAGATGCTGCAAACAGGTTTTTAAGTTCCATATTATTTTTCCAATTTTACTATTTAAAGAGGCAAAAAAACTGCCTCTCCTAACTTCAAAAATTTGCCAAAAGAGAAACTACTTTAGACGCATAGTTCGAAAAATGGCAAAACGTGTCCAGTAGTTAACACAATTTTGCCCTAAAGTTCAATCAAATTGCCTTAATTCACAACCAATTGACCCGCTAAAATTAGTGATCTGTGCGAGCTATCTCCACGCTGCTTATTCTATCGTAATTTCAACCCGTTGCGTCTCACCTGAGGTGCCGGGTATTTTCATAAAATAACGCCCCGGCTTGACCGCAATAAAGCCGATTTCCATCTCACCTGCTTCGTCAAACTCGATACTATCGAGCCCCAGAGGGCGAATCTCCAAACCTTCAACGACGATCTCGTCAATCCAGATCGCTCGGAAAAATTCAGGACCAATCAAGGCCAGTTCTTGCGAGCCGTCGCCAACGATTTCGAACTCGTAATACGTGCCCGATTTCAACACCCAAGGGCCTTCAGAAATCGGCTCACCCGCGGACAGGGTTATTTGCGGCAAATCCTCTTTGTTCTTTCCAGACAAAAGACCCGCAACCCCAAATCCTTCTGCGAACACGGGCGCCGCGCACAACGTGGAAAGTCCAAAGATTGCGCGTCGGATAAACGTCGAATGCGTGTTGGACATCAGTCAAACCCCTAAAATGTTGAAAAGCTTATGGACGGAAGGCCGCGCCCCATGGGAAGCGCCCGACTTTGATTGATTTGAGCGCTTTTCGCGAAGCCACGTCAATGACAGTCACATCACCCGAAACACCATTGGTCGTGAAAAGCCGGGATTTGTCTGAATTGAACGCCATGTGCCAAACACGCCGCCCCACCAAGATATAATCTTCGACTTCGTAAGTGATCGCATTGACGACGGCGATGTGATTGGATGGGCCAAGCGCCACGAAGGCGTGTGTGTCGCCTTCGGTGAATTCAAACCCTACCGGTTGAACACGATCTGGATGTACCCCCTGCACCTTAAATTCGATCTTTGCAATCTCGGTCTGATCAGAGGTTTGAAACACGGTAAGCGTGCCGCCGATCTCGGAAGAGACCCACATCTGCGCGCCGTCGCGGGTGAATTCGGCATGCCGCGGGCGGCTGTCGACCAAAGTGTTTGCAAATAACTCTTGGCTGGACGTGTCGATCCAATGGGCCATGTTAGTGGTCTCGGATGTCGTGATGGCGATTTTACCATCCGGCGATACGGCCATGCCTTCGGGTTCTACGCCCACATCAATCTGGGCGACAACTTTACGCGTCTCTGTGTCCACAACAGTGGTAATCGCGTCGTCTTCGTTGGCAATATAGAGCAAACGGTCATCCGGGTGCAGCACGAACTGTTCAGGGTCTTCACCAGAAGGCAAATCATGCAGAATTTCACCGGTTTCTGGGTCCATCACTTGAACGGCATCGCTGTCAGAAGCGCAGATGTAAACGCGTGAAAAGTCCTTAGAGAATATAATCCCGCGCGGGCGTTCTCCGGTATCATAGGTTTTTATGACTTCCAGCGTTTCCGTATCTATGACGGATACGGTGTCGTCTTTTTCGTTAGTGACCCAAATTTCACCAGCCGACGCGACCGTGGTTGAAAGCAGCCACATAATGCCTAGGCCTTGGATATGTCGAACAGTGGAAAATTGGATCATTTGAATGCCTCACAGGAGCTTTCGGGTTCGTCGAGACCAAGACTGTCAAGCTCGTTGACTTGATGCAAGAACCCTTCAAGCGGCGCTTGGGCCACGAGTGCGCGGGGATGGGCAATCGCAATCGGTTGGCGAAGCTGGCCGTTCCAACCCCGATAGGTCAAAGGACGGCCCTTAAAGCCTGCAAGTTCGAACGCATCAGAGAATATGTAATCGCGCACGACGTCTGGATCCGCCGAATTGGTACGGGTTAGAGCCTCACCAAGCGTGCGAACAGCAGCCCACGCGGCATAATCTTGCGATGTCATATCGCGGGTGTTTAGCTCTTCGAACCGGCTTTGCAGCTGTGCCGCGCCCCATTGTTCAATCACGGGCGACCATGTGACTGCGGACAGCCCTTCCGAGCCCGTCACTGGGCGGGCTTGCCATGTATTGTACAAAACATAGCGGCCAAAATCTTGCACCTCGTCAGCGATGATCATGGCGTCATAATCATCAAATTCTTGGGTGAAAACGGGGATTTCCTGGCTTGCCGTGCGCCGCAAATCGGCATCCGCATCCCAAATTCTTTCGCCCGACAGCTTCAGCCCAAATTTCTTAAGCGAGCGGCGCATCGCATCAGCATAGCTTTGATCCTGCGGGTATGTCCCTGTGATCATGACCAAATCGGTCCAGCGCTTTTGCACAAAGATTTGCGCCAAGGCGTCCGTTCGCATGGCATTCGACGGCAAGCTGTGCAGAAGATTGTAGCGGCACGAGGCATCGCGCAGCGCTATGTCGCCAGAAGATGTGTTAAAGACCAACGCGCCTTGTGCTTCGGGTAGATCAGCGATGGATGTCAGAACATCTGAAGGGGCATCGAGGATCAAATAGGGCGTAGATACAAGCAAGTCTTTTGCTTTGCTCAGAACGTCTTCTTCAATAGAAACAGAACTTTCGATCAGCTCGTACAAGTGACCAAGAAATTTCCCGGTCGTCAGGTTGTCTTGTAACCCCGTCCGTGCCCCCGCCAACCCCATATCGTCAGGGATCGGATCAAGGTTTGACAGTGTCGGCGGCACAGGCGTTTCGACCTTGAGATATCCAATAATCATACGTGTTTCAGCGGCAAACACTGAGCCGGCAGAAATCGCAGCAAAAACCAAAGTCAGGGGAAGTCGGAAGGCCATCTTACATTTCATCATTCAAAGCTAACAATTGGACACCTTGCGTCGAATAGGACTTTCGTCTTGATTCCAAAAAACCACAACCAAAGTCCAATACCGTTTGGTTTCGTGGCCATATTAGTGTCATGCTCAAGGGATTGCAGCGTCTAGGGAGAACCAGCATGAAACAAGGATCATTCAAGAGCATTTTTGCAAGCGGACTGTTCCTTGCAGCAAGCACAATGGTCTTTGCACATGGCGATGTTAATCCTCAGCCGGTTGACACCACTGGCCTGCCTGAGAACGGCGAGGAATGGTTGACAGAGAACCCCTATCGCGCTGAAACGGCTGGGCAAGACGTCTGGCAAAAAGCCATAGAAATTGGCGCATCAGGGTACAACCAGAACTGCGCACGTTGCCACGGGCTCGAAGTCGTGTCAGGCGGCTTGGCCCCTGACTTGCGCTTCCTTGAGGCCGAAGAATACGGCGACGAATGGTATGTCGAACGCTTTGTTGAAGGTTACACGCAAAACGGGACAACCAAGATGCCAGCCTTTGGCGAATTGCTGGGGCAAGATGCGGCTTGGGCGATCAGAACGTATATTGAAACTCGACCCGATGCGGAAGCTATGGAAGCGGTCGCAGACGAATTGAAAGCAATGCGTGATCAACTTGTAGGCTTTGCCACGGATAATAGCGGTGCAGATCCTGATGCATTGAAAGCGCGGCTCAGCGAAATTGCAGAGTCGATAGAAACTTATTCGGGTGCGCCGGTTGCGGACTCGGTTGCGTTTAGGGCGGCAAACATCATCGACGGAAGTCCTGCCGCGTACAAATCAGCTGCAGAAACACTCACCATTGGCCTGTCGGCAGCGAATTAAGATGGGTGTGTTTCGTGCGGCGGTTATCTTTGGCCTTTTGTTGACGGGTCCAGCCTTCGGAGCGGATCCTTGCGCGGATCACATCCAGCAGCCAAAGCCACAAAATACAGGGCGCGACATTGTTGGCCAAGAAATGGATGTGATCCAAGATCAAGGTCATATGCTGTTTGCCGTCTACGAGGACTATCCTCCGTATAGCTGGGAAGACGCAGGCGAACCACGCGGTGTAGATATCGAGATTGCGCGGATCATAGCTCAGGATCTTGGCGTCGAGGCCCGGTTTAACTTTGTCTCGGCTGGTGAAAACCTCGAGGCCGATCTGCGCAACAACATCTGGAAAGGTGCGATTGTGGGCGGGCGCATCTCAAACGTGATGATGCGCGTGCCCTATGACAGCACGTTCAAATGCCGCGTCGAACAGGTTGTGTTCACCGGGCAATACGCCGCGGAATCCGTCGGCATCGCCTATGACAAAACCACCTACCCCGAAGAAAAACCCGTTCCGGCCTATTTCCGCTTTGACGAGGTCGCCGTCGAAAATGACAGCATCTCGGATTTCTATTTGTCCTCCTTCGCAGGTGGCCAGCTCTCAAACAAAGTCCATCGTTTCCCCAATATGGTCGAGGCGATGACAGCGTTAAAAGAAGGCAAAACCAAAGCTGCGATGGGCCCTCTTGGGCAGTTAGAGCATGAATTGTCCGACAAGACCGGAATTCACCAACCGCCCCTTGCAGGATTTGCGGTCAGCAAATGGACCTTGGGCGTTGCCGTTCATTTCGCATATCGCCCGCTCTCTTATGCGGTGGATGACGCGATCTATGCAGCCCTGCAAGACGGGCGAATTGAAGACATCTATGCAGATTACGGCCTCAGCTTTCAGGTGCCAGAACGGTAACTTGGAATAGGCTCTAACCCTGTTCCGATTGACCCTTTTCATCTTCCAAGTGTATGCACCATCTACACTTTCGGAAGAATTTCATGCGTCTGTTTCAAAACCTAGATATTATTGCCAACGTTCTGCGCCGAAAACTGATTAATGTCGCACAAATGCACACCGAATTTCGAGACTGCTGCATTGCCGTAGGTCTTTTGTTCGCTTCGCAAATCATAGCGGAACTGGTCTGGTATCGTGGCTCCGTGCGGCTCAATACCTCGGCATTTGGCATAACTCTCATTTGGTACGCGTATTTTGTCGCCCTGCCCCTTTTGGCAAGCACCTTGATCTCTGCATCAAGAGAATCCATCGGTCTAATGCTTGCCTTCCTTTATATTCAGGCCGGTTTCATACTTCTGTTGACCTTCCTGCAAATTCTTGGCGTTTCCGACATAGCAATTGTCGAAATCTCCTTGAGAATTCTAAGGCCAATGCTCCTGTTTCTTGTTGTATGCGCCATTCTGCGCGGACCAACCGGGATCGTTCTTCTGCGCGGCTTTATCTTTATGGTGCTTCTGATTGGCGGTTGGTTCTTTATGGCAAAATACCTTGGCGAACCCAGCCTGTTTGCGCGGGTTTAAACCATCGCCACTTAAGGCTTCGATCATCTTACCCGGGTCCGTTTCAGGACAAATGCTAAAGCGTTTTAAGATCACCGTCCCAATCGACCAGCGTTACCCGAGATATGTCCGCCTCTTTTCTGATGGCTTCAATTTCATCACGATTTGCCAGCACCATTGCAGTGGACAAGCTATCCGCCAAAGTGGCCGAGCTGGCCTCGACCGAAATCGTGGACCATTGCGGTTTTCTAACGGGGTGAAGGATGTGACCTGAAACGCCAAACGGTGTCGCCATAGGGCTCGACGTCGCTATCGCGCTGGTGGTTAAGGTCCGTGTCCCCAATGCGCCATAATCCGGATCTGAAAGGCTCAACCTCCAAGGTCCGCCAAGGGCGCGATGTTCCCCGATATTAACCAGGACATCCCCAAGCCCATGCGCATGCAAAACTTCGGTGACCTTGTCCGTGGCATACCCTTGCGCGATGCCATTGAAAGTCAACGCTTGGCCGTGACCCAATAAGATACGGTCAGCGTCAAATTGTACGCGGTCCCAACCAATGGTGCGAATATGGTCCTGCGGTTGCCTACCTTGCTCAATGGTCTGCCAAAGACGCTGCACAGTTGGATCGAATAATCCTCTGGTCAATTGATAGGCGTCATCGGCCGCTTGCATCAACGCGATAAACTGCGGATCAGGCGCGGATAATTCACCGGTTTGATTAAGGCGCACTAACGCAGACTCTGGATCATAAAGGCTGAACAAAGCCTCGATCTGTTTGATCAGGGTTCGGGCCTCTTCTAGCGCCGCTCTGGCCTCTTCGCCTCCTCGGATTGTCAACGAGATATCAGCGCCAAACGCCCGACCTTGCCATTGGGCCGCGGCGGCCTCCTTGGGCGCCCAAGCAAGCGCAGCAGAGATCGTCAAAAAGCGGCGGCGCGTCAGTGTCATTCGGCTGCGATCTCCAACTTGCGGCCTTTGCCGGCCAGGATCAACGGCACGCACAGGTCTTTGGCATCGTGGATTGTCACGCAATCAAGGCATTGGAAACATTCAGAATACTGGATTTCGCCGGTCTTCTTGATCGCGCCATAGCTGCATTTCACCTTGCAAAGCTGACAAGGCGATCCACATTCCCCGCGCCTTTCGATCCATTTGCGACCGCGCAACACTCCGCCAAGTGCCATCACAGCACCCAGCGGGCACACATATCGACAGAAGCCTTTGAACAGCACCATCGATGACAAAAGCAAGCCGACCGCATAACCCACGTAGTACCATTCGCGGATAAAGAAGGTGGTGATAGCAGTCTTGAACGGTTCGACTTCGATAGCTTTATCCAAACGAGCGGGTGCGGTGAACAAAAGAGCCACCAAGCCGAACAGAACCAAATATTTGATCCATTTCAACCGGTCATCCCACGCTGCTGATGGCTCAATCTGGGGGATGCGTAACAGACGGCCAATGTGATGTGCGAATTCTTGCAATGCACCAAAGGGACAAAGCCAGCCGCAAAAGAGACCCCTGCCCCATAGAACAAGGCCTAGGATTGAAACGGCCCATACCGCCAGCGAGAATGGGTCATAAAGCAAGAAGACAAACGAGCCACCATCCAGTGCTGTCCGCACCACGGCGAGCGGTGTTGCGATAGATAATTGCCCCTGCCCCCACCAGCCAATAAAACCTGTGACAAACACCAAAATACCCAAACGGATTGGCGTGAAATATTGATGTCCTGCCAAACGGTTCAAGCTGAGGCCAAGAAGCGCGAGAAGACCGGCTAAAAATACGCCCAGCACGATCAAATCAGCCTGCCTATTGCGCAATGCGTCCAGCCACGGCGGCGTTGGTTTGACAGGTTCGATCCGGTCGTAAAACCGCTCGGGCGTCACGTGGGTCACTTCCAGCTGCACTGACCCTATCTCTGGCTGAAACGACCCATGTTCGCGCAGTGCTTTTATCCGCAGCGTCCATTCTGACGTCGGATCGAACCCAAGCCTGCGATCCGTGCGCAAGATCAGTCCTGCACCAAAATCCACAGCATCATGCAACGCTTCGGGAACATCGTCCTTGAGTTCGATAAAAATATCGCTGTCGCGAAACGCGATGGGAAAGCCGCTTTGCTCAGCGCTTATCAAATCAGGGGCGGTATTGCGCACGAACTCTTCAGTCACAAGACCATGGCGTCCGGTATCGACAACCAAAACAGGCTCATCCGTGGTCGAAATCGACATGAACTGTTGAAGTTCCTTAAAGCCATCTTCGCTTAGGACAGCTTGCGCCACAGAGGGTGCGCCAAGATCAACAACCCAAAGGTCAAGATATGGGGCATCTGGGGTCTCCTTGGCCTCTGGGTCATCGTCTTCCCAAAGACTGCCCTCAAATTGAGTTTCAATCTCTCGGTTCGTGATGATCTTTCGGGTGGCGATCCCTTGCTCGACCAAATCGGCCCATGACAGATCCTCGGTATAGTCCAAATCCGGAAATGCAGGCGGCCCCGTTGAAATGCCGTTCATTTTCTCACGCGCAACTTTTAACGTCGCAGCCAAAATGCTTTCATGTGCGATCCTGATCGAGGCCGTACCCTTGGTAACGCCGTCCAAATAGACAAGCGACGACCCGTCCGCCGCGCCGCCATAAGGTGAGCCAACCACCAGACTGTCAGAAATCGAATGGCCGCGATATTGTTTGAAGAAGTCAAAGAACAGTTTTTCCGGCAGCCCAGAGACAAAGATCGGCTCGTTATGAGAGATCAGCTGGACGTCCAAAAACTGCCCCTCCAAATCCAGCACAACAAGCATGTTTATCGCAGCGCCCGAAAATCCGGGTAACGGCGCCATCGGTTCGGTCTCAAAGACGTATCCTGCCTCGGCTCCGCCTGAATTGAGTAGCTGCCAAACCCCTTGATCATTAAGCTGTTCTCCCAATGACATGGGCGGAACGATGTAGGGTTCCAAAACCTCGCGCTGCAATGGGTCTGCCAAGGCAGACACGGCACAAAAAAACCAACAGATCAGAGCAATGATGTTCGCACTAATAGACTGAATTGTAATGCCTCCCAACATAGTCGAAATCCTACGCGCGCGCGAAACGGTGCAATATTCGACTTAGGTCTTACCGTATCCGCGTCAGCATGGGTTTTGTTGGGACTCTATGACATTACGACTAAGGTGCTTTTGACAGGGGCAATTCAAATCGAGACACTGCCCTATCCGACAGGAAACCAATGGGAGATCAAACAATGCGTGTATCAGTTCAAGTCCTCTACCCGACCGATGGAGACACGACCTTCGATCACGAATACTATGCCAAGACCCACATGGCATTGGTGGACAAACATATGGGAGCCCACATCGCGCAAGCAACAATTACCAAAGGCGTGGCAGGTGGGGCAGATTCACCCGCGCCATATCATGCAGTTGCAACCATGGTTTTTGCGGATGCTGCGTCTCGTGATGCTGCATTGGGTGTCGCTGGTCCCGTTCTTTCGGATATCCCAAACTTCACCAATGCAACGCCGGTGATGCTCATGGGGGACGTTGTCGAATAAGATCAATACGTGCAGGCGGGCTTTTCAAGGTACAACAGCGGAAGTCAGAGCTTAGGTTGACTGCCGTTAAAGTACTCAATGTCGATCTCGCCGCGCACCAAAACAAAGAAGCGCGCAACCCCTTTACCGGTTCCCCAAACACGTCCTGTTTCCAGTTCAAGTACGGCTGCAACATCGTTGACAGGAAACCCAGGAGACGCCGTCCAAATTTGGCCCGTTTGACACAGACCAAATGGCTGCGGGAAAAAGCCGCCTCCATCTTCGCCATCCAATACCGTTTCTAAGTCTTCCAATTTAGGCAGACGCCAGCCTTTCTCATCCGCCAGCTGATCTGCGGCCAACCAAGGGACTTCTATCGCAGTGCCTGAACACCCACTTTCACTCACATTCTGACCGTGCAAACACATCTGCCATTCCAACCCGGTGTCGCGGTCAAGAATGACGTCTTCGCTTACCGTAAAACGCGCGCCTGCCCCACTAGGCAAGCACTCGGCCCAAGCGTTTGACGCGGTCATGGCGGCTATGAGGCTCAAAACAATAGACCTGTTCATAGCTTGGATCGTATCAGCGGCTTTTTGTTTTTTGAATGCGACCATCGTCATACTTAGAGTAATCGATGGGGTGGACGCCCCCCGGCGGCATCGAATGTGCCAATGTAGTGGGTGTTGAAACCTTCTACGAGGAGAGCGTCCATGAACGAAGTTAGCATTATCGGCCTGGATTTGGCCAAGAACATATTTCAAGCGCATGGTGCCAGCGCCGATGGATCGGTTGTGTTCCGGCGCAAATTGTCACGTGCCCAGCTGTTAAAATTTCTGAGTGAGCAGCCGCCATGCGTGGTGGCAATGGAGGCCTGTGCGAGTGCTCATCACTGGGGGCGGGCGATTGGCGACCTTGGTCACGAAGCCAGGTTGATCCCGCCTGCTTACGTCAAACCTTTTGTGAAGCGTCAAAAGAATGACATGGCTGATGCGGAGGCAATCGCGGAAGCAGCGTCCCGCCGACTATGCGGTTTGTTGCAGTGAAGAGTGAGGAACAGCAGGCAGGGGCAATGGCGTATCGCACTCGCGATCTTTTGGTTCGCCAGCGCACCCAAACGATCAATGCCCTGCGGGCGCACTTGGCCGAACAGGGAATTGTTGCACCCGCCGGTCCTGCTCATGTCGGCCGCCTCGCTGCAGTTGTAGATGGCGACGATGGCGCGTTGCCTTCGGCGGTGCGGGATCTCGCGCGATTGCTTCTGGATCAGATAGCAGGTTTGAGCGAGAAGGTTGCGGACTTGAATGCTGAACTGCGCAGACGTGCAAGCACCGACGATACGGCACGACGGCTGAGCACCATTCCGGGCATTGGTCCGATCACTTCTGCGGCGATCACCACTTTTGCACCGCCGATGGAGACCTTTTCGAAGGGGCGCGACTTTGCAGCCTGGGTTGGTCTTACGCCGAGACAGCATTCGA
>JBDVKF010000071.1:0-10491 GCA_039960995.1 Paracoccaceae bacterium | reverse complement strand
TTTAGTATCCACTTGTTGGTCTAAACCCCCCGTCTTTCAGACGGGATAGCTTTAGCCCGAAGAATCGTCCTATGATCGTATCCTCCAGAAAATGAACCGCCGCAGTTCTTAAGGTTCATTTTCTGGAGGATACGATCATGCAATATTCGACAGGCAAACATTGCGTCTATTATCACCGCTACCATCTCGTTTGGTCGACCAAGTATCGTTACAAAGTGCTGCAGGGTGGCATCAAACTGCGGGTGCGGGATATTTGCCGTCAAGTCTGTGTGCAGAACGGCGTTGAGATTATTCGTGGCGTGTTGTCGTCCGATCATGTCCACATGTTCGTATCTGTTCCGCCGAAACTGGCGATCAGCGATCTGATGCGGCTGATGAAAGGGCGCTCATCTCACAAAATACAAGCTGAATTCCCACATCTGAAAAAGCGCTACTGGGGGCGACACTTTTGGGGACGCGGGTATTTTTCAACCACCAACGGAGCCATCACCGAAAACATCGTACTTCAGTACCTAGAACAGCATATCCAAAATCCTACCGACGACAGTCGGTAGTCGTTTAGTATAGTTCACTCATCAGGAGGAATATATGATCCAAGCTCTGGATCGTAATAACGGGCATTCAGGTATTGTAGGCCTGCGTCCATGTCATAACGTTCACCAATGAACCCCTTTGTTTCTTCCGGGGCCGCTAGGTCATCTACAATTACTCCGAATTCCTCACCAAACGGGCGATAGATTCTGCGTTCATCGCGGCTACCTTGGTCGTCAGAGATATAACGCGTCGAACCAAGACGGTCTGTGTGCAGGTAGCTGGGTTTTCCGTTCGCGATGCGGACTCCGGGGTGTGGGTAAGCCAACATCTTTTCGTTGCCGCCTTCACCATAGTTCCGAATTTCGATCATGTTGAAGTACAAAGTGGTGGATTCGTTGGCGCTGTCGGCGTCTTCAATCTTTTTCAGTCGGGACCCATTAGCGGCGTATTCATAGCGCGTTTTTCTGCCATTGTTGGTCACGCTCAGAGGTCGGTTTTCTGCGTCGTACGTCATCAACTTTCGGTTGCTAGAGTCGTTAGGCATTCTGCCTGCTGTCATGTTGCCATTGGCATCATATTGGAAGTTGTCTCCATCAATGTTTGTCGGGGCGTGCTTCGGCGAGCTGTTTGTATAATTGTAAGCGCCTACTCTTGAATTGGTACGCATCCGACCAGCGCTGTCATAGGTGAAGGTTTGGTCATGGATGTCATTGTCAGCGTCGGCAGAAAGGAGACGCCCTGTATAATCGTAGGTGTAGTCAAAACGACCTGAGCTTTCGGAAGTGTACATGCGGCTGGCACGGCCATCGGGGTAATATTCGTAGCTTGTCGTGCCGAAAAAACTACCGTCGGCATAGCGTGTGCGATGGTCTAGGAGCAAACCGCGCTGGTCGTTGTAGGTCAGACTATCAGTAACGCCGCTTGCATAAGTGTATTTAGTAGGTTGGCCACGAAGGTTGTAATCAATGTCAGTTATACCATCGGCATAAGAGAGCATACGGCCGGAGGCATCGTAGCGATTGTTTGAGCCTTGTGAACTATTTGTGGTCGAACCTGGCGTTTGGGGAAAGTTCTGATTTATCAGTTTTCCATAACGGTATTCGTTTTCAACAGTGAATTCACGGCCGGAAATTCTATGTTTCTCAGTCAAAACACTACCAACATTGGAATATTCATAGTTGATGGTGTGATCGCCACGCGTCAAGGTTGTTAGATGGCCGGTATTGTGACCACCAGCTCCAGATTGATCATAAGTTGAAATGGTTTGACTCTCGATAGAGCTGTCACTGTGCCTGACGATCTTGGAATGCTGACGACCAAGTGCGTCATAAGTAAATTGGATCCTTTGGCCTTTTGCATCAGTTTGCTCGGTCAGGAGATTCCTGCTGTCATAAGTCATATACCATGTGCCTAAGCCTGGATCATCCGCAATTGTACGATTGCCGTAATGATCATAGGTGTAATTCCAGGTGGCTCCTACAGGATCTTGGATAAAAATCAGACGGTCAAGAAGGTCGTATTGGTATTGGGAAACACGCCATCCAGCCGAAACGTTGACATCCGAACCTTCAGCATCGTGCCTAATTTCAAACGTGCGGTTTCCACGAGCATCAAATTCCGAACGCGTGCGTTCGCATACAGTTTCGGGGTTATTATCAAAACAAGAGACACCTCTGTACTCTACCCGATCAAATTTCATAGAAGGCAGGCCAAGATAGGCTCTCTCCCTGCTCTGGTAATCTGTTCGTTCAAGAACTGGATTGTCGTTGGTATGATCAGGCATCCATGCAATTGTTTGACGTCCCAATGTGTCGTATCCGAACCGTGTCTTTTTGCTGTCTGGCACTGAGCTTTCCGCATCTGCAAAAGGAAGTGGATTGCTTTCGGCAATCTTGTTCCCGCGATCGTCAAATTCGAGAATCACAACAACGTCATCATCAGGACTTGAGGTATTTCCTGGCGCATCTGTTCTATACACTTGGCCAAATCCATCGAAATATTCGCGAGTGCTAATCCATTTCAGTCCAACCTCATTGGATCCTGACCTCGTTCTGCGTCGAACATGCTGGGAAACTGCATTGCCAAAATTCTGATAATAGACTTCACTCTTGTTGCCATCTGGGTACGTCGTAATCAGCGGGCGACAAAAAACGTCATAAGTCATTGTAGTTGAAAGGTTTTCATTGACGTTCTTCAGAAGCGTCTGAACGCCGCAAGACTCGTCCCAACTGTAGCTTGTTTGATGACCCAAAGCATTTGTTTCGGACTTAAGGAACAAGCCATCAGGGTCGTACCATTCGTTGGTTGTTCGCGATGCAAGTCCCGTCGCATCCTCTTCCCAAACCAGATTGCCACGAGCATCGTAACCTCTTGCCGATTTTGGACGGGATGCAAACGAACTAGGATCACCCGTCCATTCGCGAACTTTGGTCAAGTTGCCATATACCGGTTGGGTATTTGTCGAGCCACTGTCATTATCGTACCAATAGGACTCCATCCATAGGCCTGTAGACGTATCAACGCCCGTGTCGTTCAGAGTTTGGATGGCTTTTCGTTTCGGTTTGTTTACAATATAGTAATCTAGATTTTCCTCATATTCCCAAACTGTAGTCACATCATCGTCTGGGGTGACATCTACACCAGCGACAGATCGACCGTGAAATGTTTCTCGGAGAGGAGCCCCCCAGTCTGACCATTCGAACGTTCTCTTCGTTTCTAACAGATTACCGGATTGATCTCGCTTAGACATGCGTTCGCCATCCTTCCGGATCACGTATGGACCGTTGCCGGATGTACTCTTCGAATAGTAATATATCTCCTGGCTCCAAGTCGCGTTTTCACTACCAATAACCAAGGCGCGAGATCTAACGGTACCCGCCTCTCCATATGCATTGTTCAGGTAATTCGTCACAAGTTGAGGGTTTTCGGATTCACCGTCAATCTTAGGTAGAGTGGTCGTGACAGTCTTGAACCCGAGTGGTTGACGTAGAAAATAGTCATAGCTGTCATCATTATAAGAGAAGCTTCTCGTCCGAGTTGCACCGCGCCCATTACTGTTTGTGATTTGTTTTACAACTTGGCGAATGGACGGAGAACGATTTCCGGACCCGGCTGTTGTTGTCGCTTCGTATGAAACGGTAGTTTCGCCGCCTAGTGGATCAATCAAACTGGTAAGAAGATTGGCTTGAGCGCTTTCACTATAAAGAACCGAACCGCTGGCGCCTACAGAAACAATATCCAAGCCGCCGTCACCGTCAAAATCTCCAAGTGACGCAAAGTTACTGATTTCCCGCGCATTCGGATTATCTGGGGCCACAAACTGCGTACCATCCGACAATAAAATCTGTGCTGTTCCGGCAGTGTATGGATTCAGTGTGCCGTAACAATTCTGTGTCAATGTTTGACCGGCTGGGCCAGCGAATATTAAGTCTGCCAATCCATCCCCGTTTATATCTTGGATTAATACACGCGCGAAAATATGATTCGACCAGGTACCACTCGTCCAAAGCACTTTGTCCGTGAAGCGGTCACCGGACGAGAATGAAACATAAACTTTTGTGTCGTTAAAATTGACGGTAGTTCGAATAACCAAGTCGTCTTTACTGTCTCCATTCACATCACCAACATGGTAAGTTGTAGTGCGGTCATTCCCATGATTATTTTCTGTCGCAGACAGAATGTCTGTTGCAGGAGAAGGAATCCAACGCTGTGTGAAGGAAGCCGTCTCGGCAAACTGCGGCTCTGTTAACGTCCATCCGTCGCTTTGAAGGGTATCCGGTGAATACACCAGGCCTTCATGCATCGAGTCTCCATCCATATCAAATTTGAAGCTTGGAATATTGACAGAATTGTAACTTCCACGGTCAATGAAAAGTCCGTCCTCTAGGTCATAGAGACGGTTGGTTGGACTCCAAAATTCTGAACTGGGGTCCAGATCATAATTCCCTTCCTTCGTCACTCCTACTGGAAGATTTTGAACAAGGTCGCCATTGCTATCGTAGGACATGGAGAAGTGTGAGCTCGTCCAGTTGTCACCAGTTCCATTTCGGCTATTTGTCCACTCTATGCGTCGGCCAAGCGCTATTCTTTTCTTGTTTGCAGATGAAACCGGATCGTAGCGTGTTATACTCGTCAACGTTGTAGAGCTTCCAAAATCCGAATTCGGAAGCGAACTAAACAAAGCGGAAATCGTCTGAGGAATCACCAAGTCTGCGATCGAACGGTCACTACCCATAGTAAATGAAGTTTTGGGAATATGTGGGGCAAAGACAATACGGTCATCTGCATTTGGGCCAGCGTAACAACTGGCGTTCAAGTGCGTGATTGCTCCAAACAACAAATCATCTGTGCCGTTGTCGTCATAATCCCAAACTGTCACTCGAGGGCCAAACGACTTTCCAGGGTATTGAACATCTTCGAATTCCAACTGGTCGGTTGCATAGGTGAAATCGTATCCAGGAAGAGTTGAGCCACCTGAGATGTCCTGACCGCTCTCCTGAAAATCCCGACCGAATTTTTCAACTTTTGTCAGCCTACTGGCCTCTATCTCTGGGCTGGTCGCATACGAAAACCGATAGGCGGATATTTTTTCGCCTCCTCCAAAGGACTTTATCGAAGATAAGCGGAACTTTTGCGACCCCAACACACCGGCACCGGTCGCCCATTGCGCAAGCGGTTTTTGCAGAGCTTGATACCCGAAGGTTACTTCGTATGATCCATATTGGATAGAATTTGGACGGTATGAATACCCATCATCGGGCGCGAAATGATAGTTGAATGTAACAACACTCTCTACGCTTTGACGGTTCCGAATTTCAGTTAAAAGCCACTTGGACCGAAGCAGATTTTCCAGGTCGGAGTTGGCTGCAGGGGACTCGCCGGACAGCTCTTGAAGTCTTTTGTAAATCCAACGTGTGCCGTCTTTCTGATATACTGTAAAAGTACCAGCACTTGCATCGAAGAAAATCTTCCGGTCGCTTTCGCGCATCGTACTGAAATTGCCTCCCGACCGGCAACTTGCGCTTGGTTGATCCGTCTTAAATCTGTCCGGGTACGAACCTCCAAAATTCGTACCTGCGTTGACTGCGATGGTGTCCTCGCAAGCCATAAGGGGTTGGCCGTCAAGCAAAAATATGTCGTTTGCATCAGTAAATGTTGGGGTCCCTAATTTCTGAGAGACCCGTGTAATTTCTGAGAAACCGGACACTTGCCAACCGATGCCCAGCATATCCTTTGGCGTCCCTCGTGACTTTCGGCCGGAATCGTACGTAATGCGTAAATTTGGCGAAAGGCCTCGAAAGGCCGGAATGTCTACCGGGATGGAATAATTGAAACTTCCTGCAGTGTTGGCAGAATAGGGTTCTATTTCTTCCGAAACAAATTTAGCTTCATCTTCATCCTGCGCGCTTAAAATACTGGAGGAAAAAATGTAAAGTAATGTGGCCAAAAGCGCAAAAATAGAATTTTTCAATTGATTGTTACCCCTACTACCTACGGGGGTAAGAAAAATCACTTTGGTGTGTGCGTCAACCCTCTTTACGCGTAATTTTCAAATCAATGCGTCAACTTGAATGGCAGAGCTTTTTTCAGACGATGCGACACGCATAAATCGAATTTCATGCAGGTATTTTGCAACAGGGTTTTGCGACAGCCAAGCCCTTGAAATCATTCACCCACAGAAAGCGTTGCAAAACCGTTCGGTTCTAAGACAGCGATGTCTTGGCAGTCCGTTCCACATGTTCCCAGCCGCCCTCTGGGCGGCCCAAAACACATCCTTACCCTGCCGTATGCTGGGCGATGTCAGGATGTGTTTTGGTATATATGAGACGAACCCATGTCCTCATTACGAAAGGTGCGCAGGTTTTGAACTGTGGCCCTAAATACCCCAAACTAATGAGGATCACATGATGATTGAAACCATACTATTCCCACTCCTGCTGAACATCGCCGCAGGACTCATCGTACACCACATGATAAGCCGGTCGAGGCGGTGACGCCTTCATAGGCGTTCTGCCTGAGGCCATTGTCGTGCGTCACACGCAGGATGGCTTATTCATCTAAAGTAATATCTTGAGGAAGCTTTTGCAGCATTAATATAATGTTTTGGAATGAACATGAAATACCGACAGATTTCATCCAAAATTTTCGACCATCATTCAGAAGCACATCAGACTTATGTTTCCCACCGTCTTGTCCAAAGAAGCCGTGGAAAAGATCAGCCTCGGTTCGTAAGTTTAGTTCTGATAATTTACCATTGTAACAGCCAATAAGACTCTCGACTGATAGGGCGGTCCATTTATCATTATCTTCAAAAATGCCAAACAGGAACTTAGAGTCTTTGTGTCCTCGTAGGGCGCTGATGCGTGATTTTACTTCTTCTCGTGGAACAAATTGAGCACCTGCTTGATCAGAAATCTTCTGTCGTTTGATACGTGCATCAATAACGCCGAGAGTTATCATTGAAGGGGGCCGTAAAGTATATATGCATTGCTTGGGTTGCCGGTAGCCGTAACGGTAAGGCCATTCCAGGTCCTGCCTTGCTGTGCACGTGTGCTAAGAATGTTATTTAAACGACCTGTTGGTTCGACTATTCTGCCACTGTTGACTACGACCGAATTCATACCGCTTGCTTGCAGTTCTGAACGCAACGCTGCGATGTCAGAAGCGCTCAGAGAAGTTGCGCGTCTAGTTTGGAAGCCTACGGTGGCATGACCATTTTGCACTGAAACGTTTGCATTCATCCGTCTGGTTGTGGCGCTAATGTAAGGCTGTGCGTTTGAAACCGCTGCAGCACTTAAGGAACGAGCATGGCCGGTAGATATTGAGGAGCTGGTTGTCCCCCCCATACCGCCAAGTCTGCTTATGCCTCCGGCAACCAATCCGTCAAAAACGCTCTGTGCAATCTCTCCGTTGTCGAGTGAGCGTCTAGTTTGAGTGTCAATTCCAATACGTGCAGCATAATTGTTACCAAACCCCTCCAGCTCTTCATCAACACCCATATAATCTCTGATGTGATCGATAAGGCGATCACCATTACGGATATTGTCAGCTCGCTGATAGGAATCGATAGCATTGCTGGCAAAGTAATCATCTGCTTCTTCTTGAGAATCAAAGCTTTGATAGCGCCATTGGTTGCCGTTAGGATCGAAACGGTTGACAGGATCATTCCCAGAGTATGCATATCTGTTCGTCCCCACTCCTGGCTGTGTCGGGTCCAACCAATCAGCTTGAATAAATAGAGCTGATGCCTGCGATGCGAATAGCGCGAACAGGGTTGTCAGGATGAATTTCTTAAAAATGCCGGTCATAATAATCTCTCGTAAAGCGATCTTGCTTCATTGCTAGCTTATCTTTGTAGTTGTCGCCAGCCCAGAGTTTCAGCAGTATCGAAGGTGCTTTGGTTGACCCGTTGAAGATAGGTCAGATAGGGGCGCTGATCTTCCGGTACATCCTCTGCGGTGGGGTAGTTGGCATAGAACTCTGATTGCAGCAGACGATAGGCAGCGGTGCCCTTTTTCACCATGGCATAGGCAAAGTTGGGATAGTGATCGAGCACGATGTCAGCGACCGCCATGGCATCGTGGTGCCGGTCTTGGGCCATGAGATCCTCGACAATGACAACGGCGATCACGGCGACGGCCTGTTCGGTTGTGAGTGGCGTTAGGAAGACGCCGTTTGCGACAGCCTCATCCGTGATAGGGAGCAGATCGCGATAGTGCTGATCGCGCGCGCGCCCTGCCCCACTGGTGGTTTCAAGGTTGTGCGTGATGCCCTGATCGTCGGTGAATTTTACGAAGACATGCAGTGGTGCCATGGCAGGCGTCACATTCAGCCCAAGACGCTGTCCCAGAATGATGAATAGAAATGGCATGGTGATGCAGTTGCCACGCCTGTCTTGGATGTAATCAGACAAGAGCTTGTTCTGCACATCGAGGCCGTAAGGATCGTCATGATCGTAGCTGAAGGCGCGGTTTCCGTTCCAAGGACCAGGTTCGTAGATGTAGCGACGGATGGCGTCGATTTTGGTCCAGCTATCTGCGTTGCGGGGTAGCATGCTCTCAATGGTGGCAACCATTTGGTCGATTTGAGCGAGCTGTGTTTCGACATTGATCGAGGGATCAATCATCCGGTCCACTTCGATTTTCACGCGCGCCAGATCGAGGGTTGCCATGTCACGGGTGAACAGCTCACGGACATCTGAGCGCACATCGGCATGAGCCGCTGTGACGGCCAACATAACGTAAGATAGAACGTATATTACATAGCGCATGAGGTGGCCTTTGAACGGGGCGTCGTGATAAATCCATAGATGCCTAAGTTTCAAATTGTTCGTTTATGTCTCAGGCCATTGCTGGGCGGCATGAAGCACACGCAGGATTGTCACGGCAATAGCGTTCTCTGCATAGATCACGATGTAATTGGGCCGCACCACCATCTCGCGGGTGCCATCCACACGCCCCACGCGGTAGAGCTGCGGGTTATCGGGGAGGCGTGAGGTTTTGGCCTCGATTTCATCTTTGAGAGCTTGGGCGGCGTCTGGGTTGTCGTCAGAAATGTAATCGACAATCGCCAACAAGTCGGCGATGGCCGTGGCTTTCCATTCAAGACTGAGCACGACGTTTCTCGTCGATCAGCGCCTGCGCTTCTTGCATCACTTGGGCATGGGGAACAGCGGGGCGCGGGTCATCTATAGCTTCCTGCACCTTGGCACGGAACCAAGCGTCGTAGGCATCGGGGTCGGCTGTCAAACCAGCGGGCAATCCGCCTTCCGTTGCAACCCGCGTGAGCAGGATGCGCACTGCATCTGAGAGTGTCAGACCGACACCAGCGAGGGCGTCAGTGGCTTGAGCTTTGAG
Organism: Paracoccaceae bacterium; assembly: GCA_039960995.1. Lineage (GTDB taxonomy): Bacteria > Pseudomonadota > Alphaproteobacteria > Rhodobacterales > Rhodobacteraceae > JABSSA01. Next base: position 1,102 of record JBDVKF010000071.1, on the reverse strand, counting down.
TTGGTCGTCTACGCGGACGTGGAGCATTGAGGTTTGTGCGGGCATGATAAGTTCTCCTATACAGAAGCGTATCTCAATTGAGATACAATTTCAATCATCTTTCTCCCTGCCCTATTCGGGACTGTTGCATTAACGTTCTAAGCTCAGATTTTTACCATAACAGATTGTTTTCATACAGCCAAATCAAACAGCCGGCGAACAAAGGCGACCTCTCCTTGTACTCCCGGTTGTCTGTTCTGGATGTGTCCGTTTTTAATCGTTCTGATGGTTTCCATCCCTTGCAGTGTCGCCTTCGCGCACCTCAATGATCTGAAGCTTTGCCGGTAACCTAGCAACCTTTTGAGGGCAGCGTGATCACTTTCAACTCGGTTGTTTCGATACTTTTTGTCGATATGCGTGATGTAGTCAAAATGCGGATCATAACGTTGATTTATATCTCGTATGACTTTGCGATAAGTCGGCGCTTTGTCCGTACAAATAGAGACTGGCCTGTGGAGCCGGACACGTTCTATCGCTTTGTTGAGAAAGGCTTTGGCAGCCTTTGCATCTCTCCGCGCGGTCAGCCTAAAGTCCACTAGTTGACCGTCCGCATCAATGGCGCGCCATAAGTAACGCCACTTCCCGCCAACGCGGATGTAGGTTTCATCCATTGCCCGGTAGGCGATCATGAAATGATCTGCCGAGAGGGGACGTGCCAATTCAGGCTTGCCCGTCGCAGATGGCATTCTGTGCGCTTCGCCAGTTCCGGTCCGAATTTCTGGACCCAACGAAAGACAGTTGAACGATCAACATCGACGCCGCGTTCGCCCAGAAGATCAGCAACATCTTGGTAAGACAGCGGGTACCGCAGATACATCCGTACAGCGGACAAAATGATCAACGAGGGAAACCGATGGCGTTTGAATGGTTGTTTTCTGTTCATGTTGGCCCCCTACCCGGCCCGATATCTAACGTTTTTAAATTAATGCAACATGTATAACCGCCCTTTATGCAAGAGGTATTTCTGAAAAGGTCTAGACGCGTCATCGGGTGCTAACATGTATCCGGCCTCTGATGCAGCTGTCCACATGCTGCGGGCCCGTATGGTGTTCGAAGTTCAAGG
>JBDVKF010000070.1:0-31432 GCA_039960995.1 Paracoccaceae bacterium | reverse complement strand
TGTCATGCTGCCCTTGATTGTCCAAAACCATCCGTACGGCACGTTCGCGCACTTCTGGGGAATATTTGTTCGTCGTTTTGTTCATGATGCTCCATCCTACTCATGAGTTGGAGCCTCCGGCAAACCCGGCGCGGTTCACTTGTTACGGTAGCTTTGACACAGTCGAATTGCGGAGAAAGCCTCGAGGTTTTCGAAGTGGTAGTCGTAATCCACATAGTTTGCTAAGCCGCCATCGACTTGCTCGCCTGTATCTACGTTCAGAAATAGATTTGCGGTGAAGAGTTTTGGGTCATGACCCTTGTGTATGCATTGGTGTATTTCATAGCTGGTGATGGGCAAGAGACTATAAATCTCTTCTGGCGTTGCTCGCTTGAGGACAGTTGCTGTCGTTTGCTCAAGGGATTGTACGACCGCTCTCAAATCAACAAGCGCCCGAGTCCGAGAAATAGCACCTGTAAGTTCGTCTCGAAATGTTAGGATCAGATCAACATCTGACGCCAAACTTCCTTGAGGAACAAAATGCCTTCCATTTCGGTGTATCAAGCTACCGAAGATGAAGACACCGTCGAATGTCTCGGAGGCCTTATTCGATCCAACCCATTCTGAAATCACTCCTCGGATTTCTTCCAGCAAGATGGCAGTCTGGGTCATTCAGTGTCCTCAAGGCCGCTGCATGCGGCAAATATTATGTTCTCCAGCAGCAGTGCAAAGTGATGTGGACCAAAGGTTCTGTTCCGCATTGAGTATGTCAAGTATTGGGAGTAAAACTCGTCGGCAAAGTTCAGGTAACGTGTGGCATAGCGCCAAAAGCAGTCAACTCCATCGCACGTCTTTGCTTCGACTTTGGTGCACTTGCGGAAGACAAGATCTTCTAGACCACCAGATTCACGATACTTGGCTACGATCTCCAGAGAAAACTGTAGTGCGACGATCTCATTAATGTGGACAGCATCCTCGCGTGTTAAAGACGCGTACTCTTCGCCTTCATCCAAGTTTATCATGGAAATGGGTTTCAGCTTGCGAACCCAGAACGCCCAATACCCGGCCCATTTCGCAATCGAAACGGAGCCGCGTTGTTGTTTGTCGATGCGGTAAATGTCGCGAAGGAAAAATTCAGCGACCTCGACAAGGATGTCCTTATCGACTTCACACTCTTCCTCTTCAACGCCAAGTGAGACCAGTATGCTCGAAATTATTCTAAATGAACGATCAGAGAAATATTGGACCTCGTTGTGTGGCAACGAGTTCAACAAATTACAGCCCCTTTAAGCTTAGGCTGGCTCTTTTCGACGCAACCGCTTTAATACGGTTCCGCGCACTTCACCGTCCTTGGCAAGAGTACCTACCACTTTCACAAAGGCTGGCGCAGTTGGCCCACCGTTCTTTGGTTCAACACTCCGGTTCGTGCGCCTTGCAGCACGTTGTCCGAAGTCTCTGTATGTTGCATCTCCGCGAGATTGATTCGCCATTGCCATCATTCGCCTTCTTGCCCGATCCGCCCAACTTTTGCGGGCGTTATCCGAGTTTAACCCAACATATGGTATGAAGCAATTATTTTGCTCACATATCCTGTGGACAAGCTCTAACGGACACTCCTTTTGCATCTGGTCACATGGGTTTCCCCAAAAAAAATATCCGCCGGAGAACCGACAGGTCGAGATTTCATATAGTGAGGCCCCATTGTATGTCAACCAAACAAGCGCCATGGGCCGTTTGAGGTCGATGTATTAACCAATTGAAAAGAAAAGATTTCACGAAAATTCAGCTTGTATGAGGTTGTTTAGCACAGCGGTTGGGACAGCACCACATGCCGCAGTCCACTCAATGAACTCGATAACATCCAACCTACGTTCGCCTGTCTCGACCTTCGCTATGTAGGACTGCGGTCGATCCAGTCGGTTGGCGAGCTCTTGCTGCGTGATCCCTTTCGACTTTCTCGTTTCAACTAGCACCTGCATCAACGCCTGGTGCCCTGGCGTTCGCAGACTTCTGGTCATGCGGCATCTCCATCTAGGCTAAGCCCTTGCCGCGTAATCCTGTTCTGGTATTATCCCATTACAGGATAGTACGGAGGAAACCATGCCTAGTGCTCCAAAGAACAAACCGAAAATGCCGACCGGATACAGCGTCATCCGTGGGAATGTCGTGGACATCGTTGATCGCGTTGAGCGGGAGGTGAACCGCCGGAACCGCCGTGTTGAGCGTTCACGCCAGTGGCGTGAAATGACGCTTAGGGAAGCTGGTGGGCAGGAGCATACGTTTGTTGGCGAGGTGCTTGACCGCGCCCGCCATGGTGACGACGTCGCTGTTGTCTGGGCACCGGTCGGGCGGGAGCCAGTTGCGCTAGCGAACCTGACGGGTCAGTGTCTGCAACTGCATGGGTCTGCCGACCCGGACACACCGGAAGGCAAACTGTCTGCCGTAGTGCTGGTTGCGCTCATCGGCGCATTGCCGGGTCTTTTGGTCTACTATACGATCATGGCCGTGTTTTTTCCCAACATGAGCGATAGTATGTCGGCGACGGCGTTGAAGTTCTATCCTTTCGTGCTGCTCCCTGCTGCATGGTGGATTTCCACAAAGTGGACTACTTGGGCAAGGGAACGCGCAGAGCGTGTCTCCAAGGAGATCGAACAGGCTTTGGTCGCCGCTGGAATAACATCGGACACCAAAGTTCGTGACATCCATGGTGTCAAACAGGTGGCGCTCGCCTAGCCAGAATAGTCACTGGATGCTAAACGGCGGACCCGCCGTTTAACTTGTTGCAGGTTTTGAGATCAACCATGAAGCATTGGTACACAGCCGACACGCATTTCGGCCACGACAACATCATCAAGCATTGTGCTCGCCCGTTTCAGTCTGCAAGCCACATGGATGCCGTTTTGCTCGAAAACCTGGCCTCGAAGGTTGGCCCGCAAGACGCGCTTTGGATCGTTGGCGACTTCGCCTTTGGGCCGAAGGCCAAGGACCGCAAATGGTTATCGAACCTCTTCTCCCGCCTTCCGGGTGCGGAAAAGCACCTTGTCATCGGCAACCATGACGGCGAGGCCACCCAGGCCTTGCCTTGGTCTTCGGTCACCCATCTGACTGAGGTGTCGGATGGAACTGGGGCACCTTCTGTCCTCTGCCACTATCCGATGATCACTTGGCACAAAGCGCGCAAAGGGGCACTCAACTTGTTTGGTCACGTTCATGACCAATGGATGGGTAGCAGAAATTCGGTCAATGTCGGTGTCGATGTATGGGGGTATGTGCCCGTGTCTTTGCGCGAGATCGAACAACGCGCCAAGGCTCTTCCAGAGAACAAGCATTGGTCGGATGTCGAGCGCAATCTATGAAGTACCAAAGAGGTAATCGCGCCTGCCTATTGCGAAGTACAAGGCCTTGCGGTTAGTCGCCCTAAGGCTGTGGATGCAATTGAAAACAAACGAAAGAGGTTGTGGCGAGCTGAACTCGTTGATTTAATACCCTAAAACAAAAGTACTTTTAGGGTGAGCATGTCTTTTTTTGAAAAACCAATTTTGAACTCGCCCTATTTTGAACCGGGACGCCATTGGGAGTTGGATACAGATGGCCGACCCACTGACCAGGTCATACATCGCCGTCGTCGCTCTGACCTCATATCTGCAATGCCTCCTGCGAAGAGCAAGAAGGGTGGCAAACAGAGCGAAATGGAACTCAGCGCTGAAGGGCTGTCGGGGCAAGACCTCAGCTACAACGTTACGGAATTCGTGAACGAATTACGCCGCGAGATTGATGTTTGGCGTGCATTGCCCAATCCAACTCAATGGCAAGTATCACCGGTCACACAGCGGTTGCTGTCGCATTGGCGCGAAATCCAGAGAGACGAAAAGCAAGTTATCAGGCCATTCTTCTGCCAGCTTGAAGCTGTAGAGACCGCCATTTGGCTCGCCGAAGTCGCCCCTAAATTGAAGGGCCGTGGCAGACGCTTTCGCACCCGCCTTGAAGCCGCGAATGCAGAAGCCAACCCGGATCTATTTCGTGTAGCGATGAAGTTGGCGACTGGGGCAGGAAAGACGACGGTCATGGCCATGTTAATAGCATGGCAGACGCTGAATTCTGTTCGAAGTGAGAACTCCAAAACATTCTCTCGCGGCTTTCTGATCGTGACGCCTGGCATCACAATCAAAGATCGCCTGCGGGTCTTGCTCCCGAACGATGCCGAAAACTACTATCAAAAGATCAATTTGGTCCCTGCGGACATGATGCGAGATATCCAGCGGGCAAAGATCGTTCTGACGAACTATCATGCATTTAAGTTGCGCGAGAAAGTAAAGCTCGCGACGGGCACGCGCACAGCACTCGAAGGACACGGCGCAGAGCTCAAAACACTCGAGACAGAAGGCCAAATGCTGCAGCGCGTGATGCCTGATCTTATGGGCATTGGTAAGATCAACGTCATCAATGACGAGGCCCACCACTGTTATCGTGAACGGGCTGTTTCTGAAACTGAACGTTTGACGGGGGACGAACTTCGCGAGGCCAAAGAAAACCAGGAAGCCGCGCGACTTTGGATATCGGGATTGGAAGCTGCGAAACGGAAAATAGGCCTGCAAATCGTCTACGATCTGTCTGCAACACCTTTCTTTCTTGCAGGATCAGGTTGGGTAGAAGGAACACTTTTTCCATGGGTAGTTTCAGATTTCTCACTAATGGACGCCATTGAATGTGGGATCGTCAAACTGCCGCGTGTCCCTGTAGCGGACAACGTACCCGGCAAGCCTGAGCCACTGTACCGCAATCTGTGGGCCGCAATTGGGAAGAAAATGCCCAAAAAGACGAAGGGTACTCCGCCGGACCCTCAGAAACTTCCCCTTGAGCTTAAGACCGCTATAGACGCGCTCTACGGCCACTACGAAAAAACCTACAGGCTGTGGGAGGCTGAGAACGTTGGGATACCTCCGGTCTTCATCGTGGTTTGCAACAACACGACGAATTCCGAACTTCTGCGCGACTACATCGCCGGATATGAACGAGAGAACCCAGACGGAACGATTGAGACGGTTCACGGCAAGTGCGGCCTGTTTTCAAACTTCTCATCCGATGGTGAGCGCCTGCCGCGCCCCCGGTCGGTTCTAATTGACAGCGCCACGCTCGAAGCTGGTGGGGATATCGACAAGTCCTTCCGTGAAGCGCATGCCTCAGAAATTGAGGCTTTCCGGCGGGAGCAGGCCGAACGCGGAATGGGTGGTGAAGACCTTAACGAGGCCGACATTCTTCGCGAAGTGATGAACACCGTTGGCAAGAAGGACAAACTGGGGGAGCAGGTTCGCTGCGTTGTCTCAGTATCGATGCTGACTGAAGGGTGGGATGCCAACAATGTCACGCACATTCTGGGTCTACGTGCTTTCGGAACCCAGCTTATCTGCGAGCAGGTCGTCGGCCGTGCGCTTAGACGCCTCTCTTACCAAATCGACGAAAACGGTCTGTTCCGAACTGAATATGCTGACATCATGGGCATTGATGGCCTGAACTTTTCTGATCAGCCGCGTGTCGCGCCACCGCAAAAGCCGCGAGATGTTATTCAGGTCCATGCAGTCTCACCCGCGCGGGATCACCTAGATATCACATTTCCACGGGTCCAGGGCTACATTGCAGACCTGCCACCTGATCGGCTGGAGGCCGACTTCTCAGATATAGAGCCTTATGTGCTTGACCCAGACAAGGTGAACGCGACACGCGTGACCATGCAGGGCATAGTTGGCGAAAGCGAAACGCTGACGATGGATTACCTCAAGACTTTGCGCAATTCGACGATTGCATATCACGTCGCTAAGCACATGGTGTTCGAAAAACTCCGCGATGCGAATGAGGCTCCACGCCTTCATTTGATCCCCGCCGCCAAACGCATCGTGAACCAGTGGCTGAATGAGGGGCACCTCGTCTGCAAAGGCGGTACTGTTCCCGCGCAACTACTCTACCGTGAATTGGCCGATGAGGTGTGTGAACTCATCTCTGGCGCTCTTATTGACAAACCCGGCGGAGATAGCCTGATGCGAGCGGTGCTTGATCCCTACAATTCTGTCGGCTCAACCCTTGGTGTCAACTTCAACACTACCAAAGCGACCCGCTACGCGCCGCGACCGGACAAATCGCACCTGAACTGGATCATCACTGATAGCGACTGGGAAGACAAACTTGCCGCGCGGATCGAGGAACACCCTAAGGTTTTGTCGTATGCCAAAAACCACAATCTTGGATTTGAAGTACCATACTTGCTCGAAGCAGAACCAAAGACTTATCTGCCCGACTTCCTGATCCGGCTCGATACCCTTGATCCAACGACCCTCATAATTGAGGTCAAAGGCTTCCGAGGCCATGACGCGATGATCAAGGCCGACACCATTGCCAACAAATGGGTGCCCGCAATCAACCGCAATGGCAAATTCGGCCGCTGGGGCTTTGCAGAGCTTCGCAGCGCCCACGACTTCGGACCCGACCTCGATGCCGCCATCGACAAACTGCTGATCGGAGAGACGGCATGATCTCAGCCGACAGCCCATTTTCAATAGAGAATTTTGCCAAAGATGTTTGACAGTACAAAAGACAACCTCAACCGACTTCTTGAGCAGGTCGACGACCAAGACCTCCAGCTTCCTGACTTTCAGCGAGACTGGGTCTGGGACGAGGACGGCATACATGCGCTTTTGGTGAGCATCGTGCGCGGCTTCCCCGTGGGTGCCATTCTAACGCTTGAAGTCGGCGGTGAAGTGAATTTCAAGGCACGACCATTGGCAAATGTAACGAGTAACGGGAGCCCGCCAGCAGAATTTCTGTTGGACGGCCAACAGAGGCTGACCAGCCTCTATCAGGCGCTTTTGCGCAAAGATGCCGTCAAAACGCGCACTGCAAAGGGTGCTTTGGCTGAGAGGCTCTTTTTCGTGGACCTTGAAGCAGCATCGCTTGAAGATGGCGATCCCGCCGACTGGATGATAATGACACGTGGAGATGGTCGCGAAACAAGCGATTTTGGCCGCAAAATTGATCGCGACTACTCAACCGCTGAGATGCAGTTTGCGTCGCATGCTTTCCCGCTAAATCAAGTCTTCGCACCATTCGATTGGCTCTTCGCTTACAAAAACTACTGGAACGAGCGCGGCGAAGACACGCATGCCAAAGAACAGGCTTTGAATCTGAAGGTGGTCAAGCCTGTTCAGGCCTACCAGATGCCAATCATTCGGTTGTCCAAGGGTAACAGTCGTGAGGCGATCTGCACGGTATTTGAGAAGGTGAACACCGGCGGCAAGAAGCTTGACGCCTTTGAGCTTCTAACAGCTGTCTTTGCAGCCAGCGAATTCAATCTGCGTGAAGATTGGCTTGGGGTGGAAGGGCAGCCAGGGCGGCTTGATCGGCTGCGTGGGCTCGACAAGACTCGGGATATCTATGCGAAATTGGCCAGCACAGACTTCCTGCAAGCTTGCACCGCTCTCTCCACGATGGATCGACGCAACGAAGCTGTCAAAGCAGGTCGCACCGGTAAAGACCTCCCGCCAGTTACTGTACGCCGCGATGCCATGCTCAATTTACCGATTGAGGAATACAAGCGGCTGGCAGATTCTGTTGAGCAAGGGTTCGCTCAAGCGAAGAAGTTTTTCACGTCTCAGCGCATCATCTGGGTGAAGGACGTACCTTACCCCTCGCAGTTGATCACCCTTGCTGCAGTTTTTGCGAGGCTGCCCGCAAAGGAACGTACAGCCACTGCACATGACAAGCTCGATCACTGGTATTGGAGCTGTGTCTTTGGCGAGCTTTATGCCGGGTCTGTAGAAACCCGTATTGCGCGTGACATTCCAGAGCTCTTGGCCTGGATTCGAAATGATGGTCCTCAGCCCGCCACCATCGGCGATGCAGTCTTCCAGATTGACCGCTTAGATACGCTGCGCACCCGCCTAGCCGCTGCATACAAAGGCGTCAACGCACGCCTGATGCTTAGCGGAGCACAGGATTTTATCTCGGGCGAGCCGTTCGAAATCATGACCTATTTCGACAGCCAGGTAGATATCCACCACATCTTCCCACGTGACTGGTGCACCAAGAACGACATCCCCGCCTCGCGGTACGATTCCATCATAAACAAGTCACCGCTTTCTAAGATCAGCAATATCCGGATCGGTGGCGATGCCCCTTCGGTGTACCTCAAACGGATCGAAGATAAGGACGGGCTGACCACAGAGCAGCTTGATGAAATCCTAAGGACGCACCTGATCGATCCCGAACCTCTACGCGCAGACGACTTCGAAGCATTCTGGACTTCCCGCCAAAACGCGCTCGCCGACTTGATCGGCACAGCCATGCGCCGCGACGTGATCCGAAATTCCCCAGCCGAGCCGGACGTGCAGGCCCCATACGACCCAAGCGAAGAAGATGAGGCGGCAGCATGACCGACAAGAAAACCCCAATCGATCCGATCACCCATGACGACGAGCGGGTGAACATCCCGACGCCAGAACTTGCTCCGATGATGGACCCGGATGATGCCAAGCCGATCAAGGTCGCCTACCAACAGCGCAACCCGGACCTTGACCCGCAACTGATCTGGCGGGGCAAGGATATCGACCAGGAGGCAGTGACCGTCGACGCGCCGCCGATCTATTTGCAGGAACAGGTGCATCCCAAGGCGATCATCGAAGACCTGCGCGCGGGCAATCAGCGCAATGGTGAGGGCGGCGGCGAAAGCCTCTTTGACCACTTTGGCGTTACGGATGATGACCGCGAGGCGGAGGTGGAGTTCTACAAACACCACAAGAAATGGTCGAACCGGATGATCCTGGGCGACGGGCTGCAGGTGATGGCGTCACTGGCAGAGCGGGAGGGGCTGAAGGGCCAGGTGCAGGCGATCTATATCGACCCGCCCTACGGGATCAAATTCAACTCCAACTTCCAATGGTCCACGACCAGTCGCGATGTGAAGGACGGCAAGCTCGATCACCTGACGCGCGAGCCCGAGCAGGTGAAGGCCTTTCGCGACACATGGCGCGACGAGATACACTCCTACCTGCAATACCTGCGCGACCGTCTGGTGGTGGCGCGGGAACTGCTGACCGAGAGCGGGTCCTGCTTTGTGCAGATTAGTGACGAGAATCTGCACCGTGTTCGAGCGTTGATGGATGAGGTGTTTGGTGAAGACAACTTTGTGGTTACAATAAACTACGTCACAACCAGCGGTTTTCCATCTAAAGCTTTATCGAGAGTTGGCGACCATATCATCTGGTACGCAAAGGATGCTGAAAGGCTCAAATATCGCCAATTGTATGAAATGAAAGGCGCTGGTGATGACAGCGCGAAAGAATATAAGTGGCTGTTCAATCCGGATGGAACTACTCGAAACCTGTCAGCGGACGAATACGCTGGAATAGCAAGGTTGCCAGAAGGCGGTCGTAGATGGCGGTACGGCCCTTTAACTTCATCAGGTGCTTCTGAAAGTGGGACAGTTGACTACGCTCATGAAGGTAGAAATTTTCACCCCGGAAAAGGCAATCACTGGAAGGTTACAGTAACCGGTCTTGATGCCGTAAAAAAAGCTGGCTTCCTGATCGGCCGCAGAAATAGCATCGCATACTATCTGTTCGCTGATAATTATCCGGTTAAGCCGATTACGAATAATTGGATGGATACAAAATGGGGCTTCGACGCTTCAACCAAGACCTACGTAGTTCAAACCAACTCAAAGATCGTTGAGAAATGCCTGTTGATGGCCACCGACCCCGGCGACCTTGTTCTCGACCCCACCTGCGGTTCTGGCACAACTGCGACAGTAGCAGAGCAATGGGGTCGTCGTTGGATCACCATGGACACTTCGCGTGTGGCTCTCGCTCTTTCCCGTGCCCGGATCATGGGGGCGAAATATCCGTGGTATTTGCTCAAGGATAGCGATGAGGGGCAGAAGAAAGAGGCAGAGGTCACACGCTCCGCCCCAGCCACGGCAGACACCTATAACGACATCCGTCACGGCTTTGTCTACAACCGCGTGCCCCACATCACCCTGAAATCCATCGCCAACAACCTTGAGATCGACGAAATCTGGGAACAGCGCCAACCCTCTGTCGAAGACGCCCGCACCGCCCTCAACGCAGCACTCGCGGGCCAGCCCGACCCATTCCCCGTGGAAACCGGTGGGCGCAACGGCCAAGACATCGACTTCACAGCCACGGGTGAAGTTGAAATGCCCAGCGGAGAGATGGCCCCCGCCAACGGATTCATGGAATGGGAAATCCCCCGCGAACCCGGAACCCCATGGCCAGCCGACCACCGCGCGGCCTACACCGCCGCGCGCAGCATGTCCGACGACCTGACCTCCGCCAAACGCCGCAAGGCCGAACAGGGACTGGCCGAGTTGAACGAAATGCGCGGCACCTCATGGGATTTCGACACGCTGCCCGACCGCCCCGTGACCCCGTGGCCCGACGCCGCCGTGGAAGCACTGGAAACCTTCTGGAAAGCCCGCATCGCGCGGCAGACCGAGATCGACGCTTCCATCGCCGCCAAGGCCGATTTCGAATACCTCTACGACAAACCCTACGAGGACAAAAAACGCGTCCGGGTGGCGGGACCGTTCACCGTCGAAAGCCTGTCACCCCACCGCACCCAGGCTGTCAACGAACATGGTGAATTGATCGAAGAGGTCGACGCAGCCTCCGGCCAACGCATGCGCGGCGCACAAGAGGCCGACAACTACCGCGAGGCGATGCTGGAGAACCTGCGCAAAGCAGGCGTGCAGCAATCGGGTAAGGAAGACGCGATCAAGTTCAGCTCTCTCGTCCCATGGCCCGGCGAATGGATCGCGGCCGAGGGCAAGTACATGGAAGGCGAGACCGAACGCCGCGCTGGTGTCTTCATCGGCCCCGAATACGGTACCGTCCAACGCGCCGATCTGGTCGCCGCCGCGCGTGAGGCTGCAGATGCCGGTCTGGACATTGTGATCGCCTGCGCTTTCAATTTCGATGCTCATACTGCCGAGTTCCGCAAATTAGGCCGCGTGCCGATCCTGCAAGCCCGCATGAACCCCGACCTACACATGGCTGGCGATCTGAAAGCCGGTGGCGGCAATCTGTTCGTTGTGTTCGGTGAGCCGGACATCAAGCTGGTCGAAGAAGACGGTGATTTCCGTGTCGAATTGCTGGGGGTCGACATCTTCAAGCCTGCAACCGGGCAGGTTATCTCCTCCGAGCCAGACGACATCGCCTGCTGGTTCATCGACACCGACTACAACGAAGAAAGCTTCTTTGTCCGCCATGCGTACTTCCCGGGTGCCGATATCCCTTACAAGCAGTTGAAGACGACTTTGAAGGGCGAAGTTGATCAAGAAGCTTGGGACAGTCTAAAGCGCACCGTCTCGCGCCCCTTTGCGCGGCCTAAGTCAGGGCGGATTGCTGTGAAGGTGATCAACCACTTAGGGGATGAAGTGATGAAGGTGTTGGGGGTTTAGGATGGCTCGACTGTTGAGCGATGACTGCGTTTCGCTGGCTAGGTTGATCGCAAGCGGCGTCCCCTGTTCCGAGATCACAACTGACGATGGGAGAGACGTCGCCGCAGTTTTGAAAGACATCGCGATCGAGCTCCTCTTGCTTGACGCGTCTCATGAAGAGAAGAGCTATGTCATTGCCGATGTTCGGCAAACGCACAAGAATGCGTACAAACCTTGGACCGACCGAGAGGAAGAAAAGTTGATGTCCTTGCTTTTAGAGGGCCGTCCGATTGCAGGGATTGCCGAAAGTTTGGGTAGACAACCTGGTGGTGTTATCAGCCGGATCAACAAGATCCGCGTCCGGCGAGATGAGGCGTAGATGACCCACCGGATTGCAGACACCTTTTACGACGCTTTGGGGAAACTGACTGCGCAGGAACAAAAGGCTGTCAAAACGACTGTCTTTGATTTCCAAATGGACCCAACCCTTCCAGGGTTATCTATGCACCGCGTTGATAGGGCTCGTGACCCGAACTTCTGGACGGCGCGTGTCAATCGCGACATTCGCATGGTCATTCACAAACGTGAGCAGGATACGCTTCTAGCGTGGGTTGGGCATCATGATGATGCCTACCGATGGGCCGAGACCCGTCGGATCGAGAGTCACCCCAAGACGGGTGCCATTCAGATCGTCGAGGCGCGTGAGACTGTCGAAGATATTGTCATTCCAAACTACGTCCAAGAAGATGTCCCAATGCCACGGCTGTTTGCTAATGAGACGGACGACACGCTGTTGTCATGGGGCATACCGACCGATTGGCTAGAGACGGTCCGTGCGGTGACAGAAGACACCATTCTCGATATTGCGGGATACCTTCCGGCAGAGGCAGCGGAAGCCATTGTCCAAGCCGCAACTGGTGTTAGACCGACGCCAGCTGCTCCAATCGACTTCAACGCTGACCCATGGACCCACCCAGATACAGAACGCCGTTTCCGGGTCATGGACAACTTGGAAGAGCTCAAAGCCGCGCTCGACTCGCCATGGGAGAAATGGTCGGTTTTCTTGCATCCGGCACAGCGCGAGTTTGTAGATCGAGATTTCAATGGCCCAGCTCGTGTCATCGGTTCTGCAGGAACAGGAAAAACTGTGGTCGCGCTTCATAGAGCTGCGCGGCTGGCGAAATCTGAGAATGCCAGTGTGCTACTGGCCACCTTCAACGAACATCTCGCACATAGGCTCGCCGAGAAGGTACCGTTGATTGCAAATCCGACGGTTGCGGGGCGGATCCAAGTTGCTGCTCTCCAAGAGACGATAAAGCAGCAATATCTCGAACATTTTGGTAGTTTTGAGATCGCATCGGACGACGATCTGAAGCAGTTGTTGCAATCGGCAGCCGACGAACAGGGTAATCTGGTCGATCGAGATTTCCTCTTTGATGAGTGGTCCTTGATAGTTGACTCTTGGAACGTGCAGTCAGCTGATGAATATCGCGATCTGCCGAGGCTTGGTCGCAAGGTGCGTATGGCGGCGTCAAGAAAGGATGAATTGTGGAAGGTCTTCCAGGCAGTACGTTCAGGTTTGGCAGCGCTTGGCAAAAAGACCTCCGCTCAGCTTGCACACGAGCTGAGGCGGGATGGAACGTGGCCGTACACACATGTCCTCGTCGATGAGGCGCAGGACATTTCGGTGCCAGAACTTCTGTTGCTCGGTGAAAAGCTCGGCGACGCACAAAATGGTTTGTTCTTCGCAGGTGATATCGGACAGCGCATCTTTCGAGCGCCGTTTCCATGGAGTGCAACGCAGGTCGAGATCAGAGGAAGATCTCGTAGCTTGAAAGTGAACTACCGTACTTCGCATCAAATCCGCATGGGAAGTGAAACGTTATTGCCGGAAACGCTCGTCGAGGCGGATGGCGGAGAGGAAAGCAGGCTCGGGGTGACCTCTGTTTTTGAAGGCCCATGGCCTACAGTGCGTTCGTTCAAAGACCGGGCCGCTGAGATGCAAGGGGTTTCCAAATGGATCGCGGAATTGGTCGCGGGCGGTTTGGCCGAGGGTGAGATAGCGGTGCTTGTCCGAACCGAGGCTTTGCTTCAGGAGCTGTCGGGTTCCTGGCTGACAGATTTTTCAAAGCTGAACTGGCTGAGCATGCACGCCGCCAAAGGCTCTGAGTTTCAAGCGGTAGCGGTGGTATCGCTGGATCAGTCCGTATTGCCAGACGAAGAAAGACTGCTTTCCGCGAAAGATGAGAGCCAACTGGACGAGATTATGTCGACGGAGCGACACTTGCTGTATGTGGCGGCAACTCGGGCACGAGACCACCTTTGGATCTCAGGCGTTAACCCAGTTTCTGAGTTTGTGGCTGACCTACAACCAGGGGGGCTATTGCAGCGCGCTGGCGAGTAACCAGGGAAAGTCTCTAGCGCGACATAGGCGTAATCAGAAAAGCACGCAAATTGATCAAGCCGACAGTAGCTCGGCAAGTCTTGGGGCACTATGATGGGAGCGTAACCGCTTGGACTTCAAACCCACTGCCGTCACCGTTCTCATCCATATAGAACGTGACAGTCCATTGGTCCGAAGCGGTGTTCAGAGTGACTATGTCGTAACACATTGGCGTCTCCTCGACGCCGGTAGTAGAGCCACATCCAACCACAAGAGTTTCATGACTTAACATGGATTGTCTTGGAAAATGTTTGTGCCCATGCAGTATTAAAGATATTTTTTGTTTTAAGCACCACTTATTGAACTCGTCTGCGTTTTCGAACTCGACAAATTTGTCAGGTGAGAAGATGCGCTGCAGCCATCGTTGATAGCCTGTTTCCGGCTCAGGTTCGTTCTCGAATGGCAATGGATGGTGGTGGACCAGTGCGATCTTGGTGTAGCTAGCAATCTCTGACTCTTTTGCCAAAGCCTCATTGTAGGCTGCCGCCATGTCCAACCTTTGCTGTTTCGAAATATTGCCTCTCGCGAAACTGCCCTCCTCGCATGAGTTGAAGCAGAAAAAAACAGTCCTAAGATCATGGTCAATTTCGAATGGCCTCCATAAATTAGCCACATGCTTGAAGTTCTCACCCAACGACGTAAGCCGGTTGCCCTTGATCCTTACGTCATGATTGCCTGGTATCAGAATTAGGGGCTGCTTGGTAAACCGCTCAACGTCCGATCTGAACTCATCAAATTCAACACGCAAGTCGGCGGTCGGGTTGTCAAAAAGATCGCCAGTTACGACGACACGATCAACGTCTTTGCATATCTTTTCGAGTTCACTCTTGAGATACCGTCTTCGAGCTGCGGATTCGGGTTTGCCGAAGTGAAGGTCGCTTAGGTGCAAAATTCTTTTTGTCAGCTGTGCTTTCCTTCGGCTCTCGATGATCGATGGGATACGAAATGCCTGTTCAGTTCCAAGCATCTTCAAAACAACGCGATCGAAAAATTTGCGAGCTTTGCCTAAGTTAAATGCAATAGCACTTCCGCTTGACGTCCAAAAAACGACCGCCGGAAAGTCGGTGGGCTGCTCAGCCAGTGCTTGAACGCATGGGAAAGGGTCTAGGAAGTCCAAGAAGTTGGAGTAATGCATCGGCTTAAAGATCAGGCCGAAAGGGCCTGTCTGGTGAGCCATCTTCTCAAACAGTTCTTGTGCCTCTTTGTCCATCTCTGGATCGGCCTCATTAGAGAAGACCATTGCATAGATTTGGTACTCAGTGAAAAACGGACGAAGTGGTGCTAAAATGGCCGCCACTTGCGCCGGAAACACTATACTGTCGTCTATGGCGGAAATGCTCTCAAGCAGCACTTGCGCAGTCGTGCTAAGATCCTTAGCCCAGTCTGTCTGTGAGATCAGGCGAGTTGGAGCAAATGGTTGGCCCCGAAAATCACCTTCGAGCTGGACTCCAAAGTCCCCTCCCTGTTCGGCCGCGTCGGTGGAGGCACTTAGCATTGCAGCGTCTTGGTCGCCGCCAATATGTCGATGTAATTCGTATGCGTAAGCGAAAGACATCAAGAACTGTTCGAGTAGACCGAGGCTTGCACGGGGGGCAGGTATCCCTTTGCCATCTGTTAGATACCCGATAAAGTTTGCGAATTTTGCCTCGAACTGAGCGCCCATAGCTTAAATGCCCTATATTTGAATTGATACAATCGACTCTGTTTGCTTTCATTTCCTTTGTCTATGGTTTGATTGCTAGGCTTTGCAGGAATAGACATGATGAAATCGACTTTTGCGAAGCCTAAAGCTCTGGAGCCCTGAAGGTAGCACCTTCAGAGATCAACATTTTAGGGTGGTGTATTGTGTGGTATGCTGTGCGCGTAATAATTATTTATCATTATAAAACAAATGGTTATGGGTACTGTTGGTCTCCCTTCGTCTCCGCCATTTAATCTAGCGAACATGCTGGAATTCCTTATTTTTTTCTGATCAGATTCACGTGGGGTACACTTGGGGGTACAGTTTTGCATAACCTTGGCGCATCTCCACGGTTCAAGACTAACCACTTCGCTGATGTTTTACCACCGGTCCTACCTGACCCATCTTTGAAAGAGAGTCGTTTCCTCTCTCTGTCTTGAAAAAACTTGGCCTGACATTGAGTCGGCAACCTCTGTCTTGTCGCTTACGGCCCATTGCTGCCGTTCGCGCAGCCTCAGCCATGCTGCAGTGCGGCCCACCATTGCGGACTTTCGCCGCAACTGCAAAATCAGCTGACGGGCGAATTCACACAATGCGGATAAAGTTAGCATTCGCCGCAACGGCAGCTTTTTTGACTGAGCGTCGCAAATCCAGAATTTCAATATTTTTACTTATACTAAAAAATTAATTGACTCGGGTTGGCAGAATATGCATTTTTTTACCTATGCTAAAAAATGACCTCCAATTGAAAGACAAATCAGCGCCTGATCTTGGTGCTGCGTTGCGGTCTAGACGCAAAGAACTGAAGCTTACCATGCAAAGTGTGGCAGACGCCGCTGGACTGTCTGTTGGTTTCATCAGTCAAGTCGAACGCGGGCTTACATCGCCCTCTTTAGGCTCTCTTGCCTCGATTGCCGCCACTCTCGACACTGAAATAGGTAGCTTTCTACAGCAACCAGGTGCTGGCAGCCAAACCACACATGAAGCCAGCCGTTTGGCTTATTCGGTGGCCGATGCTGACGTATCGTATGAGCGGCTTTCAACGTCCTTTGCGGGATCAAAGCTCCATTCTGTCCTTGTCCATGAAACACCGGGACACCGGATGGAACCGATCAGCCATCATGGCGAAGAAATGTTCTATATTCTCGACGGTGAAATCACCGTTGAAATCGAAGGTGTGGCCGAGGTTTTGCGCAAAGGTGACTCTATCCATTTCGAGAGCCGCCGCGTGCACTCCACTTGGAACCACGGATCATCAACTGCGTCCATTTTGTGGTGTGGAACCATGGATGTTTTTGGTGACGCACCCGCCCCAATTCACAAAAAAGCCTCAGCTCAAGAGGTCGCAACCTACCCAACCGGAGAAACTGAAAAATGATGAAGAATACTGCATTGATTACAGCGTTATGCGCAGCGACGGCCTTGGCCAGCCCTGCCTTTGCTGAAACCGTTTTACGACTTGATGAAGTGGCGGTTGGTGAGCTCGACCCCGCTAAAGCATCCGATTATGCCGACAGCATTTTGATGTTCAACGTCTACGACACGCTCGTGCTGCCTGCGCAAGGCGGCCCGGGCCATACACCACACCTTGCCTCAGGTTGGGAAGTTGATGGTGCAACATACACCTTCACGTTACGTGATGATGTGATGTTCCAATCTGGCAACAAGATGACAGCCGCTGACGTGGTTTATTCGGTTGAACGGATGCAGGCACTTGGTGCTGGTCTGTCCTATCTCTTTGCGGGCGTCACTGCCGCAGCTGTGGATGACACAACCGTCACCCTGACGCTTGAAACCCCATACGCGCCGTTCATCGCATCATTGGTTCGTCTGCCAATCATCGATATGGCGCATGTCAAAGCGAATTCCGACAGCGAGTGGGGCGAAGAATACCTGTCTGCAAACGGTGCCGGTACCGGCGCATATTCAGTGACATCGCATAACCCCCAAGAAGAAACGGTTATGGCGAAGTCCGGCAGCTATTTCCTTGATGTTGCCGATGCCGCACCGGACACAGTGCGCATGCGTTACGGCCTTGAGCCTGCGACCGTGCGCACATTGATCGCGCAAGGCGAGCATGACATTGCTAGCCAATGGTTGCCGCCTGAGGTGGTTCAAGCGCTTGCAAAAGATGGCGCGCAATTGCTGACCGAAGGCGGCACAGGCGGGTTCTATTTCAAAATGAACACGCAAAAAGCACCTTTGGACAATGTGAGCTGTCGTTTGGCGCTGAGTGCTGCGTTTGATTACAGCACGGCCATTCAGATGATCGCAATCAACGACGACGTTTCCGGCGGTAGCCCGGCAACGGGTGCCATTCCCGTTGGGATGTTTGGCGCAAACGGTGCTGACTTGACCCAAGCGCAAAACCTTGATGCTGCGAAAGCACACCTTGCGGATTGCCCTTACGACCCAGCCGAAATGAACCTTGAAATCAGCTGGATTGCCGAAGTACCGCTGGAAGAGCGTTTCGCCCTGTTGATGCAGTCAAACTTTAGCCAGATGGGCATTTCAAGCAGCATCACCAAGCTGCCGTGGGCACTGTTTGCTGAACAGGTATCGACCGTAGAAAGCACGCCCCACATCAGCCAGTTGTTCGTGAACGCTGTGACCGGCGACCCTGATACGTTGCTTTATGGCATGTACCATTCGTCCACACCGGGCACATGGCAGTCGCCAGAATACCTGAACGACGCCGAAGTGGATGCCGCATTGGATGCAGGCCGTACCGCGACATCGGATGCGGAACGCGAGGCGGCGTATTCTGCGCTGAACGTCCGTTTGATGGCGGTTGCACCGACGATTTACGGCTTTGACCGTCAATCTGTCTTTGCAGCATCCAACCGCGTGAAAGTTCCAGCTCTAAGCGATCCGGCAAAAGCGTTTGGTCTGGATGGCATGGGCTTCAGCTTCCGTTTGATGGAAATGACCGGCGAATAACGTACCTCCCTGAACTGGGGCGCAAGCATCTGTGTTTGCGCCCCTCTTTTCGATCCCCAAGTCTACCCTCGCTCTTTTGAAAGCGCCTCATGTCTGGAATTCTCCGCCTGCTGCTGAACCGGTTGGGCATCTCTTTGGTTGTGCTTGTTGGTGTCTCGATGCTGATCTTCGCGATTGCGCGGATTATTCCCGGTGATCCAGCGCGCATTGCCCTTGGCCCCAACGCCAACGCTGAGCAGATCGCGAACCTTCGTGCCGAGATGCATTTGGATGCATCGCTGCCCGTGCAATACGGGCACTTCGTCGCCGATGTCTTGCGCGGCGATCTGGGTACATCGCTTTATACCAACCGCCCCGTCACCCAAGACATTGCACAGTTTCTGCCCGCGACGCTTGAATTGGTGTTCTTGGCGGGTTTCATCATGGTGGCTGTCGGTTTGCCACTCGGCATTCTTGCCGCGCGCCACCGTGGGCGCTGGCCGGATCATCTGGTCCGCATCATTGCGCTGCTTACCGTATCAGCCCCCGGTTTTGTTTGGGCCGTCATCTTGATGTTGCTGTTCGCGTTCTACTTGCCGCTGTTTCCAATCGCGGGGCGCATATCGGATATCTATGACATTGAACGCACCACAGGTTTTCTGACAATCGACACCGCATTAGCCGGCAATTGGGCAGCCTTTGGCAGTGCCGTGCATCACCTTATCCTGCCTGCAATCGCATTATCCCTGTCGGGTATCGGTCAAGCCGCACGGCTGACCCGCGCCAACATGGTCGAAACCTATGAAAAACCCTATATCGAGATGGCGCAGGCTTATGGATTCTTCCCGTCTCGCATCGCGCGCAGCTATGCGTTCAAGCCATCATTAATCCCGTCACTGACTATCATCGGCCTCGATTTCGCAGCCATGTTGGGCAATGCCTTTCTGGTCGAAGCCGTCTTTGCTTGGCCCGGTCTGTCGCGTTACGGCGTCGCCGTAATCCTGCGCAAAGACCTCAACGCGATCATGGGCACAGTCCTAATTATCGCCATCACATTCCTGATCGTGAACATCATCGTTGATCTGCTGATCGCGTTCCTGAACCCCCGTATCCGTTATTCCACACGAGGTGTATCATGATCCGCACGCTTCGTATTCTGGCGACCAATCCGCTTAGCCTTTTGGGCCTTGTCCTTGTCTGCCTCATCACGCTGGCCGCGATTTTCGCCCCGTGGCTCGCGCCATTCCCAACGCATAACGGCGCTGTCGTGGATTTCGCCAACAACAACCGCCCGCCATCCGCGCAAAACTGGATGGGGACCGATCTGGTGGGGCGCGATATCTTTAGCCGCATCTTGTTCGCCTATCAGATCAGCCTGACGCTTGGCGTCGTCGTGCTGGCGATTGCCGTGCCTATTGGCACAATGATTGGGTTGGTTGCGGGCTATCTCGGTGGCTGGCTTGAGATGATCCTGATGCGCATCGTCGATGTGTTTCTGTCGGTCCCACCGCTCGTTCTGGCAATTGCTATGATGGGCGTGTTGGAACCCACATTGACCAACGCCATGTTGGCCGTCACGGCGATGTGGTGGCCTTGGTATGCGCGGTTGGTCTATTCCATCGCACGCGGCGAGCGCGAAGAAGGCTATGTGCTGGCTGCCGAAGTTATCGGCGCAGGCGCAGGTCACATCGCGTTTCGTGAAATCCTGCCCAATTGCCTGCCCGCGATTATCACGAAAATGACGCTGGATATGGGCTTTGTGATCATCATCGCCTCGTCGCTCTCCTTCCTTGGGTTGGGTGTGCAGCCGCCTACTGCCGACCTTGGATCTATGGTCGCCGAAGGTGCGCGATACTTGCCCGATAGTTGGTGGCTGACGGTCTTCCCAGGCCTTGCCATTCTGGTCGCTGTGTTTGGCTTTAACCTGCTAGGCGACGGGTTGCGCGATGTGTTGGGAGTGGACGAATGAGCATTCTGCACATCAAAGACCTGCACCTTGGATTCAAAACGCTGACCGGGCAGGTGGATGTTTTACACGGCATCGACCTTGATATCGCTGCAGGTGAAAAAGTGGCCTTGGTTGGCGAAAGTGGGTCGGGTAAATCCGTGACCGCCCGCATCGTGTTGGGGCTGCTGCAAGAAACGCGGACAGCCCGCATCAACGGCACGGTTCAATTTGATGGCAGCGATATTAACGCGATGTCAGCCCGTGACCGCGCGGCGTTGCGCGGCACGGAAATGTCGATGATTTTCCAAGATCCGACATCCTCGTTGAACCCGATGTTCACCATCGGCAATCAATTCACCGAAGTCCTGCGCCGCCGTGAACCCAAGCTGTCCAAAGCCGCCAGCCATACCCGCGCGACCGCGTTGTTGGATGAGGTCGCGATCCCCGATCCTGCCCGCGTTTTGGGTGCCTATCCGTTCCAGTTATCGGGCGGCATGAACCAACGTGTGATGATCGCCATGGCGTTGGCCAACAAACCGAAACTGTTGTTGGCGGATGAACCCGGAACGGCGTTGGATGTCTCTGTGCAAGCCCAAACTCTGACCATGATGCGCGACATGGTGGAACAGAATGGAACATCGGTTTTGTTCATTTCGCATAACCTTGGCGTCGTGCGTGAGTTCGCGGACCGCGTTTACGTTATCTATCGCGGCAATATTGTTGAGGATGGCCCGACGGACGCGTTATTTGCCAACCCGCAGCACGCTTACACGCATGCGCTTATGTCTGCCGTGCCCCGTATTACAGGTGTTGGATTGCCCGAAGTGCCTGAGGTTAGCGACGATTTCCTTGCGCCGCGCATTCGTCACGGAGATGCATCATGAGCCTTCTTTCACTCAACGGTTTAACCAAGACATTTGAAACGCCCACAGGCCCCGTTCACGCCGTCAGCAATGTGTCGCTAGATGTGCAGGCAGGTGAATGCCTCGCCATTGTTGGCGAAAGCGGGTCAGGCAAAACCACGATCGCCAATATGATCCTTGGGATACTGTCGGCAACATCAGGTGAAATTGCGTTTAATGGGCAAGCATTGTCCGCCAAACGCACGGCCGAACAACGCCGTCGTATTCAACTTGTGCAACAAAACCCCTTGTCGTCGCTGAACCCTAAACGGTCTATCGGCGCGTCGGTTCGATTGGGCTTGGACGTCTATGGTATCGGTGAAAAATCGCAACGATGGGCCGGCGTTGAAGCCGCATTAGACGCCGTCGGCCTTCCCGGTGACATGCGCACCCGCGCGCCTGCGTCTTTGTCGGGTGGGCAACGTCAACGGGTCAGCATCGCTCGCGCTCTTGCCTGCGATCCGCGTTTGTTGGTGCTGGATGAACCCACATCAGCATTAGATGTGTTGGTTCAGGCACGCGTTTTGCGTTTGCTCAACGATCTGCGTGCCGAACGGGGCCTGACCTATATTTTTATAACTCATGATCTGGCCGTTGTGCGCAACGTCGCAGATCGCGTGGCGGTCTTTCAATCTGGGCAGCTGGTTGAACTTGGCGAAACAGCGCAAATATTCTCGGCCCCACAGGCCGCTTATACCCGTCAGTTGATAGGCGCGGTGCCAGTCGTAGACGCGGCAGAACTTAATCTCAGAAACAAACTTGCGGAGGGCGTATGACCGATCTTATCAAAGCTATGGCATCGACAAATCAACCGATGGCCACTTTTAAAGCACTCGAAGCGCTCGTTGATAAAACCATCAGCGTAAAGCTGTTTACACTTATGGAAGTCGACAACGAACGCGGCGTGGCGCGGCGCAATTATTCCAACATGCCCAACGCCTACGCCACCAGCGGTGAAAAACCGATCAGTGACGATGCTTGGACGCAGCAAGTGCAAGGCCGGCAAGAGACATTCGTGGCCAATTCAATTGAAGAGATCGCGGCGGTATTTCCCGACCACGCATTGATACAATCACTAGGCTGCGAAAGCTGTCTGAACTTGCCGATTGTCGTAAACGGTAACGTCATCGGAACGCTCAACTGCTTGCACGATGCGGGGCATTTCACACCTGAACGCGTGGCGGCTGCTGAAAGCTTAAAGCAAGCGGGCGCACTGGCATTTCTGCTCGACAATTTTATGACCAAAGAGGCCAATTGATATGACGACGACCAAACGCATTGCTACGGATGTTGGCGGCACTTTCACCGATCTCGTCGCCATTGAGACTGGCCCAGACCGCATGAAAATCACGACGGCAAAGTCAGACACCACGCCGCCTAACTTTGAGGCTGGTGTGCTGAATGTAATGGCCAAGGGCAACATTGATCCCAAGGACGTGGATTTCATGGTGCATGGCACCACTGTTGTGATCAACGCACTGACCGAACGCAAAGGCGTGACCGTTGGCTTGATCACCACCGAGGGGTTTCGCGACACCATCGAGATCGCACGCGGCAACCGCCCTGATTTCTTCAATCTGCATTACGAGAAGCCCGCGCCGTTCGTGCCACGCTATCTGCGCGCGGAAGTCCCCGGTCGCATGACATATTTAGGCGCGGAACGTATTCCGCTTGATCTGTCGGGTGTGTCTGACATCGTCGATCATTTCCGCGCTGAGGGCGTGCAAGCAGTCGCGATCTCATTGCTACATTCCTATGCGAACACGGCCCACGAAGAGGCTGTCTTGGCTGAGGTTCAACGCCTTTGGCCTGATGTGTCTGTTGTGGCCAGCCACCAGATTACCCGCGAATGGCGAGAATACGAGCGCTCCAACACAGCCGTTCTGTCGGCCTATGTACAGCCCGTTGCCGCGCATTACTTGGGTAATCTTGACGACAGTTTGCGCGAACAAGGCCTGCCGCAAAGCCCCTACATCATGCAATCCAACTGCGGTGTAGACAGCCTTTTTGCAACGTCCGCCGTGCCAATCACGATGGTCGAAAGTGGCCCTGCGTCGGGTTTCTGGGGGGCTGCCGAACTTGGTAAATTGATCGATGAGCCTGACATCCTTGCGCTCGACATCGGGGGGACCACTGCGAAGTGTTCGCTGATTGAAGGCGGCGAAGTCCGCATCATGACCGACTATTGGATCGAACGATCCCGTAAATCGGCGGGTTATCCGATCATGGTGCCCGTCGTTGATCTGGTCGAAATCGGCAATGGCGGCGGGTCAATTGCTTGGGTTGATGATTTTGACAAACTGCACGTTGGGCCACAATCGGCGGGCGCGTTGCCCGGCCCTGCCGCCTACGGCAAGGGTGGCAAAAGCGCGACCACGACGGACGCCAATCTTTGGCTTGGGCGCATCAACAAGGATTATTTCTGCGGTGGTGCCATCGATGCGGATATGGACAGTGCTGGCAGTGCTTTGAAGGCTGTCGGCGACAAACTGAGCGTGTCCACGGATGAAGCCGCGCAAGGGATCGTGCGCATCGCCAACAACAATATGGTCAACGCGCTAAAGCTTGTGTCGCTCAATCGTGGCCACGACACCCGCGATTTCACTTTGCTTGCTTTTGGTGGAGGTGGTGCAATGCACGCTGTGGCCTTGGGGCAAGAACTGCAGGTCAAGAAGGTCGTTGTGCCAGCAGCGGCATCAGTGTTTTCCGCATGGGGCATGATGATGTCAGATTTGCGCCGCGATTATTTTGTGACGCAGCTTGCCGATCTGTCCGCAGGGTCCGCAACGGGCATAGAAACTGTTTTTGCAAATGCCGAAGAAGAGGCCCTCGCGACGTTCACAGCCGAAGGTGTTGATCCTACAAAGTTGACGTTCTTGCGCTACGGAAAATTCCGTTATCAGAACCAAGAACACACCACCGAGGTCTTGCTTGATGGCACCGTCACGGATGGTGCTTTGGCCAAGATCGCTGACGATTTCCACAACGCGTATGAGCGTGAATACACCTACCGACTTGATGCGCCTGTTGAAATGGTGGGCATCCACCTTGTTGCGCGCGCCGAGGTCGGCAAGCTGGAAATGGTCCCAACGCCATTGGGCGGCACTGATGCAAGTGAGGCAATCAAAGGCACACGCGACGTTGATTACGCGCTGGAAGGCAAACACGCGGCCACAATTTACGATGGTGAAGAGCTGCGTGCAGGCATGGCGTTCAATGGTCCTGCGATCATTGAAGACCCCGGCACGACTGTCGTGATCCACCCCAACAACGCGGTTTCCATCGACGCTTACGGCAACATCCATATCCTGTTGGAGGGTCAATCATGAGCGATCCAATCACACTCGAGATCATCCAGAACTCTCTCCAAGCCACGTCAGACGAAATGTTCGCGGCCATGCGCAAAACGGCCATGTCTTCGATCATCTATGAGGTGCTTGATATGGGCACCGGGATCACGGACGCGCAGGGGCGCATTGCCTCATCCGGCGCAGGTATTCCCGCATTCATTGGTGTTTTGGACAAGTCGGTGCAGTTTATCCTGTCCAAGTTCGGCGATGACATTCAGCCAAACGATGTCTTCATCACCAACGACCCGTGGCATGGTGGTGTGACCCACCTCAATGACCTTGTGTTGGCGATGCCGGTCTTTGCCGACGGCGCGATCATCGCCTGGACGGCCAATATTGCGCACAACTCTGATGTTGGCGGCATGGCACCGGGGTCTTTGTCAGGTGATGCCACTGAGATTTTCCAAGAAGGTCTGCGCTTGCCCGCTGTCAAACTGATCCGCGAAGGCGTGACCGACCAAGCCGTGATGGATATCATCACCTGCAACAGCCGGATGCCTGACTTCCTGTTGGGCGATGTCTGGGCCGCGATTGCTGCGGTTCGGATCGGTGCAAGACGCCTCGAAGATCTGTCAGTGAAGTACACCCCGACCACCTTTAAGGCGGCGATGGACAGCTTTATGGACTTTGGCGAAAAGACCGCCATTGCTGAGCTTGCCAAACTGCCCAAAGGCACGTTTGAATTGTCAGAACCTCAAGACGACGGGCGCACCTATAACGTCAAAGTCACGATCACGGATGACGAATTTATCGTCGATCTGCGTGATAACCCAACCCAAGACACGGGTTGCACCAACACCAGCCGCGATGGCACGATTGTCTGCGCGCAGATGTTGTTCAAATCGGTCACAGATCCTGAAACACCCGCAAATGAGGGCTCATTCAGGCCTTTGAAGGTGCTGACAACTGAGGGCACGGTGTTCCACGCCCAAGAGCCCGCAGCCATCGGGTTCTACTTTGAAACCGAAGTTCGGGTCTATGATTTGATCTGGCGCTGCTTGGCATCGCATGTGCCTGAACGTCTGCCTGCTGGTCACTTCAGCTCTATCTGCGGCACGTTTGTCGGTGGTATCCATCCCGACACTGGCCGCCAATACACCATCATCGAGCCGCAAATTGGCGGCTGGGGCGCATGGGAGGGTCGCGATGGCAACCCGTGTATTTTCTCTGGCTTCCACGGCGAAACCTACAACACACCAGCCGAAATTTCCGAGGCACGCAACGGGTTGTTCATCGACAAGATGGAACTCAACACGGCCCCCGGCGGCGAGGGTGAATTCAATGGTGGTCGTGGATTGGTTCTTGAATACCGCATACGCACCGAAAGTGGTTTCTTGACTGCGGGCTACACACGTTCCGTCGTGAAACCCTGGCCGCTGGATGGTGGTTCCGAGGGGTCGGGAAACTTTATCGAAGTTGATAAAGCCGCTGGAGAGCGAGAACATTACGCTTTCGTCTCTGGCCTTGGATTAACAACAGACGACGTTGTGCGCGTCATTACGTCATCAGGTGCAGGCTTTGGTGACCCTAAAAAGCGGGCCCATGATGCAGTCGCCTTAGACATCAAAAACGGCTTCATAAAGCCAGAACGCGCCCGCGAAGTTCACGGATATGGTGAATGACAGCAATTCGTACAACTTTTCGGCCTTTCCTGCCTGCATCAGAATTGGGAAAGTTATGTGAACGCATAGCCTTACTTCAAGGATCCGTGCGCATCATACGGTAAAATCGTCGTCGAAACCGACGCTTGAAAGGACACAACATGAGCAGATTAGATCAGCTTCGTGAAACCATGGCAGAACAAGGCGTCGACCTCGTCGCCATCGGCCCCGGTGCGCACCTCGCGTGGCTTTCGAATATACGCCCACATGGTGATGAACGTCCCTTGCTGCTTTGCGTGACGCAGAGCTACGCAGGCTTTCTTATGCCATCGCTGGAGGCTGAAAGTGCCGCCCAACAAACCGATCTGCCGTTCCACACCTGGGGCGATGCAGACGGACCAGACAATGCGTTCGCCGAGTTGCTGCATATATCGGGTGCCATGGATGCCAAGAGCATCGTGTTGGACGAAACCATGCGCGCAGATTTTGCCGGATTGGTGCAAGACGCCTTGCCGGATGCCAAACGTCAATTCACCGCAACCACCATCGGTGCGCTGCGCATGCGCAAAGACGCGGATGAATATGTCAAATTGAAACGCAACGCCCTGTCCGCCGATACCGCGATGAAGGCCGCATGGTCTGCGATGAAAACGGGCATGACCGAGGTTCAGATTACGGATGTCATACGTGACAGCTTCGCGTCCCAAGACGTAAAGCCACTCTTCGCAATCGTTGGGGCTGGTGGCAATGGCGCATTCCCGCACCACCACACTGGCGAAACGCTCCTGCAAAATGGCGACGCTGTCGTGATGGATATCGGTGGTGGCAAAGATGGTTATTCCAGCGATATGACCCGCATGGCTGTCATGGGAACACCGCCCAAAGGCTACGCAGAAGTCCACGCGATTGTTGAAGCCGCGGTCCAAGCCGCAATGGCTGCCGCCCGTCCGGGTGTGAAGGCGCATGTGGTTGATGATGCGGCGCGGGGTGTCATCACGGATGCAGGTTACGGCGAATATTTCATGCACCGCACGGGCCATGGAATGGGTGTCGAAATTCACGAAACACCCTACATCACGGCATCGTCCCAGACGGTCCTTGAAGAAGGTATGGTGTTTTCGATCGAGCCCGGCATCTATCTGCCAGAGCGCTTTGGTATCCGCCTCGAGGACATTGTGATTTTACGCGCCGATGGACCCGAAATCCTATCGGACCTCCGGCGCGACGTAGAGGTCATCAATGGCTGATCGTTTCACGCTCGACGTTATCTCGCAGGTTCTGGACGCAGCAGCCGTTGAGATGTTTGAGGTGTTACGCAAAACCGCGATGAGCCCGATCATCTACGAAGTCCTTGATGTCGGGACGGGCGTGTTGGACAGCGATGGGCAATTGGTTAGCTCTGGTGCGGGCATCCCTTCGTTTATCGGGGTCTTGGACAAGTCGGTTAAGGCAATCATTGCAAAACTGGGCGATACAATTGTCGAGGGCGATGTCTACCTGACGAACGATCCAAATTACGGTGGCGTGACGCATCTGAATGATGTCGTGGTGACGCAACCTGTTTTCTGGCAAGGACTTCGTGTTGCATGGGTCGCGTCCATTGCGCATTGGGGCGATATCAGCGGACGGACGCCCGGCTCGATGTCCACCAAAACAACCGAAATTATTGCCGAAGGTTTGCGCCTGCCCATCGTCCGTCTTTTTGAGGCTGACGTGCGTAACGAGGCTGTGGTTGATATCATCGCTACAAACAGCCGTTTGCCTGATTTCGTGCGCGGCGATCTTTGGGCGCAAGTCTCTGCCGGACGCCGCGCGGCGAAAACCGTTCAACAGCTCTGTGAACGACACGATGTGGACACGTTGAATGCAGCAATCTTGGCGGCCCGAACCAATGGTGCACGGCGCAGCAAAGCAGGGTTTCAGGCGCTGCCATCGGGACATTACCCCTGCGTTGAAGAACAGGACGACGGCACGTTCTGGAAAGCTGCCGTCACAATCTCAGATGACCGCATGACCATCGATTTGCGGGATGCACCGCCAGAGGCAAAGGGCCCCTACAACCTAAGCCGCGATGGTGCCGTCGTGGCCTGCCAAGTCTTTTTCAAAGCACTTGTGGACAACGATCGTTTTGCCAACGCAGGATCTTTCGCCGCTTTGGATGTCTTAACGACACCCGGAACGCTTTTCCACGCAGGACCCGTTGCAGCACATGCCTACTATTTTGAAACACGCATGAAGCTCATCGATATGCTGTGGCACGGATTGGCGGAAGCGATGCCGGATTTACTTCCCGCAGGGCATTTTGCGTCAATCTTTGGCACCGTTATTGCCGGCCAACACCCCGACACGGGCCGTCGCTATGCGATGGTTGAACCGCAAATGGGAGGTTGGGGCGCAACGTCCAATCGCGCAGGCCAAAACGCAATGTTCTCAACCAACCACGGCGATACGTTCAATTGTCCCGTCGAGATCGCAGAAGCACGCTATGGGTTCGATGTGTTGGAAAAAACGCTGTCATTCGGCCCCGATCAGAAAAGTGAGTTTTCAGGTGGCGCAGGCGTGCGCGTTTCTTATGTGTTGCGGAATACGGCGATGCTGTCAGTTGGCTACTCTCATGCCAATGTTCCTGTTTGGCCCATTGAGAATGGTTCAATTGGCGGGAAGAACAGTCTTCGCATTAACCGGTCCAATGGGACGGTTGAAGTCCATCATTTTGCCAGCGACATCACACTTAATCAAGGCGATGTCGTCGAAATTGAAACCGCATTTGGTGGGAGTAGGCACGCACGATAGCGATGCAAAACTATACCCACCCCAAGAAAAACTAACGGCCGTCTTTGTGCGTAAAGCTGCCTCCTGTGTACCATGCAGCAATCGACGCAATCGGCCCTTAGCGGATGAGGTGGGTGGCTCCTGCTCCACCGGCCTCGAATGTGCCAAAGTGCAGTTATCAACGACTGCTAGGAAAGGAGCCACCCAATGACAGTAAAGACCGTAGGCCTGGATTTGGCCAAGGATGTTTTTCAAGTACACGGTATTTCAGAGAACGGCCGCGTTATCTTCAATAAGGCGATCAAACGCGCGAAGCTGCTGGCGTTTTTTGAGACGCTGCCACCATGCACGGTCGGCATGGAAGCGTGCGGTTCATCCCATCATTGGGGCCGTCAGCTGCGTAAGCTCGGGCATGCTGTGAAGCTCATGCCTGCCGGTTATGTCAAACCGTATGTGAAGCGCGGAAAGAGTGATGCTGTCGACGCAGAAGCGATTTGCGAGGCGGTCCGTCGTCCGACAATGCGGTTTGTAGATATCAAGACGGAGGATCAGCAGGCTATTATTTCAATGCATCGCACAAGGGATTTAGCAGTTCGGCAGCGCACCCAGTTAGCCAACATGATCCGCAGCTTATTGCGCGAGTTTGGGCACATCCTGCCCATCGGAATCGAAGCCGTGACGGCTTTCGCAAAGCGTCACCTTGATGGTGAGCAACCGGAAATGCCTGAGATCGCAACCGGCATGCTCGGCATCCAGTGCTATCAGTTCATCGGCCTAAATGAACGTATCGACGGCTATTCTAAGATGATCAAACAACATGCCCTGCTGAGCGCAGATGCTCGCAGGTTGATGGGCATGCCGGGGATTGGGCCGATCACGGCATCAGCTATTATCGCAACGATCGGTGATGCAAAACAGTTCCGGACCGGCCGCGACCTGGCAGCTTGGCTCGGACTGACCCCGCTTAACAAGTCCAGCGGTGGCAAAGAACGCCTAGGCAAGATCACAAAGCAGGGCGATCGCTACATTCGCAAGTTGCTGGTCGTGGGCATGACGTCTCGCGCAGTGATGGCGAAACGTTCGCCGGAGAAGGTTGATCTTTGGACCGCTAAGATCTTCGCCGACAAACCGTTCCGGCTGGCAACAGTCGCCATGGCAAACAAGGCAGCCCGGGCCATCTGGGCGATACTGACGAAGAAACAAGAATACAGGCAGCCAGCGTTCTAACCAAGCCGACTGCCCACGAGATGCAAGACGTTGAAGTGATGATGTGGAATTAAGTCAACCAAGAGCAAGGACACTCCGGGAATGGCAGCGGCCCTCTGAGGTCGATAAGCCGATTGGAACCTCGCTCACGGAATTCATCAGGGCCAGTGGAGGCAATGCCAAAACATAAACAGGCCGAACAGACGACAGTACTGACGAAAAGACCACGAACATCACCAGAAAACACTTGCAATGCACGAGCCACCCACAGAGGCCATTGATCAGTCGCGCAGCATTGTGATGAAACCAATGACTGCAATGCGGGACTTTTCGGACCTTGAGCTTTTTCAGTTGAACGGCTGGTTTCGGCATTTCGCGACAGGGCCCTGTTTTCGTCCCCAACACTAGCCAGACACTAGACTGTCACGTTCGCGACGTTGCGGCGTAAAAAGCAGTCATTCAGCCGATGTGCAGCAATTTCGGCGGTCAGATGACCGCTTTGCGGGACAAAGCCGCCGTTCGCAGCACTCGCTCCAACGGCCGCTTTCAATGTGGCGCAGAAGGATAAGGACCCGTTTAACGTGCTGCTCAATCGTGGCGTGTTGGGTTATGGTTTAGGTTCAGAATGTCACGCCGGCTGTAGTGTCCAGCCGGATCCAATTTCAGATGGGCACCAATCACATTCTCAACATGAATGTCAGTATAAAGCGTCACCTCTTCGCCGGTTATGAGTCGCCCTATCGCGATGTCATCCGCCACAAGCCGCGACCGATGGGCATTACAACCACCAGCGATACCACGAGAGCTTGAACAACGTCACACCCGCCGACGTTTACACCGGTCGAGGCCACACAATTTTGCTTGAACGGGAGAAGATAAAAAGGAAAACCATGAAGCTAAGGCGGTTGCAGCACGCTAAGTCTGCTGCTGAGGCAACATTCGATACGCGGTTGAAGCGAAACCGGGGTGAAAACAGATTGGCAAACAAGCCGACGAAACGCGATATCCATTGGTCCGAAGGTCATATTCGCGAAGTTGAAAAGAACTATTGAACCACGCCGGGTTTGCCAGAGGCTAATTTGTCTTAGTTACGCGGCCATATCTGATCTTTCCATAGCGGCATAGAAGTGTGCCTCTGCTTCGGCTGGTGGGATGTTCCCGATTGGCTCCAGCAGACGGCGATTGTTG
>JBDVKF010000069.1:0-20136 GCA_039960995.1 Paracoccaceae bacterium | reverse complement strand
CAACAATCGCCGTCTGCTGGAGCCAATCGGGAACATCCCACCAGCCGAAGCAGAGGCACACTTCTATGCCGCTATGGAAAGATCAGATATGGCCGCGTAACTAAGACAAATTAGCCTCTGGCAAACCCGGCGTGGTTCACTGCTTGAAGCGGGGGCTGATGCCATTCAACTCGCGACTGTGTTTGGATGGAACTTGCGGTATGCAACCCAGATGGTTGAAATCTATGCCATCGTAGGAGGTGACAAAACTGACAAAATTCTGGAGCTCGTCGCGAAGGCAGATGAGAACATGACAAGAACGTAATTGTAAAATGCCCCGTAAAATGAAGATTTGAAAATCCCATAATGGAGCGTAAGTCATTGAAATTAAATGGAGGCGAGTACCGGAATCGAACCGGTGTACACGGATTTGCAATCCGCTGCGTCACCACTCCGCCAACTCGCCTTCCGTGATGTCTGGACTACATGATCTTTTTTGACTTCGCCTGCAAGTGCTTTGTGAAACGTTAAATCGTGGCATCTATACGTCATGAGGGATGTGTCGCGCCGGTTGTGCGGTTGCTTTACATTGCTGTGCGAACCGGTTTGTGGCACATCCTTTACAACGGAAGCTTCGTCAAAGAGATTATGCCAATGAGTGACTTCGCCACGCGCCGAACTATGATGGTTGATACTCAGGTGCGTCCATCGGATGTAACCAAGTATCCAATAATTGATGCTATGCTCAGTGTGCCGCGTGAAAATTTCGTCCCAACAGGGTTGCGCGAAACCGCTTATATGGGGGAAAATATTGATTTAGACGGTGGTCGCGTTGTTCTTGAGCCGCGAACACTGGCCAAAATGTTGGATGCCTTGGATATCGGCCCAGACGAGTTGGTTTTGGACGTGGCCTGTGGCTATGGGTATTCATCTGCCGTTATAGCACGCATGGCTCAAGCCGTTGTCGCGTTGGAAGAAGACGAGAACATGGCCCGTGAAGCGCAAGAAGCTTTGATGGATGCCGGGGCAGACAATGTTGTTGTTCACGAGGGCCGGTTGACCGAAGGCGCGCAAGAACATGGACCCTATGATGTTCTCGTTGTTCAGGGAGCTGTTGCACAATTGCCGGACGCGCTTATTTCACAACTTAAGGATGGCGGGCGTGCGGCTGCGTTGTTTATGGATGGAGCGCTTGGCGAAGTGCGGGTTGGATACAAGATGGATGGCCGAATAACATGGCGCGCGGCTTTTAATGCAGGCGCACCCATTTTACCGGGATTTGAAAAACACCACAAATTCGAATTATAGTACGAATAAGAGCGCAAAGGGCAGGATAAGCTCGCGCTGAGGCAGGAAAAGGAGAACACAATGTTCGCCAAATCAAACGTTTGGTCAAAGTTGTTGCGCACGGGCGCTTCTGTGCTAGCCGTGTCATTGGCCGGAACAGTCGCCAAGGCAGAGACATTAGCAGACGCCCTCGTTGGTGCCTACAATCACGTAGGCATTCTTGAGCAAAACCGGGCTTTATTGCGCGCAGCGGATGAAAATGTGGCGCAGGCTGCAGCAGCACTTTTGCCGGTTTTGAATTGGCAGGCTGATCTGGAACGTTCATTCGGGCGCAGCACAAGTGTCAACTCTGGGGTGCCGTTCACAACACAGCTGGAAAGCACAGACATCGCGATTAACCTTGTGGCGTCCTACCAGCTTTATGATTTCGGTGCTGACCGCGCGCGTGTTAGTTCTCAAAAAGAAACAGTCTTGGCGACACGTGAAGGACTTCTGGCAATCGAACAACAAGTTTTGCTGCGTGCTGTGAGTGCGTTCATGAACGTGCGCGCGACCGCGGAAGTCGTTGCAATTCGCCAAAATAACATCCGTTTGTTGACCGAAGAACTGCGGGCCGCCAATGATCGTTTCGAAGTGGGTGAAGTAACCCGAACGGACGTTGCATTGGCCGAATCTGCACTGGCTGCGGCGCGCAGCGAGCTGGCTGCATCGCAAGGCGACCTGACGATTGCGCGTGAAGAATACAGAAACGCAATAGGGCGTTATCCCAACGCATTGGCTACGCCGCCAAGATTGCCGAGGGTCGAACGCAATATCGACAAAGCGAAGGCGTTTGCTGTGCGCAACCATCCAGAAATGCTTCAGGCGCAACATCAAGTGTCTGCAAATGAATTGCTGATCACAGCGGCTAAAGCCGACATTAAACCTCAAGTTTCGTTGCTTGGATCGATTGGTCTGAACGACGACCTTGGCGATTCCGGGGATACGACGTCTGGTACGATTGGATTGCGCGCGGAAGGCCCAATTTATCAAGGCGGACTTTTGTCATCTCAGGTTCGGTCGGCTCAGGCGCAACGGGATGCAGCACGTGGAAACCTACACGTCGTGCGCCATGATATTTTTGCGGGTGTCGGGAATGCCTATGCAAATTTGCAAACATCTTTCGCGCAAGTTCAGGCGACCGAACGCCAGATACAAGCTGCACAAGTGGCATTTGACGGGATTCGAGAAGAGGCGAAATTGGGTGCGCGGACGACTTTGGATGTTCTGGATGCAGAACAGCAATTGCTCGATGCGCGCGCAGGTCAAGTGCAGGCGCTGGCGTCTCAATATGTCGCGGCCTATTCGGTGTTGGCGTCAATGGGGTTGCTTACAGCGCAAGATCTGAATTTGCCTGTGCAGATCTATGACCCATCTGAGTACTATAATCTGGTGAAAGACGGGACCACAGCGAAAAGTAAACAAGGAAGACAGTTGGACCGTGTAATACGCGCCCTAAATAAATAAACGATTTTCCTGATCCTGTTGTGTGAACCCCTCATGCCGACTAAGCTCATGGGGGGCGAGAGCGGTAAGAATATGTCTGATCTATTGACCAATTCAGAAGTGGAAGACGTTCTGTCGTCAATTCGCCGTCTGGTAAGTGACGAGGAACGCGATTTGGCCAAAAAGCTGAGCGAGGGAAGTGAACCTTCAGTCGACAGACTTATTTTGACACCGGCTCAAATGATCACTCCGGCAAATGATGCTAACGATACTGACAATATTGAAAACATTGCGGATTTGGATGTAATCCCAGATGACGACGGCGCCACCGTGTTTCTTTTGCAGGATGCGATGAAGACGCCAATATCCGAAGATGCTGTGGCTGTGTCTACCGATGACGGTGTACTTATTCTTCGAAATGAACGCGTTAAACACTCGCCAGACGGCGAGGCCACACTTCCCGAGAACTTTGAATTCAAGGCCGACGAAGAAGGTCGCTCTCAGACCTCGGTATCTGCGTCAGAAACAGAAGACGGGTTAAGCTCGGAAGAGGCGAAGAATACCCTTTCCGAAGGTGACGCTGTTAATGTTGCGGATGTCGGCGAAGATGAGCTTTGTTCGGATCAGCGATCTAATGAAGTGAATGACTTTAAAGGCGGTTCTGAATCTTCAAAAGCGTCTTTGATCCAGGAACGTCCGACGAATACAGATCATTCTAAACATTCTCTCGAGGACAAGGTCGCAACGCTTGAAACTCTGATAGCCAGCCGTGGGGATCAGTGGGAACCAGATGTGACCGGACAGTCCGATTACGCGGCAAAAGAGTATCCAGTACCGAGTTGGAACGAGGACGCCTTTGTGGGTGACGAAACGTTGCATCACGAAGAAGCTTCACTCACTGAATCCGTATCGACAGACGCGTTGATCTCTGAGCAACCTGATGATCTTGCGCGTGCCGTAGGAGATATATTGACCGTGAAACCACCGAAAGAGGGGACTTTTGTCCTAGAAGACAAAGCGCTGGTACAACCAATGAATCTGGACGCTTGGAGTGTGGATGACGAAGCACCCTTTGAATACGTTGCTTCAGATGACGAGAACCAAACGTCAGCGCAAGCAGCTGCAATCGCCAGTTCAGTCGTGTCGGGTCTGCACCACACCAAGTCTGAGGAAGCTTCGACGGATGAAGAAGCGATTTTAGACGAAGAAACAATTCGCGAAATGATTGCTGATATCGTGCGCGAAGAGCTTCAAGGCGCACTTGGCAACCGCATCACGCGCAACATAAGAAAACTGGTGCGTCGCGAAATCCACC
This sequence comes from Paracoccaceae bacterium, assembly GCA_039960995.1. GTDB lineage: Bacteria > Pseudomonadota > Alphaproteobacteria > Rhodobacterales > Rhodobacteraceae > JABSSA01. The sequence goes on along the minus strand of JBDVKF010000069.1, from coordinate 16,070 downwards.
GGGCTCTTGCGGCTCAAGATCTGGATTAACCGGCCCGCGATGGTGGTCCTCCGTCGCGTCAACTCGAGTGTGAGATCGTGAATACGCCGGCGCATTTGTTGCTTGGTGCGGCCATTTTTGCGCGCCCTTTGAAAACATCCATCATTTTAGGCGCACTTGTTGGGGCGTTTATTCCCGATTTGTCCCTGTATTTGATGGCTGGTGTCGCGCTTTTCGTCATGAACATTTCACCTTACCGAGTGTTCAACGAGCTATATTTTTCTGATCCCTGGCAGACGGTTTTTGCCATAGACAATTCTATTTTCGTTTGGTCCGTCTTGTTGGCAATTGCGATCTGGACAAAGCGGTCATGGGCGGTTGCATTATGTGGGTCTGCATTTTTGCACCTTTTCTTGGATTTTCCCTTACATCATGACGATGGGCGGCCACATTTTTGGCCCTTGACTGGGTGGGTTTTTGAAAGCCCATTCAGTTACTGGGATGTGCGCCATGGTGCGCAATGGATCGCACCGATCGAAGCGAGTTTGGCTACATTGGCCTGTGTTACATTATGGGTGCGGCGCAGCCCGATATGGCTTGGATGCGTTTGTTTGTTATTGTTGGGCATGGAGCTTTGGGTTGTGCGCCAATGGCTGTTCTTCTTTGCCGACAGTGCATAAAAAAACGCGCCTCCGAAGAGACGCGTTCGCTATAACTGTTTAAAGTGTTTGCAATCAGGCGGCTTCGGCTTGATGTAGTGCGGCATTGCGGCGTTCGCTTTCTTCGCGAGACAGCGCAACAGACGTCCGCACGCCTTTTGCAACAAAATCCATTAGTCCAGATACGACCCGTTCGTTTGGATCGATTCCGGCACATGTGAGCACTTCGCGTCCATCACGTGAACGGGCCCAGCGGGCGATTTGCTCTGGTCCATTGCCATATTTTTTATCGTCTGCAATAGCGTCATCGAGCGCAGCCAGTACGACGGCTGCAAACAGTTTGCGTGCACGGTTGCCTTGTTCGTTATTAAAGGCAGTCCCGTCAACGAAATCTTTCATTCGTTGTCCTTCCTTTATTCTTGCTCTTGTGTTTCCGGCGTGACGCTTCTTATGAAGCATTAAAGTTGATTCGGATACCCTGAAAATGCATAGCTCAGTTGCGTGCGGCGCATGGCTTAATAATCGTTACCTACGACATCTCGTTGTCTTGCCCCGGTGGGCCTCACGAGATATAGGGTCTGCCACAACTTGTTCAACCTTATGCCATGGTTTTGTCACATGCCTAAAATCAACGGAAATGAGATCCGCCCCGGAAATGTACTGGAACACAACGACGGTCTTTGGGCCGCCGTGAAGGTGGACCATGTCAAGCCAGGTAAGGGGGGCGCATTCGCTCAAGTCGAACTGCGCAATCTACGCAACGGTTCGAAATTGAACGAACGCTTCCGCAGTGCGGACAAGGTTGAACGTGTCCGCCTTGAGCAAAAAGACCAACAGTTTCTGTATGAAACAGATGGCATGTTGGTGTTCATGGATTCCGAAACCTACGAACAGATCGAATTACCTGCCGACATTCTGGGTGAACGTCGTCCATTTCTGCAAGATGGTATGACCATCGTCGTTGAGTTCCATGACTCTGAGGCGCTAAGTGCTGCACTGCCACAAAAAGTAACATGTACGGTGACAGAAACCGAACCGGTGGTAAAAGGCCAAACGGCTGCGAATAGTTTTAAGCCTGCCGTTTTGGACAATGGTGTTCGGGTCATGATTCCTCCGTTTGTTGGGGAAGGCGAAAAAATCATCGTGAGCACCGAAACCATGGAATACACAGAACGCGCTTAAACGGTGTGTCAGTTTCGCCCTCGGAAATCGGGGGCGAACATTCGCGTATTTTGTGTCCAGGCTTGAGTCATGCGAGTGCAGCGTCTAACCCAGTGTAATGACCTATCGTTTGACAGATTTGGCAGAAGACCTGCCTTCTTCCGTACCGTTTGTTGGTCCTGAAACTCAGGAACGTGCGTTGGAGCGTTTGTTCAACGCTCGCTTGGGCGCAAATGAATCGGTGTTTGGCCCGTCACCTGCAGCCATTTCGGCAATGGCGGATGCAGATCATTGGAAATACGGCGACCCGGAAAATTATGATCTGCGCATGGCGCTGGCGGCCAAGCACGGTGTGGCAATTGAAAATGTCGTGGTCGGAGAAGGGATCGACGGATTGCTCGGGTATTTGGCCCGGTTGTTGATTGCGCCAGGTGACGCCGTGGTGACGTCTATGGGGGCGTACCCAACATTTAATTACCATGTCGCTGGATACGGGGGCGTATTACATGCCGTTCCGTATTCGAATGACCACGAAGACCCATCAACCCTTTTTGCCAAAGCGGCAGACGTGGATGCCAAGCTGGTCTATTTGGCCAATCCGGACAACCCCATGGGAACATGGCATACGGGCTCTCAGATTTCGGATGCACTTGATCAGTTGCCATCCGGATCTTTGTTGATCTTGGATGAGGCTTATGTGGATTGCGCACCAGCTGGGACTGCGCCAATTATCGATATCGAAGATCCACGCGTGATCCGGATGCGTACTTTTTCTAAGGTGTACGGTCTTGCAGGCGCGCGTGTCGGGTACGCGCTTGGATGTGCACCTTTGGTTTTGGCATTCAACAAGGTCCGCAATCATTTCGGTGTGAATCGTGCAGCTCAGGCTGGTGCTTTGGCGGCACTGGCCGACGAGGAGTATTGCGAGAAAGTAACGGCTCAGATTGAAACGGCCCGGCTTCGGATTGCAGACATTGCCCGCGCGAATGGTTTGGTTCCAATCGAATCTGCGGCCAATTTTGTTGCCATCGATTGCGGGCAAGACGGCGCCTTTGCCAAGGCGGTTCTCGAGGCTCTGATTAAGGCGGGTATCTTTGTACGGATGCCGTTCGCGGCCCCACAAAACCGCTGCATACGTGTGTCTTGCAGCGTGGCAAGCGACCTTGATGTCTTTGAACAGGCGTTGCCAATAGCGCTGTCTCAGGCACGCGGGGGCTGACAGAAACGATCAGAGCGCTATACTTTGCCGAACGGCCAGTTGTTTACGAGGCAATGATGCGCGACGAATATCCGCGTGAAGCTCCTAATTTGACGAACGCCTGCATAGTCATGTTCGGCGTAAATGTTGCGTGGATTCTGGTTTTGATATGGGCGATTTGGGGACTGATTGCTGCGGCGTTCATGGGTTTGTCAATCAACCGTTTGATTTCGCATTTGCATGTGTGGTCCATGGCGCGGCGTGCGGCGGCGATCCGTCGTGGCAAAAACACCTGATCAGACCTGTGTCAAAGCGCGGGCGGGACTACACGCATTTGAAACCATATCAATGATGGATACGCCGCCAGCCATATCCAGAAAAAACGGTTCAGGCCAAACACAATAGCATTGGCCAGATGAAACAAGGCGGTCGTTGCAAGAGCTGCAAGTAAGACGACAGACGATGACAGCGCCAATGGAAAGGCGACCTCAAGCGCGATTGCGGCCCAGGATGCAGTAATCGTAAGGCGAGGGGCGTCGGACAATCGACGCAAATTCTCTGTGACGGGATAAGCGGAAAACCCGAAAACATCACGCAAGGCTGTTCCGTTTCGCCAATCGGGGTTTTGTAATTTGACCCAACGGACACAAAATACGACAAAACAACTTGGATCGCGAGGTAAGCCATCGCCATTTCCGCCCAAAAGAGCGATGGCGCGAGATGCACAAGCGACAAGCAGGTTAGAATGAGCAACGACATTTTGTCCGCGCCCCCATTGTAGGGACCATCGAACCGGCGCAGCAATAGAACGCTCATTCCGGTTAATATCCAAACGGCATAGGACGAGGCGAAACCGCTTAGAAGAACAAGCGCGATGGGAATACGCATCGCGACGAGATTTCGCTCCGACCTGATCGCCGTCAGATGTTCCACGCTTTGTTGAAAGATCGCGAACGCCAACAAGACCTCAGTCCAGCGGATGGCAATGTCCAGCGTCATTTGACGATGTCCGCCAATGCGACGGGCTGGCTTTCGTATTCGATCTCTTTCACCAATTGGTGCCCATGGCGGGATAAGAACAGCAATCGAAACTGTAGCAATCCGGACAAGTCCGCATCGTTTATGCGCCGCGATATACGCGTGTTAAGCTCATCAATGCTGTGTTGTGTCGCATGCTCGGCCAACCGCTCGGCGCAGCTGACCATGAACAAATGGTCATTCCAATCCGAATTCCAAAGCAAACGTCGCGCGAATTGCCAAGGAGTCAATGAAACGGGTCGTTCAAAACTGCTTGGCCATTCAGAGTATGAGGACCCATGCAGAACGGGGTGAATTTCGAAGTATCAATAGCTTAGATGGAAAAGTTCCAACTTATTCCGTCATAAGAAATCAATGGCTTACAGGGTGTAGTTCCAACTTTTCGAGCGGCTTACCCCCGAAGAAGAAAATCGCCGGAGGGGTTGCAGCCCCATCCGACGAGAAACAAAAATTCATTGCATCCTCTGACTACCAAATCGCGGCCACACTCGCAAGTCAAACGGTGGGGGTGCGGTCATGAGCGCAACCTACACACATCAAGGTTTGCCTGACGACGTGAAGCCGTTCGATTTACCAGACATGCTCGAAAAACTACGGACGCGACTTGGGCTACGTGACGAGGACATCACGTACATTCGCTACCTATTACGCAAGGTTCGTGCTGCCGATTTCCAGCCAGGACGGATATGTGCGGTATGGGAAGCAGTCGCAACCCAGTCGGCTGACCTTGGCTTCAACGTCCGGCGCATAACACGGATCGCCAGTCGATTGGAAACACGCGGGTTGCTTCTGCGAACTGCCTGCAAAGGTGGGCGTAGATTTGGACGACGCGGCGCGGACGGCAGGATTATCGTCGCTGGCGGGATCAACCTTGGTCCTCTGGTCGAGCAAGCCGGTGATCTGTTGAGACTCATCCAACAACATGCACAGGATTCCGAACGTCTACGCAATGATCGGGAACGTGCTAACGATGTGATCCGAGCCATTCGTGGTCTCGGGGCAGAACCTGCTCTTCAGGCGGCGCGTGATGTGTTCCCAAGGCTGCGGCCCTCCGAGGTCAACGACACTGATCGGCTTACCGAAATAATTGAGGCTTTAGAAGCCGTGCTAGCTGATTTTTCAGATGTTTACGGTCGGACAAGTGAGGTCGCCAGGTCGGACACTTCAGGCCGACCAGATACTAACCAATTAAAGAAAACCAAAACTTGTACGGCTGCGAAGCGGCGCAATGATCAGCCGCTGCGAACAACACCAGCCCAAGCCACCTTGCTGGCATCCCGCGAGCTACGTGAGATTGTGGAGCTATACTGGAACGCTCAGGATCAAAGTGGGCAACTGAGTTGGGGCAGTGTCTTGTCGGCGGCTCGGGAACGAGCCCAGCAGCTTGGGGTTTCAGGCGCTCTTTGGCAACGGCAGTGCGATCTGCTGGGTGCGCATCGGACGGCCCTGTGTTTGATAGTTGCAGATCGCAACGCCGAGCGGTCGGACGACTATCGGGTCAGAAATGTAGCCCGGGCCTTCGTTGGCATGACACGGCACGAAGCGCGGAAAGGCAGGGTTATCAACAGCCTGTTGGGTGAGCTGGTCGCCTTCGCGGGAGGGCGTTTGAAATGACAACGCGTTCGTCCTCAGTAAACGAACCTGCTTCGATCGCGGATCACAATGCAATCCCATACCATGCGCCCGCCAAAAGGCTGGCATGGCATGGGAATGCAGTCACCAACGGTGGCTTCGATCCGGCAAGGATCGGCGGCACAGCCGCTTGGTTGGGTGCAGGGGCGCAGCGCCTTGCCCGGCGAGTTGTTTATCAACTCAATAGTCGGTCAATATTACGTTTCTTTTGGCGGGGGAGCTGATCATGTCTGGCCCGCAATTTTTTCACATTCAAAGCTACTCATGCAAACCTAACAAGATTGGCCAAAGTGTTCAGCAGGTCTTGGATGAAGCCGCCCGTGAGCCTGAATTTTCCATACATGTCGAAAGCCCAACACCGCCAAATATCATCTACGGTTTTACGCCACAGCAGGTGCGTGATAAGCACGACAAAATTGTTGCGGCGGGCTATGTCGAGGCGACCTTGAAAGACGGCACAGTCGCTCGTCGGGGCATTCGGAAAGATCGTCATACCTTGCTGACGGCAGTGGCTTCCTATCCGTTGCTGATGGCACAGGTCGCTGATGATGCGGCTGCACGTGAAGAATATGAACGTTGGATTGAACTCAATGTCCGCTGGCTCAAGGATACGTTCGGCGATCAGCTCGTATCCGTGATCGAGCATGTGGACGAGGAACATCCGCATATCCATGCTTTCATTTTGCCGTTGGGCGATGCCAGTTGTTCTGCTCGTCATTTGAACCCCGCCTGGCAGATCAAAGAAGAGGCCGAAGCGTTAGCCAGAGAAAGCGGCAAGTCAGCCAAGGAAGCGGTCAAACTTGGCAATCTTGCCTACCGCGCGCGTGGTCGGGAATTGCAGGATCAATACTTTGATGAAGTTGGGCTCCCCGCGGGGCTTACCCGCGTTGGTCCTAAACGAGAGCGTTTGTCGCGCGAGCAATGGAAACAGCGCAAAGAACAGGCACGACGAGATGCTGTCTTACATCGTCAAATGTCGGAGCGCGTCGAAAGCCTTGCCGATGCAGAAGCCCAGCTTGATGTCGAGGCGGATCAAAGGGCTGCTGAAGTGGCCGATAAGCTGGCGCGTGTCGAAGCGCTTTATGAAGAGGCATTGTCTACAAAGATTGACGCCGAGGCAGATGCGCGGCTGATCTTGGATCGAGCTGAAGCTGAGAGTGCCGCAACGAGGCAGCAAGCACTGGCGAAACTAGATGAAAAATCCCGAAAATTGGATCGTCAGTCTTCCGATCTGCAATCTGCACGCACGGCGTTTGAATATGAAAAGCGGACCATTGTTCGTGAAACGGTGTCACGCGTGGCGTCTGTGACTGCGCGCGTGCTGCTCGGCGTCCTAGTGGGCAATGTGCGGTTCGGTGAAAAACGCTCAGAGTTGCAGTTCGATGACCCCAAGCTCGCCCAAGATGTGGAGCAGTTTGAGATTGCGCCGATCATCCAGAATGCGGTGGTACTGGTCAGCAAAGTCTGGACCAAACTGACTGGCGTGCTGTCCGCATCGGACGCAGAGATCCAACGAAAGCATGTTTCCGAAGCGCTTGAGCCCATTGCGCAGCCAAAATCTAGAGGCATTCAGCCATGACTAAGGATTTAGATGACCGCATCGCAGATCTTGAAGCAAAGCGGCGGGAGAACAACCTGGCAACCGCGCGTGACGCGGAAAGAGTCGTTGAAGAACTCCACGAGGCCGTGCGCCAAGCATCAATATCAGTTGGCAATCTGAACGCACGAACAGATCTGATTGATGAACGCGCCTCAACATTGGAACGGCGTATACGGCAGCTTTGGGTATACGTCGGGGCTGGTGCCATTGCCGCCGCCGTTGTGGCGGTGATGGTCATAGCCTTTGCGTTCTGGACTGGGGCAAGGGTCAAAGCCGCCGCTGAGAATGAGGCCACGTTATTGCGAGACAGATATGCGGCGGAAATTGTTGCTGCGCGCGAACAGGGAGAAGCCGCCTTAGCTGACCTTCAATCTGATCTTGCGCGCCAAAGCGAAGTTGCCGCTGAACAGCTTACGGAAATTGGAGCTGATCTGGCCACTATGTCGGAAGAGAGAGATGTCGTACAACAAGAACTTGAGCATTTTATCACGCTCCGCGACCGGGTCGGCATCGAGCTGGTTGATTTCCGTGGTCGTACCGTGGTTGTCGTTCCGGAAGGTGCGCGTTTGAGGCGCTGGCGGGCAGCGGGACTGTCAGAAGTCGCGCATTTGAATGGGCGCATGTATCGGCTTTCAGATTGATGATAGGCTGCGTTGCAACATAATTACGCTAAAGCGCAAATTTTTGAGAAATACGTTGTGGCGTAAATTATTGCGATATACGCTCTAGCGTAAAGGAGCGTGCCATGGAAACTCTTGCCCGCACACCAGAACATATTGGAACAGCCCTGCGACGTACCCGCAAAGCCAAGGGATGGACACAGAAGGAAGTCAGCGCGCGGTCAGGCCTGCGTGTGGCAACCGTCTCGTCAGTTGAAAACGGCGATGCAGGCACGCAGATTAAGACGATACTTGCGATCATGATGGCGCTCGATCTGGAGTTTCGGATCGGTGATCGCGGCGCGAGCCAGCCTGACATCGAGGACATATTCTGATGGCGCGCAAGCTGACAGCATTGCTGAATGGGCGGTTGGTCGGAGAGATCGACATGGCACGCAGCGGTGCGATCACATTCCGCTATCCGCAAGAGTGGCTCGCGTGGGAGCATGCCTTGCCCATCTCGCTATCCCTGCCGCTGCAAGAGCAGGCGCATCAGGGTGCTCCGGTCATTGCCTTTCTGGAAAACCTGCTTCCCGATAACCCAGCGATCCGGGAACGGGTTGCCGCGAAAGTCGGTGCGGGCGGTACGGACGCCTACAACATGCTTGAAAAGATTGGCCGCGACTGTGTGGGCGCGCTGCAATTTGTGACCAGAAATAATCCACCAGAGGCAAAGGGTTTGGATGGGGAACCTGTATCGAACGCCCAGATTGCAGCCCTGCTACGGAACCTCACGAAAGCTCCGCTCGGGATTGAGGAGGATGACTTTCGGATTTCGCTGGCTGGTGCGCAAGAAAAGACGGCCTTGCTGCGCAAAGGCGGTGAGTGGATCAGACCTCTCGGAATGACGCCGACAACGCACATTCTCAAAACACAGCTCGGAGTCCTGCCAAGCGGCATCAACCTGTCAGACAGTGTTGAGAATGAATTCCTTTGCATGACCTTATGTCGTGAGATGGGTATGAACGTGGCCGAAGTGGAAATCGTGGACTTTGAAGACGTTCGCGCGCTTTCTGTCACCCGTTTTGATCGGCGTTGGACACGCGATGGGCGGCTTATTCGTCTTCCCCAAGAGGATTTTTGCCAGGCACTCAGCGTCCCACCTAGTCAGAAGTACCAGATGGATGGTGGCCCCGGTATCGCTGACGGCATGCGTCTGTTGGCTGGCAGCGACCGTCCTAACGAAGATCGCCTTGCTTTCTTCAAGGCGCAGGTGTTGTTTTGGCTTCTCGGTGCTACCGACGGTCATGCGAAGAACTTTAGCATTGCTTTGCGCCCCGGTGGCGGGTTTGGCATGACGCCGCTTTACGATGTTTTGACGGCGCAAAAGGCCGTCGATGATGGCCAAATCCGGCACAACCGCATGCGATTGGCGATGAGCGTTGGCGATCAAAACCACTATCGGATCAATGAGGTTGTGCGGAGGCACTTTCTTGAAACAGCTAAGGTCGTCGGTCTGGGGCAGGACTTGGCAGACAGCGTAATCGACGAGATCCTTGACCAGCTCGGCGGCGCAATTGAGCGAACCAAAACGCAGCTGCCAGCGGGCTTCCCCAAAGCTCTTTTGAACTCTCTGGTTGACGGTCTTTTCGGTCGGTCGGAAACCCTATCGCTGGTCTAAAACGCAAATCAAAGCTGTTCGGGGAGCTGATTGCGCAATTCCAGAATGAAGTCTGTGCTGTCAGCATCAAGAGCATTTAGGACAACCAATAACTCGATAACATCAAGACGGCGTTCACCGACTTCGTATTTTCCGACAAATGACGCAGGCTTGCCAATGCGTTGAGCCAGTTGGGCTTGCGACAATCCAGCCTTGCTCCGAGCTTCAACTACCGTTGAGAGCAGGTGTTTGTACGCAGCAGTATGGACGCTTCCAGCCAATGGGTTTTCCGCCAAATTATTTAGCGGAACAGCTACCCCCATAACGGGTTTACCCCCAAAATGGGGGTGCTATACTTGAGCCTCAGTCATGATTTGGAAGGCCAAAACAATGCGCACCATCACAACCTTTGCGACCAAAGGGGGAGCGGGCCGCACAATCACCACGATGGCGCTGGCCTCCGGCTTTCTCGCGCAAGGCAAGCGAGTTGCTGTTATGGACTGCACCGATCTGGCCGGATCGAATCCAAAGGGTCGTCATCCTTCGACCCTCCAAAATTGGATGGCACAGATGGCCGCGTGCAAGATTCGTCCACCACAGCTGGAGCTGATCGAATGCCTAACCCGCGATGAAGTAGAAGATCGTAGCGCCGCCGCCGAAGCACGGGGCATCGATGTCCTGTTGATCGACACGTCTGCCCGCCTCTATGAACCGCAACTTGCAGCACTTGGCCTCGCCGACTTGATCATTGCGCCCGCCATCAGCCCTTTCGAAGCTAGGTGCATTGTCGAAGGCATCAGCGAATACCTCGGCACGCCCGAAGACCTGATGTGCCTCGTCAACGGATGTCGAAACGGCGCGTTCGAAGCCGCAGAGACCCGTAAAGCCTTTGGCTACCACCCCGTGTTCCAGTCGGAGTTGCCATGGGCAGAAGCGCTCTCCGATCAGATCCTCAACGGCGACATTGGCCACTTCGTCTCGTCGCTGGCCTGCAAACCAGACAAACCCGGCTTCGCCCGCTTTCGTGATGCACAGGCTGCATGGGTGGCAGTTCAGCGCCTGACGTTCGAGGTCGAATGGGCCTTGAAGTGTCAGCGTCTGGAATCGTTTGTTGGCGAACAAGCCGTCTACGTATACAAAAGAAAGGCCGTCGCATGATCCGTACATTGCTGACATTTGGTTTCGTTCTGACCTCTCTCCCGATTCCAGCTTTCGCAGAAGATGAGCTCACGTCACTCCCTGCTCCAGAGGCCCGCCCCTATCCCTATGAAATCCTTGGCATGCAACCCGGAGACCCACTGGAAGATGTACTCGCCGTCTATTCCGAGCGCAGCGACGCTGCCCCAACAGGCGACAGCGAGGTTCTGCGGGTGCAGTCGCCCGATGGGGCGGTTTTTGAGTTCACCTATCAACGGTTCAGCCGCATCGGCGATGTTGGCGTCCATGGTCGTCTCGCAAACGCAGATCAAGATCAGTTGACGGCCACCTTGTCGTCCGATGTGATGGAACAGCGCCCCATGGCGATTCATCGCAGTATGCGTCAGCCAAGTGACGAGCTGCCTGAGCCGCTGGAACTGAAGGCACAAATCGAGGGGCTTTATGGTCCTCCGTCTCGCGTTGAGATCGACGGACGCACCATGACGCTTACCTATGCTTGGAGCACCGAGGATTTCATCGAAAATCTGGATGCGATTGGCGAACTGATCCACGAGGAAACCCGCACCGAGATGGCGCGGGAACGCACAATCCGCACGACCTGGGCCGATGACCCAGGGCTCACGACCTTCGAGCTGTGCGGTAACTCACGGCACTACCGCAATGACGTGTCCTACCGCTTCAAGTATCCCCGCGATGAAGAGATCAAAACAGGCTGCATGGCCACCTTCACAGTCACCTATCGCGGTGAACCCGGCAGCACGCTCATTGGCTTTTCGCTGGTCGATTATGAGCTCGCCGTCAGCATATGGCGGAACTTGATCGTCAAATCGTCGAGGCCCTGGCCGGCGAAGAGGTCGAAGCCTCGGACATGGATCTGTGATCATCGATAGCCAGATACAGAAGAAGCCGCTATGAAGTGCAAATGATCATAAAGCGCAAACATATCACCCAAGACTAGCGCCCGCATTCTGGCGGGCGGCTATGAGCCGTTCGCCTCTGATGATTTTCTCATCTTTGCACTGACTCTGACGCCGCCGCCATCGGGCACGCCGGAGAAGAGACATGACCAACTGGTACACCGCAGACCCACATTTCGGGCATGAGAACGTCATTAAGTTCTGCAACCGTCCCTTTCGGTCGGCCAATCACATGGACGCGGTTCTGATGCAGAACCTCTGGGTCATGGTCGGCCCTAAGGACGCGCTCTGGATCATTGGCGACTTTGCCCACGGGCCAAAGGCCAAGGACACCGACTGGCTGCGTAAGCTATTCGACAAGCTGCCCGGCGCAGAAAAGCACCTGATTGTCGGCAACCACGACCTAGAGCCCACGCAAGCTCTGCCGTGGACCAGCGTCACGCATTTGACCGAGGTCCGTGACGGACCGCAGAACCAGGCGCACACGCTGTGCCACTACCCCATGATCACCTGGAACCACGCGCGCCGTGACGCGCTCCAGATCTTTGGTCATGTCCACAACAACTGGAAAGGCTCGCGCAACAGCGTCAACGCCGGTGTGGACGTCTGGGACTTCATGCCGGTCCGATTTGAAGACATCGCACGCCGTGCCAAGACGCTGCCTGTGAACAAGCACTGGCAGGACGTCGAACACAATGCGAAGGAGTTTTGAGATGTCACGATCCTACCGCAAAACACCCATCTGCGGGATGACCACGAAGGATAGCGACAAGCCATACAAGAAAGCAGCGCACAAGCGGGCGCGGCGTGCTTCGAACGCGCGTGATCTCACAAGTGAAGAACCGCCTGCGGAGAAAGTGTACGGCAACCCTTGGGGTGCACCGAAAGACGGAAAGCAGTGGATCGATCCCGGTCGTTTCCCTCAGATCATGAGAAAGTAAAACACCGGCTTCGACGCCGCGTTTTTGCTAGAGGTGTGAGGTGGCGAAGACACGCAATTTCAGACGACGACTTTGCAACGCCCCAGGGTAGGCCTCTTTCCAGGAGGTGGTCGAGACTTTGCATAGGCATCATCGCAATCAGCACAGTGGCAATGAACTTTAGCTCATTGCGTCATTCTGGGCTTAGCCACTACGGCAAATCGGAAATCTGGGGCTTGGGCCCAATATCAGAGACCGGAAACGGTCCCCAGCCACCCGTTATCGAATTTAAGCCGATGCCTGCGTCAATCAGCGCCCAAGGAGTGCATCCGTTCTGAATGTCATCTTGAAAAATGACTGTGGTGAGGGGGGCATCATCTTGTTTCGCGTACATCTCAAAAGCTGGAAAACATCCGTGGCTATATTTCACGCTGAAGGATCTAGCTAAAATATCATATGTAATTTCTACATCCCAATCTATCTTAGGAGCAATGTTTGAGCCTGCAACTAGAAAAAAGGGGTTGCCTGAACTAGCTGTCGCCTTGATCCGATAGGTCCCGTTTGGCATTCGATCGACTTTCAGGTTCATATCGGTTTCAGGAGATTTCGCTGTTCTAATTGTGTTTCCGGTTGAGCAATCTACCAAATGAGACACGCCGACAGTCTTTTGTTCGTCTTCTATCGAAAGCCGTCTCCCCCGCGTGGTAACCGCAAAAGAGTGTCGTATACGGGCCGATGCGTTTTGTAGCGACGAGTTGTTTCGATCATCGGTTGAAAAACACTTGCCCGCCACTCCAAATCCGAAGGCAGGGGGAGCCTTTACCACGGCTCTACCACTAGTGGTCTGCAATATCACACCTTCGGTAGTAGGGTGAGTGCCGGGTATGTATGCACTTATCCAAAAAGTAGTGCGGTTTTCCGAAACGGAAGCCACGGATTGTGCCGATGGCTGCGTCGGAGCCGTCGCGGTGACAAATGTCACCGCGACGAGCACAGTTAAGATTGTGCGGAAAACTCGCATACTATTTAAGGTAGTAAAGAATGGTTGTGTCATCACTTACACCACCACCACCACCACCACCACCGCCGCCGTTAGAAAAGTCAAAGACGGTAATGTGGTTGCCTCCGGCGTCGTAGCCGCCGTCGTACACGATGCCGGAATCAGCGCCGGGTAGACCCATGACATAGTTGTCGTACACGTGTAGCTCGTGCATCTCCGGACCGATAGCAGGATCCACTTCCACGTAGTTCTGCTCGCCCTCTGCAAGAGCAGTGGAAGAAAGTACTACAGTTGTAGTCGTCGCAAGCGCGAAAGCTTTAATATATTTCATTTGTCTTACCTCACTTTTGGTTTGAATCCTGAGCGGCGCAGACCGCTCAGGGCTGAGTGTTTCATTGACCGTAAAGGAAACCCTCGATCCCGGATGCAAATGGATCCGAATTGATCACCCGTGGCGAAGGGTCCCATGGCTTAAGCCGTTCGTAATCGAACGTTACTTTGGGAAAGCTTGGAACGATGACGATGCCGCCACCGGGCAGATCAATGCATGTATAGCCCGGAGCAACTAGCACGACTGCGCAGCCATTGCGAAATGGGTACCCTGTAATGTCATTTTGTTGGAGCGAGCCAACGAATTCGCCCGCGCCCCCAACCGTTGTGTCGCCACCTCCAAGTGTTGGGCCGACGCCAGCACTTGCAAGGTTTGCTGCTGAGAGCAATGCCACAACACCAACCGTTTTCTTTAAGCAGTTCATTCTGACCTCCTAAGATGCCTTACTTCTGCCTCATTCCTGCACGATGCCTATCGTGATGTCAATCACAATATTCAGGAGCTTATCGAGATAGATATCAAATGTGATACTTAGTGAGTATCAAGATAGGCATCAATTTACGATGGTAGTTGATTGTTTTTTTTGATGTTTATTTCTATAGTATAACTGAGACCAACAACAACGAGAGGTGCCCAAAAATGTCTAGCCCAAGAAACGAGACACTTGCACAGAAGAGCATTCGCAACCTACTGCTCGGATCAGAAATGGGATTCGGGGCTTATGAGGAAACGGCCGAAGACTCAGAGCTCAAGGACCGTTTGAGGGATGAATACCCCGAAGATGTTGACGAGATAGTGCAGTTCTTGGTGAATTCACTCAGCCGCAGGCAGGCGATTGTCGAAAAGTTGGGGAAACATCCAGACTTGAATGATCACGGCTTTTTTCTGGTGATCTGTAAGATGTACATAGATACTTATAAAGGGCACGGTTACCCAGGATCGAGATTGGCGCAATTGATAGAACGCTGTAGCCGGAAGGCAATCTCGCGGCCGACTGTGATGAGAAAGATTGAGAAGGCGAAGACGGCTAACGTTTTCGAATGGGAGACTTCGGATGTCGATGGCAGATCTGTCAGATATTATCTTCACAGGGATTTCATAAAGATCTGCTCGGAGATGTTTGGCGGTATGATCCAAGATGTTCGTGCGCCATCTTAAGGCACCAAGAATAAAGCTAATTCCGCCCGACGCTTAGACACTAACCACTCGGGAAATTGTTGACCTTGAAACTCCAAGTGTCCTTGCAATTTCGGCATTATCTTGACCCTTTTTCCGCATACGAATCACTACTTTTCGTTGATGCATAGAAAGCTTAGGGGGCCGTCCCAGTCGCTTTCCGTCACGCTTTGCACGTGCACGGCCCTCGGCAGTGCGCTCGGCAATCAAAGATCGCTCGAATTCTGCGAGACCACCCAAGACAGTGAGAATTAGTTTTCCAGTGGGTGTCGTGGTGTCTACCCACGGATCAGCAAGCGCCTTCAACTTTGCGCCCTGGTTTTCGATGGCGTGGACGATATCCAGTAGATCGCGCGTTGATCTTGCCAGACGATCCAGTCGCGTTACGATCAAAACATCCCCTTCCGAAAGAGCGGCGAGTGCATTTTTCAGCTCCGGACGATTGCTACGCGCCCCGCTTACCGTCTCCTGAAAGATGTTGTCGCAGCAAGTTTCCGCAAGCTGTTCGACCTGTGCATCCAAGGTCTGGCCGGAAGTGGAAACTCGCGCATAGCCGATCATTTTCATACAGACATTATTCACGCGACATTTGCACGCTTCAAGCGGTTGATATCATTGAAGGCCGTGATGCGTGCATAAATGTTGATTTATGCACGCCCATGGGAGGATCAGTACTCAGACCAGCCTGTATCAATCTGAAGATCAACGCCGCGAAGCGTCTCAAGAAAGTTCATGACTTCGAGGTGCTGTTCTCGGCGCTCCCTACTGCGTTCACGTTTGACGCTTGCCGATTTCCTCACATTCTTGCGAGGGTCATAGAAAACAACATTCCTGTCATTCATCGCTTTGAAAAACGGATGCGCCATAACTCCTTGTTTGTCTTTCAACCAGCCATTGCGAATTGAACCGCCCCGGTTTTACCGGAGACTGTTTAGTTCTTCTTATGCGACTTTATCGAGTGTGTTTATGTTTGCATAGAACGCGTCCTCAGCTTCAGTTGGCGTGATGTATCCGATGGGTTCGAGCAAGCGACGGTTGTTGA
>JBDVKF010000068.1:0-44250 GCA_039960995.1 Paracoccaceae bacterium | reverse complement strand
CAACAATCGCCGTCTGCTGGAGCCAATCGGGAACATCCCACCAGCCGAAGCAGAGGCACACTTCTATGCCGCTATGGAAAGATCAGATATGGCCGCGTAACTAAGACAAATTAGCCTCTGGCAAACCCGGCGTGGTTCAGTAGCGATCGCGCTCATCGTCCCATGTGAAGTCTGATCTGGAGAATGTTCCGTCAGTGCGCTCGCCTTTATCAAAGACGGGAATGAAGGGCAGAATCTTACGTTTGAGTGCAAGCCAAACAAGACTATCAGACGAACCGTAGTCTGTGTCGGCAGCGATCCAATCTGGCTTCAAGCCAAAGCACTCTTCGGTCCGGTCGATCATCTTGTGCATGGCTCCAACCTCGGCGGTTCTGTTCGAGCGGCTGGCATCCATATCAAGGATGATACTGTGATCCGTATCGATCAGGTAATTGGTAGAATAAGCAAAGAAAGCGGGGCCTTTGCGTGCCGCTGTCCATTGGCTGGCCGGATCGGCATGAGCAGTAAACTTGGGCTGGGTAGGCAAATCGGCCCTTGAACTGTCTCCGATCTATGAGGCGCTCATGGCCGATCTGAAGCGCTCCACCAAGCTCTTAATGGATGAAACAACCGCGCCAGTCCTGTCCCCAGGGCGGAAAAAGACCAAAACCCGATACTTTTTGGGCGCTGGCCCGTGATGATAGGCCATAGGGCGGTGAGGACCCACCTGGCGTGGCCTTTACCTATGCGACGGGGCGATATCCGGCCAACATGCAGAAACTATCTTGAAGGGCTTCAGCGGCACTCTACCAGTGGATGGCTACGCAGGCTATAATCGCTTGCTCAAACGCCCGGCTCAGGATGTGACACTGGCCTATTGCTGGGCGCATGCCCGCCGCAAGTTGCATGACGTCACCCAATCCGGTGCGGCACCAATTGCGCAAGAAAGCTTGGCTCAAATCCAAGCGCTCTATCGCATCGAAAAAGATCTGCGCGGCTTGCCTGCCGACCAACGATACGCTGCACGGCAGGACCGCTCAAAACCCATCACCACTGCTTTGGAAACTTGGCTTGCCTTAAGCCGTGCCCGTGCCTCGGCCAAATCACCCACCGGAGAGGCCCTGAAGTACATCGCCAAATACTGGGAAGGCCTGTGCCGGTTCCTGAATGATGGCCGCGTCGAGCTCGATAACAATCCGATCGAGCGCACCATCCGCCCCGTTGCCCTGAACCGTAAAAACGCGCTCTTCGCGGGTCACGATGCGGGCGCACAAAACTGGGCCATCATCGCGTCCCTGATCGAGACCTGCAAACTCAACTGGATCGAACCGCATGGTTATCTGTCCGGCGTCCTCACAGCCATTGCTGGCGGACACAAACAAACGGACATCAACGAGCTGCTGCCTTGGAACTATGCCAAGCACGTTTGATCGGCGCATCACTTACGTTGCAGTCGCTCATGGGTGATGATTAAGATGTTACCCAGCATGTTGGTCACTGTCTCAGTATTTGATGAGGCTTTTCGCTGGAGCTGCCTACTTCGTTGGTCTCAGTTAAGCTAGCCCAGACTTACGTACGCATTTTGTTGAGCAAGCCATCACTACCTTATGCAAGGATCAAATAATGGCCTTCTCAAGTATCGGTTGTTCCTTCGTTATGCGTCCGAATTGGAACGGTGAAAGATCCAATGTGCGATATTCGCCGTAAGTCAGCCATTCAGCGGTACCGCGTCCCATCGCAGGTGATTGCTGCAATCCGTGGCCAGAAAAGCCATTCAGGAAGTGGAAGTTTTCGACATCTGGATGAGGACCAACAATCGCGTTGTGATCCAGCGTGTTCATCGAATAATGACCGGCCCATTCGCTTTGGACTTTGATCGCCTCGAACTGCGGGATTCTGGTCGCGAGAATAGGCCATATGTGATCTTGCCAAATCGAATGATCCATTGCGAAATCGTCAAAATCAACGGCGGGATCATAGTCAGCATGCCCCCCGCACTGATAGGTGCCCCCGCCGTTTTCGCGCACATGCACACCCGATGGATCAATCGTCAGAGGCAGGTCGCGGTCCAATGGCTGTTCTGCTTTGAACACCCAAGAATACCTTTTGCGCGGCTCAACCGGAACGTTGATGCCGGCCATCTGAGCGGTACGTGCTGCGCGCGGGCCAGATGCGTTCAGTACGGTCCCACAAGCGATCACTTCGCCCGACTTCAATGTGACGCTCTCGACCCGTGTTCTCGCCGCATTCTTGGTCATGGCGATCACTTCGTTGGAAATATACTCCACCCCGCGTTCGCGCGCCTGTCTCTTCCACCAGTCAAAGACAGCCGCCCCATCCCAGTACCCTTCATCGACAAGGTTGATCGAGCCAAGCACGATGTCGTCAACATTGTAGAACGGATAGGTCTTCAAAATCTCATCTGCGGTCATCAATTGCGTGGCCGCCCCAGCTGCATTTTGCACTTTTTGATTTTCGCGCAATACATCAGCAAATTTTTCGGTGTCAGCCAGGTACATATAGCCAAAGGACCGGATGGACAGACTGGGCACGCGTTCATCATCGCCCATATAGCTGCGAATATTCTTCACAAAATCAGCCGCGAATTGCGAAATACGCACATTCAGCTCGGTCGAATATTGTTGCCGCATGCAGGAATTTGTATGCGCTGTGGAGCATTTTTCATAACTTGGGTCGCGCTCCACGACCAAGACCGAACCGTCAAAATCCGGGTTCTCTGTCAAGAACCACGCTGTCGATGATCCCATAATTGCACCGCCGACAATAACGACGTCATAGGACACCTTTTGTGGCACAGTATGCATTGTTTTCAGGACCATCGGTAAACCTCTCTGAGCGACTTATTCGCGATACTATCTAAGATGTTTTTCGCGGCAACAGTTTGTTGAACCGCTCACGCGTCCCATCGCTCCAGTTGACCGCTTTAATCACCCAAAACGTCATGGGATCAAACTCTCCAAACTGGGTTGGTCCATGCCCTACGTCCCGCGCGGTCAATGACTGTCGCGCGCATCCAATCGCTGTTCTCAAGTCGCTGCAAAGGCACTTCGCATGTGGTCATGCTTTCACCATGGATGACCGCTGCCCCCGATCCTTTTCCCTGCACGATCACCGTTGCGCATGCGCTTGTTCGAATGGTGGCTGTGTCCCGCCCCCAAATCACATCGCGAATTTCCGGGCCGGTTGAGGCGTATGAATGCCCTGCCTTTAAGGCGGCCAATAGTGCCTCTGGCGTGTTTTCTTTTGCTTTGACCATCGTCCAGCCCCCAAAGTGGTCAGGTTCATAAAAATGCGCATCGTCGGTCGCGCATATGGTCAGGCGGCGACCTTCTTCCAAAAGCCGATCTAAATGCCAGAACCCTTCGCCCCGATCTGCCGCGATGTGACATCCGTGATTGTAAATCTCGACAGCATGCGCGGCGCTAATGCTGCGCGCGTCTGCAAGGGACAGCCCACCCCATTCAGGATGAGCAACGACCACAAACGCGCCAGCGGCGCGCGCGCGTTGTGCGATTTCCGGGCCTGTCTCTTGATCTTCGATTGGCAAAAAAGCAGGCGAATACGACGGTGCAAAATCGTCGGGTAATCCAACAGCAAGAATGTGCCAGATTTCACCGTTTTCCATCGCCCCTGAATGCAATTCAGCACCCAATATGGTCGTAAATTCATCATCGCGAAAAGGGCGCGTATCAACAATTGGATACTCATATGCTCCAACGAAATGGTCCGTCAGTGCGATAAAATCATACCCTTCCGCCTTATATCGGCGACACACATCTTGCGGTGCAATAACACCGTCTGAACGATTGGAATGGGTATGCAAGTTGCCACGCCAAAACCGACCGGATGCTGAAAAGGCAGGATCGTGCATAGAGCCTCGCAAACTACGCGCAAGACGCGCGGTTTGGATAGTCTACGTTAGGGGCGTTTTTACCTGTCCGACAAGACTTTGTTCATCAGGGCTTATAGAACGTTGGGGCCATCACACATGAGGTTTGGTTCGTTTTCCACGCCTCTAATTCAAAGCCGAGTTCTTGCGCAGGCGGAGTTTTGCAAACTCTATGAACGATCGCACTTTGGCTGCAGCGCGTCGCCCTTCCACATGTACCAAATGGATCGGCAAGGGCGCGGGTTCATCGTCTTCCAAAACAATTTCCAATGTCCCTGCTTTTAGGTCGGGGCCAATTTGATAGGATAACACTCGCGTCAGCCCCCACCCGTCTCTGGCCACGTCGATCGCAGCCGCGACACTGGTCACGACAAGGGGGGGATGCATTTTCACTGCGTTCTTCATGTCCCGCCCAAATCGCCAATCCGCAGCCGGTGTAACCGGTGACGCCGCAACAAAACGATGATTCTGCAAATCGCGCGGAGATTCTGGATATCCATGTTCGCGCAGATAGTCAGGCGATCCACAAATCACCCGCCGCACACTACCGACGCGCACTGCTGATAGACCAGACGCCGGCAACGGACCAATGCGAACACCAACGTCCAATCCTTCTTCGACCAGACCGACCACACGATCCAACATCAACACATTGGCCGTCACCTTGGGGAAATTATCCAAGTATTCGGTCAAGATTGGCATAATGTAGATGCGCCCGAATTCGTTTGAACAAGTAATACGCAAAGTACCCGATGGATTGATTGCAGCCCCAGCAGCCGCATCATCAGCAGCTTGCAATTGCCCAAGGATACCGCGCGCGTCTTCTAGGTAGGCAATGCCAACATCGGTAAGACGCACCTGTCGGGTTGTGCGCGTGAAAAGACGCGCCCCAAGGCGATCTTCTAATGCGTTAATCCCGCGCGTGGCTGACGGCGCGCTTAATCCCATTGCGCGCGCGCCTGTCGCAAAACTTTGTGCCTCAGCGACGGCTACAAAAACCTCGAGCGTTTGTATGCGATCCATCTCTGTGCCTCACCTATATTACTATCATTTTCCAAAATAATATCTTTCCTTTTTGCAATATTCCAACGATTTTTAATGTTGTTAAATTGATGACAGATCGCAGCAACTCGGCGTCGCGTTCAAATTGGAACCCGCAAAAACACCGCATGTTCCGCCACAAGGACCCTGATGATGACGAAATTGTATTCCAACGATGCGCCGCCAACCAAACTGTCCTCCCCCCTAAATTCAATCATTGCCATTACTTGGAACTTGGATTGACTCACTCAATTTCTGACAAGGATACATGACATGACACAGGATAAAGACGTCTTTCATGCTGGTGAAACCGCCATCCAAAACCGTGCCGAAGTCCCTTCATCGCACATTGAAAAGGTCTCCGTGTTTGTACGTCCCGAAATGCCGATGCAACATCGCGAGTTCTTTGAAAGCCTCCCGATTTTGCACATGGGGTTTCTTGACGATATGGGGCGCGTTTGGGCCAGCCCTGTATTTGGTCAATCGGGGTTCATGACATCCCCAGACCCGCGCATCCTGAACGTTGCGGCCGTTCCAGTTCTGGCGCAGGAACTAGGTTTGGATATTGCGGTCGGTGCAAAGGTCGGAGCGGTAGGGTTAGAATTGCACAGTCGTCGACGCAACCGGATGAATGGTACATTGGTTCATGGGAAAGCCGGCGAAATGTCGATCGCCGTGGATCAAAGCTTTGGAAATTGTCCAAAGTACATTCAGGCCCGAACACTTGATTGGTCGCAAAGCCAAGATTTACGCCCACAACCACGCAAGTTGGCCACGTTTGATCAGGACGCCAAAACTCTGATTGAAAACGCAGACACTCTGCTCATTGCATCGCGGGTAAAGACCCCGTCGGACGCGCCCGATCAAGGCGTGGACGCATCGCATCGTGGCGGCAAACCCGGGTTCATACGCCTAAATGCAGACGGGTCTTTGTCTTTTCCCGACTTCTTTGGCAATCGTTTCTTTAATACCCTCGGAAATATCGAAGTCGATGGCCGCGTTGGTGTGTTCATTCCAGATTTCGAAACAGGTTCAGCCTTGTTTATCACAGGACGTGCATCGATTGATTGGGACTCGCCTCGAGTTGCAGCATTCGAGCGTGCAGATCGAATTGTAGACGTCGTGCCTGAAGAAATTTGGTTTTCGACGCAGGCCCTTCCCGAACAAGCAGCCTATCACGAAAGTTCGCCTTTTTTACGTGGAACGGGATCTTGGGCCGACGTGGATTGATCTGTGGCGTGCGCCCGACCTTCCCCCAAAGTCGGGCATTGTATCCGTATGTAAAGTTGACCGCGCCTGTCTGAGCGCATTAGACGTCCGCAGAATTGAATTCGGCCGGACATGACGTATCTTTATGCCTATGGATCAGAAAAAACGCAGCACGCTGCTTACGTTAGGCGCAATTGGTGCGGCTTATGCGGGCTTACGGTATCTGCCCAATCTGCGGGCAGAAAAGCTGACATTGGAAGCAATGGAAAGCCCGCGTGGGTTTCGACGGTATGTTGCTGGTGAAAGCACCATTGCGAGTTTCGATCCATTTATCGGGTTAGACGCGGATAACACGCCTGAAAAACGTGCCGCGTTACAGCGCGTTGACGACCGCGTGGCCGCTGATCTGTGCACCCCTTTATTTTCCGGAGCGGACCAAGCGGCAAATGTTGTGCCAATGGCTTCGTTTTCGGATTACTATTGCCCTTACTGCCGCATTCAAACTGAACGTTTATCCGAAATGTCAAAATCAGCGGATATTTCTGTAACCTGGCATGAATTGCCACTGCTGGGCGAGAACTCGGTTTTGGCGGCAAAAGCAGCGTTGGCCGCAAAACGCCAAGGTGCTTACGTCGCCTTTCATGCCCACCTGATGAATACGCCCTTTGCACCTACATTTTCGTATCTGACACGACTTTCAAACGATCTGGGCGTGGACGAACGACAATTGCGCGATGACATGCAAAGCCCTGCAGTTTTGCGAGAGCTTGAAGACACGGCTGCGGTATCCCGTGTGTTTGGATTGTTTGGCACGCCTGCTCTTGTGATTGGCCGTACGGTTATTCTGGGGAAAGTCAGCGACAAAAGGATCGAAGAGGTCGTCGCCATGGAACGCGAAGAAGGTTGGAACAGCGTTTGCACGACCGCATGACCAATAGAGATTGAGGTCAACGCTTCAATTCTGAGACACGCAACCTATGCAGTTGAAAGATCACCTATTCCGCTGTTCGTCCCGACAGGTCTTCCAAGATTGGGCAATCGGGTCGGTCATCACCCTGACAGCATTGAACCAAATGCGCCAAAGTGCCCCGCAGTGATTGCAATTGGGCAATCTTGTCATCGATCTGGCGCAGATGCCCTTCGGCCACAGATTTCACCTGAGCACTTTCGCGGTTCCGATCCTCATACAACGCCAATAGCGTGCGGCAATCTTCGATCGAAAACCCCAAAGTGCGCGAGCGGCCTAGAAAGGTCAGCTTGTGCAAATCTTCTTCACGGAATGCGCGATATCCATTTTCCCCGCGCATCGGATTGATCAGGCCAATGTCTTCGTAATACCGGATCGTCTTTGGTGGCAATCCAGAACGAGATGCGACTTCGCCGATATTCATGACCCGCTCCTGTTCGATCAAAGGTGTTGTGTCGTCTCATCCAAAGCGGGGCGAAATTTACGCAACCGCAAGGCATTGGTCAGAACCGAAACCGAGGATAAGGCCATCGCCCCTGCTGCAAACATTGGCGACAGAAGTAATCCAAATGCCGGATATAACGCTCCGGCAGCCACTGGGATCAATACCGCATTATACGCAAATGCCCAGATCAGGTTTTGCCGAATGTTGCGCATCGTTGCCTCGGAAATTGCCACGGCATTGACCACGCCGCGCAAATCACCAGACATCAAAATGACATCTGCGCTTTCGATTGCGACATCCGTTCCGGTTCCGATGGCCACACCGACATCCGCGCTGGCCAAGGCCGGCGCATCGTTTATCCCGTCACCGACAAACCCGACCTTGCGGCCACCTGCACGCAAAGACTCTAGCGCTTGCATTTTGCCGTCAGGCAACACACCCGCAATGACATGATCAATCCCAACGGTTTTGGCCACTGTATGCGCAGGTTCGGGTTTATCGCCGGTGATCATGGCGATTTCGATCCCCTGCTGTTGCAGAGCGTGCATGACAAAGGCACTGGATGATTTCAAAGGATCGGACACGGCGAGCACAGCCACCAAATCTGTGTCGATAGATGCATAAAGCGCAGTGCGCCCTTGTTGCGCCAAGGCGCGTTCATCAGCCGCCAAAGACGAAGTATCGATCCCCGCCTGCTCCATAAATCGATCTGCGCCGACACGGATCAGCTTTCCGTCGATTTCTGCTTGGGCCCCAAAACCGGGAATGGCCTGAAAATTCGAAACGGATGCTAAGTTGATCTTTTCTTCTTTCGCGGCCTGAACAATTGCACTGGCGATCGGGTGCTCCGATTGCGCCTCGACCGACGCAACAAGGCG
The DNA here is from genome assembly GCA_039960995.1 of Paracoccaceae bacterium. Lineage (GTDB taxonomy): Bacteria > Pseudomonadota > Alphaproteobacteria > Rhodobacterales > Rhodobacteraceae > JABSSA01. The sequence goes on along the minus strand of JBDVKF010000068.1, from coordinate 35,821 downwards.
CAGTATTTCGGCGCGCTCTTGTCCGTTGGTGACAATAAGATCAGTCAGAACCGGCTTGCCTACGGTCAGGGTTCCGGTCTTATCAAACGCGATAACGTCAACTTCGCTAAGCGTTTGCAGTGCATCGCCTTTTCGAAACAGCACACCCATTTCAGCCGCGCGCCCGGTTCCAACCATAATCGACGTAGGTGTCGCCAATCCCATGGCGCATGGGCATGCGATGATCAGCACGGACACTGCAGCAATCAACGCAAATGCCACCACAGGTGCAGCGCCGAAAACCAACCAGATCAGAAACGTAATACCGGCCAGTGCCAACACGGCGGGAACGAACCACATGGTAATTTTATTTACCAAATCTTGCATCGGCAATTTGGCGGCTTGTGCATCTTCAACCATGCGAATGATCTGGGCAAGAGTTGTATCATTGCCAACGCGCAACGCGCGCACAGACAAGCTGCCAGTGCCGTTGACTGTGCCCCCTGTGACGGGGTCGTCAATGGCCTTGGCGACAGGAACGGGTTCGCCGGTGATCATGCTTTCATCGACATTGCTGCGCCCCTCAGTGATCAAACCATCAAGAGGTATGCGTTCACCGGGGCGAATGACGACGATATCATCGACGACTAAATCTTCGATAGCCGTGTCGACCATCTGCCCATCCCGCAGGACACGGGCTTGGCGCGCTTGCAGCCCGATAAGCGCCTGTATCGCAGCGCCTGTACGCCCTTTGGCCTCGGCCTCAAGCCATCGGCCCACAAGGATCAGCACAACAATAACGGCGGCGGCCTCGAAATAGACAGCCCGCGAAATTTCGGGGAACACGGATGGCAAAAAGGTCGCCACGACAGAGAAGCTCCAGGCCGCACCAGCCCCAAGAGCGACAAGACTGTTCATATCAGGCGCGCGTTTCAGCAGTGCTGGCACACCTTTCACAAAAAACTGACGCCCCGGTCCAAACAAGACAATCGACGTCAGGATAAATTGAATAACCCAAGCGTTTTGTATGCCAATCGAATGCGCGATCCACATATGAACTGGAGGAAACGCATGCGCGCCCATTTCCATAACAAAAACAGGGGCCGTCAAAATCGCCGCAATCAGGGCACGTCGTCCTTGGTCCTGTGCATCTTGCGCTTGCCGGGCAACTCGATCCGAATTTTGATCAGCTTGCGCGATGGTTGCTGGATATCCAGCATTTGCGCTTTCTCTGATTAAGTCAGCCGGGTCCAATGATCCGTTCAAAAACTTGACCGTCGCCGTTTCCGAAGCAAGGTTGACTGAAACATCCAACACACCGGGAATTTTGCCAAGTGCGGTATCGACGCGGCCCACACAGGACGCGCACGACATTGAAGACACCGCCAAAACGGCGCTGGATTCTCTGGCAGGGTATCCCAGATCATTCAACGCCTGAGATGCATCAAGGATGCGAGACGGTCCATCAACCGACATCGTCGCGGTTTCCGTGGCCAGATTGACCGAAACGTCGCTTAGGCCCGGGACATCTGATAATGCGCGGTCCACCCGCCCGACACAGGACGCGCAGTTCATGCCTTGGACAGACAGAGACACCGAATTTGATTTGTTCACTGACAGCACCCGAAATAGCTTTATCCCCTTTGATAAAGCTTCCAGTCACTGGAATCTCAAGGTACTATCTGTAGATTTGTCAAAATAGTTTTACCCGAATGCGTCAACCCACCGAAACTGAGCGTGATTGATTTCATCAGGCCCGTCCCAAAACCAGCAACAACGAACAAATTCAATCGATTTCACGACATACGACATAGGCCTCAATCCCGGCACAAAATACAGCGCCGGGATAGGTAAGCCTAGCTGAGGCAGAGGTCACGATTAGGCTGGAATAGGGTACAGAACCACACGTGTATTTTGAGGCACCCGATCATACAGATCGATAATCTGTTCATTCACCAACCGGGCGCAGCCATTAGACACACGTTGTCCGATTGTGTCTGGCCGGTTCGTCCCGTGGATGCGCAAGAATGTATCGCCTCGGCCGGGTTGAAACAGATAAAGTGCGCGCGCGCCAAGTGGGTTATTTGGGCCACCCGGCATTCCATTTTCGTGCCGTTTATACAGTTCAGGCTGCCGATCGATCATGCTGGGCGTTGGTGTCCAACTGGGCCAGATTTTCTTGGCACCAATGAAAAACTCGCCGGATTCATACAGGCCCGGGCGGCCTATACCAACAGTGTATCGGATCGCTTTCTTTTTAGGGAGCGTCCAATACAAAGCGTACTGGCGTGGGTCGACATGAATTTCGTTCGGACCAAAGTCGTTTCGAATGCGAACTTCACGCGGTAAAAAATCCTCTGGCAAATTGGATGGCTGAATTGAATCGTCAAATCCAACACCTTGAGAAAATGCAGGTGCTGCAGCCCCGGCCCCTATCAAAATCGCGCCTTTTTCCAAAAATGATCGTCTGTCCATACTATTCCCCCAGTTTTAATGCGCTTGCCTGCGACTATTCATGATTACTTGTGTCTTCATGCCGCAATAACCCTTTTTGGTATAGGGTTTTGCGTCGATTGCTGGCCCCTTGCATCTGTTTGTGTGTCCTTTGGCAAACAGATGGTTGCGCGCAACCCTCCTTGTACACAATTTGCCAATTCCACATTGCCGCCATGTGCAAGAATAATACTTCGCGCAATCGATAGGCCCAATCCATGTCCACCGGTTTTCTGCGATCGCGATGTTTCGAGACGCACGTAAGGCGCGAAGACTTGTTCGATCTGATCCTCCGGAATACCCAGTCCATCATCCTCAATTAGAATTTCAACAGTATCTTCCAATTCGCGCCAGCTGACTTTTGCGTTTCCGCCATACCGAATGGCGTTGTCTACCAAGTTGCGAATGGCGCGACGCATGGCGGAAAACTTCACTGTGAAGCTCAAGGATGGGCTTTCATCAACGGTCAACTGCGGCAAATTCAAGTGCGTAAACAAATCCGCTACATCGATTTGGACGCTCTCTTCGTCACGACCGACGCCACGCGCATAATCCAAGGTCGCTTCGACCATATCCGTCATTTCCTGAAGCGAAATTGCCAAGCTATCCGCGATTTCCGGATCATCCACCATATCCGAATGAACGCGCATTGCCGTTAAAGGCGAACGGAGATCGTGGGCCAAGGCGGCCAACATCTGGGTTCGATCCCCGACGAAACGGGTCAACCTGTCCTGCATCGTATTAAAGGCGCAGGTCAGGTCGCGCACTTCTTTAGGGCCGACAACATCCAGTGCCCCTTCGGCTGCGCCGCGACCAAGACGATCAGACGCGGCGGCCAAAGTATTTAATGGCCCCGTCAAACGGGTCAACAAGAACCAGAAACTGACAGTCAAAAGCAGTGCCGCCGACAAAATAGAAGATGCTGTCGATGCCCAAGGCCATTGAATGGGGGGGCGTTCGAAATGCGTCCCGATATTCAACCACCGCCCCCCAGCGAGCCCGACTGAGATTTCCATTTCCAAAGCGGCAATCGTACCTTCCATCAACTTACCCTGCAGGTCAGCCCGCTCAGGGGGAAGGTTGGCAAAAGGGTTTATGATTTGTTCAGTTGCATGGACGTAGACGCGTATATCCCTGCTAAAGCTCTCTTCGAGAAGGGCGCGCACACGCGCCTCGACCGCACCACCACTATCGTGGTGTTCAGACGTAACACTAGGTCCTTCAGCAAGGTCAAAGCGCACCAAAGGGGAAGACGCAGCACGGATAATTTCGCTGTGTAAATCCGCTGGTGCTTCTTCGATGAAACGCGCGACATTCGCCGCCCGTCCAGCAGCTTCGGCAGCTATTGCAGCCTGAACCGCCATAGATCGCTCATCAACAAACAACCAAAGACTGATCGCCTGAGCAACACACAGGATAGACAAAACAAGCAACGCAATTTGAGTGCGTAACCCCCATCCTCGAACGTTCACGGTGACACCTCAACATCACAAGCCAGACTGTATCCACCATTGCGCACAGTCGAAATCAATCGCGGGCGTAACACATCCACCTCAACTTTGCGACGTAACCTACTGATTTGGTTATCAATCGTCCGATCCAATGGTCCGGCCGTTCGCCCAGTCGTCAGATCAAGCAATTCATCCCGGCTCAACACCATGCGCGGACGTTCCAACAATATAGACAACAACTTGAGCTCACCAGACGTCAGCTGTTGAGAATCGCCAATGTCGCTGGTCAGCAAGCGCGCATCGAAATCCAGAGCAAGATGCGCAAACCGCAGTTTCTTTCCGGCAAAATCTTCCAAACTGGGCACCCGTCGTGCACGGCGTAAAATTGCATGAATCCTTGCCAATAATTCACGCGGATTAAACGGCTTGGATAAATAGTCATCCGCACCGCTTTCCAACCCCTTAATCCGGTCGTCTTCATCCCCAAGCGCAGTCAACATCAGGATCGGAATATTACTGGTTTCGCTCAACCTTTTGCAAACGCTCAGCCCATCTTCACCGGGCATCATGACATCGAGAACGATCAAATCAAATGTGCCGCGCGTCAATCGGGCGTCCATATCCAATGCATCCTCAGCGCCCGTCGCCCGCATTCCATTGCGTTCAAGGTATCGCGTCACTGATTTGCGAATTTCGGCGTGGTCATCCACGACAAGGATATGTGGTTGGTCAGACATTTTATGCTTTATACCCAATCCGTTAAAAAACGCGCGCCCTGTGTTTGTAGCCAAATGTAACAGAGAACTACTCACTCTCACAAAATCATCGTCCGCCTTTGGTTAAGTCAAAGTGTTTGCGCTCGCTCGCTTGGTTTCTCAAAAACATACACTTGCTTCATAAGGTCCGAACGGCGACAATCGTGATAGCTTAGGTCATGACTAAGTTGTGGGGATTTGAGCCAGCTGGATAGCGGCTAAAGGGGTGGCAATTGTCAGGGATTACGTCCAGAAGGCGTGTCGGTATATTCGCGCGTTCTCTTCGCATCACGACCGGCCTTGTTCTTTTGGCCTTTGTGACCAGCCATTTATTAAATGCAAGCTTTGGCATTATCTCAATCAAAGCGATGGAGACAGCCCGCCCTTTTTTAACTGAGATTTGGGAGATCAAACCGGTCTTCTTGCTGCTGTTCCTATCATTGATCGCGCATTTCATCCTTGGTTTGATCGCCATCTACAACCGCCCGACTCTGCGCACGAATATGCAGGACTTGGTTCAAATTGTAACGGCTGTGTGCGTCGTGCCGATGATGGCCACCCACACGATAAGCATCTACTTTTTGCAGCAATCCAAACTGGACCCAAACTATGAACTAACTGTTCAATCCATGTGGGTAAGTGATCCGACCACGGGTCTCATCCAAGTGGGTCTTATATCCGTCATTTGGATACATGGATGCGCCGGATTGATTACGTGGTTGCGATCAAAAGAGTCCGCGCGCAATCTGTTGCTCTGGATTTACCCGATCATCGTCGCGATACCGATTGCCGCATTGCTTGGATATGCCGAAGCCGGGCGTTCTGCATTGGCCAAAGCCGCAAATTCAACAGCCACGCAAACAACATATGGCAGCAAAAAAGACTCTGATAACTACGCGAATTCAAATGGTTACGAACAAGCCAGACCTGCAAACACTGTCACGGAATACAAACAAGATCGGGGAATAGGGCAAGGCAGCGGGTACACAAGCAACCCCGCTGACAAGCCTGCAGCTGGCTATGGCCAATCATCGGGATACGGGCAGCAGGCACAAAACGACTATGGTTCCAGATCATCCGGATACGGGGCGTCCGAAGATGAGCCTCAACCCCTTGATCTGGACTTTATTGATTTTGTGACGACTCAGGTTATTTGGTGGTCAATTGCCTTGGCCGTGTTGACCTTTGTCGCTCGTTTCATACGGCTGGCGCTAAAGCCCTCGCAAAACGTCGACCTTACTTTCGGCAAAAAGAAATTGGCCACCAGTCGTTCTGGCCTCAGCCTCTTGGACGTTTTGCGGCAAAATGACGAACCCCATGCCAGCCTTTGCGAAGGGCGTGGGCGCTGTGGCACCTGTGTCATTCGGATTCTTTCAAGCGATTTCCCCTTGCCAGAGCCCACCGACCTAGAGCTTAGAACCCTCCAAGCAAAAGGGTTTCCAGAAGGAACGCGACTGGCGTGCCAACTCGCGCCTATCGGCGGGCACATAAATGTCGAAACGGTTTTCCCGCCCGACTATACGTTCCACGACGACGAACCAGACACTTTGGTCGACGCATCCGAGGTGCAGGCTTGAAACGGTTGTTTGCGACAGTCTTAGCTGCGTTGCTGATGGTGGCCAGCCTAATGATCATCCCGCATTCCGGCCACGCACAGGACTCGAAGCCTTCGGCAAATGATCTTCAGGAATTGAGCCGCCTGCTGTCAGACCCTCGGATCCAAGAATGGCTAAAATCCCAAACGGCGGACATTACGACAAGCGAACCAACCGAAAAACAACCGGTTCGAGCGCAACTTGAAGCGGTTGTTCAAGCGACGGGTGAACGTGTTCAAGCGTTAGGCGTTGCCTGGTCCCGAATTGGAGACGTCCCCGAGCTGATCCGCGTTCATTGGAGAGAACAGCTTTCCGCTGCAATGCAAGTGCGCAGTCTCACATTTATCCTGATCTTTTTGTTCTTTGGTGCTGGTCTGGAATGGTTGTTACGCCAATACACGAACCCTGTTCGAAAACGCCTCGAGATCACTAAATATTATTCAGCAGCAGAACGCATCAAGGCAGCTCTGTATCGAACAAGTCTTGCGTTTTTGGGTCTGTTTATTTTTGCACTGGGTTCGATTGGCGCCTTTTCCGCCCTGTCTTGGCCGCCTCTTTTGAACGCCCTAATCTTGAACGCACTCATCGTGATCGTCGTCACGCGCGCAACTGGCACGGTGCTGTTGTTGTTCCTTGCGCCAAGAGTTGAACAGCTCAGGCTGGTTCCTGTAAGTTCCGTAACGGCCAAAGTGATCTGGCGTGTTCTGACATGCAGTGTTGCTGTTTTTCTGATCTGCGTGGGGATTGTGGATCTCTTTGATCAACTGTTCGCCAATACCGCCGACGGCGGGCGACCGCCCGAGGTTTTGGCTATCGCGGTCCTTTCGTCGTTATTGCTGCTGGTCATTGTGTTGTTTGGCACTGCCATCATGTTCAATACCATTCAACGTTATGACATCGCGCTCACCGCAAAGGCACGGCGCAATTGGCAGACTTATCTAACGGGTCTAAGCGTCGCGATTTTTGTGCTTTGGCTTCTTGAACTGATCCCACTTGTCTGGACAGTCGCATTGTTGGGTTTGCTTTACCCTGCGTTGAATTTACTGACCGCTTGGGTGAACAGTGCGTTTAATCGCGCCTCGCAAGAATTCCACATAAAACATGCACCGAAAAACCACTTGGCAAATGATGAAGACGAAGACGTAAAGGACATATCTGACGACGTTCAAGACGACGACATTGCGCCCACAGAAGATGTTATCGAACCTTACGAAGCTTATAGGCCAATCGCCGTACGGGTCGCACGCTTTGCATTGATTGTGTGCGTCGGCCTTAGCTTGGCCGTGGTCTGGAATGTCGGAATTTTCGAACGCTCGGATCAACCAAGCCTTGCCCAACAAGTGTTTTCTGTACTGCTCGACAGCGCCGTCGCCTTGTTGGTCGCCGATCTAGTGTGGACATGGGGCCGCACGGCGATTGACCGCCGTCTGGCCGCTTATACCCCACCCGAAGATGGCACCGCCCCCGGTCCCGAAGCTCGAATGGCCACGCTGCTGCCGCTTTTGCGCGTCGTTTTGCAAATCACTTTGCTCAGCATGGTGATCATGTCGATCCTTGCAGCGTCTGGCGTGAACATCGCCCCGATCCTTGCGGGCGCAAGTGTGATGGGCATCGCTATCGGCTTTGGCGCGCAATCTTTGGTTAAGGACGTGGTTTCAGGAATCTTCTTCCTGGTTGATGATGCGTTCCGAATTGGCGAATACGTCGAAATCGAAAACCTAAGGGGCACAGTCGAAAAGATCTCAATCCGGTCCTTGCAGCTGCGTCATCACCGCGGGGCAGTACACACTTTGCCATTCGGAGAGTTGAAATCATTGACCAACCATTCGCGTGATTGGGTCATTATGAAGCTCGAATTCCGCGTGCCCTTTGAAACCGATTTGAAGCTGGTCAAAAAGCTGATCAAACAAGTTGGCGCAACGCTGCAGGCGAACCCGGATTATGGCGACAGCATCATCCAGACGCTCAAGTCACAAGGCGTGCGGCGCATGGAGGAATTCAACATGGTTGTCGGGGTCAAATTCATGACCCGCCCGGGCGAACAATGGCTTGTGCGCCGCGATGCCTATCAAGGTGTTCGGGACATTTTCGAAGCCAACGGCATCCGCATGGCAGAACGCAATGTCAAAGTGGAAATCGCTGGCGACGAAAACATGTCAGACGAAACCAAACACGCGGCAAGCGCTGCGGCGCAAGAGGCAATCGGGAAACAAGTCAAACCCGGTCCAATTCCAGACGAACCTTGATCGGCGACCTGCAGTATTGGCTACTTAGTTTCGCGAATGCTTTGAATTTACAATTCGCGATCCTCTAGATCATCGGCAGGTCGTTCGATCAGGCGTTCAATATCTGCCATGACATGCGCAGGCAGCGGGCCAAACGCCAATGCTCCTGCAATGCCTTCAATCTGCTCGACAGTACGCGCGCCCGGAATGGGAATGTTGTTTTCACTTTTACCCCACAACCAACATAAAGCCCCTTGGGTCAGGCTTCGGCCATCAATCGTTAACAGGTCGCGGATCGCGTCAAATTTGGACAGAAACGCAGGGTTCGCACGGGCATTTTCAAAATACTTCACGGTCAGGTTGGTCGTTGCACGAATGTCATTGCGCTGCATCTGGGTGTCTTGATCGTATTTTCCTGTCAGCAACCCCATGGCCAGCGGTGACCTTATCAAGGCTGACAATCCATTTGCGTGAACGACGTTTTGGATACGCTTTGCATCCACCAGAACATTCATTGCGTGTTCGACCCCCATAAACCCGGGTCGATGCTCAACGGCTGCCACCGCTTTGGAAAAATCCGTGCTCCAGCCATAAGATCGGATTTTTCCAGCCGAACGGGCCTTTTCCATTTCGTCAAATATGGCCTCGGCTGCAGGCAGTGCGAGGTCGTTCTGGTGCAGCAGAATCTGGTCGACACAGTCCCGCCCAAGACGGGACAGACATTTTTCGATTGCAGGTATGACGGTATCCGGTGAGATTTCCGGCCCCAACAACTGTTTCGTGTCTTCATCAATTGCGATGCCGATCTTGGAGACGATCACAACATCCGAACGACCCTTTAGAGCTTTTGACAACAACCGTTCGGCATGCCCGGCCCCGTATGCTGCGGCTGTGTCAAAAAGTGTGATCCCGCAATCCAATGCCGCATGAATTGTGCGGATGGATTCTGCATCGTCCGCATTGGCGTAACCCAGGGTGTCTTCGCCGCGCATCATCGCGCCTCCGATTGGCCAACATCCCATGCCCAAGGGCGCAATGTCATGGTCTAGAAATTTCATGCTTTTCACTCCTGATTTACCTGATCACGAGCAAAACAGTTAAAATCTCGGTCTTCTACGAAACAAAATGCAACGCTCATTTCATGAATGAAATGAACGTTGGGATAGCCGACATGCCGGTTTTTGATGCTCAACCAAAACAAAGTTGCGCCGGTAAACCAATTCGAGATCAACCCATGTCAGTTCTAACGCTCATATTGACTTGCCCTGTAGGCCTAGTAGTCTGTCGAACATTCTCAGGGCGGGGTGAAATTCCCCACCGGCGGTTATAGCCCGCGAGCGCTTTCTTTCGAGAAAGGTCAGCAGATCCGGTGGAATTCCGGGGCCGACGGTTAAAGTCCGGATGGGAGAGAATGAGGCGGTCGTGCAAGCGGCTCGTCTTGTGACGCTCTGGGATTCTGTCATTTGGAAAGGATCAAGAGCAATGACAAAATCCCTCAAGTTCGCCTTCATCAAGGCAAATTGGAATGCCGAAATCGTTGATCAGGCATTGGTTGGTTTCAAAGAAAGACTGTCGTCCCTCTGCCCTAATGCGGAGATCGACGTGTTTGATGTTCCCGGGGCATTTGAAATGCCGCTCAAAGCGCAACGCCTTGCGCAAACCGCAACATATGATGCGATCGCCGCTGCCGCATTTGTTGTGGATGGCGGCATCTATCGAAACGAATATGTGGCGCAGGCTGTGGTGACTGGTCTGATGGACGTTGGATTAAAAACGGACATCCCTATTTTGTCGATCTCACTTACACCTCATCATTTTCAGGAAACATCTGAACACACAGGTTTTTTCCACCGACATTTTAATAAGAAAGGGCGCGAAGCTGCTGACGCAGCGTTGAGCGTCGTGGGATTTGTTCCGCAACGCGAATACGCTTGATTGATGGTTTTGGCGACACCGGTTGTAAACTGGTGTCGTTTCCATTGGCGGTTGATCTCAGACTCTACCGCGACTCGTAAAAAATTTTCGCAAAGCCTCAGCTTAGAGGACAGAAGGTGCAATCAACACCGAGTTTCTGCTTGTCGTCGGCGGCCGTTTCCAGCGCGTTGTTCCCGGACCATTTAAGCGCTGGCTTGCAACGCTTGCACCATCCTCGTCACTTCAGCTTCAGACGTGCGCCACCGCCCCGAACTTGGGTCAAAATCAGAAAATGACTCTGCATCAGGAACCGGCACAGAACAGGCTGCGTGCACTTCGCTTACACCTGTTTCATTGACCAGATCGCGTATATTTTCGGGCAACAGCCCGCATCCCGGCATTATCGAAATCTGATCGCCCGCGCGTTTTACCATTTCGCGTATCATGTTTTTGCCCTCAGGCGCTTCGGGTTGGGCACCTGACGTCAAGATCCGGTCAAACCCAAGGTCGATCACTTGATCCAATGCGGCCAAAGGATCAGGCACCACATCGATCACGCGGTGCAATGTTGCTCTTAGTCCCGCAGCTGCTGTCCTCAGACGCGTTAGCATCGCAACATTCAAAGCACCGTCTTCGTTTTGCGCCCCAAGCACGACACCGGCCAAACCTAACGAACGCGCCATTTCGATATCTGCCAGCATGATCCGTTCTTCGGCAGCCGTGAAATGAAACAAACCTGATCTTGGCCGGATCATTGCATAACACGGAATGCCAATTTCTGCCGCCGCTGTCATCAACCCAGCAGACGGGGTCAGCCCACCTTCTGACAGTGCGGAACACAGTTCGACACGAACCGCTCCACCCTCGCGCGCGGCCAGAACACCCTCAATGGTGTCGACGCAGACCTCAAGGGTCGCAAGACAAGCTTTGTTTGTCGCCAAATTCCTGTGGCCCTTTCGGATTTCAAAGTTCAGCGAACGCGTTCATTGTTTGCATCAAAAACAAACGCAGCGCTGTCATCGAAATCAAGAGAAACGGCATCGCCTACATTTGCACTGTGTTGACCGAATACTCTGACTGTCAGCTTTTCATCCTCAGTCGTTCGCACCAAAAGGTTGGTGTCCCCACCCAAGCGCTCCACGTGCCGAATTGATCCATTGACCCGCCCCTTTTCCACAACTTTCAGAAGCTCGGGGCGAACGCCAAACGTACCCCCCGCAGGCAATTCCACCGGGATTTTTGACAGAAAATTCATAGCTGGCAACCCCAAAAAACCGGCAACAAACTTGTTGGTTGGATTGTTGTAAAGCTCCATGGGCGAACCTACTTGTTCAACCTTGCCATCCCGCAAAACCACGATCTTGTCAGCCAATGTCATGGCTTCGGTTTGGTCATGTGTCACATAGATCATCGAGGCACTTAACGCCCGATGCAATTCGGCAATTTCGATGCGGGTATTCATGCGCAACGCGGCGTCCAAGTTGGACAAGGGTTCATCGAACAGGAACAGTCTGGGTTCACGTACGATCGCGCGCCCGATTGCAACCCTTTGACGTTGCCCTCCTGACAAATCGGAAGGGCGTCGTTCGGCATAATCGGCCAAATCCAACATCTGGATTGCTTTGTCCACGCGCTGTTGAATAACCGATTTTGGCTGTTTTTCCTGCGCTAACCCAAGCGCCATATTATCACGCACATTCAAATGAGGATAAAGCGCGTAAGACTGGAAAACCATCGCGATGCCGCGTTTGGCAGGCGGAGTGAAATTCACAACATCTTCGCCAATCTGTACGGTGCCGTTTGTGACGTCCTCCAACCCAGCGATCACCCGCAAAAGTGTCGACTTTCCGCATCCTGATGGGCCAACAAAGACGACGAATTCTCCGTCATCAACCGTGAGATTGATGTTTGTCAGAACCTCAACCGGGCCAAAGGATTTACTCACATTTTCAAGCGTTAACGCCGTCATTCCACAGCTCCGAGAGTAACAGGTTGACCGCTGCGAATGCTCTCGTCCGCGGCCAAGCATATGTCCAAAGATTGAACTGCGTCCGACATGTGTCGAGTCAAATCCACGTCTTCGGAAATTGCTCGCACCATAAAAGCCTGTTCAGCATCACACAGCTCTTGATGGCCGGGCTCGTCAGGCATTTCGATGACGAAATCGCCAGACGGGCGATGCACAAGGATTGAACCCACTTTGGTGTGCCCATCCACATCATCAGATGCGCCTCTATTCCCATCCGTAATCGACACAGCCCCCATCGACGAGACTACGTCTTTTACAAAGAACGCAGTTTCAGACATCATCGGACCCCAACCGGCCTCGTACCAGCCAACAGATCCATCATCGAACCAGACCTGCAATTGTCCGTAATTGTACATTGTAAGCGGCAATTCATCGGACAGGCGCAGACCCATCCCGCTTACTTTGATCGGTTTGGCATCCGTGATTTGACACATCACATCCACATAATGCACGCCGCAATCCACAATCGGTGACGTCGTTTGCATCAAGGCTTTATGTGTTTCCCATGTCGGCCCCACTGATTGCTGATTGAGGTTCATACGAAACACGTATGGCCCGCCCAAATTGCGGGCTTCGTCGATCAATCGCATCCAACTTGGATGATGGCGCAAAATGTAACCGACGACCAGTTTTCGCCCTAACCGCTTGGCCGTTGCGACAACGCGTTTTGCGTCCTCAACAGTGGTCGCCAGAGGTTTTTCAACGAAGACATCAGCGCCCGCTTCCATAGCCGCAATCGCATAGTCTGCATGGCTGTCTGAATAAGTAGCAATGCAAACCAGATCCGGTGCCAATGCCAAGCCTTCCTTGATTGTTTTGAACCGCGGATAAGCCTGTAAATCGTCTGGTAACGGCACGTCTGATCGATTGATCAAACCAACAATTTCGACCCCCGGCAGCTTGTGATACGCCAACGCATGACTGCTCCCCATATTGCCCAGACCCGCAACAATGACCTTCATTTTACCGCTCCTGATGTGATACCGCGGATCAGTTGCCGTGAGAAAATCACGTATAACCCCATGACCGGCAGAATCGCCAAGGACAGCGCTGCAAGCACTGCATTCCAATTCGTGACGTATTGCCCGATGAACACCTGGCTGCCCAAGGTCAGTGTTTTCACTTCTTCAGATGGGGCAAGGATCAGCGGGAACCAAAGATCGTTCCAAATCGGTATCATGTTAAAGACGCCAACAGTTGCCATAGCAGGACGAACCAATGGCAGAACCAGTAAGAAGAAAATGCGATATTCAGACAATCCATCAATGCGACCTGCATTCTTTAGATCGTCGCTGACCTGGCGCATGAATTCCGACAATATGAACACCGCCAATGGCAATCCTTGCGCCGTATACACAAGGATTAAGGCCCATAGGGTATTCACTAGTCCCGTCTGTACCATCATTTCCAAAATCGCGACGGTGCCGATGCGGATGGGGATCATGATCCCCAAGGCCAGATACAACCCCATCAACAGATTCCCTTTGAACCTGTATTCTGCAAGGGCAAAGGCGGCCATGGCGCCAAACAGTAAAATGAAGAACAGCGAACTGACTGTCACGATCATAGAATTTTGGAAATAAAGGAAAAAATCCCCCTGCTTCAACACCGTCTCGTAGCCAATTAACGAAAAACTCTCATCATTTGGAAAGGCCAACGGGTCTCGGAAAATCGACTTACGCGTTTTGAAGCTGTTGATGACGATGACAACAACAGGAAACAAAGCGATCATCGTGTACAGGATCAAAACACTATGCGCGGCGATTGAATTCATCGGATTTTGACGCGCGTTGTTCATAACCGGCCTTCAGAACTGATAGCGACGCATGCGCGTCTGAATGCCAAAAAGATACAAACACACACCAATCAGGATGACTCCGAACATGGCGGACGCGATAGCTGATCCCATATGTGGATCGCCCAATTGCAGCTGAAAGCCAAAAAACGTGCGGTACATGAACGTGCCCAGAATATCTGTGCTGAAATCCGGACCCGCCAAAGCACCTTGTGCGGCATAAATTAGATCAAAGGCATTGAAGTTGCCCACAAATGTCAGGATCGATATGATGCCGATAGACGGCAAAATCAAAGGCAACTTTATCTTCCAGAACGCGGATAATCCGGTGATGCCTTCAACCTCGGCCGCTTCCAGAATTTCATCCGGTATCGATAAAAGCGCCGCGTAAATCAACATCATCGGGATGCCGATAAACTGCCAAACCGACACAAGGGCCAATGTGGTCAGAGCATATTCTTCTTTGCCTAGCCACGGTGCGTACAAGGATTTTAGGCCGACCGAGCTTAACAAATCCGGGGCAATACCCCAGATCGGCGACAGGATCAGTTTCCACGTAAATCCAACAATGACGAAAGACAGGATTGTCGGAATAAAAATGGCAGATCGATAGAAACCTGAAAATCGCAACTTGGGCTGACTTAATATGGCCGCTAGGGCAATCCCAATTGGGTTCTGAACCACCATGTGAATTAGGAAAAACCAGAAATTATTTCCCAATGCGTTCCAGAACTGAGTGGACCAAACCGTATCGCCAAACAATGTGCGGAAGTTTTGAAGCCCGACGAACACACGGGTTTGATCGATCTCGGAATAGAATGACAAACGCAGCGTGTTAAACAGCGGAAAAATCATCACGGCTGTGTAAACCAGCACGGCAGGTGCCAAAAACACGATGATGTGCCATCTGAATTTTGGTTTTTCGGGATGATCAGCCATCAATTACTTCCTGCCATGGCGTGTTTGGCATGCACAAAAAGATGTTGCCCGCGTCAGGCAACATCCGTTCTTTGTCTTTCCGCTTATTTTTGCGGATCGTACCAGCTGGCCAACCCATCCTGCAAACGTTTGCCTGCATCTTCTGGGCTTTCCGCGCCTTTAATCACGGCTACAGATGCATTCCAGGTGTCGTTCTCAAGATTCGGTGTCCCCCGCGACAAGACTTGATATGTGGATCGGATCGAGCTTTCGCACTCACCGCGCCACGAAATGAATTCCTGTGCCAACGGATCTTCGAGCGTCACTGGCGCAGACGACAGGGGAAAGAAGCCGGGAAGCGAGTTGGCGAAGATACTCGCAAATTCTGATGAACCGACCCAGTTCAGGAAAGTTTTGGCCGCTTCTGGATGAGCAGTTTTGGCGTTCATGCCGATGCCAATATCTGTGTGATCAGAAATATAGCAGGTGTCGCCAGCGCTCTGGACGGGAGGATAAAAAGCCCCCATTTCGAAATCAGCTTGCGCGTTAAAGCCTGAAATCTCCCACGAGCCAGCCGGGTAAATCGCGGCACGCCCCAAGGTGAAGATATTTTGGCTGTCGGGATAAGTCTGCGCTTCGAAACCGTCGCCCAGATATTCACCCCACTTGGCCAGCTGGCGATAAGGTGCGACCCATGCTTCGTCGGTCAGTTTTTGATCGCCCGACAGCAAGGCAAGACGCCCCTCTTCACCCTTCCAGTAATTTGGACCAATATTGTTATAGCCCATGGTGGCCGCTTCCCACTGATCATTCGTGCCCATGGCCATCGGAATAAAGTTTCCGTCACTTTTGATTTTGTCCAATGCGGCAAAAAATTCGGCTTCGGTGGTTGGTTCCTCTATTCCCAGCTCTACAAACGCGTCCTTGTTATAAATGAAGCCGTGGATAACAGACGCCATTGGCACACAGAACTGCACAGATGCGTCGTCGGTGCTCCATCCTGATTTCGCCACAGGTGAAAAATCCTTCATTCCTTCAAGATCGCTGATGTCTGCAAGGTGACCCGCTTCATAAAGCGCGAGGGACGCATCAAAGGGGCGACATGTAATAATGTCACCGGCGGAACCGGCATCCAATTTCGAATTCAGCGCCGCGTTGTATTCAGCCGGGGCGGAAGGAGCGAAATTCAACTTGATACTGGGGTTTTGCGCTTCGAATGCTGGGATGATTTTTTCTTGCCAGATCGACAAGTCATCATTGCGCCAGCTTTCAATCGTGAGCGTGACATCCTGCGCAGATACAGCACCGGCCAACAAAGTTGTGGTCAGCATTATCCCAAGTGTTTTTGAGTTCGTCATTTCAGTCTCCCATGTTTTGGTTCTTAGTTTTTAATGTCTTCAAAGCAGGGCTTTAGATGTCCCAAATGTTTAGCCAAAAGTGTCTCTGCCTGTTCTATCGATTGTCCCGCAGCCACGAGAATAGCAGGTTTCACCAGACCTTTCGTCGTTTCAAGCGTCGCGTATGCCATCTGCTCGGAGACGTTCGAGATATGCGATACCATCTTGGCCGCACGGTTTTTTAGTTTGGCATTGTCGGCGACCACGTTGACCATCATACCTTGATAAACATGCCCCAATCGCACTCCCATCAAAGTTGACATGATATTCAACGCCGTCTTTTGCGCAGTTCCCGCCCCAAACCGCGTTGAACCCGCAACAATTTCTGGCGGTGTGGGAAGGCAAATGGATACATCCCCACATTCCAGCAATGGTGTGTCAGGATTATTCGCCAAGGCAACCACTTTTGCGCCATTTTCTTTTGCGGTTTTCGCTGCAGAAATTGCATAAGGCGTCGTTCCGCTTGCACTTAAAACCAAAAACGCGTCCCCAAAATCTACGGCGTTCCCGACGTCCTCGCCTGCTTTGGCATCGTCCTCAGTAAAACCGGGCATATCGCCGTCAGACGGCACCCCGCCCGCCATATGAAAACGGATCGCATCAGATAAAATGCCAAACGTGCCGGGCAGCTCACAACAATCGGCCAAAGCCATTAAACCGGAAATGCCTGCAGCGCAGTAATGCAATTTTTTTTGCGCACGCACGGCATCCGCCATCACGTCCGCTGCCGCAGATATCTGCGGCAAGACACGATTAACTGCAGACAGCGCAGTTTGCTGCGCCATCAGCGCAAATTCAGCAGCCTGCAAAGAGGGCAAACTGTCTATCGCGCAATCTTGATGTAGGGCTTCAGTGGCTGGCAGCGACATTCGAATCTCCTAACCAGAATTAATACCTTTTAGATACCTATTGTCTACATCTTTCGAATAACACGCCCTCCAGACTTCATTTGCAAACCAAGCAAGCCCAATTTGTATCAATAGGTCTTTGTTTTTCCAAATAGGTATTATAAAGGTATTATATGTCAGATTCTCCACACACTCTAACCATTGGCTTTGATGGCGGCGGCACAGGCTGCCGCGCCGCTGTGGGAACACAGACCCAAGGCATATTAGGGATTGCTCAAGGTGGTTCCGCCAACTCAGCAACGAACCTCGATCTGACAATCAAAAACACTGTCTCAACGATAACAGCCGCTGCAGGTGAGACTGGGATAAATGCGGATGTATTGAAACACAGCATTGCGCATTTGGGATTGGCCGGTGTCATGACCACCGAAGACGCGTCACGGGTCGCAGCTTTGCTTCCTTACGAGACATGCATTGTGACGGACGATCGTTTGACTGCAGTAACCGGAGCTTTGGGTGATGACGATGGATTTTTAATCTCGGCCGGAACAGGCACGTTCCTTGCAGCCAAACAAGCTGCGGATATCACTTACATTGGTGGTTGGGGATTTGGATTGGGGGACCAAGGTGCAGGTGCTTGGTTAGGACGCAACGCATTGGAACGCGTCTTGCTATGCCACGACGGACTAAACACGCATAGCGATTTAACTCGACACTTGTTCGCCGAATTCAACAATGACCCTTACGCCATTTCTGCAGATTCCACATTTGCCGAACCCAAGGTCTTTGCGGCCTTCGCACCCACCATCGTTGCTGCAGCAAAATCAGGCGACGCACATGGACAAGCGATCATGACACACGGCGCTAAGTATTTCGCAGATGGGCTTGTACAGCTTGGATTTCAGCCCGGTGACAAACTGTGTTTAACAGGCGGCTTGGGTCCGCAATACGCTTCGTTCCTTCCGCCTGAGTTTTTGCAGCACCGGGTTGACCCTAAAGGTTCTGCCTTGGACGGCGCATTCCAATTGGCAAGCCGCGCCACCAATCAGGTGCCTCGAAAGGCGTCGCATGAGCATCATTGAATTCCTTTCCCCTGATAGCTGGCTGCGCCCCGGCGGCGGTCCTAGATATCTGCAACTGCGACAAAGGTTGAACGAAGGTGTTGACCAAGGCATCCTAAAAGCTGGCGGGTCACTCCCGCCTGAACGCGAAATAGCGACCATCACGGACCTGTCTCGTGTCACTGTACGAAAAGCCATCCAGTCGCTGGCTGACGACGGCATTATCGTTCAAAAACAAGGCTCAGGTTCCTTTGTTGCATCTGATGCGCCGCAGATCGAACAATCTCTGTCACGTCTGACTTCCTTTAGCGAAGATATGGCCAGACGCGGTATGACATCGACAAGCGTTTGGCTGGAACGCGGTGTTTTCATGCCGTCACCGGACGAGGTTTTGGCGTTGGCTTTATCCTCAGAAGCATCCGTTTCGCGCATTTCTCGCCTGCGCATGGCGGATCAAAAACCTATGGCCATTGAACGTGCCTCCTTGTCCTCAAAAGTCCTGCCCAACCCCATACTGGTCGAAACATCTTTGTATAAATTCTTGACCCAATCTGGATTACGCCCTGCGCGCGCGTTGCAGAAAATTTCGGCCATCAGCCTTGGATCAGAGGATGCAGAACTTTTGCAAGTTCAACCCGGTGAAGCCGGCTTAAAAATCGAACGTACATCTTACCTGTCAAACGGCAGCGTCGTCGAATTCACTCAATCTGTATATCGTGGAGACGCCTATAATTTCGTAGCCGAACTGCGCCTTGCAAATGACTAGTATCCAATAATGACACCTCCCGAAACACGAGTGCGCAAAGAGATCTTGGAAATCCCTGAGGCTGTTGAGCGGCTTTTGCAAAACGGGTCTTCCTCGGTCACCTCTGCAGCGTCCGCATTGCGTGATCGGTCCCCTGCGTATTTGGTAAGTGTGGCACGTGGGTCGTCGGATCATGTGGCAACCTATTTGAAATACGCGTCTGAACTGGTGTTGGGTACACCGATGGTTTCGATTAGTCCGTCCATCGCATCGATTTACAATCGCCAACTGAACCTCAATGGCAGCGCCTGCCTTGCGGTTTCGCAATCGGGTCAAAGCCCAGATATTGTCGAAATGACGCGTTCAGCACGCGCAGGTGGCGCCCTGTCAATCGCAATGACAAACAATCCTGACAGCCCTTTGGCGCAAGCTTCTGATTTCACACTGAACTTGCATGCCGGGCCTGAATTGAGTGTGGCCGCCACAAAAACGTTTGTGAATTCTGCTGTGGCAGGTCTTTGGTTATTGGCGGAATGGTCCAGGGACGCACAGTTGCGCCGCGCCATTTTCACCTTGCCCGAGGCCTTAGACCGCGCCATCAAAGTCGATTGGTCAGACCTTCGAGACACGTTAACACATCGCAATTCAGTTTTTTGCCTTGGGCACGGGCCGGCCTATGCAATCTCAAATGAAGCTGCCTTGAAATTTAAAGAAACCTGTCAAATTCACGCAGAATCCTATTCATCGGCCGAAGTTTTACATGGCCCTGTTTCCATCGTCGACAGCGGCTTTCTTGTTCTTGCGTTGGCAGCCCAAGATATGGCCGAAACTGCACTAGCAGATGTTGCTGATACGTTAGCCGAAAAAGGCGCGACGGTTTTCGCCACGACACCAAAGGTCAAAAAGGCCACGCCCCTTCCCGCCGTGCGGTCTGATCATGCGTTAGCTGATCCGATTTGTTTGATCGCCAGTTTTTATGCGCTTGTCGAACAGGTTGCAGCATCACGCAACATCAATCCCGATACTCCAAGGCATCTGAACAAAGTGACTGAGACCGTATGAACCAGACCGTCAGAGCATTTGTAGGCGCGGACATTCACGACGGATCGTCGCTACAGGCCGGGTCTGCCCTGATCGTAGACGTGAACGGAACGGCGCGTATTGTTGATCCAACAACCCTGCCCCCTGATTGCGAAATCCAGTCCTTAAATGGCGGATTCATCTCGCCCGGCTTCATCGATCTTCAGGTGAATGGTGGCGGCGGTGTAATGTTTAACGACGATCAGTCAGTGACGGCGTTACGACAAATGGCAAAGGCGCATGCAACAACCGGCACTGCGGCGATTTTACCAACTTTGATCACCGATACTCCAGAACGAACCAGCGCTGCGCTTGACGCAGTTGAACAGGCCATCGCGCAAAATGTGCCCGGAATAATCGGTATTCATCTTGAGGGCCCGCATTTGTCCCGCGCGAAAAAAGGTGCTCATGACGCCGACTTGATCCGACCGATGTCAGACGCTGACCTAAATCAATTGCTGGAGGCGGCACAAAAACTGTCCAATGTCATGGTTACGGTTGCGCCAGAAAGCGTCGACAACGAAAAAATTCGCCAGATGAACGCAGCCGGGATCTCGGTTTCCTTGGGCCACACCGATGCAGATTTTGAAACGTGTATGGCGGCCTTCGATGCAGGCGCGCGCTGCGTCACGCACCTGTTCAATACAATGAGCCAGATGACAGCCCGAGCACCCGGCCTAGTCGGTGCAACTTTGGCACGCAAAGACATTTACGCCGGTTTGATTGCTGACGGGATTCATGTGCATCCAGCCATGATGCGGCTTGCGCTTGATGCCGAGGGAGACAATCAACAAATTTTCCTTGTTACGGATGCGATGGCGACAGTCGGCTCGGACCTGGAAGAATTTCAGCTGAATGGTCGTCGGGTTCTGCGCAGGGACAACAAGCTCACGCTTAATGACGGCACTTTGGCTGGTGCCGATTTAGAGATTTCTTACGCGTTGGACGTTCTTGCGCATCAGGCAAATCAGGAATTGGCATCGTCGCTCGCGCGGACAACCAGTATCCCGCGCAAATTGCTGCGCAATGCTGGTAAGTGGGGCAGCCTGTCCGCGGGACTGGGCACGCTCTTGTATTTTGATGCAAAAAGTAACTGCCAACATCTGGTGAATGCTGGCAGTTGAACACGTCTGTTTGACACCATGTCAGATCCGCGAATCTGCCTAAGCCATTCGCAATAGTTGCAATGTCAAAACCCGATCGGGTGCACAGGCAATCCGACCATTTCCCATGCCTGAAGGCCACCGCGATACCGATAGACTTGCTGATATCCCGAGTTCGACCGGCAAATGGTTGCTCCTGTGTTGTCTATTTCCGACGGAAAAAGCCGGAACCTTCGTTGAAAGGATAAGAAAACAAAAGGAACGCAGATATGCCTTACCTTCGGAATGCCGCGATTTTGTTTGTGACCACGGCATGTGGTGCATTCGCTCATGAGAATTCTGTCAGCACGGAAATTAAGGCTGACATGACCTGTTTGACATCAAATGGCGCACCAAACCATGAGATGGGAAAATTTCCCAATCGTGCCAATCCCAATGCCTTCGAAGAACAAAATTTAACCTTTTGCTTTCCTTCTGAGCCTCGCTTGACCCAAACTGTTACGAACGGGTTGATGACCGTTGGCGTGTCAGTCACGGGCATTCCGATCCGGCCCTACACCGCTGGGTATTACGATCCGAACGGGCGACGAGGCATAAGCCGAGACCCAGCCAGTGGCTGGCGACAACAAGCGATGCATAACCCAAGAAAATTAGGCATGGACGCTCAAAATGCTCATGTGGATCGATCAGGGCTTTACCATTACCATGGTGTATCCAGCGATCTACTTGCATCGCAAGATGGATCGCTGATCGGATACGCACCTGATGGATTCGAAATACGTTACAGCCCGTCTTCTGCAACGTCTTCATGGCACTTGAAATCCGGGAAGCGGCCGACACCACCCGGTCAGACCTTTGACGGCACCTATGAAGAAGATTTTGAATATAAAGCCGGCACCGGCACGCTGGATGAATGCAACGGCGGGATGATAAACGGCTCCTATACTTACTTTGCCACGGATACTTATCCCTTTTTTCCGCGATGCTTCAAAGGAGAAGTGAACCCGCAATTCATGACAAGAAACTAAGCATACGAAAACTCGCCCAATAAAGTCGCTTGAAATGAACCAGATAGCTTCGAGTGAAAACAAGGCGTTTAAAAACCCTAGCTTGGGAGTATCGATAATTCTTGGAGGGTTCGCGAGAATTCTACTTTTACGACATCCCATGTTTCTGCATCGCAATGTTCAATAGATTGCAAACAGGAATGTATCCCGTTTTCACCAAGGACAGCGGCAGTGCCGCTAAGCAAATGAGCGTGTTGCCGAACCTTGTCAGTCAATCCAGGCAGCGTCTCCAGCTCCGCATGCAACTCATTTAAATCCGATTTCAGAGCCACCAAAGCAGCGTGGTATTTTTGCTCACCAAACTGAGCTTTAAAATCACCACTCGCTAATTCGAATTTCAAAGCCGCTGCATCGGCGATCTCTGTTGTTAATGTGGGTCGCAATTTCGCATGAATGTCTTCTGGTTTGACGGGTTTAACCAGAATATCTGAGAATGGGGCTTCGCGGATTGCCTCGTGATCTTTGCGCGCCGCATGTGCGGTGACGGCGATTGCGGGCAAATTGCACCAATCCACGTTTAACTGACGTATACGCTTCAAGGTCTCGATTCCATCAATCCCGGGCATGCTAATGTCCAAGAATGCAATATCGAAACGCTTTTTGGAAACCCAGTTGATGGCCTCGAATCCATCCGCAGCCTCTTCTACTGACAACCCAGCATTTCTAAGCATTTCGCTTAAGATCATACGGTTGATTTCATTGTCGTCAGTAACCAACGCATGGTGACCAGATTGCACTTTGCCCAGTTCATGATCCTGAGCTTCTGGGCTTTCAGAACGCTGCGGCCCACCAATTGGTAACGGGATGCGCAGCGTGAAAAGGCTGCCTTCGCCAAGCAAACTGTCCGCTTCGATCTCGCCCTCCATCGCCTCGATCAAACGTTTTGTAATGGCAAGGCCAAGTCCCGTCCCGGCATTCTGTCGGGAATAGGCTGTGTCAATTGTCACAAACTCATCAAAAATACGCTCTAGGTTTTCCGGTGCAATCCCAACCCCGGTGTCAGAAATACGAATTTCCACAAGATCGCTTTCTTTCAACCGCTCGACTTCAATGGCGACTTCGCCATCGGACGTAAACTTGATGGCGTTTCCAATGAGGTTGATGAGACATTGCTGCAAAGACCTTTTGGAACCGATGACACCCGTCAAGCCTTCCGAAAGAGACGTAACGGTCAGATTATTTCCCCGCGCCTGCGCATTCGCCATTAAGCTATCAGACATCTGCAGCAATACGTCTTGCAGGTTGAACGTCTCTTTCTCACGCGGCTTCGCCTCGGTACCAAGACTGGACAGGTCAAGCACGTCATTGACATGTGACAACAGCAATTCGCCCGAGACAGAAATCGAGTTTAAATGTCGTTGCTGGCGTGCATCAAAACTGTCCTGATCAAGCAAAGCGAGGGACCCCAGAATACCATTGAGCGGTGTGCGCATCTCATGGCTCATAACGGTCAAAAGATCAGACTTCGCTTTCTCACCCTCTTGTGCTTTGTCGCGCGCTGATCGCAACTCTTCTTCAGCCTCCAATTCTCGGGTGATATCGCGCAGATATGACACGAAGACGCGCTTGCCATTGGCTTCTGACAGCAAAATTGACAGTTCCGCCGGAAAAACTTCGCCGGACTTGCGCAATCCTTCCAAGCGGACTCGCCCTGCCCCAATGACTTTCCGCTCATCCGTTTCAAGGAATCGCGCCATACCTTTTCGGTGCATCTCTCTCAGGTGTTCTGGCACAATCATTTCGGCCATATCGCAGCCCAAAACCTCTTTTCGCGAATATCCAAAAACGCTTTCCGCAGCGCCGTTGAATTCAACAATTCTGCCTTGGACATCCACAATCAAAACGGCATCAAGCGACGAGGAAATCGCAGCCTCGAACCGGGACCAGACGACTTGGTTTTCGCGCGCAGCATGCAGGCCTTTGCGTTGTAGTTTCAACAGAACCGCAAGCCCCAACAAAAGGATAACAACCAACCCAATGACTGAGATTGCGAGTTTCGTCAGTGTCCGGGAAAAGTTTGCGCGTCGATTTACGTCTTCCCTGGCAAATATCTGTATACCGGTCAGCGACAAGGCCCTCACCTGAGGGCGCAACGCTTCGATCTGTCTTTGCATATCAGGCAATACGCTACGCAATTCGGTGTCGGGGCCATCGACAATTGGCGTGTTCGTTTCGAGAAACGCATCAGTCGCCGCCAGCCCAGCCTGCGCGTTTGGATCGTTCAGAAACAGATCGTAAAACGCGCTTTGCGAAAGCGTGAGCACGCGACTGAAAAAGATATCATAGCGTTTGCGAAATTCTGAAAGATCCGCGCTATGGCCGTGGATCGCATCGTGAATTGCATTGTCGAGGTTTAGTGTTTCAATCTCAAGCTGAGACATATTCCAATTGATGTCATCATGCTGCGCTATCGACAAGTCATCCAAGTGGCCAATCACTGTGCGACCTAAATAGGCGACGAAGACGAGCCCTGAGATCAGCACTGCCATAAAAAGGAGGACAGGAGCTTTGCGCATCATTGGCGTGTTATTGGGTGTAACGATGACATCCTCGTTCTACTTTTCCGCAGTGATCACGAGCCGTTCCAGTTGCCAGATACTACGAGAGTAATACTCTTCTGATTTGTACTCCTCGTTATCATCAAATGGATAGATCATCCACAAAGGTCCTCTGTCTCGGATCGACATTTCCTCGCCGTTGTTTGTGTAAGCCACAATGGGGCCGCCCTGGATAGCGTCTGTTACTGGGATTGAAATGGCATAGTCGTTAAGCGCCACCGCCCGGATCGTACTGCCTGTCGCACCAACATGTTCCAGAAGTGTAGCCAGAGAGACGCCTTCAAAGCTCTGCTCGCCTTTGGTCCAAATGGTCGTCGTTTGGATACGCTCTGAAGGAAGCTCCATCAGGGCAGCCATATCAAACGTCCATTCATCTCCTGAACTTGACTGCGCAACAACGCCAGAGATGATCAATACATGTCCATCTGCAAAGGCGGGAACAGTGATTGACAGCGCAATTGCCATCACTGCGCGGCCGAGGTTTTCAAACATGAATTATGCTCCAAAAGCGATGTAAGGATTTGCACTTTCTAACTGATATCTTGGGGTGGGTTGGGACGGGTAAAAGGTTAATCGATTATACTTTAGGATAGTTTTGATGAACAAAAGGAGGGGACGATTGAGCATAAGTGCACAACTCAAATTCACGGGGGCGTGGTACTAAGCTTTTGAAAAAAATAGGGACCTGCGAATAGTGGAGTTTGGTAAGATGAACACGTTAACACAAAAAGATTTCACTCCCGCTGGTTCGACCTTTGCGGGTGGGCTACATGGCGGTGCAGGTAAAAATATACAGCGAGCGACGGCAATGCGCATATTATTGGCGGACGATCATAGCATGGTGCGCGAAACGATATCCGCATACCTAGAGTCCGAGGGGCGTGCGGCAGTGGTCGCGGTAGAAGACTACGACGCCGCAATGAAAGCGCTGGACAACAAAGGTCCATTTGATTTGGTGCTGCTGGATTTCAGCATGCCGGGAATGAACGGACTGGACGGATTGACAGACGCGATCAAAGCCTATCCGGGCCAACCTTTTGCCATTCTGAGCGGTACAGCCCCAAACCGCATCGCGCGCGAAGCTGTTGATTGTGGCGCGATTGGATACCTTCCAAAAACGATGGGCGCTAGATCCATGGTTCACGCTGTACGGTTCATGATTGCTGGCGAAACCTATGTGCCGCCTTCCGTTATGGCCGACACTGGCGCCCCCGAAGAGTCAGAATTCTCCAAGAAATTGAGCCAACGCGAAAAGCAGGTTCTGAACGGGTTATGCCGCGGTAGATCGAATAAAGAAATCGCACGCGAATTGGGCCTACAAGAGGTCACTATCAAATTGCACGTTCGGACTTTGTGCAAAAAGCTAAACGCTAAAAACCGCACGCAGGCCGCTTTGATTGCCAAAGACGCTGGGTTTGAATAATCCACGTGTGCTTTGATAGGGCCGACAACCTTAAACCTATCCTTTAGGTCATCAAGCAAACCAAAATAGCACATTTTCATCCTAACGATTGGGAGAAGTAAATGTTCAGTCTCGGTATCAAACACTTACGTTGAAGCTAAGTAACCGATGATGGAGTTGAACATGTCCTACCGCCGCTCAAACACCTTGAAAACGTTGATAGCGATCAATTGCGCTTTGCTCCTTTGTGCAGTGACAGCGGTATCCGTCGCTAGTTTGGTTGGTCTTAACCCCTTTTCGCAAACATCGCAGGTCGGCGGTGTCCAAATTGGGCAAGTAAGTCCTGATGCCCAAGCCGCGCTTGACCAAAAATATGCGCGACTTTTGAAAGCTGCAAAAGACGAAATTGAAGCCCAAGAAGAGGCCCTGCAGGACATTCGTCAAGAGCTCAACGTTGGGTATGTCGTCTCAAAAGACATCAATATTTCGGACAGCAACCGTGCCTATTGGTTGTCCGAACCGAAGCTGATGTTAGGGGTGAACAGCCTCTCGGGTGGCAGCCTAAAGATCAACTTTGCCGACCAACGCACAATGATTGCCGTTGGTGAACGGATCGATTTCAAAATGGAAGAATGTGACTGTTTTTTGCTGCTCAAATCCAGCCAATTTGGAAATGCTAACTTTAGATTTGCATGCACCCCGTCCGCCGATGCAAGCGTCCAAGCAGCGCGAAACACTGTGATTGACGCGCAGCTCAACTAACGACCTATGATCGCGTAATTTTCGCTTTCAAATACGAAACCTCAGGAACGACATCGCATTTGTTTGTTCATTCGCTTGCTTCGTTGATACTTCCGTTTTCCAACTGCTCTCTCCAAGACCTCCAGACGGCTGCCCGCGTAAATTTCGTTGGGCAGCCACTTTTATTTCATGTCTTCTAATTGGTTCAGGGAAGGACTGCACTGTTGCAAGATCAATTTCAAATTTCCAGCTTGATCAAAGATACGCATGCGTACGCTGCCCCTATCCCTTTGACCACCAAGTATACTTTCGTTCAGGAGGACAGTCCCAAAGAGGTCAATCCTATCCAGGTGTAAGCGCGCTCTTAGAGCCCACACATCGTACGAAGTGTTACAGCGATTGCGCCAAAACGAATAGGAGTGCTCTACATATGAAACTTGTTAACTTGATCCAGCTGCCTCTCGGAACCTCAAAATCAATATCACAACCGCTTGCCTTAAGCGTGTGCCTTGCGACCTTGCCAGTTGTAGCGCAAGCCGTTCCTTTGACTTTCGACCAGATGATTGGTCAACCGACGGGATTTAACCTGCTTGGTTCGACTGCGCCGACAAACACGATCCTTTTTAGAGATGTGGCAACAGACAACGGCCAGACAGTCGATGCACGCGTTACAGCAACTCTGATTGGCGATACGCATTTTGCAGACATTAACGATCCAAATGCGCAAAACTATTTTGGAGATTCTGGGTTCATCCCAGACTATCGGAACCGTTCGGGCGGCCCACAGGATGATCTGGGGTTTCTATACTACGGAAACGGGATCAATGACGCCGAAAACGGTTTGGACATGATGTTCGAATTTTTCGACGGCACGGGTGATTTGGCAGGAACCTTCCTTGATCCATTGACGCTCTCTAGTCTTGAAATCGCGATCTACGACGTCGACGGAGAAGCTTCTCAATCCGAATACTTTACGGCCCAACGCGGAGACGGATTGGTGTCTTATGCGACAGGTTCGTCGTCGCAGGCTCTCGTAGCGACTGAACAGGGCGACAGTATCCGTTTTGACGGCCCCGGTACAAATTACGCGGAAGACGATGCAACAGGTGCTGCGGTTTTGTACTATGAACTCACTGATAAGCTGCAGTTAAGCTTTGGTTCCGTCCAAACCAGTGGTCCAGAGCAAAACGCAGTCTTTTCTGCCATCGACGGCGACCTTAGCCTCTTTGGAACGAATAACTTCGGCGATCCTGTCTCAGTGAATCCGGTTCCATTGCCTGCTGGGGGCCTCTTGCTTTTGTCTGGTCTCTTTGGGCTATTCATCACGTCGAAACGCGCATCAAAGAATGGTACGCGGGGGCAAAGCGGACAGGCTTGAACGCAAGGTCTTGGGCGCAGTTAGCTTCCATGTCCCGAAATTTAGCGGGTCGAACGAAGATTCCTACGATTCGCGCTGTGAACAAAAAGGGAGTGCCTCAAAGAAATTGGCAAAATAATTTTACCACTTCTA
This sequence comes from Paracoccaceae bacterium, assembly GCA_039960995.1. GTDB lineage: Bacteria > Pseudomonadota > Alphaproteobacteria > Rhodobacterales > Rhodobacteraceae > JABSSA01. Next base: position 7,155 of record JBDVKF010000068.1, on the reverse strand, counting down.
GATGGCACTTCTACACTCTTGAACACTCAGCTCAAAACGTCTTATTTCTTCGGCTTCAGGCTTGATCTCAGAGCGTTATAAGCATTGAAAACAAATAGTTACGCGACCAGTTAAACGATGCTGCAACTCTTTCCGCGTGAACATGTCCGTTCTTTGGTGTCGGGCGAAAACAAGTAATTTTCACGCGCAAATGCGCCAACCACCCAAAAAATTTACTTGTCTGCAAAAAGTTTACGCACGACAGTGAACGTGGGCGGGATCTCTGCTTGCGTTCTTGAGCTCGTCAAATTGCCAGACGATCCAGCGCAGCTGCTCAGATCTGAGCACCGGTAAGTTTCGCGGACCGCTTTTCGAAGTGTAAACCGCATTACATTCCTTGGGAGGAAAAATGAAAGATTCAATCAACCGCAGAAAATTCCTGCGCGGCTCGGCTGTCGCCGGCGCTGCTGCTTTGGCCACTCCTGCACTTGCAGATGGCCATGCCACTAATCTCAAGATGCAAGCAGGCTGGGGTGGCGGCATCTTCCTTGAGAATGCGCAGTCCTTTGCAACACGCGTCAACGAAATGTCCGGTGGCTCTTTGACCATCGAAGTGTTGTCAGTCGATAGCGTTGTCAAAACGAGCCAGATGCAAGACGCGGTACATCGCGGTGTTCTGGATGCGGTCCACTATGTGCCAGCGTATTGGTACGGCAAATCCAAAACCGCCTCATTGTTTGGCACTGGCCCTTGCTTTGGCTGGTCTTCTCAAGAAGTTCTGGGCTGGGTCTACTCAGGTGGCGGTCAGGAACTGTTTGATGAGCTGATGGATTCACTGCGTCTGAACGTCGTGTCCTTCTTTAACTCGCCTATGCCGGCACAGCCTTTAGGGTGGTTCCAAGAGCAGATCACAGACGCCTCACAAATGGACGGCCTGAAATATCGGACGGTTGGTTTGGCGGCGGATGTACTGCTTGAAATGGGCATGTCTGTTGTTCAGTTGCCCGGCGGTGAAATCCAGCCAGCAATGAAATCAGGTCTGATCGACGCGGCTGAATTCAACAACCCAACCTCTGACCGCGACTTTGGTATGCAGGATGTGTCCAAACACTACCACCTCGCCTCTTACCACCAAAGCCAAGAGTTCTTTGAGATTTCTTTCAACAAAGACAAGTTCAACAGCCTATCTGCGGAACATCAAGCGATCATCAGAAACGCATCCATGGCGGAAAACTCTGGCTTCTACTGGGGCAACACAAAACGTTACGCCGATGATCTTCAGAAACTGCAGGACTCGGATGGCGTGAACGTGTACCGCACACCTGATTCAGTGATGGCGGCACAACTGGCAGCGTGGGACAAAGTCACAGACCGTATCGCAAGCGAGGATCCGTTCTTTGCCAAGGTGATGGATTCACAAAAAGCTTACGCCAAGAATGTGATGAACTACCTCAACCTGAACCAGCCTGATTACAAGCTGGCATACGACCACTATTTCGGTTGAGCACAGGCAAATGAAAACGCTCCGGGTGCCACGTTGGTGCCCGGATTTTTACGACCAGAGGGATGCACGAGATATCCCCGCATGTCGCTTAGGGGAGCACCGATCATATGAAATTTGCACATGCCATTGAAGGCCTGAGCCTTTGGGTTGACCGCGCCATCCGGTGGTGCATCCTGTTCCCGACTTTGTTTGTACATGCCATTGAGGGTCTGAGCCTTTGGGTTGGCCGCGCCTTTGGGTGGTGCATCCTGATCCTGACTTTATCCGTCGCTTACGAAGTGTTCGTACGCTATGCTCTGAACGCACCAACCGTCTGGGCCTTTGACATGATGATCCAGATGTACGGAGCGTTGTTCTTGATGTGTGGTGCTTATGCACTTGCTCAGGACACCCATGTGCGCGCTGATGTGCTTTACCGGCTGTTTCCGGTCAGGGTACAAGCGGGCCTCGACTTTGTGCTCTACTTTCTGTTTTTCTTTCCCGGCGTCCTTGCGCTTGCATGGTATGGTTGGGAAATCGCATCCGACAGCTGGCGCTACAAAGAAGTGAGCTTTAACAGCCCCGCCAGTATCCAGATTTACTTTTTCAAATCGTTGATCCCGCTTGCAGGCTGCTTGCTGGCCTTGCAAGGCGTGGCCGAATTGGTCCGCTGTTTGATGGCCATGCGCACTGGGGTTTGGCCCGAGCGTTTGAACGACGTGAAAGAGACAGAAGATCTGCTGACCACTGCAGACCTCGAGGCGATCCGTGCGGTCGCTCCAAGCCAGAAATAAGCCGCGCAGGCGCTTCTAGAAAGATACAAAGATGACAAATCCCGAAGTCGCTCTGCTAATGCTTGGACTGTTTATTGTCCTTGTGCTGCTTGGTTTCCCGATTGCGTTTACCCTTCTCGCGATGGGTGTTGGTTTTGGCTATTACGCCTACCATCAAGGAGGCGCGATCGAGCAGTTCAGTGATATTTTCAACAACAACATTTTCTACCTCCTGAACCAAAACACCTATTCGGTGATGGAGAATCCGATCCTTGTCGCGATCCCGTTGTTCCTGTTCATGGGGTATGTGGTCGAACGCGCAAACATCGTCGACAAGCTGTTCTTCTCACTTTACATGGCTGCGCGAAATTTACCCGGCAGCCTCGCGATTGCGGCGCTTTTGACCTGTGCAGTGTTCTCTACCGCATCGGGCATCGTGGGTGCGGTTGTAACACTGATGGGCCTACTGGCCTTTCCAGCAATGGCAAACGCGAACTACAATAAAAGCTTTGCCTCCGGCGTGATCTGTGCAGGTGGCACGCTTGGTATCTTAATCCCACCATCGATCATGCTGATCGTTTATGCCGCAATTGCCGATCTCTCACCGCTTCGGCTTTATGCGGCGGCGGTTTTCCCCGGGTTACTGTTGGCAGGTCTTTATATTGTCTACGTGATCGTGCGGGTTTGGCTTAATCCAGCCCTAGCGCCAAAGCCCACGATGGAAGACGTTCCTCCGCCCAGAGAAATCTACTTTGATTTGCTCAAAAGCTTTGTGCCCCTGACAGTGCTGATCGCGCTGGTCCTTGGCTCGATCTTGGGCGGCTTGGCCACCCCTGCAGAAGCTGCCGCGATGGGGGCCTTAGGTGGCATGGTTTTGGCGGTTCTTTATCGTTCGATGACGTGGGTCAAACTAAAGGAAAGCGTGTTCCTTACCGCCAAAGCCACTGCCATGGTGTGCTGGTTATTTGTGGGATCTTGGACCTTTGCATCTGTGTTTTCCTATCTAGGTGGACATGACATCATCGCTCATTGGGTCGGTGGTCTGGACCTAGAACCATGGGAATTCCTGATACTGGCACAAATCATCATCTTCTTGCTTGGCTGGCCTCTGGAATGGTCGGAAATCCTGATCATCTTTGTCCCGATCTTCTTGCCATTGCTTGATGTGTTCGGCGTCAATCCGTACTTCTTCGCCATGTTGATTGCGTTGAACCTGCAAACCTCGTTCTTGACCCCGCCTATGGCCATGTCGGCCTATTATCTAAAAGGGGTCCTAAAAAATCAGATCGAGTTGATGGAGATTTTCCGTGGCATCATGCCTTACCTCGGCATTGTGATCCTGACGATGTGTCTGATGTATGCATTCCCCGGCATCGCACTGTGGTTCCCTGACTATCTGTTTGGACCTTACATCCCATGATCAAAGACGCGTTTGCCCTCAGCGCGCAGGACGCACTGACCTTAATGGCCTCTGGTCGGCTCAGTTCCGTTGAGCTTGTGCAATCCTGTCTGGATCGCATTGCCCAAACGGATGAACAGATCAAGGCCTGGGCGTTTCTGGACCCCGATGCCGCACTTGCCCAAGCCGCGGAATGCGACCGTATTCGCAAGTCGGGGATGACCTTGGGCGCGCTGCACGGCGTGCCTGTGGGTTTGAAAGACATCATCGACACGGCCAAAATGCCAACCGAGCGGGGCACAGCTATCTTTGCCGGGCGCACGACAGAACATGTCGCCCGGTTGGTGGAACGGCTGCGTGAAGCGGGCGCTGTGATCATGGGCAAGACCGTCACAACCGAACTTGCCTTTGTACATGCGAATGAAACACGCAACCCGCACAATCCAGATCACAGTCCCGGCGGGTCTTCCTCTGGGTCTGCGGCAGCGGTTGCAGCCCAACATGTTCCCCTAGCGATTGGCACGCAGACCAACGGATCAGTGATCCGGCCTGCGTCCTACTGCGGCACCTTTGGGTTCAAACCGACGCGCGGTGTGATTTCTCGCACGGGCGTGTTGCAGACGTCTGTTTCACTGGATCAAGTCGGTTGCTTTGGTCGAACGTTGACGGATGTCGCCTTACTGACCGACACAATCGGCAGCTACGACCAACACGATCCAGCCAGCTTTGCACGTCCTCGTCCAGCCATGGCTGCTGGTGCCACGGCAGATGTGCCCGTCACCCCTGACCTCGTTTGGTTCAACCTGCCCTTTAACGATCGTTTGTCCGACACTGCCCGGGCAGGTTTTGATGAGGTGCTCGACATTCTTGGTCCGCAGGTCACGCAAATGGACCCAGCTGAAAGCTTGACCAACCTGGTTACCGTGCAGAACTGCATCCATGAATACGAGATCAATCAACATCAGGCAGAGGTTTTTGAACACCACTGGGATCACATCAGCGACACTCTGAAACCGGTCATCACCCGCGCACGCAAAATCACCAAAACCAAATATGAAGACGCGCTGGCAGTCAAAGCGTCAGCCGAAGCGTTCTTTGCCGAATTCTTTGTCGAATTCGATGCGATCATCGCACCCGCAACCACAGGCGTAGCACCTGTATTTGGCAATGGCACGGGCGATCCGATCTTTTGCACTTTATGGACCTTGGCCGGATTGCCATGCCTCACCCTTCCTTTGCTGGTCGGAGAAACCGGCCTGCCCATTGGTGTTCAGTTGATTGGCCCTATTGAAAAAGACGACCGCCTGCTGCGCACTGCGCGATGGTTGCAATCTCATCTCGCTGAAGCCGCAGAATAACGAAAGGACTCCTCATGTCATATACCGTAAAATTAATTGTTGGCTTCATCGGCACCGCAATCTTGTGCATCTTTGTTGGCGGCCTGTCTGAAAGTATCTCAACCGGGTTTGCTGGCTTCACCGGGGGCCTGCCTTTCATGATCATCGCGATCATTGTATGCGCCATGGCCGTCTATGACTTTTACGACGAATGCATCCGCAAAAAATGAGCAAGCCGCGCCTTTGGATCACCCGCCGCTTGTCCGACGCGACGCTGGAACGCGCAGCGCAAGATTATGATGTATTGATCAACCATGATGATACGCCCGGAACGGCCGCCGAATTGATCGCCGCAAGTGCCGATTTCGATGCAATCATTCCGTGTCATTCCGAACATTTCAGCGCCGAGGTTGTCGCACAATTCTCTGATCGCCTCAAAATCGTTGCCAATCATTCTGTTGGTGTTGACCATTGCGACCTACCCGCCCTTAAGGCGCGTGGCATAACCGTCACCAACACACCCGACGTCCTATCAGATGCCACAGCCGAGCTTGCAATGCTTCTGATGCTCGGGGCCGCACGGCATGCTGTTGCCGGAGACAAAATCGTGCGCACAGGCGCATGGGACAGTTGGTCACCCGCGTTCATGGTCGGAAAGCAAGTCACCGGATCAAGACTGGGCATCATCGGCATGGGCCGCGTTGGCCGCGCTTTTGCTGCAAAGGCGCGCGGGTTTGATATGGAAATTCATTACTTCAATCGTACTGAATTGCCTACAGATCAGGCACAAGGCGCAATCTATCATGATACAGTCGAAAGCCTGTTGGGCGTCGCTGACTTCTTGTCGCTCCACTGCCCCGCCACACCAGAAACGACAGATTTGATGAACGCACAAAGCTTGGCATTGCTTCCGCGTGGTGCTGTTCTTGTGAATTCGGCACGTGGTGCGCTTGTGGACGAAGATGCGTTGATCGCGGCCATTGGATCCGGTCGGGTCGCAGCAGCTGGCCTTGATTGCTTTAAGGTGGAACCGGGCGGCAATCCTGCATTCGCAGCTCATGACAACATCTTTATGCTGCCCCATATCGGAAGTGCGACACGCCAGACCCGCGACGCAATGGGTTTTCGCGCACTTGACAATCTAGATGCGTTCTTTGCGGGCAACCCCCCGCGTGATCTTCTTTAGACAGATGATCGTTTAATCTTGACGAACCACGCAGTCATTCGGTCACAAAAACACCAGAACGATCTTACGATTTTCTTTGAATAGCCGGTTGGCTCGAATTGCGTGTTTATGACTTAATGTATAACTTCTACTGATGTAATTTATTGCCTGACTAAAAAGGCCACGTAATGAAGAAGATCAAGGGAAACTTGCTTGAATTCGCCTTAGATGGGCAATTCGACGTGATTGTTCACGGGTGTAACTGCTTTCATCAAATGGGAGCCGGGATCGCGAAAACGATTGCCACTCTTTTCCCAGAGGCATTTGAAGCTGACAAGACAACCCCATTTGGGGAAAAGACGAAGTTAGGCGCAGTATCATCAACCCTTATTCATAGGGACTCTACTAAGTTCACCATCGTCAACGCTTATACCCAATTCCATTGGAAAGGGCGCGGCCTCAAGGCTGATTATGAAGCTATTAGCAGTTGTTTTAACGTGGTTGCAGATCAGTTTCCGTCGGCACGAATTGGGTATCCCTTGATCGGTGCTGGCCTTGCAGGTGGGGATTGGGCAGTCATTGAGCCGAGAATAAGCGAAGCGCTCACGGGTCTTGACCATACATTGGTTCTCTTTGACCCTTAGACTCATTTTGAAAAGTTGTATCGGTCGGTTTTGACCGCAAGACTATCACTGGCGCGCTGTTGACCGCGCTGTGCGATAGCCGATTATCACGCTGCTGCCGTGGCTTAAGCCGTGCCGTTCGAGAAAGAGTATCTTTCGTCAGGGTTGTGTCTTTGCCAACCACTCCCGTTCTTTCAGCATCGCATTCCAATACACCCAAGGCAGGATCGACTTTTTCAAGAACCAAGTAGCTCCGTGAACCGCCCCGGTTTTACCGGAGACTGTTTAGTTCTTCTTATGCGACTTTATCGAGTGTGTTTATGTTTGCATAGAACGCGTCCTCAGCTTCAGTTGGCGTGATGTATCCGATGGGTTCGAGCAAGCGACGGTTGTTGA
>JBDVKF010000067.1:0-48588 GCA_039960995.1 Paracoccaceae bacterium | reverse complement strand
AGACAAGTCGCGGAAATCCAAATCCGCATCGCTGTGCTTAATCGCTATACCGCGCTTGGCATACCTACCACAGAACCTGTAGGCTAAATCCGTCTGAGGTAAGGGAAAGACTGGCAATCACCCGATTTGTGCAACAAAGCCGAGATAATTCGGAAAGCCGCCGTTTAACGGCAGCGCAGGAACGACGGCAAAGTCCAAGATCCCGGCCGTCAGAGTCTAATGCGGCGGCTGTCTTGTATGGATGTACGACGTGTTGGTGTGCCGTCCTTGTATGAACCCATGGCCGACCCATCGCCCCCGAATATCAACAATTGCAGGCGTCGCCTTGCAACACATTGGCGCACAGGTCCAAAAGATCAGCTTTCATGTCAAAAACTGTCAGCATCCCACCTGCCCCCCCTTGAAGCGGGCGTCAAGGACAGCAACTGTAGAGAGCGCAACAGGGAATCAAGCCATGCCGCATGTTCACTCAGACACCACTGCCCTTGCCAACCCGGCCGAGGATGTGCGCACGCGTCTCAAGCTTGAGGGCGGCAAAAGCCTTGTGATGCACACCGAATTTGAACCCGCCGGGGATCAGCCCACTGCAATCGCCGAATTGACCGAAGGGGTGACATCGGGCGAACAGAACCAAGTGCTGCTGGGCGCGACCGGCACAGGCAAAACCTTTACGATGGCCAAGGTCATCGAAGCCACACAGCGCCCCGCCATCATTCTGGCCCCCAACAAAACGCTGGCCGCACAGCTTTACGGCGAATTCAAAGGCTTCTTTCCGGACAATTCAGTCGAATATTTCGTCAGCTTTTATGACTATTACCAACCCGAAGCGTATGTTGCTCGGTCCGACACCTACATCGAAAAAGAATCCCAGATCAACGAACAGATCGACCGCATGCGCCATTCCGCTACGCGGGCGCTTCTGGAACGCGATGACGTGATCATCGTGGCCTCGGTGTCGTGCATCTACGGGATCGGGTCCGTCGAAACCTATGGGGCGATGACGCAGGATCTCAAGGTCGGCAGCATGTACGACCAACGCCAAGTCATGGCCGATCTGGTCGCCCAACAATACAAACGCAACGACCAAGCCTTTCAACGCGGCTCGTTCCGGGTGCGCGGCGATTCCCTTGAAATCTTCCCCGCCCACCTCGAAGACCGCGCCTGGAAACTGTCGTTTTTCGGCGAAGAGCTGGAAACCATCACCGAATTTGACCCCCTCACGGGTGAAAAAACCGGCACGATGGACCATATCCGCGTCTATGCCAATTCGCACTATGTGACGCCCAAACCAACTATGAACCAAGCGATCATCAGCATCAAAAAGGAACTGCGCATCCGGCTCGATCAACTGGTCGGCGAAGGCAAATTGCTCGAAGCGCAGCGCCTTGAACAGCGCACCAACTTTGACCTCGAAATGCTCGAAGCGACCGGCGTCTGCAACGGCATCGAAAACTATTCCCGCTATCTGACCGGCCGCGCGCCCGGTGAACCGCCCCCCACCCTGTTCGAATTCATCCCCGACAACGCGATCGTCTTTGCCGATGAATCCCACGTCTCGGTGCCCCAGATCGGCGGCATGTACAAAGGCGACTATCGCCGCAAATTCACGCTGTCCGAACACGGCTTCCGCCTGCCCTCCTGTATGGACAACCGCCCCCTCAAATTCGAGGAATGGGACGCCATGCGCCCGCAATCCGTGTTCGTGTCGGCCACGCCCAGCGCCTGGGAAATCGATCAGGCCGGAGGCGTCTTTGCCGAACAGGTGATCCGCCCCACCGGGTTGCTGGACCCGATGGTCGAAATCCGCCCCGTCGAAATGCAGGTCGATGACCTTCTCGACGAAGTCCGCATCGTCGCCGAACAAGGCATGCGTACGCTGGTCACCACCCTGACCAAACGTATGGCCGAAGACCTGACCGAATACATGCACGAACAAGGCATCCGCGTGCGCTATATGCATTCCGACATCGACACACTGGAACGTATCGAAATCCTGCGCGATCTGCGCCTTGGTGCCTTTGACGTGCTGATCGGGATCAACCTGCTGCGCGAAGGGCTCGATATCCCGGAATGTGGTCTGGTCGCCATTCTGGACGCCGACAAAGAAGGCTTCCTCAGGTCCGAAACCTCGCTGGTGCAAACCATCGGCCGCGCCGCCCGAAACGCCGATGGACGCGTGATCATGTATGCGGATAAAATCACCGGCTCCATGGAACGCGCCCTTGGCGAAACCGACCGCCGCCGCACCAAACAAATCGCCTATAACGAGGAACACGAGATCACCCCGGAAACGGTCAAAAAGAACGTCGATGACGTGCTGGCGGGGCTGTACAAAGGCGACACCGACATGTCCCGCGTCACCGCCAAAATCGACCCGGCCCATACGGGTTCGAATTTGAAAACCGTTCTGGAAGGTATGCGCACCGACATGCGCAAAGCCGCCGAGAACCTGGAATTCGAAGACGCCGCCCGCCTGCGCGACGAAATCAAACGCCTCGAAACCGTAGACCTCGCCATCGCCGACGATCCCTTGGCCCGTCAATATGCCGTGGAAAAAGCCGTGGACGACGCCCAAAAAGCCTCAGGCCGCTCAACAGCAGGCCGAGGCGGTCAACGCGGCGGGAATGTGAAAAGACGCAAGCGGTGATAGAGCCCACAATTCTCAATTGCATATGGGCGTCACTTTATTTCCCCTTACCCGCATGAATAAACGCAATACGCCCTTCGAACATCGAGATAAATACATAGCCTGAACATCCATTAGTAAGCCATCGCGTAAAAAAGGGACGTACCTTGCAAAAGAGCAGAGCCGAATCGCTTTGGAATCTCCCGTCACCTATGCCAGACCAATCTGCCGCACGTAAAATGGTTTCCGAGTGAGTTCATTCATTCTCTTCAAGCCATTGAATAAGCTCTTCTTGACTGCACTTAACGCCATGGAGCAAGTGCCCATGATCTTTTGAATGCAGATTGTAAAAGGCGCCTTCTTCGTCGAAAACCCACGAAAACGCGTCCAACGCAGCGCGGCATTCTTGCGTGTCTTCAGCCTGCGCCGCGTTTGGAAAGGTCAGGAAAACACACCAAACCGCCAAAGCAACGTGCATAAAAGCCAAGTCCCAAAAACGGCCAAATCGCGCAACTGGGTCGATATTAATTTTATCTGACATTGCGAATTCCATCATTCATCCTAATGCAATTTTAAAATCCAAATGCAAAACTTGAATAAGGCGGTGCAGGAAGGATGCATGCGGAATGCGGTCAAAACCCATCCACTCTATTTCCCCTTGCCCGCATGAATAAAGGAAATACGTCCCTCAAACATTAAGATCACTATATAGCCTGAACACCCATTGGTGAGCCAACGCGTAAAGAAAGAACGTACCTTGCAAAACCTTACAGAACCGTCGCTTTGATGTCGCCACTCACCCCAACCACCCCAACCTGCCGGTCGTGAAATGGTACGGGTGTGAGTCCATTCATTCTCTTCAAGCCAATGAATAAGCTCATCTGGACTGCACTTAACGCCATGGAGCGAGTGCCCAAGATCTTTTGAATGTAGGTTGTAAAAGGCTTCTTCTTCGTTGAAAACCCAAGAAAACGCGTCCAACGCAGCGCGGCATTCTCGCGTGTCTTCAGCCTGCGCCGCGTTTGGAAGGGATAGAAAAACAAACCAGGCTGCCAAAGCAACGCACCGACCACCCTGCATCCATTCAATCCACATTCATTTTATTCCATATGATGCGATGTGTGACACCTTGTCATCCAACATCCTGAAAATTGTAAAACCTCGGCATTCTCCTTGAATAGCGCGACGCAGGAGTGACGCGTTTGGAATACAGAAATTTAGAACGCGATTATGATCGCCCCTAACGCTTTTAAACACCTCTCTTAGTTCGCCTGTGCCAGTATGAGGCAGGCCATGATGCGTCATATACGTAATGATTTGATCATCCGAACAATGCAAACCCGGCACAATATCTTGAAGCCTTCCGGATGAAAGTCGCGCCCCAAACCCGCGCGGGACCATTTCAGACAACGTATTCGCCGGATGTGACCAAAGAACACTTTGGCATTCTTCATATCTGGGTTCGATTTCCGATCCGTGATTTGGGTGCGAAACAGCCGATAGCGTCGATAAAAAGACTGCAACGCCGGTTAAAAACAGCATCATTGTCCACTGACCTGCAATGTTCACACGTAACACGCTCAAACTCCTCGCCATCGTCGACAATTCCCTAAACTGCCTACAAATTCGAGAGGTGCAAGAAAAACCTTAGATCGGTCTATCGCCCCTCGTGACATCCCCTTCGCAGAGAGTTATCAGAGGCGCATGACCTTACAAGCTTTTGATCACGTCAATGTCCTCACCTCGAACCTCGATGCCATGATCGCGTGGTATGGGGATGTGTTGGGGTTGAAAAATGGCAAACGTCCGTCTTTTGAATTTCCCGGTGCGTGGATGTATCTGGGCGACACGGCCGTGGTGCATTTGGTGGCTGTGGATGCGGCCCCGACCGGGTATGACGGTGTGCGCATGGAACATGTGGCTTTTCGTGCCACCGGCTACACCGCGTTTCTGGAGACGCTGAAATCACATGATGTGGAATACAGCATTGCCAAAGTGCCGGGCACATCGCTGGTGCAGGTCAACATCCACGATCCCGACGGCAACCACCTGCATATCGATTTCGACACGTCTTCCGAGCCTGATGCCTGATTGAGGCACCTGATCTGGACGCCTGATCTGGCAAACATTGCCGGATCGTAAACGCGCCTGTGCAAACGTTAACGCAAATATTTTTTGCAACAGATGTACGAATTGCTCTGTGATGCCAAAGCTGGCTTTGGCCCGTGAAAGACGTCTTTCATCCTCAAACCCCGATTTTGCGCGTGTTTCAGCAAATCTCAAAGCCAGCTTTTAAGCCCCAAGGACAGCTTTGACTCCATGACGCCCAGCGCACGCTGCGTTAAGGGTTTTGGCTGACTGGACCATCACGCTGAAAGCCGCGCCATTCGAATCGCGCAGTTGGGCGATCAGATCGGTTCACGCGGATGCGTCATCCGGGTGGTGTCTGGAGCATCGAATTCTGAAAAGGATAAGTGGTGGCGTGGGGGAGACTTGAACTCCCGACCTCTCGATTATGAGTCGAGCGCTCTAACCAACTGAGCTACCGCGCCATGAGGGCGTCACCTAAGACAGCCCCCAAGAGTCGTCAAGACCGAAATCAAGACTTTGCATTTCGAACGGTCTCGATCATCAGCGAAACATTGTCCGGGTCCGCATCCGGCGTGATGCCATGGCCCAAGTTAAAGATATGCGGGCCGTTGCCTAAGGCTTTGACAATGCTCAGCGTTTCATCGATCAGAGGTTGCCCACCCGTCACCATATGACGGGACGCAAGGTTGCCCTGTACGCAGCCCGCCGTTTGAACATTTTGCGCCGCCCAGTCCGCCGAAACGGAATCATCAATCGCAACACAATCCACACCTGTGGCTTCATGGAAACCAACATAGCCTTGTCCAGCTTCGCGCGGGAAACCTATGACGGGAATATGAGGATAGCGCTTTTTCAACGCTTGGGTGATTTCGCGGCAAGGCTCAAGGGAGTATTTCTGGAAATCCTCCGCGCTGAGTGATCCCGCCCAGCTGTCAAACAGCTTCACAACTTCCGCACCCGCTTCGATCTGCTGTGACAGGTATTCAATCGTGGCTTGCGTGATCCGCGCCAACAATGCTTCGAACAATTCCGGGTTGCCTTCACGCAGCGCATGCGCCGGTCCTTGGTCCTTGGTGCCCTGCCCTGCGATCATGTATGTGGCAACCGTCCAAGGCGCGCCAGCAAAGCCAATCAATGTGGTTTCTGCGGGCAATTCACGTGCCAATATCTTGACCGTCTCATAAATCGGCGACAGCGTGTCGTGGATCGCTTCGACGGGTTTCAAAGCGGCCAGTTCTTCGGGCTTTGTGATCGTTGACAATCGCGGCCCTTCGCCCGTGACAAACCACAAATCCGCACCAAGCGCCTGTGGAATCAATAGGATATCGGCAAAAAGGATCGCCGCATCAAACCCAAACCGACGAATAGGTTGCAGTGTCACTTCGGCGGCAAGATCCGGATTATAGCACAAGGATAAAAAGTCGCCCGCCTGCGCGCGTGTCGCCTTGTATTCCGGCAGATAACGTCCTGCCTGTCGCATCATCCAGATGGGTGGAGACGAAAGCGTTTCACCGTTCAAAGCGCGCAAAATCGCTTTGGTTTGACTTGTCTGACCCATACCATCTTTCACTTTTTTGCCACCCGTAAATTAGCTGTGCAAACTTCATCATTGCAGTTGTCAGGATAGGTTGACGCTCCTAAAAGATAAAGCCATGACTGCGTCCTTACCCACACCCCAAAACCCCCTGAAAATTGGCACACGCGGCTCTCCGCTTGCCCTTGCTCAGGCGTATGAAACACGCTCTCGATTGGCCCAAGCCTTTGATTTGACAGAAGATGCGTTCGAGGTTGTCGTGATCAAAGTCACCGGCGATGTCATCCAAGACCGGCCTTTGAAAGACATCGGTGGTAAAGGATTGTTTACCAAAGAAATCGAAGAAGATTTGCTGTCAGGCAAAATCGACATCGCCGTGCATTCGACCAAGGACATGCCAACCGTGCAGCCAGACGGCCTGATCCTTGATACGTTCTTGCCCCGCGAAGACGAACGCGACGCGTTTATTTCGCCGCATCTCGAACGCTTGCAGGACCTCAGACCAGGGGCTGTGGTTGGCACATCCAGCCTACGCCGACGCGCGCAACTATTGCACAAACGTCCCGATCTGAATGTCGTCGAATTCCGTGGCAATGTGCAAACCCGCCTTAAAAAGCTCGCTGATGGGGTTGCCGAATGCACCTTCCTTGCCTGTGCAGGATTGAAACGTCTGGACATGGCCAATGTACCGGCCACGCCTATTTCTCCGGACGATATGTTGCCCGCCGTGGCGCAGGGCGCGATTGGCATTGAACGGCGTATCGACGATGAAAACACCGCCCAGATGCTGGCCGCCATCCATGACACGGAAACAGGCCAACGGCTTGCCGCAGAACGGGCGTTCCTGTTCACATTGGATGGGTCGTGCGAAACCCCCATCGCCGGCTTGGCCACCCTGTCCAATGGCACGCTGACGATACAAGGCGAGGTCTTGCGCCCCGATGGCGGTCAGGCCCTCTCTGGCACACGCTCAGGGCCTGTTTCAGATGGTGCAGACATGGGCATAGACTTGGCGCGCGAACTACTGGCCAAAGCTGGCCCCGGATTTTTTGATTGGCACTGACACAGCGTTTTTCTTGACCTTTTGCCAAAGTGGTGGAACCGTTATCCGCGCAGGAGGACAGTCCCATGACGCCCGGAAAAGCGTATCTGACCACCGAAGACATTCGCCCGCTCGCTGAACGATCCGATCTGGCTGGCACCTTACTATTGATGCACTGCTACGGCGTAATTGCCCTAGCTGTCGCATTGTTTGCACTTTGGCCGAATGTCATCACCTTCTTTCTGGCCATTATGCTTATCGGTTCGCGTCAGTTGGGATTGGCGATCCTGATGCATGATGCAGCCCATAACGCATTATTCAAATCCCAGAATTTAAACGAGAATTTAGGCGAATGGTTGTGTGGGCGTCCGATCCTGGCCGAATTGGCGGCCTACCGTCACTACCATCTAACCCACCACCGCTTTACACAATCGGACAAAGATCCCGATTTGCCGCTGTCGTCGAAATTCCCGACAACGCGGGCCTCTTTACGCCGCAAGTTCCTGCGCGATCTGACGGGTCGGACCGGGATAAAGCAATTACTGTCACAGATCATCATGTCTGTCCGTCTCGCCGGTGATGCCGATGCTCTGGACGCGGCCAAAGCAGACGCCGCCCAAGCGTTCAAAGGGTTGGAGTTCTGGAAATCCTTACCGATCTTTCTGGGCATTCCACTCGCCATGTCGTTGGTGGGATCATGGTGGTGGGGGCTGGCGTTCTGGCTTTTGCCCTACCTGACTTGGTTTCAATTTGTCCTCCGCATTCGCAACATCGCAGAACACGGCGCCACTGAACAATCAGACGACCCGTTTCGCAATGTGCGCACAACTCTTGCCGGTCCAATTATGCGTGCTTTTGTGGCCCCTTACTGGGTGAACTACCATCTGGAACACCACATGGTGATGCATGTCCCATGTTGGAAATTGCCACGTCTACACAAAGCGTTCCTCAGCAAAGGGTACAAAGCTGACATGAACATCGCCACTGGATATGGGCAAGCGCTGTCAGAGGCGGGATGGAACCGCACGTAGCGACCCGGAAACTGCAGCAAGACGACCATGCTGCAGCACTTGTTCTGTATGACGTTCTCTTGGGCGCGCAACCAGCGTCACTAGATCCGGCCGCGTTCCACAATGTTCTTCAGCATCAGGGCACTCAAGTCATCGGAGCGTTCAAGCACAATCATTTGCGCGCCATGGTCACCCTTCACATCCTGCCCAATGTCACACTAACAGGTCGTCCCTATGCACTTTTAGAGAACGTCGCGACACATCCAAATTATCGCGCGCAAGGATATGCACACGCCGCAATGAACCACGCTATAGAAACCGCTTGGGCGTCAGATTGTTACAAACTCATGCTGTTGACCGGGCGCAACTCTGACGCCAAAGGGTTTTATGAAAAGCTTGGGTTTGTCGCAGACCAGAAATGGGGCATGCAATTGCGCCGCATGCCGGTTCGCGCACCGTAAGGGTCGGTGGGTGGGCGCATTTGCCAAAGGCAAACAGAGCCGCCCAGACCCTTAATCAAACCCATTTGGCCAATGGTGGCAGGCTCATCAAAACCGCGTTCGCATCATGCCCGGTTTCCAGCCCAAACTTGGTCCCGCGGTCATAAACAAGGTTGTATTCCACATACAGTCCGCGATGCACAAGCTGTGCATCCTTGTCCTTGTCTGACCAATCCTGCACCCGTCGCTTTTCGATCAACGGCACATAAGCCGGCAAAAACGCGCGGCCAATATCTTGGGTCAATTGAAAATCAGCATCCCAGTCGCCCGTACAGTGATCATCCATAAAGATGCCCCCAACACCGCGTGCCCGCTTGCGATGAGGAATGTAAAAATAGCTGTCCGCCCATTCCTTCAACTTTGGATAATGCTCTGTTCCGTGTGGATCCAGATGCGCCTTTTGCTGCGCGTGGAAATGCGCGGTGTCCTCATCATAATCGATACACGGGTTCAAATCTGATCCGCCCCCAAACCACCATGCGTGTGGCGTCCAGAACATCCGTGTGTTCATATGCACGGCGGGGGCATGCGGGTTTTGCATATGCGCAACCAGCGATATGCCCGACGCCCAAAACCTCGGGTCATCTTTCATCCCCGGCAGCCCTTTGCGCGCCATCATCGCGGCCTGAGCGCGTTCGCCCAACGTGCCAAACACAGTCGAGATGTTGACGCCTACTTTTTCAAAAACACGGCCACCGCGCATCACGCTCATCAAACCACCGCCAGCATCTGACCCATCATCAGAAGACCGTTTGGTTTCGCTGACATCAAACACACCCGCTGCCTGATCGGACATCGGCCCCTGATTGTGATTGGCTTCCAAGGTCTCAAAAGCTGCAACGATATCGTTTCGCAACTGGCGAAACCATGCGCTCGCTTGTGATTTTTGGACGTCAAAATCTTCGGTCATTATGGGTTGCCCTTCATGGTCAGCACATATCTGGCAAAGTACTGTGACAGCTCAAACGTTAATGCGCCGGTGACGCGACAGGGTCCAACAAACTGCGTCCCCCATCAACGGTCAAGACTTCGCCGGTCACGAACCCAGACCCGTCCGATGCCAGGAATTGCACCGCGTCCACCAATTCGGTCGGGCTGGCAATGCGCTGCATTGGCGTTTGCTTTTCGATCTCTTCACGCCATTCCGGGTTGTCGTCCAATCGAGATTGCAAAGACGCTGACATAACCGACCCGAACGCCACAGCGTTCACGCGGATACGGTGGGGCGCCAAGGCCAGCGACATGCCCCGCGTCATTTGCTCAAGACCAGCGGACGCGATGGAAAACGCCAATAGCTCTGGCCGGGTCGCGTGGGCGGAAATCGAACTTAAATTGACGATTGCGCCAGCCGGGCCTTCATCACTGTCTTTCGATTGCTTCATCATTCGTTTCGCAACCTGCTGCGACAACCGCATCGCCGTCATCAGGTTTTGTTCCAGCAGCAGTTCCACCGACTTGTCTTCTGGATCCAATGCATTGGTTTCAACAACCTGGCGCGATGCATTCACCAGAATATCGACCTGATCAAAGGCGTCAATGGTCGCCGAAATAAGGTTCGCAATTGTCAGGCGTTGCCGCAAATCTCCAGCAAAATATCGGATGTTTCCTTCATCCGTTACCTCGCCCAGTTCTTCCACCAACTTGGCCTCGTCCATATCGGCACACATGACATTGGCACCATTATCCGCAAAGTGGCGGGCGATGGCCAAACCAATTCCATTTGCCGCCCCAGTAACAATGGCGGTTTTTCCAGAAATCGAAAAAGACATATCAGCGTCTCCGTTTAGGCCGTTCAGCGCAAATCAGTTTGAACCTTTGATTGCCGCCAAGATCAATCACTTTAGCAAACAGTGATGCAATTGTGTCTTCATAAGGTAAGTGACGATTGGCCACCATCCACAGCTTTCCCGTCGGTTTCATATTGCGTGCAGCAGATTGGATGAACGCCTGCCCCAAACCGGGATCCCCGACCTTCCCACGGTGAAATGGCGGGTTCATCACGACGGCGTCCATCAACACGGGCGTTTCCCAACGAGTCGCATCGGCCCAATGAAACCGAACGCGTGGATCGGTGATGTTATGTTCGGCACATTGCAACGCCAAATGATGTGCCTCAACCAGATGCAGACTTTCAACGGCTTCGCGCACCAATATATGTGCAGAGAGGAAGCCCCACCCGGCTCCAAAATCCAAAACATGGCCTTTCAGATTGTCCGGCAACGCATCCGCCAGCAATGCCGACCCTTCATCAATCCCATCGGCTGAAAACACACCCGGTGCGGTCCAAAACCCACCGTCCGTCAAGGCCGGGCCCACAAGCCAATCATCAAACAGCGCGTCTGGTCCGACAGAAAACCAAAATAGCTTTCCATGCGCTTTCGAGATAACACCAGCCACATCCACGCGTGCACGCACAGCTTTCAGGACTGAATCAATCCCATCACCCTTCTGGCCATCAACAACCAAAACGCCGCTGGTCGAACGAGCTGCACGCGCAATCAGGTTATAGGCTTCTTTCTTGACGCGCGGCACACACACAATCGCACCGTCGGCGGCTCCATCCTCTTCTGGGCTGGTTTGATAGCCTATGTTTTGGAAATGATCGTGGTCCGGACGAAACGGTTGAACGACTCGCGCGTTTGGTACGGCGTTCAAATCCGACTCAGCATTTGGGTGAAAAACAATGTTGCTTTCGGGCAGGACCAAACCCGCCTCGATCGCCACAGCAAGGCGCGTTCCAATCACGTGATCAGTCTTCTTTTTCCATAGTGCATTGCAGTGGATGCTGATGGCGACGCGAATAATCCATCACCTGTGCAACCTTTGTTTCAGCAATTTCGTGGCTGAAAACGCCGACAACGGCCAGCCCTTTTTTGTGAACAGTCAGCATAATTTCAAATGCTTGCGCGTGATTCAGTCCAAAGAACCGCTCTAATACATGCACCACAAATTCCATGGGCGTGTAATCATCATTCAGCAACATGACTTTATAAAGCGGCGGACGCTTAGTCTTGGGTTTGACATCAGTCACGACATCCGTATCGGAGTCGTCCGCATCATTCCCTGCCATGATTTCCGGAATCCGGATCATTCCAAACCTCGTCCGAAGACTGTTTAAGATTACACTGTTAAGATGCTCTATATAACGCATCCCATCGCTTAGAAAAGGGTCTCTCATGCCACAACACGTTTCTGCCATTGCTTTTGATGCGGATGACACGCTGTGGCACAACGAGCGCTTCTTCCAATTCACCCAAGCTCGCTTTGCTGACCTATTGTCTCCATTTGTTGATGGGATTGATCTTGATGCGCGTTTGCTGGCTGCGGAACGCCGAAATTTGGGCCGGTATGGATTTGGAATAAAGGGGTTTGTGTTGTCCATGATCGAAACCGCCCTTGAAGTGACGGATAATGACGTGCCGGGATCCGTGATTTCCGAACTGATCGCGACAGGTCAGGACATGTTACAGCACCCAGTTGAATTGTTGCCCTATGCCAAAGACGCAGTAAGCGTGGCTCGTGCGCATGGGCCTGTGCTGCTGATCACCAAAGGCGATTTGCTAGATCAAGAACGCAAGCTTGCGCAATCAGGTCTTGGTGATCTGTTTGATGCCGTTGAGAACGTTTCTGACAAGCAGCCTCAAATCTATAGCCGGATATTTTCAAAATTCTCCGGCACTGAATGTGGGATGATGATCGGCAATTCGATGAAATCTGATGTACGTCCAATGATTGATGCAGGGGGCTGGGGTGTCTTTGTACCGCACGACCTGCAATCGGATCTTGAACACGCAGAGCCCCCGGATGACCACCCAAAGTACCGTCAAATTTCAGACCTAGGCGATTTGGCTGACTTACTGGATGACATTCGATAGTGCCACATTTCTGCCGCAATTGCCCATATGGCCTAACATCGCCACATGACCACAACATGTTGGGCAACACGAACCTGTGTTAAATGAAATTCCTGTACCACCAAGGGTTTATCGAACGAAGTAAATGTGCTAGCGTCCAGTCAATAACAATAACGGTCAGCACCGCAAAAGACGGGCGGCCAGAGGCAAATATAGGCAGGTTCATCGTGAAGGTTCGGCAATGTCGGCCGGCCCGCTTGGGGCTATTAATACTAACAGCTATTTGGCTGCTCGTTCTTGTGCCGTTTTCGGCCAAGGCAGCACCTTACGCTGCATATGTGATGGATGCGAGAACAGGTGAAGTCCTGCACTCGCGAAACGCAGAAACACGTCTTCATCCCGCATCTCTCACCAAAATGATGACGCTCTATGTTGTCTTTGAGGCCGTAGAGCGGGGCGAAATCTCCCTTGATACAATGATCAAGGTCTCGACAAAGGCAGCGTCTGAGCCACCATCAAAGCTTGGGTTAAGGGCCGGACAACGCATCAAGCTGCGTTATTTGGTACGCGCATCCGCCGTCAAGTCAGCCAATGACGCTGCAACTGCGATGGCCGAAGCGATCTCAGGGTCCGAAGCCGCCTTTGCACGTCGCATGAATCGCACGGCAAAAGCGTTGGGTATGACACGCACCACGTTCAAGAACGCACACGGATTGACGGAAAGCGGGCATTTGTCGACAGCGCGCGACATGTCGATCCTCGGGCGTCACGTGCTGTATGATTATCCGCAATACTACAATCTCTTCTCTCGGCGCTCCACAGATGCCGGCGTCCGCGAAGTGGCAAACACCAATCGTCGCCTATTGGGGGCCTATCGTGGCGCAGATGGCATCAAGACTGGATATACGCGGGCGGCAGGTTTCAACCTGGTTGCATCTGCTGAACGTGGTCAAGAACGTATCATTGCAACAGTGTTTGGCGGCACCTCATCTGCCGCGCGCAATGCCAAAGTCGCCGAGCTGCTTAATCTGGGCTTCAATCGCGCCCCGAGCCGCGCAAGAGTTCGTAAGCCCAAAACCCCAGCTTATACCGGTAATATCGACGGCGGCGGCAAGGTCATTCGCACAAGCGACGTTCTTAAGAAATCACCACGCCCTGTTATGCGCCCAATTCCAAAAACGGTGTTGGTCGCCACAGCGGATAAGCCTAATGAAGACGCGCCTGCCAGCGTGGACGCATTGGATATCCAAACTGCTTTGATCGAGGCACAGGCAAACGCTGAGCCGGTGAAAATCCCGATCGTTGAGGCCATTCCACGCCCTGTTGCAAGACCGACGGAAAAAATCGTTCTGGTACGGGCCGCACCAGACCCAGAACCAGAGGTCGTCACGCGTCTATCCACGTCAGGCGGCCGTCATTGGGGCATCAACGTGGGCCGCTTCCCGAGTCGCTTCAAAGCAGAAACAGTGTTGCTGCGGACCGCTTTGATTGAACTGTCCTCTCTGGATGGCAGCCAACGCAAGGTCGTGAAAAATTCACGTGGGTTTGATGCCAATTTCATTGGGATGACCCGTGAAGGTGCTGACCTGGCATGTCGGCGTTTGCAAGCACGCAATATGACCTGCATTACGACAGGCCCCGGCACCTAAGTTGATTGATATATTGGACGATCGCCTCGACGGTCGTCCAATTCTCGATCTTCTTCTCCAATCTGATCGTCGTATCGACATGATCAAAGCGTGTGCAACAACTCCTTCAAAGATTCAAAATACGCAGACCTAGCCGACCTGAAGGCCAGAGATTTCAAACTGCTGCCTTTTTGATCCATTGCAAGAAGGCCTTGACCGCGACGCGCTGCGGCCCCCCACGCGTCAGCAAATGATAACCGGTGCCCTCTTCTTTGGATTCGTCCAATAGAATTAAACGGCCCGCTGCCAGGTCTGCTTCGACAAAACAACGGGCGGTAACAATAACGCCCTGCCCGTCTCGCGCGCCATCCAACATCAAGTTGCCGGGCAGTTGCATTGATCCCCCCATGCGCGCAGGATCGATGCCCTTAGTCAGCAACCACCGACTGGCTTCACTGACCCCAATTTCATGCAACCACGGCAGCCCAACCACATGATCCGGAGTGATATCCTTGATCCCGCTCAGTAATGACGGCGCTGCGACAACAACAATCGTCGATGCAACAAGCATTTCGCCTTCTAAGGACGGAAACGGCGACGTGCCATAACGGATCGACACGTCGATCCCCCCTGCCTCCAGCGTCACCACATCCGGCGTCGGGGCTATCAGCAAGTCGATGTCAGGGTGTTTGTATCGAAAATCGGCAAGACGCGGCATCAACCAAGCCGATGCGAAACTGGGGGTCGTGGTTAAATGCAAAGGCCGTGCAGCTTCGGCTCCGCTTAAGTGGCGGACAGTCTGCGCGATATCCTCAAAGCTCTTTAAGGCAGCGTTCGCCAATAATTCACCCTCGGCCGAAAAGACCAATGCGCGTCCGCTTCTGTTGAATAACGGTATGCCCAAATGCGTTTCCAGCCCCCGCAATTGCTGTGAAATCGCCGCATGAGACACGTTCAGACGCGCGCCCGCTTGCGTCACGTTACCGGTATCCGCAAAGGCCGCCAGCGCGCGGATCATGCCAAGCGGGGGAAGATCTCGCCAATCCATATGTTAGCCCAACTTACATATAAGAAGTTTTCCTGAGTGGATATTGAATGCATTTCATAGGAAAAGCAAAGAAGTTTAGGCAGATAAAGGAGCGCGACATGTTGAGAATTCTATCAGATACCTTACAAATTGCTGCTATGCGCAACGAACGGCGCAATGTGCACCGACAAAATTGGTCCGCCCCGGATTATTGGCGCGCACCACGCCCCGAGCGTCGGCATCCTCATGATTGACCCAATCGTTTTTCAACCCGAACTGTATCGCAAATCCGCAGAGCCATTGCATTGGCCTTGGGTCAAAGGACGTTGGACCGGCAAACGTCGTCGTTAAATCAAAAAGACGGGCCTAAGCCCGTCTTTTCCAACTATGGGCACACTGAAACGCGCCCAATGGCGGTAACTACACGAAGGGTTAGCTGGCGGCAGCGATCAATTCACGTGTATATTCCGATTGCGGGTTTTCAAACAATTCGGTTGCCGTACCCTGTTCGATAACATCGCCTGCGCGCATGACCATAACGTTGTGACTCATTGCGCGCACGACTTTCAAATCATGGCTGATGAACAGGTAAGCCAGCTCGTATTTTTGTTGCAAATCGCGCAAAAGATCGACGATTTGCACCTGAACCGTCATATCCAAGGCGGATGTCGGTTCATCAAGAACAACCAATTTAGGGCGCAAAATCATCGCGCGGGCAATCGCAATACGTTGCCGTTGCCCCCCTGAAAATTCATGGGGATATCGATCCATGGCTTCGGGATCTAATCCAACTTCCTGCATGACCTCTGTCACCAATTCACGTTCTGAACGCCCGTCACTTGTTTTGTGAACGGACAACCCTTCGGCAATGATCTGCATGACCGTCATACGCGGGCTAAGGCTTCCATATGGGTCTTGAAAGACGATTTGCATCTCAGACCGCAAGCGTCTCAGTTCGCGCACGGACCAATCGCGAATGTCTTGTCCTTTATACGCAATCCGCCCCTCTGATGCGATCAACCGCATGATGGCTAGCGCAAGTGTTGTTTTGCCGGACCCACTTTCCCCGACAATACCCAATGTTTCTCCGGCTTTGATCTGCAATGTCGCTTCGTTCACCGCTTTCACATGACCAACTGTCCGCTTGAGCAGGCCTTGTTGGATTGGAAACCAGATACGTAAGTCTTCGGTTTCTGCCACCAATTCTGCGTTCTCGGCGACAGGGATGGGTGTTCCGGTGGGTTCCGCGCTGAGCAGTTTTTTAGTGTATTCATGCTGCGGGTTGTCAAAAATCTCGACTGTTGGGCCAGTTTCGACAATTTCGCCTTGGCACATCACACACACACGATCCGCAATACGGCGCACGATCCCAAGGTCGTGAGTGATAAACAGCAAACCCATGCCTTCGGATTGCTTCAAGTCAGCAAGCAGATCAAGGATTTGCGCCTGAATGGTCACGTCCAATGCAGTCGTTGGTTCGTCCGCGATCAACACATCCGGTTTGTTGGCCAATGCCATTGCGATCATCACGCGTTGACGCTGACCGCCTGACAATTGGTGTGGATAGGCCCCCAGACGGGTTTCTGCGTCGCGTATCCCGACCTTGTTAAGCAGGTCCAGTATTTTGTCACGCGCCTCTTCGCCCTGAATACCCTGATGCAAGGCAAGGCTTTCGCCCAACTGCTTATCGATTGTGTGCAGCGGATTTAGCGACGTCATTGGTTCTTGAAAGATGAAACTGACGTCATTGCCGCGCACCTTGCGCAGCAGCCGGTCATCCGCGCCAACCATCTCTTGACCGTCATAGGTGACGGAACCGCTCAGTTCTGCACTGTCCCCCAACAACTGGACCGTGGATAATGCAGAAACCGATTTCCCGCTTCCGCTTTCGCCAACAAGCGCAACGGTTTCACCGCGGTTCACGTGAAAGGACACACCCTTTACGGCTTCAGTCAGCTGACCGTCCTGCCGGAACGACACACACAGGTCGCGTACATTCAGAATCGGATCGCTCACGAGAAGGTCTTTCTTGGGTCGAAGGCATCACGCACACCTTCAAAGATGAAGATCAGAAGACTGAGCATGACGGCAAAGGTGAAGAACGCCGCAAATGCAAGCCACGGGGCCTGTAGGTTCTGTTTCGCTTGCAACGTCAGTTCACCGAGTGATGGTGCAGATGCGGGCAATCCAAAGCCAAGGAAATCCAGAACCGCGAGAGTCGAAATCGTGCCTGTGATAATGAACGGCAGGAACGTCACTGTCGCGACCATCGCATTGGGCAACATATGGCGGAACATGATGGTCAGGTTACTGACCCCAAGCGCACGGGCCGCGCGGACATATTCCAAGTTGCGCGCACGCAAGAATTCAGCCCGCACAAGGCCAACAACACCCATCCAGCCGAAAAGGACCATCAAGAACACCAGCAACCAGAAACTTCGCCCCAGCACCGCAAACATGATGATGATGACATAAATCTGCGGTGTCGCGCCCCAAATCTCCATGAAGCGTTGGAAAAACAGGTCAACACGACCGCCAAAATATCCCTGAATGGCACCCGCAGCGACGCCAATTATCGTGGAACACCCAGTCACGATAAGCGTGAACAACACGGATAATCGGAACCCGTGAATGATACGCGCAAGTACATCGCGTTTGGTGCCATCGGTTCCAAGAAGGTTTTCCCCATTGGGTGGCAGTGGTGCCGCGCCCGGACGATCAACCGGAGTATCAAAGCTGTAGGGAATAACGGGCCAGATCGTCCACCCTTTGGTGATCGCCTCGCCCGCAACTTCCCCGTCTTTTGCGTCTTCCAAAATCCCTTCAGGATCATCAAAACAGTCGACCAAACCACCGCTGACGATCAAGCATTCGACTTCAGGGTCGCGATAAACGGCTTCTGTTTTGAAATCGCCGCCAAAGGCAGTTTCAGGATAGAAATTCCAAATCGGAGTATAAAACGACCCCTGATAGCGCACAAGAATAGGTTTATCATAGGCGATAAACTCGGCCATCATGCTCAACCCGAACAGAATACCAAACATCCACAGCGAGAAATAAGCGCGCCGATTGCGTTTAAAGTTACGCCAGCGCCGCTGGTTAAGTGGAGACAGCGCCATCAGCCTTCCCTTTTCTCAAAGTCGATCCGAGGATCGATGAACACATACATCAAATCCGAAATGATGCCGACCAGAAGACCAATTAGGCCAAAGATGAATAGTGCACCAAAGACAATTGGATAGTCGCGTGCGATGGCCGCTTCAAAGCTGAGGCGACCCAAACCTTCGAGTGAAAAGATCGTCTCGATAATCAATGAGCCGGTAAAGAAGATGCCGATGAAAGCGCCCGGAAATCCGGCCACAACAATCAACATCGCATTGCGGAACACATGCCCGTACAGAACGCCACGATCGCTTAACCCTTTGGCTTTGGCCGTTATGACGTACTGCTTCTTGATCTCGTCCAGAAAACTGTTCTTTGTCAGAAGGGTCAAGGTTGCAAATGCCCCAATGGTAAGTGCGGTGACTGGCAAGGCGATGTGCCAGAAATAATCCAAGACCTTACCAACAACGCTCAGTTCAGAGAAATTGTCGCTTGTCAGTCCACGCAAAGGAAAGATCTGCCAATACGATCCGCCCGCGAACAAGACCAGCAGAAGGATCGCAAAAAGAAACGACGGTATTGCATAGCCTGCAATGATCGCGCTGGACGTCCAAGTGTCAAAAGGCGTGCCGTCTTTCACCGCTTTGCGGATGCCCAAGGGAATGGATATCAGATACGCCAGCAACGTGGACCAAAGACCCAGAGCAATGGACACTGGAATAGTCTGCCAGATCAGGTTCACGACGGTTTCCGACTTGAAATAGCTTTCTCCAAAGTCGAACCGGGCATAGTTCCACACCATATTCCCAAACCGCTGCAAAGGCGGCTTGTCCAAGCCAAACTGTTCTTCCAGTTCTTTGATGTATTCCGGGGGAAGACCGCGCGAGCCTATATAGTTGCTGTCGCTGCCGGTTGCTTCGGAGCTTGCGCCCTCATTGCTGCTGCCGGAAAATCCGGCAAACACGTCACCTTCACCCTGGATTTGGGCAATGGCTTGTTCCACCGGTCCGCCGGGGACAAATTGGGTCAACACAAAGTTGATCAACAAGATGCCGATCAAAGTGGGAATGACCAGCAACAGTCGTCTGATTATATATGCGAGCATGGTCCGGCCTTACCGCAAGGCCCCTGCCGCGCGCAACCGCGCTTCGCCTTCGGAATCGTGCCACCAGAAATCACGTGACCCCAACGCATAGGGCGGAATTTCATCGGGGTGCTGATACATGTTGTAATGCGCGACCCAGTGATCCGCCTTATACCATGTCGGTATCATTGCGAATTCTGTTCGCAGCGCACGATCCAACGCCACCAGAGACGATTGTTCTTCTTCTTTAGATTCCGCCAAAAGTGAGCGTTCAATGATCGCGTCAACCAATGGGCTTGCTATGCCGGCGGGATTGAACAGCGAAAAGTCTGCAGCTTCAGACCCGTAACGTTGCGCCAATCCTGTTCCGACACCAATCAAAAAGCGGTAGTTGTCAAAGATAAGATCATAGTCAAAGTCGCGTTCGCGCAATTCGTATTGCGATGCGTCCACAACATCCAGTTTGATATTCAAACCCATTGCTTTTGCGTTCGAAACATAGTTTTCGATGACACTGCGCGTTGTTGGCGACCCGGATGCATTCAACAAAAATGACAGCTCCATTGGGGAACCATCTGGTTTTGTCCGTACTCCATCTGCACCAACGGCAAACCCAGCCTCGTCTAGGAAAGCCATCGCCTCGCGTAAGTTTTTTCTGTCGCTCAAACGGCGTTCGCTGGATGCATGCGAAACCCGCGCCTCAACATCAAAGACGTTTTGTGGGACAACGTCGCCAAGCGACTTCAAGAACTCCAGTTCTGCCCCCTCGGGCACGCCATTGGCCATCAACGGTGTATCTTGAGAGAAGGACGAAAGGTGTTTGAACAGACCGTATTGTAGCGACGTGTTTGTCCATTCGAAATTGTAAGCAAGCGCCAAAGCCTCACGCAAACCGACTTCTTTCATGACGGGTTTTCTCAGGTTGAAAATAATCCCGATGGTGTTTGGTGGCAGCCCATCGGAAATTTCTTTCTTGACCACATGACCGTCATTAACCTTTGGAAAGTCATAGGATGTCGCCCATTTCTTTGGGTCGCTTTCTATCTTAACACTGACTTCACCTGCCTTAAATGCCTCGAACCCTGCTGTATCGTCGGTAAAGTACTCGACCCGTACGGTATCGAAATTATGACGTCCCTGATTGTTAGGCAAATCCTTGCCCCAATAATCGGGGTTACGTTCATAGACGACGCGGCGACCCGGAACGACCTCCTTGATCACATAGGGCCCGGACCCGGGTGAAACTTTGATCCGGGATTCATCTAAACGCGAACCGGTTTCTTCGTACCATTTCTTGGACCAAACCGGGACGCCGCCCACCTGATCGATCAGGCTGCGTCGACTGATCCCATCGGCAAAATAGAACTTGATCCTGTGATCATCCAACACTTCTGCATTGGGAATGCGCGCACGCACCGCGTCGGCATATGATTTCAGACCTTCATCCAAGAGCAAATTGTGGCTGAACAAAACATCATGTGCAGTCACAGGTGATCCATCGCTGAATTTTGCATCCTTTCGCATATGAAAGATGACCCAAGATTTGTCCTTAGGGTATTCCAAATGCGTACAAAGCAAACAATAGCCGTCGTCGACACTGTCCGCCGTCGATTCAAGCAAGCTTTCATAGATCGTCCAGGCCAACGTTCCGCGCGCATTCCCCTTTCGTGTGTAAGGGTTCATGCTGTCAAAGGTGCCGATATACGCGGTGGAATATTCGCCGCCCTTCGGCGCATCAGGATTCACATAGTCGAAATGCGGGAAATCCTTGTCGTATTTCAGATCCCCGTAAAAAGAATACCCATGGCTAACGATCAGATCGTCGTCAGCAGCCTTTACCATACTGGATGCACACAAATAGACAGTGATCCCCAATACGCCCAATCCCCACCAGACCGATTTACGATCTTCTTTCATCGTTCTTGCGACGAATCGATTGCGGGGCTGTGTCATGGGCGGACCTCCTGATCGTGTTCTTTCCAACCTAGGCTAAATGGCGCGGCCTCCAAGATGCAACAAGCGAATATGTGATCGACGTTACAACGCGCCTATCAATTGGCGAAGTCGGCACATTCGACACAAAAAAGCCCAGGCAATTGCTCTGCCCGGGCTGAATGCTCTGAAAAACGATACCTGATTAAGGCTGTTCTTCTTCGTCTGACGTGTCGCCCGGCAGGTTAAAGAAGCTGTCCGCATCGATCAAATCTGTGTTGCTATCAGCGTCTTCGTCATCATCACCCAACAGCGTAAAGCTTTCCAAACCCTCGATTGAGCTTGGGATTTTGGGTTCGGCTTCCATACCTAGGCTTTGTTCCGTGCTTACCAGCTTGCGACGTTCGTCATCATTCATGACTTCGCCGTTTGCGGCTTTCTTGGCTGCAGCTTTCTGAACGGCCGCATCCAGTTCTAATTGCTTGGTCAATCCCAAGGCAACCGGGTCAACTGGTTGAATATTCGAAATGTTCCAATGTGTCCGTTCGCGGATGGATTGAATGGTTGGTTTGGTTGTGCCGACCAATTTTGACACCTGACCATCGGACAATTCCGGGTGGAACTTAACCAACCAAAGGATCGCAGCCGGGCGATCTTGCCGCTTGGACAAAGGCGTATAGCGCGGCCCACGGCGTTTTTCTTCACCATCAGCTGCCGGGTTTGGTTTCACGATCAGCTTATAGAGAACATTACCTTGCGCCAGTTCGATGTGCTCTTGGGTCAACTGGTTGTTGGCAACAGGATCAAACCCTTTGACGCCCATAGCCACGTCGCCATCAGCAATACCTTGAATCTCAAGTTCGTGCATACCGACGAAATCAGCGATCTGTTTAAAGCTGATCGTCGTATTGTCGACGAGCCAGACAGCAGTCGCTTTGGGATGTAGCAATTTGGCCATCATTTTCTCCTTTGCACATATCTTTCCCGACCGCCGGAACCGGTTGGTCCGCGGCACCCTGAAGATCAGGGCAGGTTTCCGTTGTCGGGGAACTTGGCCGGTATATAGTCGCACTGAGCCGAAATGGAAAGGGACAAGATGCGTTGGGTTTTAGCACTGCTTATTTCATCTGGGATTGCGTTCGCCGAAGGCGAAAAGTCGGGCGAATTCGATTACTATGTCATGGCATTGTCTTGGTCACCCAATTGGTGTGCTTTGGAGGGCGACGCAAAAGGATCAGAACAATGTGACGCCCATCATGATCACGGTTGGATTCTTCATGGGCTTTGGCCGCAGAACCACCGCGGTTGGCCCAGCTATTGTCGCACGTCTGAACGCCCACCCTCACGGGGTATGACGGCTGACATGGCGGATATCATGGGCACATCTGGTCTGGCTTGGCACCAATGGAAAAAGCACGGCACATGTTCGGGTCTATCGGCTACGGGGTATTACGACCTGTCACGCCAAGCTTATGCCAGTGTCACCCGACCAACCGTGTTTCGAAAGCTGGATAAAACGGTCCGCCTGCCCGCCCGCGTTGTCGAAGACGCCTTTTTGGAAGCCAACCCCAAAGTAGAAGCTGATGGCCTGACGGTCACGTGCCGAAGCGGCTTTATTCAAGAAGTGCGCGTTTGCGTGTCCAAAGATCTATCGCCCGTGCCGTGCGGCCAAGATGTCATTCGTGATTGCACCTTGGACAAAGCACAATTTGATCCGGTGCGTTAAAGTTCGATAATTGTGCTGCCCGTCGTTTTGCGTGCTTCCAATGACCGATGAGCGTTTGCAATATCGTCCAGTGCAAACCGTTGATCGATCCGGATTGTAATCGCCCCATTGGCGATTTTATCAAAGACCTGAGCGGCCATTGCACGGCAGGTTTCTGGATCACTGGTATGAGCAAACAATGTTGGCCGGGTAATTTTCAGAGAGCCTTTTGCAGCCAGTGTCCCTATTGAGAACGGAGGGACTGGGCCAGATGCGTTTCCAAAACTCATCATCATTCCAAAGGGCTTCAAGCACTCGAGCGACCCATCAAACGTATCTTTCCCGACGCCATCCATGACCGCCTGCACGCCCACACCATCGGTCAAGTCACGCACACGCGCGACCCAGTCTTCGGTGCGGTAATTTAGGCATGGATCAGCGCTATGGGATTGTGCCAGTTCACATTTTTCGTCCGTGCCGGCGGTCCCAATAACGCGAATGCCTTCTGATTTCCCCCATTGGCATGCGATCAAGCCCACCCCACCCGCTGCCGCATGGAACAGCACAGTGTCACCAGCCTTCAGCGGATCCGTGCGATGAAACAAATACTGTGTCGTCATCCCTTTCAGCATAACGGCGGCTGCGATGTCGAACGGCACAGCGTCGGGCAATTTCACAACTTGCGCAGCGGGCATAACGCGCATTTCCGCATATGCCCCCGGCGGCAGCGCGGCATAGGCCGCCCGATCCCCAACATTCAGGTGATCAACGCCGTCACCAACCGCGTCAATAACCCCCGCAGCTTCCATGCCCAAGGCATGCGGCATTTCTAGCGGATACAGGCCTGTGCGTTGGTAAACATCGATGAAATTCAAACCAATCGCTTTATGCGCGATGCGAATTTCACCTGGTCCCGGATCGCCCACATCCCAATCAACCAGCCGGAATTGATCCGCCCCACCATACGCTTCAATGATTGCTGTCTTTGCCATGTCCCAATTCCCTTTCGTTCGCCGCGCGTTCCGCGATGAATACCTAAACGATGGCGGCTTATCCGCCTTTCACTTGCAAAACGATCTTGCCAACGTGATCCGAGCTTTCCATGCGGACATGCGCCTGTGATGCATCTTTCAGTTCAAATTCAGAATCCATGACTGGTGCGATACGCCCCGCATCCAGTAACGGCCAAACCGCTTCTTTCAGCTCTTGTGCGATACGCGCTTTGGCTAGATCACTTTGCGGCCTCAGTGTGCTGCCCGTCATCGTCAGGCGACGTGTCATCAGCTGGACGAAATTCACCTCGACTTTTGGACCCTGAAGAAACGCGATTTGAACCAGCCGACCATCATCGGCCAATGCTTTGAAGTTTCGCGGGATGTAATCTCCACCCACCATGTCCAATATCATGTCAGCACCGCCTTCGGCCTGCATTACTTCGACAAAGTCGTTGGTCCGATAATTCACCGCAATTTCCGCACCAAGCTCACGACACGCATTGCATTTTTCATCCGAACCGGCGGTTACAAAGACCCGCGCACCAAAGGCGTTCGCCAATTGTATGGCGGTCGTGCCTATCCCGCTTGATCCGCCATGTACCAGCAGGCGTTCACCGCCCTTTAGACCACCACGCATGAACACATTCGACCAGACCGTGAAAAACGTTTCCGGCAAACACGCACCTTCACGCAATGACATGCCGGAGGGAACCGGCAAGCAATGTGCGGCAGGTGTCGCAACATATTCCGCATATCCCCCACCCGGCAACAAGCCACAAACCGCGTCGCCCACGGTCACGCCACTCACACCTGATCCGATCGCAACCACATGTCCCGACGCCTCAAGTCCCGGCAAATCGCTGGCACCGGGCGGCGGGTTGTAAAGGCCCGCACGTTGCAAGGCATCAGGCCGATTCACCCCGGCCCACGCTACCTCAATCACGACTTGACCATGTGCTGGTTCAGGAATCAGGCGTTCGACCACAGTTAATACGTCCGGCCCCCCTGGAGCGTTGATTTCCACAGCGCGCATCATTTTGGTCACCCCGATGTCCTCCGGTTAGGTTGCAACATCTTTGGCTGAACTATCTGAGCTGTTCAATGCCCACACTGATGCCCCATTCTGATAACCGAAGACTGACATGATGATTTGGCAAACAAACCAAAGCCCAATTTCGATCAACTGAGCGGAACGGACATTTCTTTTTGCCTATGGCTCAAATTCTCCAGCGCCCTGGCAGATTGACATCTTCTGCGCGATTTGGAGCCTTGATATGGCTCAAGACCCAATTTGGGCCAGCAAGCAATCCAGATAGAACTTTGTTCTCGCGCACCTGAGCCTTGACCTGTTCTATGCGCATCACATCGTCGATCCGACGATCCAGAAAATCCCAAGTGGCTTGATGATCGGGGGAATCATCACCCAGCCAAAATAAAATCGTTGCTGAATATACGCCTGACAACGTCGCGCGTTTTGTATACCAGTTTATGTCTTGCGACGTGTCACCCAAGGCTGTCCAGATCTTGTCCGCAGTCCCCCAGATCGCTTGGGCCCCGTCCTTTGTGTACATCGGTAATGCAAACAATGCTGTGCCACGCCTTACGACTTCCTTGTCGTCAACTGCTTCAATTCTAAACCGGACTGCTGCCGCAACTTTGTCCCGAAAACGTTCAGGCAGTGTGCCTTCGGCAAGCTGTTCTTCCATAATGGCGTCGCCACGATTGTGATACGCGACAGCCAAATCAACTGCTCCGCGTGGACACACAGCGCGCGCAACTGCTTCAGATACACCCGAATCTATGACCGCTGCTTGAAAGGCAGCTTCGCTCCAGCCATCGAACGGCACATGCAAAAGCGTTGCATTTAATAGAGCTTCCTTGGTGTCAGCATAGCCTGTCATGGGATTTCCTTTCCATTAGATGGAATACTAGACAAGAATTAGACTGCTTGCTATACGGCCACTTCCTGCAATTCCTTGCAAACTTAACCTAGAAAGGTGGTGACAACCACATGCAGGTCAGTGTTCGCGACAATAATGTCGATCAGGCGCTTCGCGCCCTGAAAAAGAAGCTACAACGCGAAGGCGTGTTTCGTGAAATGAAGCTTAAGCAGCATTTCGAAAAACCGTCTGAGAAAAAAGCGCGTGAAAAAGCTGAAGCGATCCGCCGTGCGCGCAAGCTCGCACGGAAAAAGGCGCAACGCGAAGGTCTCATGTAAGACCGCGCTTGACGTTGAAACGAGGAGGCCCTGCCATCAAAGCGGGGCTTTTTCTTTTTGAAGAACCATTTTGGCGTTTTGTCAACGCCGAAGACAAACATGGTCGCAAACCGTGACGTCGCGGGCAGTCAACGCCGCCTCTCTGCAAATTCATTACGATACACGCCGCGCTTTCGCGTCCCGACCTTAGTTCGCGATTTGGTGGGCGTGGGGGTTCCTGCCGGTTCTTAGAAATTTAGGCGGCGCCAATCCGCAGAACGTATCGCCTGTTCGGGACGCGGTATGGATATGGCGCGCCACTGCCGACGGACCGGTACGGTATCAGCAAAGAAATGTGCAAAAAGTTGAACACGGCAGAACTTGCCTTCTCAAGTAATTCGCACATGTTAAGCCAGCCGCTGTCCCACTTAGGGGCAGAAAAAAACCGGCACAGTAAAGGGACCCATCAATGAGTTTGGCAAATCAGTACGAATTGCAAATGTTGGCGCTCATCAATGAAGAGCGCACAAGCCGTGGATTGAATCCACTACAGCTTGAGCAGAACCTAAATGCTTCGGCCGAAACCCACAGCGAATGGATGTTGAACACAGGTCAGTTCTCTCACACTGGCAATGGCGGATCATCTGCCACCGACCGCATACGCGGTTCAGGGTTCGAATTGACAGGAAGCTGGGGCACCGCAGAAAATATTGCATGGCAAAGCGAACGTGGCGCGGGCGGCATCGAGGACGATGTCATCAACTTGCACAATTCGCTGATGAACAGCCCCGGCCACCGCGCGAACATCTTAAATCCAGATCTTGTTTATATCGGCCTTGGGATCGAAGAAGGACAGTTCCAAGGCTTTCCAGCTGTTATAGTGACCCAGAATTTCGCACGCACCGCTGCGTCCGTTTCGTTGGACCCACAAACCGGGGGCGAAACCGAGCCGGAACCCGTTTCAACACCTGATCCCGTGACAGTTTCACTCACTCATGGTGACGACACAATTGCCTTGGATGTATCCAGCATTGTCCGCGCGCGTGCAGGGGATGACACCGTCAGCGGTAGCGCTGGAGAGGATCTGTTGATTGGCGGACGTGGCGCAGACCACCTGTCAGGAGGCGGCGGCGCAGATGAACTTAGAGGCGGGGGTCAATTGGATAACTTGTCGGGTGGCGGCGGATCCGACACGTTGTTTGGCGGCAATGGCAGGGATACGTTGGACGGCGGGGCCGGGGACGACATCCTTGTTGGCGGAGTAGGTGCCGATATATTTGTCTTTTCTGAAGGAGAGGATCAAGTCCTTGATTTCGACGCTGCAAAAGACCGCCTTGACCTAAACGCGGCTGTTGGGATCAACAACCTTAATGATTTCTTTGCCAATCACGTCGAACGTGAAGAGTCGAGCATCAGAATCGAAGATGGTGCCGGTAACGCTCTAGTACTGAATGGTATAGATCTGGCACTGCTTGAAACCGCAGACATTCTGTTCTGAGGTTAGATTACCATTTCAGCGCCCGACTATTTGGTCGGGCGTTTCCCATTGTAACGTGGTCAAAGTGGCAATGCCGTCGTCTTGAAAACGGTTCGCAGAGCAAAACTGGATTGCATTTGCATGACGCCCGGCAACCGAGACAGATGTTGGCGATGGATACGGGCAAAATCTTCGGTATCTTCCGCGACGACTTTTAGAATGTAATCTGCGGTCCCAGCCATAAGGTGACATTCCAACACATCTGGAATACGCCGCACGGCCCTTTCAAAAGCATCCAAAACCTCGTCAGATTGTCCCTGTAGTGTGATTTCAACAAACACAGTTGTCGGAACGCCAATCTTGCGGGCATCAAGCAACGCGACATATTCGCGAATGTAACCATCCGCCTCAAGGCGCGCGACACGCCGATGACACGCCGATGGAGACATGTGTACCACATCGCTTAAGTCCGCATTTGACAGACGGCCCTTGCGTTGCAACGTTTCCAGAATACGTCGATCTGTTGAATCTAAGCTCATTTTCGGAAGAACCTGCCATTGTCTCTGTATTGGTTGGCCATATCTTCGAAAATATGAACCAAATCAGCACATACATTCGTTGCCTGTTACAAACAACTTCTTCCATTCATTGAGTATTGGAAAGGGAGAGCACGTCCAGAAATCGGATACCTCATAGCAACCACGTCCCTTTCCAACACGAAATTGACGACTGTACAGGGTTCTTGGATGCGGGCTATCTGTCTGTCGATACTGCCATAGGTCATGCAACTTTTCATGTAATTGCCAACACCGATTTAATCGTCAAGCTCAGGTAATCGTGGCGCGCCAGATGCTGCGCGCCGATCAAATGATATTTTCACGAGGGGCAAGACACCAAAAGAAAAGGCCCGCGCAGATGCAGCGGACCTTTTAAATTCTAACGAAATGACAGGTGATTACTTCGCAAGCGAGTCGCGGATTTCTGTCAACAAATCGATTTCTGAAGGACCAGCTGGTTCCTCTTCGACTGCTTCTTCTTCAGCAGCTGCCGCTTCTTTCATCCGGTTCACTGAACGAACCAGCATGAACACAACGAATGCAATGATCAGGAAGTTAATGATCGCCATGATGAATGCACCATACGCGAATACGGCAGCGCCAGTTTCCCGCGCAGCTTCCAACGACGCGCCTTCTGCAACTTCACCAGAAAGTACTGCGTAATTATTTGAAAAATCGATTCCGCCCATAAACAGGCCGATGATTGGGTTGATCAAATCGCCGACAAGCGATGTCACAATGGCAGTGAAGGCCGCGCCGATAATGATACCGACCGCCATGTCCATGACATTGCCCTTAGCAATGAAATCCTTAAATTCGTTCATCATAGTGTTTTGTCCCTTATGTTGGCTTACGACGCATTCTTTGTGTTGCATTCGTGAACAACCATTATCACTTTATTGAACAATTCAAAGGGTAGTTTGAGGGGGAAAAATCATTATGTCATGTCCTTGAATGACAAAATCGAGGGCAAAATGACCGATCTTTCTAGTTTCCCGATAACTCAAAAATGGACGCCGAAAAATCCGGACGTTCTGCAACTGTTTTCTTACCCCACACCGAACGGTGTCAAAGCGTCCATTGCGCTTGAAGAGATGCAAGTGCCTTACGAGGCCCACTTGGTCACTTTGTCCGATGTTGATGTTAAGAGCCCAGAGTTTCTGTCGCTGAACCCAAACAACAAAATCCCAGCGATCATCGACCCCGAGGGGCCAGATGGATCCCCCATTGGATTGTTCGAAAGCGGGGCCATTCTGGTCTACTTGGCTGAAAAAACAGGTAAATTGATCGGATCAACCGCGACCGACAAAGCTAAAATAATCCAGTGGGTTATGTTTCAGATGGGCGGATTAGGTCCAATGCTTGGTCAACTTGGTTTCTTTTACAAGTTCGCCGGATCGCAGTGGGAGGATAAACGCCCGCAACAACGCTACATTGACGAAGGAAAGCGCCTGCTTGCCGTTCTGGAAAAGGAATTGGACGGGAAAGACTGGATCGCTGGTGAATACTCGATCGCAGATATCGCGATTGTGCCTTGGTTGAACGCCCTAGAATTTTATGGCGCAAAGGATGCTTTGGGCTGGGCCGACCACAAAAACCTAGTTGCTTACAATGAGCGGTTTTTTGCGCGCCCAGCCGTAGAAAAAGCCAAAAATATCCCGCCACGCCCTTAAAGTATCTCGACGGCGTCTGCTTGAATTCAGATGCCGTCGGCAACCTGTAACACGTCTATCCGACAAGAATGCCCGTGGGCTTTGACGTATGGACGGCGAATTTTACCTGCACACCCACTCAGGACGTGGGCAACGCTCCAGTCAAAACATAGCGCAATATTTCAACCACTTGAGCGGGGTCTTCTGCAACTGCCAGCGCTGCGGCATCCACTTCTTTTAATGCATGTGCATGATCTGCCCCGTGAAGAACAATCAATGATTTCCCCAACGCAGCAGCATAACCTGCATCAAATGCGGCGTTCCACTGTTTGTATTTCTCACCGAAACGGACAACGACAACATCTGCGTCAGCAATCCCTTTGCGCGTGCGGATTGCGTTGACCATGGCACCCTTACGATCGTGCCAATACTTGTTCGGCTCTTGTCCTAGAATGGCAACGCCACAATCATCGCTCGCAGCATGGTCCGTAACGGGACTGTTAAAGGTGACATCCAACCCTTTCGCTCCGGTCGTGATTTGCTCGCGCCAATCCGTGTGAATTTCCCCGGACAGGTATACTTTCAACATGGCCAAACCTTTCGTAAACGTTTGAATTGCCTCGTGCGTATCAACCGCGCAAAACGCCGCCTGTGGCCTTGGTGACCTTTTCAACGACCTTTGCGGCAACCGCTTCGATATCTTCATCCTTGAGCGTTTTGTCTTTGGGTTGCAAACGCACAGTGATCGCAAGGCTTTTCTTGTCCTCGCCCAGTGCACCGCCTATGAATTCATCAAAAACCCGAACGTCATCGATCAACGCCTTGTCAGCGCCAAGGGCTGCGTTGACCAATGTCAGGGCCTCAACATTTGCATCAACAACAAATGCGAAATCCCGTTCGACAGCTTGAAGATCGCTGATGTCCAGCGCCGCACGTGTTGAACCGCTTTTGCGTGGCATCGGAATCTGTTCAGGCCACAGAGTAAACGCCATGGCGGGACCTTTTACGTCCAACTCCTGAAGGACCTTTGGATGCAGTTCGCCAAAGATACCCAGAACCTTTTTAGGACCAAGACAGATTTTCCCGTGCCGACCTGGATGCCAATGATCTGGTGCATCACGCAGGATTTGGACTCGTGCAGGTGCACCCATAGCGGCCAGAACGGCTTCTGCATCAGCTTTGACATCATAAACATCCACTGGACGAGACGCCCCGTGGACATCCTTGGGACCCGTCCGCCCAACAAGAAGGCCGCTGACCAACTGGTGCTGTTCTTCGGGTTCGCCCCCTTGAAATGCGGGGCCAACCTCGAACAATGCCATATCCATAAATCCACGCGCCTGATTGCGTGCCGCCGCTTTCAACAGCTCCGGCAGCAAGGCCGGGCGCATATGGCTCATGTCATTGGAAATTGGATTTTCAACACGCGTCTTTTCATCGCCTCCGCCAAACAATCGCGCCGATGTCTGGTCGATAAAACTGTAGGTCACCAATTCATTGTACCCCAACGCTGCACACGTCCGACGCGCGGCTTGCTCGCGCCGTTGGGCTGGCGTCATCACAGCTTTTGGAATGCCTGCCAGACGTGGCAAAGGCTTGCCTTGCAATTTAGTCAAAGAGGCGATGCGTGCAACTTCTTCAACCAAGTCTGCTTCGCCCATGACATCTGGACGCCAGGACGGAACATGTGCCATGTCCCCTTCCAAGCGAAACCCAAGCGCGGTCAGGCTTTGGCGTTGCGTTGCCTCATCAATGTCCATTCCGACCAGACTTTGCACACGTGCCGGTGACAATTTGAAAGCACGGCTCACATCCGGAACCGCGCCCGCAGTAATCATGTTAGACGGCGTACCACCTGCATGATCTAAGATCATTGCACAGGCATGATCCAAACCAACGGGCGTAAATACGGGATCAACCCCGCGTTCAAAACGATAGCGCGCATCCGAAGACACCTTAAGCGCACGCCCTGTATAAGCGATCTGAACCGGATCCCAGTACGCGCTTTCGACGAACACGTTAATCGTTTCTTCCGTACATCCAGTATCAAGACCACCCATAATGCCTGCGATACTTTCTGGACCGGCCTCATCCGAAATGACCATCTGTCCGGGTTGTAACGCATATGTTTTGTCATCAAGTGCTACAATTTCTTCGCCACCGCTGGCGCGGTGCACACGCAGATTACCCTTCACCTTGTCCGCATCAAAAACATGCAACGGGCGGTTCAAATCATAGGTGAAATAGTTGGTCACATCGACAAGAAAGCTGATTGGACGCAGCCCGATTCCACGCAACAAATCTTGCAGCCAATCCGGAGACGGGCCGTTCTTGACGCCCTTGATCAGACGCCCACAGAAAACAGGGCAACCGTCCAACGTGTCATCGTCAATGCTAACTGAGATATCGGATACAAACTGACCCTCAACACTGGGATCTTTTGCAGGGCGCAATGTTCCGACACCGCGCGCGGCAAGGTCACGCGCAATGCCTCGGACACCCAATGCGTCCGGACGGTTTGGCGTTATGGCAATTTCGATCACAGGATCAACTTTGGCTGGATCATTTTGCGCCAACCAATCAACGAAACGATCACCAACCTCACCCGAAGCCAGCTCGATAATTCCGTCATGCTCTTCGGACAATTCCATCTCGCGTTCAGAGCACATCATCCCAAAGCTCTCGATGCCGCGAATTTTGCCGACGCCGATAGTGGTATCGATCCCCGGAACGTAAACGCCAGGCTTTGCAATTACGACAGTGATCCCTTCGCGCGCATTTGGTGCGCCACAGATAATCTGAGTTTTGCCCTGATCTGTTTCAACCTGACAAATGCGCAGGCGATCCGCGTCTGGATGCGCTTCGGCACTGACAACCTTACCAATGGTGAAGTCTTTCAGACGGGCCGCACGGTCTTCCACACCTTCGACCTCAAGGCCAAGATCCGTTAAGACTTCACAAATCTCATCGACCGAGGCATCGGTCTCAAGATGTTTCTTCAACCAGGACAGGGTGAACTTCATCGTCTTGCCTCATGCGCTTATAACGTCTGAGGCAATGGCAAAATTCGAGCCGATGCGCAACCCAAAGGGATGGCGGGTGGGGTGTCTTTGGCCGTAAGGCCAAACAACGTCACCCGATATCCCGTTAAGGATGATATCTCTTTAAGGATACTGGGGCTCGCGTCCCAACAGCTCGTCCAACTGTCGGCCGATCCAGCCATGTGGGATGAAATGTCCACCAGGGTGTGTATCAAGTGCAACCTTGGTGCCGCTTGCACATTCAGCCCATTCGATACGGCTATGGGTCAGATGCGGTACCACAGACCAGTCTCCGACTTTTTCTGCCGCATCTGTGCACCCCAGACGTTGACGCCACAACATCACTGGATAAGTCGTGTCACCACCGGGACCAAATGGAAACCTAAGGACACCATCCTTCAACCCATGCACATGCCGCACTTCTTTCGGGGCTTGGGGGCAATCCTCATCCTGATCCAGTGTTCCTGAAATACCAAGAAGTGCGCGAATGCCGTTTCCGCGATCACACGCAACGCGCCACGCCATGATTGACCCGTAAGAATATCCCGAAACAAAAATGTTGTCTGGGTCTATGGGATAACGCTTTGCCACGTCGTCAATGACAGCGCGCGCAAACTCCACATCATCCGTTTCAGGGTGCCAAAAATCCCATGTTTTTCTGTTTCCATTCGGCGCGACCAACAAAACTCCGCGACGACGCGTTGCGCCGGAAATGCGCTGATGTTTTACAGGTAAAGCACCCGTTCGTTGCCATCCGTGGAAATGGATCAGCACTGGCATTGTGCTTTCACCGTCCCACCCATCAGGTTCTTTGACGTGATAAGACCGCTCACCCAAAGGACACGGAACATCAAGGTGACAATCTCGTTGCGCAGTTCCCGCCGAAAAAGCAGGAGTGATCAACAAAGCGATAAACAAGAGAACATATTTCATATTGGGCAAGCTACCCATTTCAGCGGCACTGTCACGTCACTTTCGCGTGGTCAGTCACAAAAACCTTTGCGCAAATCTTCAACGAGTTCAAAGCGTTCACAAATCAACACCATTTCCGGATCAAATCCACCATTGCGTGCAAAATATGCGGCGTGATCACGTTGCCATCCTTCCAGGGTGTCATTCTCGCCTTCCGCCAATGCAAAATCAGCCTCCACCTCACAAAATTTACACTGCTCGACGCTGACTGTCTGAATGACCAATTCAGGCGTTCCATCCCAGTCCAATGCCACGCTGAATTGGCCAGGCGACGGTATGGGAGTTTCATCTTCGACAAAATGGTCCAGCGCGCCACAGGTCGCACGCTTGCTGCCAGATCGAACCAATGCAATCAGGCTTTGGCACAATTCAGGACCATCCCCGAATTTAAACATGTCGGCGCCCGGGTAACGCTCCAAGACACTGCCAGATGTCACCGGGACAAACCGCCATGCAAAGTCGGTGTGTCCAAAGCCGAGAACCCATAATGGCGCAACCAACGCAAATCGCTGTCGAAAAATGCCCGCAAATCCGGGATTCCGTATTTCAACATCGCAATGCGGTCGATGCCCATTCCGAAAGCAAACCCTTGATATACGTCCGGATCAATACCGCCCGCCGCGATGACTTTGGGGTGCACCATGCCTGAACCTAAAATCTCAAGCCAGTCATCGCCTTCGCCAACCTTTAGCTGACCTTTATCCCATGAACAGCGAATATCGACTTCGGCGGAAGGTTCAGTGAAAGGGAAATGCGATGCGCGGAAACGCAATTCGACATCATCGACTTCGAAATAGGCTTTTACAAATTCTTCCAAAACCCATTTCAAGTTCGCCATGGAGATATCCGTATCCAAAGCCAAACCTTCGACTTGGTGGAACATCGGTGTGTGCGTTTGGTCGTAATCTGCACGGTAAACACCACCTGGACAGATGATGCGCAAAGGTGCGCCCATCTTTTCCATTGACCGGATTTGCACCGGAGACGTGTGCGTTCTCAACACATGCGGCGGACGATCATCCCCTTCTGCGCGATGCATATAAAACGTGTCCATCTCGGCCCGTGCAGGATGGTGTCCCGGAATATTCAATGCATCGAAATTATACCAGTCGGTGTCAATCCGAGGCCCTTCAGCAACCGAGAACCCCAATTCGGCAAAGATCGCAGTGACTTCTTCTGTGACCTGCGAAATCGGATGTATCGTGCCTTGGCCTCGAACCCGAGACGGCAAAGTAACATCCAGCCATTCTGATTTCAGGCGTTCATCTAGTGCCGCATCGGCCAAGCCAGCTTTCTTTGCAGACAAGGCGCTGTTTATTTCGTCTTTCAATGCATTCAGCGCGGGCCCGGCGACTTGCCGCTCTTCTGGGGTCATTTTACCCAGCTCGCGCATCTTCAAACTGATCTCGCCTTTTTTGCCGACCGCTTGAACGCGCAGGTCTTCCAAAACGGCTTCGTCACCCGCTTGCGAAATCAATCCAAGATATTTGTCACGCAGATCTTCCATTGCCGGGCTCCTTTTCGACCCGGTCCTGCTACCAAAATCAGTGAAGATTACAAGCGCGGCTTGTCTGTTATCCGTTCAAAGTCGGACAGATGCGCACAATCGCACATCAAAAAACACGATGTCGGCCTAGAACGCACCCAACGCGCGCGCTTCGGCTGCGGTGACCGTTTTGCGCGCCAAAGGCCATTGACGACCTTGCCGGCGAAGTTCTGGAAAGATGCTTAAAATCTCAGTTGCGCTTGCTTTGTCCCAAGTGTCCCGTTCCAAATCAAGCGGGCGCAGTGTTTCACTGGGAACATCTTCTGCAAAAACGATCTGATGTGAATCAAATAGCAAATGCACATACGTGACCCAAGGAACC
Organism: Paracoccaceae bacterium; assembly: GCA_039960995.1. GTDB lineage: Bacteria > Pseudomonadota > Alphaproteobacteria > Rhodobacterales > Rhodobacteraceae > JABSSA01. Next base: position 12,694 of record JBDVKF010000067.1, on the reverse strand, counting down.
GACATGCGTGCGACACCATCAAATTGCAGGAACCCGGCTGCGGGTACCAACACCTCGGGTTCTCCGAAACACTCCCGCGCCGGCCACCCGGTGACCAGCAGACAATGCTGGGGCGAAAATAACAGTGGTTTCGTTGTGCCTAAGAATGCTTCGCTGAACCGGACCGGCGCAAATTCACCTTGGCCTCGTACACGGCGCTTTCCAATCCAACGCAAAGGCAACGGCCCTTCGTCCTGCGTGTGAACCATGTCGCCAACATTGAGGCTTTCTACGGCTCGCAAACCTTTGGTTGTCTGAATCTGAGTGCCTTCAGTAAAGCAAGCAAACCCAGTTGACATTGGGCCCACGCTTGCACGTTCCAAGCGCTTTGTTTGGCCATCTGGCCAACGCAGAGTTTCATTATTTGATGAAAGGTCTCGCTGGATTGGGACATATTGCGCGTGCTGTCCTGACGCGGCGCCATCTCTGGCAAAATACTCGCCCGGGTTTTGACCCAACCGATAGAAATCCAGTACTTTCCCGTGCGTTTTCGACGTTAATGCGATTGCCCGATACACATCTGGTTCGTCCAATGGATCGGCCAGATCTTTGATGGGCAACACATCAGATGACAACGTGTAGACGCAATCACCTGTCTCTGAGTCGATAATCGAGCTCACTCTTGGATGGTTCAGCGCAACCTCAAGCGCAACGGATCCACAACGTTTGTAGAATGAAACGACATAGTCTCGTGCAGCCTCTTCATGGTGCAACAATACATCTACAAAAGTCGCCATACCGCATAGGCGGGCGTAGTCTTGTGAGTGATGAATTTCTACAATGTGCGCCATATTCGCCGAATCTGATTTGCATTCAACGTAACTGTTCGTTGTGGCTCAATTTTGCGGAGAATTTGTCAAAATTGAATTAAATGCGCTTGTACTTTTCGAAAAATGACGCGCCAAATTCACTTGCTGTAATAGCTCTGTGAACCGCTCAATTGATCACGCGACCCTTGCAGAGGCTCAGCGACTTTCGCGCACCATGGACAATCTTACATCACACGGTCAATCTGCCCTCTCATCCAACAGGGAGCGTGGCATGACAACGGCCTTTTTCTTCGATGAACGCACAATGTGGCATGCGGGCGGAAACTATGCCTTTACCTTACCAATCGGCGGGCTGGTGCAACCACCGGCCGCTGGTGGATTGCCGGAAAACCCTGAAACAAAACGACGCCTCAAGAACTTGATGGAAGTTACGGGTCTAATGGGTGAACTAGATGTTCGCTCAGCTCAAGAGGCCTCACGATCCGACCTGTTACGAGTTCACCCGGCGACATATCTTGATGAATTCAAACGCCTCAGCGATGCAGGTGGTGGCGAATTGGGGCGCAGAACCCCGTTTGCACAAGGCGGTTACGAACTTGCGGCTTTGTCTGCTGGTTTAACCATCGACGCAGTCCAAGCCGTCCTGTCAGGTGACGCGTCCAATGCATACGCGCTGTCGCGTCCACCCGGCCACCATTGCTTGCCAGATTTTCCAAATGGGTTTTGCCTTCTTGCCAATATTGCGCTGGCCATCGAAGCCGCTAAAGCGAAGAACCTTGTTCAAAAAGTCGCTGTTCTGGATTGGGATGTGCATCACGGGAATGGAACCGAAGCGATCTTTTACGATCGTGATGATGTGCTGACCATTTCGTTTCATCAAGAAGGGAACTATCCGCTGGATACCGGCGATGTTGCGGACAGGGGTCGCGGTGCGGGCGAAGGGTTGAATGTTAACTTACCTTTGCCAGCAGGCGCAGGCCATACAGCCTATTTACACGCAATGGACCGCGTCGCATTGCCCGCAATCGAAGCGTTTCAGCCGGATCTGATCATTGTGGCTTGCGGATACGACGCAAGCGCGATTGACCCCTTGGCGCGTATGCTGGCAACCGCTGATACGTTCCGGCAGATGACCGAAAAGACCAAGGATTTGGCCAAACGCATCTGTGGCGGCAAATTGGTCTTGGCCCATGAAGGTGGGTATTCCGAGGCGTATGTCCCATTTTGTGGACACGCAACAATCGAAGCGTTGTCAGGAAGCACGACACATGCTCCTGACCCATTTGCAGAAAGCTTTTCCATCCGCCAGCCAGGACCAAGGTTTGATACATTTCTAAGAGGCGAAATCGACCGCATGGCCAAAGAATTCGGTCTTTAACTCTTGAAATCTTGTCGATCTTAACCGACATCACACTGATATGTGAAAGGTCATAACATTCATGCCTGTTTCTAACCCAGCCGCTTTGGAATTTTTGTTGTCACGGCGTTCGCGCCCCGCAAAAACGCTACAGGGCCCCATTCCAGATGCAGATGACATCCAAACGATCTTAACTGCCGCCGCGCGCACGCCAGACCACGGGAAACTTGAGCCTTGGCGGTTTATCGTACTGCAACGCCCAGCCCTATTGCGTTTGGGTGACTTGGTCGCTGTACGCGGAGAAGCCCTGAGTCTGGATGCTGATCAAATCGAAAAAGCAAAGACATCTTATAAAACAGCACATCTTGCCATTGCAGTCATCGAAGTCCCAAAACCGTCCGAGAAAATTCCAGCCTTGGAACAGACCTATTCGGCTGGTGCAGTTTGTCTGGCATTGCTAAATGCGGCCCTAGCAAGTGGATGGGGAGCGAATTGGTTGTCAGGCTGGGCCAGCCATGACCCCGTTTTCATGTCCCAAGGCCTTGGCTTGACCGGTGACGAACGAATTGCCGGAATCATTCATCTAGGCACTGAAACATCAGCGCCACCAGAACGCCCGCGTCCTAATTTAGACGCCATTACAACGTGGGTTTCTGAATGATCTTTCAAAGCTTCTTTAAGGCTTTAGGCCAAATCGGCGACCGCAGATTCAACAAGGTGCTGTTTTTAGGCATCGCGTTAACGATTGCATTGTTGATTGGCGCGACAGCTGGGCTGGTGGCATTTGCCGACTGGATCGTCGGGGATTCGATAGACGTACCCATCGTCGGGGAAATCACATGGTTAGACGACATCCTAAGCTGGGGCAGTATCCTTTTGATGTTCATATTGTCCGTATTCTTAATGGTCCCCGTTGCGTCAGCCATAACCTCTATGTTTCTGGACGAGGTTGCTCAGGCCGTCGAAGACAAACACTATCCAAATCTGCCTGCTGTCGCGCCGGTCCCGTTTGGCGACGCTCTTCGGGACACCGTTAACTTTCTTGGTGTTCTGATCTGCGCCAATGTCCTTGCTATCGCGTTGTACCTTATATTCTCGCCGCTCACCCCGTTTATTTTCTGGGGCTTGAACGGTTTCTTGTTGGGACGGGAATACTTCACCTTGGCGGCAATGCGTCGCATCGGTCGCGAAGACGCGCAGGTGTTGCGCAAACAAAATACAGGTACGATTTGGTTTGCAGGCACGCTGATGGCGATTCCACTGTCGATCCCGTTGGTGAACCTGATTATCCCTATTTTAGGGGCAGCCACGTTTACCCATATTTTTCACGCAGTTTATAACGGGTCGCGCTCTAACTGAAGGAACGGCAGCTCGCTGACCATAACGACTTCGGAAATGATAATCGCAGCGATAACCGCCCAAAGCACAAATGCAATTCCTGTGGCAATCCAAGCCTTGCGCTTGAGGTAATGCACTTGTGGCGCACCTGCATGTGTGCCTGGTTCCACTTGGCCCAAATCGCCTTGTGTTTTCACCCGAATGGGCAACAAAATAAAAAAAGTCATCCACCAAATTACGGCATATAGAACAAGGCTCGACGTAATACCCATCAGACTTGCTCCAACTCAATGAGGCATCCGTTAAAGTCCTTTGGATGCAAGAACAGGACTGGCTTTCCGTGTGCTCCAATTTTTGGCTCGCCCGTGCCCAGAATCCGTGCGCCAGTGGCCACCAAATGATCGCGCGACGCCAGAATATCGTTTACTTCGTAACAGATGTGATGAATTCCACCTGCTGGATTTTTCTCAAGGAACCCGTTGATTGGACTGTTTTCACCCAAAGGATACAACAATTCGATTTTCGTATTCGGTAGTTCGATGAACACCACCGTCACGCCGTGATCCGGTTCGTCTTGCGGAGCGCCCACTTTGGCTCCGAGGGTTGATCGGTATTGTGCCGTGGCAGCGTCAAGATCAGGCACCGCAATTGCCACATGGTTCAGACGTCCGATCATGCTTTTCTCCTCATTGGGCGCGGTATTCGGTACGATCATCTTATCGATAAGGGTAGGCCATCATGCAAGATGCTCAAGTGTCACGTTAACCGCCCATTAGCTAAGGCTGAATAGCATCCGAGTCGCGCCACTTTAGGAGAGACCAATGGACAGCAACGAAGAAGACATCTTCACGCCAAGCTTTCCCGCGCCAACTACGTTGCGGCCCCTGTTGGGCCTGACTGTATTGGTGATCGAAGACAGCCGTTATGCCTGCGAAGCGATGCGTTTGCTGTGTCTGCGCAGCGGTGCCCGCATCCGACGCGCAGATAGCATTCGCGCCGCCAAACGACATTTGAAGGTCTATCGACCAAGCGTCGCGATCATCGATTTGGGACTGCCGGATGGCAACGGATCAGATTTGATTGCTGAACTTTTAGCAGCCACGCCACGTCCCGAAGTCCTGTTGGGTTTGTCTGGTGATCCTGAACGACAAACGGAAGCAATGAATGCAGGGGCTGATGGGTTCCTTGCGAAACCTTTGGCTAGTCTTTCCGAATTTCAGGAAGCCATATTGGCACATTTACCTGTCGATCGACGTCCACGGGGTCCTCGATTGGCTCCAAATGACACGATCACACCTGATCCAATCGCCTATCGAGACGACATGGCTCACGTGGCCGACGTACTGGACGGGCGCGAAGACGACAAAGTTGTGGATTATGTCGCACAATTCCTAAGTGGTGTCGCGCGCAGTGCGCATGACGACGCTTTGGCCTCTGCAGCAGAAAAGCTGGCTTTGAAACGTGCACAGGGTTTATCGGCATCGAGCGAGCTCGATTTTTTGGCTGGGTTAGTTCAGGCCCGATTGTCGGAAAAGGTGGCGATCTGACGATTGATTGTCAATTCGCCACTTCAGGATCTGTCGCCACCAAAATTGATCGCGTCAGGTCAGACAAACCGATGATCTGCTGGCCCTCATCATCAAAATTTGACGGATCTAACCACCGCGAAAACGCTTGGTGCAAATTAGGCCATTCACCATCAATCGCAGCAAACCATGCAGTGTCCCGATTGCGCCCTTTTACAATTGTTGCCTGACGAAAAATGCCTTCATAACTCAACCCAAGCCTTTGCGCAGCCTTTCTTGATGGCACGTTGAGCGCATCGCATTTCCATTCAAACCGTCGATACCCGACCTCGAAGGCATATTTCATCGTTAGGAAAATCGCCTCAGTTGCGGCACGTGTTTTCTGCAATGCCGGGCTAAACGTGATGAAACCCACCTCGATCGATCCAGTTTCAGGTTTTATTCGCAACAGACTAAGGGTGCCTTCGTACTCTTTTGTGTCTTTGTTCCAGATGGCGAAGAAATGTGGATCAGAACTTTGTTCTGCTGTCTCGACCCAGTTGCGATAGGTTGAACACTCTTCAAAAGGCCCAACCGGTAGGTAAGTCCATACCGCATCATGGCCTTCATATTTCTGGAACAATGGCATTGCATGTTTCACAGCCACCAACGGTTCTAACCTGACAAACTGCCCATCCAGAACAAGGTCTTTTTCAGGGGCAGACGGCGCAGACCAATCCGGTAAGTCGAAACCTATTGCAGGGGCTGATTGGTTTTCATTCATACCTGAGATATTAGTCAATTGTATCACGAGCGTGAACAAGGAACGGATAAATTCCCGACAAATCTGGTTACAAAATCAGGCCCGGATCGCGCGCCATATCAATTCCCGGAAACACAGTGCTTTCCAGAATGCTCTGATCCAACCCAAAAAGCCCGCGCATCAACCAGGCAAGGTTTGCCCGAATGTCACGCGTTGGCAGCAAATCACGTCCGGCATACAGATCACCTTCTGCAAGTCCGGGCCAATCGCCGTGCACACGACCACCTCGCACTGCACCACCGGCCATGACCATCAAACCACCCGTTCCGTGATCTGTTCCGGCTGTGCCGTTTTCCCGCACTGTACGCCCAAATTCCGTCAACGCGACAACAGTTGTTTTTCGCCAAACAGAATCCTGCGTTTGAGCTTTAAGCGTCAGAATTGTATCGCTGAGACGTGCCAAAGCGCGGGGTAATTCGCGGGCCTGCCGCCGATGTGTGTCCCAACCGTTCAACGAAAACGCTGCAATCCGCGCCTGTTCGGACAATTGTTTGGCCGCAAATTCAGCAATGGAAATATGTGCCCCACCCTTTTGCTGAGCCGCTGCTTGGCGAATATCTTGCAACGTTTCTGATTGCTGGCCGTTGTCTTCGACAAGCCCTTGCGCTTCGGCCAGCGCTGCATGAATCGCAGGGTCGCTTTCCGTAATAAGTTCCAGCAACCGTTCAGCCTGCGAACTAAGGCCCAATTGCGTTTCAGGGAACCAATTCGCCACTGGCGCAGGCCCGTCCAAAAGCTTTAAATCCCTTCGGCCAATTGCGAAAGCTGTGTGCGCGTCTAACTTTGGATAGACCTGAAGTAATCTGTTTAACCAACCATCGCCCGCGCCTTCCCCTAACGTGGTTGTGCCGGCTTCCAACAAATCCTGACCGTCAAAATGCGAACGCTTATCCCGGTATGGCGTCGAAACAGCGTGCACAAAGCCAAGTTCCCCCGCATCCCACAACGGCATCAACGCGTTTAAACTTGGATGCAGCGCAAAATAGCCATCCAAATCCAACGCTCCAGACGTTGGACCGACTTTCAATGTTGGGCGCGCTTGTGCCAGCATCGCATCGCCATAAGGCTGCACGACATCAAGGCCGTCCATTCCCCCACGCAAGATGATGACCACCAACCGGTTTTCACCGGGCATAGCCGCAAAGCTGACGGGCGTGACAAGCGGGCTGGCAGCCAAAGAACACCCAATGGCCCCGGTGCGCATCAAGAAGGAACGACGTGATATTGAAGTGGTCATACGATCATTCCTATCGACGCTGAAAGGCTGGAGACATTAGGACCAAACCTATTGCTTCATTCTGGCTTTCTGCAGATTTCGCGGCAAACCGAACCTCTTCGGTTGCAAAAGATCCCAGTGCAGATTCCACAAACGTTCGAGGATCAGGCAACCGTTTCATAAGCCGTGATGGAACCGCCATGGACCATTGAACCCGCCATGCCAACCCTTGCGGGGTCAACCAAGCATCATCCTCTTCGTCCCATCCTGCTGGACTGGATGGTGCCTGCCAAGGCTGTCCCATCATCGTCAAAGGCACCAACAATCCAGCGCGCAGATCTTTTGCGCGCAGATCGTCAAACGATGACTCATGAATCCCCAAGGCGCGAAAGCTGGACGCGAAAAACGCATCCGGTGGCTTTGCATTGCGCAGCGTGGGTGTCCAAGCGGACGGATGCTCAAGCAGGGCCGCATAGACCTGCTGCAAATCTCCGTCCGTTTCGATAAATCGTTGGGCCACATGATCAATCAATTCACGGTCAGGATCGTCTGATACAAAGTGAACCGCCAACTTCCACGCGACATGTCGCGCGGTTGCAGGATGTGCCGCCAAATCTTGAAGAGCTGCGCGAATGGGTTCGATACCTGGACGTGGTCCATACGACTTGTCCAGAACTGTTTCGGGGCCCGGTTCAGCCCAGTCCTTGCGAAACTTAAAACCCACATTGGCCTGAACGGTCATGCCGGTGAAAAGCTCGGCCAATTGGCGCACATCATGCTGAGTATATGGGCCATCCACTCCCAATGTGTGTAATTCAAGAACTTCGCGCGCTAGGTTTTCATTTAACCCGGACGCTTTGCGACGTTTCAATGCGCGTTCGGATTCTGGGCCCATCGAACGTTCTTGGTCCAGATAGTGGAGCATCAATGGATGCATGACCGCATCCAGCAACATATCCGAAAATCGCCCCGTCAAATTGGGGCGAATAGCATCTTCCAAATACGGACCGGTCCCTCGGCGGATCACTCCCGCTTTGCCACGCGCTGTGAAATGATCGCCCCAAAATGCGCAAAGACGTTCACGAAAGGCGTGCTCACTATGAGCAGCACGCATCAGGCTTTGCACCATCCATCCCGTGGCTGCGACACGCGCTTCGCGATTGATAACTTTGCGCTGTTTGCGTGCGGCCTTGGCTTTGTCCGTGCCGCGGTTTTGTCCTTCGATTTTGAATTGAAGCTGCAAGGCAACCATTCGTTCGCGGAACGTGTCGAATGTTTCAATCGGAAAGCGGACAGCCATGTCGTCAGTGGCTTGTAACCCCGCCAGCAAATCAGCCGTATTTTCCGGTGGCTTGATGTTTGGAGACAAACCATACCCAAACCGTACTTCTGCCAGTTCAGGATTAAAAACACTCATTGGTCACGGCTCGCTCAGCTTCCACACAATGGTTAGATAACATGCGCAGTCGCAAATTTCACCGTTTGCGAAGACAATCGTTACGGATGTCGGCATAGCTTTGCCACAGCAATGGGCAAAGCTATGCATAAAATCAATCGTCCTGAGGAATGACGCGCAGACCAAGTTCCATCAGCTGGTCAGACGTCGGATCGCTGGGTGCTGACATCATCAGGTCTTCTGCGCGTTGGTTCATCGGGAACAGAATGACTTCGCGAATGTTCTGTTCATCCGCCAGCAACATCACAATTCGGTCGATCCCTGCCGCACAACCACCGTGGGGCGGAGCACCATATTGAAACGCATTGACCATCCCGCCAAAACGCTTGCGCACTTCGGCTTCGTCGTAGCCTGCGATTTCAAACGCCTTGAACATGATTTCAGGGCGGTGGTTCCGGATAGCGCCAGACACCAATTCGTATCCGTTGCAGGCCAAATCATATTGATTGCCCAACACCTTCAGAGGATCACCTTCAAGCGCTTCCATGCCACCTTGGGGCATGGAAAACGGGTTGTGTTCAAAGTCGACCTTGCCGGTTTCCTCGTCTTTTTCGTAGATCGGGAAATCGACGATCCAGGCGAAAGCAAAGCGGTCCTTGTCTGTCAAACCCAGTTCGTCGCCAATATGCACGCGGGCACGCCCAGCAACCCCTTCAAAGTCCTTCGGTTTGCCCCCAAGGAAAAAGGCCGCGTCGCCTACGCCCATGCCCAATTGAGCACGAATGGCTTCGGTTCGCTCTGGTCCTAGGTTTTTGGCCAATGGTCCTGCCGCGCCATCTTCGCGCCAGAAGATATAACCCATTCCAGGCAAACCTTCTTTCTGTGCCCAGGAATTCATCCGGTCACAGAACTTCCGACTGCCACCAGTTGGTGCAGGAATTGCGCGAATTTCGGTCCCTTCGCTTTCAAGGATTTTTGCAAATATCCCAAACCCACCTTCGCGGAAATGGTCGCTTACAATTTCCATTTTGATCGGGTTGCGCAAATCTGGTTTGTCCGAACCATACCACAACGCTGCATCACGATAGCTGATTTGTTCCCATGTCTGATCGACTTTCCGACCGCCGCCGAATTCTTCGAACACGCCTTGCAGAACAGGTTGGATCGTATCGAACACGTCTTGCTGTGTGACAAAGGACATCTCGAGATCGAGCTGATAAAAGTCGGTCGGTGATCGGTCGGCGCGTGGGTCTTCATCACGGAAACAAGGTGCGATCTGGAAATACTTGTCGAACCCAGAAACCATCAGAAGCTGTTTGAACTGCTGCGGGGCCTGAGGCAGCGCATAGAACTTCCCCGGATGCAGTCGCGAAGGCACCAAAAAGTCGCGCGCGCCCTCAGGGCTGGACGCCGTGATGATCGGAGTCTGGAATTCGCGGAACTCACGATCCCACATCCGTTTGCGGATCGAAGCCACAACGTCCGAGCGCAATGTCATGTTCGCTTGCATCTTTTCACGACGCAGATCGAGGTAACGATATTTCAATCGGGTTTCTTCCGGATATTCTTGATCGCCAAAGACCATCAACGGCAATTCACCCGCATCCCCCAACACTTCGAGGTCACGAATGTAAACTTCGACCTCGCCGGTTGGGATTTTCGGATTCACAAGACCTTCTGACCGGGCCTTCACCTCACCATCGATACGGATGCACCATTCCGAACGCACTTTTTCAACCGCATTGAACACAGGGCTGTCGGGATCACACAAAACCTGTGTCATTCCGTAGTGGTCTCGTAAATCGATGAAAAGGACGCCGCCATGATCTCGTACGCGATGCACCCATCCTGACAGACGAACGGTTTCCCCGACATTTGCTGCGGTTAAGGCAGCGCAGGTATGTGTGCGATATGCATGCATGATTGATCTCTTTTACGGACATTTGATTTCGGGCACCAAAAGCCCCCACACAGCGCAAAGTCAAGGCCGTCCGGTCAGTTTGCGCTGGCAAATGTACGTTCTGCTGCGCTATCGGCATAAGCCATGACACATGAACCCTTCGAGATTTTTCTAGCCACCTATCCGGGTCTGGAAGATGTGCTGCTTAAAGAAGTCGAAACTTTGCGGTTTTCGAATCCCCAAAAGACACCGGGAGGTGTCGTTTTTCGAGGGCTTTGGCCTGACGTGTGGCGCGCCAACCTTCAGGTACGCGGGGCATCCCGTGTCTTGGCGCGCATTGCAGAGTTTCGCGCGATGCACCCCGCGCAATTGGACAAACGTGCCCGCAAGGTTGAATGGGATGCTGTCCTGCGTCCAGATATCCCCGTTCGTGTCGAAGCCACGTGCAAACAATCGCGTATTTATCACGCCGGTGCCGCGCGCGAACGGGTAGAGCGCGCCATCACCGAAACAATCGGTGTGCCTGTGACCAAAGATGCAGCAACCACCGTCCGCGTCCGTATCGAAGACGACCTTTGCACAATAAGCGTCGATACATCCGGGGCATTGCTTCACCAACGTGGACACAAACAAGCGGTCAACAAAGCACCTCTGCGAGAAACGCTAGCAGCGCTTTTGTTAAGCAAATGCGGATTTGATGGTGATGAACCGGTCGTCGATCCGATGTGCGGGTCAGGCACGTTTATCTTAGAAGCCGCCGAAATTCACGCGGGCCTCAACCCTGGCCGAACACGCAATTTCGCATTCGAAGAATTCGCATCATTTGATTTGGCACAATGGACGACGTTGCGAAATTCTCAAATCACAGGCGGTACACGTCAGTTCTTTGGGTATGACCGGGATCAAGGCGCAATTGCGATGTGTGGTCAAAATGCAGACCGCGCAGACGTGGCGCATCTGACGCAATTCAAGCAACAAGCCGTCAACATGCTGGAACCGCCCTGCGATACCCCGGGTTTAGTCATGGTGAACCCGCCTTACGGCGCGCGGATCGGGAACAAAAAGATGCTTTATGGTTTGTACGCAAGCCTAGGTGAGCGCCTAAAGGCATCTTTCGCAGGCTGGCGCGTTGGAATGATCACAACTGAAAAAGGGTTGGCACGGGCAACCAGCTTACCCTTCGTTGACGAAAGTGCCCCGATCCCAAATGGCGGCCTGAAGATCCGTCTGTATCAGTCCAAAACGCTGAGATAGTGTTTAGTTAGCAGATCGCTTTCCCATATGGAGCTTAGTGGGAATGCAGATATTGTCTCGAAAGCCGTCCCTGGGGCGTGAAAGCTGTCTTTCGCGAGGTTTAATTTTACGCGAAAAGACGGGAAGATTAATCAAAGCCATCCTTGGGGGCGGAAAGCATGCGTAATTGGGCTGACCCTGCACTTTGGTCGAGCTCCCGATAGGATCACAGCAAAGCTGTGAACAAGGGAGATAGATAATGGAATATTATGTTGGACTAGATGTGTCGCTTCGGTCGTGCGCATTGTGCATCGTTGATAACAAAGGCGGGGTTTGCCTTGAGCGAGAGCTGGCATGTGAAGTTGACGACATCGTCGATTGCCTCGCGGCCTTTGAGCTCCCAATAAAACGCGTTGGTTTTGAAGCCGGAGCAATGAGCCAACATCTATTCTTTGGTTTGCAATCAGAAGGATTTGACGTCGTCTGCATGGAAGCGCGGCAGGTAAGTGCAGCCCTATCTGCGATGCGGAACAAGACCGACAAAACGGATGCAAAGGGCATTGCCCAAATTTTGCGGACTGGCTGGTTCAGTCCCGTTCATATGAAGAGTCGGGAAGCCCATGGGCAGAGGGCGCTTTTGAGCACGCGGAAAGCTCTGCTCAAGAAGACGATGGATCTGGCCAACGAGGTTCGTGGGCTGCTGAAAATCTTCGGGGTACGATTGCCGCGAACTGTGAAACACGGGTCTTTTGATGGCTTGGTAAGACCGATGATCGAGATGGATGATATCCTTGCGCATGCAATCATTCCATTGCTCGACGCGCGGGTTGTCTTGTTCCAATACTACCTCGAGCTGGATCGACGCGTGAAACGTGCCGCGTCTCAAGACAAGGTTTGCATGCGGATGATGACCGTCCCTGGTGTTGGGCCAATTGCAGCACTTACATTCAAGGCCGCAGTTGACGATCCGAGCCGTTTCAAGCGTTCGCGCACAGTTGCTGCGCACTTTGGCCTGACGCCAAGACGCTTTCAATCTGGGGAGCATGACAATCCTGGCCGAATATCAAAGGCAGGAGATCGAGATGTTCGTGCAACTCTCTATGCCGCTGCCAACGCA
>JBDVKF010000066.1:0-3735 GCA_039960995.1 Paracoccaceae bacterium | reverse complement strand
ACTTGAAAAACGTTCTTGGCCAGATCGAGGCCGATTGTGGTAACTTGCATTGGGTGGCTCCTCCTATAAGCAGATATGGACATCTGCAGTATGGCGCATTGCGACGCCGGTTGGAGCAGGAGCCATCCACCCCATCAGCTTTCGGGATCGAGAAACGTTACCTTAACAAGCACCGCCCTTTGCTGGCGTTCAACGCGTGAAGCCGGGATTGCTTATGTTGTGGGTGCCGTCTTTTACAAATGTGCTGGAAAACACCGGCAACTTAATCCTGCCACAACGCACATTGTTGTTCCTAATGCTGGAATGATCTCGCCTTAATGACTTCAATTATCACTTTGGGTGCAGACGAGCTTTTGTAGTCGATCTTTGATCGATAAAATCTGAAGCGGCCTTTTTATGGATCACCTCATTCTCTGTCATTCTTGTTAGTGCGACGAGCGCAAAGGGTTCCCAAAGTGGTGGAGACTGTTTGGCGCTCGTCTGATATTTCATTTAGTAAACCTTGAGATTTACTTGCCCATTTTCGGGTCCGAGTAGCGGTTGCAATTTGATACAAGCGCCCCCGCATCAGATTCCTTATCGACCATGACGAACGGGCCCGACCACACTTGAGGCACAGCCTCACCATTTTTGTGCGAAACGATGGCATCGGCGACCCCTGCACCGCCGTCATCGATGCAGCGCAGAACCGAAGCCGTGAGCCAACCTTCATTCATTGCGACGATTTCGTCACCTGTGCCGCCAAAGCCCATCGACGCAATTTCATCGGATCGGTCGATCTGGCGTATCGCGTGGCCGGAACCCAGGCCGATGGTCGATGAGACACCATAGATAAGGTCGATGTCAGGGTGCGCTGTCAGCAAGTTGGTCGCTGCATCATAGGCTTTGCTGCGTTCAAAATCGGTGTATGGTCCAACGACAATTTCGATGTTCGGATATTGGTCCGTAATCTCGCGAAAGCCCCCCATACGCAGATCGGTCGTTTGGCCCGGGGCACCGCGGATGATGGCCACTTTACCCTCGCCATTAAGATGTTCGACCGCCCACTCACCGCTCATCTTGCCGCCTTCATAGTGATCGAAGGCTACGTACATCATCGCCCGCGCCGTTTCGTCTTCGTGCGGCTCGATATAATTATATAGAACGGTGGGTATTTCGGCCTGCTTAAGTTGGCGCAGTGCAGGAATTGCGGCCTCGTATTCGGTTGGGCCAAGAACCGCATAGTCGATGCCTCGCGCAATGACCGATTCAACCTGTGCAAGTTGGCCCGCATGATCAACGTGGCTTGCCACCGCAAGGGACTGCATCTCGTAATCGATGCCAAGCTCATCCAACCGCCCTGTGATCGAATGGAGCGTCCTCTCCCATGCGTCGGATGTATCAAAAGAGGGAGAGAAGTAAGCAATTTGGAGTGGTTCAGCCCATGCGGCCGTTGAGACCAAAGCGATGGTTGCGGCGACAGGGGCCAAGGCATTTCGTCTAAACATAAACATAAGAAAATTTCCTTTGCTTTTTCAGGTTTTGGTCCCGAGCCAGGACCGGGGCAGAAACTTAAACGAAGTGACGCGATTTTCGCGCAGGTTATTGATGCCGACCGCGCCAAGCACGACCACGCCCATGACGACAAGTTGCCAATAAAAATCCACACCAGCGATAACGAGAGCGTTGGTCATCATCGAAAGCAGTAAGGCCCCAAGGACGGTCCCAAGAATTGTTCCGCGTCCGCCAAAAAGGCTGGTTCCGCCGATGATGACTGCCGCGATAACGTGAATTTCCATCGAAGTCCCGATTGTCGCTTGCGTCGAGTCGATCCGAGCGATCATGATGAGTCCGCCGAGAGCCGTTACAAGGCCCATCATCCCATAGACCATCACTTCTATTCGGTTGACTGGGACGCCGGTCAGACGCACGGATTCACGGTTGCCACCAATGGCCCGGACGTGAAGGCCAAAGCGCGTGTTGTTGAACTGCCAAGCGGCAAATAGCGCAAACAGGATAGAGATAATGACCGGCACTGGAATCCCGGCAATTTTGCCTTGGCCGAACCAGGTAATCGAAGGCGGAAGGCCAAAGTGCATCTCACCCCCCGAATGCACAAGCGCCAGTCCACGAAGCCCCACCATCATCGCCAAAGTCGCGATGAACGGAGGAATTTTAACATAGGCAATGAGAAAGCCCGTGATGGCGCCCAATATCGTGCCAAGTATGAACATGACGAGCACGCCAAGAAAGGGGTTCAGCCCGCCAGAAATGAGATCAAAGCCCACAACTGTCACAAGGGCCAAAACAGCACCCACGGAAAGATCAATTCCCCCGCTGGTGATCACAAAGGTCATGCCGATCGCGAGGATCACGTAATAAGACGCCTGGGTCAGGATATTGAGGAAATTTGCAACTGTCGCGAAGCGCGGGTTGATCAACGAGAAAACAAGCGCAAGGACGATCAAAACGATTAAGAGACCAATCCCTTCGAAGATCCAGCGACGATCCGCTTGGCCGGTGATCGGGGTGTTTAGTGTGGGTGTGTCGGTGGAATCGGTCATGTAATCCTCAATTCGCTTTGCCGAACGTGATCATGCTGACGATCTGATCGCGGGACGTTTCTGACGTCTCTACGACGCCGGCGAGTCGGCCATTTTTCATGACAGCGATGCGATCAGCGATTTGAAAGACGTGTTCAAGATTGTGACTGATCAAAAGGATACTGATCCCGCGCGTGCGCATGTTGCGAACCAAATCAAGCACGCGCTTGCCTTCGTCTACGCCAAGCGCGGCCATGGGTTCGTCCATGATCATTAGTCGAATGTCCTGCAGCAGCAAACGACTGATCGCGATCGTTTGGCGCTGCCCCCCTGAAAGCCGATTGACCGGATCGTTTAACTTGGGCAGGAACACTTGGAAACGTTCAAGAAGCTCAATCGAGCGCTTGCGCATCTCGGTGCGATCAAGTTGTGGCAAGACGCCAAAAAGCTTGGTTTGCAACTCGCGACCAAGAAAAACGTTCTCTGGCACATTCAGAGTATCGACCAGCCCCAACCCTTGATGCAGGCAACCAATGCCAGCGTCATCCGCATCGCGCGGCGTATCAAGCTGCAGATGCTCGCCATCAAGCGCGATTGTACCGGAATCCGGTGGTTGCGCGCCGGCCAGTGCTTTGATGAGCGTTGTCTTTCCAGCGCCGTTGTCCCCCACGAGTGCAAGCACTTCGCCACCGTAGACGTCGAAAGAGACATTGTTGACGGCTTTATGGCCGCCATAGCTTTTGCAAAGATCGGAAACATGCAGCAGCACATTAGACTGGTCAGGCGATAACCCTGTTACCACTTGCCTAGGTTCTATCCCTGTAGTTGCGCTGGTATCGTCCAATACTGCTGCCCTCCCAAGCCGCAAATTGACTGTCCGTCGCAGTGACCAGGGTCCTCAGATATGCCCCCAGTATCCGATCTTACGTCGGGGAAAGTTACAAGGCGTCGCCGAAATCTGTCAAGGGAATGGGCAAAAGATCGCTGGTTACGACGAAGCGACCTTTTGCGCACCAGACCTCATAACATGCTTGCAATAAATGACCGATTCTCGCCCAAAATGCGTTTTTTGTGTAGGTATGTACAGACTCTCGGGACACTTCTTGTAAATTCCCTGATTTGGGATGGAGGAAGTATTCATGTCGAACGAAGAACGCGACATTCAGCGCAAACTTAAAGTGCTCCAGCACGCCGAGAAGATTGGCAATGCTCG
>JBDVKF010000065.1:0-22607 GCA_039960995.1 Paracoccaceae bacterium | reverse complement strand
TTTGAGTAAATCCGGCAGAATAATATTCCGAAATGCAGGTTTTTCTTTCACATTTTGCGGCATGTTTAGATGAGCGGAGAACAGTGTTCTGGTTTCAGAAAATTTGCAGTCGCAGCAAAGAGTTTTTCAACAGAATCGGCTAATTCTGTTGAAAAACTCTTGTTGATTTGAAGTACTGTCGCTGATTCAATTCCCATATCGATTGGGGGTTTGAGCGATGATGGGACGGAAGCAAGAAGCGCAAGCGGCGCTGTTTTATGATTTCTCTCTGGAAGAGCATGTCCCGCAAGATCATCTATTGCGCTCGATAGATCGGTTCGTTGATCTGGGTGACATTCGCCAGTACATGGCCGAGTTTTACAGCCATACAGGCCGCCCATCGGTAGATCCTGAGTTGCTGATCCGCATGCTGTTGGTGGGATATTGCTTTGGCATTCGGTCTGAGCGACGGCTGTGCGAAGAGGTGCATTTGAACTTGGCTTATCGCTGGTTCTGCCGCCTTGATCTGTCTGAACAGGTGCCCAACCATTCCACGTTCTCCAAGAACCGGCACGGGCGCTTTCGGGAGAGTAAACTGCTGCGGCATCTGTTCGAGAAGACCGTCGCCCGTTGCATTGCGGATGGCTTGGTAAGTGGCCAACGTCTGGCTGCAGATGCGAGTTTGATTGAAGCTGACGCTAACAAACAGAACTCCACACCAAAGGAAGATTGGGATCGCAGTGCCATTAATCCAACCGATGCGCCGCGTGCCGTGAAAGAATATCTGGATGTCCTAGATGATGCAGCCTTTGGTGCAGCATCCGAGGTGGAACCGAAGTTCACGTCTCATTCCGATCCTGCCAGCCAATGGACTGCGGCCCGCAAAGGCCCAGCATTCTTTGCCTATTCTACCAATTATCTAATCGACACCGACCACAGTGTGATCGTTGACGTTGAAGGCACACGGTCGATCCGACAGGCCGAAGTTGGGGCCGTGCGCACCATGTTGGATCGGATCCAGGATCGGCATAACGTGGACCCAGAACGGCTGATCGCAGATACAGCATACGGTTCTGGCCCAATGCTTGGATGGCTCGTTGATCGCGGTATCAAACCTCATATTCCTGTTCTAGATAAAGCGGGTCGTACCGACGGCACCTGGTCTCGCACCGACTTTGAATGGGATCTTGAGAACAACCAATATATCTGCCCCGAAGGTGAGCCGCTCAAACAGTTCCGGCGCAATTATTCTGATCCGAACCGCAAGCCCACAGGCAAAGGTGTCGCCAAATACCAAGGTTTGAAACACACCTGCCAAGCCTGTCCATCGAAGATGAAATGTTGTCCGAATGCAGATGCGCGCAAGATCACCCGCGAAGAACATGAAGACGCCCGTCAGGTCGCCCGCGATATTGCCAAAACAAAGCAGTACGCCATCTCAATGCGGCTCAGAAAGAAGGTGGAAATGCTCTTCGCCCATCTCAAGCGCATCCTCGGGTTGGGGCGATTGCGATTACGCGGTCCATGCGGTGCAAATGATGAATTCCTCCTCGCCGCAACCGCCCAAAACCTCCGCAAACTAGCAAAGACCTTTCCTGCACCGCAGCAAATCCGCAAAGCCTAACAAAAAAGGCGCTCGCGCTACGTTTGGATCGCCACTTTCTGCGCCTGCAGCACGGTGTTTTTCAACAGAATCGGCGGAAACCAGACCTTCGCTGCGAGTGCGACAACCTACCCAAAGTGGGTGAAAGCGGCCACTCAAAGTTCACCACTAACTTTATCGGGTGCTTGCTGGGTTCCGCTCCAGACTTAAGGGTACTCGGCTTTGTTACGCTAACAACTTGCTTCGTCGCTGATACAATTTTAAGTCTTACAAAATGTAATAGATATGACAGCCTGTTCGAATTTCGGATCGGCACTAAAAGTACATGGTTTTGGATGATGAATGTGAGAAGTTTTTTCTTAGGATGTGTCGTATTTTTGCTTGGCGCAACAGGCACCTTGGCGCAATCAGACATGGAGGGATCATCCGACCATCCAGAGTTTGCGCGCCTTTCCGACGCAATAATTACCGCATATTATTTTGCCGAAGCTAGCGGGGCTGAATATGCGACGGGTGCTGGTAACGAGGTGACTGCGCACTACGTGAGTGGTGATGTGACAAGGTTGTTGTATGTACTTCCTGCTGGCCAAGCCGCAGACGACGTTTTTCTTACCTATTTGGAAGCGTTTGAGAGTTTTGGCGAAAGCACGTTCGAAGCTTATTATGGATGCAACGCGGGTTCATGCCCTCGGGATATGTCTGGGGGCTTCCAATGGCCTCTTAAATCGGAACGCTCTCCGGCTGCGGCAATTTTTCCCGATGAACCTATTGTTCCCTTACCGGACTTTATTCTTAGATACCCCCAATGGCATGCTGATGTGGGATATCTTGCTGGCAAAGTCGCCAATGAGACCGGAAGCTATGTTGCGGCGGTGTATATTGCAGAAAGCAAGAGAACAATCGGTGTCTTCACTGAGGGTCAAACGTTTGTAGACTTGTTAATTATCGAAAATACGGACCATTGAAATTTCAGTCGCAGCGAGGTCAGGGTGATCAAGAACGATCGTGTTAGTTTCGTGCTGACAGTTGCGAGCTCAAACACCACCGCTGAAATTGTGTATTCCGCATTTGACGAAATGACGACCAATGGAGATGTGAAGTTGTTGAACTCAAATTGATAAGTGCGAGGTGGGAACTGAGCCGGGCCAGACCGGCTCAAATATCTAAACCTTTCGTCAGTTTCCACATTCAAAATATGAATATTGCGAGTTTGGCTGTCGATGGTGCGCGATGTAATTTAGCCGTATCTACGGCAGCAAAACGTATCACGTTGTAAATTAACTGGCGAAAAACTAACTATAGATCAAAGAATTTTTCTCGGGGGGGAACATTGTGCGCCCATCAAGCTTATCGACATGCCTTTTTACAACTTTCCTGTCTTTAACAGGTACCGCAATTGCTCAAGAAACCTCATCGGCATCTGACGTTTTGTTCATCCTTGATGGCTCTGGATCGATGTGGGGGCGTGTGAATGAAGTAGAAAAGATCGTCGTTGCTAAAGATGTAATGACGGGCTTGATCGAAGGCCTACCCGAAGACGTTGATGCCGGTTTGATTACATACGGCCACCGAGAGCGTGGATCATGTTCCGACATCGAATTGATCGCGACCCCAGGTGAAACGCCTCGATCTGAACTGCTGTCGTCACTGTCGGGCATCACGCCGTTGGGCAAGACGCCGATCTCGGATAGTTTGCTACGGGCTGGTGAGTTGTTGCGTGAGACCGAAGATCCGGTTTCGATTGTGCTCGTCTCTGATGGGATCGAGAGCTGTGAAGGCGATCCTTGTGCTACTGCTGCTTTGCTGCGTGAACAAGATATCGATGTAAAAATTCACGTTGTTGGTTTCGATGTCGATGCCGAAGCGGAAGCTCAACTAAGTTGCATTGCCAAAGCTGGTGGTGGTGAATATTACCAAGCGGGTTCTGCGGATGCGCTGAACGATGCATTAGCAGACGTTCGTACCACGATCGTTGAAGAGGCGGCTGTTGTTCTGCCGGAACCAGAACCTGTTCCGGAACCAGAGCCTGTCATTGCGGACCCCAACTTGGAATTGGCCGATGACGTCATTGGTACGGTGGAAATTATCGATGCCTCAACAGGCGAAAGAATTGGTGGGGTGGTCGGTGGCCACGATATTGAGATCCCCGCTGGCGAATATCTATTGGAGTTTCCGAATTTCACATCACCTGCCCTGACTGTCGAAGCGGGTGAAGATTATATCGTTGCCGCCGCTGACTATGGTCTAGCGACCGTTCAACTGGATGAGATGACGATAGGTGGCTTGGATATGTATTTTGACGAAAGCGGTGAACGCCTGACTGGTCTGTCTGCAAGGAACCCGCAACAAATACCCCCAGAGACGTATCTTTTGGAATTTCAGAACTTTGACGTTCCAGGGTTCATTGTCGAACCCAGTCAGGAATACACTATTTCCGCCTTGGATTATAACGTGGCCGAGGTTGCCTTAGATGACGCCGTAGTAGGTAATGTCCAAGTCTATGATGACGTTACAGGTGAACGTGTGATGGGGATGAGTGGAACGGGCACTGAACAAATTCTACCGGGCACCTACCGGTTTGAGTTCAGTAATTTCACGAACCCCCCGTTCGTGGTTGAAGGTGGCGAAAGCTACACAATTTCGCCCAACGTGGCCGAGATAGCCTCAGACGGCACTGCAATTGGCACTGTCGAGGTCTACGATGACGCTACAGGCGAACGTGTGCTGGGGTTGAGTGGAACCAACGCCCAGCAACTTCTACCCGGCACCTACCGGGTCGAATTCTCGAACTTCACGGCACCGCCGTTCGTGGTTGAAGGTGGCAAAAGCTACACGATCTCGCCCTCGGATTACAACGTGGCCGAGATTGCCTTAGACGGCACTGCAATTGGCAATGTCCGTGTCTACGATGACGCTACAGGCGAACGTGTGTTGGGGTTGAGTGGAACCCGCGCCAAGCAACTTCTACCCGGTACCTACCGGTTCGAGTTCGATAATTTCACGTCGCCTCCGTTCGTGGTCGAGGGTGGCGAAAGCTACACGATCTCGCCCTCGGATTACAACGTGGCCGAGATTGCCTTAGACGGCACTGCAATTGGCAATGTCCAGGTCTACGATGACGCTACAGGCGAACGTGTGTTGGGGTTGAGTGGAACCCGCGCCAAGCAACTTCTACCCGGTACCTACCGATTTGAGTTTAATAATTTCAGGTCGCCTCCAACCACAATCGAAGGTGGATCAAGTCGCGTTATCGCGCCATCGGACTTTGGCATGGCAACAGTCAGCTTGGCAGACACGGTTGAAGGGCGTGTGGTCTTATTGCAAGTGGGGCAAGAACCAATCAACTTACGCGATGCCCAACCGCGGCAAATCGGACCGGGGCCATATGCACTCGCCCATGATGGTGAGGAACGCGGTATCATTGAAATCGAACGTGGTGAAACCCGCGTAATCGACCTGCAATGATCAATTGGACTTTCAGAACCGGGTGTCCAAGCTCGGTTCTGACGAACATGAATGAAAATACACCAGAACAACCAGCCCTGTGCAAAGCACCCATGATCATTGGCTAAGTGATAAAAATCTTTGGCGACAGAACCATCTATAGTCCTATTGTCGCGGCCGGAAAATGTTACCCGCTAGATTGCCCCACAGAACACCGCAACAATCTTCAATAACTTTGCGCCATGACCATTACTTGGTCCATCTGTGTGGCAACAGAGGCGGAGGCACGTTCGGATCCAAGTCCGCAAGGGTAAGCAAAAGCGTCAGCTCGGTATCCGTGCAACTATATGTTCCTGTAAACGGCTCTGGACCAGCCTCCTGAGGTCTTGGTGGTAGGACAATTTGCTGTCCGCTCATCTCAACAATGGTCGTTACATCAAATGTTTCGGTCACAATAGAAATCGTACCGTCTTTCCCATCTATGGTGCCGACGTTGTCACCGTTCATCTGCATGACAACTTCTGTGCCGTCTACATTTTGTTTCATTACAAAATCTTGGGTCAGCATCTCGTAACGCATATCATCGCTGATTGTCATCGTGACCGAACCGCTAAAGTCGGCGATATCAAGTTGCACGGGAATAGATGGCTGTCCCTCTTCCATTTGCCTGACAAGTTCAGAAATGTCGGCGTTCCATGTCCCTAACAAACATTCATCAAGCGCCAATACACTTTGTGCACTGCCTACGATTATTGCGACTGTTAACGGTACAACTCTAGAAAACTTCATTCTTAATTTCCACTTACATTTCGGCAAGGATAACAACATTGGCCGATGTGCCAAGGTAAACCGCCAACTTGATATGACGACGGACAATTGCGATGCTAAACGAAGAGGGGGGGATGATATGAAAGTTATTGAAAACACAACCGATCGGCTTTTGTTGCGTAAAATCCCTTGGATCATGGGGAGTCTATTCGTCGCCATCATGGTTATAGTAGCCAACGCGTTGTGGCGGTCGATCCAAACTGACGGATGGCAAGCTGAAGGCGTCATGAGCCTAACCATCACGCTTTGCAGCATTATGGTCGCAGTAGTGGTTTTCATACGTTACGACGAACTCGTCCTCGACAGAAAGTATGGAACGATTCAGTTTCGGCACATCTCCGTCTTTCAGCGGAAATCCGAAGAATTGGATCTTAGCCTTCTTGAGAGTGCCTCGATCCAAACCCACTACGGACAAGCGGATTCAGTTCGTAGCTATCGTCTTGTATTGATCTTAAAAGATCACCCTGATCGAGATTCACGCACACACCCAACGAAAGACATTCGCCCACCGAACCCTGTCTACAGCACGGGGAAAGATGCAAAGATGACCGCTGAGATCATCAACACTTGGCTAAATTAAGAATGCTGTCGCGATTTGTAATTGAAGAAGAATAGGAACCTGTTCAACCCCCAGCTACTTTAAGCATCCAAAACACTATTGGTGCTCCTAGAAAGGCATTTCATCAGTCTCTCGACGGTGCTTGAAATTGGCTCCAACCCAATGCAGAAAATCAGCACACTTCGCCGCTGGAGGGCTTTGTTGCACAAATCGAGAGGTGGGATTCACTGTATGAATCCAGCGTGATAGCTGGGTGCGATGAGCAGTTGGGCCCCTACAAAGTACAAGACCAAGAATTGGTCTTCTTACAATGACAGCTTGAAGCGTCGTGGATCGCTTTCGATTTGGTTTGATCCGGACATGGTCTGGACACCACCGCCAAGCGGTAAGCGCGGTCGACAACATCGCTTCGCCGTCCTAAACCGCTACACAGCTCTTGGTATACCCGTCACTGTGCCCGTAGGCTAAGTCCGTCTGGGGAAAGGGGAAGCCTGGACATCGCCAGATTTGTGCAACAAAGCCCCCCGGACGGACAGATCGCAATCCCGCTTGACACAAGCGCAATCAGAGAACCGTTTTTGGCTATCGCTTCTGACATCGGGTATTTGGCACAATTGCAGACGTCTGAAATCTAACCTAGCCAAGAACCAATGCGCATGGTTTTCTCGTTACGAAAGGAGCGGTATTCATGCGTGGCTGGTCGATAGATGACATACGGAAGATGAATCCTGGCGGAGCCCGATCTCAAGTTGATGCGCTGATAGAGATGGCGGCAGCTTCCGAAGGCTACCTAGAAGAAATCTCTGACATTTTGGACGAATGTCCCGAGCCTTCGATACTCGCGTCGTTCCAACTGCCAACTCAGCTTTTGCTAAATCAGGAACCCTATCAGGCCCAACCGGCTCGAAGCCGCAAATGTGGCCAAGATTCAGAACATTTGTGAACACATATCTAAAGTTGTCGGTACTCCCCAGGCGAAATGTCTAGGCCAAGATCTCCGAGACACTGTCTCGGCTCATCCTAAAACCTCAAGCAATCTGACCCCCATTCTCGCATCGGCCCAAATAAGTTGGGCTATTCTCGGCTTTGATTACGTTAGTCGGAAGCCTCAGTAGTCCCGGTCGCAATCTACTCCCATCTTGTCATAGAAGTGGACATGCAATCGGCGATCCGCGCGAAGTCTTCTCGCTCAATCTGGATTGAACTGCGCCTGAATACCATTCCCCAAGAGCTGCCAAGCCCTTTTGTGAAATTGAGTTTCTGAAGCAAGTCGCGGATAGAGGCGTCTTCAGACTTCAGATAAAGTACATCACGCCTCATCGGACAGAAACCTAGCTTCTGCTCCACCTCGTAGGGAGCATCATCCAGAACTTGACCAATCGCGGTAAACGCCTGAACTGTATTGCGGTCATCCAAAGTTTCACGCGGTGAATAGTAAATCAGACCGTCGCCACGCCTGAGCCGTTTAACGGGGGCAAGCTTGCCGTGGCCAAGTTGGCAAAACCCTCCTGCCACGCCGACTTTGACATGGGACCGGCAGGCGACACCGATCCAGAATTGTGGTTCCTCCAACATCAAGCTGCCTCCTTTATAAAGGTATTGTAGCAAAAATCAGGTAGCCGCTCGTTCAGCGCTTCAACCAATTCTGCATCATATATTCTACGGAGACAGCAGGCCGTCTGACTTTCTTCGTCAAACCACCAAAGCCCGGTTTGTAACAATTCGCCGGTCGCACGACGGGCGGCGATAAAGACACGCCCGCCAATATTTCGCCGCGTTATATAAGTGCGCTGTAAACCATCGATGCCGTCAAGTTCCAAAACGATGGTTCGATCATTTACTTTGCGCCAGGAAATTGATCCTGACCATGCTTTGACCAGAAATTCCCAATCAAGGCGTCGGGCGAATTCGGACGGGGATATCCCGTCAAAGAAGACACATATCGTGTGTTTGCAGGTCACAGGAGTATCCTTTTTCAATGTTTTGCAAGCTATTGATGTAGGTGGCGTCTTGTACTGGAAGCGAGGTTATCCCGCGCATTCTGACCAAACGCCACTTTGGGTCTTTGGCGATGCTAAGGACGTCAGACGCCCCGAAGATCGGGCTAAACGCTGTGTCAAAGTCCACATTTCGGCACGCATAACGTGCAGTGACAGGACCGCCATTAAGACTAACACTTTGATCGGGAAACGTGCCGCGATAGGCGATAAGATCAAGAAATGCTTCGCTCTGACTGGTCCGTCTACAAATATAGAGATAGACCTGATCACCCGCTTTCGGTAACTGAAGCATCGCACTTCGGCCACCAGCTGTGCGGATCACACCGGCACGCAAGAAGTCACACGCACGGTGCAAATCAGTTAGAAACAACCACGATGTCATACCAACTCCGGGGTGCGATGGATCGTGCTACCGGCAATTGCACGGTGCTGCGACAAGGCGGTCTCGATTTCTACTACAGAATCTTTCGCAGTGATCAGGGACACAGCACCAAATAGTTGCGGGACGTCACCAGCCACAGGGCTTTGGCCGACGCGCTTAGGGACATATTCGAATGATGCCAATACCGCCATGCCACCGACTGCATCGTGACGCAGGTGGTCCACCGTCGTTGCGATAATCGGGTTTGACGTCGTGGACAGCGTAACTGCCTGTGCTGTGTTGCTATAACGGATCGTAAGATAGCCCTGCACTGCTGCTGGAAACCAAGCGGTCGCCACGTAGCTGTCGATGCCACTTGCTGTGACCACAGGGCTGGGTGCCATCGCGTCAGCTACGTGGTCCCAGTTGGCAAACCGATTGCAGACCACAAGCGGTATCCGTTCCGGATTGCCGCCCAGATCGCGGATCATGGAATTGAGTTCAAAGTGTTCGAACAAAACACCAGCCATTATCGCTGCTTGTGGAATTTTTCGTTGTTCACGGCGGGGGACGAATTTTCCGATTTCGCGGGCCGAAAGGGCGCCTTCGCGGTGTCGTCCGTTTTCGTTCAGCAGGCCAGTGCGAAGCCCATCGCTTTCGTGCAGGCAAAAGAAAGTTTGCATCTTATTACTCCAGAACAAGTGTAGCGTGAATACCAGCAAAGCCGGATGCGGTTTTCAATATGGCTCCGGGTGCCAACTGTGTCGCTTCGGGACGTGCGATGACATCATCAAAGGCATCAACGGCCAAACCTTCGGGTGTTGGTGGCACCATGCCTGTGATCATCATTTTCCAAGTCACGGCTATTTCGAGCATGTTGGCGCCGGCCAATGCATGACCATGGTTGCCCTTGAAGGCGGTAATGGGTGGTAGCGCGCCGTCTAGTGTTGCGTGCAACGCGTTGTGCTCTGCCGTGTCGTTTTGTTGCGTTCCTGAGGCATGTAAGTTCACATGGGCGATCCGGTCCGGGGCGCAATCCGCATCCGCAAGTGCGAGCAAGATACTTTGTGCAATTGGAATACCGTCGGTTTCGATGTCGGTCATATGGTATGCTGATGAAACGCAGCCGTAACCTGTAAGACGCGGCACGGCACCGGATAAGGGGCTGTCAACTGAAACGGCAATTGCACCGCCGCCGTCAGCAAACAAAAATCCGCTGCGATCTTTGCAGAAGGGTTGCGAAATTGGCGCTCCTTCAACGTAATCTTCGCGATTGGCCGTCGCATTGATCTTGGAAAATGCCTCAAATGCCAAAGGTGTTAGCCCCATATCAAGCGAGGCAACTATCCCTGTGCGGTGGCCCATGCGTGCCATGACCGCCTTGGCCAACCCGGCTGCCTGTAAACCGGCGCAACATCCGGTTGGCACGACCACGATCTCAGTGTCCGGACCAATTGCGGAGCATCCTTCAAGCATCGGACGCAAATTGGCAAAGTCTAGCAACTCGGCCTGTAATTCGCGCCCGACATAGACTTCGTGTTCGGCCTCACACAGATTACCAACTGCAGTGCCAACAAAGATCACGTCGATTGACGTGTCGATGTCAAGATCGAGAACCAGACCGCGCAAGCCATTGGAGAAACTTTTTGCGTAGGACCGCGTGTTCGTCGTGTGGCCGCTATGGGTCGTTGCGGCCAGATATTGGCGTCCTGAAGAAACGTGTAACATGCTCCCCGTGGTTTTGCGGTCCATGATGGCGTGCCAGATTTCGTCAAGTGACTTGCCTAACGGACCAAAGGCAGATGCAGCAGTGATATGAAGTTGGGTCATTGGATATGCCTCGCAACTGCGCGCGTCCAAGCGGCACCACAGTTAAGGTTTACAGGAAGGGCGATGTATTCAATCAGGTCGGACGTTTCGAACGCGGCCATATTGTGCAAGCGTTCGATCTGGAAGTAAGGGTTGCTCCGTCCCAACACATGTGCCGGCCAAAGGACCGCGGGATCACGACTTTTTTCAAACGCCGTGCTCATCGAAGCGAAGGGTGGATCAACGCTAAATGCATCGGTGCCTATCAAATGATACCCCCGCTCTAGGGCGAGTTCGATTAAATCAGCGGGAATGCCTTTAAAATGGGTAAAATAGCTATCTTCGCCAAACCGTCGCCATGCACCGGTTATGAAAAAAACAGCATTCGCCTGCCTCTGGAACGCATCCAGTTTTGCAACATAACTGTCGCGGTCGAGGTCAACAGTGTGGCTCTCCTCGGATAAATCTGTAAATATCACGGCCTTCCCAAGAAAGTCGTTCACGTCGAGGTCTGGAATAGCCTTTCCGTGGGGGCCGTAATGCAACGGCGCGTCGATATGGGTGCCCTGATGGGTCGAAAGAGTGACGATCTCGTTTGAGATTGCGTAGCCGTCAGGCCAATCAGAGGCATCAATATCAAAGCCCTGAGAAAGTATCGCAGCCCCGGCTTCATGGGTGATTTCCTCAATCTTGATCGGAACCGGCTCGCGGTTTCCAACATAAAGCGGGCTGGAAACGCATTGATATCCCGACATTATGCTATCTCCCGTTGCTGTTGACCCGGCGCGATCAGAGCTGCCAAGTTGCTGTTCAAAATGGATTGAATATTGCGCAGCACGTCTGGTGTTGCCTGCCTCTCTTTCATCGTGATCTTGCGGTGGGCATAGACTGTGGGAAGGCCCTCTGCCGTCACCCACCATGCCGCGCTGAGCGATACAATGCCCGGCGGCGGGATCAGATGATCAACGGTAATCCTGTTTTCGGTGCGCGTGCGGCGTACAAGAACCACGTCAGGCTGATCCCGTCCGGCATCAAAATGAAGATCGAATAGCTGCTCATCGTTGCTGTTACTGCGGATATTAATCTTCTTTACCCGGTCCAGCTTACTCAGCCAGTGGTCCAGATCCCAGATTTGATCCAAGGCAATTGATCGGTCACAGGTCTGGGCCTTGGTCATGAAGTTGAATGTCGCGTTCTGCATTTTACCGCCCCCCGACATTGGCCCATGTCTGCAAGGCAGCACGGATATGTTTGCGGATCAGAATCACGGATTCTTCAAGATCAGCATCTTCATCCAGTGAGAATTGGTGGAAACTGACCAGTTCAGTTTGATTGGGGCCTTTTTCTAGAAAACGCCAGCCGCCCATATGGTTTTTGAAACCCACTGGTGGACGAGGCTGAACAAAATCAATTTCGTGCAGATCGCAGTTCACCAAACGGCTGCTATCGACAGAGTATTCTGCGCCATCGGTCAATTCTCGGATTGTCATGCGGAATTTCTCCGCATTACCGTCTCGCTTTAGGTCGTCGATGGCGACGACATGGCCCAAGTGCTTTGGCCAATCCTTACAATCTGCGATATAGGCGAAGACCTGTTCAAGTGACTGGGGGATCGTAACGGAACCCTGCATCACCATCTGTTCTGCACCACCAAGCCACGGGTTCATATGCCGTTCAAGATGATCCAGGACATCATCGACAGTGAAAAGGCCGGCATCATCGATTTCGTCGGTCCCAATCGCCAACTCGCTGGCGGCGCAAGCCAGTGCCACGAGTTCCTGACTGTCCAGCCCAAAGTCATCACGCAAATCGGCATCACGTGAAATGGGTTCGTAAAGTTCATCAATGTAACCCTGTTCGAAAAACAGGCATTGCAGTGAATGGGCGGCAAAGGCGTTTTGTGTTTTTTGAAGCATTATCTTGTTCCATTTGTGAGAGGTTGACCAAAAGAAGGGTGTTGCTTTGTTCAGTTTTGAGCGGTCGGGGAAAGTGGCGCTGGCCTAGACCGACCGCTACGGCGGACAATCGCGATTGAAAGAGCGCGCACAGGCCGTGCGATAAGCATGGATAGGACTAGCGCAATCGGCCAGCCAGAGACAAAGCCCAAACCCCAGGCCGCTTGCCAGCCAGGAACCAGCCCCATTTTTGTCAATGTGAAAAAGCCCGAAAGTGCGGCTGCCATGATACCACTCATGATGACACCAGAGAGGATTTTGACTTTCTTGTTCATGATATTTTCTTTCCAATTAATATGCCCAGCTGAGTCCTTTTGGGCCAGTTGACAGAAGCCGAAGAGTTCTGCGTTCAAGCAGCAAGGACGGGAACACCTCCTTTCGGACCCATGGTGAAGTGATTGCGCACGGCTGTCGGGTTTACCGGCCCAGACTTTTTGGCCTTTAGCGTTAGACGTGACAGAAACGTGCCAAGAACCAGTTGCATTTCTTGCAAGGCGAAGGCCGCGCCGATGCATTTTCGCGCCCCGCCACCAAAGGGAAGGAAGGTGTGTGGATCAGCGGACTTTCCACGCCAACGCGCGGGGCGGAAGACAAGCGGATCGTCAAAAAGCGTCGGATCCCGCTGAATGAGCGTGGTGCAGATACCAACGTTAATCCCAGCAGGCAGTGTCGTGCCGCCTAGAAGCAATGGCTCTTTTAGATAGCGGACGATATCTGGGATCACAGGACTTAGCCGCAATGTCTCAAGGCAAACCTCTTCGAGAATCTCATTGCCCATCAGCGCCTCGTCATCGTCACCGCTGTTGCGAAGGCTGTCATTTATGGTGCCAAGCAAATCTGGATCGCGTTGAAGCCATGCAAATGCCCAAGCGGTGGCACTGGCGGTTGTGTCGTGTCCGGCCAGAAGAAGCGTCACCAACTGGTCGCAGATTTCAGGGTCGCTCATCGTGTTATCGGCCACAAGACCAGCAAGGATGCTGCTGCAATCACAGGCAGTTCTGTGATTGGTGATCTCGTTCAAAAGCAGCCGCTCAAGCGTCCGCGATGCGGCACGGAACCGATCCCAAGGGCTAAATCCAAAGGCGCTTTGACGCAAAGCAGGCATAAAAACCAGAAGTGGGTTAGAGGCAGCAATACGGCCTTTGACGGCCGTGATCAGCGCCTGTGCCCGTTCAGGTTCGGTTGCACCAAAAATTGTCTCAACGATGATGCGTAACGATACGCTTTGCATCACGTCTTGCATCTGCACCTGACAGTGACGGACAGCCTCGGCCTCTTCCGCGGCAATCCGGCAGATCCGGGCACGGTGTGTTGCCAATGCAGCACCATTGAAATGGGGCATCAATTGTTTGCGGCCTTTCAAGTGTTGGCTGCCTTCAGTCAGGATAAGAGAGTTCTTTCCCAGCAACGGTGACAGCAGCTTTACTGTGCTGACACCGTAGGTCTGCCGCGGGGCCGACAATATTTCGCGCGCCGCTTCTGGATCAGTCGTCATAACAACGGTACCGATCATGTTACGCATGGTGAAAATAGGTCCAAATCGGTCGCGACACCGGGCAATAAAGCCAATGGGATCGCGCGCGTAGGCGATTTTCTGGGGCAACGTAAAACGCGGACCGCTTGGCAGCGCATCCAACATCATGCACCCCCGGTCTTTGACGTCGACAGGCGGTCTGCAAGAAGGATTTTTGTTGCCCCACGCGGTCCTTCAAGTGTGCGCGTCGCACTGAAACCTGACGCTGTCAGCATGCGATCATAAAACTCCGCCGGATATGCATCACCGTGGGATGTCATGAGCATTTCCAGACCAAACAGCGCAGGGATCGGCGTTGTCTGCGGATCAACGGGATCGGTCACAAATTCATGGATGATCAGCGTACCGCCGGGGGTAAGCGCCTGTTCGGCTTTGGCGATCAGGCGGGCGCAGTCATCAGGCGCAAATCCGTGCAGAAGGTGCGAGAATAAAACAACATTCTGATCCTGGCCCCAGTCTTGGGTAAAGATATCGCCCAATAGCAGTGTCAGTTGGCCTTCATTCTGAGTTGTTTCAAGGGCGGTCAGCAACTTTTTTCTCATGCCTTGCTGATCGACGCAGGTAATGTACGCAGTTGGGGCGCTGGCCGCGACAGCACAGCTGTAGAAACCTGCACCAGAACCTACATCCAGAAAGCGGGGGGCGGAAATAGGAAGTCTCGTAACATACCCGGCAATCGCTTTTGCCATCGGTGCGCAGACTGCTTCGAGGAATGGGAACACCGCGTCCCAGTGGCTTGCATCATCAGATGTGAACAAATCCATAACCGGTGCGCCACTACGCAACGCCTGCGGAAGTTGCGGCCAAAGTTGCGCATTCATACCTGAGAAAATCCGATGCATGTCACCCAGATATCCGGGCAGGCCAGACACGAGATACTGTGCTGCGTCAGCACTGAGGGAGTAGTGGCCATTCTCTTGGGCCATTAAGTCCAAAGCGGCCATCGCTTGCAGGACAGAGGTGGCACCACGCAGGCTAATGCCACAACGTTCGGCGACATCTTCAACGGTGCCGGTTCCCTTTGCGACCTGATCAAAAACACCGACTTCAAGGGCAGCCATAAGCGCGGCTGATTTTGCAAAACCCCATTCCAAATCAAGGATACGGGCCGGATTGACGGGAGGAGTAGCGATATTCATAGCTCAGACCTCCTCTAGTGATGGCTGTTTCGCTTGCGCCGTTTCAACGGGAGACTGGGAGCGCTTCGCAAGGTTAGCCATCGCTTCCTGCGGGCTCAGGCCCATGCTTTGGTGTAGTCCACCAAGGCCGGTAATCAGGTAAACGAAGTCTTGGCGGGCCGTCATCATATCCATCGGATCGACAAGATCGCGGGCGTGGTCGAAATAGTTCTCTTTTTGCTTTTTGGTGTCGTAGAAGAATTTGACGAAGGATGTGACCACATCTAAAAATTGGCGATAGTTGGCTTCATAAACTGCGCCATGCTCTGCCTCTCGCTCGGGTTCTGCGAAGCTGGCCAAAATTTGTTTTACCGCCAATGAGGCACTGTTCATGGCCAGAAAAACACCGGTTGAGAACAACGGATCGACAAATCCGGCAGCGTCGCCAACCAAGTAATAACCTTCGCCTTGCAATTGAGAACAGGAATAGGACCAGTCTTTGTGGCTACGGAAATCCGTGACTTGTGTGGCGTCTTTTAGATAGTCGCTGATCATGTTGGATTCGGCGATTTTCTCGGCGAACATTTCGCCGGTGTCACGACCTCGGAACGAGTCTTGAGGTGCGACAAGACCGATGGAATGTGTGCCATCATGCAGGGGGATCATCCACAACCAGCCATCAGAAATGTTATTTTCGACGATGATATTCCCAGCGGTTTTACCCTGTGGAACGGTGCCGCCTTGATAGTAGGCCCAAACAGCGCGGTTTTTCAGGTCATCGACAACTTCAATATCATGCAAGCGGCGGCCCAGCATATTTGCCTGCCCACTTGCATCGATGATGACACTTGCAAACGCTTCATGCGTATGACCATCGACGCCACGAAAACTGACACCTGCACAACGCGTGCCTTCAAACAGGAAATCCGTAACAGCGGTGTCTTCAAGAACCACAACACCCTTTTCGCGGGCGTTTTGGATCAGGATATAGTCAAATTCTGACCGTACGACTTGATAGGCCTTGCCGTGGCTCGCACCACCTGCTTCGTCAAAATCGACAGACCATTTTTCCTGTTGGCCGCCCCAGACAAGGGTAATTCCAAACTTTTCTGTAAAGCCATGCGCGTCAATCTTGTCCAAGACGTCCAGCTCTTCGAGAACCGGCACGATACCTGGCACAAGGGATTCACCAATACGGTATCGCGGGAATTTATCCTTTTCGATAAGCAAAACGGACTTGCCAGCTTTGGCAAGGAGCGTTGCCGCGGTTGAACCACCCGGCCCACCACCAACGACGATTGCATCATACTGTGTCTTTAGATTTTGGGTCATAACTTACGTCTCCTTTAAAAGGTCATGCGTTGTGGAAAGTCATCGAATGACCATTGGGATCGACAACAACGGTCATTTTGCCGAACGGGCCGTTGTGCGGTGCAAGGGGGACAGGCGCACCAGCTTTGCGGGCACGTTCGGCCAGCGCATCCACATCGTCACAGGCAAACCAAAGCGCGACAGCAGTGGCCGACTTGGGTCCGTCACCCGACGGCTGCTTCAACGCAAAAGAGCCAAGACCGTCCGCTGTTTTCATAATGACAGCATCGGGACGCACTGCTGGTGCTTCTGAAAAGCCCAGGACATCGCGGTAGAACGTCTTTGAGACTTCTAGGTCATTCACTTCTAGACCCGCGAAAGTCAGGCCCATAATGTGCTGTTTAGCTTGTATGTCGGACAACATCTTCAACTCCAAGTTATGTTTGATCGCAAATCATCAGTACAGCGGATTATTTGCTTATGTCAATTATCAGTAATTATAACTATACTGATAAAACGAAATCCTCAAAAGGGCTGTAATATGCTGAAAAACAATGATATTAAGACACTTAAGGAAAAGGTCCCCGCATCCAAGCTGGCGGATATCCGCCAGTTGAACCACAGTCTGGGATTCCTTTTATCCAAAGTCACCATAAGAATCACAGAACTACATGAACGTATTTTTACGTCAGAAGACCTGTCTCCAAAGCAGTATGGTATCCTTACGCTTCTGTGTCAGTTCGATGGCTTGACGCAGATTGATATTGGTCGAAGGCTGGATATTGATCGGTCCACGATGGTTGCGCTTGTTGACGATCTAGAGGGCAAGAACATGATCATTCGTACCCGCGACCCAAAGGATCGCCGTGCATATCTGATTTCGAACACGGAAAAAGGACGTAAAACCCACACGCGGATTACGGACGCGGTCACTAAAAATGAAGCGAAATACTTCAATTTTCTAGAAGATCAGCATCTTGACCAATTGAGAGGTTACCTTCGCGAAATTCTATCCCAAGGCAACTGAATCTTCCTTATATGTTCAACATGCTCGAAACTGTAAGAACGGCTATATCTCAAAACGCGCAGTTCAAGTCCTTTAAACGACCGTCTGTCGGCCACGCGCATGTTTGTCCGAGAACCGCCCTTGACATTGGGAACGCGGACAGATTGATTTATGGACGAGAAACGGGACAAGTGGAATGCTTAAATGGCACTGGTCGGGTATGCACGGGTATCAACTTCGGATCAAACGCTTGATCCCCAAACTGATGCGCTTGAACTGGCTGGATGTCAGGTCATCTATGATGACGTGGTATCCGGTGCAAAGGTCGAACGCCCCGGTCTGAACAAAGCCATCGACTACGTCCGTGGCGGGGATACGCTGATAGTGTGGAAACTGGATCGGTTGGGCCGTTCCATGCAGCACTTGATCGAAACCGTCATCGACCTCAAATCTAAAGGGGTTGGTTTCCGGTCCCTGACCGAAGGCGTAGACACGACCACCAGCGGCGGAACTCTGGTCTTTCATTTGTTTGGCGCATTGGCCCAGTTCGAACGGGACTTGATCCGCGAACGCACGCATGCTGGTTTGAAAGCAGCCGCTGCACGTGGCCGTAAGGGTGGGCGTAAAACAGTCATCACTGATCAGAAACTAACCCGCGCCCGTCAGTATATAGACGATGGCCTGACGGTGCGGGAGGCAGCGGCGCGATTGAAGATTGGCAAGACAACGCTTTATGCGGCCTTGCAGGCGACGACTAGTCCTTGATTTTGTCATGCTGCTCTACTGGCAAAATCGATCCTATTGTCCAGATCGATATCAAACTTCCCATATGGATTGATATGCCCATAGATCAGCGGTGTGAGGCGTGTGATTTTGTGGTCAGCGATTTGGGCGAGAACCCAAGTGAGCCAGGCTTGTGGATCGACTTTGTTGAGCTTGGCAGTTTCGATCAGGGTGTAGGCTATGCCCACCGCCGCCGCGCCGACATCATCGGCTTCGTCAATGGTTTGCCGCTGATGTTTTGCGAGCTCAAGCGCCCCGACAAAGACCTGCGCCGCGCCTACAATGAGAACCTGTCGGACTACAAAGACACGGTCCCGCATCTGTTCCATTTCAACGCGATGGTCATTCTGGGCAATGGGGGCGAGGCCAAGATGGGCTCGATCACCGCCGACTATGAACATTTCGCCGACTGGCTGAAGCTGGACGAGCGTGACCGCCGCGATGATATGCTGCCGATGGAGGCGCTGTTGAAGATCGTCTGCGACAAGCGGCGGTTTTTGGATCTGTTCGAAAATTTCATTCTGTTTGCGGATACGGCGTCTGGCCCTGCAAAGATTTTGGCGAAGAACCACCAATACCTCGGGGTGAACCGCGCTGTAGAGGCCGTTGAGAAGCGCGAGAGTCTCAATGGCAAGCTGGGTGTCTTCTGGCACACTCAAGGGTCGGGTAAGTCGTTCTCGATGGCGTTGTTTACACAGAAAGTGCATCGCAAGCTGGGGGGCGATTATACCTTTGTCGTGCTGACGGATCGGACCGATCTGGACAACCAGATCTACAAGACCTTCGCCTCGGTTGGATTGGCCAACAACGACAAAGATCCGTGCCGTGCTGGATCAGCGGCGGGTCTGCGCGATCTGCTGGGCAAACAGAAGAAGGTCGTCTTTGCGATGATCCAGAAATTCACGGATGCACAGGCAGAAGGCGGAGTATATTCTGTCCGCGACAACGTGATCGTCATGACGGACGAGGCACACCGCACGCAATACGGCACGCTGGCGCTGAACATGCGCAAGGGGCTGCCCAAAGCCAGCTTCGTCGGCTTCACCGGCACGCCGCTGTTCGGCAATGACGAAGTGACCAAGCAGGTGTTTGGTGAGTATCTATCCACTTATGATTTTCAGGATGCGATCCTTGATGGTGCGACCTTGCCGCTGTTTTACGACGCGCGCGGCGATAAGTTGCAGGTTTCTGGCGAAGGGCTGAATGAAAAGCTGGCGGCGGCAATTGCGGATGCGGAAATCGACGACCCGAATGTTGCGGCAAAGCTATCGGATGATCTGAAGCGCGAATACCATATTGTCACCGCCGAGCCGCGCTTGCAGCATGTGGCGAAGGACTTCGCATCGCATTTCTCGACGAACTGGGAAAGTGGCAAGGCGATGTACGTGGCGATCGACAAGATCACTGCTGTGCGGATGTATGAATACATCAAAACCGCATGGACAGCGCGCATCGAGGCGCTGGAGACTGAACTGAGAACTGTCGGTGATGATCAGGAAAAGGTCATCCGCAGCCAGCAACTCGAATGGATGCGTGAGACTGAGATCGCCGTTGTCGTGAGCGACGAGCAGGGCGAAGTGAAACGATTTGCGGATTGGGGGCTGGATATCATCCCGCATCGCAAGTTGATGAAAGACGGCTTCACTGTCACGGAAACTGTAGGTGGTCGTGAGATCGAGAAGCGGCTGGACGTTGAAACTGCTTTTAAGCGCGATGACCATCCGTTCCGCATCGTGATCGTCTGAACCGCGCCGGGTTTGCCGGAGGCTCCAACTCATGAGTAGGATGGAGCATCATGAACAAAACGACGAACAAATATTCCCCAGAAGTGCGCGAACGTGCCGTACGGATGGTTTTGGACAATCAAGGGCATCGGTGCCGCGGTCGCCACGTTGTTTGCAAGCAACGGGTTCGATGTCTGCATCAACTATCTGTCTGACGAACACGGCGCATGCAAGGTTGCGCGGGCTTGCCAAGAAGCAGGCGCACGAGCCCTGATTGTAAAGGCCGACATATCAAGTAAGAATGAAGTGGTTGAGTTGTTTAGGAAATGCGACGAAGGCCTTGGGGCCATATCGTGTTTGGTGAACAACGCCGGTGTCATCGGCAGCTCATCGCCGCTCGAAAATCTTTCTGCCGACACCTTGCTGACGACCTTCGAGACAAATGTATTTGGCACTGTCCACTGCATTCAGGAAGCGACCAAACGCATGTCAACGGCGCATGGCGGAGAAGGCGGTACAATCGTCAATATGTCGTCTATGGCTGCTGTACTCGGCAGTCCAAATGAATATGTGCATTACGCAGCATCCAAAGGCGCGGTTGAAACACTGACGATTGGAGCAGGTAAAGAACTTGCCTCAGTCGGTATCCGCGTCAACGCAGTCCGGGTTGGTACGACTGACACGACGATACATGCAGCAAATGGAAACCCGGATCGCGTGAAGAAAGTCGCGGCCTTGACCCCGTTGGGACGTATTGCTGATCCTATTGATATCGCG
This sequence comes from Paracoccaceae bacterium, assembly GCA_039960995.1. Taxonomy (GTDB): domain Bacteria; phylum Pseudomonadota; class Alphaproteobacteria; order Rhodobacterales; family Rhodobacteraceae; genus JABSSA01. The sequence goes on along the minus strand of JBDVKF010000065.1, from coordinate 1,816 downwards.
GAGGCCGCTTTATGGCTCGCCTCAGATCAATCGAAATTTGTCACTGGAACCACACTGACGGTGGCAGGCGGGCTTTCCCCTTAGTGTTAAAGGTGGCGCTGCTTCCACGATCGTTTTTAGCATTTTCTCACCAAGTCGTTGACCTGCCCAAACCTCATTGCAACCGTGCAGTAAGAACTTTAAAGCCCGCGAAGGCGAAGCCAATGGCAAACACACTTTCAAACCACCTGCGCAACCGTACGTACAGCTGCGTCATCGATGGCGCTGAAAACAGAACCGCGTAGCCTGTATAGACCAGCGTTGCTTGCAAACCGACAGCGCCCACAACCGTTGCCAGTTGCAGCGCATTTGCATCGACTGGCATGCCAATCGAATAAAGCGCCCCGAAAAATAAAACCGACTTAGGATTGGTGATATGCAAGGCCGCACCTCTGGCAATCAGTGTTTTTGGTCCGCCGCTGATCGCTTTCGTCTCGACCGCTTTCTTTGACATTGCAGAGCGCGCCGACTTCCAAGTAAGGAAGATCAAATAACCAGCGCCAGCGTAGCGAATAATTTCAAAGACCCATGCATTCGCCAACATAAGCGCGCCAAGGCCGAGGGCAGCAGCGATGGACCAGGCCAGTGAACCAAACATAATGCCTGTAGTCAGAAGTAGCCCTGCGCGTCGCCCTCGCGCCATCGACGTACCCGCAATCGCGAGGGAGGCCGGACCGGGGCTTAAACTGGCCGCTAGGGCTGCAAGCAAAATCGCCAGTAAATTGACGTCACCAACCATTGGAACCTCCCTCAAATCATTGAATTACAGCCTTAGCCTACGAGTAAGTAAGACCATTGAATACGGAAAAATCAAACCCCAGAGCCACATCGCTGATCGAATTGACATGTTCGACGATGGTTAAACCTGACGAAACCTCCACAGAGGATAAGCCGCTGCATTAAGCATTCATTGCGATCCGGGCAACGTCATCGACATGCAAGCTGCAAGACAGTTGGCCGCTCAGGATGCTTTCGACCGTATGCCATTGAGCTTCGCTGACATCGTCTTCTGCTGTCGGGGTTCCCGAAACATATTCGCAAAGAACAGCCGCAAGTAGAAAATGAAACTGAATGGCATCCGCATCGTCGCGAACGATAACATCGACATTGGTAAGATAGCTTAGCGGTTTTCCGATAACCCCTGTTTCTTCCCGTAGTTCGCGGGCTGCGGCCTCCATCGCGGTCTCGCCTAGTTCCACATGCCCACCGGGAAATCCCCAAAGTCCAGCATCGGGTTCATTGCGTCGCTTCACTAAAAGGAATTGGTCGTCTTTCAGCACAACTGCTAGAGCGGCTAGCTTAGGGAAGGTTTTCACGAAATTGCCTTTCGTCTCAGTAGATCTCTTTTGTCGGCACTTTCATCCGATTGGATCATCACGTCCCCATGCAGGTGATCGCGGACCGCTGTAGGGCTGAAGATCAACACAGAATTGATAGGTCAGCTTGTCAGCAGTTTCGACAATGACATGTTGGGTGGCAATCCCTGTATTGCAGACCTTCGCATGATATTTTCGAATGGTAACTTTGTCCCGCATTGCTGACCTCGGGTAAGTCAAAATGCTGCGCACCTGCTCCAATGTCGGCTTTCGGGAAGCTGTACTGCGGCGCCAGATGCAACGATGAATGGCTGGTAAGGGCCGATTGTGTTGAAAAACTCTTTGCTGCGACTGCAAATTTTCTGAAACTGGAACGTTGTTCTCCGTTCACCCAAACAGGTCAGGAAATATCGAAGAAAATTCTGCAATTCAGAATATTGTTCTGCCAAATTTGCCCGAAA
>JBDVKF010000064.1:0-324140 GCA_039960995.1 Paracoccaceae bacterium | reverse complement strand
TGGGCCCGATCCGCTGATCACCATACCGGCCAGCGGCGTCTCTAAGGGCCGCACATTAAGGCCATATAGAAGACCGCACTCGATCACGCGCACATCAAGGCAAAGAGTTCTTGCACTACGGGCGGCAACCATAGAAGAACCAAAGCGCCAATAGTGATGGAATCAAACCAAACAAATTGCGCCATGCGGTCAGTTCTGCCGAAGTATAGCGCGGCGATAACAGTTTGATCACCAACCCCATCGCATCAAATAACGTCAACGCCAGAAGGCTAAGCGCAATGGCCAGCCACACGTTGTCCTTACCCATCCGGGTCGACCTTGCCCCGCTTGGATTTCACATCTGAACGGACTTTCTTTGCTTTTATCCGCCGGTTCTTTGCCCCTAGCGAGGGGCGTGTCGGGATGCGCCGTTTTGGGCGTTCCAAGGCCTTAAGGATCAATTCCTTGAGGCGTTGTCGCACGATGTCGCGGTTGCGCGCTTGGCTGCGGGTTTCGTCGCATTGCAGAACAATCGCGCCTTCGGTGGTCCATCGCCGCCCGGCAAGACGCTTGAGACGTGGCTTGGCCGCGTCAGGTATATTGGGCGAACGTTCCGCTTCAAACCGCAACTCGACCGCTGTTGCGACCTTGTTGACGTTTTGACCACCGGGGCCTGACGCGCGCATAAAGCTTTCTGTCAGTTCCCAGTCTGCAATTTCTATTTGATCGTTGATCCGAACCATAACACTACATCGCCACGAAAAAGGGCCGCCCGCAAGGGCGACCCTCGAATGTCTCGGAGGGGGTCGGTGATCTACCGATCCACTGGAGCGACGATTGCCGCCAAGGTTTGCCTTACCGGCGCGCCTCTCCAGTTGTCCCGACACCTATCTCCAATCTCATTCTTGACACTGGATCACCTCCTTTCATTTGTTGAACTCAAATTCAGGGTGCGTCCGGTGACGGCGTTCTGTCAAGTCTTTAGGCTACTGATGCACGTTTTTCAGTTAAAACGCGAAACGGAATGAGTGCAATTAAGGCAAGTGAGAGTTTTACCGCCCAATCCGCAACCGCCAGAGAAACCCACAAAGGCGCGGCAGGACCAAACCCAAGCAAAGGGAAGACTTCGCCCGCCCAACTTACGTCATTTGCGGGTTCAAGAAATATCAAGGCACCCGAAAACGCGATGGTGAAGAACAACGCCGTGTCCAGCGTGCTGCCCACGATTGTCGACGCCAAAGGTGCGCGCCACCATTTGCCAGAACGCAATGCCGAGAAAATACCGACATCCACAAGCTGAGCTGTCAAGAAAGCCAGTCCGGATCCAAATGCGATGCGGAAGGTAACCAATGGTCCGAATTCACCAATGATCTGTGTCCCGATCAACGAACAGAAGACACCAACGATGAAGCCTACAAAAACCACCTTGCGGGCCGCTTTTGCGCCGTAAACACGGTTCATGACATCCGTGACGAGGAAGGCGAATGGATAGGTGAAAGCACCCCATGTCAGCCAACTGCCAAGCAGGAACTGAACAAGGATGTTTGAGGCCAACACGATGATGGCCATGGCAATAATGCCGGGTATGTGTGTGCGAGTCATTTTTTCTTTCCCGTTTTAACAAGGTCGCGGGGACTTGGCCCAGAGGAGTCTGGGCAGAGCGCGTCTTTATCGACAGGTATCGCGACTGGCAAGCTATTCCTGCAGGACATATTCAACCATTTCGCTGCGCAGATAGGGTTTGAAATTGTTATCCGACACCATGGTCACACGAACGCGACCCTGTGTGTCCTGCCACACAGCAATGCCTTCAAGATTGCCATGGGTCAGCGCTGCCGTTTTCAACAGGGTTTCGGGCGGTGTGGTTTGGCCCGGTGTGATCCGACGTACCCGAGTGCGAAACCCCAAAACGTTCAAATGACGTTCAAGAATGTACAGCTTTCCATCCGGCCCAAAATCTGCCCCAACCGGCAAGAACAGACCATCGCGTGGCAACGTTCGTGGTATTGTCCAACGTCGGTCAGCGAACCGATAGATCGGGATCGGATGACGTTGCAAAGCGCTAGTTTCTGGCAGCGTCCACAACGCGCCGTCGCGGTCAATAGCAAGGGCTTCTAACCCTCCGTTTCCGGGGAACTGACGGAAATCGGGATGGCGCGGTAGTCGCCTTTTCGGCAGGGCACGCACTTGGGAACGCCCCTCTAGGGACACGAACCATTGCCCATCTGCATCGATGGCCAACCCTTCGCTGTCAAACCCGCGCAAGGACTGCGGTAAGCGCTCGACGGAAATGTTCGTTAATTTTCCGCTCTGTCGCGAAATATCCGCACGAAACAGCGCACCTCGATCGGAAACAAGGAACGCTTCTGCTCCATCGCTCGAAATTTCGATAGCGGACAGACCACCAAACTTGGGGTCAGCTGCATGCAAGTTCATTCGGCTGAGTAACATCAACTCAGCCGCCAAACCTGTTTGTGCGAAAAGGATCAGCGCGAGGCTAAAACGCCAGAGCATTGTGGGGGCAAGTCCGCCAGAATCAGTTCGCGTCGAGGTTTAGGTTTGGGCGCGTTTGGATTGGGTGGCGGCGGGTTCAGAATGTCATTCACCCATCTTTGCGCATCAGCACAGCCATCCCCCGCCGGAGGAGCCGCTTGATTGACGCAGCGGCTTTCGCCTTTTGGACAATTCAGCCGAACGTGGAAATGATAATGGTGCCCCCACCATGGGCGAATTTTGCGCAACCAAGCTTTGCTGCCCTTTTCATCTTTGCACATTTGGACCTTGGCCCCTGGAAAGACAAAAATGCGCGCGACACGTTTGTCTTGGGCCGCGGCTTTCAGAATTTCATGATGAGCGGGTGTCCACTGGCTGTTCACAAAGGCCCCATTGGACCGGCGTGTCGAAATCGAAGACAGGCTTTCGCGTTCTTCCCGACTGAGGTTCAGGTTTTTGGCAGGCAACATCCAGATATCCGCATCCAAGCCAATTTGGTGACTGCGGTGTCCAGTCAACATCGGCCCGCCTCTTGGCTGGCTCATATCGCCAACATAAAGACCGTTCCATCCGGGTTGCTGTGCTGCTTTCTTGCTGAGGTTTTTGACCATATCAACAAGCTCTGGATGACCCCAGTTGCGATTACGATCCAGCCGCATGGCCTGCCAAGTCGGGCCTGTTTCGGGTAATTCTTGCGATCCGGAGATGCATCCTTTCGCATAACTACCAAGGGCCGATGCTGATTGTGCAGATGCGTCAGCTGCAGCACCGAAAGCGAATTTTGCAGGGGCTTTTGATTGACTTATTCCGACAGGGGCCACTGGTTCTGTCACCGCGGTTCCATCAATGTTGGTGTCCGCGCCTGCGCAAGCTGCGACAACGATCAAAGTCACCAACGTGGCTGATTTGCGAAGATATCTCATGCAAAGACCTCACCTTTCGGATTGACCCATCGTAACAGAACCAGCCCCAAAAGAAACAGTAAGATCAACGGGGCAACGCCCAATTGTGCACTGCCTGTCACGGCGGTTGCAATTCCGATCAGGGCGGGCGCGATGAATGACGTGGCACGCCCACACAAACCATATAGCCCAAAGCTTTCGGTTGGCGATTTCGGATTGCTGTGACGCACCATCAAGGATCGACTGGCGGATTGCAGGATGCCACCCATGCCGCCAATCAGACAGCCGCATAGGTAAAAGATCTGTGTCGGAACTCCGGACCCTTCCGCGATCGCGACGCCAAAGACGCTTTCAGGCGACAAATTCACCAACACCGCACAAACACCTATCAAAACCCAGATCGTAACGATGATCACTGGCTTGGGCCCAAAGCGTTTGTCGGCGCGACCGCCCACGTAACTGAAAATTGCAGCCGCCGACGCCGCGATGATGCCAAACACCCCAACTTCGACCACTGAGAAATCCATAACCAAAACTGCGAATGTGCCGCCAAAGCTGTAAAGGCCGTTCAAAGCATCCCGGTACAACATCGACGATCCCAAATAAGTCGACAGGCTTTTGTGCAGGCGCAAATTCCGAATGGACTGCCAGAGGTTGCCCAAAGCCTTGCCAATCGTTGCGCCGGGGTTTGGGTCTCTCACTTCACGCACCCAGGCGAAGTATGGGATCATAAACAGGACGAACCAAAAGGCGACGAAAGGACCAGCAAACCGCGTACCTTCGCGCCCACCCGCATCCAAAAGGCCAAACATCGGGTCACAACCAATCAGCGTTTTGCCATTGGGTTGCTCGACAATCAGCAAAAGCAGCAGGAACAGGGACAACACCCCGCCCGCATACCCAAATGCAAAGCCAGATCCCGACACCTGCCCGACTTCGTCCTCTGATGCCAAACTGGGCAGCTGCGCGTTAATAAAGATCAACGCATATTCTGCACCAATGAACCCAAAGGCAAAGACGATCATCATCCAAGACAGATTGCTGCCATCGGGGTTCGTCCACCACAATGCGCCTGCGCCGACGACATACATCGCCGAAAACGCCAATATCCATGGCATCCTGCGCCCAGATGTATCCGCAACCGATCCCAGCAACGGCGCACCAAATCCGATAATCAATCCCGTTACCGTCAATGTCAGCGACCACATGGATTGTGCGCTGGCCTTTGCCGCCTCGCTGGCTTGCCCGTCGGCGACAAATGCATCCGCGGCAATTGACACAAAGAACGGGCCAAAAATGAATGTTAGCAATACGGTGTGAAACGGTTGGCTGGCCCAGTCGAAAAAGAACCAACCCCAAATGCGTTTGCGCAGACTTGGTTCTGCCATCCTAATCCCCTGCCCGTTTTTCATGATTAGACCTGCGTTTTCTGGGGCAAGCAAGCGAAAGCTCAGGAAGTTATCAACCATGTCGCATTACTTGATCTTGCCATGCGCGCGTTCAGGCCCTACCTCAGTGCCTGAACTTGAAGGAGTCCACCCTATGTTCGCCATCTATGGCACGCTCGATCTGATCCTTGGCGTCGTTTACATGATCATGATCATACATATCATCATGAGCTGGCTCATTTCGTTCAACGTGCTCAACGTTCATCAGCAAATGGTCGGACAGATCTGGATGGGTTTGAACAAGCTGCTTGAACCTATTTACCGCCCCATTCGACGTTACATGCCAGACACGCATCCCTTGGATCTTGCGCCATTGGTCGCCTTTATCGCGGTCATCGCGCTGCGGTCGTTTATCCTACCGTCGATATTTGGCCTGGTTTGATCAGCTCAGCCTTGTTTACCTGACCTGAGTATGGGATCGTCGGCCTCGAGCAGACGAACAAGAATAAACAGGTCCCGATTATGCCCGACGCGACGGCGCTTTTGCGTGATGTCTTTGGATTCGAGAGCTTTCGTCCCGGCCAAAAAGAGATCGTGGATGCGGTGACCGCCGGCGACCCCGTGTTGGCAATCATGCCAACAGGGGGTGGTAAATCGCTGTGTTTTCAACTGCCCGCATTGCTGCGACCCGGTGTAACCGTCGTCATTTCCCCGTTGATTGCGTTGATGCGCGATCAGGTGCGCGCCCTTCAGGCTGCGGGCGTGTCTGCAGGCGCTTTGACGTCGGGCAATTCCCCAGAAGAAACGACCGCCGTCTGGGATGCGTTGGAAGCCGGAACGCTGAAGCTTTTGTATATTGCGCCCGAACGCCTGGCTGCGGGGTCATCGCTTGGCATGTTGCGCCGGATCGGCGTGAACATGATCGCCGTAGACGAAGCGCATTGTGTCAGCCAATGGGGGCATGATTTTCGCCCCGACTATTTGCGCATCGGTGAATTACGTCGCGCGCTGGATGTTCCTTTGGCCGCGTTCACCGCAACTGCAGATGCAGAAACGCGCGCTGAGATCGTCGAAAAACTGTTCGATGGCGCGCAACCTACCAATTTCTTACACGGGTTTGATCGTCCAAACATCCATCTTTCTTTTCAAGCCAAAGATAAGCCGCGCAATCAAATTCTGAATTTCGCAGCCGCCCGCCCCGGTCAATCAGGTATCGTTTACTGCGGCACGCGGTCCAAAACAGAAACATTGGCCAAGGCGCTCAGAGACGCGGGGAACCCGGCGATCCATTACCATGGTGGAATGGATGCCGATGACCGACGCATTGCAGAGCGTCGGTTTCAGCAAGAAGACGGATTAGTCGTCGTCGCCACCGTCGCCTTTGGCATGGGGGTCGATAAACCCGACATCCGTTGGGTCGCGCATGCCGATCTGCCAAAGTCGATCGAAGCCTATTATCAGGAAATCGGTCGCTCCGGACGTGATGGCGCCCCTGCGGAAACTCTCACTTTGTACGGGCCCGAAGACATCAAATTGCGCCGTTCGCAAATTGACGAAGGCCTTGCCCCACCAGAACGCCGCATGGCGGATCACGCGCGCCTAAATGCCTTGCTCGGTTTGGCAGAGGCTTTGGAATGCCGCCGTCAAAATCTTTTGGGATATTTCGGCGAAACCGAAATCACCTGTGGGCGTTGTGACTTGTGTGACCGTCCGGCTGAAAAGTTTGATGGAACCACTGCCGTGCGCAAGGCATTGTCGGCCGCTTTGCGAACCGAAGAATGGTTTGGTGCCGGGCATTTGATCGACATATTGCTTGGCAATGAAACCGACAAAGTACGGGCGCGAAATCACACGACACTGTCCACATATGGCATAGGCACGGAATATTCGCGCCCACAATGGCAGGCGATCTTTCGGCAGATGCTGGGCCATGATCTGATGCGACCTGACCCCGAACGCCACGGCGCTTTGCGGATGACAGACAAGGCTTTGCCGATCCTCAAGGGGCAGGACACGATTGAACTGCGCAAAGACGCGATCAGCGCTGCGAAATCACGTCCTGTGGTCAAAAGCATGGTCTCCGAAGAAGATGCGCCGCTGCTGTCCGCGCTAAAAGCCAAACGCCGCGCATTGGCAGAAGCGGCCCGCGTGCCAGCCTATGTTATTTTCAACGACAAATCGCTGATTGAAATGGCCGAACGACGCCCGCAGAATCTGGATGAGATGGCGGCCATAAGCGGCGTGGGTGCAAAGAAACTGCAAACCCATGGTGCAACCTTTTTGGAAGTGGTCGCAGGCGAAGCCGAAGCCTTGCATCCCGCGCGTCGCAAGTTGGCGGGTCAACCTGCGGGGTCTGTTTACGATCTGTTGTTATCTGTTCAGGCTGACCTCACGCATGGAAATGACGGGACAGACAAACCACTCAGTTGTTCGGCGTCTCTTTTGGCAAAGGTTGCTCAGATGCGGCCAAATGATGAACGCAGCATGGAGCGTTTGTTGGGTGAACGGCGCGCTGAACGATTTGGCGCTGCATTCTTGGACGTCTTGCGCGAAGCAAGCTAGCCATCAGATTGTGAGTGGTGGCGTGGTGGCCAAATGTGCGACCAGAGCCCGATCAGCGGCGACCATGCTGGTCGCCGCCTTAGGTTCATTTGAATTATTCAACCAATGCAGTCGCAAAACCTACGCCGCCAAAGACAAGAAGATTGGGAATGAACGCGCACCCTTCACAAAATTCTGGGTTTTTGAAACGGGTGGACGACATGCGCACATTTGTCCCCAACACAAAGTGAATGTCCGTGGCGTTTTGCGCAAACTCCAAAACGTTTGATCCCGGCGTGCGATCCGCATGCGTAAATGTATCGCCCATTTCCTTCTTGAAATTGGTAAGGATCGAATCTTCGCCAGTGTCAGGCAATCCTGCGAGAACCAAATTGATATCTGGATCTGCCATCGCTTCGCGGATTTGCTCGGCCGTCTCAAGCGGCCCAACCCCATCAGGCAACGGAACATTGGTGCGCACAACGGACATGTTCAGTGGAAAATATGCTGGCGTCATGTCAGAGATTTCTTTGCGCCGTTTGTTAATCGCATAGGCTCCGCCGATCACATCATAACAGCCCGCCACGTCACGACCTTCACCGGAACAATCGAAGTCGTCAGAATTGGAAAGCCAGCGGTACATATTGTTGTTGCCGGTCTCTTCGGTGAATTCCACCCAATCCAGTGCGACGTTCGTGCCGTAATGCGCGTTCAGCTTGTCCTTAACGATGCCCCAATATTCGACCGAAAGGCCAACAGGTTCCGCCGGATCTGGACCGGGAACAGACCACGGTGCACCCACTGCGATCCAACCAAGCCGCAAAGATTCATCGGCAATGACCTTAGACAGAAGTGTCCCATCTGCGACCTCAGGATATGCGTAATCCTTCGAGTTAACGAGGGTCTTATCACTCAAGTCAGGCAGTTCTAATCCATAGGTCGCCAGAACATCGACATAGCGTGGATCTTCGATGGCTTCACCCATTGCAGCCACAATTGCAGCCTTCAAGTTCTCCTGCGCCACGACAGGTGCAGCCAGTGCAAGCAATGTGGCCGTCGCCGTCATTGTTTTCAAAAACATGTATTTCCTCCCAGAATATCACGGTGTGCCGACCATAGCGGCAGGCGTCCGATCTTGGGGACGCCTGAAAATTATGCATCGTGAGCGCTATCACGTCTTATAATAAGACTTGTTGGCATCCATCAGATAATCGGTTTGGTGATTTGTAGACCGCGCAAACAAAAATGGGTCGCCCTGATGACTGAGCGACCCACCTAAGTGCCTGGAGTAGCATATGGTTTAAGCTGCGTAAGTTCCGCGCGCCGGATAGTTATGTTCCAGGGCATAGCCAACTTTGGACAACAACATTTTCAGATCTGGCCGCGCCCAAGGCATGTTCGAGATATCGGCGAGGTAAAGCTTGCCGTCGGGACGCACCCAAAACAGGCCTGGCTCAGTGAATAGATCCGCTTCGACGTCTTTGAACGCTTTGGAAATCCACAGACCCCAATCTTTGGCTTGATCAAGTGTCAAAGAATGGCCAACACGCAGATCGCCCAAACCCCATTCATCAACAGACTTCTGGGCCAGCTCTTCGGTGTTCATAGACGCGGCAACGACAGTGAAACCCGCTGCTTCATATTCTTTAAGCGCTTCGACCAATCCACCCAAATAGTTTTTGCAAACCGGGCAATGATAACCGCGATAGAACAGAACCATCGTGAAGGTTTCTGGTTTTTCGTTTGCCAAATCAAATGTTCCGCCACCAACCAATGGCAGTTTCAGATCAGGGGCTTGCGTGTCGGGGGTCAGCTTTTGACTCATGGCAACGTCCTTTGTAGCCTTTTAATTTCGGCTATCAGTTTAGCGCGCAAAGAACTGAGATCGAAATCACTTTCGCTACTAGGCAATATCAGCATTGCTGCGCGCCATGCGCATATAGACGCCTTCGGCAACTGAAAAATACATATCCAACGCGTCGCAGATCACTTGATCTATATCGTTGGATGCAGGCAAATTCAGCACGTGCCGACGCCAACCGTAATGCAAAAGCCCGCCATGGATTTGCCATGCAACTTCCATTTCTTCCGTCGTCACATAGGCATCATCCGGAAGACCCAATTCAACGCGGTGCTCTCTGACCAGTTGTTTCAGGATCAATTCTTCGATCAGATGATTGTACCATTGATTGATCTGCGCATCCCGTAAGCCCGCAAAGTACGAAATCCTAAGCCAGCGTGGGTTAAAATTCGCAGCTGTGTAGTCGCGATAAAACTGGTCAAACCGAGAACGCACGGATTGCGTTCGGTCTTGCAAACCCACATCCCAATCTGCGTTCCAACTTTCCAGATACACGCTTTTATAAACCGCTTCGATCAAGCTGTCTTTGTCAGGAAAGTAACGATAAAGCAGCGGCTGCGTTACCCCAACCCTTTTGGCGATATCGCGCGTGCCACCCCTGAACCCGACTTCGGCAAAGTGGTCTGCAGCGGCTTCGATGATATCAAGCATCCTGTCTTCTGACGACTTGCGTCGCCGCTTGGGCGCGGCTTCTTTTGCACCCTCGCAGGTCGCTTTAGGTAAGATTTGATCGCCAAATTTCGTCAAACCGCAGTCCCGCCAGAAAATCTCTTAGTTGTTCTATATCAGATTGCCGTTAGGGTTGCAGCTACAAAAGTAATCAATTGATCATTTAGAAAGGAGGCCGATCATGCGGACCCTATGGGGGCGATTGACGTCTATTAATGTTCAGAAAGTCGCTTGGGTGTTGTCTGAATCGGAATTGGCATTTGATCGCATTGACGTAGGCGGTGCATTTGGCGGTTTGGATACTGCGGAATATCAGGCGATGAATCCTGCGGGGCGGGTTCCAACCTTGGTTGAAGACGGATTGGTGATGCGGGAATCAAACGCGATTTGTCGGCATTTAGTGAATACCAATGGCGGCCCGCTTTCAACTGCCACTCATGGCGACCGCGCATTGGCCGACATGTGGATGGAGTGGTTTCAAACGGGGCTATATCCCTCTTTCATCAAAGTGTTTTATCAAACCGTTCGATTGCCCACATCCAAACGAAACCCGCAGACCTTAGCGTCTGCATTGACGATTCTACACGAGCAGTTTCAAATTGCTGAGACGGCCCTCGCAGACAACCCCTATCTTGTGGGAAACACCTTAACCCTTGCCGACATTCCCTTTGGCAGCTGTTTATATCGGTATTTCACTGTCGATATCGCCAGACGTGACTGGCCGAATATATCGGCCTATTACGACCGCCTATCCGGCCGACAATCCTATCGTGACTCTGTCATGACCGACTATTCAAGCCTGCGCGCGCAGGAATGATCATTCGCACGACATCTCAAGGAAATCCATAATGGCCAACTTAAACGCGTCTGGTGCGTTCACGTTAATGATATGGCCAGCATCCGGGATCAAAGAAAACTCCCCCGCGCCTGCCGCTTCGGACATGGCTTTCATGACGTCTGGAGCAGCGCCTTTGTCATGCTCCCCTGCAACAAACAAGGTCGGGACTTTCAGCTGCGGCAAATCTTTTAGGTAATCCAACCCCTTTAGTGCAGCAGCACATCCGCAATAGCCTGCATCCGTTGTCTTCAAGAATTCTGCCTTCATCATCGCGACGATGTCGGGGTTCGCATCGCGAAAATCTGGCGTCATCCAAATACCCAGCGATCCATCCCACAAACCTGCAACACCCTTTTCGGCGATCACAGCCATGCGGTCATCCCAATTTTGCCGGAACGGCGCCGGAGCATCCGCACGCGCTGCGGTGCAAACGATCCGGTCAATTCTGCCCGGTTCTCGCAGACCCATCCCAAGCGCTGTCATACTGCCCAGCGAACAGCCCATAACGCTGGCCGTCTTGACGTCGTATCGGTCCAATGTGCCGAGAGCATCTGAGACCAACATATCAAAATCATAGGGGCCATCAGGCGTCGCACTTTGACCATGGCCACGCGTGTCCATTCGAATGACGCGATAGAACCGTTCCAACAACGGGAGCTGTTGTTCCCACATACGTGTCGTGGTCCCGAGCGAATTAAGCAGAAGCAAGACGGGGATTTCTTTTTTTCCGCTGACTTCGGTGTGTGGAATATGGTTGGTCATGTGCGTTCTAGTGCCTTCTGAATGACGGGAGCGTCGTCGCGTGTAAGTTGAGGTAAGACCATTGACGTAAAACAACTGCGTTGGCGGCACCCCTCGTGAGGGTCTAACCCGGGATCAACGATATGCAAGGTGCCAAACGGTCCAATCCGCGTGCGCAATTGGGTGATTTGTTCGGTCACTTGGGTGGCAGATCCTGCAATGACACGGTGTTCAGCCAAGAAAGGGTCAACGCCCGCAGGTCCTAGATAATCTTGAGCCACTTTTGAACGGTACGCAGCAATCGCAGCCCGATCTTCAGAAACAAAGACACAACGTGCCACATGCCATTGCGACGGACATGCACGACGGTTTGCGTGCGTGGCACTTGCGACGATGCTAGGCCAGTGGCGTGACAATTCCCGTCGTGTTTGCCACGCGGGCGATAGCATGTGAAATCCGTTTTTTGCCGCCAATGCAACACAGGGGGATGTCGCATTCTGTGGAATGACCATCACTTCTGGCCGGGGTTCTGCCATCGGAAAATCACTTGGCAGCATATGCGGCGCAGCTGAGGACGTTACGGTTTCAAACATCTGAGTGGTGGCCCGCATTTGAGGCGAGACACCCGTTGTCAGGCCCAGCACAAGGCGACCATCAACCGCGTCATAGGCCTGTCGTATATGACCTACCAATGTTCGCGGCGCTTGCCGGCGAAAACCGGCAATATCCAACCCAATCCGAAGCTGTGTCAGGCGAGGCATCGCGGCAAGAGCTTCATCATCGAGCCCTGTTAGATGAACTTGACGAAATCCAATCTCATCGGCTTGCGCGACGACTGAATGCCATTGTGCAGCGGTCAGCTTTGGTGTGCCTGATCCTCGCATCCATGCAACTTGCATTGTGTCCTCCCGAAGCAATGCAACGCTGAAATGCAAAGGCGCTGCCCCTTAATCGTAGGAGCAGCGCCGCCGGTAGGAAAAATAAGATTACTTGCGGATCGCCATCAATTTTTCTGCTGGCGTTCTAAGTTCCGTGTTACTCAAGTTGATATTCGACCGGCCAGTCGTGACCAACACCTTTGGCTGCATCGATATACGCTTGCATCACTTCAATAGCAGGCAATCCACGGCCCTTGGCTTCGGCCGCTTGAAGTTTTGGGAAATCCGCTAAGCTTTTCGCCCATTCAACCCGAACCTCTTGCGGAAGCTCTTTGACGATCGCGCCATTTTCTGAAAGCGCGGCAAGGCCTGAAGTCTGCACGGCATCCATTGCGGCCCCGTTGCCCTCTTCCCACTCCGCTCCGACTTCAAGAATGATCGCCTGAACATCCTCTGGCAAACTGGCCAGCTTACTGTCGTTCATCGTCATCATGATGACCGGCATCGCACCGAACCCGATCAGTGTATAGTAAGGCGCAGGTTCATAGAATTTGAACCCATTATAGGCCGATGGCACCATCAACCAACCATCATAAACACCCGTTCTGAGCGCCAAATAACCTTCTGGCAATGTTGACTGAACCGGAATCGCTTGGATGTAATCAAGCCATGGCAAGTTCGGGCCAGCACCACCAACTTTTACGCCCTTGAGGTCGTCAATCGAGGTCCATTCGCTTTTGGTCCCAAGGTGATAATTATCCCAAACGCCAAGGCCAAGGAACTTCTGCCCGTATTCCTCAGACATCACATCCTTAAGCCACGGGTTAGAATCGTAAACCGACCGCGCCGCTGCGATAGCGTCAGAAGATTTCTCTGGTCCAAACGCGAGGTAGTATGGAAAGTTATGCAAGAACATCTTGGATGGTTCAAAGCAGATACAAAACGCCCCAATATCCAAAATACCCTGCTGAACGGACTCCAAAGTATCCGCAACACCGGCGATTGAACCGCCATAGGCTTCGATGAACGTGACCTCGTGTTCGGTGTTTTCAGCAACTCTGCGCGTTACTTCTGCGGCAAAGAATTCTGACATTGTGTTAACGTAAGGCGTTGGCCCTTGTGGGTGGCCAGACCCGATACGAAGTGTAAAGCTGTCCGCGAAAGTCGGCGTCGCGACTGAAACCATTCCGGCGATTACCGGCCAGGCGATGTGACGAAACATCTTGATCATAAAGTCCTCCCTTGGGGCTCGATCCCCTGCATCTGAATAAGGTCACCACGCCTCCAACGCAGCTTGCTCGTGTGGACCGTCCCATCAATTCACTATTTTATCAAGTGATAAATTGGCGATTGCGCGCGGCTGCTTGAGGCACTAGGACAAAAAGGAAGGACGTTAAATGAGGAGGATTTAATGGCTTACTCGTATGTCGCTAAGGTTGCGCGCGGTATCCACATACTGTCATCGATGTGGGTTTTCATCCTTGCATTGGTCATTCTGGTTGATGTGTTTGGGCGCGTTTTGTTCTTGCAACCCTTGCCGGGAACCAAAGAAATTCTCCAAAATTCAGTGATCCTTGTGACGTTCCTTCAACTGCCCCTTGCGGTCCTATCCGGGGCGATGCTGCGGACGACCCTTGTCGTGGATATGCTGCCTACGATTGCGCAGCGACTATTGCGAACGCTTTGTTATGTCCTTGGTTTCGCACTGTTTGCAGCAATCGGTTATGCAACATTGCCCGAAGCATTCGATGCTTTGCGGATCGGTGAATATGAGGGCGAAGGATCGCTGCGCATATACACGTGGCCCATTCGGTTCCTCATCATGGCAACAGCAGTCTTTGCGGCATTTGCTTACCTGTTAATGATCGTTGCGGACTGGCGTGGCGACCTTGGGGCACAAGATGCCCTGCCCAATTGCTGAAAGGCACTGCGTCATGACAGAAACGATTTTCATCTTCCTTGGCATCATGATGGTGCTGGTTTTTCTGGGCGTTCATGTGGCTGTGGCCCTCGGCGTGGCCAGCGCACTTGGCGTGTTCTGGATGCTTGGCAGCGTCGACATCGCTCTTTCAGTCTTACAAGGAACGGCATACGAATCGCTGCGCAAAGATATCTTTATTGTCATTCCGCTGTTCGTTCTGATGGGGGAATTTATATCCCGATCAGGGGCGGCCAAGGACATATTCACCATCTGTAACCGCGCCTTTCTGCGCGTTCCCGGCTGTCTGGCTGTGGCAACTGTATCTGGCAATTCGATCTTTGCTGCGATCACGGGTGTGTCGATTGCATCTGCGGCCACGTTTTCGCGATTGGCCTATCCCGAGATGGTCGCACTTGGATACAACCGTCCCTATGCCCTTGGCGTTGTGGCAGGAAGCGCGTGTTTAGGCATGTTAATCCCGCCATCGATCTTGATGATCATCTGGGCGGTTCTGACGGAAATTTCCATTGGCGCTCTGTTCATCGCAGGTCTTGTACCGGGTTTGCTACTGGCCACGTTCTTTGTTGGCTATTGCATCATCACAGCCAAGATGAACCCAGAAATGGCCCCGGCGTGTTCACCCAGTGCGTTTGATGAAGTTCCCGCTGAACAGAAACGCGCGGAACTGATCAGCAGCCTGTCTGTTGTCGCCTTGATCACCCTTGTTATTGGCGGGATCTGGGGTGGTTTCCTGACCCCGACCGAAGCGGCAGGTTTTGGTGCAATCGGCGCTCTTTTGGTCGGCTTGGTGAAAGGCATGCGCCGAGATGACTTGATGGACGCGATTTACCGGGCTGGGCGCACGACCGCGCCTTTGCTGATCTTGCTCATCATGGCCTCCATGTACTCGCGGTTCCTCGCGATGGGAGGGGCCGTTTCCGTCATCAACAACACGATGCTTTCGGTCAGCGACAACCCGATCATCATCATTTTGATGATATTCACTGTTTGGCTGATTTTGGGAATGTTCATTGACTCGACCTCCATCATCTTGCTTACAGTGCCGATCTTTTCCCCCATCGCTGCGGGCATGGGTATCGACCAATTGGCCTTTGCGATCTTTGGGATTTTGGTGATCGAAGCAGGGCTTTTGACACCACCCTTTGGGCTATTGATATTTACCGTCAAGGCCGCCGTTCCAGATACATCCGTCACGCTTGGCATGATCTTTAAAGGGTCCATCCCCTATTGGATCATGATCCTTATTGTAGCTGTACTTGTGTTGGTTTTCCCAAGTCTGGCAAGTTGGTTGCCACAAAGCCTGCTCTAGACGTCGTCTTCAAGGGCTGTGTTCAGCTCTTCTTGAAGCACATCAGCAAAAGCCTGCGCGGCGCGGCCTAAGGGCCGCGCTCGGTTAGACACCCGCATGTATTCGACGCCAAGAGGTGGATCCTCAAGAGGAATGAACCGCCGCGCCATACCGTCACGATCAGGGCGACCCAACACAAACGGCAAAATCGACATCCATTCGGAATTGGCAACGATATCAAGTGTGCCCAGCATCGCATCCAATTCCATCAACTCGGCCACTTGAACGCCATGCACTGACAGATAATGTTCAATCCTTCGCCGCCTTGCATTCACGGCAGTTGGTAATACCAAACGCAAAGGGGGCAGTTCAGTCAGGCGCACGAAACGTCCGACGTCAGGCAGGCTGTCGCCACTGCAAACCAAGCATTCGCGGTCTTTGGCCATCAGCGAAGTTTCTAATTCCAGTTCCGTATCCACCGCAGGCACCACCGCAAAATCAAGCGCACCCTCGGAAACACGGTTGGACAATGTGGCGGAATAGGCTTCTTCAATGGACACGCGCACATTGGGGTATTCCCGCGCGAACCGCATCAAAGCCGGGCTGAGAACTGACCCCGTGAATGTCGGCATTAATCCGATATGTATGTGATCCGACAAAACACCCGACAATTCGCGCAAACTGTCTTCGGCCAGCGCGGCGGCGTTCAAAACCTCAATGGCGTGGCGATAAAAGGTGCGGCCCGTTTCTGTCGGAACAACTCCGGTCGAGCTGCGGTTGAACAATGTCACACCATAGCGTTTTTCCAACTGACGCACATGCATCGACAACCCCGACTGAGTTGCATTCACCCGCATGGCAGCCGCAGAAAAAGATCCTTCCTCGTACACAGCGACAAAAAGGCGAAGTTGTTGTATCTTCATGGATCGGCCCCCCGTCGCAGGTAGGTATCATGTTTTATGTTGGAAAGTATAGAGTCTTATTAGTTGTTCTGAACCCCTGTCTTCTCGTATCCAAGACAAACACGGTTAAAGCGCCACAGAGAGGACAAGTCATGAACGCCATTGTCACCGATCCTGAGCAAGGAATTGACCCACGCGAATTGCGTAATGTTCTGGGCTGCTTTGCGACCGGTGTCTGTGTTGTCACAACTGTTGGGGATGAAGGTCGCCCAGTGGGCATGACAATCAATTCGTTTTCGTCTGTCTCCCTCGATCCGCCCCTGATCCTATGGTCCATCGGCCTTAACACGCCGTCCCGGTCAGCCTTCCAAAGTCACGGGTCTTTCGCGATCCACATCATGAGCGATACAGCCAAAGACACGTCTTTGAAATTCGCGCGCCCTTCGGACGAAAAGTTCAATGGGATTGACTGGAAGCAAGGCTTAAACGGCGTGCCTGTGTTGAATGACGCGCTTGCCGTTCTTGAGTGTAAGGTCGAAAACCAGATCATTTCAGGTGATCATGAGATCTTTATTGGTCGCGTGCTGCGGATTGACCAAAGCGAAGGTGAACCGCTGCTGTTCCACAAGGGTGGATTTGCATCGCTTGGGCCTGCGCTTTGAAGTGACGCGACCCGTTTTGCCGAACATCATGGTCGCCCCCAACGGCGCGCGCCGTGGATACAAAGATCATCCGGCCTTACCCGTCACAGACGATGATATTGTTGCCAACGCCAAAGCCTGCTTTGCTGCGGGCGCAGATGGCATCCACTTGCATATTCGCGACGCAGACGGTCTGCATCTTTTGGATGCTGGCCGTTATCAAACGTTGTTGGATCGCCTTCGCGACGCCGTTCCAGATTTATATCTGCAAGTGACATCCGAAGCTGCAGGTCGGTATGACACGGCGACTCAACAACAAATCATACGCGACCTACAACCGGATCACGTGTCTGTTGCAATGCGCGAGATGGTACGCGAACCGACGGATTGGCCAGCAGCCACGGCATTCTATGAATGGGCGAAACAGGCTGATGTGCATGTTCAACATATTGTCTATTCGCAAGAGGAATTGGGCCAGTTCATCGCAGCCTGCAACGCAGGACAAATTCCGGGCAAACATCATCTGATGCAACTTGTCCTTGGCACATATGACGGCACGCAAATCAGCGAACCAAGCGC
The DNA here is from genome assembly GCA_039960995.1 of Paracoccaceae bacterium. Classification (GTDB taxonomy): domain Bacteria; phylum Pseudomonadota; class Alphaproteobacteria; order Rhodobacterales; family Rhodobacteraceae; genus JABSSA01. The sequence continues at coordinate 306,498 of JBDVKF010000064.1, read as the reverse complement.
CTTAACAGGGTTCGTCGATCAGATGGCGCAAAGTGACCTGGAATTCGACTGGATGTTGTGCGCCTTTGGCAAAGAAGAAACCGAATGTCTTGTCCACGCCGCACGATTGGGTGGCAAGGCGCGTGTAGGTTTTGAAAATTCTCTGTGGCATACAGATGGTTCTGTTGCTCAGGACAATGCGGCGCGGGTTCGAACGGTTTCTGACCTAATCCAGGCGTTATAATTTTGCATTTTTCACGACCTGAAATGACAAAATCCCCGCCTTTACGACGGGGATTAAATCGCTGTCGTATTTCGCTGTATCTAAGCGACTTGCTCTTGCTGCCAATCCAATTCCGACTTGGTGGCTTCCTGCAAGATCGGCAGTACCTTTTCAGCACACAGGATCATAGAATCGCGCCCCAATTCAATGTCGGTCCAATCGTGGCCCGCATAAACCAGATGTTTGAACGGGCCCATCTCTTCGCGCATTGCAAGGATCTGATCAGCAACAGATTCAGCGTCCCCGTGAATCACGAGACGATCCAACACGTAATCCAAAGTCACGTCTTCATCGGGCATGTTTTGATCATGCTTGAACAAGTTCAAGCGATTGCCGCGGCGCATCTTTGTGAGCAGTTGCGAATAGTACAAAACATAAGGGCTGCCGGGATCGCGTGCATAAGCCCGCGCTGTTGCCTGATCTTTGGCGACACAGATGTTCTTGGCCACACGCCAATCGTAATAAGATGGGGTAAAGCCCCCCTGCAAACAGCCTTCAACAAAGTTCGGCCAATGGGTAGCGGCCCATTGCGGCAGCAAGAAGTTTCCTGAAATCGGCTGCCAACCCCGTGCAGCCATTGCCGTCACTCCTTTTGAAAAGGGCGCAACAGCGGTGCCTATGATCGGTGGGTGCGGATCTTGGTAAGGACGCGGCACGTCGCCTTGACCGATTTCAGGAATGCGGGTGTTTTCAGTGGAAATATTCCAGAATTCACCTTCAAGATTGTAAGGAGCTTGCCCGGCCCAGATATCGAGCACCATGTTGATGCACTCAAGGAACATGGCGTTGCGGTCTTTCTTGAGATTGCCGAATATCTCTGCATCCGACATCAGACCACCTGGCGAGATGCCAAAATTCAAACGACCTTCCAGCATGTGATCCAGCATCGCAATCTCGCCAGCCACTCGGGCCGGGTGCGAATTGGGCATGTTAATCGTGCCAGTACCAAGACGAATTTGCTTTGTCTCGTAGGCAAGGCTTGCCAGAAACGCGACGGACGAGGTGATGATCTCTGCCTGATCCGTCGTATGCTCACCGCAATACGCTTCGGCGTAGCCCAGACTATCTGCCAGCAAAAACGCCTCGCGGTCCTCTTGCAACGATTTCGCAATCGGTTTGCCCAACGGGTGAATTGGCATCGTAAAGAATGAAAGCTTCATCGTGGTCTCCTTTCATGCATCATCACCCGACGTGATCCCTAGAAAAAGTGATAGTTTCTTATGTTGAATATCAAGTTTTTGAGTAGCAAGAAAAACCCTTTCGATTGAACTTGCGATTATTTGGAATTCGACACTCAAGGTTTGCATGCAAGCTCAACACAATTCTTCGTTATTTCTGGTGTAAAAAGTTGGCTGAGCTATGTATCCATCACATGCAGGTTGTTGCCATCGCTGCGAAATCATCCTGATAAGAAGGACGCTCTCTTTATGCTCATTTTGTTGTCTCCTGCGAAAAATCTGAATGAAAGCAGGTCCGCCGGCCATGGAACGACAACACCTCGTTTTCTGAACCAAGCCGAAGAACTGATCTCTGTTATGCGGGGTTGGTCTGAAGCTGAAATTGCAGATTTAATGAAGGTCTCGCCCAAGATTGCACAGCTGAATTTTGAACGGTTTTCAAATTGGTCGCGTCAGTCCGGCAAGGCACAAGCGGCTGCGGACATGTTTGATGGAGATGTCTACAAGACTTTGGAAATGGCAACATTGAACGATGACACCCGCGCCGAAGCATCGCGGCGCCTTAGAATTTTGTCTGGGCTTTATGGGCTTTTGCGGCCAACCGATGATGTATGCGCCTATCGATTGGAAATGGGACGCAAATTGCCCGGCCATCCGGCAGCAACGCTTTACAAGTTCTGGGGAACCAAAATCGCTGAGGCCTTGGTTGACGATGCCGCCGCAGCACAAACGGAAACGGTTCTCAACCTCGCATCCGACGAATATGCAAGCTCGGTTAATCGCGCAGCTTTGGGTGAACTGCGTTTTGTGTCGCCACGCTTTGAAGAAGATCGCAACGGTGTCCGCAAGATGATCTCGTTTTCAGCGAAACGCGCCAGAGGTGCGATGGCCCGTTGGGTTTTGGAAACCGGTTATGAAAATGTCGATGACCTCGTGTCATTTGATGTCGGCGGGTATGTCTATGACAAAGATGCCTCAACACCCGAGCGGCCCGTCTTCCTAAAATCTTAAAACGAATGTCCCAGCGGATTAGGCGGGGTTACACAGCCGCTATGCGTTGAAACAGGTCGCGCGCAGTTCCGGCGAAATTCCTGACTGCGTCTTAAGCGAAAAGGTTAGCTTGCCAAATCTTGTATCTGCATCGGAATTGGCGGCAGGACATCTTGTGGTGAAAGTTCTGCGATTTTTTGATGTATCAACGGTTTGCGCAATGGTTTGGTCAGGTAATGATCAATCCCAGAGGCACGAATTTCTGTCTCATCTCCGCTTAACGTATGCGCTGTCATCGCGATAATGGGCACATGTTCGCCCGTCTCAGCTTCAATCTTTCTTATTTCGATTGTCGCCTCGCGGCCGTCCATAATCGGCATAGAAATATCCATAAAGATCATGTCTGGGTTCAGTTCTTTGTACAATGCGACAGCGTCTTCACCGTTTACTGCAAAGATTAAATCCAGTTCCAAATCCTTCAACATCTTGCGAAAAACCAGTTGATTGGTCTTGTTATCTTCAGCAGCGAGAACCCGTAATTTTCTTGGGGTCGTTGGGCGATCAACTTGTTCAGGCTGAACCTCGGCCAATGGTATTTCGACCGCTTCAGGTTCAGTTGCTTCAGCCTCTATCGGCTGAACAGGTGCGTCATCATCCATCCGAGTCGTAACGACATCGGATGCGATTTCCACATCAGATAGGGGTTCCAAAAGCTCTAAACTGTCTGCAGGCAGTTCGGATGCCGGTTCTTCAGGCGCTTCGGTTTCGAGCGTGTCGGGCGGGGTTTTCAAATCCGGGGTAGCGCCAGAGCCTTTCAGATCCGTCTCGCCGTGAGCAATTTCATCAGCGTCACCAAGTTGATCAAAAGACGCGACTGTCTCAGGTAGTTGTTCCGATTCCGTCTGTTCTAGATGCCGACGCCGTAAACTGGCGAACGTGGGCATTGGGTTTTCAACTTCAGGCTCAGGCTCAGGCTCAGGCTCAGGCTCAGGCTCAGGCTCAGGCTCAGGAATTTCCTCAACAAATTCTATATCTGCAACGTCGTTTTCCGAAGGCAGATCATCGATACGATCAGCATCTGGTTCCAAATGAATCTTTCCAACCGGTTCATCATCACCCTTAGCGTCAAAGTCTTCTGCACCATCCTCGGACAGATCAACGTCGTCTTCATCCGAGGAATTTTCATCGCACGCCAGCGCTTCAATTCGGCGAAACAAATCATGGCGCGACACTGGTTTTTGCAAAATGGCATCGAGATAATTCCGCGAGGGGTCATTTGCCGCAAATCCAAGGTTAGAACTGAGCAAGAATATCGGAGTGGAGTTTCCAATGGCCCGGACTTCTGAGGCAAATTCCATACCGTCCATGTCAATCATGTTATGATCTGTCAGAATAAGGTCGACGTCGGAATCCAGCAATTCAAGCGCTTGCTTCGCCGAGTCGCACAACACAACGCCCAGCCCCATTTGCAGCAATTGATGTTCTAGAATCTGCCTATTGGCTTCCAAGTTGTCCACAACCATCACTTGGCGCAGAGCGCTTGGAATTTTCGGATGCTCGACTTCATCACCATCCGTCATCGGCATTCGGACGCAAAAGCCGAAACAGGACCCCACGCCTTCTTCACTGGTGACCCAGATTTCGCCGCCCATCAGGCCAACGAGCCGCTGAGAAATAGCAAGCCCAAGCCCTGTGCCATCAAATTGTCGATTGCGTTCGTTTTCGACCTGATTGAATTCACCAAAGATGTGGTCAACCTGGTCTTCGGGAATTCCTATTCCGGTGTCCTCGATTGAGATGTTGATCTGACAGTCATTTGTATCAGAATCCGGTATCCCCGTGACCCGGACCAACACATGGCCAGCCTGCGTGAACTTAACCGCATTGCCCATTAGATTGGTTAGAACTTGTCGGATTCGTCCCGGATCACCAATAAATTTTGTTGGTAAAAACAGGTCAAAATCCATCAACAGGGCCAAACCCTTGTCATGCGCACTTGGCTGCAAAAGCATCAGAATTTCATGGATGGATCGTTCCAAGTCGAAGGGCTCAGAATGAAGCTCAAGTTTGTCCGCTTCTATTTTGGAATAATCGAGCACATCATTGATGATGACCAAAAGCGCTTCGCCAGAGTTTTTGATCGTATCCACATAAAGCTGTTGTTCTTCTGTGATGCCAGAATCCGCGAGGATTTCTGCCATACCAACAACACCGTTCATGGGTGTGCGGATTTCATGGCTCATGTTGGCAAGAAACGCTGATTTGGCCCGGTTGGCGGACTCCGCTTCGATGCGGGCGCGTTTTAGTTTCTTCTGGTATTCGATGGATTCTGTAATGTTCAGACCAAGCGAAACAATGTCACCGCCTTCACCGCGCCGGTCGACCAACTTGATATAGAAATTGTTCCACAGTCGGATGGTGACAGGTTCAGGCTGTGGCATCATCCACCGTTCCAACATCATTTGACGCCAATCCGTGGGGTGCAGGTTTTCGGTGTTCACGATACCTTCTTCGGTCAACAGCTGAAGAATTGTGACATAGCTGACGCCGGGTTTGACCATGTTCAAACCATCAAACACGCTCATATACGCCGAATTGGCGGCGATCAGTTCGTTGTCAGAATTAAATGAAGCGAACCCGTCGGTGATTGTTTGAATCGAATGCCACAAACGGCGTTCAGCAACTTCGGCCTTTTGGTTCGCCACACCAAGCTCGGCCTTAACGCGTTGGTTTTCGCTTCGGACATTTTCGACAACGGCCCGCTGTTCGACAACTTCGCCTTGCAACGCTTTCGCGTGCCGCCCCAACTTTCGGTTGGCAGCGAACAATTCACCCTGTTTCAATTCCAACAGGCGTTCAGCAGCAAGACGCGCGCGGCGTTCTTCGGCAAGTTTACTCGCCAGACTCATGACATATCCCACATAGCAGCATGCCAAATCTATCTCATGTGGGTGGTGAAGAAGCTCTTAATTAAACGCTTAATTTTAACGTTGGCCTTCACGAAGCCATGCAGCGATGATCAAGCCGCTCGCCAAAAGGAGCACAAGCCAAGGCGGCAAAAGCGAGTGTTGACGTACATCAAGCGTTTCGTAAGCCTCGCGCGGGGTCAAGCCAATCCAGCCGCGCCCTGATGCGGGTCGACCTGCGCGTACAGACCGCAACCGAGGCACGCCATCTTCCAAGCGCAATATTCCACCGCGCCACGTGTCAACCAACGGCTGCAACACGTCACCACTGGCCACGGTTTGTTCAAATTCACGCGGTGCTGCAGGTCCAAGGCCGATCACTGTGGTCAGGTCACCATTCTTTAACCGATACAACCCAATTTCAGGACCCTCAAAGGTCGTTTCAAAACGACCCGGCCCAGCGGGGTCTAAAGTCAATTCTGTTTCCGTACCATCTGGTCCAGTCACAATCACCGGAGGCACATCCTCTAGCAAAGTCTGGCGTCGGATCAACATCCGTTGTCCATTTGGATCCGCCGTCAAAGCTTCTTCTTCAAGCTCTGGTTCTTTCATCATCCAATGCGCCAGACGACGCAGCATTTCCATTTGTGGTCCGCCGCCTTCGTACCCACGATGCCACAGCCACATATGATCAGAGGCAAGCAACGCAACACGACCTTCACCAACACGATCCAAGATCAGCAACGGGCGGCCATCTATGCCTTCCATGACCGTGTTACCGGTTCTGGGTTGCAACTCGATCTGACGCAACCAACGTCCCCAATCCCCAGAAGACGGTAAGGCCGTGGTCACAGGATGGCGTTCGCCCAAATCTGTTACTTTTGGCGAATATGCTTGTTCCAGCACGCGCGCCGTTGGTTCACCCGGCAATACCGGCCCCAAGGGCGAGCGAAACAAGCTGTCAGCGCTTGCAAAATCAGGTCCAGCCGCAACCAGAACCGCCCCACCTTCGCGCACATATTGCCCGACATTGTCGATATACAATGCCGGCAAGATGCCACGACGCTTGTAGCGATCAAAAATAATCAGGTCAAAATCGTCGATCTTTTCCAAAAACAATTCGCGAGTTGGAAACGCAATCAGGCTAAGCTCTGAAACCGGCACACCATCTTGTTTTTCAGGTGGTCGTAAGATCGTAAAGTGCACCAGATCAACGGAACTGTCTGACTTGAGCAAATTGCGCCACGTGCGTCCGCCGGGATGCGGTTCGCCGGACACCAAAAGAACCCGCAAACGATCCCGCACGCCGTTCATTTGGATAAGTGCAGTATTGTTGCGATCAGTCAATTCACCGTCTTCGGTCGGAACCGTAAACTGGATGACGTTTCGACCCCCATGTGGCAACGTAACAGGCACATCAATCTCGGTACCTATACGCACGTTAAAACGCTGTGGCGGACCGCCATCCACGGACACGTCAAGCTCTGCCAAACCGCCTTCGGTCTCAGGCACTGCACCCATATCTTCAATCTTTAGGGTCAGGGTTACCGCTTCGTCGATGATGGCAAAGGCTGGCGCACCGGTGACGATCAATCGACGATCCCAATCGGTTTCCTTACCCGTAAGCAAAACATGCAAAGGCGCTGGCAAATTGACGGGAACATCCTGATCGTGAATTTGCCCGTCGGTTACTGCAACGATCCCAGACACGCGTCCTGTCGGAAGCTCGGCCAAGGTCGTATTGATCGCGGATAACAAACGCGTTCCAGTGTCGTCTTCGCCGTCTTCGACTTTGATCCGCACGACTTCGATGTTGTTTCGCGCCGCCAGTGAATTTTCAAGATCGGCAAGCGCTTGTTCGGTTTGCGAAGGTCGATCTGACAAGGATTGGCTGGCTGTTCCATCTTCGGCCAAGATAACAATGTCGGTTAGTGCGCCTCGGTCTTCTTGTTGAAAGGATGGTCCAATCAACGCGCCCAGAACCACCAACCCGGCCAAGCCACGCAAGGCCCAACCTTTAAGGCCGCGCCAAACCGCCAAAATAATGCCCACAACTACGATCAACGCCAAAGCAATCAAAATTGGCAATGGGACCAAAGGGTCGATGATAATGCTTGAGGTCATTGGCTGAGCCTATCGAGCAACGCAGGCACGTGCACCTGGTCAGATTTGTAATTGCCTGTCAGGACATGCATCACGATATTGACCCCAAACCGGTAGGCCAATTCGCGTTGACGTTCACCGCCAAAACCACGTCCAACCGGAAACATCGGGCTTCCTGCATCAGTCACGGCCCATGCGGCGGCCCAATCGTTGCCGCCAATCACGACAGGCGTCACACCATCGTTCAAATTACGGAAAGGCACGCCTTCGACCTGCGTCGCATCAGGCGGTGCAGCCTCGACCCACACATCGCGGCCCAAATGACGACCGGGAAAGTCCTGCAAAAGATAAAAGGTCCGGGTCAGCACATGATCATTCGGAATGGGTTCCAATGCCGGGACATCTAAAGAGGCGGCCAGTTGTTGCAGCTTTTTGCCATTCGGCGTCGACGCCCCAAACCCTGACACGTTGGCGTCTCTTGTATCAAACAGGATCATCCCACCGGATCGCAGGTAATCATTCAGCCGGGCATATGCTTCCAACGAGGGGCCCGGCTGATCCGGTGTGATTGGCCAATAGAGCATTGGAAAAAACGCGAGCTCATCAGTCTCCAAATTGACGCCAACAGGGGCCGCAGGTTCAATCGACGTGCGGAAAAACAAAACATCCGTCAACCCTTTCAGGCCTGCCATTGATGTTTCGTCAACTTGCCTATTGCCCGTTTCAACATAAGCCAAAACCAATTCGGACACCGCTTTCAGGGCAAAGTCATCCCCATCACTATCCTGCGCCTGAGACGGCGTGCCGGGAATAAGCAGAACAGCGGCCAACACCGCCCCAACCACCGCGTTTTGGCGCCCAAACAGACGACCGGACAACGCCAAGGATGCAACGATATCCGCAAGCAGCAATACCAATGCCAAAGACAATAAATATCCTCCCAAAGGGCGTTCATTTGCGCGGGTCAACCCGGAGACTGGAATGCGTTCGGGCCAAGTTGTTGGTGTCAACGTTGTATCAGGCGACAGGACATTGCGTGCAATGTTTCGATCACCTGATTGATACAAGCCCGGCAACAAGTCTGGGCCCGTCGGTGCATCAATCAAGTCGGCTCCGTCCACGCCCGGACGGGTTCCTGCATCACCCAATCGTCCAAACCCATCCAAAACGCGCACGGGAGTCCAAACTGACCCTGCCAAGTCTTCGGCCTGAGGTGTCCCAGATGCTGCCGCAATCGCAAGGCGTTCCAGCATACGAACAAACAGACCAGATAATGGCAACGTGGACCATTCCGCATTTGCCGTGACATGGAACAACACGACCTGCCCCTGACCAATTGATTTGCGCGTTACCAATGGCGTGCCGTCGCTTAGTGCTGCGATGACACGCTCCGCCAAAGTTGGATCGGGTTGTGCAACGACCTGCGCTGTAATTTCGACATCCAAAGGTACCGCCAAGCCGTAAAAAGGCGATTCTTCTGGAAACGGAGCCAGCGTCTTGGGTGTGCCCCAGCTCATCGCGCCGCCGACGCTGCGGCCACCTGACCGCAACCGAACTGGCATCAATGGATCTTCTTCGTCACGGCTGACATCGGATGCTGCCACGCGTGGCCCTGCAAACCGCAACAGCATGCCACCTTTTTCGACCCAGGCCGCGATTTGTTCTGATTCACCATCAGCCAATTTGGCGACATCGGCCAGCACGATCACATCTGGATTGGCTGGTAGAATTTCGCTTAGTCCGCCCGTCAACAAATCAGCGTTATCTTCAAGGGCGCGCTCAAGGTAATGCAACGGCGAAAGAAGCTCGAGCCCTTCGCGGCTTTCTAGCCCTGCAATCAAAGCGATCTCACGCCGTTGCAAGGCATCATCGCTTAGCGCGACAGAGCCTGCCGACCGTATTCCCTGAATTTCAAAATGCGTGATCCGCGCTCGCAATTCAGACGGCAGTGACAATTCAACAGAGGCTTCTTGCCCACCATCTTCAAACTGTGCCGTAACACGGGCCAAAGATGTCGCGTTCCCAGACGGATCACGACCCTGAGCCAAAATATTTACGTCCTGCGCCACGTCCGCCTGCGAACGCACTGTATTAAGCTCGATCAATCCGTCGACATACTTGGCTGGGCGCAATCCGATAGAGTTCGCCACGCCTTCAATCACGCTGACGGCCCCTTGTGTTTCCAACAAGGCCAGCACGTCATCGCGGGCGTCATATTCGATGCCATCACTAAACCAAATTGTGTCAAACCCTGTGGATTCGTTCAAAGCAGCGCGAATGGCCGACACATCAACTGGCTGCCACGGTTGCGGTTGAATGCCGGGCAACCGATCCACCAAAGCGTTTGCCGCCAAAAACACCGGAGCTTCCGGGTTGGTCAGTGACAGAATGGCCGCTGGTCGATCTTGCGCAGTTGCACGGTTCAATTCCGCCTCAATCGCTTCAGAAATTGCACCCCAACGTGGCGCACCAGCCCAGCTGGCATCCAGTGCGATCACCAATGGTCCGTCGCCTTGTGTGCCATCTGCATCCGGGTTCAACACTGGCCCCGCCAATCCAAGGATCAACCCTGCCACCGCCAACATACGCAACAACAGCAACCACCAAGGCGTCCGGTCCGTGACTGTTTCATCGTCTTGCAACCCAAGCAACAAAGCCACACCGGGAAACCGTTGCCGGATCGGCGCAGGAGGGATCGCGCGTAAAATCAACCACAAAATCGGTAAAGCCGCCAAAGCGATCAATAACCAAGGAGACAGCCAGCCTATGCCCACTATTGTTGTCATGCCCCTGCCCGACCTCCATCAAGAGCCCGCCACAGCCACAACAACGCGGATTGCGCTGATGAGTCCGTGTGGTGCAATCCATATTGCCACCCGGCCACGTCGCACAGTGCCTTCAACTCGGATTTCCGTTCGGCCAGTCGGTCAAGATAGCGATCTTTTAGGTCAGTCGCTTTCAATGTTTCGTGGCTGAGTGTTCCGCCAACGCTTTCGAAAATTGTCCGACCGCGGAATGGAAACGCTTCTTCGGATGGATCAAGCACCTGAAGAACCACCCCACGCACGCCCCGGTCTGCCGCCTTGGTCAAAGCCAACTTGACCTCTTCGATCGGACCCAAAAAATCCGACACAAACACCGCTCGCGCATGCGGGATCATTGCCCGATGTTCCGGTGGCGCGTAATCGTCGTCTGAATCTTCTGAAAACAATTCAGCAAGCCGCAGCAATTGTGCATTGCCCCGTCTGGGCGGTAATCGCGTGCCCGTCAGGCCAACACGTTCACCGCCGCGGATCAGCAATACGGACAAAGCCAAACCGATCAACCGACTTCGATCCGCTTTGGAACTCAAGTCGTTTGAACTGGCGAACCGCATAGAGGCGGCCTGATCCACCCAAAGCATCACAGATTGGGCAATCTGCCATTCGCGTTCTCGCACAAACTGCACATCACCCATCGCACTGCGGCGATGATCAATCATCCGTCGACTGTCGCCAATCTGTGCGGGACGGTATTGCCAGAAATCATCGCCCATGCCCGCGCGACGTCGACCATGTTCGCCCAAAAGAACTGCACCGGCCAAATGCTCTGCCCTTGCAAGCAAGGGGGGCAAACGCGCGGCTTGCTCCTCTGCTTTGGCCCGAAGTTCTAACGGAGACGGCGTCACGCAGCGGCCTCGCCTTTGCCCGCGAATTGCGCAGCCGTTGTATCGATAAGTTCCGCCAAACTGTCGCCCCGCGCACGTGATGCAAAGTTCAAGGCCATCCGATGGCTAAGCACTGGGCGTGCCATATTCAAAACGTCTTCAGCCGATGGCGCCAAGCGCCCATCCAGCAATGCCCGCGCACGAACCGCCAGCATCAACGCCTGAGCGGCACGCGGACCCGGCCCCCATGACACAGAATCCTTGACCCGCTGATTAGCTTCAGCTTCGGACGGGCGAAACGCGCGAACAAGGTCCAGAATCAATTCAACGACGCTTTCGCCCACTGGCATCCGCCGCAACACGGTTTGTGCCGCCAGCAATTCCCCGGCCGAAAACACCTGTGTCGCCTGAGCGTCTTCTGTTCCCGTCGTCGCCACCAAAATATCACGTTCAGTGTCACGGTCTGGATACAACACATCAATCTGAACCAAGAACCGGTCCAACTGCGCTTCGGGCAGCGGATAAGTACCCTCTTGTTCGATCGGGTTTTGCGTCGCAAGCACATGGAATGGCGTTCCCAATGCTCTGTCTTGACCCGCGACGGTCACGGTTTTTTCCTGCATCGCTTGCAAAAGCGCCGATTGCGTCCGCGGGCTTGCGCGGTTGATTTCGTCGGCCATAAGCAATTGGCAAAAAATTGGGCCCTCTAGAAATCTGAAACTGCGATGCCCATCTGCGTCCGTGTCCAAGACTTCGGATCCGAGAATATCAGCCGGCATAAGATCGGGCGTGAATTGAATTCGATTTCCATCCAACCCCATCACAGTGCTGAGTGTTTCAACCAAACGTGTTTTCCCAAGTCCGGGCAAACCGATCAACAAACCATGGCCGCCACAGAGCAAAGCGGTCAAAGTAAGTTCTACAACACGCTCCTGTCCTATAAAGCGTTTGGTGATCGAAGCTTTGGCTTCTGCAAGCTTTTCGCCGAGAGTTTCGATTTCTGCGGCAAGATCGTCGGACTGGGTCATGACAAAAGGGATCCTGAAGTTATATCTTGATACACAACGTATCTCTGATTGAGGGAATAGCAAAAGGTATGTCTGCACAAAAAAGTGTGCCACCAAGCGCTGACAGCTTGATTGCGTCCATCAACGCCTCGAAAACGCGCGGGTTGCCGCCTGTTCATTTGTGGAATCCTCCGTTTTGCGGTGATTTGGACATGCGGATCGCCCGGGATGGCACTTGGTTCTATCAGGGAACACCAATTGGCCGCCCTGCTCTTGTGAAATTGTTTTCCTCCATCCTCAAACGAGAGAATGGTAAATATTTTCTCGTTACACCAGTGGAGAAGGTCGGAATAACCGTCGACGATGCCCCTTTTGTCGCCATTGACTTCGAATCAACTGGCAAAGGACCGGATCAAAACGTCACGTTTGAAACTCAGGTTGGCGATACATCCGCCGCAGGGGCAGATCATCCAATTCGTGTGGAACGCGACCCAGAGACAGGTGAACCATCGCCATATGTTCACATTCGCGCAGATTTAGAAGCTCTGATCGACCGCAAAAGCTTTTACCGATTGATTGAACTTGGCAGCCACGAAGAAGGCTGGTTTGGAATTTGGTCCGGTGGAACATTCTTCCAAGTCATTCCATCCGCAGAGCTTGAGTAGTCATCAAATTACAAAAAAATGTTGCACACGCTGGCCTTCGCTGGGTAGCACTGTCTTCTATGCCATTATTTGCAGCTAATCTTTCGCATCTTTGGACCGAAATTCCTTTTTTGGACCGCTTTGACGCCGCCGCAGAAGCGGGGTTCACCGGAGTCGAGGTTTTGTTTCCTTATGACACACCAGTGCAAGAAACCCTTGCCGCCCTAAGACGCAACGATCTGCACTTCGTTTTGCTGAACGCACCTCCACCAAATTACACGGGCGGTGAACGGGGTTATGCCGCTGTGCCTGGGCTTGAAGATCGATTTGCCTACGATTTGCGCCGCGCCATTCGATATGCGTCTACCCTCAAGGCTGAAAATCTGCACGTCATGGCCGGCGTCGCAGAAGGGAATGCCGCGCGAGATACTTTTGTTCAGAACTTGCGCCATGCGGTCGAAAATGTGCCCAAGGGTTTAAGGCTGACGATTGAACCCCTGAGCCCAGGATCAATGCCGGGATATTTCCTAAACGATTTCGATCTCGCCGCAGAAATCATCGAAACCGTAGGATCCGATAACCTCGCACTTCAATACGACACTTTCCACGCTCAAGAAATTACAGGCGATGCCATTGGTACGTTTCTTGCACACAAAAGCATGATCCGTCACATCCAGATTGGTGATTCCCCGGGCAGAACACCGCCCGGAACCGGCACAATTGATTTCAAAGTGTTTTTCGCCACGCTGGAACTGTCCAGTTATTCAGGATGGATCAGTGCGGAATACACGCCAACCGATCGAACCGAAGAAACCCTGCATTGGCGAGCCCTTGCTTAGGATCAAGGCACGTTAGTTCCTTTTCCGCCTTGAGAGGGAAATATACCCTAGATGCGTACGATGCGCTGCATGATCTTGGGCATCAACCCTTGGAATCGCAACGGCGCATCAGACACAGCAAGGCAAATGCAATCTTCGTGCACATCCGCAACAGGTGTGTGGTGGACATGAGAATCCGCAACATCGACATCGCCGCGCGCAAAATATTCATCCTCGTCCTTGAATGCACCTTTCAGGACCATCGTCATTTCAAGACCATGATGCCCGTGATCTGGCATCGCCGCCCCCGCAGGGATGAACAAGAAACGCGCCGATGCGTCTTTGGAGGTTTTCAAAATAGCCTGCTTCACACCCATGCCAATCGGGCGCCAACGAATAGCTTCCAAATCACCGCCAACGTAATCTTGTAGCGGCGCGGGCAAAACACCCGGCTTGCGGGTCACCTTGATTTCATCAGGCGCGCCAGCCGAAATCAGCGCCATCGTCTTTGCCAACGACCCCTGATCCATCGCGACCGAACGTTCCGGTTTTTGATCAAGAACAGCGCCACCAACTGCATCATATGTTTCGACCTGAGCGCGACATTCATCGCACAGCGACACATGGGCTGCGACCATAAGGTTAAAGGCTTCGGGCAATGTGCCCGCTGCATAAGCCATCAACACGGCGTCTGTCAGATGATGTTTAATCACACGTACCATCTCATCTCTTTACTTCATCGCGTGGCGCAGTCTTTCCAACGCCAACCTAATTCGGGATTTGATCGTGCCAAGGGGCAGACCGGTTTCTGCAGCGATTTCCGAATGCGTTAAGTCTCCGAAATACGCTTTCTGTATCAATTGCTGCTGCGGCGCGGGCAATTCAGCCAAAGCCGATCTCAGCTTTTCCGTCTCTTGTTGCAGAGCAATCGTATCGCTCTGATCTGGTTCTTCCTGCGGGCCCCACCCCAAATCTTCTGGTTCGGGCCGTTTCGACCTGCGCAGAACGTCAATTTTGCGATTCCGCGCAATCGTAAAAATCCATGTTGCCACAGATGCACGCGTCGGATCGAACATCTGCGCTTTGTGCCAGCAAGTTGCCAAAACCTCTTGCGCACATTCTTCAGCAAGCGACGCATCAGTCCCGGATCGCATCAGGAACCCCTTCACACGCGGCGCAAAATGCTCAAATAATTCTGCAAATGCCGCCTGGTCTTTGTTGTCTCGTATGCGGATCATATGATCGACCCACAACAATCTTGTCTTACTCGCATCACTCATTCGTCTGGGTCCAGTGCGTGTCCCATAGTTCGATCGCGTTCGATCCGGTTCAAGCGTTTCTATTCCCGTTAACATGATCTGTATACGCCCGGTTCAGAATGTCGGATCAAAAATTTATTTTGCCAATCATACATCCAGCCTGCACATGGGGTCGTATACCTTTGAAACTAAAAGACGCGAAACGGAAATCGTATGCCCTTTGAAGAGTTGCAGACAGGTCGTCTGCGCATTGCCGTCATTGGCGGAGGAATATCAGGAATGGGTGCCGCACACACGCTGGCACCAGATCACCAAGTTACATTATTTGAATCTGAAGCGCGTCTAGGGGGGCATGCCCGCACAATTGTAACTGGAAAAAATGACGATCAGCCGGTCGATACTGGGTTTATCGTTTTCAACTATGCCAATTATCCGCATCTGACGGCCTTGTTCGACGAATTAAATGTGCCGGTGACAAAATCAAACATGTCATTTGGCGCATCGCTGAATGGTGGTGCGTTCGAGTATGGTTTGGCGTCCTTGGATGCCATATTCGCTCAGCGTCGAAATGCGTTTGAGCTAAAGTTCTTGCGGATGATCCGAGACATTCTGCGCTTTAACAAAAACGCGCTGGCCATCGCGAACCAAGATACAACCCGTTCAATTGCACAATTTCTGGATGCTCTGGGAACAGGTGATTGGTTCCGGGACCGTTACCTTTTGCCGCTGTCTGGCGCGATCTGGTCAACGCCAACTGACAAGATCATGGAATTCCCCGCCATCTCCATGATGCAGTTCTTCGAAAACCACGCGCTGTTACATCACACGGGTCAGCATCAATGGTACACCGTTCAAGGGGGCTCCATCCAATATGTGAAACGGTTGCAATCAGCGATGGTACAGAACGGCGTGGATATTCGTCTGAAATCCCCGGTTCAATCCGTCACAAGAGACGTCGATGGCGTCCGCATCAAAGCATTTGGTGTAGAATCGGAAGAATTCGACACGGTCGTTTTTGCAACCCATTCGGATGATACGTTGAAAATGTTAGCGGATCCCAGTCAGCAAGAACAAAAAGTATTGGGCGCTGTTGCCTACCAAACCAACGACATCGTTCTGCACAGCGACACATCGATCATGCCAAAACGTCGCCAAGTTTGGTCCAGTTGGGTTTATACTGAAGACGACGCCCACCGATCTGATCGCATTGATTTAACCTACTGGATGAACTGCCTTCAGCCACTTCCTGAGAACGAAGATTTTTTCGTCACGCTCAACACCAAACGTGCCATTCGCGAAGACCTCATTTATGATCAGGTCGCGTTGCGTCACCCAGTCTATGATCTTGGTGCATTGGCTGCACAAGACGAAGCGCGCACCATGAATGGACAACAGAATACCTGGTTCTGCGGTGCATGGATGCGCCATGGCTTTCACGAAGACGGATTGAGCAGCGGGATCGAAGCCGCACGGATGATTAACCGCACAGCTGGCATGAGGATTGCCGCCGAATGACCATCGCCGTCGATCATATCGCTGGCCACACCTATCATGGGCGAAAGGGATCTGTTTCGAACGGCTTTAGATACTCTGTTGATTACGTGTTGTTCGACGCAGAAAAAGAGGTGCGCGGGCCAAAGCTGTTTCGGCGAAATGAACGTTCCGTTGTAGGTGTCCACGATGTCGATCACGGTGGCGCTCCGGGATTAGGGCGCGGCGCCATCTGGGTGCGTGAGATTTTGCAGCAATTCCAAATCGCAGGGATCGACAAGATCGAGCTTTTGGCACAGCCCAAAGTCTTTGGACACGTCTTCAATCCGGTCAGCTTTTGGTTATGCCGAAAAGCCGATGCATTGATCGCCGTCATCGCCGAAGTGACGAACACGTTCGGGGAACGCCATTCCTATCTTGTTTACCACCCAGATCAACGAGCCATTGCGCCAACCGATCGCATGAAGGCGGTCAAAATATTTTACGTCTCGCCCTTCCAGCCCATCGAGGGTGAATACGAGTTCCGATTTGATATCAATTTAGATCGCATTGGGGTTTGGATCGATTATCGCCAAAGTGACGGGGGATTGATTGCCACCCTCACAGGGCAAAGGTCGGTTCTCAGCAATCGGTCTATCCTGTCGATGCTGCTGCGCCGTCCATTCGGATCCCGGCGCGTGCTTGGATTGATCCATTGGCAAGCCTTCAAACTGTGGCTCAAAGGAGCGCAATACAAAACCCGTCCCACACCGCCAGACCAAGAGGTTTCACGGTGAGCAGCTCTGCGGCAACCCCAACACACCAAAACCTGCATGCTTATGCGATGTTTGCCGCTTTGCTAGCGACTGCTGGCCTGCCGATATATATCCACGCCCCAAAATTCTATGTCGATCAATACGGGGTATCTTTGGCAGGTCTTGGCGCAGTTCTATTCGCGCTTCGATTAATTGACGTTGTTCAAGACCCTGTTTTTGGCCGCTTGTCGGATGCATTCCGGGACCGCCGCGGCGCTGCGGTCATACTTGGCGCAGGCGTGATGGTTGCCGGAATGCTTGGGCTTTTCGCGATCCAACCACTATTTGCCCCATTGTTATGGTTCGCCATCATGCTGACGCTTGTTTTTTCAGGGTTCAGCTTTTTGACAATCAATTTCTATGCGCAAGGCGTTCTCAAGGCTGCGCATCTGCCAAATCGCGGGCATCTGACATTGGCGCGATGGCGCGAAAGTGGGGCCCTGTTTGGGATGTGTTTGGCATCAATCGCACCGGTTGCCTTAGGCGCCTACATGCAGGCGCCATTCGCCGGTTTTGCCGTGGGTTTCCTTGTATTGGCTGCGTTTTCACTGTTTGCCATGCGAAACGAATGGAACGCAGACCATGTACCGCCTTCAGTTGGATTTGGCGCCATCTTGGGCGACCCGTTGGCCAGACGCCTTTTGCTTATCGCGTTCGTCAATGCCGCACCGGTTGCCGTTTCTTCGACGTTGTTCTTATTTTTCGTCGAAAGCCGCCTGGAAGCACCAGGACTGGAAGGCCCCCTTCTTATGCTATTGTTCCTCGCGGCTGCGATCACCGCACCGATCTGGGGGAAATGCGCAGAGCGGTATGGAGCGAAGCCTGTTCTGCTATTGGCCATGATCCTCGCCATTTTTTCATTCGCAGGCGCAATTTTCCTTGGACCGGGCGATTGGGTCGCTTTCGCGGTCATCTGCTTTTTTTCTGGCTGTGCCATGGGTGCGGACCTGACATTGCTGCCTGCCATTTTTGCAAACCGAATGGCCTGCATTTCCCCGTCGGCCGCAGAAGGGTTTGGGCTTTGGTCATTTGTTTCCAAATTCACTCTGGCCATTGCCGCCGTCACGTTGCTGCCCGCACTTGAACATGCGGGTTTCGACAGCGCGTCAACAATACATACTGAAAGCACACTCAGTCTGCTGACACTTCTATACGCAGCTGTTCCATGTGCCTTGAAGCTCATCGCGATTGCATTGCTCGCGACAACCGAACTTAAGGAGATCTGACCATGGAAGCGTTGATTTTTCTCGTCCTTGGGATCGTTCTGGCCTGCGCCGTTTTTTGGGGCCAAGCCCGGTTTGCGGATTTCCTTGCACAAGGTCCCGAAGATTATTCCGACGGACAACAGTTTGATGTTCGCAAACATCTGAACGGCCCCATGGTTTGCGAAGGTATTATTTATGGCCCAACTGGCCGTGTCTCGTCCCGTTTCGTGGCCGATTTCGACATCAGTTGGGATGGAAATGACGGCGTCATGAAGGAACGTTTTCGCTACGATGACGGAACGACCCAAGATCGTGCATGGCACCTAACCGTTGAAAATGAAGGGCGCATTTTGGCCAAGGCAACTGACGTCGTCGGTGTCGGCGAAGGCATCCAAAAAGGCAGCGCGGTACAGCTTAAGTATCAGTTTTGCCTGCCTGATGACGCCGGTGGGCATGTCCTTGATACGGTCGATTGGATGTATCTTGCCCCGAATGGAACAATCGTAAATCGGTCGCAATTTCGAAAATTTGGCTTCAAAGTTGCTGAACTTGTTGCCACAATGCGTCCAGTAACTTTGGAAATGCGGCAAGCGGCATGACTACTCACGACTTTACCGGAAAACGCTATTGGCTGGTCGGGGCCTCAGATGGGCTTGGCGAAGCACTGGCCCATCGACTGAGCCGGGCCGGGGCTCACGTTATCGTCTCATCTCGCAATGCCGAAAAGTTAGAAAAGGTCTCTGACGCGCTTGGCGGTAGATCCAGCTATCAAGTGGTCGATATTGCCGACGATGCCAGCGTTGAAAGCGCCGCTGAGCAAATTGGTCCGGTGGACGGTGTTGTTCTTTTGGCCGGAGTGTATTGGCCTTTTGCGGCACAAAATTGGGACGCCGCCCAAGCGACGGAAATGGCCAACGTAAATTTCACAGGATACATACGTGTCTTAGGTCAGGTTGTTCCAGGATTCGTCGATCGCGACGACGGACATATTGTCATTACATCATCGCTCAGTGGGTTTCGCGGGCTGCCCGGATCGATCGGGTACACGGCGTCCAAGGCGGGCACCATGTCATTGGCAGAGTGTCTGCATGCCGATCTGCGCAAATCAAACGTAAGAGTTCAAGTCGTCAACCCTGGTTTCATCAAGACCCGTATGACCGAAAAGAACACGTTCGACATGCCCTTCATCATGACAGCCGATGAAGCCGCACAACAAATGTTCGAACATATGTGCACGACACACTTCAAAAAGAGCTTTCCATTTGGGTTTTCGCTGTTCTTCCGGTTGGCCCAGTTTTTTCCCGATTGGTTGTATTACAGAATCTTCACCTGAATCCATCCGCGTCGACGCAAAGCCTCACAAGATCATCGACATACACACAAACACCAAAGACCGCGATTTTTGGTGTTCTCGCCTATTTTGTGGAATCGGTAGTTCGAACCTCACCTTTACGGATCCAAATACCGACCAACCTGTGTTCTTAAGGAGTTTTGTCCGTCTAAGGTGTTTTTCTAGGTAAGCCTGAATAACTCTATCAGTCCAGATTGCCTTTACGATAAGTCCAAACTAAGGTGCCAATAATGGCACTACCTGTTGAGACATTCTTCCTTCAGCCTGAACATCAAGGGACATTACAGTCGCAGGTTCAGCAAATGATTGCGCGTGGAATTCTGACCGGACGGTTCCAACCCGGTGAGAAACTGCCGTCAACAAGACGATTGGCGCAACATCTTAGCATCAGTCGGATCACGGTCACCTTGGCCTACACAGAGCTTTTGGCGAATGATTACCTGACATCAAAAGGTCGGTCTGGGTATTTTGTATCTGAAAGCGCGCCGATACCGCCAAGCTTTGATGTCCAACCACAGAGCGAAGACGCAGTGGATTGGAACAGGGCAATTGGGCAGAAATTTACGGGCGGCCAGACGCTGGCAAAGCCATATGACTGGGCGCGTTTCAAGTTTCCGTTCATATATGGCCAAACGGATCCAAGCTTGTTTGATCATCCCAATTGGCGCCTTTGTGCGCTGCAGGCCCTTGGGCAACGCGACTTTGGCCCGCTGACGACGGATTATTACGACCGAGACGATCCACAGCTGATTGAATTTATTCAACGTCACACCCTGCCACGCCGCGGCATCGTGGCGGATTCCGAACAGATTTTGATCACCATGGGCGCACAAAACGCGCTTTGGTTAACAGCGCAGGTTTTGCTGAATCAACGCCGCACGGCCGCCCTTGAAGACCCGTGTTACCCGGCATTGCGCGACGTTTTGGATCAGTCTAGATGTCACGTACGCCCAATACGCGTTGACCAAGAAGGCCTGCCGCCGGACGAAATTCCACCTGAAACGGACGTAATATTCACAACGCCCAGTCATCAGTGCCCAACCACGGCCACGATGCCCGTTGAACGACGACGTGCTCTGTTGGATCGCGCCCGCGAAATCGAAGCGCTTGTTGTCGAAGATGATTACGAATTCGAAATGTCGTTCCTCAAACCGCCCTCCCCTGCGCTGAAGTCATTGGATCAGGATGGCCGCGTTATCTATGTCGGCAGCTTTTCAAAGTCGCTCTTTCCGGGTTTGCGTCTTGGGTATCTGGTCGGGTCCGAACCGTTTGTGCGCGAAGCGCGCGCATTACGCACCAGCGTTCTGCGCCACCCTCCGGGGCATATTCAACGCACCGCCGCCTATTTCTTGTCGTTGGGCCATTATGACGCTCAGATTCGACGCATGGGGCGCATCCTAAAAGAACGACGCGCAACGATGGAACAAGCGTTGAGGCGTCACAACTTAAACATTGTCGGCCAAGCCGCCAATGGCGGATCATCCTTTTGGATGCGACTAGAACCCGGTCAAAACGCCAAAGTGCTAGCAGATCGCCTCGCCAAGAAATCTGTATTGATCGAACCCGGAACTCCATTTTTCAATGGCCCGAAACCGGTCAAACATTTCTTTCGTTTGGCATATTCGTCGATCGCTTCAGAACGTATCGAAGAAGGCGTCTCATTAATTTCAGAGTGTGTTCGCAAACTGGACTGATCCCGCGTTCAATCTGGCCCTAACGAGAACGCTATTTGGCTCGTAGAAGTAGACAAAACGAACATGCCCTGATTCCCAAGGGCCTAATGGAGTGTCCCCCATGAAAATGACAACCGAAGAAGCATTCGTAAAAACGCTGCAAAAACATGGTATTCGCCACGCCTTCGGTATAATTGGGTCCGCCATGATGCCGATCTCGGATTTGTTTCCTAAGGCTGGTATTATGTTTTGGGATTGCGCGCACGAAGGCAGCGCCGGGATGATGGCAGACGGTTACACCCGCGTCACTGGTGAAATGTCGATGATGATCGCGCAAAATGGTCCCGGCATCACAAACTTTGTGACCGCTGTAAAAACAGCGTACTGGAACCACACACCTCTTTTGTTGGTCACACCACAAGCCGCCAACAAAACCATTGGGCAGGGCGGTTTCCAAGAAGTCGAACAAATGAAACTGTTCGAAGACATGGTCGCCTACCAAGAAGAAGTCCGCGATCCATCACGTGTCGCCGAAGTCCTGACGCGGGTTATCAGCCAAGCAAAGCGTCTGTCAGGCCCTGCACAGTTGAACATCCCGCGTGATTACTGGACACAAATCGTCGATGTCGACATTCCTGATCCCATCGAATTCGAAGTGTCCCCCGGCGGTGAAAATTCAATTGCCGAAGCTGCCAAGATTTTGTCAAACACCAAGAACCCAGTCATTCTGAATGGCGCTGGCGTGGTCCTGTCCGACGGCGGCATCAAAGCGTCGATGGATCTGGCAGAACGTCTGACAGCCCCTGTTTGCGTTGGCTATCAGCACAACGACGCATTTCCCGGATCACATCCCTTGTTTGCCGGTCCCTTGGGCTACAACGGGTCCAAGGCCGGCATGGAGCTGATCAAGAACGCAGACGTCGTTTTGTGCCTTGGCACACGGTTGAACCCGTTTTCGACCCTACCGGGCTATGGCATGGAATATTGGCCAGCGGATGCAAAAATCATTCAGGTCGACATCAACCCAGACCGTATTGGTCTGACAAAGAAAGTATCAGTTGGTATCGTAGGTGACGCCGCGAAAGTTGCGCGCGGAATTCTGAATCAGCTGGCAGACACAGCCGGTGACACTGGTCGCGAAGAACGCAAGAACGAAATTGCGACCAAGAAATCAACATGGGCACAGCAGCTCAGCTCAATGGATCACGAAGACGACGATCCGGGCACCACATGGAATGAACGTGCACGTGCGGCCAAACCAGATTGGATGAGCCCCCGCATGGCGTGGCGCGCAATTCAATCAGCCTTACCAAAAGAAGCGATCATTTCATCAGACATCGGCAACAACTGCGCCATCGGCAATGCCTATCCGTCCTTTGAAGAAGGTCGCAAATACCTCGCACCAGGTCTTTTCGGTCCATGTGGATACGGTTTGCCCGCGATTGTTGGGGCCAAGATCGGTCAACCCACAGTACCCGTAGTCGGGTTTGCGGGTGACGGAGCCTTTGGGATTGCCGTGAACGAACTGACTGCGATTGGACGTGGTAACTGGCCTGCAATCACACAGATTGTTTTCCGGAACTACCAATGGGGCGCAGAAAAGCGGAATTCGACATTGTGGTTCGACGATAACTTTGTCGGTACGGAATTGGATACCCAAGTATCTTATGCCGGTATCGCCCAAGCCTGTGGATTAGAAGGTGTTGTTGCGCGCACGATGGAAGAACTGACTGCGGCATTGAACAAAGCCATCGAAGATCAGATGAAGCACGGCAAAACCACATTGATCGAAGCCATGATCAACCAAGAGCTTGGCGAACCTTTCCGCCGCGATGCGATGAAAAAACCGGTTTCCGTGGCCGGAGTAACTGATGCGGATATGGCGGCCGAGTGATCCACCCCTTACCAAAAAGAGGGGCGGCGTGATGTCGCCTCTGACTGCCTTGCGCGACCGGGCCCGCGTGGCCCGGCATCGCATTGTCCTGCCCGAGGGCACCGACCCGCGGGTTCAGGATGCAGCCCGGCGCGCCACCCAAGACGGGTTGGCACAGATCACCCTGTTGGGTGATCCGTCTCAGATCGCCATTGATGGCGTCACCGTAGAAGATCCCAAAAGCAGTCCGCGTGTGAACGACATGATTGTGGCCTTCATGGAGGCGCGTGCCCGCAAAAATCCAACTGCTGAAGAAGCCGCCGACGCAATTGGCAACCCGCTCACCTATGCGGCCTTAATGGTGCGGATGGGGTTGGCAGACGGGACAATCGGCGGGGCAGTTGCCACGACGTCTGACACTGTGCGTGCAGCGTTGCAAATGATTGGAACAGCTAAGGGCGCACCATTGGTTTCGTCTTTCTTCTTAATGGTTTTGCCGGATCATCACCCCACACGACCTGGTGCTGGCCTTATATTTTCTGATTGTGGGTTGGTAATCGATCCGAACGTGACCGAATTGGCCGCGATTACAGGACAGGCGGCAGCATCTGCGCGTGAATTGCTGGGTGAAGATCCGCGTGTCGCGATGCTTAGTTTTTCGACCAAGGGCTCGGCCAAACATGATCGGGTGTCCAAGGTGACCGACGCTTTGGAACTGGTGCGAGCCAACGCAGATTTCGCCGTCGATGGCGAATTGCAATTCGATGCGGCCTTTGATGCCAATGTCGGGGCATCCAAAGCGGCCGGATCCGACGTGGCCGGGCACGCCAACGTCTTTGTTTTCCCGAATCTGGATGCCGGGAATATCGGCTATAAAATTGCGCAACGCATTGGCGGCGCGACCGCGATTGGGCCTGTTCTACAGGGATTGGCAAAACCCGCAAATGATCTGAGCCGCGGATGCACAGCCAAAGATATCGTCGACATGATCGCCGTAACTTCAGCACAAGTGAGAGAGCAGGTATGAACCAGCCCAAGGTCAATCTTCATCCCAAACCGGGTGACGAAGTCCGCAAGACAACTTGCTATATGTGTGCCTGTCGGTGTGGGATCAATGTTCACCTGAAAGAAGGCAAAGTCGCCTATATCGAAGGCAACCGCGATCACCCGATCAACAAAGGCGTTCTGTGTGCCAAAGGGTCTGCCGGCATCATGCAGGTCAACGCGCCTTCGCGACTGCGTGCCCCTTTGAAACGTGTTGGCCCACGGGGTTCAGGCGAATTTGAAGAAATCAGTTGGGATGAAGCCCTGCAAATTGCAACCGATTGGTTGACACCCATTAGAAGAGACGACCCGTCCAAGCTGGCCTTTTTCACTGGACGGGATCAATCCCAATCATTCACCAGTTTCTGGGCCCAGAATTTCGGCACGCCGAACTATGCCGCACATGGCGGGTTTTGTTCAGTCAATATGGCCGCTGCAGGCATCTATACGATGGGCGGCGCGTTCTGGGAATTTGGTCAACCTGACTGGGACCATACAAAGCTGTTTATGCTGTTTGGTGTGGCCGAAGATCACGACAGCAACCCGATCAAAATGGGCATCGGAAAAATCAAAGAACGAGGGGCCCGCGTCATTGGCGTGAACCCCATTCGTACTGGATATAATGCCGTCGCGGATGACTGGGTTGGAATTACGCCTGGCACAGATGGTTTGTTCATCTTGTCTTTGGTGCATTGCTTGATGAAGGCCGGTAAAATCGATGTCGATTATCTGGCGCGCTATACCAATGCGGGCGTTCTAATCAATTCCAATCCAGATTCCGAAGAATATGGCCTGTTGATGCGGGATGATGACGGCAAAGAGCTGGTCATTGATCGCCGCAGCGGCAAACCGACACCGTTTGACACGCCCGGCGTCAAACCTGACCTGTCCGCCAACCATCGCCATGCAGGTGTCACCCACGTCACCGTGATGCACGCCATGGCGGAACGCTATTTGTCATCGCAATACGCACCCGAGACTGTGGCTGGGCGATGTGGGATTCCAGCAGAACGCATTCGGGCAATTGCCGCAGAACTGGCACGCGTTGCATTCGAAGAAGCGTTTGAGATCGAACAGGAATGGACAGATTTTCGCGGCGAAAAACACAAGACCATGACCGCGCGTCCTGTTGCCATGCATGCGATGCGTGGAATTTCGGCACACGCCAATGGGTTTCAAACCTGTCGTGCGCTGCATGTTTTGCAAATCGTCTTGGGTACAGTCGAACGCCCCGGTGGATTCCGCTTTAAACCGCCATATCCCAAACCAGCGACCGCACATCCGAAACCACATTGCGGCGTGCAACCGGATTGCCCGCTGGACGGACCGCATCTTGGGTTTGTTCAGGGGCCAGAGGATCTGGCATTGGATGACGATGGCAAACCTGCACGCATCGACAAAGCATTTACGTGGGAAAACCCAATGTCCGCGCATGGCCTGATGCACATGGTCATTTCCAACGCGCATGCGGGCGATCCTTACAAGATCGACACCCTGTTCATGTACATGGCCAACATGTCTTGGAACTCATCGATGAACACACGCGGCGTCATCGATATGCTGACGGACAAGGACGCGGACGGCGAATATGTCATTCCACGGATCATCTATTCTGATGCATATTCGTCAGAAACGGTGGCCTATGCTGACCTGATCCTACCGGACACAACATACCTTGAACGCCATGACTGTATTTCGCTTTTGGATCGCCCAATTTGCGAAGCAGATGCGGTGGCAGATGCCATCCGCTGGCCGGTGATCGAACCTGATCGCGATGTACGCGGGTTCCAATCCGTTCTGTGTGAACTTGGGGCACGCCTAGAATTGCCCGGCTTTATCAACAAAGACGGCAGTCAAAAATACGCTGACTACGCCGATTATATCGTGAACCACGAACGCAAACCCGGCGTTGGGCCGCTTGCTGGATGGCGCATGAGCGAAAACGGTCTGGTCAATGGACGCGGCGACGCGAATGCTGGCCAGTTGGACAATTACATCAACAACGGCGGTTTCTTCGTCGAACATATCCCAGACGCGGCGCGCTATATGAAGCCGTGGAATATGGAATACCAGAAATGGGCCGTTGAAATGGGGTTGTTTGACAGCCCGCAGCCCTATTTGTTCTCGCTTTATGTGGAACCAATGCGACGGTTCCAATTGGCAGCAGAGGGGGTCGGCGAACGTCAACCGCCAGATCATCTGCGGGACCGCATCCGTGAGACAATGGACCCGTTGCCCTATTGGTATGATCCATCCAGCGATAACAAAGGCGACGAATATCCGATCACTGCGTTAACGCAGCGACCCATGGCGATGTATCACTCATGGGGTTCGCAAAACGCATGGCTGCGCCAATTGCATGGGCACAACCCTCTTTATGTGCCGACGAAGCTGATGCGCAAAAACGGTCTAAGCGATGGGGATTGGGCGCGGGTGACGTCTCCGCATGGGTCTATCACGGTTCCTGTGTTGGAAATGGCCGCGCTTAACGAAAACACCGTCTGGACATGGAACGCGATTGGCAAACGCAAAGGCGCATGGGCCTTGGAAGAAAACGCGCCCGAGGCGACGCGCGGTTTCCTTTTGAACCACTTGATCCATGAATTGTTGCCGCCCAAAGGCGACGGCTTGCGATGGTCGAATTCTGATCCGATCACCGGGCAAGCGGCTTGGTTCGACCTAAAGGTCCGGATCGAAAAAACCGCCGCCCCGACCGAGGCGCAACCCGCCTTTCCGTCGATCAAATCCCCCGTTGATACGGGACCAACATCACTCGCATGGAAGGTAGGAAAATGACCCAACTGCCCAATGCAACAGACCGCAAGCTTGGCCTTGTGATTGATCTGGACACCTGTGTGGGCTGTCATGCCTGCGTGATTTCCTGCAAAGGCTGGAACACTGAAAATTATGGCGCACCCCTGTCCGATGCCGATGCCTATGGCAGCGATCCATCTGGGACGTTCCTGAACCGTGTGCATTCTTACGAAGTAAAGCCACAAGACGGCGCGGCCCAGCTGATCCACTTTCCCAAATCGTGTTTGCATTGCGAAGACGCGCCCTGCGTGACAGTGTGCCCAACCGGGGCAAGTTACAAACGAACCGAAGACGGGATCGTGTTGGTCAATGAAGCCGACTGTATCGGATGTGGTTTGTGCGCGTGGGCTTGCCCTTATGGCGCACGGGAACTGGATCAGGCCGAAGGCGTCATGAAGAAATGTACGCTGTGCGTCGATCGCATTTACAATGAAAACCTGCCCAAAGAAGACCGTGAGCCAGCCTGTGTGCGCACCTGCCCTGCGGGTGCGCGGCATTTTGGTGATCTTGGGGATCCTGACAGCGATGTCAGCCGCCTTGTCACGGAACGTGGTGGCATGGACTTGATGCCCGAACAGGGGACAAAGCCGGTTAATAAATACCTGCCACCGCGCCCCAAAGACGCGTTGCCGGAATTTGACGTCTTGGCACCATTCCTCGAACCCGTTGCAGAAGAACCCAAAGGCTTTCTGGGTTGGCTTGATAAAACACTGGAGCGTCTCTGATGCATCCCGCACCCTCTGTTATCGTATTCACTTCAATTTCCGGTCTTGGATTTGGCTTGCTCGCATGGCTTGGGCTTGGCTTTCCGGCTGTAACAGGCTGGTCCGCATTCGCGTTCTTTTTCATTGCCTATGCGCTTGCTGTCGGTGGATTGATATCTTCGACGTTCCACTTGGGCCGCCCCGAACGCGCGCTTAAGGCGTTCACACAGTGGCGCAGCTCGTGGTTAAGCCGGGAAGGTTGGTGCGCAGTCGCCGCCCTTGTCGTCATGGGGCTTTACGCCATTGGCACGGTCTTCTTCGATGCCCGTTGGGTATTTATCGGCTTTATTGGCGCGGTTTTATGTATGTTGACCGTGTTCACGACGGCGATGATCTATACCCAGATCAAGGCGATCCCGCGTTGGAATTCGCCTTTGACACCGGCGATGTTCCTTAGCTTTTCGATCGCTGGCGGAGCTTTGCTGTCTGGGCAAGTCTTTTGGGCCTATTGGCTGATCGCCTTGGCTGGAGCTATTCAAGTGGTCACTTGGCTGGTCGGTGACAGTGCTTTTGAAAAGGCTGGCACATCCATGTCCAGCGCGACCGGGCTTGGATCAATTGGAGCCGTTCGCGCCTTTGAACCGCCGCACACTGGTACAAATTACCTGCTTCGCGAATTCGTGTTTCAGATCGGCCGTAAACACGCGATGAAACTGCGGGTTATTTCCATCGTCCTCATGGCTGTTGTCCCTGTCTTGCTTCTGGCGCTGCCGTTCTCGCATTTTTGGGCGTTGCTGGCTGTGGTCAGCCATATCGCCGGGGTACTGGCATCGCGCTGGCTGTTCTTTGCAGAAGCCGAACATGTTGTCGGCCTGTATTACGGCAAACGTTAAACGAAAAAGCCCCGGAGCACTTCCGGGGCTTTTCAGCACTTAAGAACGTTGTAAATTTAGTTCATCAGACCCGCGTGGCGCAAACCATCATCGACCAACGACTTTGTTTCGTTGCTTAACGCAGTCAGTGGCAGGCGCACCTCGTCAGAACACAGACCCAATTGGCCCATCGCGTATTTCACCCCAACAAGGCCGGGCTCGGTAAAGATAGCTTTGTGCAATGGCATAAGGCGATCTTGGATATCCAACGCCTCGCCATAGTCTCCGGACGCGCAGGCCGCTTGCATCTGGCCTATCAATTTCGGGGCCACATTCGCGGTCACCGAAATGCACCCCACGCCGCCTTGTGCGTTGAACCCATGCGCTGTGGCGTCTTCGCCCGAAAGCTGAATGAAATCCGATCCGCACGTGATCCGCGTGTCGCACACACGAGCAAGATCGCCAGTGGCGTCTTTCACGCCAACAATGCGCGGCAGCTTGGCCAATTCGCCCATCGTTTCAGGGGTCATATCGATCACCGAACGACCGGGGATATTGTAAATGACGATCGGCACATCCGCGCAATCATGCAAAGCCGTAAAATGGGCGATCAATCCCCGCTGTGTCGGCTTGTTGTAATACGGCGTCACAACCAAAGCGGCATCCGCGCCAACTTTGTCTGCGTATTGCACAAACCGTATAGCTTCGACCGTGTTGTTCGACCCTGCACCGGCGATGACGGGCACACGGCCCGCAGCTGCCTTTACAACAGTTTCGATGACAGTTTCATGTTCCTCATGGCTCAGCGTCGGGCTTTCACCAGTGGTGCCAACAGGAACAAACCCGTTTGACCCTTCTCCGATGTGCCATTCGACCAGCTTCTTGAGGGTTTCCAAATCCAATGCGCCGTTTCGAAACGGCGTGATGAGTGCGGGCATTGAGCCTTTGAACATTTACACGTCCTTTGCGGTTGGGCAGGCATAGGGCCTGGATGATAAATGCGCCTATCAGGTTCGTGAGTTGAACCTGCGCGGCACTACGATAGAATTGCAGTAGCCTTGGAGCTCAGGAAAATGCAAGCCATGACCCGCCTACCGATGCTAGTTGGACTGCTTTTTCTGCTGGCTGTACCTGTTTTGGGTGAACGCCCGCGCCCATTGGGGTGGGCTGTCGAAGCCGCAATTCGTGGGAATTGGGACGCTGCCGCACAAATAGCGGCCCGAGACGGCGCAGTCGCAGAGGATGTTATCGAATGGATGCGATTGCGGGCAGGCCGCGGCACGTATGAAGATGTCATCGCATTTTTGGAACGTCGACAGAATTGGCCCGGCGAACCCCTACTGAAAAAACGATCCGAAGCCGTTGTTCTGCGTCAAAGCGATTCGCGTATTTTGGCCTTTTTCGACAAAGAGCCGCCTGCGACGGCCCAAGGCGTGTTGGGCCATGCCGCCGCTCTGTCGCGAGCGGGTCAATCGGGTGAGGCCGAGGCAAATATTGTCGTTGCGTGGCGTTCAATGCGCATGTCCGATTCCGAACAGGCCTTGTTCCTGGCCGAACACGAAAGCATCTTGAAAGATCATCATTCGGCGCGGTTAGACCGAATGCTGTGGGAAGGTTCCGGCGCAGACGCCAGACGCTTGTACGATCTGGTTAGCCCAGCACAGGTTGCATTGGCCAAAGCCCGGCTTGGCCTGAAAAATCAATCCAAAGCCGTCGATGCACTGATTGCTGCGGTTCCCAAACCTCTGTCCGATCATCCCGGATTGGCGCGTGACCGATTTGGTTGGCGCGTCCAAAAAGGACGTTGGGACGACGCCAAAGACCTAATCATCAAACAATCTCGCAGTACCGAAGCTTTGGGGTTTCCGGAATATTGGTCACGTCAAAGACGGTCACTGGCGCGGGACGAAATGCGCGACGGCGATCCGGTAAAGGCGTATCAAATCGCGTCACGCCATTTTCTGGTCGAAGGGTCAGATTACGCCGATCTTGAATGGTTGTCCGGATATATAGCCCTGCATTACCTGAAAGACGCCGAACTGGCATTGATCCATTTTCAAAATCACGCGGCGGCTGTCCTTTCACCCATTTCCCTTGGGCGCGCAGGATACTGGATCGGTCGTGCATGGGATGATTTGAACGATCCGGAAAAGGCTAAGTCAGCCTATCAGACAGGGGCAAAGTTTCAGACGTCTTTCTATGGCATCTTAGCCGCTGAACGCGCGGGGGTTCCATTTGACGTCGCCTTTGCAAACAGCGCCCCAACCCAAGATTGGCGCACATCTGACCTTGCCAAAAATGACGTTTTTCAAGCAGGTCTTTTGCTGCATGCGTCGGGACAATTGACCATGGGGGAACGGTTTTGGACACACCTTGCCGAAAGCCTTGGTGAAGAAGATGCCGGCCTGCTGGGCCAAGCCGCCATCGATATATCCGAACCGCATACGGCGGTCATGATCGGGAAACGCGTTGCGCAACGCGGTCTAACCCTGCCCGGTCCATATTATGCATTGCACCCCCTTGCAGAGGTGGATTTGCCAATCGCAACGGACTTGGCTTTGGCTATTGCCCGCAGGGAAAGCGAATTTGACCCGTCCGTCCAAAGCGGCGTCGGTGCGCGCGGCCTGATGCAAATCATGCCTGCAACCGGCAAAGAAGTCGCGCAAAGCCTTGGTATCACAGATCACACGACATCTCGTTTGATCGATGATCCCGCTTATAATGCGCGGCTGGGGTCCACGTTTCTGTCGCAACTTGCGGGACGTTTTGATGGCAACGTTATTCTAATGTCAGCGGCTTATAACGCCGGGCCATCGCGCCCCATTCGATGGATGAAACTCTATGGCGACCCAAGGCAAGACAGGCGTAACTTTGACGTCGTGGACTGGATCGAACACATCCCATTCCGAGAAACGCGAAACTATGTCATGCGTGTTACGGAAAGCCTGCCCATCTATCGTGCTCGTCTGGGTCAAAATCCGCTGCCAATTCCATTCAGCCAAGAATTGACCGGATCAACGTTGAAGGCGTTCGCGCCATAGCGTGAACAAGCCTGCCGCCACGATGACAACCGCGCCCAACATGACGTTCCATTCCAGCATTTCACCGAAGGCCGCGATGCCAACCATCGCGGCAAATACCATTTGGAAATAGGCGAAAGGCTGCACTGCACTGGCTTCGGCCACTTCGTAACAGCGGATCAACAACCAATGGCCCGTCGCACCGGTGACGCACAACGTTCCCATCCAAACCCAATCCGATCCAGTCATTGGTTCCCAGAACCACACGCCCACACATGTGATCGCGAAGGCTCCGGTGGTTCCGGTCCAGAAAAAACTGGTGGCGGTGCTGTCTTTGCGAGCGGCATACCGCGTCAGTAGTCCATAAAGAGCGAACATCGCCGCAGCGATTACTGGGATCACGGCTGCTGGATCAAATACGCCAAAGCCTGGTCTCAATATGATCAGAACACCAATGAACCCTACGCCAATCGCCAGCCATCGTCGCCATCCGACATGTTCACCTAGAACCGGCCCAGACAATGCGGCGACAAGCAACGGATAAGCGGCGAAAACTGCGTGGCTTTCGACAAGCCCCAGAACTGTAAACGCGCTGA
Source organism: Paracoccaceae bacterium (assembly GCA_039960995.1). Classification (GTDB taxonomy): domain Bacteria; phylum Pseudomonadota; class Alphaproteobacteria; order Rhodobacterales; family Rhodobacteraceae; genus JABSSA01. The sequence continues at coordinate 274,248 of JBDVKF010000064.1, read as the reverse complement.
CCATCACGCAAATCTCGGCCGCCAGCAAAACGCCCCGGAACGTCTGCAAAAAGGGCTGTTCCGTCCGCGCGGTTTCCCGCAAACCACCAGCCTTGCGTGACGCGATGGAAATCACAAAAGCCGCAAAAAACCAGTAGCGCACCATCACAATCATCAGAACATTGTATTCACCCGCAAGATGCCGCGAGATGCCGTCTTGCAACGCAAACACAACGGACACTGCCATCATCAGCGCAATGCCCAAACGCGTGTTGTTGCCCGCGCTCACCTTTTCTGCCCCACACTCATGTGGCGTTTGCGACCAAAACCCGGGATACGGCGCACATCAAACCCGGCCACATCCAAAGCGCGCCGCACAAAGCCCGCTGCGGTGTAGGTGGCAAATGTACCGCCCACGTTTGTGTGCACTCCGATATTGTGCATCAAAGCGTCTTCCCACAGTTCAGGGTTCTTTGCGGGTGAAAATCCGTCCAGAAACCATGCATCAACCATCATGTCCGACTTTGGCAACGCTTGGCGCGCGTCGCCTTCAATGACATCCAACCAGATATTTTCCAGAAACACCCCGCTGCGGTGGTCGCGCCAAAAGGCAACCAACTGATCCCGCAGGCCGCCCAATTCTGTGAACGGGGCCAATGCCTGTTCCATGTCATCGGGATGCATCGGATAGGCTTCGAAACTGGTAAAGCGCAAAGCGCCCGGTATTCCTGATGCGATCCATGCCGTCACCACAGCAAGAAAGTTCAATCCCGTCCCGAACCCAAGTTCACCGACATGGAACCCATCGACAAACCGCGCAGGAAGATCATTGCCGTCCAAAAACACATGCCGCGTTTCCGCCAAGCCGTTTTCAAGCGAATAATACGGATCGTCAAAGCGTTTTGAGACGGGCACCAACCCGTCGCGCCATTCAAGCTTGGCCTGCTGGTCCTGCATCGTTTCGCCCTGTAGAGAAGTTTCGACGGGACACTGGCGAAAGGATGATCCCTTGGCAATGGCAGATTTAACAGTGCGTGGCGCAGGTATCTTAGGCCTGTCAATCGCATGGGCCTGTGTCAAACGGGGTGCAACTGTCCAGGTGATCGACCCCCATGGCCCAGCCGCACGTGCATCAGGTGGGATTGTCGGCGCGTTGGCCCCGCACGTACCCGAGAACTGGAATGCTAAGAAACAGTTCCAATTGGAAAGCCTGCTGATGGCGGAACAGTTCTGGGACGAGGTGTTTTCAACCGGCGGTAAAAACCCAGGCTATTGTCGAACAGGCCGCTTGCAACCGATTGCTGATGACGCATCGCTGGACTTGGCACAGGCGCGTCATGTCACAGCCAAGGACTTGTGGGGCGACGCGGCAACATGGAACGTCATCCGGGCGAACCAAGCACAATGGGAACCGCCGAGCGCCACGGGTTGGCTGATACACGACACCCTCAGCGCGCATCTGCATCCTTGGCAGGCGTGCATGTCCCTTGTCAGCGCATTGCAGGCTAAAGGGGTCGAAATTGCATCCGAAGGACCCGATCAAGGAGCCGTCGTCTGGGCAACTGGCGTTGATGGTCTGAATGCGCTGAACAGCGGCCGAAATCGGGCGGTCGGGAACGGTGTCAAAGGTCAGGCCGTTCTGCTTGATTATGATATGCGAAGGAAACCGCAGCTATTTGCCGACACGTTGCATTTTGTGCCGCATCTGGATGGCACGCTGGCCATCGGGTCCACATCTGAACGGGAGTTCGATTCACCTGACCAACCTGATGCGCAACTTGACGCGTTGTTGGAAAAGGCGCGCACCGTTTTGCCGGCCATCGCAACCGCACCAGTGATCAATCGTTGGGCCGGGGTGCGTCCGCGCAGCAGATCACGCGCACCCATGTTAGGCCCTTGGCCAGACAAACCCGGCCATTACAAAGCGAACGGCGGCTTTAAGATCGGGTTTGGCATGGCTCCAAAGATCGCGGATGTCATGGCCGATTTGGTTCTGGAACAGCGCGACACGATCCCCACAGATTTCCACGTCGAGGCGTCATTTTAAACCTGAGCAGACATAATCAAACGCCCATCCGACCCAGACGCCCACAGATCAGGACCATTCCGACACAGCAACGCATGTTCATTATGCGTCAAAGGTGAAACCCCGCGAAATGTGAAGGTCGCAAACGCGCCTAGCTCGTCTTGGGCCTTTAACATCAGCAATTGTGCCAACAAAGGCCCGTGCACAACCAGACCCGGATACCCTTCTGTATCGCGAGCGTATTCGGCATCATAATGAATGCGGTGCCCATTAAACGTCAAAGCGGAATAGCGAAACAACAACGTTGAATCCGGCACCAAGTCATCTTGCGTTTCTGCATCGGTACGTGCCTGCACAACAACTGGCTGCTCACGCGCGGGATCAAGGTCTTCGCGGTACACAAGGTCCTGCCATTCAACAACACACAACGTGTCATTCTGCCAAATCTCGTGCCGCAAAGTGACAAAAGCCAAGGCGCCTGAACGCCCTTGTTTGCGCTGTGTCGATTCCAAAGTCGTCTCTTTGCGCGCTTTGTGCCCAGCCTTTAAAGACGCCTTGAATTCCAGACGACCGCCCGCCCACATACGTCGTGGCAACCCCATATCAGGAACATCGCCCTGCCCAACTTGCGGATGACCATCACGCCCCAATTGTTCTGGCGGCAGAGCGTCCCAGAAATAGATTTGATGGAAAAACGGCGGCAATGACGCGCCAACACCAACCCGTTCTGTCCGGTTCAATGTGGCAAGCAATGCATTTGCACGCGCCGGGTCCAACACTTCGATTTGACCTTGTTGTTTGGGTTTGTCAGATTTCATTCGAAACGCTCTGGAAAGGATTTCACGTGGCTCGCTCCGGCATTGTTCAGGTTACCGCACTCGATCATCTGGTTTTGACCGTAGCAAGCATCGCGAACACGATCCATTTTTACACACACATCTTGGGAATGAGAGCAGAAGAATTTCAAGCCGCAGATGGCACGTCGCGGCATGCATTGAAGTTTGGCGATCAAAAAATCAATTTGCATGAGATTGGTTCAGAATTTGATCCCAAAGCCCGTGTACCCACGGCAGGCAGTGCTGATCTGTGTTTCTTGACCGATACGCCCATTGAACAATGGCAATCACATCTGAATGCCAACAATATCGCCGTCACAGACGGCCCGATCAAACGCACCGGGGCAACATGTCCCATCCTATCCATGTATGTGCGCGATCCGGACGGAAATTTAATTGAAATCAGCGCCCCGATTTAGAACTGATCGCTTTACGCAACATCTCCATTAAGGTTCCAAGATCACGCACATAATGTTCAGACTTCAATTGACCATTCTCATCGAATGCCGTGCCACAAGAGGCCAAGTGTATTTCAGGCCCTGCCAAAACGTGGGCCCGAAAGGGGATCATGTAGCCTCGTAAAATCATCTGTGCCCGTTCCCCGCCTGCGCGACCCGCAGCGGCCGACATCGCAGCGACCGGCTTATCCTCCCAAGGGTTCGTATCCGTGCGACTGACCCAATCCAGCGCGTTCTTCAAAACGCCTGAAGGACCCTTGTTATATTCCGGAGTTGAAATCAGCACAGCGTCCGCCACCCGAATTTGGTCGGACAACAAATGCACGGCTGCCGGAACACCATTGGCGTGCTCATCATCGCCGTCATACAGCGGAACGTTTACGTCCGCCTCGACATAGGTACAGTCGCCAAAAAGACGTGCAGCCTCGCGCACCAATTTCCGGTTGGTCGACTCAGATCTCAATGATCCGCTGATCCCTAGCAATGTCGTCATGTTCGTCTCCCTGTCCGTCGCTGCTTATAATTGGCGCTAGGGGCAAGAATAAATCAAGACACCTTCGCCTGTCCGGGCGAAGGTGTCAGTGCTTAGAAAACGATGAACCGCTTAAGCTGTTGGCAAAATGACGATTTCGACACGACGGTTTTGCGCCTTGCCTTCTGGTGTCAAATTTGTCGCCACGGGTTGGTCTTCACCGCGACCAAATGTTTGCATGCGGCTGAACGGAATACCTGAATTCAGCAGAACATCAGCAACTGCGTTTGCGCGGCGTTCACTGAGTTGAAGATTAAAACTGGCATCACCGTCACTGTCCGTGTGGCCAACGATCTGTACGTTGGACTGCGGATATTGCTGAAGATTCTGCGCCAATGCCTGCAAGTCGCCACGCAAATCTGGACGGACTGCAAAGCTGTTGACAGGAAACAGAATATCCTGCGGCAAGGTAACAATTAGACGGTCGCCGGTGTTGGTGATGACAACGTCGTCATTACCAATCTGCTGGCGAAGATCCGCGGCCTGTTGGTCCAGGCTGTATCCGATACCACCACCAATCGCAGCCCCAACAACACCGCCAATTGCAGCGCCTTCAAGGCGATCATCGTCGCGTAATATTGTTCCAAGAAGCGCGCCCGCACCTGCGCCAATTGCGGCCCCACGGTTGCGGTTCTGATTGGGGTTATCCGTTGTCGTTCCGCCGCCCAAAGACGCAGGGTCCGTACATGCGCCCAATGTGAATGCGGCAACCACGCCAAGTGAAAGAATTTTGTATCTAGCTGTCATTTCTACTGCCTTCCTAGGTCGGCCTTGTTCGGGCAAGGCGTCTTATCATGGCGACAATATAGACACGACAATGGGCAGTCTTAAGGGGAAAAAGCCAATCGGCGGCATCTTGCTTAGGATTATCCTGCTTCGGCGCGGGCCGATTCATAGGCCAAAAGGGCACGTTTCACTGGCAATCCCCAATGGTATCCGCCCAACCCACCGGACTTGCGCAAAGCGCGGTGGCACGGAATTAACCAACTGACCGGATTCCTGCCGACAGCCGTTCCAACCGCACGCACCGCTTTGGGATGGCCGATGCTGCCTGCGATTTCTGAATAGGTGGTCACCTGACCCGAGGGTATCCGCAGCAACGCTTCCCACACTTTGATCTGGAACGGAGCACCGATCAGGAACAGTGGCGCTTTTTCAAGTCCCGTTTCCGCTGCACCAAACGCGGTCATCACCCATGGGCGCAAACGTTCAGGATCCTCGGCAAACGTTGCCTGCGGCCAACGGCTGATCAAATCTTGCATAGACTCCGTTTCGCCCATTTCTGATGAAAACCCCAAACCGCACAAACCCCTGTCTGTGCCCATAACCAAAGCGGGGCCAAAGGGGCTGTCGAACCATCCCCAATAGATGGTCAAACCTGCCCCGCCTTTTGCGTATTCACCTGGGCTCATCGATTCCCAACGCAAAAACAGATCGTGCAACCGGCCTGTCCCGCTTAGTCCGGCGGAATGGGCCGCATCCAAAGTGGTGAAGTGATCGCTGAGCAACCTTTTGGCGTGATCAAGTGTCAGATATTGTTGATAACGCTTGGGCGACACCCCGACCCAACGTGAAAACACCCGCTGAAAGTGGGCCGGGCTCATCCCCATGTCTTGCGCCAAAGCTTCAAGACCAACGGGTTCATCGGCTGCGTCGATCAATTCAATTGCGCGGCGCATCACTTGGTAATGATACCCGCCTTGATCATTGTCAGATTCAATATTCGCATCAAGCTGTGTCATGACTCCACATTAAGCTTACATGCGGTTTCAATCGACCCGAATATTGCGCTTCCGTTAGGCAGACGCGCGAATTGTCTCCTCTGACATCGTTTCGTTGTGCTTTACGTTGAACTCGTCAATTTCGGAAACCAATACACGTGCTTCGTCGGCATCTAGAATTGGCCGCGTCGACATCATGCGAGGATCCTTCATTTGTTGGGCCAAGGGACTGCGATCCATGTCCTTACTTTTCGCCAGTGAGCCCGTGTAAATCGTGCCACACCACAAACCGTCAACTATAATCGCTTCGTGCGTTGGTAACATGACCTGTGTGTAAATCGCCCGTGACGACCACCGCATATCATCAACCTTGGCTTGCGAACCAAGGGAAGACGCGGGCACAAGGACTTCGGTCGACCAGTAATCTCTTTCCGCCAACGGTGAACGTAACATAATAAGCTGATCTGGCGACACAGTGATGTCATGTGTAGGGAATTGGCTGCCTACCCGTCCTGCTGGGATGGTCACCGGTGCATATTCTGGCCTGTCTCTGAAACTCTCACGTTCCAGTTTTACGCGATTCAACCAAAGAACTTTTACGAACCCCTGATCTCGTGTCAGAACTTCGTCGCTTGTTTCAAGCCATTCAACCGGGATTTCGCCGTTGCGCGTAACGACCATTGCGCCAGAGGTCAAACCTGTCAGAACGGAATCTGATGATTGTACAAGCGTTTGTTCAAACGCATCCGACTGATCAGAATGAAACGCCAAGCCTTTGTTTTTCGACATTACGAACCTCGTTATGCAGTGATCTGGTTCTTTGTACGCCGAAAAACCTTGCGACAGTATTATCCTTACTTCGATTTTTATTAGATAGATTTACTTTTTCACATGCTCTTGTGTGTCCCTGAGGATTTGGAATACCAGAACACATGCCAAAGCAGCTTGATTATCATACGATCCGTGAAATTTTTGAACGGTTTGAATCACGAGAAGCGGAACCCAAGGGCGAGCTTGACCATGTGAACGTCTATACGTTGGTCGTTGCCGTCGCTCTTTCTGCACAAGCAACAGACGCAGGCGTCAACAAAGCAACCCGCGCCCTATTTGAAATCGCTGATACACCTCAAAAAATGCTCGACCTTGGCGAAGAAGGTCTGATCGAGCACATAAAAACAATCGGCCTGTTCCGGCAAAAGGCAAAAAACGTCATCAAGCTTAGCCGCATTCTTGTGGAAGAATATGACGGTGTGGTGCCTTGTTCCCGCGCCGCACTACAGGCCTTGCCCGGTGTAGGTCGCAAAACGGCCAATGTCGTTTTGAATATGTGGTGGAAAATGCCAGCACAGGCTGTCGACACACATATCTTTCGAGTTGGCAACCGAACACGTATCGCACCGGGAAAAACCGTCGAAGCCGTTGAACGCGCCGTAGAAGACAACATTCCTGCGGATTTTCAATTGCACGCACATCACTGGATGATCTTGCACGGGCGCTATCATTGCAAAGCACGCAAACCCATGTGCCCAACCTGTATCATTCGCGACCTTTGCCCATATGAGGACAAAACAGAATGAAGACTTACGACCTGGTCGGCATCGGTAACGCCGTTGTCGATGTCATTACACAAACCGATGACAGCTTTCTTGACCTTATGGGCATCGAAAAAGGCATCATGCAGCTTATCGAACAAGCGCGTGCCGAAACTCTGTACGCCTCGATGAATGAACGTGTGCAAACACCCGGCGGCGCTGTTGCGAACACTGTTGCTGGTGCGGGTGCCTTGGGTCTGAATACCGCATTTATCGGACGTGTGCGTGATGATGCGTTGGGTCAGTTCTATGCCAACGCAATGACCGATCACGGCATAGATTTTGTAAACCCACCGGTGCCGGGCGCAGATATGCCAACATCACGTTGCATGATCTTTGTGACACCCGATGGCGAACGATCCTTGAATACGTATTTGGGTGTGTCGACTGGCCTGACATCCGATGACGTGCCTCAAGACGTCGCCGGCAACGCCAAGATCATGTTCCTTGAAGGGTATCTGTTTGACCATGACGCCGGCAAAACAGCCTTTCGCGAGGCAGCACGTGCCACGAAAGCCGGAGGCGGCATGGCAGGGATTGCGATTTCCGATCCTTTCTGCGTTGAACGACACCGGTCCGATTTTCTGTCATTGATCAAAAACGATCTGAATTACGTCATTGGCAACGAACACGAAATCCAATCCCTCTTCGAAACCGACGACACTGAATTGGCACTGGCCAAAACGGCCGAGATTTGCCCAATCGTAGTGTGCACGCGGTCTGGCGATGGTGTGTCCATGATCCGCGAAGGCGAACGTGTCGACGTACCAGTGACACGGGTTGTTCCAGTGGACGCGACAGGTGCGGGCGATCAATTCGCTGCGGGATTTTTGTATGGTTTGGCCACGGGTCAAAACTTAGAAACCTGCGGACGTATGGGCAACATCTGCGCCGCCGAAGTCATCAGCCACGTGGGTCCACGCCCTCAGGCCAATATGCTTGAGATGTTCAAGCAGGCCAAGCTTGTCGAATGACACTGAACGATGGATATCACGATGTCGCGCGTGGCAAGATAACAACCGTCATCACGCATCTTGAAATGCGCGCGCGGCCCGACATGCCAGTCGCGTCCTGTCCGGACGGATGGGAATTGGTGCAAGTCGAGACACCCACATGCGATTGGTATCGCGATGTGTTCAGAAAAGTCGGTGAAAACTGGTTGTGGTTTTCCCGGCTCAAGCTTGACGACGCAGAGCTGGGCGCCATTTTGAACGCGTCTGGCATCAAGTTCTGGACCCTTCGCAATCCGCAGGGCGACGCCGCTTTGTTGGAATTGGATTTTCGCAAGGAAAACGAATGCGAGCTGTCATTCTTTGGCGTTGCTAAAGAGCTAATCGGACAAGGCGCAGGTCGCTTTTTGATGACCAAAGCGATTGACGCGGCGTGGTCAGCCAACATCCAACGTTTTCATCTTCAAACCTGCACTTTGGACAGCCCGCAAGCCCTTGGGTTTTACAGGCATCTTGGTTTCACCCCCACACATCAACGCGTCGAGGTGGCCGACGACCCCCGTTTGGTTGGTGGGTTTGACCGGAACTTAGGGCCACATATTCCAATCTTTGACGTCTAAAGTTCACTCTGGAAACGTGGTGGGTTTACAGGATTTTCCGTCCAGACACTGCTGAAGCGACCGCATATGTTCAGATGTTGGCGCCCCGAACAAGAACCCGCCACACGGATCCGTTTCCAAAACGTAACGCGTGTTGTCGCGACGTAAGAACGCGACCACGTCCCCTTCTTGTGCGCCACCACACCATGGACCAAAGCAGCGAACGCTGAGTGTTATGTCCTTTGAAAACGAGCCCCGTTTTCCAAGGCTGCCTAAGTGAACGCCACTGATCCGTGCAGAGATATTGGTCACCGGGGGAACTTTGTCCTGTTGGTTCCAATCCACTTTAGGCAACGTGCTTGTGTCAAATGTAAGTTTGCCGCGCACGATTACATAGGCTTCTGGCGATTCTGCGGCGTCCAAATAGGCATCCTGTATTCCATATGGGATGCAAGACAACGCCAAAGCAGGCATCGGTAGAAAACAAAGAAGTAAAACGCGCCAAATCATAAATGCGCCTCGAATGCCGCAAGTACACGAACATATACTTCGCGTTTGAATGGCACGATCTCATCAACCAAACGATCCACTGGCAACCATTTCCATGCTGCAAATTCCGGATGCTCTGTTTCGATGTTCACATCCGCATCCGTGCCGGAAAATCGCAACAGAAACCACTTTTGTTCTTGTCCGCGATACTTGCCTTTCCACAGCTTAGGCACGAGGTCATGCGGCAATTCGTAAGGTAGCCAATCATCGGTTTCGGCAACAATTTCCACCTTGTCAGAGGTCACCCCTGTTTCTTCCCAAAGCTCTCTGATTGCGGCGTCTCGCGGTGCTTCGCCCTTGTCGACCCCACCTTGCGGCATTTGCCACGCCGCTTTGAACCGGTCATTTCGCTGCCCTACAAAGATATGGCCGCTGGAGTTCATCAACATCACCCCGACACATGGTCGATAGGGCAGTTTTTCTATTTCATCTGGTGTCATCAGAACCTTCTACTCTGTCGGATTGTCGGCGGAAAGGGACTAAGACGCCGCAAATTAAATCAGTGTGACGTCAGGTTGTGCGTGACATTCTCCCAAAACTGACGCGAATTTGTCCCTAGACCGCGAGGAGCCATCTATGACCGCCTACCCGAACCTGCTGCAACCGCTGGACCTTGGATTCACGACCCTGAAAAACCGCGTTCTTATGGGGTCTATGCACACCGGCCTTGAGGAAACCAAGGACTGGAACCGCATCGCCGAATTCTATGCCGAACGTGCACGCGGCGAGGTTGCTTTGATCGTGACGGGTGGCATTGGCCCTAACCTTGAGGGGTCTGTTTTACCGGGTGCTGCGATGATGACCACGGATGAAGATGTCGCAAATCACAGCATAGTCACACAGCGCGTCCACGATGCAGGTGGAAAAATCGCGATGCAGATTTTGCATGCCGGGCGCTATGCCTATGGACCGATGTGCGTGGCGCCATCACCTGTGAAATCGCCAATCTCGCCGTTCCCACCTGCGGAATTGGACGAAGACGGTATCGAAAAACAAATCAGCGATATCGTCGCCTGTGCGGTTCGGGCTCAGTCCGCTGGGTATGACGGGGTCGAAATCATGGGTTCAGAAGGGTATTTTCTGAACCAGTTTCTTGTGACCCACACCAACAAACGCGACGATCGTTGGGGCGGCAAATATGAAAACCGCATGCGCTTGCCGATCGAAGTTGTGCGCCGCACACGCGAAGCTGTGGGCACCGATTTTATCCTGATTTATCGCCTGTCCATGATTGACCTTGTTCCAAATGGATCAACCCATGAAGAGGTTGTGGAACTGGCTCAGCAAATCGAAAAAGCCGGGGCGACCATCATCAACACAGGCATTGGCTGGCACGAAGCGCGCATTCCGACAATCGCCACATCCGTTCCTCGTGCGGCCTTTTCATGGGTGACCAAAAAGCTGATGGGCAAAGTGTCCATTCCCGTCATCACGTCCAATCGGATCAACACACCACAAGTGGCCGAAGACGTGTTGGCAGATGGGTGCGCAGACATGGTGTCGATGGCCCGCCCCATGCTGGCTGACGCAGAATTTGTGTCCAAAGCCATGGCCGGCAAAGCCGATCAGATCGCACCCTGCATCGCATGTAACCAAGCTTGCCTCGATCATACCTTTTCCGGAAAAATCAGCTCATGCCTAGTAAACCCACGTGCTTGTTATGAAACTGAACTAACCCTTGAACCGGCATCACACACCAAAGCCATCGCTGTCATCGGCGCTGGTCCTGCTGGATTGTCAGCCGCCATCACAGCGGCAGAGCGCGGACATAACGTAACGCTGTTTGATCGCGCACCGGAAATCGGTGGGCAGTTGAACCTGGCCAAACAGGTTCCGGGCAAAGAAGAATTCTGGGGGCTGGTGGATTGGTTCCGCACCATGCTTGACACATCAGGCGTGACCCAAAAGCTGAACACGAATGTAACGGCCCAAGACCTTGATGATTTTGATGATGTGATCGTCGCCACCGGCGTCATTCCACGCGATCCGGAAATACCCGGCCAAGACCATGCGCACAGTTATATCGACGTGCTGAAGGGGGTTGCGAAACCCGGCAAACGCGTTGCCGTAATTGGCGCAGGCGGCATCGGTTTTGACGTTTCGGAATACCTTGTCCACGAAGGCGCAAGCACCACCGAAAGCCTGCCCGATTGGATGCGTGAATGGGGCGTCACCGATCCCGCATCCGCACGGGGTGGATTGGCCCCGGATGGCCCACAACCGGATAGTGCCGCACGTCAGGTCACCTTGATTCAGCGCAAGGCAGAAAAACACGGGAAACGGCTGGGCAAAACGACAGGCTGGATTCATCGCGCCGCTTTAAAAATGAAAAATGTCGAATTTGTAGGTGGTGTAAATTACGAAAAAATTGACAAAGCAGGCTTACATGTCAGCTTTGGTGAAGCCCGTGAAACGCCGACCCTGATCGAAGTAGACGATGTTGTTTTATGCGCCGGTCAAGTGTCAGACCGGTCACTGGCGGATGATCTGGCTGCCCGCGGAATCACGGCACATGTCATCGGTGGGGCAGATGTGGCTGCTGAATTGGATGCCAAACGCGCCATCGATCAAGGCACACGACTGGCGGCTGGTTTGTAAAACTGAAAGCCATCTCTTGATTTGGCGGAAAAAGGGGGCAACTGTAACTTATGACAATGCAGATGCCTCCACCGTCTAACCTGCGCGAAATTCCGAACCCCACGGTGAATTTTCACAGAACCGAACTGTCGGTCATCATGTCCTTGTATGGGCGTATGGTAGCCGCCGGTGAATGGCGCGACTATGGGATTTCTTCGCTGAAAGAAGTCGCCGTCTTTGCCGTGTTTCGCAGGACCGCCGAACACCCGTTATATCGGATCGAAAAGCGGCCAAAACTGCGCGGGAAACAAGGTATGTACGCCGTTTTGGGAATGGACGGACAGATCATCCGCCGCGGGCAGGATTTGAAAACGGTTTTGCGCGTGTTGGAACGCAAGCTGATCCGTTCTGTCGATTAAAGCCTTTTGTGAGACAAAAGCGGCCCTTCCCCAGCCGCGTCAATGCGGGTCTTGGCTTTTTCGATAGGTTCCAGAACCGTTGACATAAAATGACCGGTTGCGTGGATCATTGTGCGCGCATCAACGGCCATTGCAACGTGCCCCGGCCAGAAAAACAAATCACCTGATCTGGGTTCGCTGCCTTCTGGTAACTCTACCCCGACAGCGTCGCGTTGTTGATCACTGTCACCCGGACACTCTATCCCACAGGCCAGCAAGGCCGCTTGAACAAGACCTGAACAATCCAAACCCAACCGTGAATTTCCACCCCAAAGATAAGGCGTCCCGATAAAGCGCAGCGCAACATCGACCGGATCTTTTTCCAGCACTTCATGCGATGTCAGGTGCACCTTGGGCACGAATCCGAGGTTGGTTTCTACAAATTCATCCGTCTCAGACAGGCTGGTGATAAAACAGCCAAAGCTTAAGGTGGCTTGATTCCCGGATTTGATATCCGCGCTGCGGTACGCATGGGTCGCCAACACAGAAACACGGTGCGTCACTGGCGTTCGTTCGCCAAGCGTTTCAGGTTGAACAAATCCGATATACCCGTCCTTGTCCGATCTTAGGTAACTGAAACCGTCGATTGCGCCCAAGATCGTGACCGGATCACCAAACAACAACTGACGGTTCCGCGTTCCGCGCGGTTGATCCAACAAATCAACCAATGGCGCAATAATCCGGGCAGGCGTATGCGCATCAACGTAATTCGGATCAGGCGTCGTTCGTTTGTCCGTCATTTTTCAAGAACTTTGGGCAATGCGTTTAATAAGGCGCGTGTGGCCTGCCCCACTCCGCCCTTGGAACGGCCCGGCGCATCTGTTGGTTGCCAACCATAGATATCAAAATGCATGTAACGAGGCGTGTCCGCAACAAATCGGCGCAGGAACAAGGCCGCTGTGATCGACCCAGCAAATCCGCCCTTTGGTGCATTATCCAGATCGGCAATACCCGGTTCAATCATCTTTTCGTACGGATCGTGGAACGGCATACGCCACACAGGGTCAGCGACATCATCTGCCGCCGCGCTCAAGCACGCCGCGAAATGTTCATCGTCCGTATAAAACGGCGCAAGATCAGGACCAACGGCAACCCGAGCCGCACCTGTTAATGTGGCCATCGAAATCAAAAGGTCCGGGGATTCTTCTGATGCCAGCGACAACGCATCAGCCAAAACAAGGCGCCCTTCGGCATCGGTGTTGTTAATCTCGACGGTCAAACCATTGCGCGCCGTCAGAATATCCTGTGGTCGAAACGCGTTGTCAGACACAGAATTTTCAACGGCCGGGATCAAAACTCGCAATTGAATCTGAGCATTTGTTCCCATCAACATCGCCGCTAGACCCAGAACATTGGCCGATCCACCCATGTCCTTTTTCATCAATCCCATAGACGCGCCGGGCTTGAGGTTTAATCCACCAGTATCAAAACAAACGCCTTTGCCAACCAACGTGACAGTCGGCCCAGTATCGCCCCAACGCATGTCTATCAAACGCGGTTTGCGATCAGCCGCACGTCCAACGGCATGAATCATTGGGAAATTCTGCTCTAACAAGGTGTCGCCAACAATCACGTTGATCGACGCACCGTGCTGAGACGCAAGATCACGCGCCGCCTGTTCAAGATCGGGTGGGCCCATATCCGAGGCCGGGATATTGATCAGATCGCGTGTTAAGGCCTCGCCATTCACAATCGTTTCAATCCGTGCCGCGTCCAATTCCTGCGGTGCGCACAAACGGGCGGCAATACCGCTGCGTGAACGATATCTGTCAAACGCATATTGCGCGAGAAGGGCTCCGATACATTCAGATTCCGCATCGGCCCCATCCGGCCAAGATTGAACGGCATACGCACCAGCTGGCAATCGAGCCATGCCCGCCGCCAAATGAAACCGCGACCGAGTTCGGGACGTTGGCGTGCCGAAACCGACCACCGCTTCGCGAACACCATTTGGGCCGGGTAAAGCCAAACCTTGACCCAACTGACCGCTGAAACCCATGGCCTCGACCCACGCACTGACGTCATCAGGCTGACGTTTCAGCCATCCGTCAAAGTCACTTTCGCCAAGCACGTGCAAGGGGATTGCGTTGTCTGGGTTTGCAAATCTTATGGTCATGGTCAGGCCTTTCTGAAGACTCACCTGACCCTACCGTGCTGCCGACTGGCCGCAAGACCCATCCCATCACGAAAGCAATGCAATCAGATTGTTAAATCCTGCAAATCCCAAATCGCGGTCAACGATCCTTCGCCAATACGCATCAGCCGCCCAAGCGTAGCAGCAAGGGCAACGCCATTGCTGTCATCGATGCATTCCGTGACATCGCCTGCCACACGAGCCAATTTTGTCATGCCTATCTGATCTGCAATTGCGATCAAAGAACGGCTGGATTTGCGAAGATCATCCATATTGTTCGCTCGATACAAACGATCGCAATGGGCAAGGCGCAACGCCAATTCCTCCATTGCGCGACAAACGACGTCTTCCGCCGCGGAATCACCCATATCTGAGTACAGCTTACCGAGCTTTTCTGAATCGACTCGCACGAATTCTGTTGGTCTAATTAACAATAGTTCTTCCACGTTACTCACCCTTAGCAACATCTAGCCGTTCACCCAAACCGCGGACACGATGACACCCAGTCCTTCTTAAAAGGTTGCGACTCTTTCCAAAGGGAAGACATTTTTCTCTCGAATTTAATGACAATCACGACTATTGGCGGTGCCCAGTACACAGAGGGTCACACGACAATGCATAGACTGAAGCCATTGCCAGCTTATCTGCAACAGCGTTACACTGGCTGGAAAGCAACGACCTACGCAGAAAATTCCGCTTGGTATAAACGCTTGGCAGAAGACGGCCAACGCCCTCGGGCTATGGTCATCACGTGTTGCGATTCACGCGTGCATGTCACATCCATCTTTGGTGCGGACCAAGGCGAATTCTTTATTCACCGCAATGTGGCGAACCTTGTACCACCTTATGCTCCTGATACAGATCATCACGGAACATCAGCCGCCGTTGAATACGCAGTAAACATTTTGCAAGTCGCGCACCTTATCGTGCTTGGGCATTCACAATGCGGTGGTGTGAAAGGCTGCTTGGATATGTGTAAAGGCGAAGCCCCAGAATTGGAAAAACCGGACAGCTTTGTTGGCCGATGGATGGATATCCTTCGCCCCAAATATCCTTTGGTGGAGGACATCGAAGACAAAGATCAACAGGTTCTCGAATTTGAACGCTATGCCGTCCAAACCTCTATCGAAAATCTGTTCACCTTCCCCTTTATCGAAAAGAGACACGCAGAGGGCCAACTCAGCTTGCATGGGCTTTGGCTTGATATTTCGGATGGGCGACTTGAAGCTTACGCGCCAGACGCTGAGAGTTTTCAGCCTGTTTGACCTTTTCATTGGTCAAAAATGCGCTAATTGAACGTCAGTTCATTTAGCCGGGCAAAAATATGTCGGACATCCTAACGTTGGCAGCAAATAACCTGCTGTCACCTATCATCCTCAGCTTTGCTTTGGGGGTGATTGCAGCACTTGTTCGTTCTGACCTTTCGATTCCGGAAGCCGCTGCAAAAATGATGTCGATCTATCTGTTATTCGCCATCGGTTTCAAAGGTGGAGTCAGCGTCGCCGACCACGGGTTGGATGTGACATTGGGACTGTCCTTGATGGCGGGTGTCATTCTGTCGTTTACCCTACCGATCATCGCCTTTGCCTTGCTGCGCTTGATCAGCGGGCTTTCAGTGCTTGATGCCGCTGCGGTGGCTGCACATTACGGGTCAATCTCGATCGTCACATTCGTTGCCGCGACATCTGTCCTTGACGCAAGTGGCATTGGGTCGGCCGGGTATATGGTTGCCGTCGCCGCCGCAATGGAAGCACCAGCGATCTTATCCGCCCTTTGGCTGGTTTCGCGATCATCCGGCGGCGGACGCATGGATTCCGAATTGATGCGCGAAATCTTGTTCAATGGATCTATCGTTCTTTTGGTCGGCAGCTTTGCCATCGGCATCGCAACCGGGGCGGATGGGTTGGCGCGCATTGATGCGTTCATCGTTGCCCCCTTCCAAGGTGTCTTGTGTTTGTTTTTGCTGGACATGGGCCTTGTCGCGGGTCGGGGACTGCGCGACGGGCGTGGCGTGTTAAAACCCGGTGTCTTGGCATTTGGAATTTTGATGCCTTTGATTGGCGCAAGCCTTGGCTTTCTTGCCGGTATGGTCCTGGGATTGGACACCGGGAGCATTGCCCTGTTTATGGTGCTGTCTGCATCCGCAAGCTATATCGCCGTACCAGCGGCGATGCGGGTGGCCTTGCCAGAAGCAAATCCATCCATTTATTTGACGCTATCGTTGGGCGTAACCTTTCCTTTCAACCTCACACTGGGCATTCCGCTTTACGTCGCTTTGGCCAGTGCAATTGCGGGACACTGACCAGATGCAAACCCACAAAGCCAAACGTGTCGCCATCATCATTGAAACAGTGATGCAAAATCGCTTGACCCAAGCCATGAAAGATACCGGCGTGACGGGTTGGACTGTTCTTCCCGTTTTAGGTGGATCAGGGGAATCGGGGGAATGGAGTCGTGACGGGCAGGTCAGTCGCGGCACTGGCATGGTTCAGGTTGTTTGTATCATTCGTCCTGAACGTTTGAACGAATTGATGGAAGCAGCCTTTGCGGTCGTTAATCGCCATATGGGCGTTGTCACAATCAATGACGTCGAAGTACTACGTGCGGAAAGGTTTTAAGTTCAATCCTGACCTTCAGCGAACCGCTCTTTCAGAAAGCAACAAAGCCTAACAGGTCTCGCCAAGCTGCAAACTTGATCCCAAATCCTCTGTCATCCTGTGACCTACATCCTGACCTTCAAAGACACGCAACGCCAAATTCCCAACCTTTACGCCAATGGCATGGGCATCAACCCGCACAGTTGTGATTGACGGAACACAGACAGATGCAATTTCAAACGCCCCAAACCCGGTGATGGCCAAATCTTTGGGTACCGAAATTCCCATACGTTGACATGCGCTTAATGCGCCAAACGCGACCGGGTCAGACACACAAACCAATGCATCCAAATCATCCAAGGATGGCCCCAGCGCCCGAACGGCATCTGCACCTTGTGTCATCGAAACAGGTGCTTGACCCGCGTCTACGATTTGCACCTCTGGTAATCCCAACGATTGCGCGGCGTCAACAACACCGCGTCGTCGTTCAGCCCCACGATGATCTGTACCCTCTGACGCACCGACAAAGGCCAATTTTCGCCGCCCGGTCTTTGCCAAATGATGCACCAGCGGCTTCATTGCATCCGCATTGGAAAACCCAACCACATGTCCCAAAGGGTTATCCGGCAAATCCCAAATCTCGAATATCGGAACATTGGCTGCGTGCACCAACTGCTGTGTGGCATCGGTGTGAAAACCACCCGTTAGGATGATCGCCTCTGGTCGGCGTTGTAACAACTGACGCACCAAATGCTCTTCTGCTTCAACGTCGTAATTTGTACTGCCCAGCAAAAGCTGCAACCCAAGATCGCCAAACGTTTCGGACAATCCTCTGAACGTATCCGCAAAGTTCGCGTTGTTTATCGAAGGCAGCGTCACGGCAACAAAACCGCTTTTTTGCGATCGGAATGCCTGTGCAGTTGTGTCGTACACATATCCAAGACGCGCAGCAGTGTTTCGGACCAGATCACGCGTTTTCTGATTGACCATGGTGTCGCCTCGCAATGCCCGCGACACGGTCATGGGCGACACTCCCGCCGCCTTTGCCACATCGCGCATCGTCGTGCGTCCACTCATTGCAAAGCCCTATGAATTGATTGCTGTTTCTTCAAAGCGACGCGGTAATCCCACCATCCACATACAACGTGTGTCCGTTGACAAAACTAGACGCGGCAGAAGACAAGAAAACGCAGGCTCCGACGAGCTCTTCGACATTGCCCCAACGCCCGGCTGGCGTGCGTTTTTCCAGCCATGCGCTGAATTCCGGATCCGCAACCAGTGCCGCGTTCAATGGCGTATCGAAATACCCCGGAGCAATCGCGTTACACTGCAGACCGTGTTGGGCCCAATCTGTCGCCATTCCTTTGGTGAGGTTGGCAACCGCGCCCTTTGTTGCCGTATAGGGTGCAATGCCCGGACGGGCCAAGGCGGTTTGAACACTGGCGATATTGATCACCTTACCCGATTTGCGCCCAATCATGTGACGCGCACAGGCCTGCCCAACATGAAAAACACTTGCGACATTGGTCTGCAAAAGTCGTTCGAATGCATCAGCCGGGAAATCTTCAAGTGCCGTACGATGCTGCATGCCCGCGTTGTTGACCAAGATATCAATGGCGCCGGTATTTGCCTCGAAGGCATCGACAGCCGCACGCACACCTTCATGGTCAGTTGCATCAAACGCCAGAGTATGGACAGTTGCGCCCGCCGCTTTCAATTCATCCGCAGCGCGTTCCAGTTTTGCAGTATCACGTCCATTCAAAACGATCTCAGCGCCTGCAGCCGAAAGCCCGCGCGCCAATGCGAATCCAATGCCCTGAGATGATCCGGTGATCAGGGTGCGACGTCCCTCAAGCGAAAACAATTCCGTACCCCGTGTCATTCTTTCTCCTTAACATGCATAAAGATCATTGATCTGATGTCACTGTTACCGATACCATGATATCGATGAAGAATGGAAGTCAAGCTTGAAAACCGTGGCAAAATCCTTGAGACCAGATGTAAGGGCAGCTGGACCCCAGTTGCCAGAGTTTTGAGCAAGAGAACGGAACGAAAATGACGCAATCAGACATAGGCGTAATTGGACTGGGCACCATGGGTGCAATGTTGGCGCAGAACATAGCGGACAACGGGTTTCCAGTTTCGGTGTACAACCGGACAACGTCACGACTGCCCGAGTTCATGGAAGAAGCAGGTAAGCTGGCGGACAAGATTACTCCGGCAGAAACGCTGGAAGCCTTTATTGCATCATTGAAAACACCGCGAAACATTGTGCTGATGGTGCCCGCCGGGGCAGCCGTCGACAGCCAAATCGAAGCGCTGCGTCCACTGCTTGACGACACCGACATGATCATCGACGCGGGCAACGCAAATTTCCACGAAACCAATCGACGCGCAAACGCTGCGGATGAAGCCGGATACCCTTACCTTGGGATTGGCGTTTCAGGTGGTGCAGAAGGCGCGCGGTTTGGACCGTCGATCATGGGTGGCGGACCGCAAGCCAGCTGGGATCGTATCAGCCATATCCTTGAGGCGATTTCGGCAAAATACGAAGGTCAGGCCTGCGCGCAATGGATGGGCGCTGGGGGTGCGGGGCATTTCGTCAAAACCGTACACAACGGTATTGAATATGCTGACATGCAATTGATCGCCGAAGCCTATGGTATCATGCGCGACGGTATGGGTATGGCGGCAAAGGACTGTGGCCAGATCTTTGACACGTGGAACGAAGGCCCACTGAAAAGCTACCTGATCGAAATTTCCGGCAACGTGTCCCAAGCCGACGATCCCGACACACAGAAACCTGTGTTGGACGTCATTTTGGATCGGGCCGGACAAAAAGGAACCGGGCGTTGGACTGTGATCGAAAGCCAAATGCTGGGTGCACCTGTGCCCGTCATCGAGGCGGCGGTTTCAGCGCGCAACCTGTCCGCAGCACGCGATTTGCGTTTGAAAGGCGCAGACATCTATCAACCGGGTGCGCGCAGCTTGCCACAAGATGCGTTGACAATAGCGGACATCGAAAAGGCACTGATCGCAGGTAAAATCCTTTGCTACGCACAAGGGTTCGAACTGCTGTCCAAGGCCAGCGGCGAATACGATTGGTCACTGCCAATGCCTGAGATCGCCGAAGTTTGGCGCGAAGGCTGCATCATCCGATCCGCCATGTTGAACGATATGGCCACTGCGCTGCGTGAAGACGCGACAACCAATCTGGCATTCGCGCCGCACTTCAAGGCATTGATCAGCGGCACAGTGGATGGCTTGCGTAAAACCACACTGGCCGCATTGGCTGCGGGTTTACCCGTACCTGCATTGGCCGCGGCGTTGACCTATTTCGACACGCTAACAATGGGCCGGACAACTGCGAACATGTTGCAAGCGCAACGTGATTACTTTGGCGCACACAGCTTTGAGCGTGTCGACAAATCCGGCGCTCACCACGGACCGTGGCTAGGGCAACATTTGAAAGACTAGGCAGAATTGCCAGACACCGGGTCACAGGCTAGGCTCCCTTTCAGGGAGACTAGTCATGACCTCGGTACGCCTGCGCCTACTGATCCTTGCGCTTTTGCCGCTGATCGTTCTGATGCCTTTGCTGTTGTTCTTAGGCATGAGCCGGTGGACAACTGATTATGACAAGGTCCTCACCGCCAATGTCGAAAGCGACTTGCGCATTGCCGAACAGTATCTTGCGCGCATTCTAAGCGGGACAGGGACCGATCTGGACAGCGTGGCCCAAGCCGCCGCCTTTGCCACCGCCCTTCAATCTGACCAAGCCGGGCTGGACGCATACCTCGAAGATCGCCGAACAGCCCTTGGGTTGGATTTCCTGTATTTTCGCGACTCTCAATCCGTCGGTGACGCGGAACGATGGCCCGTTGTGCAACGCGCCTTGACCGGATCGCGCACAACGGAAATTGACATCTTTTCGGGCGAAGACCTTCAGCAGCTAGACCCCGAATTGGCCGAAACAGCCCGGATCGATTTGATCGACACAGAGGCTGCCGTTCCAACTGATCGCATTGTCGAAGATCGCGGAATGGTTGTTCACAGCGCAGCACCCGTTCTGTTGAACGACACAACCGGCGTTTTGGTGGGTGGCATTCTGCTAAATCGGAATTTGGACTTTATCGATTCAATCAACGCGCTGGTCTATCTGAACGCGGTAACGGGTGGCGACAGGCAAGGCACTGCAACGTTGTTTCTGGAAGACGTGCGCGTTTCAACCAATGTGCGTTTGTTCGAAGATGTGCGCGCCCTAGGAACGCGTGTGTCCGCTGTGGTGCGACAGACCGTGCTGGGCGACGGGCAAACGTGGCTGGCCCGCGCCTTTGTCGTCAACGATTGGTATATATCTGGCTATCTGCCTGTGGTGGACAGCTTTGATCAGAGGGTTGGCATGCTTTATGTCGGCTTCCTCGAAGCTCCGTTTTCGTCCGCCAAGCGTGCGGCATTCAGATGGATGTTTGCCGCATTTATCGCGGTATTGCTGATCTCTGCGCCGCTGTTCCTGTGGTTGGCAAAGGGCATTTTCGCGCCGCTTGAACGCATGACCCAAACCATGACGCGTGTGACTAAAGGCGACCTGAACGCGCGCAACGGCAACGTTGGGACGCAGGATGAAATCGGTCAGGTCGCCGGGCATTTGGATGACCTTCTGGACCAAGTTCAAGATCGCGACAAAGCACTGCGGCAATGGGCCGATGAACTGAATGTCCGCGTCGAAGATCGAACAGCGGAATTGCGCGATGCAAACAAAAAGCTGCAGACGACGTACAAGCAGCTCGTGATGTCAGAAAAACTGGCCTCGATCGGGGAAATCACTGCTGGCGTTGCCCATGAAATCAACAACCCTGTTGCCGTCATTCAAGGCAATGTCGATGTCGTCCGCGAAACGCTGGGGCCAAATGCCAAAGACGTTGGAACCGAACTTGGCCTGATCGATCAACAAGTCGGACGCATCACTGCCATGGTCAGCAAGCTTTTGCAGTTCGCGCGCCCTGGCGAATATGCGGGCTTTGGTGAAACCGTTGATCTGCGCCCTGTTGTCGCCGACTGTCTGATTTTGGTCGAACATGTTCTGGTCCAAAAAAACATTCAGGTTACAACCGACCTAAAAGACGTCGCACCCGTGCGCATCGATTCAGGCGAGATGCAGCAGGTCGTCATCAATCTGATCATCAACGCAGCCCAAGCTATGGGTGATAACGGGGCCCTAACATTACGCCTGTTTCAAGAAGATCGTGATTTGAAACCAATGGTCGCACTGCAGGTCAGCGACACAGGGCCGGGATTGCCAGATGACATGATCGCATCAGTTTTTGATCCGTTCTTCACGACGAAACTGGGGGAAGGCACGGGACTTGGGTTGTCGATCTCTCAAACGTTGGTGCAACAGGCGGGCGGTTTGATCGAGGCTGAAAACCACATTGAAGGCGGCGCAGTTTTCACGGTTTGGTTGCCAATCGCAGATGAGGTCGAATTAGCGGCCCAATAACGTCGCGTTAATCTTCCCACGTTGAACATTTCCGATCAATCGTCTTACGCGACACGCCCAATCTGCGCGCAGCTTCTGCACGGTTTCCGTCGCACCGATCCAGAACGTGAAGGATGTGGCGCTGGGTTACTTGTTCAAGCGACTCGATTGCCTGATCCCCCGTTATCGTCCCGTGTCCCGCAAATTCCATTGGGAACGCCCCGACAATGACAGACCGTTCAATCAGATTGCGCAATTCACGCACATTGCCGGGCCAGTCGTATCGATGAAGCTTTAGCAGCGTTTGATCATCCAATTCCAACGCGGGCATGCCAAGAGTTTGGGAAAACTGGTTCATGAAAAAGGCAGCCAGTTCAACAATATCACCCGCGCGGTCTGAAAGCTTGGGCATCTGCACGTTCACGATGTTAATGCGATGGTACAGGTCGGCCCTGAAGCGGCCCTGCACGACGGCCTGTTCCAAATCGCTGTTGGTCGCAAAACTAAACCGAAGGTTCAGCGGGATTTCGCGTTCGCCCCCAACGGGCCGAATGCGTTGATCTTCGAGAACGCGCAGCAATGCGGCCTGAACGCCTTCAGGCATCTGTGCCACCTCATCCAAAAACAAGGTGCCCCCGTCAGCCAACAAGAATAATCCGGGCGCATGCTCGCCCCCTTCGCGCGCGTCGCCGAATAATTCGTACGCAATCCGGTCGGGTGCGATCGTTGCACAGTTTACCGCAACAAAGGGCCGTTCCGCGCGATCAGACAGCGTATGCAATGTGCGCGCTGCAACCTCTTTTCCCGTGCCACTGGGCCCAGTGAATAACACTGGCGTCGTCAATGGCGCCAATTTCACCAGCAGCTCGCGTACGGTTTCCAATGCTGGTGAATCGCCCAACAACTGACCTTTGGCCGCCTCGGCAGCTAGTGCGTGACGCAGCAATGTGTTGTCCCGGCGCAAATACGTTCGATCCAACGTGCGCGACACTGCATTCAATATCTGGTTCGCGCGAAAGGGTTTGAGAACAAAGTCACTGACCCCAGCACGCAAAGCGGCAATTGCTGTTTCAAGATCAGCATAAGCCGTCATCAGGATCGTATCAGCGAAAAACCCAAGTTGGCGCTGTTCGCAGACCCATTCTAATCCAGTCTTCTTTGGTAAGATGTTGTCAAAGATAACCAGATCGAAATGGGCTTCATCCAAATGTTTGGAGGCTTCTGCTGCGGATGCTGCCTGTTCAACTCGCTTGGCCCGAGGCTGCAAAATCTTAATCAGAAAATTACGCATACCGGGTTCGTCATCAACAATCAGTATCGACGCTTCGGCCAAGGCCGGCCCATATGCATCCGGGCGAAGATCGTCCATTCGTTACTCCAACCGCACCGCGTCAGACGTAAAGCGGTCTTCCGAGGAAAAGCCCATCTCGCCAAGCGCGAAATATGCCCCGATACCGATCAGTATCACAGCCGCAAAGCCTGTTAACATTGCTTTCATTTAGTCCTCCATCGTTGCTGCGCGCAGGAAGGTGATCAGATCTGCCCGATCTTGCGGTTTCGCGATCACTTGCATGGGCATTTTTGAGCCCGGAATGTAATGATCTGGACCTTGGTCAAACAATGCGTCGATGGTTTCGTCGCCCCATACAATGTCTGACCCATCCAGCGTGTTTGAATATCGATACTCTGGCACTGTTCCCGCCCGCCGTCCGAACACACCGTGCAACGTCGGGCCCGCTTTGCGCGACGACCCTTCTTCTAAAGCGTGGCAGATGGAACATTTGCGCATAAACTGGCGTTCTCCGTTTGGCATCGCATCTGCTTCACGCAAAAAGGTTCGGGCTTGACCTTCGGCGGGATCAAATTCGTCAAGCAATGACACCGGCCAAGCATACACAACGTCATCCAATCCGCCTGCATATATCCTGTCGCCCTTTTTCGAAAAAACAAGCGCCCAGACCGGACCTTGCCGCATTGCGCGGAAATCGCGGGTTATCCGCCAACGCGCGCTGTCGATCATCATGATATACCCCTGACCATCACCAACCGCGATCTGGTCTGTGTCTTGGTGGTATGCCATCGACAATATCGGCCGCCTGTCGAGCGTGAAGTCCGCGATTTGTGCGCCGGTCTCGCTGTCCAGAACGCGCGTTCCACCATCGACCGCGCCGTAAGCAATCCAACCTGCCCCAACGATCAATCTGTTGATCCCAAAACCATGCCGTACCAAAGGCAAAGGCGTATCCAACGTACGCAGGTCATAACTAAGCAAAACGCCATTTGACGTAGCTGCAAACAAACGCGTGCCGTTCCAAGAATGTGCAACCGCGTTCACCCCGGCACCAGGGTAAGGCAGTTTGATTGGATCAGCGTCCTCCAAGGACCACAAAAAAATATCCCCGTCCCATGAGCCGCTCGCGACGTGTTTGCCGTCAGGCGACACGCTTAGTGATGCGACCTTACCCTTGTGACGACCCAAAAGGCGGTTTGTATCCCCCCAATAGCGGACGGCGAAATCGTCACCACCTGATATGATGTCCCCGGCCGCAGTCATCGCGACCGCGGTCACCGCAGCATCGTGACCGTCAAGCCATCGCGTGTCTTGATCGTCCCACACACCCAGAGAATTGTCGAAACTGGCCGATACGATTTGCCCATTGTTGGTCAAGGCCAAGCCCATGATTGGACCGCCATGTCCCTTCAATGTTGTGAATTCCTGCGCAGCGGATTGAACCCCGCAGACCACAAGAAAGGCTGACAACAATCGCCACATTATTCTGCCGGGGTCGCCTTCTGCGGGGTCTCAATCGTTTTTGACTTTACCTCTTCCAGCCAAAGCGAATGGTGCTGCTTGGCCCAGGCTTCGTCCACCTCGCCCGAGCCCATGGCGTCATATGCGCCTTCCATTCCAACGGTCCCGATATAGATATGCGCCAGAATGATGCCCATCAAAACAAACCCGACAATCGCATGCCAAGTCTGTGCCAATTGCATTTCTTCTTGCGGTGCCAGTTCCGTGGGCAACGGCGCCATGCCAATCCATCCGGGCGCCCCAACATCGTTCAGCAACACAAATGTCTTAGCAAACATCGGCAGTTCGAACGGGAACAGCAACGACAATCCTGACGCTGAAATCGATGCGCCAAGCAATATAACCGACCAAAAGATGACCTTTTGACCTGCGTTAAACTTTTTCGCTGGGGGGTGCTTTTTGCCGATGATCCCACCCGCTTGCATGATCCAGACAAGATCAGTTCGGTTTGGAATATTGTGCCAGACCCACATGAAAAAGATCATGACCAATGCGATCATAAAGGCCCAAGACACATTGTTATGGATAAACTTTGATCCGATCAACAACGCGGAATTGAAGTCTTTCCCAAGATACGGCGCAATCAGAGTGCGTCCGAACATCGTGAAAATTCCAGTAAACCCAAGCAAGATAAATGAACCAGCCAGCATCCAATGCGCGATCCGTTCAAAGAACTTGAACCGCGTGACTGTCTTCCCGGTCTGTTCGTCTTCAACCCTGATCCGTCCACGCAGCAGAAAGAACAGCACAAGCGCGCCAATCACTCCGATTAACCCCCATCCGCCATATTGCGACAAAGGTCCCTTGCGGAACTCATACCAAGCCATACCACCGTCTTGCACCAGAACCTTGGCCACATCGCCGCCGCCCGACACACTGATATCTGCCGAACCATACCGCAGAGCCCGCCAAAGTTCGGGGTCAGATTGCCCACCCAAGGTGCCCAGTTGCGTCGCGATGCCTGCTGCGGAATTCGCATCACCCGTATTTTCGCTTCTGAACGTATCATCCAGCTTTTCGCCTCTTTGACGGGCCAGAATGTCTTCCAATGTTTGCGCACCGCCTGTCGCAGCACGATCAGGCACCGGCTCTGGCTCAGCGGTGTCGGCGTCTTGCGCATATGTCCCGATGCCCAGTGTGCAACATAGCAAAACTGACAACATGAAAGCCATCAAACGCATCGCATTACCCTCTTGATTTGCGGATCATCTTGAACCACTGGCCCGGCCCAGAAATCCTGCCATTTTCTTCAAATTGTATTCACCGGATTGACGTGCGCAGTGCGTGAATTGAACTCAGTCGCCCAACCCGATCAACTGCAGCACCTGCCAATTTATCAAACCCGAAGGCTTCGTGTTCTTAGTACGCGAAGCGGATCGCCCGAATGATCGGGCGATCCTTTTTGTTGGGTGCAAAGCCGGTGTCACCCGCCTTTTTGGTCGTAAGCTGTACCCCAGCCCCAAGCACCGGAGCCAAAACCGCGCGCGACCACGCGTTCACGGTAGATCGCTGACACAATGTCACCATCCCCCGCCAACAAGGCTTTCGTTGAACACATCTCGGCACAGATCGGCAACTTGCCCTCTGCTATCCGGTTGCGCCCATACTTGGCGAACTCTGCAGTTGAATGCGTATCCTCTGGGCCACCGGCACAGAACGTACATTTGTCCATTTTACCGCGAGACCCAAAGTTGCCCGCCTGTGGAAATTGCGGCGCGCCAAAGGGGCACGCGTAAAAGCAATATCCACAACCGATGCACAGGTCTTTGCTGTGTAGAACGACACCTTCTTCGTTTTGATAGAAGCAGTCGACCGGACAAACCGCCATACAAGGCGCATCCGAACAATGCATACAGGCCACGGAAATCGACCGTTCGCCGGGGTTCCCATCATTGATGGTTACCACGCGACGACGGTTGATACCCCAAGGCACCTCATGCTCGTTCTTACAGGCCGTGACACAGGCGTTACACTCAATGCAGCGCTCGGCGTCGCAGAGAAATTTTGCTCTAGCCATTCTCTTTCCTCCTTACGCTGTTGAGATTTTGCAGAGAGACACTTTGGACTCCTGCATTTGGGTTACACTGTCGTAGCCATATGTCATGGCCGAGTTCGCAGACTCACCCAGCACATACGGATCGGCACCATCGGGATATTTATCTCGAAGGTCCTTGCCTTCAAAATGCCCACCAAAGTGGAAGGGCATAAAGGCAACGCCTTCACCGACACGGTTGGTAACCATGGCCATAACTTTGACCTTGGTGCCTTCCGCACCTTCGACCCAGACTTGGTTCCCATCCCGCACACCAAGGTTGTTGGCATCGCGCGGGTTGATCTCGACGAACATGTCTTGCTGCAATTCCGCAAGCCAGGGGTTGGATCGGGATTCATCTCCTCCGCCCTCATATTCGACCAGACGGCCAGACGTGAGGATGATCGGATAGTCCTTGCTGAAATCCTGTTTCTGGATCGAGGCATACATCGTCGGCAGACGATAGAACTTCCGGTCTTCGTAGGTAGGATAGTCTGCGACAAGATCGCGACGGTTGGTGTAAAGCGGTTCGCGGTGCACTGGCACCGGATCTGGGAAGGTCCACACAACGGCACGGGCTTTTGCGTTCCCAAAGGGCGCGCAGCCATGCTTGATTGCAACCCGCTGGATACCGCCTGACAGGTCGGTTTTCCAGTTGGTTTCTGGCCCTGCCACAGCATCAATGGCGGCACGTTCATCAGCCGTCAAATCGCCGTCCCAACCAAGATCCATCAGCATCTGCATCGTAAATTCTGGATATCCATCCTCGATTTCCGATCCAACGCTATAGACTCCGTCAGCCAACAGGTTGTCTCCGTCCCGTTCGACACCAAATCGCGCCCGGAAGGTCAAACCACCTTCGGCCACCGGTTTGGACATGTCATACAGGTTTGGGGTGCCCGGGTGGCCCATTTCAGGGGTGCCCCAGCTTGGCCATGGCAGACCATAATAATCGCCATCAGCCGGGCCACCAATGGCCTGAAGCGTTGTGCGATCAAAAGTATGCTGATTGGCCATGTGCAGTTTCACCCGCTCTGGCGATTGACCTGTATAACCGATTGTCCACATGCCGCGGTTGATTTCGCGTAATGTGTCCTCGGCATCCGGGGTCAACCCGTCTTCTTCCAGCTTGATGTTTCGGAACATCCGATCGTGCCAGCCGAATTTCTTTGCGAACAAAGCGATGATCTCTTGATCAGGCTTGGATTCGAACAAAGGATCGACGACCTTTTCGCGCCATTGGAACGACCGGTTCGACGCCGTGACAGAGCCACGCGTTTCAAACTGTGTCGACGCAGGCAACAGATACACCCCGTCTTCGCGGTCATGAAGAACAGCCGAAACCGTTGGATACGGGTCAACAACGACCAACATGTCCAGCTTTTCCATCGCCGTTTTCATTTCCTTCATGCGGGTCTGCGAATTTGGCGCATGCCCCCACAAGACCATGGCACGCACCTTGTTTGGGTTGTCCATGTTTTCAGGATCTTCCAAGACACCATCAATCCAGCGCGAAACGGGAATACCCGTCAATTGCTGCAACGATTGGTCCTTGCCTTCCGCATTTTTCGAAGTCGCAAACTGGCCTTTCAGCCATTCAGGGTCTTCCCCCCAAACGCGCGCCCAATGCGCCCACGATCCAGCCGACAGACCATAATAGCCCGGAAGCGTATGGCTGAGAACACCAAGGTCGGTTGCACCTTGCACGTTGTCGTGGCCACGGAAGATGTTTGTACCACCGCCCGACGTCCCCATGTTGCCCAACGCCAGTTGCAACACGCAATAGGCACGCGTGTTGTTGTTGCCGTTGGTGTGCTGTGTGCCACCCATACACCAAATCACAGTGCCTGGACGGTTGTTGGCCATCGTCCGGGCCACACGGCGCAACTGCGATCCGGGTGTGCCAGTCACGCGCTCAACTTCTTCAGGTGTCCACTTGCGGACTTCTTCCTGAATCTGGTCCATGCCCCAAACACGAGTTCGGATGAACTCTTTGTCCTCCCAACCGTTTTCGAAGATGTGCCACAGAATGCCCCAAACAAGCGCTACGTCTGATCCCGGGCGGAACCGAACATATTCGTCTGCGTGGGCGGCTGTGCGTGTATAACGTGGATCACAGACAATCAGCGGCGCATTGTTTTGCTCTTTTGCGCGCAAAACATGCAACAGCGACACCGGATGCGCCTCGGCTGGATTTCCACCGATGATGAAAATAGCCTTGGAATTGTGGATGTCATTGTAGCTGTTCGTCATGGCGCCGTAGCCCCATGTGTTCGCCACACCCGCAACTGTCGTCGAGTGACAAATCCGCGCTTGGTGGTCAACGTTGTTGGTGCCCCAATAGCCAGCAAATTTACGGAACAGATAAGCCTGTTCATTGCTGTGCTTGGCTGAACCCAGCCAATAGACACTATCCGGGCCGCTTTCTTCCCGGATATTCATCATGCCGTCGCCGATCTCGTCGATCGCCTGATCCCAGCTGATGCGCTTCCATTCGCCACCCTCTTTCTTCATCGGGTATTTCAAGCGGCGTTCGCCATGCGCATGCTCGCGCACAGACGCCCCTTTGGCACAATGCGCCCCAAGATTGAACGGGCTGTCCCAGCCGGGCTCTTGACCCACCCAGACACCGTCCGACACTTCGGCCACAACCGTACATCCGACGGAACAGTGGGTACAAACGGACTTTTTTAATTCAACGGCACCGGTCGCAGCTGTCGCAGCCGAAGCTTGTTGAACGGTACCGCCCGTCGCAGCAACCGCTGCAAGGCCTCCGATCGCCAGACCCGAACCACGCAAGAATGCGCGCCGGTCTACCGAGGTTTCAGCAACCTCGGATAGGATACTCGTCCGCTGGGGGCGTCGCGCAACCCCGTTGGTCTTTTTCCGTAACATGTTTCTTCCTCCCTTGCTTGCTCAGTTCTCTCCTCAGAACCTTGCTCGCTTGGCTTTCGATTGGCTTTGATCGTCGGGCGTCACGCAACCAGTCATCAAAACCTGCTCTGCTCCGACCGGTTCCCCGGACGTTGCCGTTTTTCTGCACGCTTTAGAAGCGCGCCAAGTCGTAAAATGCACGCGTATGCACCGTGTCCTGCATCTTTTCAGATGTCAGATCAGGTTCGGCTGCTTCAGCCTGCGTGCCACCAGTTGCAACCGCCACTGCCGCAATCGGCGCTGTGGTCCCAGCCAGTTTCAGAAAGTCGCGCCGCGAGGCGTCTTCTTTCTTGCTCATGCGAGTGTCTCCTCCCGCTGTTCCGACAGTTTCCTGCCGCTCGATTGACGCGGATTTAATCCGCGCCGCTCATCCGAAACGCTTCGATTTCGACGTCCATAAACGCGCGGCCAACTGTGCCGACCGAAGCGTAAAAGACCGAATTCTTTGCGCCCTCTAGATCCGAATAAAAATGTGCCGCCCATGGGGCGATATGTGTGTTGAAGAACGTGCGTTGAACGCTGACAGACGCGGGCGTGCCAAAGCGCCCAACTATCATGGCACCCATCATTTCCATGAGGCTCGCGATATTGTCTTCTGGTTCAAACACATTGTCCGCACGCGCCAAACCGCGCGCCGTCATGTCAGCCCGCAACCGCGCCAATGGCTTTTCGTTCAAAAAGCCCGTCAGATAATAGCTGGCATAAGGCAGCAATTCGCCACGACCCAAACCAATAAACAGCTTGTTGAATTCACTTTCGACGGTTTTGGGTTTGGTGATTTTGGCAAGTTTCGCCAGCGTCGAAATCCCTTGCCCCAAATCACTGGTGTCCCCTGACAGACCTGCCGTCTGTTCAAGTAACATCTGATCTGGTGGCCCAGACAAAAGCAGACCAAGAAAATTATAAAGATCAGCGCGAAGGCGATCTTCCTCGGCAATCGTGTGGTTTTCCACAGCTACTGTCATCCTGCTCTTTTATCCTCAAACGTAAATGTCATTCGGCGATGCCGTGGCATGGGCAGCGCCTCCGGTTCTTCGGCCATGATGGGCGATGGAGCCGCGTCTTCCTGCACTTCAGATGCGGCAATGGTATTGTCGTCTTCAACACTGTCCTCGGACTCCGCGTCTTCTTCAGCCAGCTCCATCACGTCGTCGTCTTCTGGTTCGTCTGGTTCGTTTTTCTCGGCCTCTTCCGCCTCGGCCTGTCGCGCCATTTCCTCGACATGCGCAAGCATGCCCTTGCCGACCTGATAGGTTGTTTGCAGATTCTCGATGACGGTGGCGGCGTCGGTGTAATCCTCGCCATAGTCGATCAAACCGTCCAGATTGGCCAAAACTGGATTAACGCGCCACAACTGGCGCAATGCACGTGTCCGCAGCCGCGCCGGAACCGTATCCTGTAAGAACGCTTTGAAATCACTCTCGGCATCCATGTGGGCGGGATCAGGTAGACCCAGTTCTTCTAGCAGCTCTTCGTCAGATTTATCCGCAACCGCTTCTTCGGCTTCAAGTCGGCGCTGCACTTCCAAAGCCACTTGTTCGGCTTCTTCCTCGCGCGCCACCGCCGCCCGTCGATTTGCCCAAAAGTCGCTCATTGCAGGCGCTCCTTTCGGGCCAAGGTCGGTGCGCGATACACATCTGCTGTCTGCGCAATACGCGCGTCACCGATGCCGTCTTCCTTTTGGTCGACCCGCTGGCGATCTCGTTTGCGTTTGATGAACGCCTCTTCCTCGTGGAACAGTTCGACAAAGTTCTGCACCCACGCCAAAAGCGCAGGCGACATCGCAACTTTCTCAACGATCTCTTCGCCGCTGTCAGTGTAATCTTGCGCCTCATAAGGAGATGCCGTGACCAGCACGACATCCAGCCCGTCGTCTTCAATCGGGCGCATGACGACATAGATGCTTGGAACCTCTGCCTGCAAACCGTGCAGATATGCCTCGGTATCGGCGCCGTGCAATTCCAGCATCAGCGTTGCTGCGTGGTATTCGATGGCTTCGCCTTCACGGCGCAGTTCCCGCCAATCCGCAGGTCCGGCCCCCGGCAAGACAGCCGAAGCCGTCCAATGATGAGACACCCAACGCGTCACGCCCGGTGTTTTTCGCAAAACAACACCGAGCTGCAAAGTTTCGTACATTTTGGGATTGTGGATCAATCCGCGTCCTCCCTGAACTTCACCCTGCGACAACTTGGTAAATCCTCAAAGCCCGATTTTGTGTACATCGGTATTCTTTTTACCATTTGGACAATTTGGGACATCATGCCAGCGCGTGGCAAAGCTCATGGACGAATTGTCTAATCTGACGATGTTACTCAGGTTAATCACGCTTTCATCTTTTCGTCACGCAACGCTCGAATCGCACATCACCAACGCGGCTTGATCTTTAGAAAAGCGGTTGAGCCTGATCTGAAATCGTGTCTAGGCTGGTGCACAAGGCAGACGCAAAAACAACCAAAATCACGCGTTTTCCCAGGGGAGGTTTTAATGGTTAACTCACTGATTACATGTGATTGTCTGGGCACGCAGTCCATAGACTCTGAGGCGCTGTCTAAGACGACCGGCCTAGCGGTCAAATCACCCTGTACTGCCTTATGTACCCACCAGTTGGACATCGCCGCCAAGGCGCTTTCCGAAGAAGGTGCAATAATTTGTTGTGCACAAGAAGCGACCCGGTTCCAGACTCTCGCAGAAGAGCTGGGTGTAGCTGAACCCGCCTTCCTTGACCTCCGGGACAGGGCCGGATGGACCATGGATGACCGCCCGACACTACCCAAAATGTCCGCATTGATCGCCGAGGCCGCATTACCATCTGTGGGCCCGAAAACAATCGATGTGATTTCGGAAGGTATGTGTCTTGTTCTAGGCCCCCCCGACATCGCCATGTCCGTAGCGGACCAACTCAAGGACCATCTCAGCGTCACAGTCTTATCCGAAACCGCGCCAGACACTGTTCCCACAACCGGTTTTGATGTTGTTGTGGGCCGGTTGCGTAATGCTGTTGGGGCGATTGGGAATTTCAAAGTCACGATTGATGACTTGCAGGAAATTGAACCGGGCGGACGTGGCGCTGTACAGCTGAGCGAGCCGCGCAATGGCGGTCAGTCGCAATGCGACATCATCCTTGATCTGCGCAAGGACATTCCCCTGTTTCCTGCACATGAAAAACGGGACGGTTATTTGCGCGCCGATCCGGGCCATGCCGCCGCAGTTGGGGCCGCAGTGTTGGATGCGTCGCATCTTGTTGGGACATTCGAAAAAACACTGCACGTGAAAACCCAAGCGTTGCTGTGCGCGCATTCACGCGCCGAACAAACGGGGTGCACGCGGTGTCTGGATTTATGCCCGACGGGTGCGATTACGCCGACCGGGGAACATGTCACAGTCGATCCACTTATTTGTGCAGGATGCGGTGCGTGTTCTGCGGCTTGCCCGTCCGGTGCAATCGAATTAGACGCGCCGCCCGTCGATCAAACCTTTCTGCGTGTTCAAACGCTGGCTAAGGCGTATCTGGACGCCGGTGGTCAATCGCCACGTCTGCTTGTCGTGAATGCGCATGGATCCGAGATGATACGCCTTGCTGCGCGCCACGGTGATGGGTTGCCAGCCGATGTCATCCCTATTGAAGTGGACGCGCTAAATGGGTTTGGGCATGCAGAAATCGCCGCCGCTTTGGCCGCTGGGTTTGCATCCGTATCCTTGGTTCCAAGCGTCGCCACAGATCGCGCAGCGTTATCGACACAAGTTGCTATCGCGCAGGCTATTGCCGGATCCGGCAAAGTGTCCGTCTTGGATACATCCGATCCCGACGTCATGAGCGAGACCTTGTTTGCTGAAACCGTTTCGGAACCATGTGCGAACCCCGTGCGTCCCATGGGCACCCGCCGTCAGATCACGCGGCAAGCGGCAAAGGCATTGCAAGCTGAAACCGAAACCGTGGCCCTGCCCGAAGGGGCCCCTTATGGCGCCGTGCTGGTCAACACAGACAGTTGCACCTTGTGTTTGTCCTGCGTGTCGCTGTGCCCATCTGGCGCATTAGGTGACAATTCCGACTTACCGCAATTGCGCTTTCAGGAAGACGCTTGCCTGCAATGTGGTCTATGCGCCAACATTTGCCCCGAAAACGCGATCACCTGCGAGCCACGATTGAACCTGACCGACGCGGCCTTGTCCCAAGTTGTTTTGAACGAGGAAGAGCCGTTTGCCTGCATCAAATGCAGCAAGTTGTTTGGATCAAAATCCACCATCGAAAGGATCACCGAAAAGCTGCAAGGCCATTCAATGTTCTCTGATCCGGACAAACTCAGCCTTATCCAAATGTGCGATGATTGTCGCGTCGACGCCCAGTTCCACAGCGAAAACAACCCATTCGAAGGGGCCGAACGCCCACGCGTACGCACCACAGAAGATTATTTGTCAAAGCGGCGCGATCACTGATGATCCAAAGGTGCGCCCAGATCAGCCGCTTGAATGGCTTCGACATAAGCCAACAGCGCTTCGACGTCGTCCAAAGTCAGTTCAACTGGCACAATTGGCGAAGGGCGGTCTTCTGGGAACGGCTCGGTCACATCTTCGATCTGCGTGAACGCCCCGTGCGGTTTCAACGCATAGAACCCCGCAAACCGCGATTCCCAATCTTCGAACGTACGCAAAACAAAAAAAGACGGGGTCGATCCTATGCCCGTCAAACGCCCATCATCCACAACGCGATGACACCGCCCGCACTGGGATTGGGCAATGGATTTACCCAGCTCCAAATCACCACCCACCGAAACCTCCGCGACAACCGCTTCTTTTTCGGATGGCGGTTGAAAAATCGGCGCGCCACCATCCGGGGCAAAGGTCAAAACCGTGCGTTTTCCAACATCGGACGTGAACCAATCAGCAAAGCGTTTTGTTCCGGGATGATCCTCTTGGATTTTCATGTGCCAAACCGCCCCGGCACCCTCAAACAGGGCGCGACCCTCAGGGCCCAAAACCATTTGCGCGGCCGCAGGGTCATCGACCAATTCAACGCGCACCTGTGTTTTCAACGAAAACCGAGGCAAGATGTGTTTGAACACTCCGGTGTCGATAAGCGCCTGCGGCGCGTGCAGCTGAACCAGCTTATCATTGGCCAACGCAACCGTCGGCACATAGCACAGCAACAAAATGATCAAATTGCGAAGCATGGATCAAACTTAGACGCGCTTCGCACGTTCCGTCAAATCACAGAAGGAAGACAGGCATGAGTGACGATTTTAGTATGTCGATGCGCAAGTTTCTAAAACAGGTTGGTGTGACCTCGCAGCAGGCTATCGAAAACGCAGTGCGCACAAAAGGCGAGGCTGGTAAAAGTTACACCGCCAAGGCAACTATTGTGATTGAAGAACTGGGGCTGACGCATGAAGTCACCGGTGAGATCAAAGGAGAAAACTGAATTGGCCGACCGCGCACAGGTTCTAGACGTTCTAAAAGGTATCGCTGATCCAACAGGGGGGGACATTGTTTCATCCGGGGTGATGCGGGCTTTAACCGTAGAAAGCGGCGCGGTCCGCTTTGTGCTGGAAATCAATCCACAACACGCACAAGCATATGAAACAGCAAAAGATGACGCAGAACAGCAGATAAAAGCGTTGGACGGCATTCAATCTGTTTCGGTAATTCTGACCAGCCACTCCACCCCCAAGGCCCCACCTGATCTGAAACCTCAACGGCCAGCCGAACCGCAAGGCCCGCAGAAAATCCCGGGGATCGACCACATTATCGCAATCGCCAGCGGCAAGGGTGGTGTGGGCAAATCCACTGTGACGGCCAATCTGGCCTGTGCATTGGCGGCGCAAGGGCGGCGTGTCGGTCTTTTGGATGCAGACGTTTACGGGCCGTCGCAACCGCGCATGCTTGGAATTTCCGGGCGTCCGGCCTCACCCGATGGCAAAACAATTCTGCCCATGCGCAATCACGGCGTTACGGCCATGTCGATTGGCTTTATGACCAACGAAGATCAGGCAGTCGTTTGGCGTGGCCCGATGTTGATGGGCGCCTTGCAGCAAATGATGAACCAAGTGCAGTGGGGCGCGTTGGATGTGTTGCTGGTCGACCTTCCACCCGGCACAGGCGACGTGCAAATGACCCTCAGCCAAAAGGCAAAGGTCGATGGCGCTGTGATCGTGTCGACACCGCAAGATGTGGCTTTGATCGATGCGCGCAAAGGGATCGATATGTTCCAGCAACTACATGTCCCGATCCTTGGTATGATCGAAAACATGTCGACACATATCTGTTCCAGCTGCGGTCACGAAGAACATGTCTTTGGGCATGGCGGTGTCCGCGCCGAAGCGGACAAACTGGGCG
Source organism: Paracoccaceae bacterium (assembly GCA_039960995.1). Taxonomy (GTDB): domain Bacteria; phylum Pseudomonadota; class Alphaproteobacteria; order Rhodobacterales; family Rhodobacteraceae; genus JABSSA01. The sequence continues at coordinate 237,653 of JBDVKF010000064.1, read as the reverse complement.
TGCCGGTATTGGCCGAAGTGCCTTTGCATCTGGATATTCGTCTGGCCGCTGACGGGGGTGCTCCTATCGTTGTCAGCCAACCCGACAGCCCGCAAGCACGGGCGTTTCACGATGTTGCAAACGCATTGGTCGCGCAGGGCGTCGCATGACCGAGCTGGTGCTTCCTCCACTGTTCCATGACGAACCTGCATCGGGCGCTGCGATGGAACATGCGCAAATGCGGGCCATGCAGGGATGTGACGCAGGTCTGTTGGCCCACCGCATCGGATCAGATGCAATCGATGCGGCACTTGTGTTCGCCCCGGAAATCCCGCTGGCCAAAGCAATGGCCATGTTTCCTCTCTGTGGTATCGGGTTTCAAAATGCATTGGGTGCGCTCGCCCCGCCCGAGGTGGCCGTGCATCTGGAATGGAATGGTGGATTGCGCATCAATGGTGCGAAATGCGGCAGCTTCAGCGCGGCCTGTTCTGACCCTAATCCAGAAGCAGTCCCTGATTGGCTGACCGTTGGCTTCACGCTTCCGCTTTGGCCAAAAAGCGACCGACCCGGGGACACACCAGATGAAACCGCGCTGTACGCAGAAGGATGCGCCGATGTTCAAGCGCCCGCCTTGGTCGAGGCATGGGCCCGCCACACGCTGGGTTGGATTGGCCGTTGGGAAGACGAGGGAAACAAACCGCTTCACACAGAATGGCGCGGTTTGGTGCATGGTGTCGGTGAACCCGCCAGTCATTCCAAGATATCCGGCACTTTTTTTGGCGTCGACGAAGATTTCGGGATGTTGCTGCGCGACGATTCCACCACCCATTTGATCCCTTTGACAGCCCTTCTGGAGAGTTCATGAACCTTGCGCGCGCCATTCATTTTGACGAAAGCGACACACGTGTTTTTGCATCCCCCGCACGCACCGGAGAATGGTGTATTTCGGGTGGGTTTGAATTTTCAAACTGGACCGAAGCCGATTTGAGCGGAAAGTCACGCCAAGCGTTTTCGAACGGCTGGTTTGGCCTTGAAACCGGAGGACGTGTGACCTTTGTCGCGGTCACGCAGATCGAAGCGTCAGAGATTGAGACATTGACGGAATTGCTGGCCCATCACTTTGTGACCTATTACGGGGCTCCTTCGGTAGAGGCTGCGAAACCTGTTGCCGCCGAAGAAATTTCGCAAATGGTCGACCTGTGCGAGGACCATGCGCAAAACATGTTGCTAACGGTTGCCCGGGAACTAACACCCGTAGGTGTCAAAGAATCCTATCGCATGATCGAACCTCAAGAAGCCGGTTTAGACCAGTTCGCGATTCATGGTGACACTGACCACTAAACGCTATTGGCTGGGCGCATTGGCGTTGAACGTAAACAGGGTTTCACCGTCGATTTCATACCCGTTGATCAACTTGGCCGCACGATCAGATGTCAGCCATTTTTCCAACTTCAGGGCCAAGTCATGTTGAACATGCGGATGCTTCTCGGGATCAACGGGCAAATATGCGTATTGATTAAACAGCACTGGATCACCCGAAAACAACAGCGCCAAGTCGCCCTTGTTTCCAAAGTTAAGCCAGCTTGCGCGATCTGACAGAATATAAGCATTCAATCCGGACGCAGTGTTCAAAGCCGCGCCCATTCCAGCGCCAACCGCGTTGTACCAACTCTCAAAGTTGTTTGTATTCAATCCAGCAGATGACCAAAGGCTTTGTTCTTTTTTGTGAGTGCCACTGTCGTCCCCTCGGCTGACAAATCTTGCTTTGGTGTTTGCAATCCGTTGCAATGCATCCTTGGCATCTGACGCAGACCCAACATTGGCCACGTCGGCATTAGGACCCACAATAACAAAGTCATTATACATTATCTCGCGCCGAGATGTGCCGGACCCGTCCGCCACAAAGTCTTCCTCGGCTTTACGAGAATGAACCAAGATTGCATCCACATCCCCAGACCGCCCAAGTTTCAACGCCTGCCCTGTTCCAACCACGAGCAACTGCACATCCAATTCAAGATCCTTTTTTATCTCGGGCAACAGGATTTCGGCCAATCCCGAATTGTGAAAACTGGTTGTAACGGCCAGCTTCATGACATCGGCAAACACAGCCTGCCCCAAAACAACAAGAGCAAAAGACAGGGCCGCTAAACTCTTCATTCGACAATATCCCCCTTTAAGAAAGCCTGCGCTTCGGGTGTATGTGGGTGGCCAAAGAACGTCGGCGCCGATCCATGTTCATGGATCAATCCACCCTTCAGGAACAAAACTTCGTCCGCCAATCTGCGGGCTTGCCCGAGATCGTGTGTCGATAAAATGATGCGCGTTCCTGCGGCTTTGACTTCGGTCAAAATCGTTTCAATCTCACGCATCGCGCGCCCATCCAAAGCTGCACAAGGTTCGTCCAGAAAAACCAATTTAGGTTCTGATATCAAAGCTCGAGCCAAAGCTAGCTTTTGCTGTTCGCCACCTGATAAAACAGTCGCAGGACGCGTTAGCATGTCGCCCAGGCCGACGCGATTGGCCCATTCAGTCGCCTGCGCGCGAGCCGTTTTGGTGTCATAACCTCGCAATCCCAATGGATATGCAATGTTATCGACCACGGACCGGCGCAACATGACGGGCCGCTGAAATACAAAGGACTGATGTCGCCGTGCGTCTTCTGTCGAACAGGCCCACGTGACCTGTCCTGCATTCAGACGACTGGTGCCGTGCAGCAGGCTCAGCAATGTGGTTTTACCAGACCCGTTCGGACCGATGACAATTGTTGTGCCTTCGGACCCAAGTTCCAAATCAACAGGCCCAACCAACAGCTTTCCACGACGACGCGATTCCGCCCCTGTGACTTTCAATGGAAAGAGATGTGTCACCACCGCCCCTCCCTCTCGGTTTGACCCAACCAATGGGTGGCGATATTTATCGCAATCGTCAGAGCAATCAGCACAAAGCCAAGCCCAAGCGCCAAGGCAAATTCGCCCTTACCGGTTTCCAGCGCAATGGCCGTTGTTAGGACCCGCGTGGCATGATCGATGTTTCCCCCGACAATCATGATGGCACCCACTTCGCCAATCGCGCGCCCAAACCCGGCAAGTGACGCGGTCAAAAGAGCACGCCGCGCATCCCACAAAAGCGTTTTCACCTTCTGTGTCTGCGTCACATTCATGGATATCAGCAAGTCATGGTATTCAGTCCAAAGGTCACGCAACGATTGATGCGCAATCGATGCAATAAGCGGAACGATAATGATGACTTGGGCGATGATCATGGCCGTCGGTGTGAACAGCAATCCAAAAACCCCGAAAGGACCCGAACGCGACAACAGAATGTAAACGATCAATCCAACCACAACTGGTGGCAAACCCATAAGCGCGTTCAAGACAGCAATAACTGCGCGGCGCATTCGAAACCGGCGCACAGCAAGAACAGCGGCCAGCGGTAAGGCGATCAAAGACGCAATAACCAACGCAGTGATCGTCACCTGCAGCGAACGCAGCGTGATTTCGACCAGTTCCGCGTCCAACGTTACGACAAGCCAGAAAGCCCGGGACAAACCATCCCAAAGATCGGTCATACGTGCTTTTTTCCTCCCCCTCGTTTTAGCAGCTTAAGGGCCGATCACTGGGATTGCAGCATACAAAACGACATAACTTCTCAATTTCGTCATGCTGTCCGCATGTTTTAATTCAATCTCGATAAGGGGGGACAAATCGACCATCAATTCAATAGATTTACATCTTCAAATAGAAACTTTTGAAGCGGTCAGGTTAGGACAACGCATCAAAGGGCGGATATCCCCGGGCTGGGCCATCAAACCCTATTGACCCGTCGACCAACAGGAGACAGAGATGATGTCCATAAATCAAAAGAGGCGTCAATAATGGACAAGCCCCCTAAACCACGCGTTTTGGATGTCTTTCTCTTTGAAGGGGTCAACCTGCTGGATGCTGCAGGCCCTGTTCAAGCGTTTGACACAGCGCGATACAAAGATCAGCAGATGTATAAACATCGTTATGTCAGCTTGGACGGGCAATCAGTCCGCGCATCATGTGGGTTGGTCCTTGGGGTCGATGGTCAAGTGTCGGCACAATCAACGTCAGATGACTTGCTCATCCCCGGCGGGGGCGTTGACGCGTTTCTTGAGCATTCGGAACTTCTTGATATCGTCTCTCAGAAAGCAGCCGCATCTGGTGACGGTCGTCTGATTTCAATCTGTTCAGGCGCTCTTATTCTGGCAGCGGCGGGTGTGCTGGACGGGAAACCTGCCACAACCCACTGGCGGCGCGATGTCCACATCCAGAATTATCCAAACGTCTTTTGGGACCTTGATCGCATCAGCACAGAATCCGGTCGCATCTTTACGTCAGCAGGTGTCACAACAGGTGTCGATCTGGCACTGGCGATCATCCGTAAAGATTGCGGAAATGCTGTGGCCCTTGAGGTCGCCCGAGAGATGGTGGTCCAACTGCGGCGCACGGGTGGTCAAAGTCAGTACGCTATGCACCTCGCTGGGCAATTCACCCAAGACGATAGCCTTACACAACTGATCGAAAACATTGTGGCCAGGCCGGATCACAACTGGTCTCTTGAGACCCTAGCAAAAACGGCAGGCATGAATCAACGCACATTAAGCCGTCGATTCCAAAAACACTTGGCGTTGTCGCCTGCGCAGTTTGTCGAAAAAATCCGCGTCGATCATGCCCGTGGATTGCTGAATGAAAACATCCCGCTGCAAACCGTCGCGTCCAAATCTGGATTCGGGGATTTGCAGCGAATGCGACGAGCGTTCCAAAGGCGGTTTGGCGTGAATGTCGGTGAGTATCTGTCTGTATTCGGAGAAAGCGCGCACGCCTCAGTTATTTAACACCAGAGTATCAAGTCGCACTAAGATGTCGCGTTTACGTTCTTCGGTGTCCCACCCTTAAGACGCTGTCGGTAACGAACCCTGAAAAAAGGTCAAATTAACCAAGTTTTAGGTTCGACAATTTGATTATGAACGACAAGCGATAGAAAACTCTTCAAAAGCACTCCAGATATCTGCGCTGGAATCGCTATTTTCAGGGTGGATCAAAACAAACTGGAACTTTTGATCTTCCCTGGCCTCCAGTTGATCAACAACTTCAATCGCATAGTCGCTAATCGACGTTCGTGCGGATTTAGAGGCAAAGTTATAGTCAGTTGAATCCAATGCCGCTCCACCGTGCATCACCGCAACCTCTCCGTCGTCGAGAACACCTTGTGAAAACGGCAGTTGCCCGCCTTGGTTTTGGACGACTTGGCCGTACTGCAACTTCGACATGTCGAATTCAGCGCTGAACACGTCGATCGTCGAGACATTACGGCGGCTGATGTGGAAGTAGTTGTTGTAATAAACGATTTGGATTTGGCAGTTAGACCCGGTAATCGACAAGCCAGTATCGCCGTTGTCGAATTGAGCCACATCCTGCAACGCTTCTAAGGCCTGGGGCACGGACGTTTCACCGCTTTCCTGCACCCCGTTTTGCGCTTCCAAAAGCTGGGAAATTGCGTTGAAGCACGCGATCTGCGCCTCAGGTTGATCGCTGATATTTTGGCAATTATTCATCAATACGGAAACGGGATATTCTTTCCCGTCAATCGTCAATGTCGGCTCGCCTTGTGCTTGCGCATCGTTCGCCAAAAAACCGAACAATATAGCAAGGCCATAGATCAGCATCTTCATTGCTGTACTCCGAAAATAAAAACGTCGCAGTTAATTAACTCAACGATCTAATTATTAATTGAACTAGCAAACGACCGCCTGCCGTCGCTGCCAAGGCATTCCGGTTAGGTTTGCCTTGGCTGATAATTTGGAACAAGGATCAGCCGATCAATTGTTCATTACGTAATCGCTTTCGTCGATGCCACTTTGTTCGGTTTGCGATGTGACACGAATGCCCATTGTTTCTTTCAGCACAAACCAGACAACACTTGTCGCGAGGCCAACATAGGTAATGATGATCAAGACCGAGGACAGCTGTCCGAGGAACGTCGCATCAGGGTTTGACATTGCAACAGCAAGGGTCCCCCAGATGCCGCAGAACAAATGCACCGGAATGGCACCAACAACGTCATCAATCTTGAGGTAGTCCAGAAGTTGAACAGCCCAGAAGATGATCACACCCGCGATCATACCGATAATAAATGCCACGAACGGTGATGGGAACAATGGTTCTGCGGTAATCGCAACCAAGCCGCCAAGTGCGCCGTTCAGCATAAAGCCAAGGTCAAAGCGATACTCGCGGAAGTAGGACACAAACGCTGCGGTAATAACACCGCCTGCCGCTGCCATGTTGGTGTTCAGGAAAATGCGAGCCACGTTAGCTGCGTCTGCATCTGACGAGAAACTTAGGTATGAACCCGCGTTAAACCCGTACCAGCCCATCCAAAGGATCAAGGCGCCAATTGTTGCCACTGGCATTGAGTATCCGACAAATGGAACTTTCTTGCCATCCACGAACCGACCGCCTCGTGCACCAACAAACAATGCGCCAGTCAATGCGGCAACACCGCCGACGACGTGAACAACAGAGCTTCCGGCGAGATCCACGAAACCAAGATCAGATGCCAAAAACCCGCCGCCCCACGTCCAGGACGCTTGGATAGGATAGATGACCGATGTCAAAATCGCAGTAAAGATGAAGAACGGCGCAAGTTTAATCCGTTCAGCAACCGTACCAGACACAATCGACGCAACAGCAACGCAGAACATCGATTGGAAAAAGATGTCGCCCGCTCCGGCATGACCGCGGCCTCTGAAATCAGAGTTGCTTTCAACAACATCGGTAATCTGAATCGCACCGTCAAATCCGAAATAGCCTGCTACGATCCAATTCCCGCTTGGGAACATGATACCGTACCCTGTCAGAATGAATGCCGTCGATGCGATGGCGAAAATTCCGATATTCTTAGCACATTGGTTGATAACGTTTTTTTCGCGAACAAAGCCCGCTTCGAGCATCGCAAAGCCCGCAGTCATCCACATAACCAGGACACCACAGATAACGATAAACAACGTGTTCATTACATAAGATGAGACGCCCGGCGACGCCTGCTGTGCAGCAGCAGGCCCAGCAAATAAGGCGGCTAAAACCACAAATCCAATTAATTTTTGTTTCATTTTACACTCTCTAAGCTCAATAGGTCGACGATATTGTTCTTGTGTTGCCGCTTTTTTAGGCAAATTTGTGTCCAATGCGCAAAAAAAAGGGCGCATTGTGTAAAAATACACCAATTTAATTGACAGATGCTACTCCAGCGGGAAAATGAACGAATCGTCCGAAAATCCCGAAGGATCGCGCAGCAACGATGGCTTTTCTGGAGGGGTATCCGGCCAGCGAAATTTGCGAATCGTGGGGGTAGCCCAAAAGTCCATTGGGTTCAGGACGTTCATCGGATCAACACGCACATACATCGGCGATACCCTACAAATGTTTCCGAATGGTAAACAATAAAAATCTGTTTACTTGGTGTTTTTACACGCTGGACTGTCACTTGGTGACAAAAATACCCGCCGAAAAAAGTGTCGCGCGGCGCCCAAACTTTTTGATCGAAGATCGTCACAGATGATCGGGAAAATGAACCTGTCCAAACACTGTCCGAAAATGTCCTAGAAATTGATCGCACGGTCGGGAAATTTCTTACCGATACAGCTGCGATAGAACCACACCAACACGCTGTCCAAAAGTCCCGTGGCAACTGCCCCAGCCCAAGCGCAGTTCATTGTTTAGATAAACAAGTCGTCCGTTTTTGATCTGGCTTCTTTGAGTGAGGTAGCGACCTGCGCTTGGATGGTGTTCATCTGCTCTTGCGCCTTTGCATTTTTAGTGTCCGAACCTTGATTAGATGAAACTTTGGTTACCTCGGATTCATATTCAGTTTCGGCCTTTTCGCTGTGGGATTTTGATCGTTCCGACACAACGGTCTTGATGCCGGACGCTTTGGCACTTCGTACTGATGCCAGTGCGTCCGGCGATCCATTCACGATCCACTTTGCCAACGTCGCGATGTCAGCTGTACCTGCTGCGCTAGCCATGCCCTTTGGTCGCGGCGAATGTAAGAGCAAACGGCCTGTGCGATAGTCTAGAGCGAACACTTTGAAAATGACTGTTCAGCCAACCCGCACATCATCGCGAAATGAAATTATGCGTCGCGATGCTGTTTTTCTTCATTTCGATTGAAAACCCAGGTTGATCCGGCGTTTTATACGCCCCGTCCGAAATGCGGCACGGGTCAACAAAATGTTCGTGTAAGTGGTCGACATATTCGATCCGGCGGTCGTTTTTTTCACCACAGATCGCGACGTAATCGATCATGGACATATGCTGCACATATTCGCAAAGACCCACGCCACCGGCATGCGGCCATACTGGTAAATTGTACTTTGTCGCCATAAGCATGACCGCGAGCACCTCGTTCAATCCGCCCATTCTGCAACTATCGATCTGAACAATATCAATGGCACCCGCCGTAATGAACTGTTTGAACAGAATGCGGTTCTGACACATCTCGCCAGTGGCGATTTTGATTGGGGACACACCGTCACGGATGGCCTTGTGACCCAACACGTCGTCTGGGCTGGTCGGCTCTTCGATAAAGAACGGGCGGGCAAAGGCCAGCTTTTGCACCCAATCGATGGCTTCATTGACCTCCCACACTTGATTGGCGTCGATCATGATCGTCATGTCGTCGCCCAACTCTTCGCGGGCAATCGTTAGACGGCGGATGTCGTCGTCTAAGTCCCGCCCCACTTTGAATTTGGTATGGGTAAAACCCGCCTCCCGCGCTTCGCGACAAAGCATACGCAACTTATCATCTGGATATCCCAACCATCCGGCCGAGGTGGTATAACAAGGATAACCTTCGGTGCGCAGCGTCTTAATGCGTTCGGATTTAAACGGTTCAGAGGCTTTCAAAATGTCCAAAGCTTCGGCCGAGGTCAGAGCGTCGGTAAGATATCGAAAGTCGATCAATTTGACGATTTCTTCAGGGGTCATTTCTGAAACAAGCAGCCAAACAGGTTTTTCGGCATCCTTGGCCCAAAGATCCCATGCCGCGTTAATGACCGCCCCGGCGGCCATATGAATGGCCCCTTTGTCCGGGCCTATCCAACGCAGCTGGCTATCCCCAGTGACATGACGCCAAAAACGCCCCATATCTTCAGTGATCCATTCCAGATCCAGACCGACCACAAAGCCTTTCAATGCCTCAATTGCAGCGATGCAGATTTCGTTGCCTCGTCCAATCGTGAACGTCAGCCCATGGCCTTCAAGGTCAGTTTCCGTCTCTAAAACCACATAGGCAGCGGAATAATCCGGGTCTGGATTCATCGCATCTGAACCGCTTAGGTCTTGGGACGTTGGGAACCTTAGGTCATAGGTGCGAAGGCCGGTGATCTTTGTCATAGGCTTGCAACTACGGTCTGGTTTTGAACGCCAAGCCGTTCGATACCAAGCTCTATTTTGTCGCCCGGCCTTAGGTAGGTTTCCGGCGACTGACCCATGCCCACACCGGGCGGCGTTCCGGTTGATATGACGTCGCCGGGATGAAGGCTCATGAATTGCGACAGATGTGAAATGACCGTGGCCACGTCAAAATGCATCGTCGTTGTCGAACCGTTTTGGTATCGATGACCATTTACCTCAAGATACATTTGCAGCTTCTGGGGGTCTGGCACTTCGTCTCGGGTGACAAGCCAAGGGCCGATGGGCCCGAATGTGTCGGCGGACTTTCCCTTAACCCATTGACCTGAACGATGGAGCTGAAAATCCCGTTCACTGAGATCGTTGACGACACAATAACCTGCAACATGATCCAGCGCTTCTGCCTTGGTCACGTATTTGGTGTGTTTGCCAATGACCACACCCAGTTCGACTTCCCAATCTGTTTTGACTGATCCCCGCGGGATTTCGACATTGTCGTTTGGCCCCATGATGGATGACGTCGCCTTAAAAAAGACCACTGGTTCCTCTGGAAGTTCCAGACCGGATTCGGCGGCATGATCGGCATAGTTCAACCCAATGCAAATGAACTTACCAACATCGCCCACACAGGGGCCTAAACGCACATCGTTGGCCACGATAGGAAGGCTGGTTGGGTCAAAATCAGCAAGCACGGACAAACCAGCACCGGACAGTGCATGGCCGGAAATATCCGAGATGTGACCAGACAGATCACGTATGGTGCCTGATGCATCAAGAAGCCCAGGTTTTTCCTGTCCCGGCTGGCCATAGCGAAGCAATTTCATATCTTTGATATCCTTTTAGAGCGACCAACCACCATCAACAGCCAAAGCTTGTCCTGTCGTAAATCGACTGTCATCGCTGGCCAGATAAACGGCCATCGCGGCGATTTCCTCGGCTGTTCCGATACGGCCCATAGGTTGGCGATCGACAAAAGCCGCAAGCGCTGTTTCATAATCACCTGTGTCCCTCAGCCTTTGATGCATGCTCGGGCTGTCCACGGTGCCGGGACAAATCGCGTTACAGCGAATGCCGTTGGTAATGTAATCGGCGGCGATAGATTTGGTGAGCCCGATCAAGGCGGCCTTGGTCGCGCCATAGGCACAACGGTTCACCACGCCTTTGATCGATGATGCCACTGATGCGACGTTGATGATTGAACCTTCGCCTTGCTCTAACATACCCGGCAGAACCGCTTTGGTCAGGCGAAACGTGGCATGGACATTGAGGTCAAAACTGAAATTCCAGTCATCCTCGGTTCCGTCAAGAATGCTGCCATTCGCCACAAACCCTGCACAGTTGAACAACACATTCTGCGGGCCCAACGAATTCGTAAAATTGCGCACGCCATCACTGTCCAGCACGTCAAGCTGATGGGTTTCGATACCTTCGTGCTTTGCCAGATCAGCAAGGCTGTCCGTGTTGATATCAGTCGCAATGACGCGCGCACCTTGCTCAGCAAAAGCAAGCGCGGTGGCGCGGCCAATACCTTGGCCAGCAGCCGTAACCAAAGCGGTTTTTCCAGTAAGTCGGTTCATCAATTAAGTCTCTCGAGTTTATAGAAGTCTGCCGCGTTTAGCCCAAGCACGGCCGCGCGTTCGGCTTCGTCAAATCCAACAAGGAATTGTTCCGTCACTTCGCACCAACGCTCGTAAGAACTGGCAAGGGTGCAAACGGGCCAATCGCTTCCCCAAATCACACGGGATGGACCAAAACGATCCAGCAAGAATTGCACATAAGGCTGGATATCTTCGGCGGTCCAACTTGGTCCGGCCTCGGTCACAAGACCCGACAGTTTCACCAACGAGTTTGTTTCGTTGGCAATGGCAGTCATACCGGCCGCCCAATTCACGAACTCGCCAGTGTGGATTTCCGGTTTGGAACCGTGATCAACAACGACCCGTAACTTGGGATGTCGGTCGATTAATTTGCGCAGTTTGGCCAAATGACGCGGAAGAGTCAGCGCATCAAAAGCCAAATCATGTTCGATCACAGCCTCAAAAGCTGGATTAAGATCTGGCCTTAACATCCAATCGATATCGTCAATATCTTGTATCATCGGACGCAACCCAACGAGTTTTGGGTTTCGAGCAAGATGCGCGATATCATCGGTGGCGTTCGGGCTTTCAAAATCGACCCACCCAACTACGCCTTTTATGACCTCGTGTGATGCCGCGAGTGACAACATGTACTGCGTTTCAGCCAAGGTCGGTGCAGCTTGTACCAGTACTGTCCCGTCAATTCCTTGCGCCTCAAGCAATGGGGTAAGGTCATCAGGTCCAAAATCACGGTAGATTTTGACCAGATCAGGGGTCAGCCAACCATAATCCCCGCGCGCAAGCGACCAGAAATGTTGGTGGGCGTCGATCCTCATTCAATGACACCCTTTTTCAGGATGATATTGCCATACAAACGGCGTTCCCCGGTCTGCACGACGGCACATGCCTTGGCTGCATGTTCATAAAATGCAAACCGTTCCAGAGATTGAATTTCACTCGGGGTTTTAGCTGTCTCATTGATGATAGATTGAAAATCTTTCACTGCATCGGGAACAGCGTCGGGGTCTCCGACAACTTCCATACACAGTGCTGGATTCGGCACAAAACTATCCAAAGGCATCACAGACAAAACAGCGCGCAGCACGCTGTTATTGTCGGCCCCATCCAAACGCACACATTTTGGGCCTAAGGCTTCTGCCGGGAAATTGGCGTCGGCCAAAACAATTTCATCGCCGTGCCCCATAGCGCGCAAGGTATGCAGCAAGTCGGGCGAAAGAATTGGATCAATGTTATACAGCATTGGGTCTCTCCGATGGTAAAGGTGCATCCGAACGAATGAGCCCTTCGCTGCGCAGATCAGACCACAGCCCGTCAGGCACAGATGTTTGGAATACGGCAACATTTGCACGGACTTCATCCGGGCTCATCGCGCCGGGGATGACGGTTTTGACGGCAGGATGACCCATGACAAACTGCAAGGCCGCTGCGATCAGAGGCGTATCATGAGAGGCGCAAACAGCTTCCATCTTGCGTACTTTGTCCATGATATGAGGGGGCGCGATATCATAGTTGTATTTGGCATCTGGAACAGCGCCAGTGGCCAGAATTCCTGAATTATACGGTCCACCAAGAATGATCCCAACGTCCCGTTCAACGCACAGCGGCAAGAAGCTGTCCAAGGCTTCTTGTTCAAGCAAGGTGTAACGCCCCGCCAACAGGAAACCGTCAAAGTCACCCAACCCAAGAAGCCGTTCACAGACTTGCCATTCATTGACGCCTGCGCCGATGGCCGAGATGTCGCCATTGCTGCGTAATTCATCTAGTGCGCGGTAACCCCCTTCGTCGAATAACTCGCGCACCTTTGCGTCGCTAACTTCTTGGCTGCCGTGGCTGAACACATCGACGTCGTGAACCAGCAAGATATCTGCGTGATCGACACCTATTCTTTCTTTGCTGGCCTCATAGGACCGCATCACCCCGTCATAGCTGTAATCAAAAACAATGCGCTTTTGCGGCACCTCGACAAACGCCTCGGGTGTCACCTCTTCTGGTTCACAATCCACCAAAAGACGCCCAATCTTTGTCGACAGTTGCACATTATCGCGCCCGAAGCGCTGCAAGGCTTTGCCAAATCGGCCCTCTGAACGGCCCAACCCATATTGCGGGGCTGTGTCGAAATACCGAATGCCGGAATCGTATGCAGCTTGCAGAGTGTCTTGTGCTTCGACTTCGGTGATCGCGCGAAACAGATTGCCTAACGGCGCACCTCCAAACCCCATCGCGGTCAATGGGACAGGTTGCTTTGTCCGGTTATTCAATAAGTGAGTACTTGCAGGTGTCATAGCGGTCTCATCATTGTGAAAATAGATCGGGGCGTGCCGCTTCCAGCGGTTCGAGGCGACGCAAAAGTTGCCGCACGTGACGACGCATTGCTGTTTGTGCAGCTTCGTCGTCTTGCTGTTTAATCGCTTCGAGAATTTCGATGTGTTCTTGCATTGAATCTTGAGTGCGACCGGGTTCGGGCAACAACAGAAATCGCGCACGGTCCACGCTTGGTGACAGCGCCCGCACAGTGGCGGGAAACCTCGAAACATTAGTCGTCGCAAAAATCGTTTCGTGAAACGCGATGTCGGTCTTAAAGAAGTCCTCTTTGTCGAGGTCTCTCACAAGCAGCTTTTGCATTTCGATATTACGCACCAGACGCGCCACCGTTTCATCAGACCGGTGAAGGGCGGCGTGACGGGCCGCTGCCACTTCCAATGCTTCACGAAGGAACGCATCCTCTCGAATGGATGCCATCGACAACCGCGACACACGCGTGCTCGATTGTGGAACGATGTCGACCAACCCTTCGGTGGACAATTTCGCAAGCGCATCAGAGACCGGAGAACGTGATAGCCCGAATCGATCACAGATGTCCGATTTGCGAATGATCGCTCCGGGCGGAAAATCCAAAGCCATAATCGCCGATTTGACGGCCCAATAGACCCGATCAGCGAGCAAACCGCTTAGATCGTCCAACGCCGGGAGCTTTGTTACGTCAACGTCAGGCATGCAGATTCCGAAACTTACTTCCACTAACATGTTAGTTGACACAAAGTGCCAGCACAAGTAGCTTTCTACTGTGTTGAAGGGGCGCACGCGCAGCGTTTACGCATCCAATTGACTAATTAAAGAAAGAGCGCCGTCAGGATTTTCGGCGCAGAACCTTATCGCGGTTCAAAAACGTGAAGGGTTTCGCAATGCGAAAAAGTGGAGGAAATACATGTTAAAAAGACTTCTCATGGGATCGGCTTTGGCAGCAGCAATGGCGCCTGTCACGGCCAGCGCTGATGGGCACTATGATGGTGTCGTCATCAATATCCTGACCCGACCCGGACCAGTGATCGCTGGGCGAATCGTCGAACGTGGCGCTGAATTCACCGAAATGACTGGCGCTGAAATTCGCGTGGCCGAAGTGCCTTTTGCAGAGCTGTTCCAAAAAATCCTGACGGATTGGGCGACTGGCACCAATTCTATTGATGTGGGTGTATTTGCATCCGGTTGGGGTGTTGAACTTGTCAGCGGCGGCTTGGTCCAAAGCCTCGATGACTACATTGCAGCAGACGACAAAATCGACCTTCAGGACATCGCGCCCTATTTCCGCGACTTCAACCAGAAGGTTTCTGGCGAGACATATTTCATCACGCTCGATGGTGACTTCCAGATGCTGTATTATCGCACGGATGTTCTGGCCGAAGCAGGTCTTGAACCACCAAAAACGTGGGAAGAATATCTGACCGTCGCAGAAGCCATTCACGGCAAAGACATGAACGGCGACGGCGAGGCGGATTACGGATCTTGCATCTTTAAGAAGCGCAACGCGCAATCTTATTTCGCTGTTCAATCGATGGCGGCCAGCCGTGTGCAATCAAAAGGCACAGCCGAAGGTCTTTACTTTGATCCCGAGACGATGAAGCCTAAGATCAACAACGCCGCGTGGAAAAAGGCCTTTGAACTTTATAAGGCGACCGGCGAATTTGGCCCTGCAGATGAGTTGAACCAAGATATCGGTGACACACGTGCATTGGCCATCGGCGGACGTTGCGGTCTGATGATTGACTGGGGCGATATCGGCCCACTGTCGATCGAAGAAGGCAGCCAAATCCGCGACAAAGTTGGCGCAGTCATCATGCCGGGGTCGTCCGAAGTCTTGGATGTCGCCACGGGTGAACTTGTCGCCTGTGATGCCAACATCTGCCCACATGCAGTGGACGGCATCAACTATTCACCGTTTGCAGCATTCGGTGGCTGGACTGCCGCGATCTCGTCCACGGCTGATGACGTCAAAAAACAAGCCGCATATGATTTCCTGAGCTATATGAACCAAGCGGCGCAGTCGAATGTCGACGTGACGATGGGCTGGACGGGGTACAACCCGTACCGCAACTCGCAATTGGAAAATACAGCAGCTTGGGTCGAAGCAGGCTTTAGCCAAGACTCGGCAGAAAACTACCTGAGTGCGATCAAGGAAAGCCTGAACCACCCCAATATGGCGTCAGATTTCCGCATTCCAGGTGCTCAGCAATACACTGGCGTTGTTCTTGACCGCGAGGTTGCACGCTATCTCGCAGGTGAAGTCACCGTCGAGCAAGCTCTTGAGAACATCGAAGAAGGCTGGGAAGAAATCACGGAAGATTTTGGCCGTGAAGAGCAATCAGCAATCTATTCGCTGTCGCTCGGTATCACGAACTAACCACCACTCATTCAAGCAGGCGGCCTAGGTCGCCTGCTTACCCAAATCCCTACCATCAAACGACGGATACCTTTCATGGACCAGTGGCTCGACAAACATATGGGCAGGTTATTTCTTGCTCCGGCCGTTGTTTTGATTCTTGTTTTCTCAATCTTTCCTCTGGTCGCGTCGCTTATTCTCGCCTTCTCTCGCATTCGGTTTACCGGTGGCGGCTTTCGGATGCGTTTCGCCGGTTGGAGAAATTTCGACAAGCAGTTCTTTGGCTCTGAACAATTCCATCTGCTCGGCACATTTGGCCCGTTGTCGATCATCGCGTGGATCGTCGGGATCGCCGCAACCGTCGCGCTGATTTGGTGGATGTATCGCTATTGCAGAACCCATTTCACGATGTTCGGATTTGTCGGTCGCTTAATCACCTTTTCCATGGCCGTGTGTCTGGTTTGGCTTTTTGCTGGGACGCTTTTAAATGGCCGCGCATTCGGGACGGTTGGAACGACACTGTTTTATGTTGTCATCGGTTGCGGCATACAATTTGTGATCGGCACAGCACTGGCCTTTGCCTGTTCGCAACATATCGCAGGCAGCCGCACCTTCCGCGTTATCTTCTTTGTACCGATGATGATCACTCCGATTGGCGTGGGCTATATTTTCCGTATGTTGGCCGACACAACCAAGGGGCCTTTTTCCGGCGTCTGGCAATGGGTTGGTCTGGGCAATTGGTCATGGGCCACTGACCCATGGGCCGCACGTATTTTCATTGTCATTGCTGACAGTTGGCAATGGATTCCCTTCGTCTTCATCATGATGCTCGCTGCCTTTGAAAGCGTGCCAAAAGATCTGAACGAAGCCGCTGACATTGATGGCGCGGGTAAATGGATGACCTTTCGCGAGATCATCTGGCCACAAGTCTTACCCATCGCCGCAACGGTCATGCTTATTCGGGTGATCGAGGCGTTCAAAATCGTCGATTTGCCGAACATCATGACCTCTGGCGGACCCGGCATCGCGACAGAATCCGTTTCGCTGCAATCCTATTACGCATGGCGATCTTTGGATCTCGGCTCCGCTTCTGCCATCGCCTACATCCTTCTGTTCATCACCGTCGTGATCTGTGTGTCGTTCTTCAATCTTGTCGTGCTTGCACGGGTAAGGGCAAAGCCATGAAACCCAGCCTCTTTCAACCGCGCAAAATCGGTGAAATGGCTCCAGCCACAAAGGTCGTGCTGTACACGATTTTGCTCAGCTGGGCGCTTTTCGTTATCTTTCCGATCTATTGGCTTTTGATCACATCGGTGAAAACGCCCGCCGCCGTGAACGAAGGACCGTTCTTTATTCCATGGGTGGATTTTCAACCAAGCCTTCATGCATGGCAGGACCTGTTCGTCGATGACTTTGCTGATACGATCCGTGCTTACGCAAACTCGATCATCATCTCACTGATCGCCACAGGCTTATCAGTGCTGGTCGGATCGATGGCCGCCTATTCGCTCAGCCGGATCGAATTTGCGCCCAATCTGATTACGATCCTGTATTTTGTGGCTTTGTTGGTCGGGGCCTGTGTTGCCATCGGCGTTTACGGCGCGAACCTGTGGCTTACGCTTGCAGTTGTGGTGGCCCTGTTCTTCTTGCTCGCCCGTGCTGTGGGCCGGCTGTACACTGTTCGGCTCAAGAACGGTGACATCCTGTTTTGGATCATCTCTCAGCGTATTCTTGCACCCATCGTCGTTGTCGTTCCGATCTATATGATGTTTCAATCCGTGCGCATGCTCGACACACATCTGGCGATCATTCTGACCTATGCCGTTGTGAACCTGCCTATCGTGGTTTGGCTGATGTATGATTTCTTTAACTCCATCCCGCGCGACCTTGAAGAAAGTGCACAGCTGGATGGCGCCACGATGATCATGACATTCCGCGAGATTGTGCTGCCACTGTCGCGCACTGGGCTTGCCGCGACCACGTTGCTGGTGATGATCTTTTCTTGGAACGAATATCTGTTCGCACTGTTTCTTTCGACGACCAAGGCGCAAACGCTGCCCATTCTTGTCGCAGCCATGAATGCGGGCGAACGCGGCATCTTATGGTGGACCATGTCGGTCGCAATCATCATCATGATCATCCCCGTCGTCGCACTTGCCGTCATACTGCAAAAATACATCTCAAAGGGCCTACTTGTGGGCGCTGTTAAAGGGTAACGAAAATGAACGCTCCTGCTGTAGATATGAAAGCCTCCGCAAAAGGCATCTCCATTCAGGCAATGAACAAATTCTATGGCGGGTTTCACGCGTTAAAGGATTTGACATTAGACGTCGCGCCCGGCGAGTTCTTGGTGCTGCTAGGCCCGTCCGGTTGCGGGAAATCTACAGCTTTGCGGATGATTGCAGGTCTTGAAAGCATCAGCGCCGGAACCCTAACCATTGGTGATCAGGACGCGACCCATATCCTACCAAAGTACCGCGACATCGCAATGGTGTTTCAATCCTATGCGCTTTACCCGCACAAAACCGTCGGCGAAAATATCGGCTTTCCACTCAAAGTCGCCAAGATGCCAAAGCCTGAAATGGACGCAACCATCCGTGCCGCCGCCGAACAAGTTGAGCTGGAAGAATTGTTGGACAGGCTTCCCGGTCAATTGTCGGGCGGTCAACGTCAACGGGTTGCCCTTGCGCGCGCAATCGTGCGCCGCCCTTCTGTCTTTTTGATGGATGAACCCCTGTCCAATCTGGACGCCAAATTGCGTGGCAATATGCGCGCCGAACTAAAGCACATGCAAAACACGCTTGGGATTACGACGGTCTATGTCACCCATGACCAAATCGAAGCAATGACATTGGCACATCGCGTCGCCATCATGAAGGACGGCGAGCTCCAGCAGCTTGGAACCCCAAAAGAAGTGTATTCTGATCCCGCAAATCTGTTCGTCGCAGGATTCATGGGGTCGCCGCCAATGAACTTCGTTAACGGCGCAATAGAAAACGGCATGTTCACAGGGCCCGGCGTGTCTATGTCTTCAAATGGGATTGGTGATCAGACTGGTGTGACAATGGGTTTCCGCCCCGAGGACTGCACAGTTGTCACAACGGATGCGGGGCATTTGAACGCACAAATATTTACGGTGGAAATGACCGGCGACCAATCGCTGGTCACGTTTCGGACCAGCGAAAATTCTATCGTCGTTAAGATGCCGAAAGATTTCGACGCGATGCCAGACAGCGATGCTGGGATTGACTTTGATGCAACATCTGCATGCTTTTTCGACAGCTCCACAGGCCAACGGCTACGCTATTCAGATTGATTTTAGGTGTTTTAGCTTAATTTCAAACGATATTTCCCTTTGATATTCGCCCCACTCAATCCATCGATCAAACTGCGAGCTGGCCGTATTTAATGATCTGAAAAAGCCCCTACGCAAGTGTACGTCAATGTGGCCGATACTAGCAATTTAATGCGCAATCGATCCTAGTTTGGAGCGGTTGAATCGGGGCTCAAAGACGTTTTTGTATCTTAAACACGCTAAAACTCCTATGATTGTCGCAATAATGATCGCGCAGAACTGCGCGGCAACAAGGAGGAGACACTGATGTCAATGAAACCGCCCTTATCGGATTTACCGATAAAAACTGCTGATAGCGGTTTTTATCGCGGGTTCAGCCTGAACGTTACAGTTGTTAGTAAGATAATCATTAGCTTGCTTGTCGTTTGGTGTATCGTATGGCCGACACAGGCTGGCACCGTTCTTGGAAATTGGAATACTGTTATCCTAGCTCAGTTTGCCGCTTGGTATATTTGGGTAGTTTCCGCATTTATCATCGTTTGCCTCGGCCTGGCCATTTGGCCTACTGCCGGACGGTTAAATCTGGGTAGAGATGGCGAGACACCCGAGTTTTCCAATTTCTCATGGTTTTCAATGATGTTTGGTGCCGGGATCGGTGTCGGCATGCTGACTTGGGCGGTCGCAGAACCGGTTGCTCATTTCAAAAACAATCCTTCAGTCATCCAAGGCGTCACAACCGCACTTGAGACCGGTAATGTGCGTACGGCATATGTATGGTCCTACCTGCATTGGGGATTGGGCGCATGGTCCTGTTACGCGATAGCGGGGCTCGCATTGGCGTTCTTTAGTTATCGCCGCGGGTTACCGTTGACGATCCGATCGTCGCTGACACCTATTTTCGGCAGAGCTTTGTCCGGCAATCTTGGGCATGTCATCGACATCGTAGCTGTTGTTGCGACTATTCTGGGTGTCGCCCAAACGCTTGGGTTTGGGGTTGAACAGTTTGTCGCCGGACTCACCCGTATTGGCATTGGTGGTCTTGCAACCGAAGACGGATCGGCAACAACCTTTGGGATCGTTATTGCCCTGCTGGTCATTATGGGCGCGTCGACGCTATCGGCTTTGTCCGGCGTCGGAAAAGGCATCAAATGGCTGTCCAACATCAACATGACTTTGTCGATCATTCTGCTAGGCTTTTTCATCATCTTTGGTGCGACATTCTTTGGCGCAGCGGCCTTCTTCGTTGGTATCTGGGATTACCTGATCGCGTTGCCATGGCTTAGCTTCAATGTTTACGCATCCGACGGTGTCGAAGGTTCCGAAGCGTTTTTGTTGGCACAATGGCAAGGTTGGTGGCCCGTGTTTTACTGGGCATGGTGGATCGCATTCGCACCTTTTGTTGGATTGTTCTTGGCTCGGATTTCGCGCGGACGCACCATCCGTGAATTCGTCCTTGGCGCAATGATTGTGCCATCGTTGATGTGTTTCGTCTGGTTTGCTTGGGCCGGTGGCACAGCGATTGACCTTGAACTGAACGGCAACGCCAATGGCGTTATCTTAGATGCTGCAAACGGCGACAAGATTTTCGCAATGACAGAATTCATGTTGGCTCCAATCGCGCAAGCATTGGCTTGGGGTATGGCTCTTCTTATTGTGGTCTTGTTGTTGACGTTCCTTGTCACATCAGCTGACTCCGCTGTGCTGATCGTCAATACGATCAACGCGGCAGGTGATGAAGGTCCCAAAGCGCGCCCGCATATCCTGTTCTGGGGTGCAGCGCTTGCGTTCGTGGTTGGCGGATTGCTGATTTCTGGCGGGACCGGAGCCATTCAAACCGCGATGGTGATTGGCGCTTTGCCCTTCTCGATTGTGATGGCGATGATGTGCATCGCTCTGATCAAAGCAATCTGGAACGATGGTCGTCGCGAAGCCGCCGGTGTCGCAACCACAATTGATCCAGAGACCTCCGTCATGCCAGCGGAGTGATCTTTGACGAAACAATGAAAGGGCTCCGGTGTTTATCCGGAGCCTTTTTCTTTTGCCGCCACTCCAAAATTAATCGATCCAAATGGCCATTCTCTTCGCGATCAAGCTCGTCTTGCTGTGTTGAACGGCTGATGAACTAACGCGGTTGTTATCGCGCAAGAAGATAAGCTTTTCTTGTCTGAAACTTACTGGCAAACTACGCCGATCAACACAGGCAGCAGAGGCGTTAGCATGAAAGAAACATGGCGTTGGTTTGGACCATCGGATGGCGTAACAGTTGACCACATGCTGCAATCTGGTGTGCAAGGCGTTGTGACCGGGCTTTATGATCTGCAACCGGGTATCGTTTGGACACCCGAAGCGATCGCGCGTCGTCAACGCGACATCGCGCATATGTCCGATGGCACGCCGTCTGGACTTGCATGGGACGTCGTCGAAAGCTTGCCCGTTTCCGAAGCGATCAAAACCCAAACCGGTGATTACGCCGGTCATATCGCGAACTATATCCAATCGATGGAAGCTCTTGCCGCGGCTGGAATACAAACGATCTGCTATAACTTTATGCCCGTCTTGGATTGGACCCGCACTGACATCGCCATGGGCTTGCCCAATGGCGGGACGTGCATGCATTTTGATCTTGTCGATTTCGCAGTCTTCGATGTGCATTTGTTAAAACGCGAAGGGGCGGATCAACGCTATGACAGCGACATCATCGAACAGGCCAAAGAGCGACATGTGCAGATGTCCAAGGACCGCAAAGCGAAACTTGCCAGAACAGTCAGCGCAGGTCTGCCCGGCGCGGCGACAAGCCTGTCCATGGACGATTTGCGCGCCGAATTGGCGACCTATGATGGGATCGATAAAGACCGGCTGCGCAGCAATCTAAAGCACTTTCTACAAGCCGTTATCCCCACAGCGGAACGTCTGGGTCTTAAAATGGCGTGCCACCCGGATGATCCACCTTGGCCGGTTCTGGGCTTGCCTCGGATCGTGTCAACGATGGATGATCTGGTTTGGCTGACAGAAGCTGTGGACAGTACCGCCAATGGTTTGACGTTTTGCAGCGGATCTTTGGGTGCGCGGGCCGACAATGATCTGGAAGCGATTGTATCGCGGTTTGCGCAACGGATTCACTTTGTCCACTTGCGCAATGTCCGCCGTGCAACGGATCAGGCTCCGACAAGTTTCTTTGAAGACGCGCATCTGGACGGATCAACGGACATGATCGGACTTTTGAAAGCCATATTGGCAACGCACCCTGACCCACAAAACCTGCCGATGCGGCCTGATCATGGTCAAGACATTCTGACCGATCTTGGGCAAAATACCGCTCCGGGCTACCCCTTGTGTGGACGCATGAAGGGTTTGGCCGAATTGCGTGGCGCACTGCGTGCTCTTGGGCATATTCCGGCAAACGCCGTAGCATAGATCGTGACGGCCCTAATGGAAGCATCGGGGCCAATTAGCAGGAGGATTCATGTTAAATCCCGACCGTCTTTTCCCGTCTGATCCTACCGAACGCGCAATTGCGCGGCGGCTTTATGAAGGCGTGCGTGACCTGCCATTGATCTGCCCACATGGGCATACAGACCCTGCTTGGTTTGCGACCAATGCAGCGTTTGAAAATCCGACCGAGTTGTTGATTTTACCGGATCATTACGTCCGCCGCATGCTGGTGTCGCAGGGCTTTCAAGTGCTGGACATGGTGGATGCAGATGGCAAACCTGAAAACCGGGCCATTTGGCAGGTGTTTGCAGAAAACTATCACCTGTTCCAAGGCACGCCGACGCGTCTGTGGCTTGATCATACATTCAGCGACCTGTTTGGATTGACGGAACGCTTGTCCAAAGACACGGCGGATATGTATTATGAACGTATCAGCGATTGCCTGTCCCAAGATGCCTTTCGTCCCCGCGCTATCGCCGAAAGGTTCAATATCGAAGTCATCACAACCACCGAAGGCCCCTGTGATCCGCTAGACCATCATCGCGCTATTGCACAAAGCGGTTGGGGCGTGCGGGTCATCACATCTTATCGGCCCGACGCAGTGATTGACCCGGATGGGCAGGATTTCGTCGCCAACCTTAAGGCATTCGCCGCCTGCACCGGGGAAGACACCACAACGTGGACCGGATATCTGGCCGCACACCGCAATCGGCGGGCCTATTTTCGTGATTTGGGCGCGACATCAACCGATCACGGTCACCCCACTGCACAGACATTGGATCTGACTGACGACGCAGCCGCAGCATTGTTCGATACCGTTCGCCATGGAACCGGGACCACAGCGGAAAGTGAGATGTTTCGCGCGCAAATGCTGACCGAAATGGCCAAGATGAGCCTTGAGGACGGCATGGTGATGCAAATGCATGCCGGTTCACACCGCAATCATAACACCGATGTTTTGGCCCGTTTTGGGACTGATCAGGGGTTTGATATCCCGCGCACCACCGATTTTGTCACAGCGCTTAAACCGCTGTTGGATCGTTTGGGTATGGACCCGCGCCTGTCGATCATTTTGTTTACGCTGGACGAAACCACCTATGGCCGTGAACTCGCACCACTTGCCGGAGCATATCCAAGCCTGAAATTGGGTCCCGCTTGGTGGTTCTTTGACAGTCCAGCAGGCATGATGCGTTACCGCGAATTCGTCACGGAAACCGCCGGGTTTTATAACACGGTCGGCTTCAATGATGATACGCGCGCTTTGCCATCCATTGCGGCGCGTCACGACGTTGCACGCCGCGTGGATTGTGCGTTTTTAACGGGGCAAGTCGCGCTTCATTTACTAGACGAAGACGAAGCCGCGCAGATCGCTGCCGATCTGACGTATGGTCTGGCCAAGAAGGCATATAATTTATGAGGCTAAACACACAAAACCTGCCTCAAGTCGCGGCACAAACCCCCGGCTATGACCGTGCACAGATCACAACCGGCATCGTGCATCTTGGGGTTGGCGCATTTCAACGCGCGCATCAAGCGGTTTATATCGATGATCTTTTGGCCAAAGACCCGCAATGGGGCATTGTCGGTGCGTCTTTGCGTTCCGGGGCAACGGCACAGGCGTTGAACCCGCAAGACGGGCTTTATTCGGTCACAACGAAATCAGGTGACGGGGAAAGTTGCCGCGTGATCGGGAGCTTGCAAAAGGTCATCACCGCACCGGAAAATCCAGAGGCTTTGATTGCGCAGATGGCCGAACCGAACGTGCGGATTGTAACGATGACGGTGACGGAAAAGGGCTATTGCTTTGATCCCTCGCGTGGCGAGCTGGACGACACGAACCCCGATATTCAACACGACTTAGACCATCCAAACACCCCACGATCAGCACCCGGTTTTCTTGTCGCCGCATTGCGCCGACGTATGGAAACCAAGGCTGGCCCTTTTACGGTGCTAAGCTGTGACAACCTTCCACAAAACGGCGATGTCGTCCGCAAGGTGGTGACTGGACTTGCACGATTGGTCGATCCCGATCTGGCCAATTGGATTGAAGACAACGTCACCTTTCCGGCGACGATGGTCGATCGGATCGTTCCCGCAACAACCCCAGATGACAAGAGTCAGGTCGAAATGGCCTTGGGTGTGACGGACGAATGGCCCATCGTGACAGAACCATTTGGGCAATGGGTCATCGAGGATAATTTTTGCGCGGGTCGCCCCAGCTTTGAAACTGTCGGAGCGATTTTAACGGACGACGTACATCCGTTTGAAACGATGAAACTGCGTATGCTCAATGGCAGCCATTCGGCCTTGGCCTATCGGGGCGCTCTAGCTGGGCATACGACCGTCGCCCAAGCGATCGCGGACCCCGAAATTCACGCCTTCATCAGCCATATGATGCAGCATGAGGTCGCCCCAAATTTAACCGTGCCCTCTGGAATTGATCTCGCCGCATATCAATCAGATCTTTTGGCGCGCTTTGCCAATCCAACCTTGAACCATTTGCTTTTGCAAATTGCGACAGATGGCTCACAAAAGCTGCCACAGCGTATTCTTGACCCGATCAGAGACAGAATCGCACTGGGTCAATCATTCGACAGTTTGGCACAAGGCGTTGCCTATTGGATTCGATTCATCACCACGCGAAACGGTGATGGATATCTCTTTCCCTTGAACGACCCTCTCGCCGCTGACCTAAGGCCGGACACCATAAATTCCGGCGAGCACGAGGAATACCTGCTGCGAAACACACGCGTATTCGGGCATGATCTTCCACAATCTGAACCATTCATGACAGCTGTTCAGCACGCACTTAGTAACATCTCCCTCTAAAAAGCGCTTTTTTCGCCGATCAAGGCTTGAGGTTTTGCACCTCGTTTAGCTTGCGTATGACCCCGTGAGCGCAAGCCCGCGTGGAATGTTCGGCATTGCGATGAGATCTTAAGGCAGAAAATCTCCACACTCTTTTCTTAGTGTAATACTCAGGATTGACATTCCTGACAAAAACAATCAAGATAAAGAAAGCGAGTCTCAGCCACCCTATTCGGGCAGCCCGGACGCCCCGAGCTGACAGGAGCTGAGACATGGTAAAAACGGAAAGACAGGATCGCGCCGTCATAGGCGGGTGTAGCGAAAAAACGTGCTGCCAAGAATTGTTGCAAGAGGCAATCGGCGGCGCAGTGCCCGCAGACCAATTCCTTGAACGGATGCTTGACTATTTGGAGCGAACCTCATGAATGCAATGGCCCAAATCCCCGACACAACAACCGCTCCTGATCCACAAAAAATCGACACGTTCGATGCGCGTGAATTGATCAGAGATGGCGTTCAAGCTTCAATCGTTCTGGATGGGCAAGTCTATTACTTGCGCATTACACGCGCCGGTAAATTGATACTGACAAAATGAGCACAGCACATCACGCCCGCGGCGGCGCGGCTGTTGCCGCATTAAACCACATGGACGCCTGGGAGGCGAACTTGATCCTAAACCTTCGTCTTTGGTGCGAAGGGCCTCAGGGTCAAGCGCAAGCGCGCGAAGACTACAACAGCGCATTCCCCAAATCAGAAGCGGATCGCGCATGGGGCGTTTTTGAAAAACTGCTCAAAACAGTTTTTGTCACTGCCTTGCGCCCCTTGGTGCGCCACGACGTCGATTGCAGTTGTGCCGGTTCCGATGAATGTGTGTTCGCCAATTTGGTCCGCACCGCATCGGACGGGCATCTGAACGACGCGGCCTTAATTGCGACCCTGTTGTCCGGACCGGCACACGCAGAACATATCGCGATCCTTGCAGGCGAAGTTGGCAGCGCAATTCGCAGCATTCATCGCAAATCTGCTCCGATATCACCCACAGACGCACCAAACGCGGTGCGCCTGCACTAACTCGACCAATAATAAATCAAGGGACAGCCACCTATGAAACTCACAATAACAACCGCACTGGGCACAGTGTTATTGGCAGCGGCCCCCGCATTCGCGGACAAGGCAGCTGTGTTGGAAAACTATGCCAATATCGCCGTTGCGAATTACACGGACAGCCTGACAACCGGCCAAGCCCTGCTGACCGCGGTCAACACATTGGTCGCAACGCCATCTGCCGAAGCCCTGCAAGCAGCTAAAGACGCTTGGTTGGCTGCGCGGGTTCCTTATCAACAGACCGAAGTATTCCGTTTTGGCAACGCTATCGTTGATGATTGGGAGGGCAAAGTGAACGCTTGGCCGTTGGACGAAGGTCTGATCGATTACGTTGATGCAGCATATGGCGGTGCGACGGATGAAAACGAATACGCCGTCCTGAACGTGGTTGCGAATGCGTCCTTCACTTTGTCCGGTGAAACCATCGATGCCAGTGAAATCACGCCCGCCCTTCTTGAGGGTTCACTGCACGAGGCAGACGGTGTCGAAAGCAACGTAGCCACCGGTTATCACGCTGTTGAATTTTTGCTGTGGGGCCAAGACCTGAATGGCCACGGAGCAGGCGCAGGCAATCGCCCTTGGACTGACTATGCACAGGGTGATGCGTGCACTGGCGGGCACTGCGACCGCCGCGCGGATTATCTAAAGGCAGCAACGGAGCTGCTGGTGTCTGATCTGGAATGGATGGTTGCGCAATGGCAGGAAGGCGGCGACGCCCGGACCCAACTGACCGCAGACGAAAACGCAGGTCTTAGTGCGATCCTTACTGGCATGGGTTCGCTAAGCTATGGCGAAACAGCGGGTGAACGGATGCGTCTTGGTGTCATGCTGAATGACCCAGAAGAAGAACATTCTTGTTTCGCAGACAACACGCATAACGACCATTTCTATAACGCTGTTGGTATCCGCAATGTCTATCTGGGCAGCTATACCGGCATCGACGGATCGATTGTATCCGGCGAGTCATTGGCGTCGTTGGTGGCAGCCTCTGATGCAGGTGTTGATGCTGAATTGCGCTCCAAGCTGAACGTCAGCGTTCTGGAAATGCTGGAAATGAAAACAGCTGCTGAGGCTGGGTTTGCATACGATTCAATGCTTGAGCGCGGCAGCGAAGCCGGTGAAGCGCTGATCATGGGCGGCGTGAATGCGCTGGTTGATCAGACTCGTTCAATCGAACGTGCCGTTGCGACGTTGGGCGTTGATCAGATCGACTTCGAAGGTTCTGACAGCCTCGATAACCCAGACGCTGTGTTCCAATAATACGACCCCCCGTGCGCGGCTTTGGTGTTCTCTAACCTTGGCCGCGCGCATTTTGCACAAACAGTTTTCAAACTATCGCATCCCACGCGACACACACTTCAATACCCAGCCCAATACCAGCGAGGTCTATATGCCCAAGACACCCAGCCCTTGTATCGATGTTTGCAAATTCAAACGTGAAGGGCATTGCATTGGGTGTTCAATGACAAAGGCGCAGAAGTCTCTCTTTAAGGAACTAAAGAAGGACAAACACCGCGCAGCCTTTATCGAAATGCTCGTGGGTCAGCAGTCGCGGATGGGAAAATACAGCCACTGGCTGCCGCAGTATCTGCGCAAATGTATTAAGAAAAAGGTCAAGCCTGCCCCCGCCGTTCGAGACGCGGCTTGACGCTTCCAGGGTCGCGTGACCCCTTGCTGCCTGACCGTTTGGCTGCTCGCTAAAGTGGCTTAACGGTCTAGGTGGCTTTTGTTGGTCTGGGCGGCCTTACGCCAAATGCGACCGCAAGAACCACGCAAACTTCTCGTGCACTTGACCGCGCGCAATGCACAAATCTTCGGTCAGCGTATCACCAGCGTCGGCAGCGGCTTGTCCAGCACCTGCAAGCGTCGCGGCAAGCGTTTCTTGCGCGTCTTGCATGGCCTTGATCATCTCTTTATCTGAACCATGGCCATCGCTTTCTTTGATCTTTGACCGCTGCAACATACCTGCAAGGGTACCTTCGGCATGCGCATCAAGCGCTTTGATCCGTTCGGCTAAATCGTCTTGGGCTATAAAATGATCTTCGTACATTTTCTGGAACAGATCGTGCAGCGGGCCGAATGCCATGCCTTTTACGTTCCAGTGAAAGTTCTGCGCCAACATGGTGGTGACAGCAGTTTCTGCGACGGATTGATTCAGCGCTTCGACAATGGCGGCGCGGGCGTCTGTCGAAAGCGCAGCAGCTGTTTGGGTCATCCTAGGGCTCCGTTTGAAATTGGGCGCTGGCTGGCACGTGGCTGGCTTGCTTGCCAATCAGTACTTAGTCAGGTCTCACAAAGAAGCAAGAACTTTTTAGAATTATTCTAAATAAGAGAAAAACACTCTGATATTCGACCCACCAGAAAACGCACCAATCGGCGGTGTTCCGGAAGAACGCGCGACGCCAAAAGAAAGCTGAGGCTGGCCTGATCATCGCGGGCGTAAGCCTGCCCCAACTCAACCAACCAGGTCTCGTCAAAGGTCATCTCATTCGTGCCCGGAGCATAAAGACGCGGTTGCTTTCCAAGGGCTTCGGCCAAACACCGCATGAGCGCTTCGGCATGCGCTTCGTAATTGGCAGACCGCGTGACTTGCAGCAGTGCACAAGCTTGAAACAAATCGGTTCTTGGTTTGGCGCGGCATTGCATTGTCTTGAAACGCAAGTGGTTCAAAAACGCAAAAGCCTGCGGCGAAACAGGCGTCGTTGGCCTTGGTTCAACGGTTATGTCCAGTCGCAAGGGCACCATGTCGCAGGCCTTTCCTTGATGAGAGCGCGGGAATCGCCTCGCCAATTTGTATTCCTGAGTATATTTATAAGTTATGAATCAGATCACAACCTCATTGTCGGCGTTTCTTATCGGATTTCTGTCACTTACAGGTGAAGTATCGGCAGAACTTTTGGATTTGCACCTCCCAGTCGTCCCAAGAACAGATGCCGAAGCAGAGCGGATCAAGCGGGTCACCGCCCCAACGACCAATTTCGAAAAAGCTGAGCAATTCGAAGGCAATCCGGCAGGTGCCGCCACTGTGCGTGTCAGGAAAACATCCAATGCGTTTTCTTCGGCATCAGGGAATATCAGCTTTGAAAGAGAATTAGATTTCAAAGTCGGCAATGGATTGTTCAAAAAACTGTGGGTTTCATCCCCGTCGTCCACTCTCGCGTCAGACGGGCTTGGGCCCATCTTCAACGCGCGATCCTGCCAACGCTGCCACCTAAAGGACGGGCGCGGACACCCCCCCGAAGGACCGGACGACAACGCGACATCAATGCTGGTGCGCATCTCGATCCCGGGCGGCGCCACACCTGAAGAGATAGAAGGTTACATCGCGACACAATCCGAACCAACCTATGGCGGACAGATACAAGATTTCTCGGTTGCGGGCATCAAAGCCGAAGCCGAACCGCGTGTCACCTACACCGAAAAGACGATCGCATTGTCCGGGGGGGAAACGGCATCCCTGCGCGTACCAACCTATACGTTGACCAATCTTGGACACGGCGATCTGCACCCCGACATCATGATCAGCGCCCGAATCGCCCCACAGATGATTGGTCTTGGGTTGTTGGATGCCATTCCAGCCGCAGATATTCTGGCAAAATCCGATCCGGATGATGCGGATGGCGATGGTATTTCGGGCCGCGCTCAAATTGTCATGTCCACTGAATACGGTGTGCCTATGTTGGGTCGGTTTGGCCTTAAAGCGGGCATGCCATCCGTGTGGGAACAATCCGCAGCTGCGTTTTCTGGTGACATCGGCATTTCAACCACTCTGCACCCTGCTGGTTATGGCGATTGCACAGGGGCTCAGGCGAAATGCCGCAAAGCACCAGATGGCAATACGGCCGACCATGACGACGCAGAAATCGGCGATACAGGTTTGGAGCTAGTGTCGTTTTATTCTGCCAACCTCGGCGTGCCTGCGCGCCGTGACATCGACGATCCTCAGGTCTTGCGGGGCAAAAAGGTGTTCTATGACACCGGTTGCATTGCTTGCCACACGCCGAAACACGTCACCCATCGGCTGGGCGGTCAACCCGAGCAAAGCTTTCAGTTGATCTGGCCTTATTCGGACATGCTTTTACACGACATGGGTCCGGGTTTGGCTGACAACCGACCCGAAGCGCGCGCTACAGGTCTGGAATGGCGAACACCCCCGCTTTGGGGCATTGGACTGACGGAACAAGTGTCTGGCCACACCTATTTCCTGCATGATGGACGCGCCCGTAACCTGCTTGAAGCCATTTTATGGCATGGCGGCGAAGCTGAACCACACAAACAATCGGTCATCGACATGCCGCCCGCGGACCGCGCGGACCTTATTCGTTTTCTAGAAAGCCTCTGACATGCGCTTTGTTCTGATTCTGCCCCTCCTTGCCTTGCCCGCCTTTGCTGATGTGGACCGTACGCTGGAACACCACATCCTGCCTGGTCACATTGCATTGGATGTTGCGGCGACTGAATTGGCATCAACCGCCAGGGCGGATTGCTCCCCCGATGCAGTACGCCCCGCGTTCCATACCGCTTATGATGCATGGATTGGCATCAGCCACATCCATTTCGGCCCTCTTGAGGATAAAGCGTTGACGTTGGCCATGTCCTTTTGGCCCGATCCAAAGGACCGCACCGGCAAAGCGTTGGACCGCCTGACAGCGATAGCTGATCCAATCGTTGATCAACCAGGTGCATTCAATGATGTATCCGCCGCCGCACAAGGGTTCACCGCCCTTGAACGATTGCTGTACGACACACAACCTGATGCGAATTATGCCTGCCGATTGACCCAAGCCATCGCAATTGGTCTTGCTAAAAAGTCGAAAACAATCGCAAACGACTGGCCTGCTTTTGCCGACCTAATGCGAACGGCAGGCGAGGCAGGCAACACCCGCTTCCAAAGCGATATCGAAGCGCAACGGGTGATATATACCTCTTTGTCCACCGGCCTGAAGTTCCTGCACGATCAACGTCTTGGCCGCCCCTTGGGTACCTTTGACCGCCCTCGTCCGCGCCGGGCCGAAGCGCGCCGATCCGCCCGATCGCTGCGCCATATTCAACTGTCATTGACCGCGCTCGAAAACCTTGCAGCCACAATGACGGATATCGACCTGACAAAGACACGCGCCGCATTTGCAGATGCACGCAAGCGCGCAGAGGCGCTTGATGATCCGGCGTTGCAAGCGATCGCTGATCCGGCACAACGCTTCCGGGTCGAAGTACTGCAGCAAACCGTCCGCGCAATCCAAATCGCCGTGATAGAAGAAATCGGGAACCCCCTGGGTATCACTGGCGGCTTTAACGCATTGGATGGTGATTGATGCCGTCCCGTCGTGCCTTTTTGGCGGGGCTCACTTTGGCCTCTTTGACACCCACCTTGAGCTGGGCGGATGTGGGTAACCCTATTGCCCTCAGTGCTGCTTTGCGCCCAGATGGCCAGCATGTTCTTGTGGGGCTGACAGATCAAGGCAACATCACATTCCAGATTCCTTTGCCAGCACGCGGCCACGCCGCCGCTGCGCATCCACATGTGGCCGAAGCCGTCGCCATCGCCCGTCGCCCCGGATCATTCGCCAAGGTGATCGATTGCGCCCAAGGCGACGTCATCCAGACGCTTCACGCCCCAAATGGGCGCCATTTCTACGGCCACGCGGCATTTTCTGCGGATGGCACCCTGCTTTTGACACCTGAAAACGACATGGCCACAGGTCAGGGTGTGATCGGCATCTGGGATCGAAGCGCGGGTTATAGGCGGCTGGATGAATTTATGTCCGGTGGCATCGGTCCGCATGAAATCCTGCGGCTGCCAAATGGCTCTTTTGCGGTTGCGAATGGTGGTATTCGAACGCATCCATCCACGGGTCGAGACAAGCTGAACCTCGACACGATGCGACCCAACCTCGCCGTCTTTGGTACGAATGGAACAATGATCGACATGGCCGAAGTGCCAAGTGCGACGCATCAAAACTCGCTCCGGCATATTTCTGCGGCAAGTGACGGAACGCTGATCTGTGGGTTCCAGTGGCAAGGCGATCCCTTCGACGCACCGCCCCTTGTGGCACTCTATTCGGGGAATGGCACATTACGACCCGCGCAAATGAACGAAAACAATCTACGACAGCTTGATGGGTATATCGGAAGCGTCAGTGCCTATGGCGCCCACTTCGCGGCCTCTTCGCCGCGCGGAGGGCAAACGCTGACATTTGATCAAGCGGGCGCGCAAACAAGCCTGCTTCGGGTCACAGATGTCTGCGGTCTATGTGCAACTGCTTCAAAGACATGCTTGATGACAGATGGGTTAGGCCATGTTCATTCCCTGTCTGATAACAGGCTAACGCGATTGGCCCATCACAACCTTGCCTTCGACAACCACCTTGTTGGATTACCCAGCTGAATGGGCGGCGAATGACGACGCTTAACGGTGCAGTATCACAACCACCACTTTTCATCCCACTTGCGCCGAAGCCATCCGCCGACGGAAAAATGATCCCGATGGATCAGCAAAATCAGCACGATGAACGCACACATGACGGCCGCGCTGACCGAAACGTTGCGATTGATTGGGAACCCACGTTCGCTAATCGCGAACGGATCAATGTAACGATCCCATTGACGGGACACTGTGAAAGCGTGGGTCACGGCCATAGCGCCATAGGTAAAGGGCCTGAAAATTCCGATCAGCGCAAGAAACAGCACCGCAATCTGCGCGGCCCCGATCAATTGCACAGTTGTTGCGTCCATCTCGATATTATCAAAGTTGCGCGCAAGAGATTGGTATTGACTGGTCGACAGTATTTTATGAATGGCCCAAAGGAACAGGAACCAAATCAATCCCAAACGCAGTATCAAAACGGCCAAAGCGTCTCGGGACTCAGTAGGTGTTAATTTACCATTCATTTCAAAAGGGTCTCTCTGGGTACTTTGATCTCTATTGTTCGGCCGTCGTGAATACGCCCGTCAAACCCGCCAACGTCTTTTGCAGGCCTCACAGTTAAACCCAGCCACATTCCTACTGTAAACCTCTAAAGCCATATGGTGTACAACATCATCGGAATCGAGCCGCCAGATGTTGTCTGTCACCGCACGCACATAAAGATCACACCATCCTTGGTCTGCCTTGCAATCTAACCATGCGTCCGATGCGTTCCCAAAAACGTCTCCGTTTGTGTTACAGCTTTCTGCTAAGTTCCTCTGGCTGGTAGATAAGCGGAATCCTGTTTAGGCGTCAAAGTCCTGTTATCGCCATCTTTTCTCCTTCGAAAATGGAATTCACATCTCCGGAAAATCCAAGCGATGTGTGGCTTCGGATTGAAAAGGTTTACGCGCGGCAATTTTTATGTTTACAATTCTTAACCTACCCAACATCCTTTGGACACTTGGGAATCAGCGTGCCGTCGGAGGGATCAGCGAGTGAGCAACCCCAAAATCAAGAATATGGAAGAGCTTGCTGCGGTCTGCGGAATTTCCCGTCCCTCTATATCGAAGTATTTTAACGACCCGGATAGTGTTCGGCAGTCCACGCGCGAAAAGATTGAAGAGGCCCTGAGAAAGCACGACTACCGGCCCAACATATACGCAATCAATCAGAATCGACGCCACACAAAGGACATCGGCCTAGTTGTCCCGAACTTAACCGATCCCTTTTTTGCTGGTATTGCGCGAACCATCGAGCAGCTAATCATAGAGGCTGGCTTCAATCCTTTGCTTCTTAGTTCGCATGGCGGCAAGGAGCATGAGATATCAAACTTAGATAGCTTGCGTTCAATCAAGCCCGCGGGCGTTTTGTTAGCGCCTATCGGTCGAGTTTCGTTTAACGAACGAATTGCAGAGTTCGCCAGCGAAGTTCCTACGGTGCTCTTTGACGCCAACCTAGAAGATATCGGTGAGGCGTTTTTTGGCTCTGACAACCAACAAAGTATTAACCTAATCGTGGACTATTTGTGTCGATCTGGGGAGCCGCCAGTATTTTTCGAAATGAAGACGCCAATTAATCCCAATGCCTATAAACGCCGCTCGTCTTACATAGCGGCCATGGAACGGTTGGGGCATGAGCCGGACCTGATTCAGGTTGATGGCCGGAGTTGGGATTTCGAAGAGATCGGCTTTTGCGAAGGCTCTCGGATTCTGACAAGCCAACAGCTTTCATCGAATACTATATTATGTTCAAACGACAGGCTTGCGATCGGGTTGTTGTCTGCAGCTTTCGAGAATGGTATCAAGGTTGGACTCGGTGCAGAAGCATCCTTGAGAATTGCAGGACATGATGATCATCCGTTTTCACGTTTTATTTGCCCAAGCTTAACGACTGTTGCGCAAGATTATGATGCCATTGCTGAAAATAGTGTCGAAACGATTCTGTCATTGATCAGTTCCGGGGAACGATTGAAAACGCGAAAAGAAACTTACTTCGAGGGAAGTTTGGTGATGCGCGGATCAGCCTAAACTACTGAAACCGAAGCGAAATAAATTATTTACCCGAGTAAATAATTTGATTGACGCGAAGTAATAATTATTGCTAACATTTTACCATCACATCCAATCGAGGGAGGAACTCGGATGTCTCTTAAGAAAGCATTTTGCGCTGTAAGCGCTATTGCTCTAATCGCAGGCACATCTGCGGCTGCACAAAGCCTGACAATCGCGATCGTGAACAACGGTCACATGATTAACATGCAGAAAGTTGCAGAAGCTTATTCCGCAGACACTGGCGTTGAATTGAACTGGGTATCACTTGAAGAAGGCGTCCTGCGCGAGCAGGTTACTTCTGACACTGCCACAGGTGGCGGCCAGTACGACATCATCAACATCGGTATGCAAGAAGCTCCAATCTGGGGTGCTGCTGGATGGATTGAGCCTCTGAACTTCAGCGACTCATACGACGTTGGTGACCTTCTTCCAGCTATGGCCAATGGCCTTTCTGCTGACGGTCAGCTTTATGCAGCGCCGTTCTATGGCGAATCTTCAATGGTTATGTACCGTAAAGATTTGACAGACGCTGCTGGCGTAACCATCGCCGACAATGACTCATGGGACAACGTGAAAGCAGCTGCTGCTGCAATGCACGACCCTGACAACGGTGTTTACGGCGCTTGTTTGCGCGGCAAGCCAGGTTGGGGTGACAACATGGCGTTCGTCACAACTATGGTGAACTCCTTTGGTGGTGCTTGGTTCGATTCTGAACTGCGTCCAACACTTGAGTCCGACGAGTGGAAATCAGCAATCAACTTCTATGTTGATCTTCTGGGTACATACGGCCCTCCCGGATCGGAAGGTAACTCCTTCAACGAAATCCTGGCTCTGTATAACGAAGGCAAGTGTGGACTGTGGATCGATGCTACAATCGCTGCTTCTTTCCTTGAAGTAGACGGTGTTGCATACGCTCAGTCGCCAAACGCTGGTAACGCAGTTGGTGCGAACTGGTTGTGGGCATGGGCAATGGCTGTTCCAGCTGGTTCACCAAACTCAGAAGCTGCGCACGCATTCATCGAATGGGCGACATCTAAAGAGTACGTTAAAGCTGTTGGTGAGCACCCAGACTTCGGTTGGGGTTCTGTTCCAACAGGTACACGTGCTTCCACGTATGAAATCCCTGAGTTCCAAGCTGCTGCTAAATTCGCAGGCGCAGAGCTCGCGGCGATTGAATCTGCTGCTCCAGAAGCAACAGACCTCAAGCCATACGTAGGCGTTCAGTTCGCTTCGATCCCTGAATTCCCAGAAGTGGGTACAGCGGTCGCTCAAGAAATCGCAGCGGCACTGTCCGGCGCGAAATCTGTGGACGAAGCACTTGCGGCGTCTCAAGCTGCAGCAGACGCAATCATGCGCGAAGCTGGTTACTACGAGTAACTCGAAGTAATTTAGAAAGACCTGGCCACGGCTGGGTCTTTCCCCCCAATCCTATTCCATTGATTGTTGGTTTTTTGCCTATCGCAGTTTTCTGCGGTACGGCTATTGCGTTCGAAATCCGACTTTCGACAGCATAGTGAACATCT
The DNA here is from genome assembly GCA_039960995.1 of Paracoccaceae bacterium. Taxonomy (GTDB): domain Bacteria; phylum Pseudomonadota; class Alphaproteobacteria; order Rhodobacterales; family Rhodobacteraceae; genus JABSSA01. The sequence goes on along the minus strand of JBDVKF010000064.1, from coordinate 201,369 downwards.
ATAAAATTGAGGGACATAGCCATGGCTAATCGATCAATTCCACGCCTTCTCCAGACACCGGCAGTCCTGCTGTTGCTGGGTTGGATGCTCATCCCTCTAGGGTTGACACTTTTTTATTCCTTCATCCGGTATGTGCTGAACAGCACCATCCGCCCTGAATGGACGACGCCTTCTTTTGACAACTGGCGCGGTTTTGGTAACTATGATTTTGTTTTGAATTCGAAGGATTTCTGGTTCGCTGTTCAAAACAGCGTTTTCATCGTTGGCAGCATTTTGACGCTTACAGTCGTGCTTGGTGTTCTGATCGCCGTTTTGATCAACCGGTCCTTCCCGGGTCGTGGAGTTGTCCGCGTCCTATTGATCTCCCCTTTCTTTGTGATGCCCGCGGTGAACGCCGTTTTGTGGATCAACATGTTGCTTGATCCGGTACTAGGTCTTCAGGGGATCGCCGTTGGAGGTATCAATGATTTTGCCGCTGGCATGCAGGAAGCTCCGCTGATTGGCTGGTTCTTCAACTTGTGGCCAGTGTTAGAGCCGATCTCGTTCCGTGCAACGCAAACATCCGCGATCGCTGTCATCATGATGGTGACATGGCAATGGACACCGTTTGCCGTTCTTATTTTCATGACGTCGTTACAGTCCGAAGATCAGCAGCAAAAGGAAGCTGCTGTGCTTGATGGTGCAAGCCGCTGGTCGCAGTTCCGGTTTTTGACCTTGCCACACCTCGGGCGTCCGATGGCAATTGTCGTTATGATTCAGGCGATTTTCCACCTCTCTCTTTACGCAGAGATCGAGATCGTCAGCCGCGGTAACGGCAACAAAAACCTGCCCTATTTGATTGGTGAATTCGCCAACAACAACATTGGTGCCGCCAGCGCCACGGGCATTTTCGCAGTTATTCTTGCCAACATCATCGCAATCTTCTTGTTGCGGATGGTTGGTAAGACATTGATGGAATAAGGAGAAACGAAAATGGCAATCGTTGCACAAACTTCTCGATTCTCAAAAATTGCTTGGCCGACAGTGGCTTGGATCGTGGGCCTACTGTTTTTCTTTCCGATCTTTTATATGGTTTTGACCAGCTTTAAGACGGACGCGGATGCGGTAAAACCCGAACTCTTGTTTTCGTTCACGCCGACGTTGGAAAACTACGCCAACATGACCGAGAACTACGACTATTGGAGATTTGCGACCAACTCGGTGATCACGTCAGTGCTTGCTACGCTGTTCGCACTTGTCGTCGGAGTGCCTTGCGCCTACGCAATGGCATTTAACCCCAGCCGTGCCACCAAAGATGTCCTGATGTGGATGCTCTCAACAAAAATGTTGCCAGCAGCGGCCGTGTTGTATCCGATGACATTCCTAACCAAGAACGTATTCAATCTCTTTGACACACATTTCTTGGTCATCTTGGTTCTTTGTCTGATCAACCTTCCGATCGTAATCTGGATGTTGTTCACCTACTTCAAAGATATCCCAAAGGACATCATCGAAGCGGGCCAAATGGACGGTCTGACCACATGGGGCGAAGTCAAAGAAATTTTGATCCCATTGGCTTGGGGTGGCATCGTGTCCACCGCGCTTTTGACCTTCATCTTCTGCTGGAACGAAGCGTATTGGACAGTTCGACTGACCACCATCGACGCTGCAACTTTGTCCAAACTTATCGAGGGCAACCGCGCCCCTGAAGGTTTGTTCTTTGGTCGTCTTTCAGCGGTATCAACAGCGGCAGTAGGTCCGATCATCGTCTTGGGTTGGTTCTGTCAGAAACAATTGGTCTCTGGCTTGACCTTTGGCGCAGTGAAATAGGGAGAACGATCATGGGTAGCATCGTACTTAAGCAAGTAAACAAAAAGTTCGGCGACGTCGAAGTCATTCCTCCACTCGATCTCTCGATCAATGACGGTGAATTCGTTGTCTTCGTTGGTCCGTCAGGCTGTGGTAAATCAACGCTGTTGCGGATGATCGCAGGGCTTGAAGATCTGACAGCCGGAAACGTCAACATCGATGGCAACGACGTCACCGAGGTCTCCCCGGCCAAACGCGGCTTGTCGATGGTGTTCCAGTCATATGCGCTTTATCCGCACATGACGGTGCGCAAGAACATCGCGTTTCCAATGCGGATGGCAGGTATTGATGAAGAAACACAAAAGGCGAAAATTGACGCTGCGGCTAAATCTTTGAACCTGGTAGACTATCTGGATCGCAAACCGGGCCAGTTGTCTGGTGGTCAGCGCCAACGTGTGGCCATTGGCCGTGCGATTGTTCGTGAACCTTCTGCGTTCTTGTTTGACGAACCACTGTCGAACCTTGACGCGGCTTTGCGGGTTGGAATGCGTCTTGAGATCATGGAGCTTCATAACAAACTGAAGACAACCATGATCTATGTGACGCACGATCAGGTCGAAGCCATGACAATGGCTGACAAAATCGTTGTGTTGCAGGCAGGCGTGATCGAGCAGGTGGGATCTCCGTTGGAACTCTACCACAAGCCACGCAACAAGTTTGTGGCTGGTTTCATCGGCTCACCAAAGATGAACCAGATCGAAGGCGCAGAGGCTGAAAAACACGGCGCTGCGACAATCGGCATTCGCCCCGAACACGTCGGAGTGTCTAAAACTGAAGGCACGTGGAAGGGTGTAGTTGGTGTTGCTGAACATCTCGGGTCCGACACATTCATTCACGTCCATGAGACGGGTCTAGACGTCGGCGAAGGTGACTTGTTCACGGTTCGTGTTGGTGGCGGTATCGAAGTGTCTCACGGTGATACTGTCTATTTGACGCCACAGATGGATCAAATGCACAAGTTTGACGCGCAAGGTTTGCGCATCGAATGAAGAGGCTGGATGGAAAGTCTGCCTTAATAACTGGGGCCGCGCACGGAATCGGGCGCGGCTTCGCTGAGAGGTATTTAGCGGAAGGTGCTACGGTAGCTATCGCTGATATCGACTTTGACGCAGCGAAAGAAACGGCCAGCGCGCTCGGTGACGGGGCCTATCCAGTCCAGATGGATGTGTCCGTCCAAAGCAGTATTGACGCGGCAATAGCATCGGTTGTCACCCACGCAGGCGCGTTAGATATTCTCATCAATAACGCGGCTTTATTTGACGCGGCAGAGACTGTGGATATCACTCGAGATGCTTATGACCGGCTCTATGCAGTCAATGTAGCGGGTACATTGTTTACGATGCAGGCAGCTGCCAAACAGATGATTTTGCAGGGGAACGGCGGCAAGATCATCAACATGGCCAGCCAAGCAGGCCGCCGAGGCGAACCTTTTGTGTTGGTCTATTGTTCGACTAAGGCCGCGGTGATCTCCATGACCCAATCCGCAGGGCTGAATCTCATTCGCCATGGGATCAACGTCAATGCCATTGCGCCCGGAGTGGTCGAAGGCGACCACTGGGATCACGTGGATTCCATGTTCGCCAAATTGGAAGGCAAAAAGCCCGGCCAGAAAAAAGCAGAGGTCGCTGCGAGCGTCCCAGCGGGGCGGTTTGCCGTCCCAAATGATTTATCAGGCATGGCCGTTTTTTTAGCATCATGCGAATCCGATTACGTCGTTGCGCAGACATATGGTGTCGACGGTGGGAACTGGCTGAGCTGATGAAAGATGTGCCGCAGGGAATCGATCCAATGAAATTGAACTACGCTACTCTAAACAAGCTCCCAAAGGACATCTTACGTCCACAGTATGATCCCGCGCAGTTGAAAGCTGGAATCGTGCACATTGGCCTGGGGAATTTTCATCGGGCGCATCAGGCTTGGTATCTGCACCGTTTGATGCAGCAGGGTGAAGCACATGACTGGGCGATCATCGGAGCTGGTGTACGGCCCTACGACGCAACTATGCGCGAAAAGCTACTGGAACAGGATTGTCTGACAACCCTCATTGAGTTGGCACCATCATCGTTGTCTGCCGAAGTGGTTGGTTCCATGATCGACTACGTGCCAATCGAAGAGGGTAATGGCGCCTTAATCGAACGCATGGCTCAGCCTGATATCCGCATCGTCGCAATGACTGTGACAGAGGGCGGGTATTTCATTGATCCTGCCACCAAGGAATTCAACCCGACCCACGAGGACATTGTCCACGACTTTGAAAATCCGGAAACGCCAAGAACAGCGTTCGGCGCAATCATCGCAGCCCTTCGAATCCGTCGCAAAAACAGCACTGGCCCGTTTACCTGCCAAAGCTGTGACAACCTGGTCGGCAACGGGGATGTGTTGCGCCAAACGGTTGTGTCGTTGGCGCGATTGTCCGACCCAGAACTGGCAGACTGGATTGATGCCAATTGTTCGTTTCCAAACTCAATGGTCGACAGCATCGTTCCGGCGACGGGCCCTACGGAATTGGCGTTGGCCAATCAGCTGGGCATTGATGATCAGGTCCCGGTGACCCACGAAAATTTCCGCCAATGGGTCATCGAAGATGACTTCTGTGCCGGACGTCCTAATTGGGACAAAGTCGGCGCGACACTCACAGACGATGTGCATGGGTTTGAGGCCCTGAAAATTCGGATTTTGAATGGTGGCCATCAGGTGATTTCGGTGCCGGCCGAGGTTCTTTCGATCGAGTCGATTGCCGGGTGTATGGAGCATGAGCTCATAAGTGGGCTCTTCACCAAGGTGGCAAACGAGGAAATCGCTCCCTCGGTTAAGCCCGTTTCGGGCATGACCTCACAAGATTATATCGCACTCATCCGCAGCCGATTCTCGAATCCGAAGATCATTGATACAACACGCCGTGTCGCTTTTGATGGTTCGTCCCGCCATGCTGGTTTCGTCATCCCGGTCATCCACGAAGGTCTGGCCAATGGCACCCCAATTGACGGACTCGCCTTAGTCCAAGCGGCCTGGGCCAGAATGTGCGAAGGCACGCGCGAAGATGGCAGCATAATCGAACCCAACGATCCAATTTGGGATGAACTAAATGCACGCGCTATCGAGGCACGCGAAAACCCGAGCACATGGCTTGAGATGCGCCAGATTTATGGGGACCTCGCAGATGATCCGCGATTTGCCAACTGTTTCAACAATTGGTTACGCCATATCTGGGACCAAGGCCTCGAATCCGCGATAGAAAGCTACCTCAATTCATAACTGAGGCAGCTTTTCAAAATCCATTTTTTGAATAAAGCCACGACCTCGAATAGGGGTTTCCGGTTTTCCTTTTTTGCTCAATTGATCGTTGCGGCATAACACCCGAATTGTGCGGTCACTCGTCGTTCTGAGTCTCTTGACTTGATCTTTCGAGAATGACGTGACTACTTCTTGGTGAGTTGCATCGCATCAAAATAGCTAAAAAAGAGAAACGACTTGTCAGATCCACGCCGCCGTCCTCTCACTTTGCGCGATGTCTCTGCGGCTTCGGGCGTTTCAGAAATGACTGTCAGCCGGGTTTTGCGAAATCGGGGTGAAGTCAGCCAAGCCACGCGGGATAAGGTGCTGGCAGCCGCAAAAGCGTTGGGTTACGTCCCCAATCAGATCGCGGGTTCGCTGGCATCACAACAGGTCAACCTTGTCGCTGTCATTATTCCATCGTTGAAAAACATGGTCTTTCCCGAAGTTCTAACAGGCATCAACGACGTGCTTGAAGAAACGCCGTTGCAACCTGTTGTCGGCGTGACAGATTACATGCCCGAAAAAGAAGAACGGGTCTTGTATGAAATGCTGTCATGGCGCCCGTCTGGAATTATCATTGCCGGTCTGGAACATTCAGAAGCCAGCAAAGCGATGTTAGAAAATGCCGGTATCCCTGTTGTTGAAATAATGGATACCGATGGCCAACCCATCCACAACATGGTGGGCATTTCACATCGTCAAGCCGGTTTGGAAATGGCGCGTGCCATCTTGAAACAGGGGTTTTCAAATATCGGGTTCATGGGCACCAAAATGCCTTTGGACCGACGCGCGCGAAAACGGTTCGAAGGTTTGACCGAAGGTCTGACAAAGGCCGGCATCGAGATCATGGACCGTGAGTTTTACTCCGGTGGCTCTGCCCTTGCCAAGGGCCGTGAGATGACTCAAGCCATGTTGGATCGCTCTCCCGACCTCGACTTTCTGTACTATTCAAACGACATGATTGGCGCGGGTGGTCTGTTGTATCTTCTGGAACAAAACGTGGATATTCCCGGCGAAATCGGGCTGGCAGGATTCAACGGTGTCGATTTGCTGGATGGGTTGCCCCGACAATTGGCGACCATGGATGCGTGTCGTCTGGAAATCGGACGAATGGCGGCGCAAATCATACACGAGCAAGCGCAGCCGGATGCTGATTTGACACCGCGGAACGTGACATTGACGCCAAAGGTGGCTCATGGAGATACGCTTCGACGCAAAACAAGCTCGTGACGCCTTTTCAGCTCGAAAACCGGGCAGCGCGGCGCGTGTTTCTGGACCGCCACGCTTTGCTGGAAACACCCCAAGGTGCGGCAAGTGGCGACGCGCTTCTTGATCTGATCAGACGGCTTGGTTTCGTACAATTGGACAGCATCAATACCGTCGCGCGAGCGCACGATCTTATTCTGTTTTCGCGACGACCACGGTATCGCCCTGCTGACCTGAAGCGACTTTATGAAAAAGACGGTGCGTTGTTTGAACATTGGACGCATGACGCCGCGATTATTCCGATGGAATATTATCCGTGGTGGCACATGCGCCGCCAACGAGATGCCGCCACTTTGCGCGGAAGATGGCGCGATTGGAGACGTGACGGTTTCGAAGCACAATTCGACGCAGTCCTTGATCAAATCCGCGACCAAGGGCCGCTGAGTTCATCGGACGTTGGAAAGGACGAAAAGAAAGGATCAGGCGGTTGGTGGGATTGGCATCCCTCAAAGACTGCTTTGGAATATCTTTGGCGATCTGGAAAATTATGCGTGGTCGGGCGCGATAATTTTCGCAAGCGTTACGATCTGACGGAACGTGTTCTGGATGAAAGCCGAACATCGCAGGCCCCATCCGAAATCGACACGATTGATTGGTGTTGCAGGCAGGCATTGACCCGTTTGGGATTTGCTACGCCAGGTGAATTGGCAGCGTTTTGGGCGCATATTACCCTCGCCGAAGCCAAAGTTTGGTGCGAAACGGCAGTGTCGCAAAAGCAAATCGTTCCTGTCGACATCCAAGACGCTAAAGGCAATTGGCGCCAAAGCTATGCGTTTCCCGGCATCGACACTGACCCTGCACTTGCGAAAACGCCATGCAGCCGCCTGCGCGTTCTAAGCCCTTTCGACCCTGCCTTGCGGGATCGTAAACGCGCTGAACGGTTGTTTGGATTCAACTATCGCATCGAAATCTTTGTCCCTGAAGCAAAACGCACCTACGGCTATTACGTTTTCCCGATCATGGAAGGCGACAGGCTTGTCGGTCGCATCGATATGAAAGCACATCGTGACAAGGACGTCTTGCATGTCCGGGCGATGTGGCCTGAACCAAAAGTGCGCTGGTCAAAGGCCCGCGTTTCTAATCTGGAGTCAGAAGTCCAACGCCTCAAACGCCTTGCCGGTGTTGAATCAGTCAGCTGGGATCAAAACTGGCTTCGTGACTGACGCAAAGCAATTCTCGATTGCACTTGGTTTCTGGGCGGGTAGGTTCTGCGAATGGCGCATTCGGATAATTCCTACCCAACGATCAGTAACGTCGGTTTGGACGGGCTCTTGGTCACATTTGCCCCGTCGCTTTCGGATGATGCAAATCGCGCGGCGCTGGCGTTTCGCGCGCATATTGAAACCTTGGCATGGTCAGAAATTCAGGAAAGCGCCAGCACATTGGTATCTGCTTTCTTTCGGATGGATCTGGTGGAGCATGATCCCGATGCCATGAAGGACAAGATGGCCGCAGAGCTGTCCGCCCGCGAATGGTTGGATGCCCCATTGCCACAGGGTCGACGACGCTGGACGATACCTGCAACATTTGAAACAAGCGCCGCCCCTCAGCTTGAGGAAGCCGCCGAATTGGCAGGGTTAGAACCGCATGTTGCGCAAAAAGATCTGTGCGACCACAGTTTGCGTGTTCTGACCCTCGGGTTTGCACCGGGTATGCCCTATTCCGGGTACTTGCCCGAACATTGGGATATTCCGCGCCAGTCTCAATTGGTCAATGTTCCAGCCGGTGCGTTGGTGGTGGCTGTGCGCCAATTGATCATATTTGCCAACCCTTCACCCACGGGATGGCGTCACGTTGGGCAAACCGCCTTTCAGTGCTTTCGCCCCAATACCGACACCCCAGTTGCATTGCGCCCGGGCGACGAGGTGCGCCTGACCGACGTATCCAAGGCCGAACTGGACCGAATTTCCGCAACAGATCTGTCCGGCAACGGCGGCGCAGACTGGAAGTTAATCTGATCTATGGGATTAATGGTACATCAGTGCGGCCCCGCTTTGGCGATCCAAGATATGGGGCGTTTCGGACATCTGGCCACTGGAATGATGCGCGGTGGAGCGGCGGATACCAAAGCCTTGCATGAAGGTGCCGCGCTTTTGGATCAAAGCCCGGATTGTGCCGCCCTCGAAATGGTTGGAACTGGCGGCACATTCGAAGCGACCACAGACCTATGCATCGCCCTGACGGGGGCATCGATGCGGACCAGCCTGAATGGAACGCCTACCGTATGGAACGCAAGCTACGCCATGCGGGCCGGGGATACGCTGAACATTGGACCGACCTTGTCTGGAACCTATGGATATCTTCATGTATCCGGCGGAATCGACATTGATCCTGTTATTGCTTCACGCGCTGCGCATTTGACAATTGGGTTGGGGGCTTTGGTCAAACCGGGCGATATCTTACCCATTGGCCCCCTCAAAGACATGGCCAACCGATGCATACCTTGTGACAAACGGTTCGAAGGCGGCGAAGTCCGCATCGTGCCATCCGCACAAACCAATAGATTTCCGGAACATCTTCGAAGTCGCTTTGAACAGACCCTGTTTCGCCGCGACCCGCGCGCAAACCGTCAGGCGATCCGCTTGGATTTTGACGGTGATGGATTTTCTGATCCGTCTGGGCTTTCTATCGTTTCAGAAATCGTAACGCCTGGCGATATTCAAATCACCGGCGATGGCACGCCTTACATTTTGTCGATCGAATGCCAGACCACCGGAGGATACCCACGAATTGGCACTGTTATTCCAAGTGATTTTGCCAAGGTCGTGCAAACCCCCGCCGGTCGCGAATTGCGTTTTCGCTTTATATCCATCGCCGAAGCACGGGACATTGAAACGCGTGCGCGCACAGATCTGAAGAAACTTAAAACTCGGGTCACGCCGCTGGTCCGTGATCCACATGAAATGAAAGACCTGCTCAGTTATAATCTGATCAGTGGTGCAATTGCAGGGGACTGACATGCAAGTCGATTTGAACGCGGATATGGGCGAAAGCTTTGGACCTTGGCCAATGGGCGATGACACACGGCTTTTGCAAATTGTGACATCGGCAAATATTGCCTGCGGTGCTCATGCGGGTGATCCGGATGTCATGGCGGCGACCATGCGCATCGCCAAAGAAAACAACGTGGGGATTGGGGCCCATCCCGGATTTCCCGACCTTGCTGGTTTTGGGCGACGGCGCATGCATATTCCGCTGTCTTCGCTTGCCAATTCGGTGCGGTATCAAGTGGGGGCGTCGTTGGGTATGGCCAAAGCAAATGGCGCAACAGTTCGACACATCAAACTGCATGGCGCCTTGGCCAATATGTGTACCGAAAACGAAGACATGGCAGCCGCATGTTACGATGCGGTTCTGTCTGTGGACCCGGACCTGATCATCATGGTGATTGCCGCAACCGCCCAAGACCGCGCCGTGCGCAAACTTGGGTGCAAATTTGCATGCGAAATCTTTGCCGACCGCGCCTATAATGATGATGCGACCCTCGTTGACAGAAGCAAACCCGGTGCCGTCATTCACGACGCCAAACATGCAGGTGCGCGCATGGTCGAGATGGTCAAAGCCCAAGCCATCATCACCGAAAGCGGAAAGCGTATCGAAACCCCCATCGACACAATTTGCTGTCATGGGGATACACCCGAAGCCGTGGACATAGCGCAAGAAGTTCGCAGTGGGTTAGAGGCGGCCGGTATCGAGGTCAAACAATTCGAAGGCCGCATTTAGAGCCCAATTATGCGTGGCCCAACGGCGCTTATTCCGCGCCGTCGGGCATTTATTTAATCAGACCAAATCAGCGTCAGTCATGATTTCGACCAAAGCAGGTCCATCAACGTCCAACGCTTTTTTCAAGGCGTCTTCGATCTTGTCCGAGGTCACAACTTTTTCGCCATGCGCCCCGCAAATCTTGGCAAAGGCTGCGAATGATGGATTGTGCAAATTCGTTTCCCAAACGGGCCATTCGCCGGCGCGTTGTTCTTTGGAAATCTTACCCAACTCGCCATTATGCAAAAGCACATGGGTAATATCCATCCCGTATTTGACAGCAGTGGTCAGTTCCATTCCGTATTGACCAAACCCACCATCGCCCGAGATCGAGATCACCTTGCGTCCGCGCAGCCATTCGAAATCTTGCGTCGCGGCCCATGCCCCGATCGCAGCAGGCAAGCTGAATCCAATCGAACCCAAATAGCCTGACATAAGTACGCGCTGACCTTTGGTTTCAAAGTACCGGCCAAAGGAATACGTGTTGTTGCCAACGTCTACAGCAATGATCGCATCGGCTGGTGCCACACGGCTGAGGGCATCAAACACGGCATAGCTGTGAATGCCTTTGTCCGTTTGTTCGGCCATACGCGCGGTTTTTTCGTCCCGCCAGATTGCCCAACGTTCGGCCACTTCAGCAATCTGATCAGGTGCATCGGATGGTTTGGAAACGCGACCATCCAGGCCCGCGCAGAACGCACCGATTTCACCCCAGATCGGCAAATCGACAGGGTGGAACTTACCCAGCTGCATCCGTTCAAAATCAACTTGGATGATGGGCTTTGATTGTTCGATCCCTGTGTGGTTCGAAAAGGATGTTCCAAGCGCAAGTATAACGTCCGCTTCATTCATGAACCAACTTGCAATCGGTGTGCCCGACCGTCCAAGAACGCCCGCAGCATTGGGGTGATCATCCGCGATCAAACCTTTGCCTTTGAACGTTGTCAGAACGGGCGCGCCAAGCTTTTCTGCCAAACCAATAATCGCATCAATGCTGTCCCACGCCCCGTGACCAACAACAATGATCGGACGCTTTGAACCATTGATCAGGTCCACGGCTTTATCAATATCTGCTGCATCTGGAACAACAACTGATCCACCCATGCGACCGTCAGGTGTACCTGCCGGTTCATCTGATGGAATTGTTTGCATGTCATCCGGGAAAATCAGATGCGACACGTCCCGCTCAACAAGCGCGTTCTTCATCGCGAGCGACACAAGTTCGGCGTGTTTGGACGAGCTTAGAACCGTTTGGCTAAAGCGGCTTACAGCTTCGAATGCTGAGGACAAATCGATGTCTTGAAAAGCACCGGGGCCAAACACTTGTGTCTGTACCTGACCAGTCAAGGCAAGCACCGGCGCGCGATCCACTTTGGCGTCCCACAGGCCTGTCATCAGGTTGGTTGCGCCGGGCCCAGCGATTGTCAGACAGGCTGCAACTTGGCCTGTTAACTTGCCATATGCGCCGGCAGCAAAAGCCGCGGCACCTTCATGGCGGATACCAATATAACGCATGTTGCCCGCTTCGACCTGCAATCGGATTGCATCCGCGAGGCCCAGATTTGAATGCCCAACCATGCCAAAGACATGTTTGACGCCCCAGTTGACCATGGTTTCAGCCATCAGATCAGTGACAGTCCGCTCGTGTGGCGGCGCCGCTTCAAGCCCGACATAAACCGCACCATCACGCACTTCGACCGGGTACAATTGCTGGCCTGTGTCTTCGTGCCCTCCGGGAGGTGCACCTGTTAAAGGGTCAAAATCCCAACCATGCCATGGGCAGCGAATCCAACATTGGCCTTCAACACCTGTTTCAATCGACCCTTCGCCCAAAGGACCACCTTGGTGCGGGCAATGATTGTCCATCGCGGCCCATTGCCCATCGAAATGAGATAGGCAGATCGACACGGTGCGCGCGGTGACCGTTTTGACACGCCCTTCCGGAAGGTCCTCAATCGACGCAACGCGGTGCCATTCCAATTGTTCGCTCATGCTATTCCTCCAAATTGTACACCCGAGATGTCGGACATGTCTTTTTTCCAAGTCGTAAGATCACTCGGATTGAACTTGGACAGATGATCATGTCCACATGCACGCGCCATAACTTGCATCAATTCAACACTGGCTTCGAAAAAGTTGGTCAGTTGCCTCGCGGATTTTTCCACGATCAAACGATTGACCAAATGCGGTTTCTGCGTCGCGATCCCCACAGGACAGTTGTTTGTGTGGCAAGCACGCATGGCGATACAGCCAATCGCCTGCATCGCAGAGTTGGACAGCGCAATCGCATCCGCCCCAAGCGCCATCGCTTTGATAAAGTCGGCCGGCTTGCGCAATCCCCCCGTGATAACAAGAGATACGTCCCCGCGTTCCAGCCGATCCAGATGCGCACGCGCACGTGCCAATGCTGGGATGGTTGGCACACTGATGTTGTCTCTGAAAATCACAGGTGCCGCACCTGTGCCGCCACCGCGACCATCCAGGATGATGTAATCAACCCCAACAGCAAGTGCAGCATCGATATCCTTTTCGATATGCTGCGCGCTTAGTTTATAGCCGATCGGGATACCGCCAGTCCGGTCACGCACCTCATCTGCGAAATCTTTGATTTGCAACGGGTCCGTCCATTCCGGAAAGCGTGGCGGTGAGATCGCGGCTTGACCCGGTTCTAACCCACGGACTTGTGCGATCTTACCTTGCACTTTCTCACCGGGCAGATGCCCGCCAGTCCCTGTTTTTGCCCCTTGTCCGCCTTTGAAATGAAACGCTTGTACTTTGGCCAGTTTGTCCCAATCAAACCCAAAACGAGCGGAGGCCAATTCGTAAAAGTAACGACTGTTGGCTTCTTGTTCTTCGGGCAGCATGCCACCTTCGCCAGAACAAATTCCGGTTCCAGCCAGTTCGGCCCCACGGGCCAAGGCGACTTTTGCAGGTTCGCTTAAGGCGCCATAGGACATGTCGCTGACCATCAAAGGAATGCTCAAATGCAGCGGTTTTTGAGCGTTTGGACCAATGATGACTTCTGTTCCAACTGCGTCTTCGTCCAACAAAGGTGGCTTATGAAGCTGCGCCGTCAGCAATTGAATGTCGTCCCAATCCGGCAATTCAGCACGTGGAACACCCATCGCGTCCATCACACCGTGATGACCTGTCTTGGTCAATCCGTCCTGCGCGTATTTTTGGATCAACCCGTTATAGGGTTCTTCCGCCGTCCCATGGGATGTGTCGGCATACAGACCTAGATAAGAATCACGACTGAACGGTTGCGGGTTTTCAGTCCCCCAGGCGTTGATTTCATCCGCATCAACACAGATTTCATCACCTTCAATCCAGCTTTTGAACTTGGGCAACACTTCTTCGTTGGCATATTCAGATACACCGCTATCCAGACGGTAATCCCAGTCGTGAACACCGCAAATCAGATTGTTCCCACGAACGAATCCATCCGCCATTAACGCGCCACGGTGAAGACAGCGACCGTAAAAAACTGACACCTCTTCATCAAACCGTACAACGACAAGATCTACCTCGCCTACCAGAGCATAACTTGGATCTCGATCTGGCAATTTGCTGAGTTGTCCCACCACATGGCGTTGCATGCGTATCCCTTCTTTTTTCATTTGCAGGTACAACCATATCCTAGAGGCCATTGGGTTTGCACATCACAATTTTCTTTGTCTGACCGATACTTGTGAATTCTATCTTAGCAATCAGCGAGACAATTTAACTTTCGCCAAAAGACCATGGTGATCTGAACCCAGCAAAGGACGCAGTTCGACCTGCCCTCCTCCCGGTGCAAACACAAAGTCGATTGGAATTGACAGCGGCAGGCGTCGATGTCGAAGGGTGACAAAAGCCGGACCCGCCAAGCGCGTCCGAGACAGAGATTTCAAACGCGAAACTCTACGTGTCCATGGCACCGAGTTAAAATCACCGGCCAGGACAATTGGCCCGTCTAGGGACGCAAGCAAAACTTCCGCTTGTTTCTCATTTAAGCGACTGCGTACCGGCCAATGCCAAGGAATATGAACCGATGCCAACCAAACCGATTGCTCGTTGATCGAAACTTTGGCGATGGCCAACGCTTTTTTTGAGAACAAATTGGTGTGCCTTCAAACGCAAAGCGGGACGCAACAACAATGGCCACGCCAGCACGGGAACGACATCGCGTTTGGTAAGGAAACGTCGCGCGCAATAGCGTGAGTAATGTTTCGTTCACGGAAGACACTTCTTGCAGCATCAAGACATCTGCACCTGCAGCCTGAATATCCTCAAACAACGCCTCAACCTGAGCATTGTCGTATCGCAAATTCTTAGAATAAACGCGCAGATCGCTCGATGCAGGCACCGCGTCTGCCATCGGAATGGCGGTGACAAACGAAACGACCAAAACCGCAAGAAACCCCCTGCGCAACCAATTTTGTTTAAACGCAAGAATGCCTGCTAAACAAAATGCTATAAAAATGGGACGCAGCAAAGCCAATGAATCCAAGCTTGGGTGAATGGATGCGAAGAACCCTGCCACAAGCCCAAACATTGCCAACCAAGCGATTACAGAAAGGAGACGTCGGGTCATGGTCGTGTTCCAATTTAGTGATCAATATTTGGATGACTTACCTGACCGCTCTCGCAATTTTTCTGTGCATATCCTTAGATATTCATGAGAGCTTTTTTAAATACCACTTGTTAACAGTTAGTTATGACAAAATGAGGTACGCACCTCATTTTTTTGTCGACATGAGGTGCGTACCTCAAATATCGTCAATAGCGAGCGCGATTCGGGGAGGACCGCGCCTTTACACCGAGGGAGGACATCCATGAAAAGGATTCACCTGGCGACAGCCAGTGCGTTGACCATTGCGGCAGCGTCTATTGCGTCAACAGCACAAGCTGACGAGTTGACCCTGTGTTGGGCGGCTTGGGACCCGGCAAATGCTCTGGTTGAACTTAGCAAAGATTTTGAGGCCGAAAGCGGTCACACCATGAATTTCGAATTCATTCCGTGGCCCAACTTTGCGGACCGGATGCTGAACGAATTGAATTCAGGCGGTAAGCTTTGCGATCTTCTTATTGGCGACAGCCAATGGATTGGTGGCGGTGCGGAAAACGGCCACTATGTCAAATTGAACGACTTCTTTGATTCCAATTCCATCAGCATGGATGACTTTGCACCTGCAACTGTCTTTGCCTATTCAACTTGGCCAAAGGGCACACCAAACTACTATGCTCTGCCTGCCATGGGCGACGCCAATGGTTGGTTCTATCGCAAAGACTGGTTTGAACGCGAAGACATCAAGGCGGCCTATAAGGAAGCCACAGGTCAGGAATTGGGTGAACCGAAATCACAAAAAGAAATGCTGCAAATCGCGCAATTCTTCCAAGGACGGGAAATCGACGGCAAAACCATCTATGGCGCTTCGATCTTTACTGAACGTGGGTCCGAAGGGATCACAATGGGCGTCACGTCCGCGTTGTATCCTTGGGGTTTCAAGTATGAAAACACCGCTGGTTCTTACGACATGGAAGGCGCTGTAAATTCGCCAGAAGCTGTTGAAGCGTTGGAATTCTATAAAGAATTTTACGAAACTGCGACACCACCCGGATACACGAATTCATACATGGGTGAATCCCTTGATGCGTTTAAGTCCGGACAGGTGGCGATGGCGATGAATTGGTTTGCCTTCTTCCCCGGTCTCTATGCGGATCCGGACACAGGCGGCGACAAAATCGACTTCTTCGTGAACCCACCTCAGAACCAAGCAGGATCTACATTGGGCGGACAGGGCATTTCTGTTGTCAGCTACTCCGACAAGCAGGATGCGGCACTTGAGTATATCAAGTGGTTCTCTGATCCAGGTGTTCAGGCAAAATGGTGGTCTGTTGGTGGATATTCCGCGCACAACGCCGTTCTGAATGATCCCGGCTTTAAGGATAGCCAACCCTTTGCAGGTGACTTCCTTATTGCCATGGATGCTGTTCAGGACTTTTGGCAAGAACCAGCATATGCGGAACTGCTGCTGGCCATGCAGAAACGCGTTCACGACTATGTCGTCGCGGATCAAGGCACAGCCAAAGAAGCCTTGGACAAACTGATCGAAGACTGGACCGAAGTTTTCGAAGACGAAGGCAAACTTTAATCCAAAAACCGTGGTGCGGGGCATGTCCCCGCGCTGCTCCTTTTTCAACCGGTAAGGCGATTTCTGTTTCGCCGTACCATGGGGAACGTACGCCTGATGTCATCTTCACCCATAGACACAGCAGCCCAAGCGACGCCCCGGCGTGTCGCCCGCAAGATCAAGGGATTGTCTGACCGGGCCATCGCATGGATTTTTGTCGGACCGACAATATTTCTGCTTTTGGCGATCAACATCTTTCCGCTGATCTGGACCATCCAGCTGAGCTTTACGGATTTTAAAGCCAACCGGATCGGGCGCGAAGTCAAGAATATCGGTTTTCGCAACTATGAACGCATCCTAACCGACAGTGACATCTGGCTGAATATGCAAGCCACTGCGCATTTCCTGATTTGGACCATCTTCTTTCAGGTTTTGATCGGGTTCACGCTGGCTTGGCTGATCAACAAGAAATTCAAAGGCAACGACTTGTGGACCACAATCATTGTACTGCCCATGATGTTGTCCCCTGCCGTCGTCGGGAACTTTTGGAAGTTTCTTTATCAACCGCAAATTGGCCTGTTTAACTATATCGTCGGCTTTTTCACCGGCAAAGACGCGTCCAGTTTTCAAATGTTGGGGTCTGTAGATCTAGCGCCATGGTCCATTGTGATTGTGGACACGTGGATGTGGACTCCGTTTGTGATGCTCATCTGCCTTGCTGGCCTTCGATCGATCCCCGACTATATTTACGAGGCCGCCGAAATAGACCGTGCATCAAAGTTGCGGCAGTTTTTCACCATCACAGTTCCGATGGTCCTGCCCTTCCTAATGCTTGCCGTCCTGTTCCGTGGAATCGAGAACTTTAAAATGTTCGACCTTGTGGTCCAGCTGACAGGCGGCGGTCCCGGATCAACCACCGAATTGACATCAATCAACCTAAAACGCGAAGCTTTCGAAAAATGGCGAACAGGCTATGCCTCGGCCTATGCCATCATCCTTTTCGTAACAGTCTTTGGCTTGGCCAGTATCTATGTCAAAGCCCTGAACAAGGTGAAAGAAAGATGAGCGCGCATTCCATCACCGAACCATCCAAACGGTCCAAGTGGATCGCAGGGACATTGGTCATCGTTTACGCGCTGGTCACGATGATCCCGCTGGCTTGGATCTTTGTCACTGGGTTCAAAACGCCGCCCGACAGCATCGCCTATCCACCCAAGGTCATTTTTGAACCTTCAATGGAGGGCTATGTAAATCTGTTCACAACGCGCACCCGGATTGCCAAAGAAGACTTGGACGCCTTGCCCCCGCCCGACACGTGGTATGACGAAATCGTGCGCAACCGCGATATGGTCATTGCCGGTCCATCCAAATTCGGTGAACGGTTTCTGAACTCGGTCATTATTGGGTTTGGATCAACGTTCCTCAGCATCTTTTTGGGGACTTTGGCCGCTTATGCCTTTAGCCGTTTCAAAATTCCTCTAGCGGATGATCTGCTGTTTTTCATCCTCAGTACTAGGATGATGCCGCCCATTGCCGTGGCGATCCCGATTTTCCTGATGTACCGGAATCTGGGCCTATCGGACACACATCTGGGGATGATCCTGCTGTATACGGCTGTGAATATCTCGCTCGCGGTTTGGTTGTTGAAGGGTTTCATCGACGAAATCCCGCGAGAATACGAAGAAGCGGCGCTGATTGATGGGTACACACGGTTCCAAGCCTTTTACAAAGTCGTCCTACCCCAAGCGGCAACTGGCATCGCGTCCACTGCAATCTTCTGTCTGATCTTTGCGTGGAATGAATACGCCTTTGCTGTGCTGCTTACGTCGGCCACAGCACAAACAGCGCCGCCTTTCATCCCGACAATCATCGGCGTTGGTGGATTGGATTGGCCAGCAGTCGCCGCGGGGGCCACAATCTTCCTGCTGCCAGTGATGATATTCACAATCATGCTGCGCAAACACCTGCTGCGCGGGATCACATTCGGAGCGGTTCGCAAATGACTTGGTTCTTTTCCGGCTTATTGCGCTTTCACCGTGGCCCCTGGGAAATGTTGGCAACGATCATCATCGCCTTGGGTGTGTTCATGTTGATGCAGCCCTTTGTGATGTGGGCTTACACGTACTCCTTTATCACGACACTAGTTGGGACAGTGATGTTCATCATAGTCAGTCATTTTCCGGAGGGTGAATAATGCTAGAACAAGCCTGTCCAATCCTGCCTTCTCGTTCGTTTGAAGTCACCCGCGACTTCTATGACAGCTGGGGGTTTAAGGCCTGGTATGATGACGGAAACTACTTGCTGATGAACCGCGACAAGGTCGAATTGCATTTCTTTCATGATGCCGCCCACCGCCCCGAAAACAGCACCCACGGCGCGTATGTCCGACCCACAAATGTCGATGCGGCATCTGACATGCTCGCGCAATTGAACCTGCCCAGCGACGTCGGATTTCCGCGCTTTCAACCAGCTGAAAACAAACCGTGGGGCATGCGCGAAGCAACGCTTTGGGACCCTGACGGCAATCTGCTGCGGATCGGAGAGAACATTCCAAATGGCTGAGATCGTTATAAAAAACGTCCGCAAGGAATTTGGTGACTTTGTCGCCGTTAAGGAAAGCAGCTTCACGATCGAAGATGGCGAGTTCTTTATGCTGCTTGGCCCATCTGGGTGCGGCAAAACCACAACCTTGCGCATGATTGCCGGACTGGAACTGCCCACGTCTGGGCAGATCATGCTGGATGGCGAAGACATCGCACAATTGCCCCCATCCCAGCGTGACATTGCCTTCGTATTTCAGATGTTTGCTCTCTATCCACATATGAACGTACGAAAGAACATATCTTACCCGTTGATCAGTCAGGGTATGCCGCGCGCGCAGGTCAAAGCGAAAGTCGCAGAGGTCGCCAATATCCTTGGCATCGAAGACATCCTGAACCGCCCAGTCGGCGGATTGTCAGGCGGTGACCGCCAACGCGTTGCTTTGGGCCGGGCCATCGTACGTGATCCCAAAGCGTTTATGATGGACGAACCATTGGGTGCGTTGGATGCAGAGTTTCGCGAACACATGGCCGAAGAACTGCGCGCCCTGCATGATCGAATGGGAGCGACCACAGTTTACGTGACCCATGATCAATTGGAAGCCATGCAAATGGGCGACAAAATCGTTGTCATGAACAATGCCGTCGTCGAACAGTTTGGCACGCCGCAAGAAATTTATGACACGCCCGCAACCATGTTCGTTGCAGATTTCATAGGATCACCTTCGATGAACTTTTTGCCTTTTGATGGCAAAGTCGCGCCAGGTGCGACCAATGTTCAATTGCACGATTTCGAGGCCACCATCCCGGAACAGCGTGTCGGTTCAGACGGGTCGATGATCTTTGGTGTTCGGCCTGAAAACATCGCCCTAAGCGACAACAGTTCGTATCGCGCCAAAGTGCTGGCCACCGAATATCTTGGCACCACCCAAGTCATCACATTGGACAGCCCAAACGGCGAATTAAAAGCACGCATCAATTCCGCACAACCTGTCAAAACAGGCGAACGGGTGGGGTTAGACTTTAAATCAGAAACGGTCACTTTGTTTGACAAAGACACCGGGGCCGCGCTGCGATCTGCCTTAAATGAAGGAGTGTTAGCCCATGGCTGAAGTCATTCTTGACGGCATCTCCAAAGCTTTTGGAAAAACACAGGCCGTTGATAGCATCAACATGGTGATCCCAGATGGGGCCTTTGTCGTCCTGCTTGGCCCGACGGGTGCGGGAAAGACGACAACATTGCGACTGGTGTCTGGGTTGGAAAAGCTTGATGCCGGACGCGTGCTGATTGATGGCAGAAACGCCAGCCAAGAAACACCGGCCCAGCGCGACATCGCAATGGTGTTCCAGCAATATTCGCTGTACCCGCACCTGTCCGTGCGCGACAACCTTGCCTTTCCTTTACGGTCCCCCATTTTGCAGACCCCCGAAGCAGAGATTGCGCAAAAGGTGCAAAAGATCGCGGAAGTTCTGCAAATTCCACACAAGCTGGACAACAAAGCGACCGAATTGTCAGGAGGCGAAATGCAGCGCGTGTCCATTGGGCGTGCTTTGGTTCGAGATCCGGCCATTTACCTGATGGACGAACCGCTCAGCTCGCTTGATGCGAAACTGCGCGCTGATTTGCGCATCGAACTGAAACGCATCCAATCCGAACTGGGTTCGACACTGCTATATGTGACCCATGATCAGGTCGAAGCCATGACAATGGCCACGCATGTGGGCGTGCTTCAGGATGGGAAACTGGTCCAATATGGCACGCCTCGGGAAATCTATGAAAACCCCAACAGCGTCTATGTGGCCAGCCGATTGGGATTGCCCCGGATCAACGTGCTGCCGTCTGATCTATTCGGCGGACACCACAAGGGGCCACAAATAGGCCTGCGTCCAGAACACATCATGGAAGGCGATGGCGCAGAGGCCCGCGTGATCCGCGCTGAACACTTAGGGGATCAGACTCGGCTGCATCTGGACCTTTCCGGTCATTCTGTCATCACGTTGGCCGCGGATGGACGCAGCTATGAACCCAATTCGACAATAAAAGTTACCCCGCGCGAAGCACTGTATTTCGACGCTGGCGGTGCGCGAGTCATATAACGGAGGGCGCCACATGGCACAGTTTATCAATGCCAAGGAAAACCTTGTTACCGAAGCGCTGGACGGCGTTATTGCTGCATCCGGTGGCACACTCGGGCGGTTGGATGGCTATCCACATATCAAGGTTGTCTTTCGAACAGATTGGGACAAATCCAAGGTCGCGTTAATCTCTGGTGGTGGCTCCGGCCATGAACCCGCACATGCAGGATTTGTCGGCGCCGGGATGTTGACCGCTGCCGTGTGCGGCGAAGTGTTTGCATCACCCTCTGTCGAGGCTGTTCTGGCCGGTATCCTTGCCGTCACCGGCGACGCTGGGTGCTTGCTGATCGTTAAGAATTACACAGGCGACCGTCTGAATTTTGGTTTGGCTGCGGAACGTGCACGTGCCCTTGGCCGTAAGGTCGAAATGGTTGTCGTGGATGATGACATCGCGCTGCCCAATCTGCCTCAGCCTCGCGGCGTTGCAGGAACGTTGTTCGTGCACAAAGTGGCTGGTTCATTGGCCGAAGACGGTAAGGATTTGGCAACCGTCACATCAGCCGCCAAACAAGTCATAACCAAAGTTGCGTCGCTAGGCATGAGCCTGTCGACTTGCACCGTTCCCGGATCACCCAAAGAAGAACGCATCGCCGCTGGGAAAGCCGAGCTTGGTTTGGGAATCCACGGCGAACCCGGCGTCGAACAGGTTGATTTCGCCTCGGCCGAGGTGGCAATTGCGACCGTTTTGGACAAGCTCAAGACAGGAACCGGAGACGGCACACCAATCGCCTTGATCAACAATCTTGGCTCGACAACTCCGCTTGAAATGTCGGTCCTGACACATTCCATTGCGCAAACGGGCGGCATTGAATATGTGGTCGGCCCAGCGCCCTTGATGACGTCTTTGGATATGCACGGTTTTTCGATTTCCATACTCGAGGCTGACGAAACAGAACTGGCCGCAATGCAAGACCCCGTATCTTTGGCCGCGTGGCCCGGTCTTGTTGCTTTGAGCCCGGTGGACATCTGTCCGCTGCCGGATGGATTGACGCCAATTGAACCAATTGCCTCTGACAATCCACGCACACGGGCGACGCTGGAACATGTGTCCGACCTTTTGATCGAGGCTGAGGCCAAATTAAACGCGCTGGATGCAAAATCTGGTGACGGCGACACAGGCAGCACGTTGGCCACCGCGGCGCGGGCCTTAAAAGGCAGTTTGGATCGATTGCCCTTGGCCGATCTAACGCAGCTTTTCCCAGCGTTAGGGAATGAGCTAAGCCATACAATGGGCGGGTCGTCCGGCGTCATTCTGGCAATCTTTTTCAATGCCGCCGGCGACGCTTGTGCAAACGGGTATCAAGTGTTCGAAGCAATGGGCGCAGGTCTAGATCGCGTCAGTCAGGTTGGCGGTGCTCGTGTCGGCGACCGCACAATGATCGACGCGCTGTCGCCCGCCTTAGACGCCTTGCCAGACGGTATCGCCCAAGCCGCAGCTGCTGCACGCCGTGGCGCAGACGGAACCGCATCCATTCATCGCGCAAAAGCAGGACGCGCGGCTTATGTCCCCGAAGAAAATCTGAAAGGTCATAATGATCCGGGTGCAGAAGCGGTTGCCATCCTGTTCGAAGGCCTTGCGAAAATTCTGGAGCGTTAATTCTGGCTAAGCCCGATCATAACGCGACTGAAAAACCAACCGTGAATGACATTGCACGGGTGGCTGGCGTCAGTCTTGCCACCGTCGACCGGGTTTTGAACGAACGTCAGGGCGTGCGCCAGATCACCATCAAAAAGGTGCATGCCGCCATCAGTTCGTTAGGCTATGTGCGCGACACGGCGGCGGCAAACTTGGCTCGGAAAAAGCAGTACAAATTCGTTTTTGTCTTGCCAGATTGGAAAGGCCAGTTTTTCGCCAGCCTGCGAAAATCCGTCGAAGAAGTTGCAGAAAGCGCCAAATTTGATCGCACCGAGATTGAAACGATCTTGGTTCCCAACCACGATCACACTTATCTGGCGGAAAAGCTGGCTGCTCTCAATCCAAGCGAGATCGATGGCTTGGCGATCATGGCAAATGAAACGCCAGTTGTACGGGATGCCATTTCCAGATTGCGCGAACGCGGTGTGCCGGTCGTTTCGTTGGTTTCGGATCAACCCAATTCAGACCGCGATCATTTCGTCGGCATTGATAACGTGGCCGCTGGCAGAACCGCCGGAATGTTGATGGGTCGTTTTTTAAGAGGGCGCCCGGGTCAAGTGATCGTGGTCATGACCTCAAAGCAATCCCGCGACATGATTGAACGCCGGTTTGGATTTGACGAAGTGATAACGGAACACTTTCCCGATCTCAAAACCCTTCCCAGTATCGAAGGTCATGAAAACACGGAATTGACCGAACAGGTCATTCGGCGCGCTTTGGAAAAGAACCCGAATGCCGTCGGTATCTATTCAGCCGGGGCAAGCGTGCGCGGAGTGGCTGCGGCCATCTTGAAACACGACGGACACCCGCGCCCCGTTTGCATTGATCATGAATTGACTGAGAATTCGGCAGAAATGCTAAGGCAAGGTTTGCTGGATGCCGTCATTACACAGAATACAGGTCACCTGGCGCGCAGCACGTTGCGCGTGCTTCGGTCCAAACGCGACAACACGCCTGTGATCAAGTCTCAGGAAAACATACGCATCGACATTGTCATCCGTGAAAACTTACCGACGATGGAATGACACACACAGGTATAAACTGAGGGAGAGTAAAAATGAGGACAATCAAAGGGCCGGCGTTATTTCTGGCACAATTTGCGGGCGACGACGCACCTTTCAATTCATGGGACTCCATAACCAAATGGGCAGCCGATTGCGGTTACAAGGGTGTACAAGTCCCAAGCTGGGATGCTCGCCTTATTGATTTGTCCAAGGCTGCTGAAAGCAAAGACTATTGCGACGAATTCAAAGGCCAAGCCGCTGAAAATGGCGTCGAAGTCACAGAGCTTTCGACCCACCTACAGGGCCAGCTTGTTGCGGTGCATCCTGCTTATGATGCGGCCTTTGATGGATTTGCTGCCGAAGAAGTGCGCGGAAATCCAACCGCCCGGCAAGCTTGGGCTGTTGATCAGGTCAAAAAAGCGCTGACCGCGTCAAAAAACCTTGGAATTGGCGCACATGCAACGTTCTCTGGCGCGTTAGCGTGGCCCTATATCTACCCTTGGCCGCAACGCCCCGCTGGTCTTGTCGAAACTGCATTTGACGAATTGGCTGCACGCTGGAAACCCATTCTGGATCATGCCGAAGATTGCGGTGTGGATGTCTGTTATGAAATCCACCCCGGTGAAGATCTCCATGACGGCGTCACCTACGAGATGTTTCTAGAACGCACTGGCAACCATGCACGTGCCTGCATGTTGTACGATCCGTCACACTATGTTCTGCAATGTCTCGATTATCTGGACAATATCGACATCTACAAAGACCGCATCCGCATGTTCCACGTTAAGGATGCCGAATTCAATCCAACAGGCCGCCAAGGCGTTTATTCCGGTTATCAAAGCTGGGTCGACCGTGCCGGACGTTTCCGGTCACTGGGCGACGGACAAGTCGATTTTGGCGCAATCTTTTCAAAGATGGCTGCAATCGATTTTGACGGTTGGGCCGTTGTCGAATGGGAATGCTGTCTAAAGCACCCAGAAGACGGAGCGCGGGAAGGTGCGCAGTTCGTTTCCGATCACATAATACGTGTCACAGAAACGGCCTTTGATGATTTTGCCGATGGTGGAACGGACGAAGAAACCAATCGTAAAATGCTGGGCCTGACGTAAATGTCAGGCCACCCAGAATGGCTTTTTCGCTTCGTTCACGGCTTCTCGACCAATGACTCCATTTGTCAAAAGGTCTTTAAATCCTTCTTCTCTCATGTTGGCAGGGTCCGCGCGAAGCAATCGCAACTTCTGTAAAGCAAATCACACAGTGCATAGTAATTCGGAGGATTCATAAATGACCGGAACAGACCAAGGACGCATTCGTCTTGGCATGGTCGGTGGAGGGAACGATGCGTTCATCGGCGCTGTCCATCGCATCGCTTCGCGTATTGATAACAGATATGAACTTGTCGCCGGGGCCTTGTCATCAACACCAGAAAAATCACGCGCCAGTGGTGCAGCACTTGGGTTGTCGCGCGTCTATGACGATTTCAAATCCATGGCCATGCGCGAAGCGCGTTTGAAAAACGGAATAGATGCCGTTTCAATCGTCACACCCAACCACGTCCATTATGCGGCCGCGCGCGAGTTCTTAAAGCGCGGCATTCACGTGATTTGCGACAAGCCTTTGACATCCAATTTGGCGGACGCAAAGAAACTGGTGAAGGCTGCGGAACAATCCGACGCTCTATTTATACTGACACATAACTACACCGGCTATCCGATGGTGCGTCAGGCGCGGGAAATGATCCAGAATGGTGACATCGGGACAATCCGTGTTGTTCAGGTGGAATACCCTCAAGATTGGTTGACCGAACACCAGGAATTCAAACAAGCGGAATGGCGCACCGATCCCGAACGATCAGGTGCCGGTGGATCGACCGGAGATATCGGAACACATGCCTTTAATCTGGCCTGTTTCGTGACAAACCTTACAGTCGAGAGCCTAGCGGCAGACTTACAAGCCTTTGTCCCAGGTCGACAAGTGGACGACAATGCCCATGTCATGATGCGATTTGATGGTGGTGCACGCGGGATGCTGTGGTCGTCGCAGGTTGCACCCGGCAATGAAAACGCGCTTCGCCTGCGGGTATACGGGGACAAAGGTGGTTTGGAATGGTCGCAAGAAGATCCCAATTATCTTTGGTACACACCCTTCGGAAAACCAAAACGCCTGATCACGCGGAATGGCGCTGGTGCTGGGGATGCTGCTGCACGGATGTCGCGCGTTCCGCCCGGACATCCAGAAGGCTATCTGGAGGGCTTTGCCAACATCTATTCTGAAGCTGCAGATGCGATCGTTGCCAAACGAGATGGGTCCGCTGCACCTGATGGGTTAACCTATCCGACAGTGCAGGATGGATTGCGCGGCGTCCAGTTTGTGACAGCATGTGTCCAATCATCAAAACGCAATTCAGCATGGGTCAAAATCAACTCCTAACCTAAAGTTGCATAAATTCTGCTCGCCCATGGTTGATGAATTCAGCCATGGGCTTCTTTTTTCATCGTTCCGCGACTCATGGATGCTCAAAAATCAGGCGGTCGATACTTTTTTGCGCAAAAAACAATCACGTCTTCACAAAACACCTGCCCCCAACATCTCGGAACTTCACGTGGCCCGGATTCCCGAGAATGTTAACGGCGTTGGCGATGATCCGTCAGCGAAAGAATGTGCGATGGCGCGGTCCTGGTAGATCTCACACCATCGCACGACGCAACTTAATGCGTGGGATAGCAGTATGCGGAGACTGGCTTTGAATACAAGTCCGACACTATGTACCGATTGCGTACCGCACACCCCGCACAGGGAATATGCAATGAAAAAGCAACACCTTACACTATCAGCAGCTGCCGCTGCACTATTGTCACTTTCCGCGCCAGCTATGGCCCAAGACTGCCCGATCAAGGTCGGCGTTTTGCATTCATTGTCTGGGACAATGGCTATCTCCGAGACCACTTTGAAAGATACGATGGAAATGCTCGTCGAGCAGCAGAATGCAAATGGCGGTGTATTGGGCTGCCAACTAGAAGCAGTCGTCGTTGATCCCGCATCCGACTGGCCCTTGTTTGCTGAAAAAGCACGCGAACTTTTGACCGTCCACGAAGTCGACGTGATTTTCGGAAACTGGACATCCGTGTCTCGCAAATCCGTTCTTCCGGTCATCGAAGAACTAAACGGCTTGCTCTTCTACCCTGTGCAGTATGAAGGCGAAGAAAGCTCGAAAAACGTCTTTTACACCGGTGCTGCTCCAAACCAGCAGGCCATCCCAGCGACAGACTACTTCCTAGAAGAGCTGGGCGTCGAGAAATTCGCGCTGTTGGGCACAGACTATGTGTACCCACGTACAACCAACAACATCCTTGAAAGCTACTTGCAGCAAAAAGGTATCGCGGCGGACGACATCTTTGTGAACT
Organism: Paracoccaceae bacterium; assembly: GCA_039960995.1. Lineage (GTDB taxonomy): Bacteria > Pseudomonadota > Alphaproteobacteria > Rhodobacterales > Rhodobacteraceae > JABSSA01. Next base: position 174,381 of record JBDVKF010000064.1, on the reverse strand, counting down.
ATACTCCGTTCGGTCATTCCGATTGGTCCAAGATTGTTGCTGACGTTGTGGCACTGGGTGCTGACGGCAAAAAAGTTGGCGTTATCTCAACGATCAACGGTGACGCAAATGTAGGGTTCTACAAAGAGCTCGCGGCCGCAGGTATTTCCGCAGACGACATCCCTGTTGTTGCATTCTCTGTTGGTGAAGAAGAATTGGCCGGTTTGGACACAACAAACTTGGTTGGTCACTTGGCTGCTTGGAACTATTTCCAATCTGCAGAGTCCGATGCAAACGAAGCATGGGTCGACGCATGGAAAGCCCGCATGGGTGAAGAGCGCGTAACAAACGACCCGATGGAAGCACACTATATCGGCTTCAACATGTGGGTGAACGCAGCCACAGCAGCTGGAACAACAGGCGTAGATGCCGTTCGCACAGCAATGTACGGTCAGGAATTCCCGAACCTGACAGGTGGTACTGCTATCATGCTGCCAAACCACCACTTGGCTAAACCAGTTCTGATTGGTGAAATTCAGGATGACGGTCAATTCGACATCATCAGCCAAACTGAAGAAGTAAACGGCGACGCATGGACAGACTTCTTGCCAGAATCTGCTGTGCTCAAGTCTGACTGGGCCGAATTGGGCTGTGGGATGTACAACACGCAAACATCGTCGTGTGTACAGATCAAATCCAACTACTAAATTAATCAGCAGGGGGCGGGTTCGCCTGCCTCCTCGCCACGACGGAAATCAAAAACATGTTTTGCGCTATTCGACAGGCCTGTATGTGCCTGTTCATTCTTGCTGCGTCTGTTGCGCAAGCCCAAACCCCAGACACGCCTATTCAGCAAATGCTGCAAGCACATGGGGACGTCATTGCAAAAGGGTCGCGCAAAACAATTCAACCCGCCATCGATGCATTGGCATCCAGTGGACTGGCCCAAGCGCAAACCGTCTTGGAACGTTGGCAAGCAAAAGAACTTTGGCGCAACAAAGACACCGGTCTTTTTGTTTTCGCCGAAGAAATAGACCGCAAGACAATCCGTATCTTTGATGTGTCTGATGCATCAGATTTGGGTGAAATCGAAGACAAAGCATTCAAACAATTAAAACCCAATTCAGGTGTCCGCAGCTTGATCGGCGCCGCATTGGTCCAGTTCCAGCTCAACGCCCCGGATCCGGTCACCCGCGCAACCGCTTTGACAGCAATTGAACGCGACGCAGAACCATCGCACTTGTCTGCATTGCGTGCGTCGGTCGAAACCGAAATCGATCCCGCATTGAAGGCGCGCAAGCAACGGCTTGAACGGTTGTTGACCATTCAATTTGGCGAAACGGACGAAGAACGCATTACGGCTATTGAAAGCTATTCTGCGGATTTGGGTGTCGATTTACGCGCCGCACTGACCCCTTTGACAGTTCTCAAGATCGAAGCCGCAGAAACGCTGCCAGACCGTCCTGATTTAGCAGGCGTGATTGAACCGGGCAACGATGTGCTGAGCGTTGAAGACGCATACGAAACATTGGTCGCTGCGGAATTAGCCGCGCGTTTGATCAGCCTTCAAGATCAACGCGAAACGCTGATTGCCAACATCGATGGCGCAGAAATTGCAGGCGTGCAGGTTGCATCGTTAAACACAAACGCAGCACGGCAAGCAGCCTATGACGCTCTGGTCGATTTGGGCAAAGCGGCCCCCTCGCCTACGCCTGAGGATGTCGACACCATTCTTGCAGCTCACACATTTTATCAGATCTATATCGGTGCGCCCCCAGACGTCGCCAAAGCCGCCGAAACAGCGCTGGCAGCGATTGAATCGCGCCTTGCTCTAAACCAGACATTTGATCTGGTATTGGATGCGCTGTCCTTGGGGTCGATCTATTTTCTGGCGGCGATTGGGCTGGCCATTACATTTGGTGTGATGCGCGTCATCAACATGGCCCATGGCGAATTCATCATGATGGGCGCCTATACCGGGTATGTCGTTCAACAAATCATTCCGGATTACACGGTGTCGATCATTGTCGCGTTGCCATTGGCCTTTGCGGTGACCTTTGCCGCTGGTGTTGCAATGGAACGCTTGGTGATCCGCCATCTGTATCATCGTCCACTGGAAACACTGTTGGCCACGTTTGGTATTTCCATCGCTCTGCAACAATTGGCCAAGAATATCTTTGGCACCCAAGCCCGACCGCTGACATCACCCGATTGGTTGGATGGGTCGCTGTTCATCAATGACGTGGTGTCCATCAGCTATATCCGGATCGCTATCTTTGTCCTGGCTCTGCTGTTTCTTGCCCTGTTCCTGATCGTGATGAACCGCACGCGCTTGGGATTGGAAGTCCGCGCTGTAACGCAAAACCCGCGTATGGCCGCATCAATGGGGATCAACCCGGACCGCATCAACATGCTGACCTTTGGGTTTGGCTCCGGCATCGCGGGCATCGCCGGTGTCGCCATCGGGCTTTATGCCAAGGTGACTTCGGAAATGGGCGCTGATTACATTGTGCAGTCTTTCATGACCGTTGTTGTGGGGGGCGTTGGCAATATCTGGGGCACGCTTCTTGGGGCCACGTTGGTTGGAACGTTGCAAAAGGGAATCGAATGGTTGAACCCATCGAACACCCTTGCCGCACAAACCTACATGATCCTCTTCATCATCCTGTTCATCCAGTTCCGGCCTCGGGGTATCATTGCCCTCAAAGGCCGCGCAGCCGAGGCTTGATCCATGCCGACTGACGCCGTTCTTTCCGCGCCAACCCGACGGTCCTTTGTGTCCAAACATCCGTCGGTTCCGATTTTCTTGCTGTGCCTCGCTGTCTTCACCCTTGGCATAACCGTCTTGTCCGAAGGTTTTGGCATAGGCGTGATTTCAACAAGCTTCATCAAGACACTTGGCAAAACACTGTGCCTGTGTCTGGTCGCGCTCGCTATGGATCTGGTCTGGGGATACACTGGTATTCTGTCGCTGGGGCATATGGCGTTCTTTGGGATCGGTGGGTATGCGATCGGGATGTGGCTGATGTACGCCCGCACCGAATTGATCGTCATCGACAGCCTGATGGCCAATCCACTGCCCGCCACACCCCAAGAGATTACTGACGGGATCGCAACCCAGATCTTCGGAGTTGTCGGCGCTTCGGAAATCCCGCCAATCTGGACGTTTGCGCATTCTTTGCCGCTGCAACTGGTCGCCGTTGTCATCGTACCAGGATTGCTGGCCCTTGTTTTCGGTTGGTTGGCCTTTAGATCGCGCGTCACTGGCGTGTACCTGTCCATCCTGACGCAAGCGATGACATTGGCCCTTGCCCTGCACCTGTTCCAGAATGACAGCGGCCTACGTGGAAATAACGGTCTTTCTGGTCTTCAGAACCTTCCGGGTCTTGATGACACGCCTCAATCCGTCATTTCCATGTGGTTCTTTTTGGCCTCAGCCTTGGCGCTAGGTTTGGGTTATATCCTGTGTGCTTGGGTCGTTTCGGGCAAGTTTGGGTCCGTTATTCGCGGCATTCGCGACGACGAAGCGCGCATTCGCTTTCTTGGGTATTCTGTCGAAGCGTACAAACTGACTGTTTTCACACTGACAGCCGTGATCGCGGGGATTGCTGGCGCGCTGTATTATCCGCAAGCGGGCATCATCAACCCAGCGGAAATCGCACCCATCGCGTCGATCTACCTGGCCGTTTGGGTCGCCATTGGCGGTCGCGGTCGCCTTTATGGCGCAGTGATCGGCGCGGCATTTGTATCACTTGTGTCGACCTACTTTACGGGTGGCCAAGCCCCCGACATCAATCTTGGGTTTTACACAATCAAATGGGTCGACTGGTGGACCATATTGTTAGGCCTGTCCTTTGTGGCGGTGACCTTGTTTGCACCAAAAGGCATTGGAGGTTTGATCGATTTGATATCCGAACGGACATCCCCAAATCGCCACGGTGCGGCCCTTGGACCAAACGCAGGATCATTGCGTGAGTCGGAGGCGGAAAAATGAGCACGCTTTTAGAAGTGTCAGGTGTTTCTGTTTCCTTTGACGGCTTCAAAGCCATCAACAACCTGTCGTTCCAGATCGCCGAAAAAGAGCTGCGCGCTGTCATCGGGCCCAATGGCGCTGGCAAAACGACCTTTATGGATATCATAACCGGCAAAACGCGCCCCGACCAAGGCCACATTGTCTATGGCGACAAAAGCATGTCCTTGCTGCGCATGTCCGAAGCAAAGATTGCGCAGGCAGGCGTCGGTCGAAAATTCCAACGCCCCACTGTCTTTGAAGATCAATCCGTTGCAGACAATTTGATGCTGGCCCTCAAGAAAAACCGCGGACCCTTTGCCGTGCTGATGTTCAAACCGTCACCCGAAGACCATGATCGCGTGTCAAACCTGGCCGACGAAATTGGGCTGTCATCTGCGTTGCATCGCAAGGCCGGCGAATTAAGCCATGGTCAAAAACAATGGCTCGAGATCGGAATGTTGTTGGCGCAAGAACCGCGTTTGTTATTGGTCGATGAACCTGCCGCGGGAATGACCCCGTCCGAACGTGAGCACACCACCGATATTCTGCGCGAGGCTGCAAAAACGCGTGCGGTTGTGGTTGTGGAACACGACATGGAATTTGTCCGACGCCTTGATTGCAAGGTTACCGTACTTCACGAAGGATCGGTTTTGGCCGAAGGGTCGATCGACCATGTCACAAAGGATGAAAAAGTGATCGAGGTGTATCTTGGGCGCTGAACTGATCAAAACCGAAGGTCTGACGCTGCACTATGGCGGCAGCCAAATCCTGAACGGCATAGATATGTCTGCGGCACAAGGCGAAGTGACTTGTGTCATGGGCACCAATGGGGTCGGCAAAACGAGCCTGCTTAAGGCTCTGTCTGGGACGCATCCCCGATCTGGTGGTCGATACATATTGGCCGACGAAGACATCGGTACAGCCTCGGCACATGCATTGGCACGAAAAGGCATCGGCTATGTCCCTCAGGGGCGAGATATCTTTCCGATGCTGACGGTGCGTGAAAACATGGAAACTGGCTTTGCCTGTTTGCCAAAGTCAGAACATTTCATTCCCGATGAGATGTTCGAGCTGTTCCCGGTCCTGCGTGAATTCCTGCATCGTCGCGGTGGTGATTTGTCTGGTGGTCAACAGCAACAGCTGGCCATTGCGCGTGCATTGATCGCCAAGCCTCGCGTGTTGTTGTTGGATGAACCGACCGAAGGCATTCAGCCCAACATCATCCAACAAATTGGGTGTGTGATTTCGCATTTGCGCGACCGTGGTGACATGGCCATCGTACTTGTCGAACAGTATTTCGATTTCGCCTACGATCTTGGGGATCGGTTTTTCGTGCTGGAACGCGGCGCAAACAAGCTGAGCGGTGCAAAACACGAAGTCGAACGTCAAACCTTGCTGGATGGCGTATCCGTTCACTGACTATTGCCGTTCACCATTCTCAGTCGTAGCCTTCAGAGGTTGCGATTGTGAAAGGGCGGATCTGTGTCGAAACCCATCATCCTGCTTGCGGGCCCGTTTCCTGACGGTGACATGCGTGTCCTAACCGACGCATATGAGTGCCGGGCCTATTTCAGCGCGACAGATAAACAAGCGTTCTTGAATGAACACGGACCTCATATCCGCGCCATTGCAACGCGTGGGTCCATTGGTGCAGACGCGCCATTGATTGCCGCTTGTCCTAACCTTGAATTGATCGCTGTCTATGGCGTCGGATTTGATGGCGTGGACATGGCCGCCGCACGGGCGCAAAATGTGCACGTCACCAATACCCCGGACGTCCTTACAGAAGACGTTGCAGATCTGGGCGTCGCGATGATGTTGTCCTTGTCGCGCGGCATGAACGGCGCAGAAACATGGGTGCGCGACGGATCATGGAAAAAAAAGGGCCTTTACCCGCTGCAAAGGCGTGTTTTTGGCCGGTCTGCTGGCATTCTTGGTTTGGGTCGCATCGGCATGGCCGTTGCACGCAGGTTGCAAGGGTTCGGAATGAAGATCGGGTACAGCGATCTTAAGCCAATTCGAACCGAACATGATCTGCAGTTCTTTGGCGATGCCGTGTCAATGGCCACCCACAGCGATTTCCTTTTTGTCACTTTGGCCGCTTCTGAGAAAACGCGGCACATCGTGGATGCATCTGTTCTGAACGCATTGGGTCCCGATGGAATGCTGATCAACGTTTCACGCGCGTCCAACGTGGACGAACCCGCCCTTTTGACCGCATTAGAAACAGGTAAGCTGGGAAGCGCCGCCTTGGACGTCTTTGATGGCGAACCGCACATCAATCCAAGGTTTCTGGAGCTAAACAACGTCTTGCTGCAACCTCATCACGCATCCGGAACTGTGGAAACCCGCGCTGATATGGGCCAATTGATGTTGGCCAATATGGCTTCGCATTTTGCGGGAAATGGATTGATTACGCCGGTTTGATGCCAATGCGGCATTTGGTTGTGCGACAGCTCTCGACCTTCTCGTGTTTGCATGGCATCAGATATCAAGTGTCTATTCTGGACCCGCGATCAGGAAACGCTGCCACGTGACCTTGCACACATCAAAAAGACGGCCCTTTTGGCTGGTTCACTTTGCGTTTGCGATGTTGGCAGCGATTGGACCCGCTTGGGCGGAACTGTCTCTGACCATCGATAATCCCGATCTGGCTCAACGCCTGACAACAGAAGCACGCGTCTTAAACCCGGACGATGATGCCACAGCCGCCGACCGGATCGCCTCGGCCAAGGGCGATTATGCCCGATTGCTGGCTGTTTTGTACGAGGCTGGATATTTCGGTGCTAATATATCCATTACCCTCAACGGTCGCGAGGCAGCAAATCTGTCCGCGCTGGAATCTAACCCAAATATTGAACCAGTGCGCATCTCGGTCGATCCAGGCCGTGTTTTCACGTTCGGACAGGCAAGTATCGCCCCCCTGCCGCCCAATGTCAGCCTGCCCGCAGAATTCCAGACCGACGCAACTGCTGGGACACCACAAATTCGGCGTGCGGCCCGCGACGCCATCACCGCGTGGCGCGAAAATTCGCATGCCAAAGCTCAAGTGGCGGACCAATCTATTTCCGCACAGCACACAACCGCTGAAATCAACGCCTCAATCCGCATTGATCCCGGTCCCGCGCTTCGATTTGGCAACTTGGTCACGCCAAATGATACGGCTGTGCGTTCGGACCGAATACGCACAATCGCTGGACTGCCAACCGGTCAACCGTTCCACCCTGACGAAGTGGAACGCGCACGAGAGCGTTTGATTGATACCGGAGCGTTTCAATCCGTTGTCGTCGAAGAAGCAGACGCAATAGGCCCTGATCAGACACTGGATATCTTGCTAAACGTCCAAGATGCGGCACCCCGGCGCATCGGGTTCGGCGCAGAACTGTCCACCCAAGACGGCCTGTCCTTAGAAGCATTTTGGTTGCATCGAAACATATTCGGCGGCGCAGAGAGATTACGCTTTGATTTGGACATCGACGGAATCGCTGGGGACACAGGCGGCGTGGATTTTTCCGTCGGGGCCACATTGACAATTCCCGGGTTTAGACGCGCAGATGATCAGCTTATCTTTGAAATTGCGGCCCGCCGATTGGATGAAGAAACCTATGACGGGGAACAATTCGAAGCATCGGTTCGGCGCGAACGCGAGGTGAACGATTATCTCACATTGGGTTTGGGGGCTGGACTACGCTTTTCTGACGTGACCGACGTTTTTGGGGATCGTTCGTTTCAACATATTTTGTTGTTTGCCGATGCCGAATTCGACAATCGTGACAATACATTGTCTCCAACCAAAGGATATTTCGCAAACCTCAGTTTGACCCCGTTTATCGGATTATCAGACAGCGCAACGGGCCTGCTGATCGCCAGTGACTTGCGTGCATATCGCAGCGTGCGCGATAGCACCGTGTTTGCCGGCCGGCTTCAATTGGGCAGCGTTGTGGGGTCAGATTTGAGCGAAACACCCCCGGGTTTGCTGTTCTTTTCTGGCGGCGGCGGCACAGTGCGCGGACAGGATTTTCAGTCCTTGGGTGTCGAACTGCCCAACGGGCGCACAGGTGGGCGCAGCTTTGTCGGCCTATCCACCGAAGTCAGGCAAGACATTACCAACACCATTGGCATCGTCGGGTTTGTCGACTTTGGGTTTGTTTCAGCAGACAGCGATTTTTCCGATGGTGAATCGCATTCCGGCATTGGGTTAGGGGCCAGATACAAAACCAGTTTGGGCGCACTGCGTTTCGACATCGGCTTTCCGTTAACTGGCGAAGACGATGGTGGTTTCGACATCTACATCGGTATCGGAGAAGCGTTCTGATGCGGATTATGGCGCTAATATTGGCACTATTGCTGCCATTCGCAGCGCAGGCGCAAAACGCACTGGTCGCTGGTTTGATAGAAGACAGTTTGTCAGGGCCCGGTCGCACGGTTGAAGTCACCGAATTCAGCGGCGCCCTATCTGCACGCGCAACCATAGAATTGCTGACGATTGCCGATGATGACGGCGTGTGGCTGCGCATGGAAGGCGCTGTGCTGGATTGGAACCGAGGGGCTTTGCTGCGGGGTCGGTTGGAAATTCAGGAACTCAGCGCGGCCAGTATCGCAATCAACCGCCTTCCCGTGACAGAGCCCGCAACTCCGTCACCCCAAGCATCTGGTTTCCGCATACCCGACTTACCAGTCACCGTCGATATCGCCGAATTCGCCATCAGGGAATTAAAACTGATGCCCGACATTCTGGGCGAAATGGTGACGTTGTCCGTCACTGCACGCGCCAGTTTGGATAGCGGAGCAGCACAACTGCGATTTGATGCAGAGCGGACAGATGGCATAGACAGTCGTGCGATGATTGATATGAGTTTCGACCCTGACTCAGAGATTTTGCGCGCCAAGTTAGACATTTCGGAACCAAAGAATGGTCTTGTTGTGCAAGCATTGGGCTTGCCGGATTCTCCGTCCTTGCGACTGAACGTCGATGGTTCGGGGCAACTGGATTCATTTTCGGCAGACGTCCTTTTGGAAACCGATGGCGACAAACGATTGTCGGGTGACATCACGTTGTCCGGACAAACGAATGACACGCGTCAGTTTTCTGCAGACATAAGCGGCGACATCCGCCCATTACTTACCGCTGACACGCGCGCGTTCTTTGGCCCACGGACGGCGTTGATCGCACAAGGCGAAACACTGCCCGACGGCGGAGTGGATTTAAGTGAACTGCAAATCGCAACTGATCAAGCACGCCTAAAGGGCGCAGTCCGTATTGATGCAACTGGCACGCCTGTGTTCTTTGAATTGGATGGGGCACTTGAAGGCGCAGATCGCATTCGCCTGCCTGGAACAGATGTCAATGTGACCGGTGCCGATCTGCGCCTGACCTTTGATGATGCGATCAGTTCCGATTGGAACTTGGCCGCAAATGTGGATGCGTTGGATGCCGGCGATGTCACTGTTCAATCGATTGCTTTGAAAGGCTCCGGTCAATTGCTTCCTGACGCAGCATTGCCCTTTTCTGGCCTGTTACAGGCCGATATGGCCGGAATCCAATTCACTGACCCTGCCCTGTCGAAAGCAGTGGGACCAACAGCGCGTATCAAAACAAAACTATCAGCAAGTGACTCCGGCGAAATCAGATTGGATGAATTGGACGCCAGTACTTCCACGGCCCAAATGTCAGGAAATGCACGGTTTGAACCCATTGACGGTCGTATCCGCGCTGTCATTGACACATCGCTTGATGTTGCTGACCTTGCCCCGTTTTCCGACATCGCATCGCCCTTGAAATCTGGCGCACTTAACGCGGCCTTGACCGCTGAAACCGAACTGCCCGGCGGTGATCTGTCTTTGACGCTAACAGGCACAACGCAGTCTTTAGATATCGCAAACGCGCAAATTGCACCATTGATCCAACCGAAAACCGACTTTCAAATGAATGTCGAACGAGACACAAACGGGACGCGGATCAACCAATTGACCCTGAACAATCCCGAAGTTCAGGTTCAAGCTCAAGGTACCCTTTCCGAGGTAGACGGATCTTTGACCTTTGATGCGCGCCTTGCGGATGCGCGGCGCATTACGCCGGAATTATCTGGACCAATCACACTAAACGGGCGCCTTGATGATCCGTATTCGTCCCGCAGGGTCGAAGTGTCGTTGAACAGTGACATTGGCGTTTCGGCAGATCTTGCCGGAACATTGGGCGAAACTGACAACGCAATCGACTTGGATGCGCGGGTTAATAATCTGGCCCGATTTATTCCGTCGCTGTCAGGGTCAGCCGATCTGAAAATGGCCCTGTCAGATATCTATGAAACGCGGGCCATCAATGGCCGGTTAGAGACGTCTTTTGGCTTGATCGCGGATACATCCGGCACTTTAGGGCCCGATGATGGGACATTGGATTTTAATGCGCGGCTGAACAACATTGGTCAATTCGCCACCGGGCTAACGGGTGGAATGCGCCTGCAGGGCCGATTGGATGCCATTTCCAGCGATCCACGCATTACCGCTACTGTGGAAACAGACACCGGTGCACGTGCCAATGTGTCGGGACCTTTGTCGGGTGGCGCTATTTCGGCAAGAGGATCGCTGCCGCTTGGGCTTGCTGGTCCGTTTATCGGCAATCGCGCCTTGGCTGGTGTGGCCAATTTCGATGTGAACATCATACCGGACCAACAGCTTAATGGCCTGTCCGGTCAGATAAACACGCAAGCCGCACGGTTTTCTGATCCAGATTTGGGCATTACGATTTCGCCTCTCAGTGCAAATGTTCAATTGTCCAATGGCCGTGCTGCCATCACCAGTACTGGAACACTGAATGGGGGGTCATTGTCCGCGAATGGCACAGTTGGGCTGCAATCTCCTTTCCAGACCGATTTGCGCGTGCAATTGCAACAGGTCACCTACCGGTTTGAAGATGTCCTAAGCACGCAATTGTTCTCTGATCTCGCCTTGCGCGGTCCCGCAAGCCAACGATTGACCTTAAGCGGCGCATTGCAACTGGGTAAGCTGGAAATTCGCGTCCCAGATACTGGGCTTGGTGGGGCCGAAACCATCCCGGACATCACCCATTTGGGGATACCAACGCGGGCGCGCCAAACATTGAACCACGCAGGTCTTTCAAATCAAACAGACGTCCAGGGGTCTGCTGGTCCCGATGTCTTTTTGGATGTCGCGATCACCTCATTGGATCCAATATTTGTGCGCGGGCGTGGATTGGACGCGGAATTTGGCGGGGGTTTACGCGTCACGGGAAGCGTCGCTAACCCGAACCCAGTTGGCCAATTTGAATTGCGACGAGGGCGATTAAGTCTGCTTGGGCAGCGCCTGAATTTGACCGAAGGGACAATCTCCTTAGCCGGGCGTTTGGTTCCGCGACTGCGCATCGTTGCCGAATCCCAAAGCGACGACGTTCTGGCACGGATCATCCTAAGTGGCCCTGCGGATTCACCCAGCCTTGAATTTTCGTCTGTTCCCGAATTGCCCGAAGACGAAGTTTTGGCGCGCCTGCTGTTTGGGCGCAGCTCTGCGAACCTGTCACCGTTCCAGGTCGCCCGTTTGATATCGTCGCTGGCACAATTGGCAGGCAAAGGCGGTCCAGGCGTCTTGGACAACACACGACGTCAACTTGGGTTTGACGATTTGGATTTTCGCACAGACGAAACAACCGGCGAAGCGGAACTGGCCATTGGGGAATACCTGACCGACAACGTCTATACCGAAGTTGAGATAGGCGCGGGCGGCAATACGCAACTCAATCTGAATTTGGATGTCGGGGACACGACCACAATCCGGGGCTCAGCTGACGTCTTTGGCAATACCAGTGTCGGAATATTCTGGGAAAAAGACTATTAGTCCCCGCTTCAAGCGCGCGCTTTTGACAGATCGGCAATTCCCAATGCATTCAGAACCTTGGTTTCGATGTCTTCTGCATTCAGTTTGGCGACTGCATACATATCTGCCGGATTTGCCTGATCAATAAAGATGTCAGGCAGCACCATCGACCGATAGATCAACCCGTTATCGAACACACCTTCTTCTGCAAGCAGTTGCGCCACATGGCTGCCAAAGCCGCCGATTGCGCCTTCTTCGATTGTGATCAACGCATCATGGTCAGCGGCGAGTTTCAGGATCAAATCTTGATCCAATGGTTTGGCAAATCGCGCATCTGCGATAGTGGGTGTAATCCCCTTTGCCGCTAAATTTTCCGCAGCCTTTTGGACTTCGCTTAATCGTGTGCCAAAAGACAAGATCGCGACCCGTTTGCCATCCTGGATTATGCGCCCTTTGCCGATCTCTAATGGCTCTGGGTTTTCGGGCAATTCGCACCCTGTCCCTTCACCACGAGGAAAACGGAACGCGATTGGTCCGTCATCATGGGCGGTGGCTGTTGCTACCATACGCGCAAGCTCTGCCTCATCCGCAGCGGCCATAACCACAAAGCCCGGAAGATTGGCCAGATACACCACATCGTAACTACCTGCATGTGTCGCGCCGTCAGCCCCGACCAATCCAGCGCGATCAATCGCAAACCGCACAGGCAACCGTTGAATGGCCACATCATGCACAACCTGATCGTAACCACGCTGCAGAAAAGTCGAATACATGGTGCAAAATGGTTTCATCCCACCGGCGGCAAGGCCTGCGGAAAAGGTCACACCGTGCTGTTCCGCAATGCCGACATCGAAACAGCGACTTGGATGCCGTTCGGCAAACAGGTTCAAACCCGTGCCATCCGGCATCGCGGCCGTGATCGCACATACCTTGTCGTCTTTGGCCGCTTCCTTCAGCAAATAGTCCGCAAACACGCTGGTATAGCTGGGCGCGTTGGACGGTGTCTTTTTCTGTTTGCCGGTGATCACGTCGAATTTCGCCGTCGCGTGTCCTTTGTCACGGGCTTGTTCGGCGGGCGCGTATCCTTTGCCCTTTTTGGTCAGCACATGGATCAGGATCGGACCCGTCGCGCGGTCTTTTACTGTGCGTAATACAGGCAACAGCTGATCCAAATCATGCCCGTCAATTGGGCCTAAATAGGAAAACCCAAGCTCTTCGAACAAAGTTCCGCCCACAGCCATACCTTTCAGCATGTCCTTGGCGCGCTTTGCACCTTCGCGGAAGGGTTCGGGCAGCAAACTAACGGCCCCCTTGGCGGCAGCTTTCAATTCTTGAAACGGTTCTTCTGCATAAAGACGCGACAGATAGGACGACATTGCCCCGACAGGTGGCGCAATCGACATCTCATTGTCGTTCAGAATAACGATCATGCGCTTTTTAAGGTGACCGGCGTTGTTCATCGCCTCAAACGCCATGCCCGCGCTCATTGATCCATCGCCGATTACGGCGATGCAATCCCCGATGCCTTCCGGTGGGTTGCCACCCAAATCACGTGCAACCGCAAACCCAAGAGCTGCGGAAATCGACGTCGAACTATGTGCGGCCCCAAACGGATCATAGGAGCTTTCGCTGCGTTTGGTGAAACCGCTCAGGCCATCTTTTTGGCGCAACGTGCGAATGCGTTCACGGCGCTCGGTCAAGATTTTATGCGGATAACACTGGTGGCTGACATCCCAAATCACCTTGTCTTTGGGTGTGTCAAAAACCGCATGCAGCGCGACAGTCAATTCAACAACGCCCAGACCCGCACCAAGATGCCCACCGGTTTCAGACACCGCCGACACGGTTTCTGTCCGCAATTCATGAGCAACTTGTTCAAGCTGCTGATCGCTTAGGTGCTTCAAATCCGCTGGGCGCTGGATTTGATCAAGCATCGGTGTCTCGGGTTTATGTGTCATAACATCAACTCTTGCGGCTTACGGCAAAACGCGCCGCTTCTCGCAGCGCATCAGCTTTGCTACCGTACGGAGATAATGACTCTTGCGCATTTTGCACCAGCTGATTGGCGCGGCGTTTCGCCTCGTCCAAACCCAAAAGCGAAACAAAGGTCGCCTTTCCCGCGTCTGAGTCTTTGCCGGTTGCCTTGCCTATCATTGCTGCATCACCTTCTACATCCAATATATCATCTGCGATTTGAAACGCCAAACCAAGCGCTTTGGAATATTCCTTTAGCGGTTCAATATCAGCCTGCGCCATGCGTGCACCGGCTATCGCAGACCATCCAATCAATGCACCGGTTTTTCCGTCTTGCAGGGTGGTAATCTGATCAAGCGTCAAAGGACGATCTGCCGTTTCTGCGGCGATGTCCAACGCTTGCCCTAACACCATTCCCTGTGCTCCGGCCGCCTGCGCGAGGGTCAGGGCCAGATCGGCGCGAATTTCGCCAATCCCTATGTTCGGGTTGGTCGTCAATTCGAACGCAAGGGATTGCAACGCATCGCCTGCCAGAACCGCAGTCGCCTCATCCCACTTTCGATGCACTGTCGGCTGGCCGCGCCGCAAATCATCGTCGTCCATGCAGGGCATGTCATCATGTACCAGCGAATAGGCATGCATTGCCTCGATAGCACTGGCTGGCCAAATCGCTTGTTCAGGCGCGATTCCGTGCAAAAACGCGCTTTCCAACACCAAAAACCCGCGTAATCTTTTGCCACCCGTGGATGTGTGGGTCATTGCATCAACAACGGGCGCGTCAGGCATTGTGCGCAAGACAGATTTAAGATGCGCCCCGATTTGTTCGGCCGCCGCATTCAATCGGGATTGAAACACCTCAGAGGCCTTCGGCTGGCTTCGTGCCTGTTGGGTTTCCGTCCGCGTCCAGCGTGATCGCAGCGACTTTGTCTTCGGCTTCTTTCAGCTTGGCTTCGCAACGGGCTTTCAATTTAGCCCCGCGTTCGTACAAACGGATTGAATCATCCAACGCTACATCACCGCGTTCCAACTGGCCCAACACCTGTTCCAGTTCGGCCATCGCCTCTTCAAAGGACATTTCCTCAACGGGGCGTTCGTTTGTCGCGCTGTCGTTCATGATCCTGCCTTCACCAATTCATCAACATGTGCCCTGACGCAATCCGCCAAAGCATCCAGATCATAACCGCCTTCTAGGACCGATACCAGACGGCCTTCGCACAGGGTTTGCGCAAGATTTGCGAGTTTTTCGGTCAACCACGCGTAATCTGCCCGTGACCAGTTCAAATCCGCCAAAGGATCGTCCTGATGTGCGTCAAAACCCGCCGAAACAAGGATAAGTTCTGGTTTGAACGCTTCGATCGCCGGAAACACCTGTTGCGTATAGGCTTGGCGCATCTGATCGCTGCCCGATCCCGTTGGAAATGCAATATTCAACAACGTCTGATGAGGACCACGGTCTGAGGGATCACCGGAGTTGGGCCAAAGCGGCATCTGGTGTGATGACACAACCAAGGCCCGTGGTTCATCTCGCAACAGCGCTTGCGTTCCGTTGCCGTGATGGACATCGAAATCTACGATTGCCACGCGCGCCAGACCATGCCGTTCCAATGCATGTTTCGCCGCAAGAGCAACATTACCAATCATGCAAAATCCCATGGGCCTGGTCTGTTCTGCGTGATGACCCGGGGGGCGCACCGCAACAAACGCGTTTTCAACGTCTTGATTCAGAACCATATCAACTGCACGTATCGCGCCACCTGCAGCACGCAAAATCGCATTCATTGACGTGGGCGACAAATAGGTTTCGTTGTCAGTGTCCGCATCAAGGCTGACAAATCCATCTTTGGGTTCGCGGTCCTGTAATGAAGAAACATACGCATCGTCGTGGCAAAGGTTTACATCCGTGGGCCATGCCCGCGGAGCCGGAGCACGATCTAAATCCAAGCCATCAAGCGCCTCAAGAACGCGGTTTAGCCGGGCTGGTTGTTCGTGAACATGTTCCGGCGTTTTATGCGCCAAACAATCGAGATGTGTGATCAATGCAGTCGTCATGAAATCCACTGCGCTTAAGTCGTATGCCTCAACAATAGACAATGAGCTGCGGCTGATATTGTTAGTCTCTGTATGGTTCGGTTGTTCGCAAATGAACGGGGATCGGAATTATTTCGGATAAGAACCGCGAGACCATAGCACTTTTCATGCTTTCGCCCAAGCGGGTTTGACCAGTGACATGTTCTGACAAGCTGCAACACGAACAAAA
The DNA here is from genome assembly GCA_039960995.1 of Paracoccaceae bacterium. Classification (GTDB taxonomy): domain Bacteria; phylum Pseudomonadota; class Alphaproteobacteria; order Rhodobacterales; family Rhodobacteraceae; genus JABSSA01. The sequence continues at coordinate 158,329 of JBDVKF010000064.1, read as the reverse complement.
AACCGGCACTGACTACTCACCAGCGCCGGCAATTTAATGTTGAGACTGCAATCTTTCGACACGACAGGGTCCTAGAAAACCCTAATCCGGAGCCAACATATATCCGGCCCCACGAACGGTTTGCAGGTATCTGGGTTGTTTAGGATTTTCTTCTAATTTGCGACGCAACCGCGTAATTTGGACATCAACCGCTCGCTCTTGCGCTTGCCCTCGATCACGACCCAAATCTTCGACCAACTGCGCACGGCTGATCGCTTCGCCGGGTTTGGCTGAAAAAATCTTCATCAGCTGGATTTCGGTTGCCGTAAGACGCACAAGATCATCGCCTTGCCACAGTTCACCCCGATCCATTTCATACCGAATTGGGCCTAAGTTCAGAACTTTCGGCGTCACTTCTTCTGAATCCAATTTCGGCGTTCTGCGCAAAATGGCGTTAATCCGTAACAGCAGTTCCTTGGGCTCGAACGGTTTAGACAGATAATCGTCAGCGCCCGCTTCCAAGCCTTCGATACGGTTATCCGTATCCCCTTTAGCGGTCAGCAACATAATAGGCGTCTGATGCGTCTCGCGGATCGAACGACACAAACTTAGGCCATCTTCACCGGGCATCATGACATCCAACACGATCAGATCGAAATCCAAGCCCAATAGAATGCGCCGCGCATGTGCCGCATCCCGTGCAGCGGACACAAGAAAACCATTACGCATGAGGAACTTTTGTAAAAGCGTCCTAATCCGTTCGTCATCGTCGACGATAAGAAGATGCGGGTCCAATTCCATTACAAACTACTTTCCTTTAGGCGTGTATACGTGCGTTGCATCTCAGCGTCCATCATCGCCTCAAGAACAGTGCGAAAGCCTGCAACTGCGTCTGGACCTGCGTCCCTAAAAGCACTGCGCATTCTTGCGCGCTGTGAATCTGACAACCGACGTTCCAAATCCCCGCCTGCTTCAGTCAGAAACAAATGTCTTTCTCTTTTGTCCGACTGACCCACGCGGCTTTCCACCAAACCATCCTCAACCAAAGTGCGCAAAACCCGGTTTAGGGATTGTTTGGTCACGCCTAGAATATTCAAAAGATTGTTAACCGTCGTACCCGGTGCGCGATTGATAAAGTGAATGGCCCGGTGATGCGCCCGACCATAGGACAGATCTGACAGAATACGATCAGGATCTGCGGTGAATCCGCGATATGCAAAAAACATCGCCTCAATCCCTTGCCGCAATTGTTCGTCCGTCAAAAACAACAAACTCTCGCCGCTGATGTTGGCCCGTGTGTCCGCCATATTCCCCTGCCCATTCATGGTCGTGAGGTCATTTTATGTCAGCCTTGTTGACATTACCAGACCGAAGCGATAGAGAATCGAAGGTTTTGCGCAATAAAATGTCCGAACCGGACTTAACAGCGTAACTTTTGCAAAGAGGAGATGCACATGGCTGGATATGATGATCGCGACGGAAAAATCTGGATGAATGGTCAGATGGTCGATTGGCGCGCAGCCAATGTCCACGTCCTTAGCCATGCCATGCATTATGCGTCTTCCGTGTTCGAAGGAGAACGCGCATATAACGGCAAGATTTTCAAAAGCCGCGAACATTCTGAACGCTTGCATTTTTCGGCTGGCGAATTGGATTTCCAAATTCCCTACACAGTCGATGAGCTTGAGGCCGCGAAACAAGAAGTCCTTACAGTCAATGGCTTGACCGACGCATACGTACGCGCTGTTGCGTGGCGCGGCGCTGGCGAAGATATGGGTGTCGCGTCGTCGCGCAACCCGGTCCAAGTTGCAATCGCGTCTTGGGAATGGGGCGCTTATTACGGCGACGCCAAGATGAAAGGCGCCAAGCTCGACATCTCGAAATGGAAACGTCCCGGTCCAGACACGATCCCGGTTCACGCAAAGGCCGCCGGTCTTTACATGATCTGCACAACATCCAAGCACGTGGCCGAAGCCAAAGGGTGTTCTGATGCGTTGTTCATGGATTACCGTGGCTATGTGGCCGAAGCGACAGGGGCCAACATCTTCTTTGTGAAAGACGGTGAAGTTCACACACCTGATCCGGATTGCTTTTTGAACGGTCTGACCCGTCAAACAGTGATTGGCATGCTGCGTGATCGTCAGATCAAAGTGCACGAACGCCACATCATGCCAGAAGAAATGGAAAGTTTTGAGCAATGCTGGCTGACAGGGACGGCTGCTGAGGTGACACCTGTTGGCCAAATCGGCGAGTTCAATTTCGAAGTGGGCGCGTTGGCACGTGATATGTCGAACAGCTACGAAAAGCTGGTTCGCGAGTAATTTTAACAAAGGCCGGCTTTAACACCGGCCTTTGCACCATACTTTTCCGACGTGTCTTAATAGACCGCGACTGGGTTAATCATGGCCTGAACAGTTCCGCGAATGCGCGCCTGACCCAGCACAAACATGAATTCGTTGACCCCGTCGCGCAGCACCGGCCCGGTATCCATCGTTTCAAGAATATAGATGCCGTTTTTCTTGAGCAGGGTCACATGCCCATAGAAAATTTTATCACCTTCAGGCGCGGGGATCGGCTCAACACCCCAAGTATCTGCACCCACGGCAATTGGATTCAAGGACGCGACATATTCCGCACCTTGGTTGTTCAAACCCGGCTCACCCGAAACCCACGCGGCAGGATCTGATTCAAACTTTCCTTCTGTCCAGCCCGTGTGAAACAGAATGATATCCCCTTCGGCAAAGGTCACACCTTGAGCTTCGGCGGCTGCTGTTATTTCCGCTTCGCCAAAATGCTGTCCAGCTTCCATAACATCGACGCCGAAATGTTTGGCCATGTCCACAATCACCCCGCGACCAACAAGCGGCGGAACATCATGCGTGCCCAGTTTGGTCAGACCGGTGATAACCGAAATCTCTTTTTCGTCTAGGCAGTTGTAATATTCACCATTCTCACCCAGATGCCCCAGCCCATCCAATTGCGACCCTATACCAACCCATGTTTGGATAATGTCGTCGTTGTAATTCCCTTCATACCCAAACGCTGACAGTTTCTGCCCGCCTTGTTGGTTGGGTTGAACGACTTGCAAACTGAGACTGCGCGGCGGAAACGCCGGTGATTTGGCGTCGATTATTATGCCCAATGGGCGTGTAATACCCCGTTTAACAAGCTTGCTGGCGGCCATAACACGTTCCGGGGTGACAAGGTTTGCAGATCCCAGTGTGTCGTCAGCACCCCATTTGGAATATTGGCATTCAGCCAGTGCAAATGTCGCACACACCGTCAAAGCACCGGTCAGTCCGGCCAAGGTCAAAGTCTTCATCAAAAGTCCTCCCATACCCAAGCGATTCGCCTTAGGCGTGAAACATTTTTAGCATGAGGGAGGGGTTTTACGGGAATCGACCCATCGTTTAGGCCGAATTGAGCGCGGCATTAAGTTGGCTGGCTTAGCCTTTAGGGTCCATCAAACTGCGCGCTTTGCCACGTTCCAAACCCAATTGGCGTTCACGCCACATGATCAGGAATCCCCCCGCAATAACCAATACAGATCCAAATATGATCTCGCGGGTCGGCAATTCTGCAAAAAGAACATACCCGATAAGAGCGGCAAAAATCATCGAGCTGTAGTCGAATGGCGCAAGCATCGACGCCCCGCCAAAACGATAACTGGACGTGACAAGGATTTGAGCAACGCCGCCAATAAGGCCGGCTCCGATCAACAATGCGAGCACATATGTCGACGGCCAAACCCACCCAAACGGAATAGTCGCCAAGGACAACACCGTGGCCGTCAAAGAAAAATAGAAAACAATTGCGGCGGTATCTTCTGTTTTCACCAACGTTCGGATGTGGATTTGGACCACGGCGCGCAACATCGAAGCGATCAAAACCATCAATGCGCCCAATGTCGCCGCACGGCTTAATTCATCTTCGCCAAAGGTCAGGCGCGGATACATAACGATCATGACGCCCACTAGCCCCAACAAAACGGCTGAGATCCGAAAAAGCCGGATGCGTTCCCCCAAAAGCAATGCCGCCAAAACGACTGTAAACATGGGTGTGGCATAGCCAATCGCTGTAACTTCGGGCAACGGCAACAGGCCCAATCCCGCAAATGTCAGGCCCATCGCGCTTGTTCCAAAAAGCCCGCGCCAAACGTGCCCGGTAAAGTTTTTTGGGATCAACGCTTTGTGCAATTCACCGCGTTGAAGAACCCAAATCAAGATGATGGGCATGGCAAATAATGATCGAAAGAAAACAGCTTCGCCCGGAGGGACGCTTTCTGTTGCTATTTTGATCATGGCGGCCATCACCATAAACAGAAAAACCGCCACCAGTTTCAACGCGATCGCGAAGCCGGGGCGGTTTTGTGTCATGGGGCGGGATGTCATTCCAAACCCATTGCGCGTTTCAAGCACAGAGTGCAAGGCGCGTGATGCTTAGTTCAGCGTGGCAACACCCAATGGAACGGTAAACTGCAAGCAATAGACATACACTTCGTTATAATCTGACGGATCGACACCGGCTGGCACGATATAAGATTGCTTGCCGTTGTTGCTTTGTAAAACGCCCATGCCTGTGGATGTGTCATATTTTCCATCCTTGCCGAATCCAACACGAGGATCAGGCGCACCGTCAAATGTGAAATCTGAACCTAACGTGACCGTGTGGCTGCCATCTGCGTTTTTTACGACTTCAACGCTGCCTGTTGTGACATGGTCCGACGCGCCAACAAATGTACCTTTGCCAACAGTATCGCCAGCAATTGCTGGCACTGCTTGAATGCTGACAATGGCGGCAAACAATACGGCAACGATGGATTTAAGCGACTTGAACATCTGTTTTCCTCTCAATGCGGTCTTCATATCCCGAAGACTCAGTGGGTTTTTGATCTGTGTGACAGCAACATAATGTTTGGAACCGAATGGTCCATAACATTCTCTGACACATAGAGCACGTTAATGTGAATTATGGACTGCATGGTCCCTAACTGTTAGAACAGACATTGAAAGGAACATGTGACATGGGACGGCCCAGAGAATTTGACATCGACAAAGCGATCGAACGCGCAACAGATGTGTTTTGGGATCACGGCTACGAAGGTGCGTCCTTGCCCGACCTTTTGAATGGCATGGAGCTGACCCGAGGATCTTTGTACAAAGCATTTACTGACAAGCGATCGTTGTTCTTACGCGTTCTTGAACTTTATGAACGCCGCACCGTGCAATCAGCGTATGACATGCTTATCGACACAACGCTTCCGGATGGGCGAAAGCGAATCCAATCCTTGTTCATCAGTGTCTATCAGGCTGTCAAAGCCGGCGATCACCGAGGGTGTCTGTTGTGTTCCACAGCGGCCGGGCCCAGCGCATATGATCCTGAAATTTCCAAGCATACAGCCGCTGGGTTAAACTTGCTGCGGACAGGGATCGTCCAGGCGCTAAAAGACTCACCCAAACATTGCGATTGGGACGAAGGGAAAAGCCTGCGTTTGGCCGATCACCTTTTGACCCAATATGTTGGGCTGCGCATTATTGCGCGCAGCCAAGTGCCGATGGGAATTTTGGAACACGCGGGTGAAGGCATTGCAGAGCTGTTGGATTAACCGATCTGACCCCGGTTTTGGCCAACTTGACCGCGATGCAAAAGCAGATGATCCAAAATCGTGCAAGCCATCATGGCCTCACCAACGGGAACTGCGCGGATGCCAACACAAGGGTCATGACGTCCCTTGGTAATGATCTCGGCAGAGTCACCCTGTTTGGTAATTGTTTGACGCGACTTCAGGATCGACGAGGTCGGCTTTACTGCGAAACGCGCAACGATATCCTGGCCTGTGCTGATACCACCCAAAACACCGCCCGCATGGTTTGAGCTGTATTCAGGTCCATCAGGGCCCATTGTAATTTCATCTGCATTGGCTTCACCCGTCAATTCAGCAGCTGCCATGCCTTCGCCGATCTCAACACCTTTGACCGCGTTGATAGACATCAACCCGGCGGCAATATCGGTGTCCAACTTGGCATAAACCGGCGCGCCAAGCCCCGCTGGAACACCCCGCGCCACAACTTCGATGACTGCGCCAACGGAATTGCCTGATTTTCGCAGATCATCCAGATAGGCTGCCCATGTTTCCGCTGCCTGTCGGTCCGGTGTCCAAAACGGGTTTTGCTCAATCTCGTCCCAATCAAATTGGGTGCGATCAATCTCATGCGCGCCCATGCGCACCATGTAACCAGTGATGGCCAAATTCGGGACCAGCGCTTTGATTGCTTCTCGTGCCACCCCACCAGCCGCAACACGGGCGGCTGTTTCACGGGCAGACGACCGTCCGCCACCGCGATAATCGCGGATCCCGTATTTCTGCCAATACGTGATATCCGCATGGCCGGGCCGGAATTTATCCATGATGTCTGAATAATCTTTGGACCGCTGATCGGTGTTTTCGATCATCAACTGCACAGGCGTACCGGTTGTTTGTCCCTCAAACACACCAGAAAGAATTCTAACCTGATCCGGTTCACGCCGCTGCGTTGTATATTTATTTTGACCCGGCTTCCGCTTGTCCAACCAATGCTGAATCATGCCTTCGTCTATAGGAACGCCAGGGGGGCACCCATCAAGGGTCGCACCCAATGCGGGCCCGTGGCTTTCACCCCAAGTTGTAACACGAAACAGATGTCCGAAAGAATTGGTCGACATTGGCGCAAGCTCCTCTTGTGACAGGGCATAGCGGCGCAAGCCGGGACGCTCAAGACCTGGTGTCTTGTGGTCTATGCAAAGGCTCTTTATCAACACACCTACCTCGGGGTACCCGCCATGGGTTGAGATGCAAATGCGAACCCGTTGAACCTGAACCGGATAACACCGGCGGAGGGAAGGTATGGATATTCTCCAGACTGCCCCACCGCTGCACCTAGGAGAAAGACATGAAACATCTGACCCTTGCTGCGGCTTCGATCCTCGGAGCAACAACAGCCTTTGCAGAAACCCCTGTACTGACAGTTTACGCCTATGACAGTTTTGTCACCGAATGGGGGCCCGGTCCGGCGGTTGAAACGGCGTTTGAAGAAATCTGCAATTGCGATCTGCAATTTGTTGGCGCTGGTGACGGCGCGGCCCTGTTGGCGCGTCTCAAGCTGGAAGGTGCACGGTCAGACGCAGATATCGTTTTGGGGCTGGATACAAACCTAACGGCTGCAGCTGCAGAAACAGGCCTGTTCGCGCAGCATACTGTAAAAGCCGATTATGCACTGCCAATCGAATGGGCGGATTCCACGTTCGTTCCATTCGACTGGGGATATTTCGCATTCGTTCACAATGTCGATGCGACGGCCCCCACTGATTTCAAAACACTGGCCAGCAGCGACGCCAAAATCGTCATCCAAGATCCCCGGTCCTCCACGCCAGGTTTGGGTCTGCTATTATGGGTCAAATCGGCCTATGGCGACGAAGCACCAGCCATCTGGGCAGATCTGGCAGACAATATCGTGACCGTAACCAAAGGCTGGTCCGAAGCTTACGGGCTGTTTTTGGATGGCGAAGCGGACCTTGTGCTAAGTTACACAACATCGCCCGCTTACCACCTGATCGCCGAAAGCGATTCAACAAAAACGGCAGCCGCATTTGACGAAGGTCACTATCTGCAAATCGAAGTCGCCGGGAAATTGGCCAGCTCCGATCAACCCGAGCTCGCCGATCAATTTCTGGAATTCATGGTGTCCGAAGCATTTCAGGAAATCATCCCAACAACTAACTGGATGTACCCGTCGGTCACGCCCACCGGCGGACTGCCCGAAGGGTTCGAAACCTTGGTCACGCCAGAAAAAGCGTTGTTGCTGCCTGCAAATGATGTCCCCGCACTGCGCGAAGAAGCATTGGCAGAATGGCTCAACGCGCTCTCCAACTAAGCAAATGGACTGGCCCTATCGCGCTTTGTGCTGTGGTGGGGCCAATCCTTGCGGCTTTGATTGCTGTTGGCGCAACAGCAGAGGGTAAGCTGCAACTTGGGCCCGGAGATTGGGCCGCAATTCAGTTTACCCTTGTTCAATCCTTTCTAAGTGCCGCGTTCAGTGTCGCCTTGGCGATACCGGCTGCACGAGCCTTGGCGCGTCGCCGGTTCCGAGGGCGGTCAGCACTGATTACACTGATGGGTGCGCCCTTCATTCTACCGGTCATCGTTGCGGTGTTCGGCTTGCTGACCGTCTTTGGACGTGCGGGTTGGATCAGCTCAATCCTTGGCACAATGGGGATGGAGCCGGTTTCAATCTACGGTCTTCATGGCGTCGTGATTGCGCATGTGTTTTTCAATCTACCACTGGCCGTGCGTCTTATCCTGCAAGGGTGGAACGATATCCCCGCCGAACGGTTTCGAACCGCCGCATTGCTTGATTTCGGCCCTAACGCAGTGTTTCGCGTCATAGAATGGCCAATGTTACGCAAAGCCGTCCCCGGTGCGTTCGCACTAATTTTTGCGATCTGCCTCACCAGTTTTGCAGTTGCCCTGACATTAGGTGGCGGCCCACGGGCGACAACCATCGAACTTGCCATCTATCAAGCCTTTCGGTTTGATTTTGACCTTGGACGCGCCGCCCTTTTGTCCATCTATCAATTGGGCATCGCGGGATGTGCCGCCGCAATCGCGTTGCTGTTGATCCCCCTGTCTTTCGCTGAAGGTGGGTTGAACCGCCCCGTCCAACGTTGGGACACGACACCTGCGTGGGTGGATTATGTCTGGCTTGGAGTGGCCACCGCCTTTTTGATTGTCCCGCTCAGTGCGATTGTTCTTTCCGGTCTGGCCGGATTGCCGGAGGTCCCTGTCAGTGTCTGGCGATCTACCGCCGCATCACTTTACGTCGCCTTCTTTTCCGTGGTTGTTCTGATGATCCTTGTGATGCCGCTGGCCGCATGGATGGGCAGTCGAAAACGCAGCGGTATCGAAGCTGCAAGCCTGTTGGGACTGGCCGCATCGCCCCTGATGATAGGCACAGGTTGGTTCATCCTGATCAACCCAGTGATCAATCCGCAAACGGTTGCCTTGCCCGTAACTGCGTTTGTAAACGCGCTGATGGCGCTTCCTTTTGCAATTCGAATGCTGGCGCCTGCCGTGCGATCCGCGATTGCCGATCATGGGCAGCTGGCGCAGTCACTAAACTTGCCGAATATTGTGATCTGGCGATACGTGCTTTGGCCCCGGTTGCGCGCACCTTTGGGGTTTTCCCTTGGTCTTGCTGCCGCGTTGTCTGTTGGTGATCTGGGCGTCATCGCGTTATTTGCAGACCCCGATCGAGCCACATTGCCGTTGCAAATGTATCGATTGATGGGCGCCTATCGCGTCGATGCGGCGGCTGGTGCCGCACTGATCCTTTTGGCGCTGGCTTTCACCCTGTTCCTGTTATTTGACCGCTGGGGGCGCGCCAATGCTGACAGTTAAAAACCTGCTTGTTCAACACGACGCCTTTTCGTTGCGCGCAGATTGGTTCGTGCAAAGCGGCAGCCGTACAGTCGTCATCGGGCCGTCCGGTGCCGGAAAATCGACCCTAATTGGTGCTATCGCAGGGTTTGTGGATGTCGCACAGGGCCAAATTGCACTCGACGGAGCGGATATAACCCACGCCAATCCAGCCAATCGTGATATCGCTATGTTGTTTCAAGACGGCAACTTGTTCCCGGCCTTAACGCTTGAACAGAACGTGTCGCTCGGGCTTCGACCTTCGTTGAAACTGAGTGCTGAAGAACGCGAACGCGTGCACACGGTTCTGAAAAGGGTCGGGTTATCAGGGCTTGAGAACCGCAAACCCGGTCAGGTTTCTGGTGGCCAACAAGGCCGCGCCGCGCTGGCCCGCATATTGCTGCAACGCAAACCTCTTTTGCTGCTAGATGAACCTTTCTCGGCTCTTGGGCCCGCCTTGCGCCAAGAAATGCTGGACCTGGTCAGCGACGTTTTGGATGAAACGCAGGCCACATTGTTGATGGTCACACATCACCCCGACGACGCCAAACACATCGCACAAGACATCATCTTTCTGGATGATGGCATCGCACATGCACCGGAAACCGCTGAGCATCTTCTGGCGAATCCGCATCCCGCTTTGAAATCATATTTGGGATAAATGCCTGACGCCTTGCCAATGCAGGTTGCGGTTGGCAAGGAAGAGGTAAGCCAGTCAGGAGCCGCCCGATGCATCCGAATCCGATCTTTCATACCGAATCTGAGGCCCGCAATGTCAAATACGCGCGCGAACGAGGATTTGGCGTGATGGCTATAAATGGCTCTGACGGCCCATTGATGGCGCATATCCCATTTTTATTGGCTGAAGATGGCGCTGTGTTAGAGTGTCATTTGGTGCGTTCTAACCCAATCGCGCGCGCCTTGCGTGCAGGGTCTGCATCCGCGCGCATAGCCGTCAGTGGACCCGACAGTTATGTATCGCCTGATTGGTACAAAGCAGACGACCAAGTCCCCACATGGAACTATGTCGCTGTGCACATCTGGGGCACAATCGAACTGATGCCCCAAGATCAATTGCACGATCTTTTGGATCGTCAATCCGCGCATTTCGAAAACAAGCTGGAACCAAAGGCCCCTTGGACCAGTTCCAAAATGTCTGAGGGCGTCATGGAAAGCATGATGCGCCAGATTGTGCCGTGCCGCATGGCCGTGACCAAAATCGATGGCACTTGGAAGCTGAACCAAAACAAACCCGATGCGGTGCGCAAGAATGCGGCGGACAAAGTCGAGGCATATGGGCAAGGCACTGACCTAAGCCTGCTTGCAGCTCTGATGCGAGGCGCCTAGCTTCGTCTAAACACCGCTCGGAGGATTCCTATGAAACTGCTGATGTCACCTGCGTCCCCATTTGTGCGCAAGGTTCTCGTCTTGCTGCACGAGACCAAACAGATTGATGATGTCGTGATGCAATCGGTCCAAGCCGGAATCGGTAACACCGAAGCTGCGCTGAAAGCTGCAAACCCAGTGGGAAAAATTCCGGCTCTTGTGCGCGACGAAGGCCCAACATTGTATGACAGCCGTGTCATCTGTCGATTTTTCGATGCGCGTGCTGGCGCTGGCTTTTACCCGGACAACGGATGGGACAGTTTGGTTTTGGAATCGACGGCTGACGCCTTGATGGATGCGGCCGTTTTGATGGTTTACGAGGCGCGCTTTCGCCCCGAAGAAAAACAATCGGTAGAATGGATCGAAAACCAATGGATCAAGGTTGAAGGCGCATTGAATGCCTTGAACAGCCGATGGTTGAGCCACCTAGAAGCCCCATTGGATATTGGGCACATCGCTGTTGCCTCTGCCCTTGGATATCTGGACTTCCGGCACGATGCGCGCAATTGGCGTGTTGGTCGAGACGGTTTGGCGAATTGGTTTGAACGGTTCTCAGACCGCGACTCCATGCGTGCAACCGTACCGCAAGGTTAGTTTTTTTCTGACAACGTACGCCGAAGACCCCGTAAAATGGGTAATGTTTCGCGAACCTGGTCATCGCCAAGTTCTTTGATCACGTCTGACACCATGGGGGTGATTGCGGTCAAAGCCTGTTCGCGGGCTTTGCGCCCTGCCGGGCTGATCGCGACCATTTTGCGCCGCGCATCATCCCAATCTGGGCGAATATGCACATATCCGGCCCATTCAAGTTTCGACAATGTGTTGGTCATGGCCCCACGCGTGACATTGAAGGTTTCCGCCAGCTGCGCGGGTGTGCGTTCATCACCGTGCCAAACCAAATGATTCAAGACACTGAAATGGGAAATCTCCATCCCTTTAGGCAACACGCGGCTAATACGGTTACGCACCATTTGGTCCGCCGCCAGAATTTCGCTGAACAGCGAAATAGCCAATGCTTGTCTTTCAGTGCTCATAGACCCGATCAAGGGCCGTCGAAGGATCTTTTGTTTTGCAAGGCAGGGACGCGCTTGCGGGCTTCGGCGACCTTTTCCATATTGAGATCGAATGTATAAACTCCGGGCTCTGTGCCCGCGTCAAGTATGACTTCGCCCCAAGGTGCCACAGCAAGGCTGTGACCAAAGGTCTTTCTGACAGCAGATTGCTGCGTTGCATGTGTGCCTGTTTGCGCTGGTGCCAAGACCCAGCTGCCTGTTTCAATGGCCCGCGCACGCAGCAATGAATGCCAATGCGCAGCCCCCGTGACAGGCGAAAAAGCCGCCGGATAGGTCAGGATGTTTGCGCCTGCTTCAACAAGAGACTGTGCAAGATGCGGAAACCGCATATCGTAACAAACGCACATTCCGACCTTGCCAAAATCGGCATCTGCAACAACCGCCTGTGTGCCAGGACGGTATCCAGCAGATTCGCGAAACGTCTCTGTTTCGTCGATATCCACATCAAACATGTGAATTTTGTCATAGCGGCCCCGAATTTCTCCACCGGGCCCAATCAAAAACGACCGGTTGGCAAAGCGCCCGTCTGGATCTTGGGTTTTCAACGCCAATGACCCTATCAACATGTGAATGCCAAGCTCTCGCGACGCATCTCGCAATGCGACAAGTGTCGTGTCCTGGTCTTCGGTCGCCAAGACGCTCGCTTGAAACGTGCGCGACATGGACACGCAGTTTGTAACTTCTGGGGTCAATACAAACTCTGCTCCGTCTGCCTTGGCTTGCGCCATCATCGACAGAACCACATCCAGATTCTCGCGCGGATTATCCGAAGATGTCAGTTGAAGCAGGGCTGTTTTCATTAAGCCGCGAGCAGCGGATCAAGCTTGCCGGAACGTTCCAACGCGTAAAGGTCGTCACAACCGCCGACATGTGTGTCGCCAATGAATATCTGGGGAACGGTACGCCCACCATTCGCACGTGTGATCATTTCAGCCTTTCGTCCTGGCTGCGCCAAAACGTTCACTTCCTTAAAAATAATGCCCTTCTGCTTTAAAAGGCGTTTGGCTGAATGGCAAAAGCCGCACAACGGCGAGGTATATATTTCCACGGACTTCATCGCGGTCACTCCAATAAACTAACTCGTTATCGGAATTTAAGCGTCTTTTGCCACGCGCGCTAGACACAACACGTTGACGTGATCTGCGCCCGCATCAAGGCAAGCCTGCGTGGTTGCCGTCAAGGTTGCGCCCGTCGTCATCACATCATCGATCAAAAGCACACCGCGACCCACAATGCGATGTTTGCGTTTTTGATGTATTGCGAAAGCATCCTTAACTGTTTTGCGTCTTTCTTCTTGGGATTTTCCATCCAAAGACGGGGTCCGTCGTTGGCGGATCAACAGATCAGGGCACCAATCTATACCGCTTTGTCGCGACAGTGCCTGTGCAAGCAGAGCCGACTGGTTATAGCGCCGTTTTAACAACCGAATCCAATGAAGCGGAACAGGCGCAATCAAAGTGGATTTGTCCAACAACAGGTCTTTTCCTGCCGTGGCCAGCCAACGCGCAGCCGGATACGCAATGTCTTGACGGTCCCCATGTTTCAGCGAAAGAATCAACTTGCGGCCAATTCCACCGTATATAAATGCGGCGCGTCCCTTATCCCATGGACGTTCCGATTGTTGGCAGTCATCACATGTCACCTGTTCATCGGGTGCTGTATCACCGGGCAACGGTGTTCCGCATTGATCACAAGCGGTGCCGCCAATAAACGCCGTGTCACCCCAACACGAGCCGCACAGACCAAAGTTATCTTCGACCATCTCACCACAGGCCAGACAACGCGGCGGATAGATTGCCGATAGGACCGTTTGTATTTGCAGCCATTCCTTCATAGATACCGCCACATGAATTCGTTGGTTGATCCCATTGCACTTGCCCGCAACCGCGCCCGCGCAACCGATATGTTCTTGCAGACTCTTGCTGCAGACGAACTGCAAGATCGTCTGGGAATGGTTAAAAAAGAATTTTCAGCGCCGGCAATCGTCACGCCTTTCCCTGAAATCTGGTCTGAACGTATCCCAAACGCGACCGTGGTTCCCGCTCAGGATGTGTTGACGCTGGAACACGCCGCGCACGACCTTGTTATCCACAGTCTTGATCTGCACTGGGCGAATGACCCCGTAGGGCAGCTTATTCAATGCAAACGCGCGCTTCAGCCTGATGGATTGCTTTTGGTCGCAGCGTTGGGCGGTCAAACCTTGTCAGAACTGCGCACCAGTCTGGCCGAGGCCGAAGCCCGCGTGAGTTCAGGCCTTTCCGCACGCGTGGCACCGATGGCAGAAATTCGTGACTTGGGTGCATTGCTGCAACGCGCGGGACTTGCATTGCCGGTTGCCGATTCTGTTGTCCAGAATGTTGAATATGCGGATCTGGGCAGTGTTATGCGCGATTTGCGCTGCATGGGCGAAACGAATGCTCTGTCTGCGCGCCTGCGCATTCCGACCAAGCGCGCTGTCTTCGAGGCTGCGGCAAAGACCTATGCACAACACTTTTCAACGCAATCTGGCAAAGTGAAAGCAACATACGAACTTGTGATCTTGACCGGTTGGGCGCCTGACGACAGCCAGCCCCAACCTTTACGGCCTGGATCAGCGACTCAACGGCTTGCTGATGCACTTGGGACGAAGGAAAAGAATTTACCTGATTGACGAAACGGCAAAAGCATTTACCTCAGACGAAACGCCCTTTATCCGGACTTTATGATGCTTGATGCCAGCCAATCCGCCACACGCCCTTCGCACGCACCTGACGATCACCCGAAATTCCTGCCGCAACGCGTGGGAATTTTGCTGGCGAATCTCGGAACGCCGGACAATCACGACTATTGGTCGATGCGCAGATATCTCAGCGAATTCCTGTCGGATCGGCGCGTCATCGATTACAGCCCTTGGCTTTGGCAGCCTTTGCTTCAGTTGGTGATTCTGACCAAACGCCCCTTTTCATCGGGTGCCGCGTATAAATCGATCTGGAATAACGAGGCAAACGAAAGCCCACTTTTGACAATCACAAAGGATCAGACTGCCAAATTGCAAGACACACTGGCCGGCAAGTTTGGTGATCAAGTGATGGTGGATTTCTGCATGCGCTATGGAAGCCCATCAACCGAATCCAAAGTCCGCAAAATGGTCGAAGCAGGCTGCCAGAAAATCCTCTTTTTTCCGCTATACCCGCATTATGCTGGCGCGACATCCGCAACAGCGAACGATCAGTTCTTTCGTGCATTGATGAATGAAACATGGCAACCAACTGCTCGCATCGTTGATCCTTATTATTCACATCCGAAATACATCGAAGCTTTGGGCCAGTCTATCGAACGGGCATATGCCGCGATGGACAAAAAGCCGGATGTGCTGGTGTGTTCATACCACGGTGTGCCCAAACGGTATTTGATGCAGGGCGACCCGTATCATTGTCAGTGCCAGAAAACGACAAGGCTTTTGAAGGAACGATTGGGTTGGGAAGACACCCAAATCACTACGACTTTCCAGTCCAAATTTGGGCCTGAAGAATGGTTGCAGCCTTATACCGTGGAAGAAGTTGCACGGCTGGCAGAGAGTGGAAAGAAGAACATCGCAGTCTGCGCACCTGCCTTTTCAGCCGATTGCATCGAAACGCTGGAAGAGATCAACGAAGAGATTCGCGAAAGCTTTGAGCACGCAGGTGGGGAAACATTTACCTATATTCCATGCCTGAACGATGATGAGGCGCATATCGAAGCCTTAGGTCAGATCATTAATGAAAACCTGAGTGGCTGGGTTCAAGAAACGCCCTGACACAGGCAGACCTTTCATTCACGCAAAGCAAAAGGCGGCGCTGATAGCACCGCCTTTTCTATCGAAATACCGAGGTAATTTAGTCTGCAGCAGCGATCAAAACAGCGACCAGCAGCAATGGCAAAAGAATGCCAGCAGAAGAGCTAGATGCTTCTTGTGTAACTATCGGCGGTTCAATGTTCGGCTCGGAAGGTGCGCCAGCAAAAGCTGAACCTGCGAATCCTGCGAAAGCGGCAGCAAGAACGATTTTTTTCATGTTATTCTCCAAATTACTGTCACCAAAAATTATGGTGCTTACCCAAGATTCGACTCATATCCTTGGTTAATCAACAACCTATAGGTTTTGGAAGCGAGCTGGCAAGAACCTCTTACATATTTCAGTTTGAGGCGTTCATATAGTTTTTCTCAGAGAATCATTAGGGTCGGCCAATCTGTTGATTTGCCAATTCCCCAAAGTAAAAGGCGGCGCTAAAAGCACCGCCTTTTCTTTCGGAAATCCGAAATAGCTTAGTCTGCAGCAGCGATCAAAACAGCAACCAGCAGCAATGGCAAAAGGATGCCAGCAGAAGAGCTAGATGCTTCTTCTACGATTACTGGTGCTTCAACGATCGGCTCAGCAGGTGCGCCAGCAAAAGCTGTACCAGCGAAACCCGCGAGAGCGGCAGCAAGAACGAGTTTTTTCATGTTAACCTCCAGATTACGCGCACCAAATTACATGGCACGCACCCAAGACTTGTCTCGTATCGTTCGTTAAACAATAATCCACAGGCTTTGCAAACTAACTTTGAAGAACGTACTGCGCTGTTCAGGGCGATGTCGTCAAATTAGCAACACCTGAGTACCCACTTTCGCCATTTGATACAGTTCTTCAATATGTTCGTTGTAGAGGCCGATGCATCCATTCGACGATTTACGCCCGATTTTACGCGTATCATGCGTGCCATGGATTCGGTAATATTGCCAGCTTAGGTGCAAAGACCGGCTGCCCAATGGATTGTCCGGACCCGGCCCAATGTAGTCTGGCCATTCTGGATTACGCTTTTTCATCGACGGCGTTGGGCGCCAATCTGGTGATGGATCCTTCAGCGTCACGACCGTTCTGCCACGTCGTGTCAGCTCATCCGTCAGCGGAACACTGGACGGATACAATTTGTAAACCGTCTGTTCTTCGTTCCAGTAGTGAACTGCGCGGCTATCGATATCCACAAGGACTGCGCCTTTGCGTAAATGTGGAAAATACGGTTGCCAGCTCAAGGTGCGGAAGCTTGAAATATTACGGCGCACAGACAGCGTCGGATCCCGTTCGGAATCTCCGGGCAGCTGGCTTTGACGCGACTGCGACAGAGCAGGCGTGGCCAACAATGCTGCTGAACCGGCCAAAAATGCCCGGCGCGATTGCGGTGACTTAGGTTTGAGGGACATTTTTCGTCTCCAATTCAGGTGTCGTTGATCTTAGTTAGGCACAGAATATTGCGAGAATGCCGCATTCTCAAATCAAAGGGCTGTTATTACGCGATCTCACGCTGATGTGCGTTTGAAATGCAACTAGCAGCAATGTATGCGAATAGAAACGAGTCTGGAGATCAAACAATGATCCGTAAATTGGTTCTTTTCGCCGTCCTTGCCCTTGGTGTTGCTGCATGTACGCCCGCTTCGAATCCACCGACGACGGCAGATGGTCGTATTGGTCAGGTCTATAAGATCAAACGCGGCGATGTTGGCAAGCTGCAATTTCGCATGTTGGATTCGGTGAATGCGCTTCGCAGTTCATCCGGATCAGGCCCGCTTAAGCTGAATGCATCGTTGAATGCTGCCGCAGCCACGCATGCGCGCGACATGTCTACTCAAAACCGTCCTTGGCATTTTGGATCTGACGGATCTTCGCCAATCGATCGCGTGCAGCGTGTTGGTTATACTGGCCTGCTAGTTGGTGAGAACATTTCAGAATCTTACGAAACCGAGCTGCAGACCTTGGCCGCTTGGATGGAACAACCTGACACACGGCGTACGATTCTGTCGCGCAACGCCCGTGACTTGGGATTTTCTTGGTATCAAGAAAACAACGGCAAAATCTGGTGGGTCATGGTCGTGGGTGATTCGTCAAATGCACCTTTGATTCCAGATCAGAACCCTGCTCCGTCTCGGCTTGTGCCCAGCCCGACAACAGAAGCCGCAGAGCAAATTGACGAAGCTGGCAATGTGATTATCACATCATCAACGGAATAAGCTTAAGGGTTTAACAGGATGGGGGTGCCGTTGCGCACCATCGCATAGACATCTTCCATCTCTTTGTTAGTGACCGCGACGCAGCCCCATGTCCAGTCATTCCTGTCCCGTTTAAACGGGTTTGATTTGCCGTGAATAAATATGTCGCCGCCCGGACTTTTCCCCGCTTCTTGGGCGGCCGCGATATCTTCGGCGTTCGGGTAGGAAATCCCAAGCGATAGGTGAAATTTACTGTTCGGATTCCGACGGTCGATAAAATAATGACCTTCAGGTGTTTTCCCATCGCCTTCGAATTCCTTGTCGCCATTTGGCGCAAATCCAAGGTCGACATCATAATCCTTCAGAACTTTGTCATTGTGGAACAGGTACATCTTACGTGCACCCTTATTCACCACGATGTAAGTTACATCTGGTCCATTATAGCGTTTGAACTTGGTTTGAGCGCACCCGCCCAAAGCCGCCGCCGCTGATGCCCCGACAATGAGGTCCCTGCGCTTCATCCAATCCCTGTCCCAATATTCGTTTCTTTTGGGTTTAATAACACCGAAGTGATCACACAGCACTTATTTTTATGTATGACCCGCTCACTTACTTGTGAAATTCTGGTCTAATCGGGCCTCAATCGCCTCAAGACGGCGCAAAACACCGTCCCGGTAATCTTCGGTTGCAGCATTGCTTTCTTCTGCATGAGCGTCTTGCATCGAATTCACGATCAGGCCCACAAGAAGATTCACCACCGCAAATGTCGTCACCATAATGAACGGCACAAAGAACACCCAAGCCAATGGGTACACTTCCATCACTGGGCGCACGATACCCATAGACCAGCTTTCCAATGTCATGATCTGGAACAGCGAATAGGCCGACAAACCAATTGTGCCAAACCAATCTGCAAAGGTTTCGCCAAACAGTTTCGTCGCCATCACCGCGCCAATATAGAAAATAAGCGTCATCAGCAGAAACACACTGCCCATGCCGGGCAGCGCGGTGACAAACCCTTCGACCACTCGGCGCAAACTGGGTGCGATGGAAATAGCGCGCAACACCCGCAATATGCGCAACGCCCGTAGAACCGACAGGCCTGCAGCACCCGGCATCAGCGCGATGCCAACGATCACAAAATCAAACACGTTCCACCCATTTCGGAAGAACCTAGTCCGATGCGCAAACAGCTTTAGTGCGATTTCCAAGATAAAGACGGCAAGGCACAGCCGATCAAGCAACGAGATCAGGACCCCAGCCACGGACATGACCGACTTTGACGTCTCTAATCCAAGAATAATCGCGTTAAATATGATCACAGCCAGAATGAAATTCCGAACCCGATCTTGATCCAGCCACGCCGCAACTCGTGCTTGATTGGTCATCTTTATCCCTTCCTATTTGCGAAACGCACCAACCAATTCGACATGGGGTGACCAACGGAATTGGTCCACCGGCTGAACCCATTCCAATTCATATCCAGCATCGACAAGGCACGCCGCATCCCGTGCAAAAGTTTGTGGATTGCAAGACACATGCGCAATTGTCGACACATCCGACTGCGCAAGTTGTTTGATCTGCGCTTCGGCCCCTGCGCGCGGCGGGTCGATCACAGCCGCATTAAAGCGATTAAGTTCATCTGGCAAAAGCGGGTTGCGGAACAAATCCCGCCGTATTGCTTTGATAATTTTCAGCCCCACGGCCCCACGCCACGCTTTGTCCAGCGCATCCAGCATCGCGCGATCACTTTCAAACGCTTGAATTTCAGCTTTGCGCGCCAGCGGCAATGCAAATGTTCCGCAGCCAGAAAACAGATCAACAACCTGCTTTGCCGGGCCCACTATGCTTTGGACCAATGCGATCAACTGCGCCTGACCCTCGTCCGTTGCCTGCAAAAACGCTCCGGGCGGAGGTTCAACAGCGATCCCATCAAACAAGAATCGCGGCGGGTCGCTCAAAGCAACGGTTTCGTCATCCCAGCTTAACCGGGTCAATCTGCGTGCATCCGCCAATTGCGCCAAAGCGGTGCGCAATTCGATGTCTAACGGTTTTCCGTTTTGCACCGCGATATCCAGCCCGGTTTCCGTCTCAGCCACCGAAACAGCCAACGCGCCTTTTCGGCTGGATCCCAATACGGCAAGTTCTTCTGCGATTGGCATGGCATCCATCAGTCTTGGACGTACGAGAATGCAATTTGGCACAGGAATAATCGCGTCAGACGCGCGCCCGTGAAATCCAACCATGGCCCCTTTTTTGGTGCGGCGCGCTGCAAAAGTCGCCCGCCGGCGGGATTTATCCGGCGACGTTAGCGTGGCACGAATATCAGGTTCTAACCCAACGATGCGCAAGGCATCGCGCACCACATCCGCCTTCCAGTCGGCGACAAAATCATCCGGTAGATGTTGCAGGCTGCAACCCCCGCACCCCCGGAAATGCGCGCAAGGTGCAGATACACGGTGATCTGAAGGGGTCGAGATACGGATGTCAGTCAGGTGGTCGCCAACAAGCTGACCGGTAACCACATCACCGGGCGCAGTTAACGGCGCGAATACTGGGCCATCCGCCACGCCGTCGCCAAGATGCCCTAGGCGTGTGATCAGATGTTCCGTCATGTAACCTACCAGTTGCTTATTCCGCTGCTTCGGTCCTGATAAAGCCTCCGGACTGGCGGCGCCAGTACTGCGCATAAAGTCCGTCACTGGCCAACAAGCTGGTATGCGTGCCTTCTTCGACAATGCGGCCCTGATCCATGACGATGATCCGGTCCATTTCTGTCAATGTCGACAAGCGGTGGGCAATGGCCAAAACCGTCTTGCCTTCCATCACACGAGACAATGCAGTTTGAATTGACGCTTCGACTTCGGAATCCAGCGCGCTGGTTGCTTCATCCAAAACAAGGATCGGGGCGTCTTTCAAAATGGCGCGCGCCAAGGCAATTCGCTGCCGCTGGCCACCCGATAGCTTTACGCCACGCTCACCCAAATGGGCGTCATAGCCGGTGCGACCTTTGTGATCTTCAAGCTCTAGGATGAAATCATGTGCTTCGGCTTTGTGTGCAGCGTCAATCGCGTCATCCAACGATGCATCAGGGCGGCCATACCGAATGTTGTCCAAAGCGGATCGGTGGAACATCGCGGTTTCCTGCGTCACCATCCCAACCGAACTGCGCAAGCTGTGTTGCGATTTGGATGATACATCCTGCCCATCCACGCGCACTTGACCCGTTTCCGTATCATAGAGCCGCAAGAGCAGATGAACGAGCGTCGATTTCCCGGCGCCCGACGCGCCAACAATGCCCAGCTTTTCACCAGACGAAATGGTCAGATCGACATTCGTGATGCCGCCTGTTTGACGGCCATAGGCAAAGGTGACGTTGTCGTATTCAATGACACCCTTATTTGCGACAAGCTGGCCCGCGCCGTCCTGATCAACCAGATCATGTGAAACAGAGAGCGTGCGCATGCCGTCTTCGACTTCGCCGACGTGGCTGTAAATAACCATCAGGGTGAAACTGATCCACCCCGTCATTTGCGCCAACCGGATGGTCACCGCACCAACAGCCGCGATATCGCCCGGCGACACGCCGGACCCGCGCATCATGACAGCCATTCCAACCATAACGACCGGCAAAATACCCGCGATAAAGATCAAACCCAGCCGAAAGAATGTCGTCGCCTCGCCAAAGCTAAGCGCTTTGTGGCGCAGGACCGACATAGCGCCAAGCGCCATGCGGTCCTCGTGTTGATCACCAGCAAATAATTTGACCGTTTTGATATTGCTGAACGTATCAACAATTTGCCCTGTGACCATCGCCTGCGCCTCGGCACGCGCGGCAGATCGGCCACGTATGATCGGCAGCATTAATCGCAGGAACCCAAAATAGCCGACAAGCCAAATCGCGAGAACGATCACCAACCATGGGCTTACGCTGCCCAACAAAAACGCAGTCCCAGTGACAGTCGCCAAACCAAAGGTAATCGCGTTGACAGATTCAATGACGATTTCCGTCAGGGAACGCGCAGTCTGCATCTGCTTTTGCGCAATACGGCCCGCGAAATCGTTGTCAAAGAACGTGACCGATTGGCCAATTGTCCAACGATAGAGCCGCGCAAGCACCAGTTTAAAGATATTCGGCCCGATCATGACGGATTGCGTCAACGCCAAACCGCCAAACAGCAAGGGTCGTAAGACAACCAACAACAGAACCGCCGCCAGAACAATTCCGCCATGTTCTGCCATAAACCCCAGCTCTGACGGAACAGACGCCGCATCGACCACACGGCCCAGCAGATACATCGAAGCGACTTCAGTGATGCCGCCAGCAATCGATATAAAGACACCCAGCCAGACAACACGCCATCCACCCGACAAGGCCCATGTCATAAAGGGGCGCAATGTCGATGGCGGCGGACCTTCGGCTTGTTTTTCTGGATCGATCTGATCAGCCGCAGTCCAGATCAGTTTTTGGAACATCTCAATCATCATTCCGCCGCTTCCGTTTCCAAAAATCCACCAGACTGACGTGCCCAGAAATCAGCATACAACCCGCCCAGCGCCAAAAGATCATCATGACGCCCATCTTCAACAATGCTGCCGCCATCCAGAACAAGAATACGGTCCATTTTGGCGATTGTGCTCAATCTATGAGCGATGGCGACAACTGTTTTACCTTCCATCATATCGTACAAAGTGTCCAAAATATCCGCCTCGACTTCGCTGTCCAACGCACTGGTTGCTTCGTCCAGAATAAGGATCGGCGCATCCTTGAGAATGACCCGTGCCAAAGTCACCCTCTGGCGCTGACCACCTGACAATTTTACTCCACGCTCTCCGACCTGCGCTTCGTATCCCGCGCGTCCTTTTGGATCTTGCAAATCCAATATGAACTCGTGCGCCTGTGCTTGACGCGCTGCCGCAAGAACCTGTTCTTCTGACGCGCCGGGTCGTCCGTACAAAATGTTATCTCGCACCGATCTGTGCAATAAGGAACTGTCCTGTTGGACCATTCCAATGCTTAAGCGCAACGAATCCTGAGTAACAGCAGTGATGTCTTGCCCATCAATCAAAATCCGCCCCTGTTCAGCATCGTAAAACCGCAACAGCAGCTTGACCAAGGTCGACTTACCAGCCCCGGATCGACCCACCAATCCGATCTTTTCGCCGGGTTCGATATTCAGGGACACATTCTCTAATCCGCCTTTGTCGCGGCCATAATGATGCGTTAGACCCTCTAATTCGATCCGCCCAGATGTCAGGGCCAAAGGTTTTGCCCCCTGATCATCGACAAGCGTAATGGGCTGCGCAATCGTTTCCATGCCTTCAGCAACAACACCCAGCTGACGGAAAAAGGTGGTCAACGCCCACATGATCCACCCAGTCATCGCGTTCAATCGCAAGGTCAGAGCCGTAGCCGCCGCAACGGCCCCAACACTGGCGGCGTCTTGCATCCACAAGGCCATAGCCCAGCCAACGACGCTGACAATCAAAAGACCGTTCAGAAAAACAAGAGCAACATCCATTTTGGTGTAAATGCGCATTTCAGTCAGGAATGTTGTCCGCGTTCCTTCAATAGCTTCTTTTGCGTATTCAAGTTCGTGATCGTGATGCGCAAACATCTTAACGGAATGGATGTTCGTATAGGCGTCAACGACACGCCCCGTGACGACACTGCGCGCATTGGATGCGGCCTGACTGGCGGGCCCAACACGTTTGACAGTCCAGCCGATCAACATTGCATAAAGCACAAACCAACCTGCAAGCGGCAAAAGCAGCCGAGGATCAGCCACCGCCAGCAACAAACCCGCACCAATAAGATAGGCAAGGGAAAATGAGATCGCGTCAAACACCTGAAACACCACTTCGCCTGCGGCTGGTGGCGTTTGCATGATCCGGTTGGCAATCCGTCCTGCAAAGTCGTTTTCGAACCAGCCCACAGACTGGCGCAACACATGTTTATGCGCACGCCATCGGATCAACGTGCCAAAGTTCGGCAGGATCGAGTTGTTCAACAACGCAACGTCCAGCATTTGCAGAACGGGACGCAGAAACAGAATGAACAGCGCCACCAAAATGAACTCTGTGCCGTATGAAGCCCACACCTCAGCAGGATCACCGCCCAACACATCAACCACGCGGCCCATATAATAAATCAGACCAATTTCGATGGCCGCCACAACCACAGACAAAACCGCCGTAAAGAAAAAGACCGTTTTGAAAGGCTCTGAATAGGCTCGCATGAATGGCCACAGCTTTTGCGGCGGTTCATCCGTCTCTTCATAGGGCGTGTAAGGGTCGACTAGGTTTTCAAAGAAGCGAAACATCGGAGGTGGTCCTGAAAAGAAAATGGCTTTGTGGAGAGGCGACTGATCGGTCGCCCAACTCAAGGGATCCCGATCAAATTAGAGCGGTGTTATTCCCTTGATTCATGCCATTCTCCTCCGAAGTTGTTTTGATGACTTACCTTAAGTTGTAGGAATTGTCACCCCAAAAGCGCAGCGCGATCCAGTGTCAAATCAGAAGCCAACCACTGCACCTCAAGCTCGCGCAATTTTTCGCCCAGCGCAGGCCCCTGAAAATCCGGTTGAAGGTCTGACGCTTTCACCGGAAATTCGCATTTTGAGCCTGATCGAACATCCGATTTCGCCGCTTGATCAACTGGTTGGCCTAATCCGGATTGCCGCAAAATGAATGCATCCCATCCGCGAGTTTCACCCAATCGATATCCAAGTGCCTTTGGTGACAATGTTGCGTTTCTGGCCTGAATCAGATCGGTCAAAACACGCGCATCCTTGCGCGAAAGGCGCAATCGTTCCGGCGCTTCAATTGGATTTAACGCAGCCAGCCGGCGTAATGAATCGGGGGGTGTTTCTGTTTTTTCTTCTGCTGCGATCAGTGGCGCCAGGGCGGGCAGGCTTTGGACCGGCAAAATTCGCGCCAGAACGCCAACCTGATCCATCGTTGCCAGCGACCGCGCCGGATCACGTGCCGCCAGCAATTTTTGCATTTCTGCCCCGACTCGTTCAGCCGAAAGGGTATCAAGACCATCAAGCGTCTCCGCAATTGCGGCCAACGCTTCGCGGTCAAACCCCGCATTCGGATCACCGTAATAGGCACTAAACCGGAAGAACCGTAATATCCGCAGATAATCTTCGCGGATACGCATGGCCGCATCTTGAATAAAACGCACCTGTCGGGCCAATGCGTCCGGCAATCCGCCAAGCGGATCAAGAATCTGCCCATCAGGCGTTGCATATAAGGCGTTCATCGTGAAATCACGGCGCTGGGCATCGTCTTCGATACGATCCGAAAACGCGACAACAGCGCGACGTCCATCTGTTTCGACGTCACGACGGAATGTTGTGATTTCAAAGCCAACACCTTCGACCACGACCGTAATGGTTCCGTGATCAATCCCTGTCGGGACTGGTTGAAAGCCTGCCGCCTTGGCCAGCTCTGTAACACGTTGCGGTTTCGCGTCGGTTGCAATGTCCACATCACTTGCAGCTTCGTTCAGTATTGCGTTGCGCACACAGCCGCCGACAAACAACGCTTGATATCCTGCCTTTTCCAAGGTCGCACAAAGCGCCTGACCTTTCGGGTCGGCCAACCAAGGTGTTTCGGCGGAAAGCTTCATGTCATGACGTCGGCCCATGCACGCAACATACGCGCGGTCGCCCCCCAGATGTAATAAGGCCCATAGGGTATCGTAAAATACGCACGTTGCCGACCCTGCCAGCGGCGCGATTGTATGTGGAAGTTTTTGGCAGACAGCACAAAATTCAAAGGCACACGGAACACTTCGTCGACTTCGCCGCGTTCAGGAAGCGCATCGAATTCAGTTTGAACCAAGCCAATCACCGGCGTCACGTTGAATTGGGTGACGGTTTCGTGCGACGGCAATTGGCCTAACACAGTCACATTTTGCGGGTCTAACCCGATCTCTTCATGGGCTTCGCGCAGCGCGGTCTGACACACATCCCGGTCATCGGGGTCACGTTTGCCCCCGGGAAACGCGATTTGCCCCGGATGATGTTTCAAAGCAGAAGATCGTTTCGTCAGGATAACCCAATGCTGACCATCTTGTTTAATGATCGGGATCAAAACACCCGCATCCCGCAGAACTCTGTCATCTGGCAAAACAACGTCCGGATTCAAATCAAAATCAGACGAACAATCCTGCGCCCGCGCACAGGCTGCCTGTACACGGGCGCAAATTGACTCAGACATCGGCCTCAAAACCAACAGATTTTGGATCCAGGTCGTAATGCGCACCGCAGAATTGGCAATCTGCTGTGACGCGACCGTCGTCTGTGGTCATGGTCTGGATGTCGCGCGCGGAATAGATCGACAGGCTTTGGCGGACTTTTTCTTCCGAACAGGTACATCCAAATCGAACCGATTGTGCGTCAAACACTCGCGGCGTTTCTTCATGAAACAAACGCAAAAGCAGTTCATTTGGCGCAACCAACGGACCGATAAGCTCAAGCTCTTCTACTGTGTCCAACAGAACATTCGCACGACCCCAGTTTTCCTGATCATCGCCCTGAACCAAATCAGACGCTTGCAAAACCTCGCCCGATCCTTCGCCTTGCGCCACAAAGGGCGACGCCTTTGGCATGTGCTGCAGCATAACGCCACCAGCCCGCCAATGTTCTGGCTGACCCGGTTCGGTCGATTTGCCAAAGCTCAGCTCAAACCGCGTCGGCAGCTGTTCGGATTGCGCGAAATAAGCTTCGGCGCACGCCGCCAAAGATTCACCGTCCAATGGCGTAATGCCCTGATAGGGTTTCATACCCTCACCTTGATCGATCAGGATCGCAAAATATCCCTCGCCGATTTGATCAAACGGCGCGCCATCCGTCAGCTTTTCCTCATCAAAGCTTGCATAGGCGCGGATTCGGGCCGGATCGCCTTCTTTTTCTGGCGCGAAGTAATCTGTGGCAATCATGCGCACGGCCGTGTTTTTCGATTGAACCTGCAGGGACAATTTCCAACGCAATTTCACGGTTTGCCCGATCAACGCCGTCAACAAAGCCATCTCGGCCACAAGAGCTTCGATTTGAGGGGGGTAGGCATGCTGTTTCAGGATGCCTTGCAACACTCCATCCAATCGTGCCACGCGGCCGCGAATGTCAGAAGCATCAAGCTGGAAGGGTAGGACTGCGTCGTCCCACGCCATTTGCGAACCAATACTCATTGGGGTTTCCTTGATCGCCTTGGGTTGGCATATCGCGTCTATATAAGAGGATCAGCCAAAACTGAAAGGGGCAGTATGATTCCGCGCTTTGGTGAACCGCCACGAAAAGATGTCAAATACACCCTGCGACCAGGTGCATATGCCATTCTTCCGCGCGGCAGACACGTTTTATTGACTGTTCAGCTTGATGTAGAATGGGACATCCAACTGCCTGGTGGCGGGATTGATCCTGGCGAAAGCCCCTTGCAAGCCTTACACCGCGAAGTTCTGGAAGAAACCGGATGGCGCATTGCCGCCCCCAGACGATTGGGTGTGTTTCAACGTTTTGTCTTCATGGAAGACTATGACCTTTGGGCTCAGAAAATGTGCACCGTTTATGTCGCGCATCCTGTCCGACAAATCGCCGAACCAACCGAAGCGGGCCACCGATCCTTTTGGGTTGGTTTTGACGACGCCGTTCATGAATTGGGAAATGAAGGGGACCGCAGTATCCTGCGCGCCTATTGTGGCGCTTGAGGGCTCTTATATTCGAACAAGACGCCGGAAACGTCATCCGGAAAGGGTTGATCATCCGCAAATTCTGACAAACGCCAAGCGAGGGCTTCAAAGAATGCGGAGCCTTTCACCTCGGACAATTCATCCATCACTCGTTCTAGCCCTTCTTCTTCAAGCATCTCGCCCTTTTGATTTGGGCATTCGATGACCCCATCAGACAAGATAAGAATGCGGTCGCCTGCGTGAAGTTGGGCTTCGAACTTTGTAAATGTGATTCCCAACAAAAGTCCAACAGGGAACCCGCCGGGGCCCTCCTGTTCAACAGTTCCGTTTGCCCTTTGTATAACAGGGTGCGGGTGACCCGCCTGTGCCATTTGCACATGACCTGTTGTCAGGTCGATATCAGCCAAAAGCAGCGTGAAGTAATGTTCCGTATCCATTTCTTCGAGAACAAGCGTGTTAAGTTCTTCGATCACTTTTTCCGGTGGGCGCGCCTGATAGCTGCCATCTGGCATTTTGGCCAATGCAACGTTTTGATCAGGTGCAGAGGCTGAGAGGTACCCGGCCAAACGCGCCGTCATCAAAGCAGAGCTGATGCCATGCCCGGATACGTCAATTGAAAACAGGCCCAAATGGTCATCGCCTGCCGGGAAAAATCCAACCAAGTCACCGCCGACATGCCCGCTTTGACGCAGCATCAGCGACAGTTCCGCATTTTCGAAAACCTTGTGACGTTCCGGGATCAGTGATTGTTGAAGCTGCTTCGCTTCGATCAGATCGTTATCAAGCGAATCGTACAGGCGTTGAAGTTCGCCCAATGTCTCGGTAATCAGCCGGTTTTGATCATGCAATTCGCGCTGCATCTTTAAGATGCGTTCGCCCGCTGTAATCCGCGCTCTAAGTTCATGCGCGTTGACAGGTTTTGTCAAAAAATCATCTGCGCCCGCATCAAGACCTCGCGCGACTTCGTCCTTTTCACTTTTGGACGTAAGCAGGATGAAATAACCATAATGATCGCCCGGACGTTCGCGAAAGGCTTTACAAAACTCTAACCCGTTCATGCCCGGCATCATCCAATCGCTCAGCACGATGTCAGGTTCCATTTTTTCACAAAGCGCTAATGCGGCGTCACCTGAATCAGCCTCTATAACTTCAAAACCCCATTGCTTAACCGAGCTGGACAGAATTTTACGCTGCAAACGGCTGTCGTCCACAATCAGGGCAAGGTTGTTCTGACTCGGCCTGCTGTTGGATTCAGACAAAGTTTCAACCGAATCCGGCTCCGGTTTAAAATTCGCAGACATATCACAAATTTACCCATTACTTACGCGGGAACCCTAGACGAATGCCGTTTAAGGGTCGGTAAAGACCAAGCCAACAACGGAAAAAACTTTACCGATTACCGCATGTTAACACTGTTGGAACAATCTAGCCGCGTTGTGTTGGAGTTTTGTTATGATTGATTGGGATCGGGTGCAGCAATTGCGCGACGAAGTCGGTGCCGAGGACTTTGATGAAGTCGTCGTATTATTCCTCGAAGAAGTTGACGAAATCGTGGATCGGCTTCGAACCTCTGCGGCCCCCGATGACTTAGAAAGTGACCTGCACTTTTTAAAAGGCAGCGCGCTAAACCTTGGGTTTGCAGACTTTTCCGATCTGTGTCAGGTCGGCGAACACATGTCTGCGAATGGTCAGGCGCGGGATGTCGATCTGACCTCGGTTCTAAATTGCTATGACGCATCTAGGGCGATGTTTCTAAATGACATGTCGGACAGGCTGAGCGCTTAAATCACAAATTGCGCAAGCGTCTCGTCATTGGTGATGTCGGTATAGGTGAAACCAGCTGCATCCAATTTGTCTAAAAATGCCTGAAAGTTATCGGGTCGTGCGGTTTCGATCCCAATTAGGACAGACCCAAAATTGCGGGCAGATTTCTTAAGATATTCAAAACGCGCGATATCGTCTTCTGGACCTAAGAAAGACAGAAATTCCTTTAGGGCCCCCGGTCGTTGAGACATGCGCAAGATGAAGTATTTTTTGACCCCGGAAAACCGCTGCCCACGCTCTTTTACCTCGGGCGGCCGTTCGAAATCAAAATTGCCCCCCGACGTGACGCACACAACGCGTTTGCCTTTGATCTGATCCCGAACGTCTTTCAGCGCCTCAATCGCAAGCGCACCAGCTGGTTCCAATACAATCCCTTCGACATTCAGCATTTCAACGATCGTCGTACAAATCCGGTCTTCGACGATGTTCAGAACGCGATCATGCGGAAGGTTCTTCAGACGTTCAAATGTGCGCACACCAATTTTTGCAACCGCTGCACCGTCCACGAAATTGTTGATCGGCGACACATCCACCGGCGCCCCGGCGGTCAAAGCGGATGCCAACGACATCGCACCGTGCGGTTCGACACATGTCATGTGAACGGAATCGCCAAAATAACTGAACAAACCGGACGACAAACCGCCACCCCCAACCGGAACAATAATATGATCCGGCAACTTGCCCATTTGATCTTGAATTTCGACCGCCACCGAAGCCTGCCCTTCGATCACATCTTCATCGTCAAAAGGGGACAAGAAATGCGCTTGCTCTTGGTCGCAAAAGGTCTGAGCGGACGCCAATGTATCGTCAAAATAATCGCCAGTCAGGCGAATTTCTACAAAGTCCCCGCCAAACATATTTGTCTTTTGAATTTTCTGCTGCGGAGTTGTCACCGGCATGAAAATTACGCCTCTTACACCAAAGTGCCGGCACATGAAGGCGACGCCCTGCGCGTGGTTGCCCGCACTGGCACAAACAAATAGAGACTTGCCCGGAATTTGCTTGCGCATCGCATTAAATGCACCGCGCAGCTTATAGGATCGCACCGGACTTAAATCTTCGCGTTTCAACCAAATTTCAGCGTCGAACTGTTCGGACAGATGATCGTTTCGCAAAAGTGGCGTTGCCGGAAACACAGCGCGCATCGCTTGCGTCGCATTCCGTGCGGACTCCTGAAATTGCATCCGATCCTCCTTGGCCGATATTTCTTGGCCATAAGCGGTTGCCAGACGCCGGTCAATCTTGCCCCTAGGCGTTAAACCCGTTATCGCGCCACCAACTAAAAAAGGATTTAGACGATGAGCGCGCCAAAGAAAGTTGTGCTGGCCTATTCTGGCGGTCTGGACACTTCGATTATCTTGAAATGGCTGCAGACCGAATATGGCTGCGAGGTCGTGACATTCACGGCTGATCTGGGACAAGGTGAAGAATTGGAACCCGCCCGCAAAAAAGCGGAATTGATGGGTGCCAGCGACATCTATGTCGAAGATCTGCGCGAAGAATTTGTCCGCGATTTCGTCTTTCCAATGTTCCGCGCCAATGCCCTTTATGAGGGTCTGTACCTGCTTGGCACATCCATTGCGCGCCCTCTCATTTCCAAACGATTGATCGAAATCGCGGCAGAAACCAACGCCGACGCGGTGTCTCATGGTGCAACCGGAAAAGGAAACGACCAAGTCCGGTTCGAGCTGAGCGCCTATGCCCTAAACCCAGAGATCAAAGTGATCGCGCCTTGGCGTGAATGGGATTTATCATCGCGGACCAAATTGATCGAATTCGCTGAAAAGCATCAAATTCCGATCGCCAAGGACAAACGTGGCGAGGCACCGTTTAGTGTTGATGCCAACCTGTTGCACACATCATCTGAAGGCAAAGTGTTGGAAGATCCAGCCGACGAAGCACCAGATTACGTGTATCAGCGGACGGTCCATCCTGAGGACGCACCAGACACGCCAGAATACATCGAAGTCGGGTTCGAAAAAGGCGACGCAGTTTCAATCAACGGCGAAGCAATGTCGCCCGCAACAATCCTGACACGCCTGAATGAACTGGGCGGCAAACATGGAATTGGGCGGCTTGATCTGGTCGAAGGTCGCTTTGTTGGGATGAAGTCGCGCGGCATTTACGAAACGCCCGGCGGCACGCTTTTGCTTGAAGCGCATCGCGGTATCGAACAAATCACCCTGGATCGTGGTGCGGCCCATCTGAAAGACGAATTAATGCCGCGATACGCTGAGATCATCTACAATGGTTTCTGGTTCAGCCCTGAACGTGAAATGCTGCAGGCGTTGATCGACAAAAGTCAGGAACACGTGACCGGAACAGTACGGTTGAAACTGTACAAAGGCGTCGCGCGAACCGTTGGCCGTTGGTCAGATCACAGTCTTTATTCCGAAGCGCATGTAACATTTGAAGATGATGCAGGCGCTTACGATCAAAAAGATGCGGCCGGTTTTATCCAGTTGAACGCGCTGCGACTCAAGCTGTTGGCCGCACGGGACCGTCGGTTAAAGTGATCACGCGAAGGGCGCTAATCCATGCGCCATTCGTTCTTCAAACCACAAGCTTTCGATCAGCGAGCGCGCTGTAATGGGGCAAGGCGTCTTCGACCAGCTTAAGCGCGTCACCTGTCAGATCCGGCATCGGGCCCTCTGGTCCCGCGAACCCTGTTGATTTGTGAATAGCGCCATACCAATGACGTGCCCAAACACCGTCATCCGAATGCCCGCCGCTGGGCCATGACAGCATTTGTGGTTCATATTCCAAACCTATGGCTGCACACAGCGCCGGTATCATTTTTCCGGGGTTCCCGCGAATGTCCGAACTGTCGATAACCACCCCGCCGGTTTTTGTAAACAATTGAGATTGTTGTACAAATCCGATATCGGCCAAGGTCATTTCGTCCCGCTTTGATGCATAAGATGCCACCACACGCGCGGGGTGCCGTATCAAATGAACATTGATGCATTCATCAGCCCAATCAAGTGGCATACCGTCAATCATATGATGTGGCATGTGCTTCATGTAAAAGACGCTTTTACCATCAGGGACCGGCCCTAAACATCGCGCCGCGACAACCTCTGCATTCGTTTCATGCGCGGCAATGATGTCTTCAGCCATCGGATGATCAAAGCCTGTCGTCGCCAAATACGGTGCGTAAAACGGTTCATCCCAAACCGCACAATCGGATCGCATGCCAAAGCAATACATCATAGCCGTGGAAAGGTTTCGCGGACCGGACCACATTGCGATACGTTTTGTCATGGTTTGGGTCAGCCCCTTGTTTGTAAGAAAGTTAAATAAACTTCACACACGCGAGAGATCACTTCGTCTTGCATTGATTGAAACACGCATTAGCGCAAAACATCTAGGCAAAGGAGAACGAATATGACTTTCGCGATAAATATGAAAACAGCGTTGCTTTCGGTTTCCATCGTTATGGGAATGATCGCACAAACCAAACCAACCCTTGCGGCGGAAACTGCGACTTTGACGGTGGCAGGTGGATGCTTTTGGTGTGTTGAGGCTGACTTTGAAAAGGTCAAAGGTGTTAAGGACGTCATTTCCGGATTCACAGGCGGCTCTGTTCCAAACGCGACCTACAAACAGGTCTCAAGCGGTGGCACAGGTCACTATGAAGCGGTGCAGATCAAATATGACCCGGGCGTCATTTCAGCAGGCCAGCTTTACGGAATGTTCTTCCGTTCAATCGATCCAACGGATGCCGGTGGGCAGTTCTGTGACCGCGGAGCGAGCTATCGCACAGCTATCTTTGCGGGCCCGGATGAATTGGACGCCGCTAAAAAGGCAAAGGCCGCTGCGCAATCTGAATTGGGTCAAAAACTGGTGACACCGATTCTGACTGAGGGACAGTTTTTCCCTGCGAACGCCTATCATCAGGATTACTACAAGCAATCAAAAGTGATCCTCACACGGTTCGGACCATTGTCAAAAGCAAAGGCTTACAAAAAGTACCGTGCGGCCTGTGGTCGTGACGCGCGCGTCAAAGAATTGTGGGGCTCTGCCGCACCGTTCGCAGGTAGCTAAGCAAATCGTGCATCCTCGATATCCTTGAGATCGGGGATCACATCCGCTGTTCCTTCTCGCGTCACCATGATTGCGGCGGCGCGCGACGCCAAATCAAGTGCCTGCAACATGGGCAAACCGCGATCTAATCCAGCAACCAAAAATCCGGTAAACGTATCACCGGCGCCTGTGGTATCCACAGGCGTGACCGGATACGCCGCAACATCAGTCATTTGCGCGTTGCGTTGATCATACCAACGCGCACCCTTGCCGCCTAGCGTCACCACAACGTTTTCAACCGGCAATTTATCCACCGCCAATTGCGTGGCCGCCTCAAGCTGTTGCGCCTCAATTTCGTTCAAGACAAGCAAATCTGTCAGATCAAGCACGTCCGCAACCGCATCTGCCTGAAACGGTGCCGCGGCATAAACCACCCGCAACCCCATTTGCTTGGCCAGCTCTGCACCAGCTCGCTGCCCATTGGTTTCATTCTGCGTCAGAAACGTATCGTTAGTGTTTGCTTCGGCCAAAGCCAGGGCAATTTGATCCGACGAAATTTCGTGATTTGCCCCTTGATAGAGAACAATTTGGTTCTCGCCGCTTGCATCAACATTGATGTTTGCATGCCCCGACGCACCATCGACCTGCGCAATGTGGCGCGTATCCACGCCATATTCCAACAACCGATCACGCGCCCAGCGCCCATCAGACCCCACGGCCCCAATGTGACAAACATGGGCAGCAGCGCGGGCAATTGCCACTGACATATTCGCGCCCTTGCCACCCAACCCTTCGTCAAACCCAGATGCGGCCAATGTTTCACCAGCGGCCGGTAAATGGGGCAGTCTGTAAAACCGATCTATGTTGATCGACCCAAGGTTCCAAACAGCCATTAGTCGACCTTACAGGCGGCAAGAACTGCCATGTTCAGAATGTCATTTGCCGTCGAAACGGATGAACAGATTTGGATCGACTTATCGATACCGCTTAGGATCGGACCAATCACTGTTGCGCCTGCCATTTCCTGCATCAGCTTCACAGAAATACTGGCTGAATGCCGTGCCGGAACAACCAAAATATTGGCCGGCCCTGTCAGTCGTGAAAACGGATATGCCGCTTGTGATTGTGTGTTTAGAGCCACATCAACGGTCATTTCGCCTTCATATTCGAAGTCGACACCGCGTGCATCCAGCACCCGTGGTGCCATTTGCATCTTTTCCGCACGTTCCGACACCGGGTATCCAAATGTTGAAAAGCTAACGAACGCGACACGTGGTTCTAATCCCATGCTTTGCGCGACATCCGCAGCGCGTTCGGCGATGTTTGCCAAATCCTCTTCGTCTGGCCATTCATGCACCAATGTATCCGCAATCAAAACGATCCGACCCTTAAGCAAGATCGCCGTAATACCTGCCGCTTTGGTTGTTGTATCGGCGTCAAAGACAAGATTGATCCGATCCAGAACATGCGCAGATTTACGCGTTGCGCCCGTGACCAATCCATCACCGTGCCCATGCGCCAACATCAGTGCCGCAAAAACGTGCCTGTCGCGTGCGGCAAGCCGATGAATGTCAGCACTGTCAAACCCACGGCGACCATTCCGTTCGTACAGAAAGTCTTTGTACACCTGTAGATGTTCGGTATTCGCCGCATTCACGATTTCGATTTCGCTGACCGCGTCGCCCAATCCCGCTGATTCAAGCTTTTCCTTCACATCCAAAGGACGGCCCACAACCAGCGCTTTACCGAACCCGCTGCGTTGATACATGACTGCGGCGCGCAAAACGCGAGGGTCGTCGCCTTCGGCAAAAATCATACGAGCCTGCGCAGCTCGCGCCCGCGCATTGATCCCTGTCAGGATGTTTGCCGTCGGATCCATCCGCGATTTTAGGCTAAGCTCGTATTGCTCCATATCGATGATCGGACGGCGCGCGGCACCTGTGTCCATACCCGCACGCGCAACAGCCGTTGGGATTCGGTGGATCAAACGCGGATCAAATGGCGTCGGAATGATATAATCACGACCAAAAGCAAGACTCTTGCCATAGGCCACGGCCACCTCATCAGGCACGTCTTCGCGGGCCAAACGTGCCAAAGCATGTGCGCAGGCGATTTTCATCTCGTCATTGATGGCGCGTGCATGAATGTCCAAAGCGCCACGAAAGAGATACGGAAAACCAAGGACATTATTCACTTGGTTCGGATAATCACTGCGTCCTGTCGCCACGATCGCATCTGCACGTACTTCGTGCGCTTCTTCGGGAGTGATCTCTGGGTCAGGATTCGCCATGGCAAAGATAACCGGACTGTCCGCCATCGATTTTACCATGTCTTGCGTTACAGCGCCTTTGACAGACACGCCCAGAAACACATCCGCGTCTTTCATGGCATCTTCCAATGTCCGCAATTCAGTGCTGATTGCGTGTGCTGATTTCCACTGGTTCATGCCCTCTGTGCGGCCTTGATAAATGACGCCTTTGGTGTCGCACACGATACAGTTCTGATGCTTTGCGCCCATCGATTTCAACAATTCGATACATGCGATGCCTGCAGCCCCGGCCCCGTTTAGAACAATCTTAACCTCTTCGATCTTTTTGCCTGACAGATGCAGCGCATTGATCAGACCCGCTGCGCAGATAACTGCCGTTCCGTGTTGATCGTCATGGAAAACCGGTATGTCCATCTCTTCCTTGAGGCGTTGCTCAATGATGAAACACTCGGGCGCTTTGATATCTTCTAGGTTGATGCCGCCGAATGTCGGTCCCATCAAAGCAACTGCTTTACAAAACTCGTCTGGATCTTCGGTGTCTAATTCGATGTCGATCGAATTCACGTCAGCAAACCGTTTAAACAGAACCGATTTGCCTTCCATCACAGGTTTCGAACCGGCGGCGCCCAAGTTTCCCAAACCCAGAACAGCCGTCCCGTTTGAGATAACCGCCACAAGGTTTCCCTTGTTGGTGTAATCGTAAACCGTCTCGGGGTTTTGCGCGATTTCTTCGCACGGAACGGCAACACCTGGC
The DNA here is from genome assembly GCA_039960995.1 of Paracoccaceae bacterium. Lineage (GTDB taxonomy): Bacteria > Pseudomonadota > Alphaproteobacteria > Rhodobacterales > Rhodobacteraceae > JABSSA01. Next base: position 121,890 of record JBDVKF010000064.1, on the reverse strand, counting down.
GAATACGCCAAGCTTAAATCGCGCTGCGTCGTCATTGGAACCGTCGCCTGCACCTCCCATTTTCCGGGTGTTGGTTCAAGATGATAGGCAAGTGCTTCTTCACGCGTAATCTTGTTCTTGGGCATGTTCAGTTCCTTAAAGCTACAACGCTCATAGCCCAGCAAGGCACATCGCTCAACAAACTCTGCACCAGAGCGGCAAGCTGTTATCGTTAAGAACTATTTTAATTAAATTTTAATGACACGCCACAATACGGCCCAATCTTCGCTTTGGCCGCGTCTCCTTAAAACTTTAACGTATCAATGCATCCGAATAACCGGGTGGCGCTGGAAACAAATGAAACCACCAGCACAGTCAGAACGGCACATGCCTAGAATTACGGGCGCAATCCCAATCGATGCAAAGCCGTCGAGACACAAAGGACTATGTTCATGTCGAGCATTAATACCAACAATGGCGCTATGGTTGCGCTTCAGACCCTAAAGCAGGTCAACAAAGATCTATCCAGCACGCAAACCCAAATCTCTACCGGACGGGAAATCAATTCGGCCAAGGACGGGTCAGCCATCTGGGCGATCTCCAAGGTTATGGAGGCCGACGTTGCTGGCTTTAAAACAATTTCGGATTCACTAAGCGTGGGTGAGGCGACCATTGCAGTGGCCTCTGCCGGTGCAGAGCAGATCGTTTCTGTTCTGGAAGACATGAAAACCCTGGCTGTATCTGCCAACAGTGAAACAGCAGATTTCGCCAAGATCGAAGCAGAAATGGCCGAAAAGCAAGCGCAAATTACATCAATCATCGGCGCGTCGCAGTTCAATGGTGCGAACCTTCTTGCGACTGATGTTGATGGCTCCGGTGCCACAGGCCTAACTGTAATATCGTCGCTCAACCGGGTTGGGTCTGGTGCGCCGACCATTGCGACGATTGACGTGGCAACAACCGACCTTGAGGCGAATCTGGATGTCGCAGGCCGCACCGCGATTGCGGATGTGGCAACCGCTGCAACGGCTTTGGGTGAAATTGAAGGTTTTCTCGAAACTGCAATTAACGGCGCCGCGTCATTGGGTGCGTCGTCTAAACGGATCGATGATCAGGGCGAATTCGTAAGCAAACTCACGGATGCGATGAAATCCGGTATCGGCGCATTGGTGGATGCCGATATGGAAGAAGCGTCTGCGCGACTTCAAGCTTTGCAAACGCAACAGCAGCTTGGGATTCAGGCTCTATCTATCGCGAATCAGGCCCCACAATCCATTTTGTCGCTGTTCCGATAGGCGGCACTTACGACCAGTAAGCTGGGGGCGCATGCAATTGCGCCCTCTTTTTATTTGGAACCTGCTTTTCCTCGTCCAAACCCCTTTGTAAGGTCGCCCGAAATAACCTTGGGGGGTTTCATGTCAGTCACGCCAATGATGGCGCAATATCTCGAGATTAAAGCCGCCCATCCTGATGCGATGTTGTTTTACCGCATGGGCGATTTCTACGAGATGTTTTTTGATGACGCCGTTGGTGCGGCAGAAGCGCTGGATATTGCCCTTACAAAACGCGGCAAACACGATGGCGCTGATATCCCCATGTGTGGCGTCCCCGTTCATGCCGCCGAAGGTTACCTTTTGACGCTGATCCGAAAAGGGTTTCGCGTCGCCGTTTGCGAACAATTGGAAAGCCCCGCAGAGGCCAAGAAACGCGGGTCTAAATCAGTGGTAAAGCGGGACGTTGTCCGTTTGGTCACACCCGGCACATTGACCGAGGATTCCTTGCTTGAAGCGCGCCGGCACAATTTTCTGGTCGCGTTTGCCCAAGTGCGGGACGATTGCGCTTTGGCTTGGGTGGATATTTCCACCGGCGCTTTTCATGTCATGCAGATGGCCGATCAGGCTCAATTGGGCCCGGAATTGGCCCGACTTGGCCCAGCCGAGCTGGTCGTGTCGGAAACCAAAGAAGAAGACCTGCGTGAATTGGCGTCTGATTTTGGGATTCCCCTGACCCCACAGGCCCGTGCATCGTTTGACAGCACTGGGGCCGACAAACGACTGTGCGAACTGTTCAGTGTCGGAACCTTAGACGCCTTTGGCCAATTTTCGCGTGCCGAACATGGCGCCATGGGTGCGTTGGTGTCGTATCTCGATTTGACCCAAAAGGGAAAACTGCCCCTATTGCGTCCACCGGTTCAAGAAAGCCGAGATTTATCGGTTCAAATCGATGCCGCAACGCGTCGCAACCTTGAACTGACCAGCGCGTTGACCGGCGGTCGTGCCGGATCATTATTGGCAACAATTGATAAAACGGTGACGTCGGGCGGTGGTCGCTTGCTGGAACGGCGATTGTCTTCGCCTTCGCGGCGATTAGAGACGATTCAGGCGCGATTAGACGCTGTCGAATTCGCCGGGTCGCAATCCGTTTGGCGTGAAACCACGCGGGATAGCTTGCGAAAAGTCCCCGATTTAGATCGCGCCCTGTCCAGACTAGCAATTGATCGTGGCGGTCCACGCGATCTGGCCGCAATCCGAAACGCCTTGACCGAAGCCGCGCAGATCAAAGGCGCGGCCCCTGACCTTCCTGCATTGTTGCAAGCGGCGACCAGTGATCTTGGCGGCCATGATGAGCTGATCGATCAATTGGATGCGGCTTTGATTGCGGAACCGCCACTGCTGGCGCGGGATGGAGGGTTCATCGCAGCAGGCCATGATTCCGATCTTGATGACGCGCGCACATTGCGTGACGAAGGGCGCAGTGTGATCGCGAGTATGCAGGAACAATACGCCCGCGACACTGGGATCAGTTCATTAAAGATCAAGCACAACAATGTGCTCGGCTACTTTATTGAAACAACGGCTACCCACGCGGACAAAATGCTTGCTCCGCCTTTTTCTGAAACATTCATCCATCGACAGACAACCGCAAACCAAGTCCGCTTTACGACTGTGGAATTGTCGGAAATGGAAACCCGCATTCTGAACGCTGGTGGGCGCGCGTTAGAGATCGAAAAACGGCTCTATGAGGGGTTAAAAGCGCTGATTTCTAAATGGTCCGCTCAGATCAGTCAGGCTGCCCGCGCCCTAAGCGAATTAGATTTAGCCTGTGCATTTGGGTTCTTGGCCGAGACTGAAAACTGGTGCCGCCCGATTGTTGATGCATCCCGTGCCTTTGCAATCCAAGGGGGCCGCCATCCAGTTGTGGAAAGCGCGCTGCGCAACGGTGCGGGTGATCCATTTGTTGCCAATGATTGTGATCTATCCGCAGAAGATACCGCATCAGTCTGGTTGCTGACCGGCCCGAACATGGCGGGTAAATCGACCTTTCTGCGGCAAAACGCATTGATTGCGATCCTTGCCCAATCAGGCAGCTTTGTCCCTGCGGCCTCAGCACATATCGGTGTGGTCAGTCAGATATTCAGCCGCGTTGGTGCATCAGACGATCTGGCGCGGGGCCGGTCGACCTTTATGGTCGAAATGGTGGAAACAGCCGCAATTTTGAACCAAGCAGACGAACACGCCTTGGTCATTCTGGATGAAATCGGACGCGGCACCGCGACCTATGATGGCCTCAGCATTGCATGGGCCACATTGGAACACCTGCACGACGTCAATAAATGCCGCGGATTGTTTGCAACGCACTATCACGAGATGACCGCCCTTGCTGCCCGTTTGGGGGGCGTCGACAACGCCACCGTAACCGTGCGCGAATGGGAAGGTGAAATCATCTTCTTGCACGAAGTGCGCAAAGGCGCCGCCGATCGATCTTACGGCGTTCAGGTCGCGCAACTTGCAGGATTACCCCCTGCCGTCATTTCGCGGGCGCGTGTCGTGTTGGATGCGTTGGAAAAAGGCGAAAGAGAAGGCGGAACAGTAGGCAAAAAGGCTATGATAGACGATTTACCGTTATTTGCAGCATCAGCACCACCGCCAGCTCCGAAAACTCAAATCTCGCCAGCAATGGAGATGTTAGAAAGCATACATCCCGACGACCTAAGCCCCCGGGATGCACTAAATTTGATCTATCAGCTGAAAGACGCAGCCAAAGATTAACCTGTCATGGACGACACGCCGACCTGTGCCGGACGCAGCAATCGGTCATGCAGCATGAACCCTTCGGCTGAAACCTGAATGATTTCACCGGCTTTGGTCCCCGGTACGGGCGCTTCGAACATGGCTTGGTGCACCTGCGGATCAAAAATGTCACCAACTTCGGGGGTGATCACTTCGATGCCATGCTTGCCAAAGACGCTGATCAATTCGCGCAACGTCAGCTCTACACCTTCAAGCAGCGCGCCTGCGGCTTCGCGTTGTTCTTCTGTCGCGGCTTCAAGTGCGCGTTTCAGATTGTCGTAAACGGGCAGCATGTCGCGCGCCAAGCGGGATCCACCGTATTGATGCGCTTCGCGGCGATCTTTTTCCGACCGTTTCCGCGCATTTTCCGTTTCCGCCAACGCGCGCATGAATTTGTCTTTCATGTCATCGCGTTCCGCACGTAACGCTTCGATCTCGTCGTACGGTTCTGTCATCTCGCTTAATGAAACAGCCATTTCTTCTTCTTCGGCCATTTCAATGTCGTCTAGGAACTCTTCGCCTTTGGGCTCCGCCATGTCTTTACCTCTAGCTGCGCCCGCCGAGCATTCTGCCGACGAGTTGCGCTGTATAATCCACAATCGGAACGATGCGCCCATAATTGAGTCGCGTGGGTCCAATGACTCCAATCGCTCCGACAATCTTTCGATCAGCGTTCATATAGGGAGAGACAACCAAAGAGGAACCCGAAAGTGAGAAAAGTTTGTTCTCAGAGCCAATGAAAATGCGCACACCCTCGCCACTTTCCGTCAAAGACAAGAATTCTTCGATATCGCGCTTGCGTTCTAGGTCGTCAAATAATGATCTGATCCGTTCTAATTCCTCCGCTTCGGCCATGTCTTCCAACAGATTCGCGCGACCGCGCACGATCAAACGCTCTTGTTGATCCTCGTCTCCGTCCCAGACAGCAATACCACTATCAACCAAGGATTTCGAAAGTGTATCTATCTCTTGTCGGCGGGATTCTATTTCTGTCCGGATCACGGTGCGCAGATCGCTTAGGGTGCGCCCCTCGATCAGTGCATTCAGGAAATTCGCCGCTTCACGCAGGGATGAAGGTGTTAATCCCGGTGGTGGTTCAAAGATTCGGTTTTCGACATGGCCATCTGCAAACACAAGAACAACCAAGGCCCGATCTTGCCCAAGGGACACAAATTCGATGTGTTTGATCGGTGCCTCGTGTTTTGGCGCTAAAACCAGCGACGCACTTTGCGTCACGCCAGACAGGGCCGAACCAACCCGGTCCAAAATGCCGGCAACATCCTGTTCGCCGTCGCCCACTGTTGCTTCGATATGTTGACGGTCCGTGTCATCCGGAACCTCGATTTCCATCAAGCCATCAACAAACATGCGCAACCCGGCTTGTGTCGGAATTCGACCGGCACTGACGTGAGGGCTGTTCAGCAATCCCATGAATTCGAGGTCCTGCATCACATTGCGAATCGTCGCCGCACTGACCTTTTCACTAAAGTCCCGCGTCAGGGTTCTTGACCCAACGGGGTCTCCGTTTGACAGATAGCCTTCGACGACACGGCGAAAGACTTCGCGGGATCGATCATTCATTTCAGAAAACAGATCGGGATTTGTGCTCATATATTCGAATAAAGGCACTTAGACAGAAAAGGTCAATCGGGCTTGCTCTTTCTGCGGCACCAAGGCTATCCCCCTTGTGAACACAAAGGAGTACCTAAATGCGTCCGTCCGGCAGAGCCCTTGATGAAATGCGCGCCGTCTCAATCGAGACTGGTTTTACAAAACACGCCGAAGGGTCCGTATTGATCCGTATGGGCGATACCCATGTTTTATGTACTGCCACCATTGAGGACCGCGTTCCACCGTTCATCAAAGGATCCGGTTTAGGATGGGTCACTGCCGAATATGGAATGTTACCGCGCGCCACGAATACGCGGATGCGCCGCGAAGCTGCATCTGGCAAGCAAGGCGGTCGCACCGTTGAAATTCAGCGCCTCATTGGTCGGTCTTTGCGTGCAGGTGTTGATCGGGTCGCATTGGGCGAACGTCAAATCACCGTAGATTGTGATGTTATTCAAGCAGATGGCGGCACCCGCTGTGCATCGATCACCGGCGGCTGGGTTGCTTTGCGTTTGGCCGTGAACAAATTGCTGAAAGCTGGCGAAATCACATCTGATCCACTGGTGTCCCCTGTATCCGCCATCAGTTGCGGAATTTACGCAGGTCAGCCCGTCCTTGATTTGGACTATCCAGAAGACAGCGAAGCCGGCGTTGACGGCAATTTTGTCATGACAGGCGACGGACGTCTGATCGAAGTGCAGATGAGCGCCGAAGGTGCAACATTCTCGCGCGCACAAATGGATGATCTGATGGGTCTGGCCGAAGCTGGCACAAAAACGCTGGCCGACATGCAGCAGGCTGCGGGTGCATGACACGCAAGTTTGAAGGGGATCGCATTCTAATTGCGACCCACAATGCCGGAAAGCTGGAAGAAATGGGGCAGCTCTTTGCCCCATATGGTGTTTCAGTTGTGGGTGCGGCTGAAATGAATCTGGATGAACCGGAAGAAACGGAAACAACCTTTGTTGGAAACGCCCGGATCAAAGCCCGCGCCGCAGTTGATGCCACAGGATTGCCCGCGCTGGCTGATGATTCCGGTATAGAAATCGATGCTTTGAATGGTGCGCCCGGCGTCTACACCGCCGATTGGGCCGAAACACCCAATGGTCGCGACTTTATGATGGCGATGACCCGCGCATATGACGAACTGACTACGTCAAAGGCGCCCAAACCCTGGACCGCACGGTTTTGCGCCACTTTGGTGTTGATTTGGCCCGACGGTCACGAGGAAATCTTTGCCGGTGCAGCACCGGGATCTTTGGTTTGGCCCGTTCGCGGTCAGTTGGGCCATGGGTATGATCCGATGTTCATTCCAAATGGGCATGATCGCACCTTTGCCGAAATGAATGCGGACGAAAAAAACGCGCTGTCCCATCGTGCGGATGCCTTTGCAAAGCTGATCCGGGGCTGCTTTGGCGGATGACTGGCAACAAGGCGGCTTTGGTCTGTATGTCCACTGGCCGTTTTGCGAGGCCAAGTGCCCCTATTGCGATTTTAACAGCCATGTTTCGCGCGACATCGATCAAAACACTTGGCGCACCGCCTATCTGGAAGAGCTAAGAAAATCAGCCCGCGAAACACCGCACCGTGTGTTGCACTCCATCTTCTTTGGCGGTGGTACGCCCAGTTTGATGAATCCGGATCTGGTCGCCGACATTATCGCGGGCTCCCGCAAACTGTGGCCCACGGCCAATGATCTAGAAATCACACTAGAAGCAAACCCCAGTTCCGTCGAAGCCGGACGGTTCGCAGGTTACCGTGACGCCGGTATCAATCGCGTGTCCTTGGGTGTTCAAGCATTGAATGACGCCGATCTTCAACGTCTTGGCCGCTTGCATGACGTCGCCACAGCACGCGATGCCTTACATATCGCGCAAAACACGTTCGACCGCGTCAGTTTTGATTTGATTTACGGACGCCAGAACCAATCCCTTGAGGATTGGCGTGCCGAACTCAGCCAAGCTGTTGGGTTTGGCACCGATCACATGTCGCTATATCAACTGACCATTGAACAAGGCACTGCATTTGGCGATCGATACAACGCGGGACGGCTGCGCGGGTTGCCAAGCGATGACTTGTCCGCTGACATGTATGGTCTCACTCAGGATATTTGTGAAACGAACGGCCTGCCCGCTTACGAAGTGTCCAATCACGCCCGCGACGGTGCGCAATCACGGCACAACCTGATCTATTGGCGCTACGGCGATTATGTGGGCATCGGACCCGGCGCACATGGTCGCGTCACAATAGACGGCACGAAACATGCAACGGAACATGCCCGTATGCCCGCGAGTTGGTTATCCGGTCCTCGCGAAACAGTACGAACAGCGCTTGATTCAACATCCAGCGGCGAAGAAATGCTTTTGATGGGTCTGCGCCTTGCCGAGGGCATTGACCTGAACCGCTTTGAATCCATGTCCGGTCTGCGGCTGGATGAAAAAACCCTCGCCGATCTGGTCGACGAGGGCTGGATTAACTTAGGAAGCCGAATTACTGTTAATAAACAAGGACTTATCGTCTTAAACGCCATTCTCGAACGGCTTTTGACAACGGCGCACTCGTCTTAAGTTCCGCTCAGCTTACGGCACAATTCATCCAACTGTTCCAACGATGAATAATGCAGCGTCAGCGACCCTTTTTCCCCACTTGCGCCATGGGTCAGGCTGACCTTCAATCCCAAAGCCGCGGCCAAATCATCTTCCAACGCACGAGTATCTGCATCCTTAGCCGGAGCTGCCCCTTTTGGCACAGCGAAGGGCGCGCCGTCCTGACTAAACTGCCCCTTCTTCACCAAGGCTTCTGTTTCACGAACAGACAGACCTTTCTTGATGACGTCCTTGGCCAGGTTGGTCGGATCATCCGCTGTGATCATCGCCCGCGCATGACCAATGGTCAGCTTACCTTCTTCAAGCCAATCAATCACGTCGCGCGGCAATTGCAGCAACCGCAAAAGGTTGGCGATATAGCTGCGGCTTTTGCCAAGCGCCTCGGCCATACGTTCTTGCGTATGACCGAACTTGTCCATCAAAGCGCGATATCCCATCGCCTCTTCTACCGGGTTCAAGTCTGCGCGTTGAATATTCTCGATGATCGCAACTTCAAGAACTTCGGTGTCCGAAAATTCCCGAACCACAACCGGAACTTCGTGCAGCTGTGCTTGCTGCGCCGCACGCCATCGACGTTCACCAGCGACAATTTCATATATATCGCCAACGGCCCGAACAATAAGCGGCTGAATGATCCCCTTTTCACGAATGGACGCGGACAGATCATCCAAATGCTCTTGCTCAAACCGTTTACGAGGCTGTTCCGGGTTTGGTTGTACTTGCTCAATTGGCAATGACTGAACGCCAACAGTGGCGGATGACAAAGCCGGGTTTTCCGCTTCAGCAACATCTGCCATCAATGCGGATAAACCACGCCCCAAGCCACGCTTCTTTTCCTTAACCATGATATTGCCCCCTAGCGAAAACTGTTTTTACTGATGACTTCTTGCGCCAAGGCCCGATACGCCTGTGCGCCTTTCGACGTTGTGTCGTAATTCAAAACCGGCATCGAAAAGGACGGCGCCTCGCTTAGCCGGACATTACGGGGCACAATCGTTTCAAACACGACTTCGCCCAAAATGTTTCGTGCGTCCTGCGCAACCTGCTGGCTGAGGTTATTGCGCGAATCGAACATCGTCAGGACAACGCCTTCAATCCGAAGATTGGGATTCCCCGCCTGACGGATTTCTCGCACCGTCAACATAAGTTGCGACAGCCCTTCAAGTGCAAAGAACTCGCTTTGAAGCGGAACCAGCAAAGAATCCGCCGAAATCAAAGCGTTTACTGTCAACAAATTCAGGGATGGCGGGCAATCGATCAAGATGACATCGAATTCATAGGAATCCATCTGCGGCTGTCGCAATGCTTCACGCAACAAAAACGAACGTTTTTCGTTTGCAACAAGCTCCATGTCAGCCGAGCTGAGATCAACAGTTGCCGGCACAATGCTCAGGTTTTCCTGGTTCGTTGGTTGGATTGCGTCATCCAAATCAACATCTTCCAACAACAGCTCGTATGTAGTGGTTTCCCGGTCTTCGACATCAACACCTAGTCCCGTAGACGCGTTTCCTTGAGGATCTAGGTCAATTATCAGCGCTTTTAACCCTGATTCCGCCATAGCAGCACCCAGATTAATGGCTGTCGTGGTTTTCCCCACTCCACCTTTCTGGTTCACAATGGCGATAATCTTAGGCTGTTTTGGGCGCGTTGAATTATTTGCGGCGGACATTCATTAATTCCAGTAAACGAGCGTTGGGGTTTGTATGGCTTGAATGAGCGGTGAGGTCAAAGCTCCATTTACGTCCTGCTTGATCAATTTCGTCCTTCCAACTTTGCCCCTTTGGGAACAGAAATTTGGTGTGTTCATGCCCAAGCGGCGCGGCCAAATCCAACAATACATCCAAGGACGCAAGCGCCCTTGCCGAAACCACATCAGCCATAATGTCCGTTGCGGTTTCGATCCGGTCTGTGCGAACCTCAGCTTGTAATTCAAGTTCTCGAATTGCCGTTCTTAGAAAGGTACATTTCCTTGCGTCGCTTTCAATCAGGGTGATTTTTAGCTTTGGCTGCACCTCTTTCGCCATTATGGCAATAACAATGCCCGGAAACCCCCCTCCGCTGCCCAGATCAACCCAAGTTTTGGCCTCGACAATATACGGGAACATCGAAGCCGAATCCCAGATATGGCGTTCAGAAACCTGGGACAGGTCCTTTTTCGAAATGAGATTTATGCGCTGTGACCACTTGATAACCAATGCTTCGAATCCGTCCAGCCTATCCAATGTTTCACGTGAAACATCTTGCTGATACCAATCTGGAGCGCCCATCACGCTGATTTCTGCTTAGATTGGCGCAAAACAGCCAAGATCAAAGCAAGAGCAGCAGGAGTCATCCCTTCCACGCGTCCGGCTTGCGCCATATTTACAGGCCGCACAGTATTTAGCTTGGACTTAAGTTCATTAGACAGCCCGGATATCCCCAAATATTCAAACTCTAGCGGGATTTTCAATTTTTCGTCTTTGCGCATACGCTCAATGTCCGTGACCTGACGATCAAGGTAGTTTGCATACAGCGCATCATTTTCAAGCTGACGACGGGATTCGCCACTTACCTCCGACAAATCGGGCATCAGGGGAACTAAATCCTCGAACGAAACCTCTTGAAAGGCCAGAACTTGGAACAAAGTCCGCTTATTACCGTCCTGATTCACTGAAACACCGCCCAACTTCAGCTCTTTTGGCGTAAATTCCCTAGATTCCAGCATTTTGCGCGACGAATTCAAGTTCGCCATCTTCTCTTCAAACGCCATTCTGCGTTCGTCTGAAATAGCATTCAGTGAAATTGCCCGAGGCGTAAGCCGTTGATCTGCATTGTCAGCCCGCAATGACAACCTAAATTCCGCTCTGGACGTGAACATGCGATATGGCTCACTCACCCCCCGCGTGGTCAGATCGTCGATCATGACCCCAATATAGCTATCAGAACGGCCAAAAGTCACCGGATCCTTGTCCAAAACAGCCAACGCCGCGTTCATTCCCGCGACCATCCCTTGAGCTGCTGCTTCTTCGTAACCCGTCGTGCCATTGATTTGGCCCGCGAAATACAATCCCGGCACAGATTCCAATGACAAACGATCTGTCAATGTCCGTGGATCCACGTAATCATATTCAATTGCATACCCTGGCTGCAAAATCTCAACGTTTTCCAGCCCGACAATTGAACGAACGTACTCCTCTTGAACGTCCACCGGCAGCGACGTCGAAATGCCGTTCGGATAAATCGTGTGATCATCCGCGCCTTCGGGCTCCAAAAAGACCTGATGAGATTCTTTAGCCGCAAACCGCACGATTTTATCTTCAATAGATGGACAATACCGCGGCCCAATTCCATCGATCATTCCGCCATACATCGCGGAACGATCAAGGTTTTTTCTAATGATTTCATGTGTTTGAGTATTTGTATGGGTAATTCCGCAGGAAATCTGTCTCGCTGTTGGCGCCTTTGACATAAACGAAAACATAACTGGGTCGTCATCGCCTGGCTGCATCTCTAGACCATCCCAATTGATCGTCCGGCCGTCCAGTCGCGGGGGCGTGCCTGTTTTCAAACGCCCTAAGGACAGCCCAAATTGATCAATCCGCTCTGCCAGCTTCTGCGACGGCTTATCACCCATTCGTCCGCCGGCGTAGGACACATCGCCAATATGGATCAGTCCACGCAAAAACGTACCTGTGGTCAAAACAACTGCAGACGCGAGAATTTCGCTGCCATCAGCCAACACACAGCCAGTGACACGATCCCCGTCCATTTTGAAATCAACCACTTCGCCTTCCAAAACGGTCAGATTCTGCTGTTGATCCGCAAGCGACACCATGGATTTTCGATATAAGGACCGATCCGCCTGTGTTCGTGGGCCTTGAACTGCTGGGCCCTTTCGTCTGTTTAACAAGCGAAATTGAATGCCTGATGCGTCAGCAGCCCGACCCATGACGCCATCCAACGCGTCAATCTCGCGAACCAAATGACCTTTCCCCAACCCACCAATAGCTGGATTGCAGGACATAACCCCTAAATCTTGTGCTGACATCGAAACCAACGCGGTTTCTGCCCCGATCCGAGCGGACGCATGCGCGGCCTCGCAGCCCGCGTGTCCACCACCAATGACAATCACGTCGAAATGTTTCACGTGAAACACTCCTTATTTCCCAAGACAAAAACTGGAAAAGATTTCATCAAGAAGATTTTCAACATCAATTCTGCCAACAAGAAGTTCCAGCGTTCTTATAGCAGTGCGAAGGGATTCGGCCCCTAAATCATACGATACCGGACCATCTTTCACAAAAACAGCCGCTTCTGTCACAAAACGCAGCGCTTCCGAAATGGCCAGCCTATGACGTTCACGCGTTGCAACACCGCTGCCTTGGGCGCGAATGCTCAACACCGAAGAAATCTCTGCAACAAGCGCATCAACGCCTTCGCCAGTTAATCCAGAGATTCCAAGCGCATCCGGTGAAATATCCACCTTTGGCCGCCGAACGATATCGGTTTCCTGCTGCTCAACCGGAACCATTTCGCCTTCTTGAACAAGAAACACACGTAAATCAGCATGCGAAGCGCGCTCGATCGCACGGGAAATGCCAATTTGCTCAACTTCGTCGTCACTCTCGCGCAACCCAGCCGTATCCAAAAGCGTCACCGCCAAGCCGTTCAAATCCATACGGACTTCGATGACATCACGCGTCGTTCCAGCAACGGACGAAGTTATAGCCGCATCCCTGCCCGCCAAAGCATTCAACAGCGTAGATTTTCCCGAATTGGGCAGTCCAACAATCGCAACTTCAAAACCTTCGCGAATTCGCTCCGACACAAAGGACCCTTCGACTTCGGATTCAAATTCTTGCGTTAAAACAGAAAGTATCGCCAAAACTTCGTCTGATACGTTTTCGGGTACTTCTTCATCAGCAAAATCGATTGTGGCTTCGATTAAGGATGCCGCGCGGATCAAATTACTACGCCAACCTTCCACCAATTTTGACAGTGACCCATTCAACGTCCGCTGCGCTTGACGCAATTGCGCTTCGGTTTCGGCGTCGATAACATCAGCAAGGCCTTCGACGGCCGTCAAATCGAGCTTTCCATTTTCAAGGGCGCGTCTGGTAAATTCGCCAGGTTCCGCGTGGCGGAAACCATCTATGGCTCCTAACACCTGAAGAACACCGCGAACAGATGCGATGCCCCCGTGAATCTGAAGTTCGATGACATCTTCGCCCGTAAAACTTGCTGGCGCCGGAAACCAAATAATCAGGCCTTTATCAATGACCGTCCCGTCAGAATCTTGGATCGACCGCAAGGCAGATAATCGCGGGCCTGGTAGCTGACCACCTATATATTGAGATAACCCACTTGATTTAGGACCAGACACACGAATAACGGCTACGCCAGAACGTCCGGGTGCAGTTGCCAGTGCAAAAATAGTATCCATCAGCCTAACTCATTGTTGTTACACAATAAGTTACGTGTTCATTGAATCGAAGAAATCCGAATTCGTCTTTGTCTGCTTCAGCTTGGAAATCAAGAATTCGATCGCATCTGTGGTCCCCATCGGGTTCAGAATACGGCGCAGCACGAAGGTTTTTGTCAAATCCGCCTTGTCTACCAACAGCTCTTCTTTCCGTGTACCCGACTTCAGAATATCGATCGCCGGGAAGACCCGCTTATCTGCAATCTTACGATCCAGAATGATCTCCGAGTTACCAGTCCCTTTAAATTCTTCAAAGATCACTTCGTCCATCCGCGATCCTGTATCGATCAAGGCGGTCGCGATAATGGTCAGGCTTCCACCCTCTTCGATGTTACGCGCCGCACCAAAGAACCGCTTTGGACGTTGCAAAGCGTTCGCATCAACACCACCCGTCAAAACTTTACCGGAAGATGGGACAACCGTGTTGAAGGCACGGCCAAGACGCGTAATCGAATCCAGCAGGATGACAACATCGCGTTTGTGCTCAACAAGGCGTTTGGCCTTTTCAATAACCATTTCCGAAACAGCAACGTGACGGGTTGCAGGTTCATCAAACGTGGACGAAATAACTTCGCCTTTCACGGACCGCTGCATATCTGTCACTTCTTCCGGGCGTTCATCAATAAGAAGAACGATCAGGTAACATTCCGGATGATTCTCTTCGATCGACGCCGCGATGTTTTGCAAAAGAACGGTTTTACCTGTCCGTGGTGGCGCAACGATCAAGGATCGCTGTCCTTTCCCAATTGGTGAAACCAGATCAATGATACGCGATGACCGGTCTTTGACCGTTGGATCCTGCCGTTCCATCGACAACCGTTCATCAGGGTAAAGCGGTGTCAGGTTATCAAAAGCAATCTTATGGCGGGCTTTTTCCGGGTCTTCAAAGTTGATCTTCGCAACGTCCACAAGACCAAAGTAACGTTCGACATCATTTGGTGCACGGATCGCACCTTCGATAGTATCGCCCGTGCGCAATGAATACTGGCGGATCATATCCGGCGAAACATAGATGTCATCTGGTCCAGACAAATAGTTTGCTTCGGGTGACCGCAAGAAACCAAACCCGTCCTGCAGAACTTCCAGAACACCGTCACCCGCGATTTCCCAACCTTCATCCGCGCGTTCACGCAGAATTTGGAACATCATTTCGCCTTTTCGCATAGTCGAGGCGTTTTCGATTTCCAGATCTTCGGCCATCGACAACAAGTCTTTTGGACTCTTGGCTTTCAGATCAGCAAGATTGAGACGTTCTTGGGTCATATAAATGCTATAAGGTCAGAGGACTGACCTTCTCATACAGTTTCTAAGAGGCTGACGCGGTTTCCGAATGGAATGCACGGATGGCTTAGTGAACATTCGCGGGCGAGTCAATCTGTCGAAGTCTGTCAAAATGTTCGAAGACCAATATAATAAATAAGAAAATATAGAAAGATTGAAGAGTTTTGTAGTGTAGCTAAAACCTGTGGATTTCGAAGTTATACCCCCAGAAACACACAAGAAAAAGTGATTGTGTGACTACAAATTTCCCAAATGTGTAACTTTAATAATAATTAATGTTAACAAATACTTATGGGAAATTTAACGCGTATTTTCTGTGGATGAAATCGTGGATGATTTTGAACAAGGTTAACAATCCACAAATGCCGAGTTTTCCTTGTGAACAGATGGATATGGTTTGCGAGACTTTGGAAAAGCCGACGAGAATTTCATCGTTGCTCTGAAAGGGACAATCGCGCACAAACCGTGCACGCCAAAACCAACAGGTTCATCGACAGGTTTATCCACATGAAAAACCAGATCATTCTCGCGTCAGGTTCGCAAATTCGGGCGACACTGCTGCAGAACGCGGGCATTCCCTTTGAAACTAAGGTGCCTCGAATCGATGAACAAACTATAAAGGAATCGCTTGTTTCTGAAGGAGCCAAGCCGCGAGACATCGCGGATGCGCTTGCTGAAATGAAAGCGCGCAAGATATCAGGAACAGATGCATTTGTTGTCGGCTGTGATCAGGTGCTCGATTTTGAAGGGCAGCTTTTGTCAAAGCCGACCAGCCCAGACCACGCTTTGGAACAGCTGACAATGATGCGCGGCAAACCTCATGCCTTGTTCTCCGCGGCCGTTATATATCACGAGGGTCAACCGATTTGGCGTCACGTGGGACATGTTCGCTTGCGTATGCGCCAAAGCTCGGATGCATTTCTGTCCGGGTATGTGACCCGCAACTGGGACAGCATTCGGCACAGTGTGGGTGCATACAAACTGGAAGAAGAAGGCATTCGTTTGTTTCATTCCGTAAACGGAGACTATTTCCACGTCCTTGGTTTACCGTTATTAGAACTTCTGGCCTTTTTTGGTCTTCGAGGAGTGATTGAGGAATGACAGAAAGTATCCCCCTTGCTGGCGTGATCGGATTTCCGATTGGACATTCGCGGTCACCGAAGGTGCACAATCATTGGCTGCACACCTATGGATTGCCGGGTCACTACATTCCTCTGGAAGTATCATCGGAAAATCTGGCGAATGTGTTGCGGACTTTGCCGCAGGCTGGGTTTGTCGGCGTGAACATCACGATCCCCCACAAGGAAATCGTTCTTGAACTTGCTGACATCGTGACCGATCGCGCTACGCTGATTGGGGCGGCGAACACGCTGATCTTTCGCAAAGATGGAAAAATCCATGCGGATAATACTGACGGGTATGGGTTTCTTGAAAACTTAAAAAGCGGGGCGCCAGATTGGTTGCCAGGACGAGGTCCTGCAGCAGTGTTTGGTGCAGGGGGGGCATCCCGAGCTGTTGTTGCATCATTGCTGGAGTCCGGTGTCCCGGAAATATTATTGACAAATAGAACGCGCGTGCGGGCCGAAGCTGTGGCAGATGAATTTGGCAATCGCGTAACCGTTGTCGATTGGGTGCAAGCCGGAAATATTCTGGACGAGGCGGCTTTGGTCGTGAACACAACATCCCTGGGTATGGTTGGAAAATCCGAATTGCGGGTTCCTTTGGACGGATTGCGGTCTGACAGCGTTGTCACCGACCTGGTTTATACGCCTTTGCGCACGCCCCTGTTGGCCGAAGCCGAAGCCAGAGGATGCACAACCGTTGATGGCTTGGGCATGTTGTTGCACCAAGCAACCCCAGGTTTCGAACGTTGGTTTGGCAAAAGACCCCAAGTCGATGATGCAACACGGGTTGCGGCGCTTAGATGACGTTCAAAATCGGACTGACCGGATCCATTGGTATGGGAAAGTCCACAACGGCGGCAATGTTTGCCGACGAAGGATGCGATGTCTGGGATGCGGATGCGGCGGTTCATCGACTGTATTCGAAAGTCGGGGCCGCAGTTGACCCACTGGGCCAGCTTTACCCTGATGCAATTGTCGAAAACGCCGTATCACGCGATGTTTTGAAACAGATCATCGCAAAAGACCGATCCGCTTTGACCAAAATCGAAAAAATCGTGCACCCGCTGGTCGGCCAAGACCGTGCGGTATTCTTGGAAAATGCGGCGTCAGATATTGTTGTGTTCGACATACCGCTGCTGTTTGAAACGGGCGGCGACAAAAACGTGGATGCAACGGTATGTGTCAGCGTCGATCCAGACACGCAGGCCAAACGCGTTCTGGCACGCGGAACAATGTCACGCGAAACATTTGAAAGCATTCGCGCCAAGCAGATGCCAAATGATCAGAAATGTGCGTTATCAGATTTTGTGATCATCACAGATGATCTTGAACATGCACGACAGCAGGTCCAAGCTGTTCTGGCAGCAATACGGGAGCGGATGCATGCGTGAGATCGTGCTCGATACAGAGACAACAGGTTTCGACCCCGAAAGCGGCGACCGTATTGTAGAAATCGGAGCGGTCGAACTGGATGGGCACATGCCCACGGGGCGCACCTATCACCAATACATCAATCCGGAACGCTCGATGCCGAAAGAGGCGTTCGAGGTGCACGGGCTGGGCGACGACTTTTTGCGCGACAAACCGAAATTCGCGGCCATTGGTCAGGAATTTCTGGATTTCATCGGAGCCGCAAAGTTGGTCATTCACAACGCGGCCTTTGATATGAAGTTTCTGAATGCCGAATTGGGATGGATGAAGCTTCCCCTGATCCCGTATGATCAGGCAATCGATACACTGGATATTGCGCGCAAACGATTTCCCGGATCGCCCGCGTCTTTGGATGCGTTATGTCGGCGGTTTTCGATAGATAACTCGTCACGCACGCTTCACGGCGCCTTGTTGGACAGCGAAATTCTGGCCGAAGTCTATCTGGAATTGACCGGCGGGCGCCAACCGGGTCTTGTTTTGTCGACCGCTTCGCAAAACCAGCGAGCGGACGGCGCGGCAGAATGGAAACCCAAGCCACGCGCGACGCCGTTGCCAAAACGAATAAGCGCGGCCGAAAAGGCCGCGCATGATGAGTTTGTCGATAAGCTGGGCGAAACCGCCCTTTGGAAAACTTAGGCGTCCGCTTTTTGCGGGTTTTCGGCCTGACGTTTTGCCAATTCGTTCCGATACAACGAAACAAAGTCGATATTCTCAAGGTTCAGCGGCGGGAAGCCACCGTCGCGTGTGACGTCACTGACAACACGGCGCAAGAATGGGAAGATCATGCGTGGGCATTCGATCAACAAGAAAGGATGCAACTGCTCTTCCGGGATGTTCTTGATCTCGAATATGCCGACATAGTCGACTTCCAGAACAAACAGAACGTCATCCGCGTCTTTTGCCTTTGATGTCACCTTCAGCGAGATTGAAGCTTCAAACTGGTCTTCAACAGACCGCTTTTTCGCATCCAGATTTACTTGTACTTGCACGTCCGGCTGCACATCGCTTTTGGCACCTTTTTGGGCCATGATATTCTCAAACGACATGTCCCGAACATATTGCCCGAGAGTCCGCATTTGAGGTTGCGGTGGTTGTTGCGGTTGTGCGTCTTCTTCAGCCATTGAAACACTCCAATTAAAATTCGTTACCGTTCTGCTACCAGCTTGTCACTCAGTCCTCAATGCTTTGTCCAGCCCGACGGCCCAGTGCTCTCGCGATTGTTGTTTTCCAAGTCCTCGTATTCACCATCTATCACGTCGGGATTCGGGGTGTGCCGATGGTGAGTCCCGTGTTGAGTCCCGTGTTGAGTATTGTGGGTGGAAAAGGACTGAACATTGACGCGTTTGCGAATATTGGCGAACGCAAACGACCGAAATTTTGGAATCAAAAGCAAAAACCCGAAGATATCTGTAAAGAATCCGGGGGTCAGCAAAAGAGCGCCGGCAAAAAGAATCATCGCACCATGTGCCAGCGGTTCGCTTGGATCGCGCACATCGGAAAACGATTGGCGCACCTGCGTCATCACCTGCGCACCCTGATTTCGCACCATATATGCCCCTAAAACAGCTGTAATAACGACAATTAGTAGGGTCGAGACCAAACCAATGGTGCCGCCGACCTGAATGAACAGGGCGATTTCAATAAGCGGTACAGCAAGAAACGCTACCAAAAGCCACATTTAGCTATCTCCTTTTTCGGGGGGGTACAGTGGACTTGACCAACCCCAGCCCCTAAATAGGGGCAGGTAAGGCCCGATACCATCTCTTCGGGCAAATTGAGGTGCCGATGAACTCTCCTTTGATCCAACTCCTGGTTTTGGCCGGGATCGCTGTTTTTCTGATTTTGCGTTTGCGTAACGTTTTAGGTACGCGCGAAGGATTTGAACAACCTCCAATCCCGAACGCTTCGACCGAGCGGCGCAATCGCCCTGACCTAGAAGTGATCGAGGGCGGGCCTGATCTAGATATTACAGATCACGTCAAAGAAGACAGTGACAGTGCCAAAGCGTTGGCAGAAATGAAACGTCTTGAGCCCAGCTTTGGTGTCGCCGACTTTCTTCAAGGCGGGCGCGGCGCTTATGAAATGATCTTGATGGGGTTCGAAAACGGCGAGCTGGCTGAAATACAACCGTTCCTGGCCGAAGACGTTTACGAGAGCTTTGTAGACGCCGTGTCGGCTCGTGAAGACGAAGGTCTGTCAATCGAAGCAGAATTTTACGGTGTTCGCGAAATGAAAATCGTCAATGCGACGCTGGACGAGGACACAAACGAAGCCGAAATTTCAATTCGGTTTGTAGCGGAACTTACATCCATTGTGCGCGACAATGCCGGGGATATCATCGAAGGCAGCGACGCGGATGTGAAGCGCCAGAAGGACACTTGGGCATTTGCGCGTATCATGGGATCGGATGACCCCAATTGGCTGTTGGTGTCTACAGACGCTTAAAGGCGCTGGGGTGCGCTCTTGTGATGGCCATGTCTGGGTCTGAATCCGCCGCCGAACCGGCGGTGCGGGTTCTTGAATTTTCTGAACTGGTCTCCTGGGCCGACGATGATCACGCCGCAGCCCTGCGCGTTTTTCGCAATACATGTCAGGATATCAAAGAATCCGATTGGCAATCGTTATGTGCTTTGGCGGAAAAACAAACCAACGCCCGCGCGTTTTTTGAACTGTTTTTCCGACCCGTTCTAATCGATGACGGGGCACCTGCGTTGTTCACGGGGTATTTCGAACCGGAATTGAATGGGTCGCGCTTTCGATCCGCCCGGTTTCGATATCCAGTCTACAAAATGCCAAGGGAAGCCAAGGCAAATTCACCGTGGCTGCCGCGCCGTGAATTGTTGGAAAGCGGCATTTTAGAAGATCGCGGGTTGGAAATCGCATGGATCGATGATCCGGTCGAACTGTTCTTTCTGCAAATCCAAGGATCGGGCCGCATTCGCCTTGATGAAGGCGGAACCGTTCGGGTTGGGTACGCGGGGGCCAATGGCCAACCCTACCGATCAATTGGCGCTGAATTGGTCCGGCGCGGTACCTACGAGTCCCATCAGGTCAGCGCGCAAGTCATCGCGAATTGGGTGCGACGCAATCCGATCGAGGGCCAAGAGCTTTTGTATCACAACCCCTCTTACGTTTTCTTCCGCGAGGTCAGCAAAGTTCCGTCTGACAAAGGCCCGCTGGGCGCGATGAACAGATCAATTACCACAATGCGAACTGTCGCGGTGGATCCTGCATTCATACCCTTGGGTGCCCCGGTTTGGATCGAGAAAAAGGGCAAAGACCCTTTGAGCCGATTGATGGTTGCCCAAGACACCGGTTCGGCAATCAAGGGATCGCAACGCGCAGATGTGTTCTTTGGCACCGGTGATGCAGCGGGCCGAAGTGCCGGCCAATTGAAAGATCCGGGCCGATTGTTGGTTCTTTTGCCGATACAACGCGCCTATGCGATGCTGCCGGAGGGTGGCTCTTGACCCGCCGTCGCAAGTTGCGACCCGAGGAAGAAGCCCTGTGGAACAAAGTCGCCAAAACAGCCGAACCTTTGACTCCAAACAAATCGATAATGGATATCGACCCGACCCCAGCCGCCAAACGATCGATGCCTGAGACGCGACAAGAATTCAGCCTTCCGGCAAAACCCATTCGAAACGACAAAGGCAGCACCGCGTTCGATTTAACGCCGTCGATTTCGAAACAAGTCGACGACGCGCCATTGCGGATGGATCGCAAAACATTTGGGCGGATGCGACAAGGGCGATTGGCGCCAGAAGGCAAGATTGACCTGCACGGAATGACACAAGATCGGGCGCATCCGGCACTGGCGCAATTCATTTTACGCGCCCATGCCCAAAGAAAGCGGCTGGTTCTGGTGATAACTGGAAAAGGCAAACAAGACCGGGGCGATGATTTGATACCCGTTCGCACCGGCGTTTTGCGTCACCAAGTGCCACAATGGTTGTCGGTGCCACCTTTATCGCAAGCGGTTCTGCAAATCACACAAGCCCATCAAAAGCACGGCGGTGGCGGCGCGTATTACGTTTATCTCAGACGAAATCGCTAGGCCGCCTGTCCGACAAAATAACGCGTGACGCCATAATAAAGCGATCCGGTCATGATCAGGAAATAACCTGCAACGCCGATATATTGTGTTTCAAGACCAACGCCCAAATCGATCAGCATCCCGGTCAAAAACGGCCCCATTGCAGACCCCAAAACCATGACGGCGGTGGCCATTGCCTTGATCGATCCGATATTCGCCGTTCCATACGCATCCGCCCAAAACGCGTTTGGTAGGGTCGAATTTGCCCCCGTTGTCAAAGCGACAAGAGCAAAGCCCAATGCCATTGCGGAAATGCCTTGCCCCGTTGCGAATACAAGAAAACCAAGCACAAGCGGCAACTGATAAAAGGGCAGCATCTTTTGCGTTCCAAACCGATCCAGCGCGATGCCAGATCCAATCATCGATAAAATAGCGACAGAGGTATAAATCGGCAAAAGGCTGACAAACGTCAAATGGCTGATGCCCTTGATTGCCGAAAAATGCACCTGATGGAACAACAGCGCCGTGCCAAAGGCGGACAACCCAAAAATCGCCGGGGCAATGCACCAGAACAACGGATGACGAAACGCTTGGGCCCGGGTCCAGTGGCGGTTTGCGATCCCCGCGCGTTGATCTTCGGTTGCATCGGCACTGGGCACACGTTCGGTTTTCAACAAGAACCGCAGCAAGGGCAAGCTGGCAAAACAAACGCAGGCCACACCAACCCAAAGCAAACGCCAATCCACTAAATCCAACAGAAACACAAACAGAACCGGCAATATCATCTCACCTGCCGCGACCCCCAGCGTCGCAATCGCCAGTGCTTTGCCACGCGTTGCAACAAACCAACGCGCCATCGCAACAATGGCAATATGGGTCGACATACCCTGCCCCATAAGCCGCAGCCCCAAGACGACCAACGGCAACAGCAAAACATATGTGTTCAAAGCCATGAACAAACACGCCAATCCAAGGCCACTGACAGAAATCACGCCAAGACTGCGCGCGCGATATTTGTCTGTCAGACCGCCTGCCCACACCATAATTGCAGCAGCGACCGTGGTCCCAATGGCGTAAATAGCGCCCCAAGACCCATGCGACAGATCAAAAGCAGCCTGAATTTCACCAGCAAAGACAGAGATGAAAAAGGTTTGGCCAAACGATCCAATAAAGGTCAGCAACGCTCCGGCGGCCAACCAATGTGAATTGGAAGTCAGAAAATCAAGTGTGCTGCGCATGTTGGCCAATCCGGCGGGCGAAAAATCCCCTCCGGATCGGCATATCAGCAAATGCTAAAGGACGTAACGGCTTAGATCGGTTGATTTTGCCAATTCGCCCAAATGCTTCTGAACGTAATCCGCATCAACAGTCACCGCTTCACCATCCTTGTCCGGCGCAACAAAGGATAACTCTTCGAAAACGCGTTCAATGATCGTGTAAAGACGCCGCGCTCCGATGTTTTCAACCGACTGGTTCACGTCCGCCGCAATTTGCGCGACAGCTTCGATACCGTCTTCGGTGAAATCAACATCGACACCTTCGGTTTTCATCAAAGCGGTATATTGGCGGGTTAACGCGTTGTCGGTTTCCGTCAGAATCCGCACAAAGTCCTTTTGTGTCAACGCCCGTAATTCAACGCGGATCGGCAAGCGGCCCTGCAATTCTGGCAACAAATCCGACGGCTTTGCGATGTGGAATGCGCCAGAAGCAATGAACAGGATGTGGTCTGTTTTGACCGCACCATGTTTTGTGCTGACGGTTGTGCCTTCGATCAATGGCAACAAATCCCGTTGCACGCCTTCGCGACTGACATCACCGCCGCGCGCTTCGGACCGGGTTGCGACCTTGTCGATTTCGTCAATAAAGACAATTCCGTTCTGCTCGACGGCTTCCAACGCAGTGCGCGTTACGATTTCGTCGTCCAAAAGCTTGTCAGCCTCTTCGCCAATCAACACTTCATAGCTTTCTGAAACGGTCAGCTTTTTGCGTGTTGTCCGCCCACCCATAGCCTTGCCGAACAAATCGCCAAGATTCATCATCCCCATATTAGACCCAGGTTGACCCGGTATTTCCATCGACGGGAATGGGTTGGACGTGTCCGCGACATCCAGTTCGATCACCGTGTCGTCCAACTCGCCAGATTTCAGCTTTTTGCGGAACATATCGCGGGTGCCTTCGCGGGCATCTCCACCGGCAATGGCCGAAATAACGCGTTCTTCTGCGGCCTTGTGTGCGGCTGCTTTCACATCTTCACGCATCCATTCACGGGTTTGCGCAATGGCAGCATCCGCCAAATCACGGATAATCTGTTCGACATCGCGCCCGACATACCCGACTTCGGTGAATTTGGTCGCCTCGACCTTCAAAAACGGCGCGCGGGCTAATTTGGCCAAACGGCGGCTGATTTCAGTTTTCCCGACGCCGGTTGGCCCAATCATCAGGATGTTCTTTGGATAGACCTCATCGCGCAGATCGTCGGACAATTGCTTGCGCCGCCACCGATTGCGCAACGCAACAGCAACAGCACGCTTGGCATCATTCTGACCGATAATAAAACGATCCAGTTCAGATACAATTTCACGTGGAGTCAGGTCAGTCATGCTTGGATGCTTTCTACGGTCAGGTTGCCGTTGGTATAGACACAAATACTGGCCGCAATCGCCATCGCGTCGCGGGCCACGTCTTCGGCGGACTTGTCGGTTTCCATCATGGCGCGCGCGGCGGCCAAGGCGTAATTCCCACCCGATCCAATCGCCGCAACATTATGTTCAGGTTCAAGAACGTCCCCGGCCCCAGTGATCACCAACAAATCGGTACCATCTGTCACAATCAGCATCGCTTCGAGCTTTTGCAGATACTTGTCCGTACGCCAGTCTTTGGCCAACTCAACACTGGCGCGTGCCAATTGTCCGGGCGTTGCTTCCAATTTGACTTCTAGCCGTTCCAGCAAGGTGAACGCATCCGCCGTTGATCCGGCAAACCCGGCAACAACGTCATGCCCACCGGGGGACAAACGGCGCACTTTGCGGGCTGTTCCTTTGATCACGGTCTGACCAAGAGACACCTGCCCGTCACCAGCGATAACAACTTTGCCGTCCTTTTTGACGCCAACAATTGTTGTTCCGTGCCACCCGGGAAATTCGTTTTTGCTCATCTTGCGTCCTTTCGGCCTAATTGTGGCGTATATGGCCTGCGTATCGCGCAGGAACAAGCCCGCAAAAGGCAAAGAAAAAAGGCGCACGCATCACTGCACACGCCTTTTCAGAATGTCGGCTCGACTCTCAGAGAGAATCTTCAATCCAGCTTTGCAGCTTCGCTTTGGGTACTGCGCCTGCCATGTTGGCAATGACTTCGCCACCTTTAAACATGAACAATGCCGGAATACCGCGCACGCCCATTTGTGACGGAGAATTTGGATTCTCGTCCACGTTCACTTTGACGATTTTGACCTTACCGGCCATTTCGTCAGAAAGCTCTTCGAGGGACGGCCCGATTTGCTTACAAGGGCCACACCATTCAGCCCAAAAATCCACTACAACTGGAATGTCTGATTGGCGGACTTCGGCGTCAAAACTATCGTCGGTCACTGCGAGGGTGGCCATGCTCTATCTCCTTGGGCTCGGGCTCAGGCCGTCAACCTAGGTAGCCCTTGCGGTCACGTCAAGATATTGGCTTCGGCGCAAGGCATCCGTCACGATATCGTAAGTGACAGACATAAGCGTCTCGGTCTCCGTCCAAAGAACAGCGGTTTCAATAGGTTTGCCCGGATAGATCTGCGCCAACGCGCTTGCATATGCGCCCAACTGGCGCAAAACGCCTTCGGGAATTTTGTCAGGTGTATTCGGAACAACACGGTTTGTTTTGAAATCGACGGCCAATATCCGGTCAGATGTCATAAGCAGCTTGTCGATTGTGCCGTGTATCCTTTTGCCCTCAACATCCGCCGTGATTGATACTTCGGACAAAGCGTCGGGTTGGAACAAAGCCGAAAATTCCGGGTTCGACAAAATACGCTCAACACTGCGCCGTGCATCTTGCCTTAGATCATCGGCCAACTCGGACCGACCTGCAGCGCTTTCGAATATGCGATTACACTGTTCCAAATCTTGTCCGGGGAACTGTTCAAGCAATTCATGCACAAGACGCCCATAGGCCTTGGCCATGTCCTCATTCAAACCTTCGCCGGGCAATGCTTTGGCGCCACCCAGATCAGATGGTGAAAGCGTTTGAGGTTGTGATTTCTTCTGCTCATAGGGCGTGAACGCGAAATCTGGCAGCTCTGCGGTTTTGTGTTCCGAAACCTTCGCTGGTTGGATCTGAAATTCCGACCAATTGCCGACTTCAATGCGCTTAACCGCATCAATAGGCCCGGCAATCGTTGCTGCGCCCAGCTTGTCCGCGCCCTCTTCGATGATTTGATACCAATCGGGGGCATCATCCGAACCACGTTTGCCCGCCGCGGCAACGATCAACCATTTCTCTGCCCGCGTCAGGGCCACATACAGCAAACGCAGGCTTTCCTCGTCTTGGGCGACGCGCTTTTCGTCAACACGCTCTTGCAGGGCGGCCCATGTTTCTTTGCTGCCTGGCTTCCAAACGGCGCGATCGTCCAAAACCGCAATGTTTGATCGATCCGTTTGTGCCCTTTGTGCCGTGTCGGGAAGGATAACAATCGGCGCTTCCAAACCCTTTGATCCATGCACCGTCATGATCCGCACTTGGTTTGATGCGCTGTCAATTTGCCGTTTGATCTGAAGATCGTCGGTTTCCATCCACGCTAAAAATCCGGTTAGCGACGGCACCGAATTGCGCTCATAGGCCAAAGCCTGATCCAACAATGCGTCAATGCCGTCTTCGGCCTCGACACCCAAACGACCCAGCAGCTTTTGACGCCCTTTGTGGCGGGTCAGCAATCGTTCCATCAGATCATAAGGGCGCAGAAAATCGGAATGTTCGCGCAAATCCATCAGAATCGAGACTGTTTCAGGGAATTCTGCACCTTTATCGCGCAACACCTGCCAAAGATGCTTGCGCCCGCGCCCATGCGCCAGTCGAAACAGCTGATCCTCGCTCCAGCCAAATAGCGGAGATTTCAGAATTGTCGCCAATGACAAATCATCCTCAGGCGTTGCAAGAAAGGACAGCAACGCACCAATGTCACGCACCGCCAATTCAGCGCCAACGCGCAACACATCCGCACCGGCAATCGGGACCTGTGCCTCTTTGCAGGCACGAATTAGTTCCGGGAAAATCCCACTGCGCCGTCGCACAAGAATAAGGAAATCACTGGGTTGAACCGGACGTGCAGATACGACACCGTCTTGCACCCCGCTTGGCAACGCGACCTTGTCATCAATCATCCGCTTGATTTCCTGCGCCACCTGTTGCGCAAGGATGCGATTGTGATGTGTGCGGCTTAGACGATCAACGGGTTCATACCACGGGCCAGAATCGTCCTCGTCACTGACAGGCACCGGCGGCCAAAGATCGACCCGACCGGGCAATTCCTCGTGGAACGCAATGTGCTTGGTCTCTTTGGGAAAGCCGGGTCCGCCGCGATCCTCGAACACGGTATCAACCAGCGACAAGATTGCCGAACTGGATCGAAACGAATGATCCAAAGACGTTTCCTGCAACGCCTCGCCGCTTTGTTCGAGCCTGCTTTTAAATTCAAGCTTCATCCGGTCAAATTCACGCGGATCCGCCCCTTGAAAGGAATAGATCGACTGTTTTTGATCCCCAACAACAAAGATCGTGCGCAGTGTATCCGTCCGCGCACCCTCGCCCGCTGCGAATTCTTCGGCCAGCTTCCAGATCACATCCCATTGCGTTGGACTGGTGTCTTGCGCCTCGTCCACAAGGATATGGTCGATCCCGCCGTCGATCCGATACAGCACCCAAGCCGCGACACCTTTGTCAGACAGCAATGCGCGTGCCTTGCCGATCAGATCGTCAAAATCCAACCACCCGCGTTGATGCTTGTGATCTGTGTATCGTTTCAAGAATGCCGCACCAAAAGCCGAAAGCGCCGCAGATCGATCCGCCCCAACCAGTGCGCGATAGGCATCTTGCAGTTCGATAACCTGCTCTGCCATGTCCATCGCGTCCTCAAATGCTTCGGGTACAGCGGTTTGTACCGTCTTGGTGCAAAACTGCGATGAAACGGTGCCCTTCTCCGTCAAAAACGCGTTGATCAGATCGGGCAACAATGGCCCCGTCCCGTGCGCTACGCGTTCCAGCTTGACCAAGCTGCGTTCGTTCCACGTGCCTTTCGTCATGCGCAATTCTGTCATCAGCGGCTTGAGCCATGTTAACCCGTCACGCCCGCCTAACTGATCTTCGATCTGCGCATGGGTCAGGGTTTCAGGATGACCAAACAGCTTAAGATACCCGGCCGCATCCATTTGTTCCGCAAAGGCAGGCGCGTTGTTGACGATTTCCTTGGTCAGCGCGCCAAAATCAGCACCGGTGAAAAACCGCGCCACCTGCTCCAACAACGGCTGATCCGACCCTGCTGCCATCGTGTCGACAACGTCTTCGCGCAGCAGGTCCGCCGCGCGTTCTTCGATTTCGACAAACTGCGGACTGACCCTAGCTTCGAGCGGAAAGCGCCGCAACAGAGCCGCACAAAACGAGTGGATCGTTTGGATTTTCAAACCACCCGGCGTTTCAATCGCACGGGCAAACAGCGTTCGCGCTTGGGCCAGATCGCCCGCATCCAAATCACGGGCCAGACCCAAACCACGCAAAGCCTCGTGCAATTGCGCATCACTCAACATGGCCCATTCGCCAAGACGCTTGAACAGACGGTTTTGCATCTCTGATGCGGCGGCCTTGGTATAAGTCAGGCACAGAATATGCTGAGGTAAAACTCCGTCAAACAACAGCCGCGCAACCCGATCCGTCAAAACGCGCGTCTTTCCAGACCCCGCATTTGCGGCCAACCACGTGGATCGCCGAGGATGCGCAGCCGCTTGTTGGCGTTGACTTGCGTCGTTCACCCAACATCCTCCGCAACAGGTTCCTGCGTCGAATCCCACTCACCAAACCGCGCCAGATGATCGTAATCGCCCGTATCAGCGTCGCGAAAATGGGCGCGTCGTGATGAATACCCCTGATCCTGTACCAAATAGGCGGCGAGCAGCGTGCGAAGCTCGGTCAAAACCTTGTCGGGCGTTTCCTTGATGATGGGCGCTTCAACGATGCTGGGCGATGCGGTTATGCCGATATATTGCGCCTGACTAACGACACGAGGCCCCAGTTTCTGGAACGCTCCGTTTTCGACCATCACTGCCTCGATCAGCAATTGCCGTTCGAATTTGACCTGCGCCGCAGCAGACGGCGGTTTGCCGGTTTTGTAATCCAACACAACGGCGCGGCCATCTTCGGTCAGGTCAATCCTGTCCGCCTTGGCCGTGATCTGCATCCCGATATCGGGCAGATCCATCAGACCGGGAATTTCAAAGGCAAATGGCGCGCCAGCATCCTGACGCTGCTGCTCAGTGGTCACAAACCAATTTGCGATCCGCTCAAGACGCGCAAACCATAATGTCCGTGCTGTGGCCCAAGGCACGCTTGTCTCTAATTCACGCTTTGCCACGTCCAGCAATTCGGTTGAATTCAGCCGATTAGGGTCTTCTCTGATGCCATGAAGAAAGGTCTCGAACACGGAATGAAGCGTGGTTCCGCGCAGCAGATGATCTGCCGTGGGCCGCAATGCACCCAACGCCTGCAACCGCAGACATTTACGGGCATAAACCGCGTAGGGGTCGCGTATCAAACGGCGAATGTCGCTGACGGAAATCTTGCGCGGACGTGCCGCAATGGGCGGTCGCGGAGCAGGGCGATTGGCCCGCGCGCTTTGGATTGGCGTTTCGATCAAACGTGCCTGATCTAGATAAACGCGCCCACGTGCCCGCATCGCAGCCAACGCATCGATACCGCCATTGTCTTTCAGCCCGGACATCAAATTTGTCAGTCTGTTCAGCCACCGTGACGGAACGGTTTCCGCATCACTGCTGCGCACGGATCGCGTCAGCCAAACGTCTGGGGCACCAAAGGCTTGCTGAAAGTCATGTGCGGCCAGCCCAATGCGTCGATCCGGAAGCAATAGACCCGCTTTGTGACGCAATGCTCGGTTCAACCATGGGTCAGGGTCTGGGGATTCTGGCCAGGTGTTTTCGTTCAAACCACCCAATATCACCAAATCGGCCCCTTGGACGCGGGCCTCTAGCGTTCCCCAAATCATGACGCCCGGCACCGGTTCATCGCGGTCGCGGACTTCTTCTGCGGATAACAACGCGCCCAGCAAATCTGCGTAATCATAGGCGCCCATGTCCGTCGCAGCATCCGATTGATCCACAATCGCATCCATGACCGACCGCGCCTTTTCACCGGCATTGCGTGCCCATAATTCCGCTGGATCACCCGATGGCCCAGCGGCGACGCGTTCTGACAGCGTGCGATGGGACTGCACCCAATCCAACAGGCTTGCATCATCGCTGCGTTCTTGCCCGCAGAACGTCTGAACCACCCATGTCAGCCAATCGGTGAACGCGTCACCATGCGCGACTGACAATTTGGCGGATACCGCATGCAACGTGTCTGGGTCAGGAAACGGCATTGCCGCGTCCCGCATCGTCAGCTCAAGGCGTTGCGTGTTCAAAAGATGCGCATTCCGATCCGCGCCCCGATTGGTCAGCGGGTGCTTTAACAGGGTCAATAAAAGCTCGGCATCCAGCTTTTGCGAAAACAAACTGGCGACATGGCGCAGCAACCGACCCGGGGGCGAATGATGCAATGGCAATCCCGCACTGTCATCGGGCGTGATGTCCCATCGATCCAACGCGGCGGCGACCTGACGGGTCAACATCCGATCCGGTGTGATTAGGGCCGCTGTTTGTCCGTCTTGTGCCGCTTGGCGCAACCGCAGCGCAACCGCCAGCGCTTCGGCACGGGGGGTTTCGGCCTCGATCAGGGTCAAATTCTGCGTCGGTTCGTTTAGATCACCCAGATTAGGGCCTTCTTTCAACCACGCATCCGTGATGGGCGCTGGGCGCATCGCCAGTGAAATCAGCGCGTTTCGCCTGGGGGATGGCGGGGGCAGGTCGCTCCACAATCCGACATCTTTTTTCGTAATGCCCAAAGACCGCATGATCGCCTGAAACCGGTACTGAGGATGATCCTGCGTTGGCAAAAGATGCGCATCATCCCCATCCATCCGGCCCCAGACGGACACAGGCAGGTCAAAATCAAAACCGGGCAATACCAACGATCCGTTGTCCAATTTGGCGACGGCTTCCGCCAATAGACGCGTTGTGCCGCGCGATGCGGTCGAACCTGCCAAGATGATCGGGTCTTTGGGTGGGTCGACCTCCCATTGCTGGATCAAATGCGTCACGATGTGGCGTTGGCGTTCCTCGGCATCGGGCGCTGCCCGTGTCTGGGCCAGGTAACTTTGCACAATCTCAAGAAACGCTTTTGTTTGGGCAAAATGCTCTGAATGATTGGACACATCCAAATCGGCCAGTGTTTGTGCCGCGACGCCTTCGCCCTGCATTTCGTCCATCAACGCGGCCAGACTGTCGGCCAATCCAAACAAAGACGCCTGTTCGGAAAGGCTGGATTCACCAGCGACCAAGGGTTCAATCATGCTTGCCAATTCAAGACGGCGGCGCAAGCCGGCAACCGGGGCAGGCGGCGAGACATCTTGTAAAAGCTGCTCGACATCACCCAGCAAGACAACACGCGGCAACAGGCGTGGCGGTCCGGCGTCAAATATCGCCCGAATGCGGCGGGCCATGCGGCGCGTGTTCACGATCAGGGTGATCCGCGCAAAATCGGTGGGGCTTGTGTCGGCAAACCGAACGGTCAGCCCATCAACAAACGCCTTGGGAAAGTCCACCCCCGGAGGCAACCCAAACACGCTAGCCATGCGCGTCACGCAGCATGTGTTCAGCCAATGAAACGCCTTCGGGTGTACCAACATCACACCAGCGACCGGGATAGCGCAGGCCAAACAATCGACCTGTCTTGCCAATTTGATCCCACAGCTGGTTCAGCGAAAACGAGGTGTCCGGAATGTCATGCAGCCCATCAGTTTTCACAATCTGCGCGCCGCCATACACGAAATCTGTACCACGCGATATTTGATCATCCGCATCCAAATTGAAATCACCTGTTCCCATGCGTCCAACAGTCTGTGCAATCGGAACACAAATCAACAGGGCATCCATGTCGTCGGGCCGCCATGCTGCGCGCAACATATCCAACGGGTTGGGTCCGTCCCAAATTGCGTCGGGGTTCAGGGTCATCACCGGCCCATCTTCCAAAACGGGTAGGGCGTTGCGCAACCCACCCCCTGTGTCCAAAATCTCGGGCGATTCCGTGATCGTGGTCACGCCAGACCCGGTTAGATGATGTTCAAGCTGGTCTGCCAAATAATGCAAATTGACCGCAACAGGGCCACATTTGGCCCCTTTGGCCAGATCAAGCGCGTGGTCTATCAGCGGACGCCCAACGATATTGACCAATGGTTTGGGCCGATCCTGTGTCAGGTGTTTCATGCGCGTGCCAAATCCGGCCGCGAAAATCATGAGGGGATATTGTGCGTTCCGCATTGTGCCTTCAAAGATGTGAGGATGCCCTTGGTCGGGGCGGGCAGGGCGGATGTCAGAATGTCACCGACGTCTGCACAAATCGGCGCATCCAATACACGTATCAGCAAACCCCAAACGCGTGGAATCAAATCGACGTAATGCGGTTTGGAATAGGCCAGAGATAAACGTGAAAACACGCCCAAAATGCGCAGATTGCGCTGTACACCCAACAGGGCATAAGCGTCCTTAAAGGATGCCATATCCAGATCACGGGCAGCCACGTATCGCGCGATCATGTGTTGCTCTAACTCTGGCGAAACATCTCGTCGGGCGTCCTGCAGAACCGAAACCAGATCATAGGCCGGGTGCCCAAGGCGCGCGTCTTGAAAATCAAGCAACCCAACGCGGGCAACATCGGTCCGATCCGGCAACCATATCAGATTTTCAGCGTGATAATCACGTTGAATGACAACGCGGGGTTCGCGGTTAAGCGGCAAAAGAAGCTGGTTCAACGCGTTGCAAAATTCTGAACGCTGCGCGCTGTCCACCTTGCCTGTCGCACCCAACTGATACCAATCAAACGCCAGCGCTGCCAAATCCGTCATGACGTCGGCGTCGTACGGCTCTAATTGGATCAAAGGTCGCGAATGCAGCGCGACCAAAACATCCGTTGCGGCTTCATACAGCTCAGTTTCTGGATCTGGGTCGTTTTCCAGAACACGCGCATATACGTCATCCCCCAGATCTTCCAGAAGCAGAAACCCCAGATCAGAGTCTTTGGCCAAAATGCGCGGCGCCGAAAGACCTTGCGCGGACAGGTAATCCGCCACAGTCACAAAGGGCCGAATGTCTTCGCCTTTGCTGGGCGGCGCGTCCATCAATATTGCGGTTTCACCATTTTCGCGACTTAGCCGGGCGTAGCGTCGATTGGATGCGTCGCCCGCGATAATTTTTGGGACGGCAGATCCCCAATTTGCGCGCACCAACATGGGATGAGCCAATGCCAAACGTTCATCCATCCGCAGCCTCATCAACCCGTCGATCCCAACGGTCATCCGTCCAGCGTAGCGTTATCAAGCGGGCATCGCCGCTCGCATTTGGTCGAAGTGACACTGAAATTGCATGACTGGGAACAAGATCGCCCAACATTTCCGGCCACTCGATCAAACAAATCGCAGTGTCGAATGCTTCGGTCAAACCAAGCTCTTCGACTTCGGTTATCGACATCACACGATATAAATCGCTGTGCCAAATTTCACCCAGTGGTGTGTCGTAGGTTTGGACCAATGTGTATGTGGGTGATGGAACGTCTTCTTGCTTGGTCATCAAAGACTGAATCAAAGCGCGCGCAAAGGCTGTTTTGCCGGCGCCGACCGGGCCGCTTAACAAAACGACATCTCCGGGCTGCAAATGAGCACCAAAGCGCACCGCAAACGCCTGAGTGGCAGCTTCGGTTTTAAAAACAGACTGATGGATCGTATCGCTCATGCGCGTAAAATGACGGGCGACGGAATCACCTGCAAGCACATTGATCAGTTTATGTGATTATTCGCCCACTTTTTCGTCCATCTCTATTGTAGAACTGTCCAACGGTGCCCGAGAATCAAAGCGGACGACCGTTGCACCTGACGCAATCGGCGCAACAGTGACGAATATTCTGACACCATCCTTGCGTTCGACCCACGTATCCCATGTGGCTCTATCACCAATTTTCATGACAAATTCGCGGATGTCACCCCAGGCTGGGCTTGGCTGACATTCAACCGACCATGTTTTGACACTGTCGTTTATCGATATGTCGGCAAAGCTGGTTTCAGGGTCGACTTTCCAAAAATCGCAATAGGATCGGTTGCAGAACGTTAGGATTCCAGAAGACGAAAACACGACAAGCCCATCTTGAAAGGTATCAAGCAAGGATTGACCAAGCTCCAGCTCGGCTCGAAAGTTCCGCGTCAGAGAGACTTCGGCACTGATATCTTCCAACAGGAACGCAACAGCGCCATCCGGATGAGGGCGACCGCTGACCCTGAAGGTTTGCCCATTGTCCAAGCTCCAGGTCTCTTGATACGACCCGTCGGTTGCCGCTTTGATCATGCTGGCGATCTCTTGGCGCCATGACGAATAGTTCTTTGGTTCTGGCATCACGCGATTGTCGCGCAACCGGTCAAAGAATGTCAGCAAATCGGGCCGCGTGCTCAGGAACACCGCAGGCAAGCCGGATAGATCGACAAGGGCAGGGTTGAACAACGCCAATTGCCCGTTGCGATCAAAAATCGCCAACCCAATGGAAAGCTGCGCAAACGTCTTGGCCAGTGTCTGGACAAAATTGCGCTGCGCGATCTCTGCGCGGATAACAGCGTCGATATTGGTCGCGTGGTGAATGACTCCATCTGGTTGTGGCGTCGCTGTCACGTCATACCAGCTGGGTGTTGGAATATCTTTCAATGTGACAGACGCCCTGGCGCGGCGTGTTGTATTGTCTGTTGGTCGCAAATCCAGAATGGGGCTGCGACCATCCTTGCCCTCGCTTTGATCCAGAACCCGTTCGGACAATTGCGCATAGGCATCATTCGACCACAGCACATCGCCCGCAGGGTCTGTATGCCAAATGGGATAAGGCGACGTTTCGCATATCCGTTCCAACCTGTCGCACATCGCTTTGGCTGTATGCAGCTCATGTGCGGATTGGCTCAGCTCTTTAAGAGAGGTTTTGACCAGCTCGACACGAGCGTGTTCACCAAAAGACTGAATGCGCAGGATACCTTCGTCCTCAGGGTCGAATGGGTCGATATCGATAGTGTCGCCCGCAGTTTTTGGTGGCTCTGATGGAAATCCGGGAAAGCGCGCCAAAACGTTGTCCCGAAGCACGCTCCAGTCTGTGGCGTTGCTATCATGTTGAACCAGATCGGCCGAACCGGGTGCGGCATGCACAAGAGAGTCGCCATTAAAAAGGAACGAAAACGGGCTGTCAGCATCGGAAATGGGCGGGCGATAGTCTCTAAAAGCCAGGGTTAGAAACAGAATCGCCCCCAGCACAGAGACTGCCGCAGCAGCTATGACTACAGTAATTTCGATCATCGCCATGTCTAACGCACCACACACCTAAGTTTACTTAGCTTTGTGCCACAGTGGTTAATGCGCGGTAAAAAATCACCTCTAATTAGACTACGATCTGTTGATTCTTTCCCAA
The DNA here is from genome assembly GCA_039960995.1 of Paracoccaceae bacterium. Classification (GTDB taxonomy): domain Bacteria; phylum Pseudomonadota; class Alphaproteobacteria; order Rhodobacterales; family Rhodobacteraceae; genus JABSSA01. The sequence goes on along the minus strand of JBDVKF010000064.1, from coordinate 86,503 downwards.
TGGTACCGAATTGGACCCAGTGCGGGCGTCGATAGCGTCTCTTTCCCAGATAACTTCGACAATTGCGCCTACGCCGGATTTTCGATCGCCTCCGGACCGGTAAGGATCAGACCCGTTGTCAAAGGCAACCTCGGCCCCGGACCGCTCTAACAGTGTCTTTGCAATAAACAGACCAAGACCCATACCTTCGTATTCCGGCCGTTGTTGACCATCATCACGCGACTTCCGCTTTTTCACAAAGGGATCACCAATGCGGCCCAAAAGATGCGGTGGAAACCCCTGCCCATCATCCAAGATGCGCAGCGAAATAAAGTGGTCTGTCCAATGGGTTTCGATCCACACATTTTCTTTGGAAAAGTCGACAGCGTTTTGAATCAGGTTGCGCAACCCGTGAATGATCTCGGGCTTTCGCAAAATCGACGGCTGATCGATTTCGGCACCCGCATTGGGATCATGGGTATAATGGATGAATTTTCCGCGGTTTGCATGCGGTTCTGCGGCCTCTTGTACGACAGTCATCAAAGGCGCTTGCTTTAGGTGTAGATCCTCTTTGCCGGCACGCCCCATATCATGAAGGATATCGCGGCACCTGTCGGCTTGCTGCCTGATCAACAGCGCATCTTCACGCAGATCTTCATCCTCAATTTCTTCGATCAGTTCCGAGCTGGCAAGTTTGATCGTGGCCAAGGGGGTGCCCAATTCATGCGCCGCTGCCGCAACAACACCGCCCAAATCCGTCAGTTTCTGTTCCCGAGACAAGGCCATTTGCGTGGCTGATAAAGCGTCCGCCATCGAATGCATTTCCGATGTCACACGTCTGGAATACGCCCCAATAAAGCAAATCGCGATGACCAAAGCCGTCCAGTTCCCGAACACAAAGATTTGAGGGATTTGCAGCAAGAACCCCTGATCAGTGCGCAAAGGCAGGTGAAACAGCGCCAGAATAGAGACGATTGTAATCGCGACACCCCCCATAAGAAGTGTCGAACGTGTTGTCAGAATGGTTGCGGAAATAGTGACCGGGCCCAGCAATAGTAACGCAAACGGATTATGTAATCCGCCCGTCAGGAACAAAAGAACCCCCAACTGCAATAGGTCAAACATGACCATAAACAGGTTCTCAGACTCTGAAAGACGCTTATTTTCAGGAAAAATGAATATGGCAATCAGGTTGCCAATGACGGAAATCCCCACGACCAAATAGCAAAGTCCAACGTCCAATTGCAGCGAAAACAAGTGCTGCGCGACAGTCAACGCGACCAGCTGCCCGACAATAGCCACCCATCGCAAAACAATCATCGTTCGCAATCGGATCCAGCTGGATCTATGTTGCCCGGTCAGTAGTCCAAAATCTGGTTGTGCCATTATGTCACCCTGACGTGAGTTGCGAAAATCGCATCAGACGTTACCTCTGCGACAAGCCTACTGTTTTTGTGGAGGGAATAAAATGATCCGCTTGATCGCTGCCGGCGCTACAGTTGCCGCAATCGCCGGACTCGGCGCAACCTGGTATATCAGCAAAAGTGATGGTGGAGACCAATTCGCCCAGTGCAGAGCCACAGTTGTCGCAGGCGCTCCGGAAATCGGCGGCCCATTCGAACTGGTGAACAAGACAGGAGAGGCCGTGACCGAAAAAGAGGTCATCACCGAAGCCAGCTTGATTTATTTTGGATACACCTTCTGCCCCGATGTTTGTCCGTTAGACGTCACACGCAATGCCGAAGCAATCGACGTCCTGCAAGAACGGGGCGTGTCATCGACTCCGGTTTTCATCTCAATCGATCCAGAACGGGATACCCCCGAAGTCATCGGAGACTATGCCGAGAATATGCACGAGAAAATGATCGGCCTGACAGGTTCACTGGAACAGGTGGATGCGGCCAGTAAAGCCTACAAAACCTACTACAAACGTCACCCAGGCGATCCCGATTATTACCTCGTTGACCATTCTACATTCAGCTACCTTGTTTTGCCCGAACATGGCTTCGTAGAGTTCTTCCGACGTGACCAACCGGCAGAGGCTGTTGCGGACACAGTGCAATGTTTCGTTGACAACGCATAAAATAAAGCCAGTTTAATCTTGTGTTCTTAACGTTGCATCATGCAATGCACTTGAGAATGAGAATGCACGGGAGGAAGCGCGAATGGCGGAAGCGTACAATCTGGAAATAGGCGAAGACAATTCTTTGCTGCTCGTCGACGATGACGAACCGTTTTTGCGGCGTTTGTCCAAAGCCATGGAAAAGCGTGGATTCGCGATCGAAGCAACGGGGTCCGTTGCAGGCGGCAAGGCAATTGCCACCGCGCGTCCCCCCGCATATGCGGTTGTGGACTTGCGGCTTGAAGACGGCAACGGATTGGATGTCGTCGAAGTTTTGCGTGCCAAACGTCCAGATGCGCGCGTTGTTGTTCTGACCGGATACGGTGCGATTGCGACCGCCGTCGCAGCCGTCAAAATCGGCGCGACCGATTATTTATCCAAACCGGCAGACGCGACAGACATTACCAATGCACTACTGGCCACAGGCGATGACCTTCCGCCTCCACCCGAAAACCCAATGAGCGCGGATCGCGTGCGGTGGGAACATATCCAACGGGTGTACGAGCTGTGTGACCGCAACGTGTCCGAAACGGCGCGTCGCTTGAACATGCACCGCCGCACACTCCAACGCATCTTGGCCAAACGCTCGCCTAGATAAGAGCGCGGAGCGGCACTCTTTTTGACTCGACGCAGTAGATTTCGGAGTCCAATGCGGCGCCGTGTTGAGCAATATTGGCCTGTGCCGGACCTTCAGCGCGGTCTGAACCAGGGTTGGTAATGCGGGACAAAGTGTGATTTCGCTGGGTCACAAGCTACAAAAGCAGCTTGTTCGACAATTTTGATCAAACGAGAACTTGGTAAAACAGGAACAAGGCAAGGCCGACAACGATACCTGTGGCTAGATATTTCACAAGCGGTTCGATCATCCGGGACCCTTCATAACTTGTTCCAGACAATCGAGGGTCATCTTTTGCAAGAAGTGCAGACTTCAATTTTGATTGGAGGTGAGGTCCTCGCGACGCGGCTTCATTCAGTTTCTCTTGTTCGTAAAGCTCGCGCGCCCTTGCATTTTTTTCAAGGACACGGCTTGCCCAGTCTTCTTCTCTATATTTGGCAACCGGTTGAGGAGCCGCCATTTGCGTTTGGACAACTGTACGGTCGGGGAGGACCTCTACTAGATCTTCTTCTGGTTCGTCTTCTTCTGGTTCGTCCTCAACCTCGTCAGAGGTGACGTCCTCCTCCAGAAAACTTGCATTAAATTCATCTACCCAATCAGGCTTTGTAGGTTCCTGCGGCTCAAGCACTCTTGTTTTAATATCCTTGGACGCGACAGGTTTGGCGACTTCAACATCAGCGTTTGTTTCTTCGATGATACGGGTCAAGATCCGGTCAAAGTTCTGCGTGGTTTGCTTAGGCGTTTCATCAGCATCAGCATCAGCATCAGCATCAGCAAAAGGTGCCACAACATTTGGGTCAGTTTTTGAAATCAACTCACGCCATTCGGCGGCAGACTGAAGACGATTTTTCGGCACAACCTCCATTGCTTTGTCGATAGCTTCAAGAAATGCGGGTTCAAACCCGTCAATACGACCAGCCAGCGGCACACACGGGTCAGGATTTTTAGCAACCAGCTCGGCCATTCGAATTTGGCTATTGGTTGGGGCTTCGCCACTGATCAAATGATAAAACGTTGCAGCCAGCGCATAAAGATCACTGCTTGGTGTCTGGATACTGCCTGACACATAAAATTCTTGTGGTGAATATCCGTCTTTGACGACAACCACTGCTGAAACGGCTCGTGTCCGACGACTTGCTTCTGCGCGCGCAGCACCGAAATCAATCAATACCGGGATGCCCGCCTTATCGATGATAATGTTGTCTGGCGAAATGTCACGATGCAGCAAATCATTCTTATGGATCGTCTCGATTGCGTCCAGCAATTCCAGCAAAATTCCCTTTAAGCGGGCGGGCGTCGGCAAGGCATCGCGATTTCCTTCTAGGACATCAAGCAGATCAAGCCCATCAATCAAATCCAGCGCCATATAGGCGGTTTCGTTTTCTTCAAACGCACGATGGACCCCGACGATATTTGGGTGGCGCAATTTGGCAAGGCTGCGCGCTTCGTGCATGAACATGTCAACAATAGCAGTGAACAGCTTCGCCTGCTGAGCATTACGCACAACAACCTCATTACCGACCCGCATGCATAATTCTTCGGGGAAACATTCCTTGATTACGATTGTTCGATTAAGAACGACGTCCTTGGCAAGATATGTAACACCGAAGCCACCAGCGCTGAGGCGATGGGTGATTTCAAACTGGTCTCCTGACAGGGTTGTGCCGTTAGGCAACCCTTGCTCAGACGGTTGATGATCGTAGTCAATGTTAGCGTGCGCCATATTCAACTTTTCTTATAGAGGTGGGGTAACAGCCCAGACAGACATACTCACAAAAACACTTGTCGGATCTTTCAACCGTAAGAATGTGTTGAATCTTTGGTAGAAAAGTGGATTCGCATAACGTTTGAGTTCAAAATGTTACACGTATTTTGGATCGCCAAGGGCGAATTGGTCGCTCGTGCTTTGCAAGGCCACGCGACTAACGTAGTTAACCCGCCGGTTTTGTTACACAGATAAGCTTGTGAGGCGCAGTGTATGGATCCAATGTTGTCACCGCAGAGAATGCGTAAATCGACGCCAGGGACTTACAAGACCAGAGTTTGGTCAGACCACAACCGACCCCCAAAACAGCACGATTCGCCGGCAGTCTGGCTTGTCGTTGAGATGGCATGCGAAGCGAACGGGTGCCGTTCAACCCCTTCCAAAAGCCGACAAAAATAAGTCGCAGCATCGAACAGTTTAGGTTCTTTGAAGACATTCGCCGCACGAACTTCGATGACCGCTTTGGTATAGCAGCACGTGATTTTTCGGCCGATCCCTGGGCATCGGTCACACCTTAATTGTAAATTCATCGACTAAGAAATTCCTATTCAATAGGAGACATCGTGTCCTGAAACTAAATCTAGGTTTAAGTGGCGCTCAGTTGACCCTAATTACATGCGGACTCTCTCGCCTGACCCTGCCTCTGGCGGCTAAGAAATCGATGGTGGATCATCGCAAGCAAGGCGGTTCAACCTTTCGCGGAAAACCCCCGAACTTAGACCAGTTCTTCGCGCCTCAAAACGTCGCGTGATTTGACCGCGCCACTCATAGAACATCAATGCCTCGGTCAACTCGACAATGTGATAACGGTTTGAAAAGTGCTCATCCTTTAGTGAGAGCACATCCAGCGACTCCGGATCGAATGTGCCACTTCTTTTTGCATCATGGGTTATGGTCGCGCCATCTGTTTCCCAAGACCCAAAATAAATGGCGATATCACTCCCGTCTCGTATAACTGCCGTTGCAAACCTACCATTCGTACAGTTCACGTTATGAAAAGTATATGGATTTTCAGAGTCATCAACCTGACCGATCCAATGGCCCGCGAGCATTTTGCTTGCTATGTTGCTTGAAATTTCTTCCGATTTCACCTCAACAGCAAGCAGGCAAATGATGCACATCGACGCGACAGTTGAATTGAGAAGATCTTTAGATGTCATGATCTGTTTCACTATATTTTGCTATTTTGTTTGGATGGAGTTGTTCCGATTTGATACTGGTCTTTTGATAGCACACAAACAGGCAACTTTCACCCCCGATGGCGACAGGTTCGATTGTGTTGTTATAGACGTCAGCGTGACCGCAGCCTAGATACCAGCCGCTATCATATGGATCACTTACTCGCGCAGCCGAACCTGGAAGCTGCCATTCGTGCAAAGCGCAGCAATCGACAAAAAAGGGGCTCGTTCCTGCCATTCGTTGCGCGATGCACTAGGGACCGCTTTAAAGGACCTTGCTTCCATTCATACTGTTTAACTGAATGGCGGCTTTTGTAGTACGGAGAACAATGACTATTGCAGCGTTAACTTTCGGACTACGATCGAGAGCGTCGAGGTTGCAAGGTAAACAGAAGTTGCACGATACGTGCCGGGCCGCAATTGGATGGATAAACTCGGATCCACAAGGTCATCACCAATGTCTGCCGCCTGGATCAACCTTAGCATTCCTGGTTCACAAACTTCGATAAGAGTGTGTTCCGCATCTTTGCCATCAAGCAACTTTTGAAATTCTTCAGACTGTAAGGCAGGCAAAATGTGGGTTTCATCGTCGACTGCAATCCATTGGACAAAATAACCACCTTCGAATTCTTCTGTGGCTATCCATGAAATTATGCCGACATCTCCACCAAAGACATATGCCTCACCGACGCTACATCTAATTTTTTCAATCCAATCTAGGACGTTCGAGGCCCGGATATAGTCACTGTCGTCGTTGCCATGTGTCTCAAGCGACCAACCTTCTATCCCACGCCAAGATGGCAATAAATTTTCAGCAACAAGAAGAAATGGTGCGCCGGACGTGCCTATCCATTCGTATAATTCTGACATAAATTATCATACCCAATGGTAGGATAACTGCCAAGACGCCGACCTTCGAACAAGACCCAACCCAAAGGGTATAGACCAGCCATTCGCGGCGATCCACGCGAAGGTCGGCTTTGCCGGGCCTCGTAGGCATCTGCTGCAAATGCACCTTGTCAGTTTCGGCGACTGGTTGTTTTTGGGAGGGTTGTTTGTGCTCTTAACCGTTCTTAGAAAAAGAACAACCAACTAAATATTTAATGGTGAATAGCATGCGGTTTTTATTTCTTTCGATCTTAACGTCAGGGTTATCCGCGATTGCGCTCTTTTCCGGCGCATCCGCTCAAGAAACCCAAAGCCCGGTTCCAGAGTGCGGTCTAGGGCCATGGCAGATGTGCCGTTATATTGATCCCTCGACCCGAGACCCTTTAACACAAACCGATTTCCAAATCGCAAACCCCTTCTTCGAAGGAAGAGCAGCTGTCCGAGTTGACGGGCTCTGGGGGTTCATCGACAAGGCTGGTGCGTTTGTCGTTGAGCCGCAATTTGTAGAGGTGTCTCGCTTTCGAAACGGCTTGGCCGAAGTTTCAAATGGCATCAGCGTTTCTTTGATCAACGATCGCGGCGAAGTTGTGCAAGACACTGATTTTCGACGGGCAATTCCCATCACCTCCAAAGTGGTAATGGCATTTATCGATGATAAAGATCGTGCCGCAGAATGGGAAAGTTCCATTCGCCATATTCGTCCAGCACTATGGCGCGCTCCGCGGGAAGAAACCGTGTTCGTTTACTCGGACGCCACCCTGTTCGATTTGGAAACAGGCCGCATAGAAACACCCCCGGTTAGGTCATTCCAGCTGATCCCCAACGCGCCCGGGACATTTTGGTTGCAAGTTGCCGATGAAGGAGCGGGCGCGAGCTATTATGATTGGGGGATGATGAATGATCAAGGCGAATGGGTCCTTCAACCGGGCATCATGGATGTGATCCCGCTGCCCAGTGGTATGTCGGTGATTTATAATCCGCCCGCCGATGTCGAACGCGTACATCACGACAGCCATGTGGGTTGGGAGCTGCGATCCAATCAATCCGGCTGGGAGGGAGTCATGGCGGCTGATGGGAGTCTCATAGGTGGACAATATTTCGATGATGTTGGCATTTCTGATGCTTTGACTCCCCTGGTGTCGATCCAAGAACGTTGGTTCGAAATTGACCAAGCGGGTGAATTTGTTCCTTTCGATGGAGAGCCAATCGATGAGCGCTTCGGCATAGAACAGCGGTCCAAACCACCTTCCGTTCGCGCTTTGAGCGGGCCATTGCGCGGTGACATCTTATCGTGCGCTGATGGTGTTCGGCTTTTCAGTGATCCTCCTGATCACCCTGAAACACTTGATGCGGCCCTGCAAGTGCGCTGGGGGTTAAAGGACAATTCCGGTAATATCATCGCTCCTGCGCAACATCGGTATATTACCTGTCCACAACACGGGATTGCTTTGGTTCCAGATGATGACCGTGGCAAATGGTGTCCTGTTGGTCCGGTGCCGCAGCTCTTAACCTTGGCTAACTGCCAGGCTGGCATATGGGATGGCTGGTTTCGCAGCTTTGTGCAGCCGGAAACCTTTGATGCGGACCCTTTCGAGAGCCACGTTCAATTCAAACAACGAGAGCTTTTGTCATCGCAATTCCGTACGGTTGTTGAGGCTCCCAAATGGGTTCCAAATGTTCCATATTAAGATGAACCCACATTGAAAGCTGTAAGTCAGGTACGAAGTTGCCATTCTAACAAGTTGCAGCATTGGTTGGATTGAGCTCGAAGGAGACCTTAGCTCCGCATTGCACCAAGGCCGGCTTTGCCGGGCTTCATGATCTTGGGTCAGCCAAATGGCATAGAGGTCAAAACGATACGTGGTTCTACAGGTCAAACCGCTTCAGGGTTTTGTCTACTAGTTGACCATCGGCCATTTTGTATCCTTCGATCTTGCCGTAATCGGCAAACCCTCGTGACTGGTAATACACCAAGCCGCCTTCGTTGTCCGACCGGATATTGGCGTTGATCCAAACATATCCCAACGCTTTGGCGGCCTTTCGTGTGGCCTCGAACAGTTTGGACCCGATCCCCAGACCGGTCTGGCCAATCTGCACAAAGGTTGCAATGTCGACGGCTTCAACCGGCAGATGGGCAGCGGGTTCGATCCATTGAAACCCAACAACGTCTTCCTTTTCATTAACCGCCACATGCCACGCCGATCTGCTGGGATCTGCCGCCATCCAGTCTTTGATATCCTCCCCCGTAACCGGGCGTGTCAGCGCCGTTGTCCCACCCTGAGTGATGATCGCATTCAACAAACGCGCCATTGATCCGGCGTCCAATTGAATAGCCGGTCGCGTGGTGATCATACCATATTCTCCAGCAATTCAGCATGCCGAGCCATGAAATCTGCCCGTGTTTCCAGGGGCGCGCGCAGCACAATTTCGCAATCCGCGATCACTTGCGGATCAGGGGCACCAAAAATCTTATCGGCCTCGTTCACGGAAAAGCCAGCAATTTGTGTAGATTCCATCCACGCGCTGATTTTGTCTGCCTTTTTTATCTTTTTCTTGACGGTTTGTGGAATTTTCGCAGGCAAACCAAACCGAATATGGATCGCGGCGGTCAAGCGGTCGTCCAATTCTTCGTATCCCGGCCCAACGGACGCTTTGACTGGGGAAATCATGTCGCCAATCACGTATTCGGGCCCATCATGCAACAGTGCTGCAAGGCGCCATTTATCCGGCGATTTCGGCTCTAACCTACTGAAAATACGCTCAACAAGCAGAGAATGCTCCGCAACCGAATACGCGTAATCCCCGACGGTTTGCCCATTCCAGCGGGCCACAAACGACAATCCATGCGCAATGTCGTCGATTTCAATGTCCATTGGTGTCGGATCAAGCAGGTCTAACCTGCGTCCCGACAACATTCTTTGCCAAGCGCGCGCCTGCCGTACCATGTCAATCTCCCTCAATTTCTCGATCTTTTAGACATGATGCGCACTATTTTGAAGGAATGTTTCCCTTTGAAAAACACAAACTCACCACAAAAACGTGCATCGTAGGTTATGGTTTGGGCCCCCATTATTGGTTCAACAGCAACTAAAGCGGCTCTTCGGGGTCGCACAAGAAAGGAAGCAAACCATGTATAAACGTACAATCGCCGCCGCTCTAGTCTTTGGTGCCGCCGCTATCGCCCCGCCTGCCGTTCATGCGCAAGGCAATTGTGGCCCGCGCGAATTGATTACCGAAAGATTGCAAAGCAAATTTGCTGAACGCCTATCCGGGGGCGGCTTGCAAAACGAAAACCAAGTGCTGGAAATTTGGACATCCGACACAACGGGCAGTTTTACTGTTATTGTGTCTCGCGCTGACGGGACAAGCTGCATTGTCGCGTCGGGCCAGAACTGGAATACCATCGTCACAGCGGTGATGCCAGACGGAACCGCCAGCTAGGGTTCGTTAAGCCTGCGGCGTCAAGGCAATTGTCCGCAACAAGATCCAGTGCTATCTGCGCGGTGACCTATGAAACAAGGACACACGACGGATGGCCAAGGACTATATTGTCAAAGACATTGCGCTTGCAGACTTTGGACGCAAAGAACTGGATATTGCCGAAACTGAGATGCCGGGCCTGATGGCCCTGCGTCAGGAGTACGGCGAAAGCAAACCTTTGAAAGGCGCACGGATCGTCGGTTCGCTGCACATGACAATTCAGACTGCAGTTTTGATTGAAACGCTGGTCGAATTAGGCGCTGATGTGCGCTGGGCGTCATGCAACATTTTCTCAACGCAGGATCACGCGGCATCTGCTATCGCTGCTGGTGGCACACCAGTCTTCGCGATCAAGGGGCAGACCCTGACCGAACATTGGGATTACCTCGACCGCTCATTCATGTTCCCAGAAGGCGCGAACATGATCTTGGACGACGGTGGCGATGCGACGTTGTATGTCTTGCTTGGCGCACGCGTTGAGGCCGGCGAAACAGACCTGATCGAAGTTCCGACATCCGAAGAAGAAGAAGCCATTTTCGCGCAAATTAAAAAGCGTATGGCTGAAACGCCGGGTTGGTTCACAAAAACACGCGAAGCGATCCAAGGTGTGTCTGAAGAAACAACAACGGGCGTGCATCGCTTGTATGACCTGCACAAGAAAGGCCAATTGCCTTTCCCTGCGATCAACGTGAACGATTCTGTAACTAAGTCGAAATTCGACAACAAATACGGCTGTAAAGAATCTCTGGTCGATGGCATTCGCCGCGCCACAGATACGATGATGGCTGGTAAGGTTGCGGTTGTTTGCGGGTATGGCGATGTGGGCAAAGGCTCGGCTGCGTCATTGGCCGGGGCGGGTGCACGTGTCAAAGTCACCGAAGTTGATCCAATTTGCGCGCTTCAGGCGGCTATGGACGGGTTCGAAGTTGTGACATTGGAAGACGCCGTTGAATCTGCGGACGTGTTTATCACAACAACCGGCAACAAAGACGTCATCCGGATCGAGCACATGCGCGCGATGAAGGACATGGCGATCGTCGGTAACATCGGCCACTTTGACAATGAAATTCAGGTCGCAAACCTGAAGAACCACAAGTGGACGAACATCAAAGAACAAGTGGACATGATCGAAATGCCATCCGGCAGTCGCATCATTCTGCTGTCCGAGGGTCGTTTGTTGAACCTTGGCAACGCGACGGGTCACCCATCATTTGTGATGTCTGCATCCTTTACCAACCAGGTTCTAGCTCAGATTGAATTGTGGACACGCGGCGACGCCTACAACAACGAGGTCTATATCCTGCCCAAGCATCTGGATGAAAAAGTCGCGCGCCTGCATTTGGATCGTATCGGTGTGAAACTGTCGACTTTGGACAAGGATCAGGCGTCTTACATCGGCGTCAGCCCAGACGGCCCGTTCAAACCAGAACACTACCGTTATTGATTAAACACGATGACTCAAACATGGCGCCGGGCAAGGTCCGGCGCCGATGTTCGGCCCTATACGGGCCATTTGTACTGTAAAAGGGCGCGGCGCAATTGGTCTGACGCATCCGCACTTTCCAGATCGATGCCGTTCAATTTCCAAAACCAATACATATAGGCGGCGAAATCCGGCAAAAGGGTACGCGCCTGTTCAAATGCGTCCTCTACTCCGGAACGGGGCACCGACGCGCAGATATGGTGAAATTCGATCCGCGCAAACAGGATCGACACTTTCCCATAAAAGAACGCATGAAAGCCTGCGCTCGAATGTTCCGTAACGACAAAGTCGCACGCTTCCAGCGCGTCCTCCATTGTCCGTTCCACGACCTGAAAACGCGGGTGCTCATACGCCAACTGCGCCAATGCATCATGTTCTGCTTGGGTGTAGGTTTCATTGGGGTGCAAGGTCGCCTGGATCGGCTGGTCGCATTGCGCCAATGTGTGTCGGATCATGCTGACAGGGGACATCGATTGAAAGGACCGATGCTCCAGCAACCTGCCCTGCAGAGGCATATAGACAAACCCGTCCCTCACAGAGCTTTTGGCCCTTGCACCATGCAACTGATCTTGCCACCGATCAAAAAACGCCTGCGCTTTATGGCGATCCACCGATACAGGGTCGAATTTGTCCTGCGCCAACGACCAATCCCACCGGGCGCCAGTATCTTCGACGCGCCAAAAGGTTTCGGAATACAGCTTGCGAAACGTCAGTCCGCGTTCGCTGACCGGATCTTGCATGTGAACCAAACTCAGGTCTTTCGGCTGTAGGGTTGCACGACGGTCAGATGTGTCCTTGTCGGTGACGATATTCACACCGCTGGTTTTGGCCACATCCCGCAATGTGTTGATGAACAGGTGCTTGCCGCTTTGATCCCGTTCAAGACTGTTTTCGGTCAACAACACATGTACATTGGGCCGCGCTTTGGTCTGAAACGCGTTTTTTGCAACTGGCCGCAACCGTTTCAAAGTCCGGGTTTTCCCTGCAGATCTATATTGCGACTGTGGCGGCACCAAAAGCAAATCCCCCAAAACACGCGCAAACTGCAAAATCCCTAATCCGGGATCATCTGGTCCCACCAATGAATAGCCGTCAAAAAACGCATCAATGATATCTTGTGGAACGGGCATGCCGGGCTTTGCGTCACGGACCCGCCCCGTCACACCCGTAAAATCCACCAGCAAACGCGCAATGTCATACCCAACAGGGCCAGGTTTCGTGGATGTCAGATCGATCCCGATGATTTTTTGATCCGACACAACCACGTTGCGCGAATGAAAATCACCATGCTGCACCGCTGAAACAGTTTGCCGATTTTCATACTGCGGCGCGATGGTTTCCAAGTGATCAATGCCACGCAGAAACAATTCCTTGGTCGCGACTTGCGTCCGACCCGCCAAAATGTCGTTTCGTATACCTTGATAAAACCCAACAGTGTATTTCGGGTGGAACACTCTGTGTTCGTCAACCTGCAGTCGGTGAAACGCATCAAGCCACAGCCCGGTGCGCCGCAACAATTCATTTTGCCCCTCTTTGTCCTCGCCCAGCTTTTGCGCCGCTGAACTTAACGTGCTGCCTTCAATGTATTTCGTAAGAGATGCATGGCCGTCTTTGTCCAGCAAAACCGGCTCTAACGTTCCGATTTCGTCTGACTTTGGAAAGTCCGCAAACAGCCGTTGGTTCCATTCGAATTGTCGAACCATTTCGTCGGTATTCGAGGGTCGGATTTGGTATTTGAACGTGAATTTCGCACCATCTACATGCGCCGCCAAAAGCGAAATGCGGGATATTTTGTCATCATCACGCCGCACCAAACGCTTCATCGACCAGCCATCGTTCGGCAATTGAGCAAGCTCTATCATGCGCTGCCACGCAGACATCGCCGATACGTCTAGGTCGGACGGTAAAAATGTAGACCACATATGATGGACCGAACCCTGACTATCTCGCTGGTATTGGCAAAAGCTTAGGGTCTTCAAGCCTGTAACACAATTGAGTTGATCGCTTGCCTCTTGCCGTGTTTTCCGAAACTGTGGCCACCTAAGCGGTGGGTGTATCTATGGATTTTCGCGCGATTGGCATGGGGCTCGCCTTTGCCTTGATCTGGTCTTCGGCCTTTACGTCCGCTCGCATTATCGTGGCAGAAGCATCACCTTTATGGTCTTTGGCGCTTCGGTTCTTAATCTCGGGATTGATCGGCGTCGCGATTGCGCGTGCGATGGGGCAAACGTGGGTTTTGACCCGTGACCAATGGCGCGCCACGTTGATATTTGGCCTGTGTCAGAACGCGATTTATCTTGGGCTTAATTTCGTCGCCATGCAGACGGTTCAGGCATCCTTTGCATCGATCATTGCGTCAACAATGCCATTGATTGTCGCGTTTGCGGGCTGGGTCATATTCAAGGATAGATTGCCAAAAATAGGTGTTTTGGGCCTAATTTTGGGAATTGTGGGTGTCATCATCATTATGTCCGCTCGGATCGAAGCGGGCGTTGATTTGTATGGTGTCGCCTTGTGCGTATTGGGTGCGATTGCCTTGGCCATCGCCACGCTCAGCATGCGGTCGGCCTCTTCGGGTGGAAACCTGATGATGGTTGTCGGCCTGCAAATGTTGGTGGGATCTGCTATTCTTGCGGTGGCAGCAGCAGCGCTCGAACCGTTCTATTTCAATCCAACGGGTCCGGTGATGTTGGCCTTTACCTACACAACTCTGTTTCCCGGTCTACTTGCCACTTGGATCTGGTTTTCATTGGTGCAACGCATCGGCGCGACGCGCGCCGCAACGTTCCATTTTCTTAATCCGTTCTTTGGCGTTTTGGTCGCGGCGATCCTGTTGGAAGAATCTTTAGGGGGCCGTGACATGCTGGGCGTTGCCATCATTACTGTGGGAATTTTATGTGTGCAGTTGTCGCGACAGAAAAAAACGTGATATCGCCCCATAACTGAACGATTGCAGTGTCTAAATTTGGTCGATCTACGTTGGAGTTCACTATGTTACCCCGCCGCCAATTTATTATGTCGTCTGCCGCGATGTGCCTGGTCCCTTCGCTGGGTCAGGCGTATTCCGCGCAAATGTTCTCGCCCAACCTATGGAGCGAGATGCGCAAATCCACGGACGTGGTCATTATGAATTACCGCGCCAGCTGGTCGCTGACCTGTCAGATCAAGGCCGATATTCTTGCCGAATTGATCGCAACGCATCCGCAATACAGTCGCCTGACATTTGTCGATGTGGATTGGGACACATTTGGACCGTCGGTTTTGACTCAGCGTCTTGGTGTCAAACGACGGTCGACCTTGCTTGTCATGAAAGCAGGCGAAGAAGTCGCGCGCGTGGTCAATGAACCCTATGTACCGCCCATTCAGGCCCTACTTGATCGTGCGTTGACGGCCTGATGAAGCTTCTCTTTGTTCACCAGAACATGCCGGGGCAGTATCGCGAACTGGTTCAATGGCTGGCGGCGCAAGGGGGGCACGAAATTGTCTTTCTGACCCAACGCACCGATCCTCCCAAGATTCCGGGTGTGCGATCTGTTGTCTATAAACCCCATCATCGTGCCAAACAGGATGCGTATGGGTTGTCTAAAAACTGGGAAACGGCTGCAGGTGCCGGGTACGGGGCTGCAGAAGCGTTGGCCAAATTGGTCAGCGGCGGATTTGTCCCTGATATCATGATCGGGCATGTCGGCTGGGGCGAAATGACGTTCCTGCGCCAAGTGTTGCCAGATGTGCCGCAGATTGGGTTTTTTGAATATTACTACTCTGACAAGGGCGGACCCGTTGGGTTTGATCCTGAAAGCCCAGTGAATGAACACACACCGTTCCTGATGCATTCGAACAATGTCGTGCCGCAGATGAACATCGATTCCGTGGATGTCGCGCACGCGCCCACGATGTGGCAGCGCAATCGCTTTCCCAAGCGGTTCCACGACAAAATGTATGTCTGTCACGACGGTATTCGCACCGACGTCTTGCAACCCAACCCAAATGCCAGCCTGTCCTTGGGTCGCGTGGACACGCCATTGACCCGCGAAGATAAGATCGTGACCTATATGGCTCGCAATCTGGAAACGACACGCGGGTTTCATCAGTTGATGCGGGCTTTACCGCACATTCAACGGGATTTCCCAACGTCGCGTATTTTAATCGTGGGCGGTAACGAAACATCCTATGGCGGAAAGAGCGCACACAAAGGTGGATTACGTGGCCAGATGGAATCCGAAGTTGGCGATATGCTGAACTGGGACCGTCTGCACTTTTTGGGCCGCGTGCCATATACTGATTTCCAAAAGATCGTGCAGATTTCGACATGCCACATCTATCTAACTATGCCGTTCGTCATGAGCTGGTCCTTGCTCGAATCGATGTCGATGGAAGCAACCATCGTCGCCAGCGATGTTGCGCCCGTGCGCGAAGCGATTACGCATAATGAAACCGGAATGCTGGTCGATTTCTTTGATCCCAAGGCGCTCGCGGCGCAGGTGGTCGAGGTGTTGAACGCGCCTGAAAAATTCGCCCATTTAGGCCCGGCAGCACGTCAATCAGTTGTCTCCAAACACGACTTCCTGACCGTTTGCCTGCCCGAACATATCCGCCAGATCAACGCGCTGGTCCCTGACGACAAACGCATTCAGATGGCCTAACCAGCACGGGGTTGCGCGCTGGCCACAACCCTTCGCGCAAAATTGCCTGACAGTCGTCCAAAGACCTGTGTGACTTGCAACCCGGCTTAACTGGCGTCCTTAGTAGTCTGGCGTTTACAGATAAGGGCGGGGCAGACATCGATCAGGGTCAACATATGACGTGGGGCAAACGCCTGTTTGATGTGGTCTTTGCCAGCATCCTGATCGTGCTGTTGTCACCTGTCATGGCGTGGGTTTGTCTGCGGCTTTGGCAAAAGCAAGGTGCCCCGATCTTTTATGCGGCCGAGCGGATGAAAGGCACGCAACAATCCTTTCGCCTGCTCAAATTTCGCACCATGACCGTCACCGAGTCTGATCAGGGCGTGTCCGGCGGTCACAAAGCGTCACGGATCACTCCAATAGGCGCTAAACTGCGTGCCAAACGATTGGATGAATTTCCGCAGCTTTGGAATATATTGAAAGGTGACATCAGCTTTGTCGGCCCACGGCCCCCTTTACGCGAGTATGTTGAGAAATTTCCCGAACTCTATGCGCAGGTTCTGCGCAGCCGCCCTGGCGTGACCGGTTTGGCGTCTGTTAGGTTTCACCGTCACGAAGAACGCCTGCTGGCCCGTGCAAGGACCCAATCAGAAACAGAGTCTATTTACACGACCCTTTGCATCCCTAAAAAAGCCCGGTTAGATATGATCTATCAACGCAACGCCTCAATGTGTTTCGACTTTTTGATTCTATTTGAGACTGTCAAAACAGTTTTTCGTGCTCAAAATTCTACCAATAGGCGAAAAACCGAGCATCAATAGACACAGATTAACCACATTAGTGCCAATTAGATTAATGACGATTGATTGGAAATACCCTTTCGGTGCAAGGGCTAGAGTAAGTTTTCGTAGCCAGGTTGGGCAGATTAACGCCTGCCGACCAAGCCAGGAGCAGTAACATTGGTTAACTTTCTGTTAATCATATCGAGCGATTCACGTACAACGGGTCAATTGACGCAAGAGACGGCAACCGTATCGCCATGCTGTGAGGGACTACATTGCTAGTAGACTGGGTTAAATCGCTATCTCGAAGACGCAAAAGCGCCATACTCGCAAGTGTGGATTGCGCTCTGATTCCACTGGCATTCTGGTTTGCTCTTAGTCTTCAGATGGCCTCTGGCTCGGCTCTGGACACGTTCATGTCGAGTCTAATTATCATGCCGGCGCTTTTGCTGTCGTCGCTGATCTTTTCGTTTTGGCTTGGTGTCGCTTCCATCCAGCTTAAAGATTACGAAGCCAGCGCAATTGGTGACACTGCGATATTCAGTACTCTGGTGACCCTTACCGGGTTCCTGCTGTGCCAATTTATGAAAATACCTGTGCCTGACACTGTATATTTGGTGTTTGGTATCTACTTCTTCGTCTTTTCCGTGATCAGCCGTGCCGTGTTGCTGCAAATCGTTTTGGCGGTGTATCGACTAGGGACCACGCGCTGTCGCGTATTGATATATGGCGCGGGAACGACCGGCGTACAGCTGGTCTTGGCGTTGCGTTCACATGAACAGATTGATCCGGTTGCATTTGTTGACGACAATATTTCGCTGCAAGGACAACAGGTGGCGCGTTTGCCTGTTTACGCACCTCGACGCATCGAAAAGCTTGTGAAGGATCACAGTATCGACCGCGTCCTTTTGGCGATGCCGTCGCAAACTCAACCCAAGCAAGCGCAAATCGCCCGCAGCCTGCAGGAAATGGGGCTTGAGGTTCAAACGCTTCCGTCCTTTTCGCAGTTGATTGGGGAAGAAGCGCTTGTTGATAAGCTGGAGCCTGTCCAACCAAACCGTTTCTTGAACCGGAACGAAGTTCGGAACGCATTGGGCGACGCGATACATGCCTATGCAGGCAAAAATGTTCTGATTTCCGGGGCTGGCGGTTCAATCGGTTCTGAGCTGTGCCGCCAAATCGTCGGGTGCCGTCCTTCGCGTCTGGTTCTATTCGAAATGTCCGAAGTTGGCCTGTATCAAATCCATCAGGAATTGTCGGAACTGGCCATAGGCAGTGGCGTAGAAATTGTACCTGTCCTTGGCACTGTTACGAATAACATCCAAGTCGCAAAGGTTTTGGCCGAAAACGAAATTCAGGTCATTTTGCATGCCGCAGCGTATAAACATGTTCCCCTAGTCGAGCTAAATCCGCTGCCTGGGCTCTATAACAACGTCATTGGGACGCAAACTCTGGCTTTAGAAGCGGCCTCCGCAGGTGTTGAACGTTTCCTTTTGGTATCGTCCGACAAAGCCGTCCGCCCGACAAACATTATGGGCGCATCAAAGCGCTTGGCGGAACTCGTACTGCAAGATCTTGCCAGTCGAATTCCAGACAACGGTATTCCAAAATTTGCCGTCGTGCGATTTGGCAATGTATTGGGGTCATCAGGCTCTGTTGTGCCGCTGTTTCAGGATCAGATCAGTCGCGGTGGTCCAGTGACGGTCACGCATCCAGACGTCGCACGCTATTTCATGACAGTCCAAGAAGCGGTAAATCTGGTTCTTCAGGTTGGCGCGATCGCAGATGGTGGCGACGTTTATGTTTTGGATATGGGCAAACCTGTGCTTATCCAAAATCTTGCCCGTCAAATTATCGAAAGCGCGGGATATACTGTGCGCGATAGCAATAATCTGGACGGGGATATTGAAATTGAATTTATTGGGCTGCGACCGGGCGAAAAGATGCGCGAAGAGCTAAGCGTGACGGGCACCTTGGTGGGCACTTTCAACAAGAAGATCTTTCAGGCCATCGAAGAGTCGCTGAGCGAGATTGAAGTTGCAAAGGCTGTTCATGGACTGCGTGACGCGATCAACAATCAGGACGAAGACGCAGCCCGCGCCATTGCCGATCGTTGGGTTGAACCTTGGGATACAAATAAAGACGCAGAGGTGGCGAAACAGTCCACCGCTGATCGTCTGGCTCCGGTTTCTTAACAGTTCGAACGCCTTGCCATAGGCCGACAGCGTTTTGGTTTTACGCTGTTGTTATACGTTAGTATCTCGTGAAATTTTTGTAAAAACAACGGGTTGGCATCAAATTGATCCGCGTAATTTAGTTTTTTGAAGGTGTAGCAAGCATGTCCGATGAACGGGGGCCGCTTTGACCAGAACACTTTGCGTTTGCACAATTGCGTTTGGTGCAGCAATGGCCGGCGGTCACGCATGGTCTCAAAATACTCCGCTTGAACCGCGGCCTTACAAGGTACCGGTTGAACAGCCGTCCCTGAATTTCTATGGGCTCCCTGGGGTCATTGACACGCCAAGCGCTCTGACCATGCCCGACGGGCAATTGGCGATCACGTTATCGCATTTTGCGGGTCAAACGCGGACGTCCCTTAGTGCGCAGTTTACGCCACGCCTCTCCGCGACTTTTCGATATATCGGTCTGCGAGATTTCAACGATTTTGGATTCGATACGTTCCGCGACCGCAGCTTTGATCTGCGCTATCTGATCTTGAAAGAAGGCAAATACCGTCCTGCAGTGACAGTTGGTCTGCAAGATCTCGCCGGGACTGGGATCTACTCCGGCGAATATGTGGTTGCGACCAAAACGTTTGAACAACCGTTGAACCTGCCGGGGCGGATAAAAGTGTCTGGTGGATTGGGGTGGGGGCGCCTTGGCAGCTCTGGCTCAATCGGAACCCCGTTCGGATCAACGCGCCCTGCTTTCGTTACCAATGATACCGGGGGTGAACCGTCAGTAGATCAGTGGTTTCGCGGCGACGTCGCACCATTTGCAGGTATCGAATGGAATATAAACGACCGGATTGGCCTTAAGGCTGAATATTCGTCTGACGCCTACGAACCTGAAACGTCACGCGGGTTGTTCACCCGTGACTCGCGTCTGAACTTTGGTGTCGAATACCAATATTCTGACCGTCTCCGTTTAGGGGCCTATTACCTATACGGCTCTGAACTCGGTATTTCAGCGCAATTGCAGATCAATCCCAACCGGTCTCTGACACCGCGCACAGTTTCGGGAACACGCCCGTTCATTGAACGCCCATCACGCGCAACCAAACCAACCGCATGGAGCACAGATTGGGCGGCAAGCGCGAATGCGCCAACCACGATACGTGATGCGCTTGCACCCGATTTGGCGGTCGACGGTTTGCGGATCGAAGCGTTACAGGTTTCGGCAACAACAGCAGAACTGCGCTTTACGAACACGCGCTTTGAAAACACCAGCATTGCAGTGGGTCGCGCTGCGCGCGCGATGGCGCGTGTTCTACCGGCCTCGGTCGAAACTTTCCGTCTTACGCCGACTCGCGATGGCCTCGCGCTTTCGACGATCATCTTGCGCCGCACCGACTTGGAACGTTTGGAATTTGAACCCGACGCTGCCAGCGCACTTTATGCGGCTGCGCGATTCGAAGACGCGACCCCGTCTTTGCCCGAAAGTGTACGCCCCGAAGACTTGTATCCTCAATTGTCTTGGTCATTGGGACCCTATGTATCGCCTAGCTTTTTCGACCCAGACCGACCTGTTCGCGCAGATGCGGGTCTGGCCGCCCGACTGAATTACCGCCCGGCTCCGGGCTGGCTTATCTCGGGTGAAGTCCGCGCACGCGCATTTGGCAACGTGGAAAGTGGCCGAGAATCCAATTCTGTATTGCCACGCGTGCGCACAGACGCTGTCCTTTTTGCACAAGCGACAAGAACACCTATCGAAAACCTCTTTGTGTCCCGGCAATGGAAACCGGGCGACAACGTTTATGCGCGCGTCAGCGCTGGATATTTGGAAAGCATGTTTGGCGGCGTATCCGGCGAAATGCTCTGGAAACCCGTAAACAGCCGATTGGCCCTTGGTGCCGAAGTCAATTACGTCCGTCAGCGTGATTTCGATCAAAGATTTGGGTTCCAAGACTATGATGTCGTAACGGGTCACGTCTCTGCCTATTACGAACTGGGTCGGGGCTATATCGGCCAAGTGGATGTCGGACAATATTTGGCTGGCGACAAAGGCGCGACATTTACCCTATCCCGCGAGTTTGAAAATGGTTGGAAAGTTGGCGGTTTCTTCACGCTGACCGATGTGACATCCGCAGAATTCGGCGAAGGGTCGTTTGACAAAGGGATCAACCTAACGATTCCTTTGGGCTGGTTCCTCGGTCAGCCCTCACGCCAAGGAATATCCACAACGATCAGACCGGTGCAAAGAGACGGTGGCGCACGTCTAAACGTGCCGGGCCGCTTGTTTGAACAAGTGCGCGAAGGTCACCGCGAAGACTTGGCTGAAAGCTGGTCGCGGGTGTGGAATTGATACGGAGAGATACAAAGATGATGCGTATTCCCTCAGCGATCCTAATAGTCGGCGCTCTCGCAGCGTGCTCGGGTGGAATAGGCTTAGAGACAGGCCAGTTGCAATCATTCGCCGAAATCCGCACGTCATTCAGTCAGGCGATAAAACGACCAAGTGGCCCGCGGCCACCATTGCCAAAGCTGTCTCGCGAGTTTTTGGATTCCTTACCACAGCCTGCCCTCGAAGCCGTTCTCGAAGACCGTGACGCCAGCGCCTATATGGATCCTCTTCAAATCAAAGGGGATGTGACGGTCTGGTTCACAACCGACTTGTCGCAACTGGTCACCCGGAACGGATTGGTGACCGGAACGCGCGGTTTAGGCTCCGACATGGTGTCTTCCAGCTATGCACAAACACTGTCTGCACTTGCATCGG
The DNA here is from genome assembly GCA_039960995.1 of Paracoccaceae bacterium. Classification (GTDB taxonomy): domain Bacteria; phylum Pseudomonadota; class Alphaproteobacteria; order Rhodobacterales; family Rhodobacteraceae; genus JABSSA01. The sequence goes on along the minus strand of JBDVKF010000064.1, from coordinate 64,650 downwards.
GTGGGGGAACTGCACAGCGCCAATTGAACGTTACGAATGATTTGGACCAATCGATTCAAGTGACCATGTCATGCCAATTTAGGAATGTAGGGCCAGAAACCCTCGAAATCGTCGAGCTGACTTTTTCAACACGTCATTTGCGCGAAACTTGCACGTATTCTGGCGGTACAATTGAAAACGACTATTGGGTCGATTCCGGTGATTCGAGAAAAATTTGGAAATCGCGTCAATGGTTAGGCCCGGAGATGGGATGGATCAGATTACGCCTACTTGGGCGTTAATCGGCGTAAAAGTGTAGAAAAGGTTAATTTTTGTGTAAAAAACCGCTGAATTATTTTTTTTCGCACGCGTTGGTTGCGTTGAAAAGCAACCAGTTTTTAAGTAGGGTCGTGTCAAGGACACGTGGAACACAGGAGAGTAACTCATGCGTACTGGTTTTTTTGCAGGCTTGATGGTGATTGCATCAGCATCCATGCCGTTGGCGCAATCCGCGTCCACATCTGACTTGCTAATCGGGCAAGCAGGTAACGAAATTCTTCTCGGCCAAGCCGAGACTGGCGCAGCGGCGGCCACTGGCACTTCGACTGCCGCCACGGCAACCGCTACGGCTACTGCCACAGGTGCAGCAGCTACAGGCGCAGCAGTCGGTGGCTTAAGCGCTGCTGCGGTTGCTGGTATCGCAGTTGCAGCAGTTGTTGTAGTTGGAGTAGCGGCTGGCGGCGGGTCGTCCACAACAACCCAACCGTAATTCTGGCTTCGGCCAACAACAAATGCACAACAGCTCCTGCATCTGCAGGGGCTGTTGTTTTTTCAAGCTCTGCCTTGATCACAGATTCTTTGACCCCCTTTCCTTTTGACACACAGGCCCCAAATATGGGTCAACACATCAAAGGAGTCGTGGGATGGGAACCTATGTCAAAGACCAAGCTGCAATCGCAGCGCTTTCACCCGAAGAATTCTGGGTAACACAGGAAAGCGGCACGGAACGCGCCGGAACTGGAAAGTATCTTAAGAACAAGGAACCGGGTGTCTATGTCGACATCGTGTCTGGTGAACCTTTGTTTGCATCTTCCGACAAATATGAATCCGGATGCGGTTGGCCCAGCTTTACCAAACCTATCGAATCGGCTCATGTCGCCGAACTCAGCGATAGAACACACGGGATGATCCGAACCGAAGTGCGGTCAACGCATGGGGATAGCCATCTGGGGCATGTGTTTCCCGATGGTCCAGCTGATCGGGGTGGATTGCGCTATTGCATCAATTCGGCCAGCTTACGGTTTGTGCATCGCAATGACATGCAGGCCGAAGGTTACGGCGCTTATTTGGATCAAGTGGAGGACGTAAAATGACCGAAGAACGTGCAGTACTGGCCGGTGGGTGTTTTTGGGGTATGCAACAACTGATCCGTCGCCAGCCAGGTGTCTTGCGAACGCGTGTTGGATATACGGGCGGCGATGTGCCCAACGCGACCTATCGCAATCACGGGACACATGCCGAAGGGATCGAAATTATGTTTGATCCCGGCGTAACGTCCTTTCGGGAGATTCTCGAATTCTTCTTTCAAATCCATGACCCGACCACTCCAAACCGTCAGGGCAATGACATTGGGTTAAGCTATCGTTCGGCTATTTATTATGTAAGCGACACCCAAAAACAGGTTGCGATTGACACTATTGCTGACGTGGATGCCTCTGGTATCTGGCCGGGAAAAGTGGTGACGGATCTGGAACCGGTTGGGGACTTCTGGAATGCAGAGCCTGAACATCAGGACTATTTAGAGCGTCGGCCTAGCGGATATACGTGTCATTTCCCTCGGGCCAATTGGGTTTTGCCAAAACAAGCTGCCGAATAGTTTTAGCTAACCATTGCTTAAGGTTAAAATTCTAGCTTCCTCTCGAAACCGAGGGGAACCACAAGCATGGACCAGAGCCGACAAAACGATACTACCATCCCATATGACGAGGCGATTGACCGTCTGGCCGCGATTGATCGTGCAATGGCGCGTATCGAATTTACGCCGGATGGGACGATCCTGGATGCAAATGAACTGTTTCTTGCTGCGGTCGGATATTCCCTAGAAGAAGTGAAGGGCCAGCATCACAGGATTTTCATCTTTGACGATGAACAGCAATCGGCGGAATACCGCGCCCATTGGGTGGACCTTGCCCAAGGAAAATTGCTGACGGGCGAATTCCTGCGGCGATGCAAAGATGGAAGCAAGCTTTGGATCAACGCCAGCTATGCACCGATATTCTGCGAAGACGGCAAACCCTACAAAGTGGTGAAATACGCGCGTGACATCACAAGCAGGGTGAATGCAGTCGACGCACTTAAGGATGGGCTCAGCCGATTGGCCAGTGGCGACTTGCGCAATCCCATCCGTACAAAAATGTCCTCCGAATTCGATGTCCTGCGCGAGAATTTCAACGAGGCGCAGATGAAACTGTCCCAGGCGATGCATGACGTCATTCACAGCGCCGTCGAAATCGAAGGTCCGACCGCCAAAATGTCAGGCAGCGCGGCTGAACTAGGACAACGTACCGAAACACAGACGAAATCCGTTGCGGAAACAGCGACGGCTATTCGTAATTTGTCTGGGTTGGTGAACCACCACACTGAAAATGCGCAACATGCCCGTGATATGGTCAAAAAGACCAAGGATAGGGCCGAATCCGTCGCGACCGTAATGGCGAAGGCACGCGAGGCTATGGATGGCATCGCGGAAAGTTCGTCAGAGATTTCAAAGATCACTTCCGTGATCGACCAGATATCGTTTCAGACAAACCTTCTGGCCCTGAATGCCGGTGTCGAAGCTGCGCGTGCAGGTGACGCAGGGCGTGGTTTCGCCGTTGTCGCTTCCGAAGTCAGAGAGCTGGCGCAACGGTCATCAGAAGCCGCGACACAAATCGCATCCCTGATTGCAAAGTCGTCAGGCGAAGTCAAAAGCGGCGTGGATCTTGTCTCGCGAACACATGAATCCTTGTCTGAAATTGGGGAATTTGTGACTGATGCCCTGTCACAAGTCACCGAAATCGCGGATGGAACCACAGAACAGGCGAATTCATTGCGTCAGATCGACGATTCCGCGACCTCGATTGATCAACTAGCATAGCAAAACGGGGTGATGATCGAAGAAACCAACACCGAAATCGACCTTCTCGTCAAAGAAACTGCAGCACTGCGCCAAGCAGCGACTTTGTTCGACATCAGCGAAGAAACGAGCGGTGGACAGATGCAACAGGCGTCTTAAAGTTTTGCAGGGCTCTGATCGATCGCCAAACGCGGTCGACCAGAGGCTTCGACACTGATTTCCGCCTGAATAAAGACCGAACGCGATTCGATCACGGCCTCTTCAATCTTTCGGGTTGGTGTCACTTCGACATCAACGGCCCCTTCTGCATAAGCCGCTTGTGTCGCCTGATCGCGCAGCTCGGTTTCCAACGCATCTAGCGCAGCATCGCGTGCCGCAAAATCCTGCGGACCAGTGTCAAAATGAACGCGGAACCGGCCTTCGCCTTCTGATGTCACACTGCCATGTCGGCGCACAACAACGCGCCCGACAACCGCGCCAATGGCATTGGCCACATCCGCATGTTCGGGAACACGCATATCGGTGCCCAGCAATGCACCAACAGCCGGATAATAACTGCCTGCAGACGCACCCAGGGCAACCACGGGCAAGGCCAAACCGGCCTCTATGCGAACAACGTTGGAATGGTTCTGCAATCCCATCTGCATCAATGGGTGCTGCGCCAGTTCTGCGGGCGGCACGTCCACGCCTTCTTCCGCGAATGCGGTCTCTAGCAGGGTCAAGCCAGTTTGCCGGGTCATCTGATCAATGATGATCTGCGCCAAATCTTCTGACGACTTGGCCAACATATTCCCGGCCCCATCGCGACGCCGTCCAAACAGCTTTAACGCCATATGCGCGGCATCCGTATTCCAAACCGACACCAATCCCAAAACATGCGCCGCATCCGACGGCGTAACCCCCGCGACCTGAACCAATCCCCGCGACACCAACCGCTTTAACGCACCCTGCTCAAGCCGATTGCGCAAAACAGCCGACAAAGGCTGCACTTGCCCGTCCAACCGATCAAGCAACACACGTTCGCGTTCCCCAATCCCTTCGGTGCCGATACCGGGCACGGGACGCGCAAACCGGGCGTCATATTCGCCGGGCAATGTCTGCAGCAATTGTTGCTCTAACGCGGGCAGAACAACATCGGGGGCTTCATGGGCGATCAATGACACAGGCACCAAACGGTGCGGCCCCAAGGTGACACCACCCAGCAACCCTTGGGCCACCAAATGCACCTCACTGTCGCCACCCAATCCAAATGTGCGCATCTGCACGGCTTCGACCATGGTGCGATACGGGCCGACGCGCGCACCTTCGGGGTCTAACGCGGGCCGTCCACCCCGCAACAGCGCCACATCAGTCGTTGTCCCGCCAATATCGCTGACCAATGCATCTTGGACGCCGGTCAACCAACGCGCACCCACAAGGCTGGCGGCTGGTCCGCTTAGAATGGTTTCAATGGGTCTGCGCCGTGCTTCTGCCGCGCTCATCAATGCGCCGTCGCCGCGCACGACCATCAAAGGGGCGACAACCCCCATGTCTTTCAATTGCGCCTCGGCACGCCCGATCAAACCATCGATCATTCCGATCAATCGCGCGTTCAACAAGGCCGTTAACGCACGGCGCGGCCCCCCCAGTTTCGCGGACAATTGATGGGACGCAGACACAGGGCGACGGGATTGTTCGGCAATCATCGCCATAGCGCGCAATTCATGTGCCGGATTGCGGGTCGCAAACCGACTGGCAACGGCAAAGCCGCTGACACTATCGCCATAGGCCTCTAAAAAGGCCATTAGGCCCGCCTCGTCCAACGGGTCGCCTTCTTGCCCGGAATGACCATGGCCCCCTTTCAACACGCAAACCGGATCGCCCTTCAAAGCGTCGGCCAAGCCATGGGTGTCCAGATCAGCTTCGCGAAACCCGATATAGACCAACCCAACGCGCCCGCCTTGCCCTTCGACCAAGGCGTTGGTGGCCAACGTTGTGGACAACGCGGCCATGTGGATATCACCCGCGCGCACCCCGGCGGCGTCGATGACGGATTGCACCGCAGCACCAACCCCAATCGCCAGATCATGGCGTGTCGTCAGCGATTTCGCAGTGGCCAACACGTCCTGTTCATCGCGGATCAAAACCGCATCGGTATATGTGCCGCCCGTGTCCACACCCAAAAGCAACGTCATGGCGTGTCTAACCTTTCCACAGCCCACCGCGCCGCATCAGCCACGGTGGCATTGTCGTCCTCACACAAGGCTTGTGCCACAGGGCGCAAATGCGCGGCGTCCGAATTCCCGATGGCATAAAGGACATTGCGCACAAACCGATCTCGTCCAATCCGCTTGATTGGTGATCCGGAAAATTTGGCCCGAAACGCGGTGTCGTCCAGCTGTGCCAATTCTGCCAAATCAGGCGCTAAAAGGTCGGGGCGCGATTGATAGCGCAGCTCGCGCGCTTCAACGGCGAATTTGTTCCAGGGACAGGCCGCCAGACAATCGTCACATCCATAAATCCGATTGCCCATCAAGGCGCGCAATTCGGGATCAACAGGGCCTTTGTGTTCGATGGTCAGATAGGAAATACAGCGGCGCGCATCCAGCTGATAGGGGGCAGGAAAGGCGTCTGTTGGGCAAATGTCCAAACAAGACCGGCAAGACCCGCAATGATCGGGCTCTGCTTCATCCGGTGGCAGGTCAAGCGTCGTGAAAACAGACCCTAAAAACGCCCAGTTTCCCCAATCCCGACTGACCAGATTGGTGTGTTTGCCCTGCCACCCAAGACCCGCCGCCTGACCAAGCGCTTTTTCCGGAACAGGGGCCGTGTCCACAAAGACTTTTAACTCGCACCCGGTTTCGCCGACCATCCAACGCGCCAATCGTTTCAGCCGCTTTTTGACCAGATCATGGTAATCTTTGTTCTGGGCATAGATTGAAATGGCGGCTTGTTCGGGATGATCCAGAATCTGCAACGGATCATGTTGAGGGGCATAGCTTTCGGCCAGCATCAAAACAGATCGCGCTTCGGGCCAAAGGGCGGTTGGGTCGCCGCGCCAATGCATGCGCTCTTCCATCCAGCCCATTTGACCGTGATATCCGCTTTCAACATAGTGGCGCAGACGATCCTTGACCTGCGGCACCGCGCTGGGCGCACAGACGCGCGCCGCGACAAAGCCTTCTTCTAGCGCTTTTTCGATGATACGTGCCTTGAGGTCCATGATCAGGGTCTTAGCACATGCAGACATGCGCGGATCATGGGATCAGAAATCCAGATCATTGTAATGTCGGGGGGGCGGAAATCCTGACACCTGATCCGCCAGAATGGATCGGAACGCCGGGCGGGATTTGATCTTGGCGTACCAGTCTTTGACGACCTCGCTGCGATTCCAATCCACATCCGAGATGTAATCCAACGCTGACAAATGCGCGGCGGCGGCAAAATCCGCCAATGACATCGTATCACCGGCCAACCAACGACGGTGATCCAAAAGCCATGTCATGTAATCCAGATGATACTTGATCGCTTTGGCCCCGGCTTTGACGTTCTTACTGTCGGGGTATCCCGTTTGGGTCAGCTTTTTGTTGACCCGCTCATACAACAGCTTTGACGTGACTTCGGCATGGAACTTGTCGTCAAACCACCCGATCAACCGCCGCACTTCCAACCGCTCTTCTGAGTCCTTTGGCAGCAACGAAGGTTCGGGACGGGTTTCTTCGATATATTCGCAAATGGCCGAACTTTCGGACATCGTAATGCCGTCAATCTTGAGAACGGGCACTTTACCCGCAGGATTCCGTTTCATGAAATCCGGATCCTGTTCCCAGTATCGTTCCTCTACCAATTCCACTTCGACTTTCTTTTCCGCAAGGCTCAAACGCACTTTGCGGCAGAAGGGGGAAAGGGGTACGTGAAATAGTCGCGCCATCACAATCTCTGATCCAAGTTTGAGCATGAATGCACTGTGCTGCGTTTGATTTCAACTCTCGAAACACTTTGCACGGCCATCCGCTTTGATCGTCGCCGCCCCATCTTGTATCGAAGCGGCCCGTTTTCGCAAACTGGCAGTTGGGTTTTTCGCCGACCGTCCCTTGGGATTAGGCAGCACCGCCGCCAGTCGCGCGGCTTGTTGGTTGCTTAGGGCGCTGGGCACTTCGCCAAAGTAATGCAACGCCGCTGCATCCACGCCAAACACGCCCTCGTCAAACTCGGCCACGTTCAAATAGACCTCGAGAATACGCCGTTTGGACCACAACAGTTCAATCACCGGCGTCATCCCCGCTTCAAGCGCTTTGCGCAACCAGGTGCGCCCGTGCCAAAGGTAAACGTTCTTAACGACCTGCTGGCTGATCGTTGACGCCCCACGCCCACGCCCTTCTTCGATGGCCAGACGGATGGCCGCGACATCCAAACCCCAATGCAGGCAAAAATTCGCGTCTTCTGCGGCCACGACAGACCGCACCATAACCGGCGCGATGTCGTCGATATCGACCCATTCTTGATCCACCCCGCCCAAACGGCGCGATTCCTGCATCATGTAAAACGTTGTGGGCGGATTCACGAGGCCCCACAACAGGCCCAAAACCACAGCCAACAACACCACAACGCTCACACCGCGCAGACCCCACCGCAACGCAAACAGCAATGCGTTCCGTATTGGCCTGCGTTTGGTTTTCTTCTTCTTGCTTCTACTGCTGCTGCTGCGCGTGGTCTTTTTTGCCATGGCGTCGATATACCAGCGTCCGCGCGCAATTGAATGCCCTTCGGGACAAATTAAACACCGCTGTTGTGACGGCGACATCACGGCCTTCCCACAACCGGCGCAGCAGAATTTCGGAAAAATAGAATAAATTACACAACGTTAAGTCTTCGGAGAAGTGACTAATTCCTGCTATATGATCCGTACGGACTTCGGGGGCGGTCCACCGTGTTACGGTAGGTTCCGGAGTAGAAATTATGATCGATGTCTTAGGAGCATCAAGCGAAGTATCTATCCCGACGCAGGTTCGGGTTTTAAACAACACTGAAGCGGCCCTTGTTTGGTTGCTCAGTTGGTCTGGTGATGCGGATTACATCATCGCGGCCAAAATGGGCACAATGCCGGGCAAGGTGGCCGGCATCCTTGCTGAAAACACACATGTGGGCAGCAGGGATTATGCGACAAAGATGGTGGGTTCGGCAAAAGAATAGGCCCGAGGTTGAAAACCCCAGGCCCTGCTCATCGAATTGCGTGGTTAAGGCGATCTATTCCGCCGGAATAGCGCCTTTTTCCAAACTGATGGGAACCGTCAGTTTGTTCAGCATCTCTTTTGGACAGACCTGAACGAAATGATGACGCTCCGTCTCCCAATGCTGAAGAATATCGGCGGCTTTTCGGCTGCCTGTTTCTGCCAAATGCTGTGCAAGCAACTCTTCCAACTGTGACCGCCAATGGTCCACAGTAACCGGGCAAGTCACCAGCGTTTCCATATTCATCAAAGCGGCGCTTGTCCCCTCAGGGTCATACAAATACGCCATGCCTCCGGTCATCCCGGCCCCAAAGTTGGCCCCGATTGACCCCAGAATGACAGCAACACCACCGGTCATGTATTCACAGCCGTTCGATCCACAGCCTTCGACAACAACCTTGGCCCCGGAATTGCGCACAGCAAACCGTTCACCCGCACGTCCCGCAGCAAACAGATACCCATCGGTCGCGCCATAAAGGACAGTGTTGCCGATAATGGTGTTGTCAGCCGCAACAATGGGCGATGCCATGGGCGGACGCACGATGATTGTTCCGCCAGACAGACCCTTGCCGACGTAATCATTGGCATCACCCGACACTTCCAGCTTCAAACCGGGCGCTGCAAACGCACCCAGCGATTGACCGGCAGACCCGTTCAGTTTGACAGTCAGATGATCAGGTTGCAGCGTGTTGCGCATCCCAAACTGCTGCACAATATGGCTTGAGGTACGCGTGCCCACAGTCCGGTGCGTGTTTTGTACCGCATACTGCAGCTGCATCTTTTCACCATCGTTCAGGAACCGCGCCGCATCACGTACGATCTGTGCATCCAATGTATCTGGCACAACATTGCGGTCGCGGTCACGGTTATAGACGATATCGTCCGCCCCATCGACAGTAATCAACATCGGGTTCAGATCCAGATCATCCAGATGCGCAGACCCACGCGAAACTTGGCTTAACAGATCGGCACGGCCAATCACGTCATCAAGGCTGCGCGCCCCGATTTGGGCCAGAATTTCACGCACTTCGGTTGCATAGAAGGTGATCAGATTAACAACCTTATCCGCGTTCCCTGTGAATTTGCCACGCAACTCTTCGTCTTGGGTACACACACCAACTGGGCAGGTGTTTGATTGACACTGACGCACCATGATGCAGCCCATCGCAATCAGGGCCGCAGTACCGATACCGTATTCTTCGGCCCCCATCATCGCCGCCATGACAATATCACGCCCAGTGCGCAGCCCACCATCGGTGCGCAGTGTGACGCGACCGCGCAGGTTGTTCATCGACAACACCTGATGCGCTTCGGTCAGACCCATTTCCCAAGGCAGACCCGCATGTTTGATCGATGTCGCCGGGGATGCACCAGTACCGCCGTTATGGCCCGAAATCAGGATCACGTCGGCCTTGGCCTTGGCCACACCCGCCGCAATTGTCCCAACACCAGAGGATGCGACCAGTTTCACAGTCACCTTACAGCGTGGATTGATCTGTTTCAGGTCATAGATCAGCTGCGCCAAATCCTCGATGGAATAGATATCGTGGTGGGGCGGCGGTGAAATCAGCGTGACACCCTTGGTCGAATGCCGCAGACGCGCAATCAGGTCTGTGACCTTCATACCGGGCAACTGCCCCCCTTCACCGGGCTTTGCACCCTGTGCGACTTTGATCTCAAGCTCTTCGCATTGGTTCAGATACTCGGCAGTGACGCCAAAGCGGCCTGATGCGACCTGTTTGATCTTGGCACTTGGGTTGTCCCCATTTGGTTCCGGGTGGAAATGCGCCGGATCTTCGCCGCCTTCCCCACTGTCGGATTTTGCGCCAATCCGGTTCATCGCCACGTTCAGGGTTTTATGCGCCTCGGGGCTAAGTGCGCCCAAGGACATGCCCGGTGTGACAAACCGTTTGCGGATCGATGTGATGCTTTCCACCTCTTCGATCGGGATCGCGGTTCCGATGGGTTTGATGTCCATCAAGTCGCGCAAATGGATCGGAGGGTTGGATTTCATCTTTGCGGAATATTGCTTCCACATCTCGTACGAGGCTTTGTTACACGCCATTTGCAACATGTGCATGGCCGTGGCTTCCCACGCGTGGGTTTCCCCGGATTTGCGCGCTTTGTAAAAACCACCAATGGGCAAAACCTGCCCGCCGGCCCAGCCTTGGGTGTGCACCTCTTCGGCTTTGGCTTGCAGACCGCTTACGCCAATACCTGAAATGCGGCTGATCATGCCGGGGAAGAATTCGTTGACCATGGCCCGGCTCAGACCCACGGCTTCGAAATTCAGACCACCGCGATAGGATGACACCACCGAAATGCCCATCTTGGACATGATTTTCAGCAGCCCTTGATCAATGGCGTCACGATACCGCGCCACTGCTTCGGTCAAGGTGCCGTCGATCAGACCCTTGTCGATACGCTCGGCCAGTGAATCTTCGGCCAGATAAGCGTTCACAACAGTCGCGCCACAGCCGATCAGAACCGCAAAGTAATGCGGGTCGATACATTCCGCAGACCGCACATTCAGCGAACAGAAAGTACGCAGCCCTTTGCGGGTCAGATGGCTATGCACCGCACTGGTCGCCAAAATCATCGGCATCGAGATTTTGTCAGCGTTGGAATGCTGATCCGTCAGCACAATATGCCCAGCGCCCGACCGCACCGCGTCTTCCGCTTCGGACCGGATGCGCAACAGGGCTGCGTTCAACGACCCTTGCCCGGCCTCAAATGTACAATCGATTGTGGCCAGTTCCGAATTGAACTCTTCGATCAGCTTTTCAAACTGCGCGTTGCCCACAAACGGACTGTCCAGCACCAAAATCTCGGTCTGACTGCCATCCTGATCCAGCACGTTCTTGAGGTTCCCAAACCGCGTCTTCAGGCTCATCACGCGGTATTCACGCAATGAATCGATAGGCGGATTGGTCACCTGACTAAAGTTCTGGCGAAAGAAATGGCTCAGGGGGCGATACTTTTTGGACAGCACCGCACTGGGCGTGTCATCCCCCATGGATGCCAAAGTCTCTTTGCCGTCTTCGGCCATCGGGGCCAAAATCTGCTCAAGCTCTTCAATGGAATATCCCGCCGCGATCTGACGCTTGCGCAGCTCTTCTCCGCTGAACAACGCCTTTTCGGTTGCCCCAGCCAGCGCAGTGTCCAGTTCCTTGATCTTACCGACCCAATCCCCAAACGGCAGTGTTTCCGCCAGTTTGTCCTTGATCTCTGTATCGTGGAACAGCTTGCCTTCTTCCATGTCCACAGCCAGCAATTGACCCGGACCCAACGCGCCCTTTTCGATCACGCGCGCTTCGTCCAGCGGCACCATCCCGGTTTCCGACCCGGCAATCACCATGCCGTCATTTGTCACGACATACCGCATCGGCCGCAAACCATTGCGATCCAGACCCGCACAGACCCAGCGCCCATCCGTCATCGCCAACGCGGCCGGACCATCCCAAGGCTCCATGACGGCATTGCAATAGGAATACATATCCCGCCACGCTTGCGGCAATTCCAACGCCTGCTTGGACCAGCTTTCCGGCACCATCATAGTCTTGGCCATCGGCGCACTGCGCCCGGCACGCACCAACACCTCGAACACCGAATCCAACGCCGCCGAATCCGAAGACCCGGGCGCCACGATTGGCTTGATATCCTCGGCCATGTCGCCAAACGCACCCGACGCCATGCGGATTTCGTGGCTTTTCATCCAATTCATGTTGCCCTTCAGCGTGTTGATCTCGCCGTTATGCGCCAACATTCGGAACGGCTGCGCCAACCACCACTGTGGGAAAGTGTTTGTCGAATACCGCTGGTGATAAATCGCAAAGGCCGATTCAAACCGTTCGTCCTGCAAATCGGGATAGAAATCCGCAACCTGCTCGGCCAGCATCATGCCTTTGTAAATGATCGACCGGCACGACAGCGACGCAATATAAAGCGCCCCCACCTGCGCCGCCACAGCCGCCTTTTCGATCCGACGCCGAATGACATAGAGCTCGCGCTCGAATGTTTCCTCGTCAACGCCTTTGGAATTCGAGATCAAGATCTGCTCAATCTCGGGCCGTGTCGCGTTCGCCTTTTCGCCCAGACATTCCACATGCACCGGCACATGACGCCAGCCATAGATGTAATAGCCCATGCGCAGAACTTCGGTTTCCACAATGGTCCGACAGGTTTCTTGTGCGCCAAAATCGGTACGCGGCAAAAACACCTGACCCACAGCAATCCGCTGATCCTTGTTCGGCGTGTGGCCAGTGCGTTCGATCTGATCGTAAAAGAACGGCTCAGGGATTTGCACGTGAATGCCAGCCCCGTCGCCGGTCTTGCCATCCGCATCTACAGCGCCACGGTGCCAAATCGCCTTAAGCGCCGCGATCCCGTTTTCAACAACCTCGCGCGACCGCGTGCCATCAACCGACACAACAAGCCCAACCCCACAGGACGAATGTTCCTCGTCCTCGGAATACATCCCGTTTTCAGCCATCCACGCGCGCTTTTCAGTCTCAGCACGTGCCCATTCTGCGTCATACTTGGTCATCTCAGAGATCCCTTCTCCTCATCAGCTGGTGCTATGATCAGCAACCAAACTGGCCTTTGTCTGATAGAAATCCGGGTTCACCCGGACCAACAATATTTTGGATCGATTTGTTGAACGTCTGCGTGCCCCGCGCACGCTTGATCGTTTGTCGTCCCGTCAGGTAGACACTGTTCTGTGTTGAAACGAGCAAATCATAAGAGATGGTCGTCTTGTCGCCGTTCGTCAAATTGGTCATCTTCACATCGCCTTTGCCTGTGACGAATTCATATCCCGCAAATGACACGCGTTTCTTTTTCAATCGCGCTTTGTAGACGACATTAACACGCTCGGTCAAAGCGCCGGTTTTAACCCGAATGATACTCTCAGACGTCGACTTACCTGTTCTCAGCAATTGCTTAGAAGAGTACTTTATTTGCTCGCTCTCGACAGTAATTTCTAAGGGATCAATGAAACGATAGAAGTTGCCAGATTCACCGTCAGGCCCTGTGAATTGAAGAAAATTGCGTTTGCCGCCGGTCGCAGTCAAATACCCAAATCCGCGTTGGCCACAGTCATATACATGCTCGACTTCACATGATTTCTTATGCGCCGACAGGATCGGTTTGCACCCTTTCAACAACTGATCGGCTCTGTCCGCAGATGCAACGGCCGGAAACAGGCACAGCACCGCAATAAGAGGCCCTAAAAATTTCATAGTCTGTCCCATCTTTTAAACCCGGACGGATCATCATGCGAACGCTGTATGCACATATGCCGACCCCGTGAATTCGTCTGCTCGGGCTTTCCAAAAAAGGTGGTCAACTGCGCTTGCTTCAAACTGGTCATGTCTGTGCGCCCCCCAAGTTAGCGTCCAAAGCGGCGCTCTGTGCGTCAGTAATGCGGCGGATTATCCGGGCGAAAACGTAAAACGTTACAACACCAAAGGGTACCTTGAATATATTCGCCTGAAGCCCCTTCAGATAGGAATCCGAAGCATCGTATCCCATAAAATCACTAGATCCTTGCGTGATCGACACGTAGATGATCCAACAGATCCACCACGCCCAAAAGAATGTAGGCGCTCGCAAATTAAGCGGGTCGTTATTGCCAAGCGAGCTATGCCAAACCTGTGTTACAGTTCTGAACGGCATCCACCAATGCACGATTGGGATGAAGTTGTACAACAACGCCATCCATTTTGATATGCGCCCGGGTTTGGGATCAATTACCGCAGCGTTGTGAGTTGACCGAAAAATCCAAAAAACATTCAAAGAAAAGCCAATGGACCCAACCAAAAAGTACGCGAAATACGAAAGACTATCTAATTCCACTGCTAGATCGAACGCTTGAAAATAGGCCTCTTCAGATGCAAAACTTGGGAACGGCTCATCGATGACCGCCAGCCTGTACTCATTAAGCAGCGTTCCAAAGCTCACAAGCTCCAGAAAAACCATTACGAACATTAGACGAACACACCAGTTTCCCAGCGTGGCTATCGGTTTCAACTGGACCTCTTTGTCCTTAGAGACGGTGCTCACGCGTTGTCTCCTTCACCGATAAACAACGCGATTGTCTGTTCTGCTGTCAGTTTCTCTTGGTCCCCCGCCAGCACATAGGCGTTGGGGCAGTTGTCTGAGAAAAACTCCATTTTCAAAGGTGCGTGGGCGGCGTTTTCGAACAGACCTGCAGATAGGTTTCGCGCGCCGTCTTCCTTGGTGCTGTAAAAGATCACCGACCCGCAGGCGCGGCAAAATCCGCGTTCTGCCCATTCGGACGACGCATACACCGCGACATCGCCTGTAATTTGTATGCTGTCCTGATCTGTGTTCACGGACATGAACATCGACGACGTCAATTTGCGGCACATCTCGCAATGGCAGGCGCGCAAGGCGGGTTTGCTGACCTTGGCCTGAACCTTGATCGCACCACATAAGCACGACCCAGTGATTTGATTGGACGCCATCATGATTGCCCATCCAAAAATTCCCGAAGCTGTGCTTGCATCGCGGCTTCGTCTTGCTGGTTGGCATCTTGATGCGCGGGTAACCACTCTGGTCGGCGGTCCACGAATATTTCTTCGCGCACGTCCATGCCAGTCTGATCATCAAACAAACCCACGGGCAAAAAGGTGACCGAATGGTCCTGCATCTTCCAATACAGGTTTGTTCCGCAGACCTTGCAAAAGGCGCGTTCGCCATGGGCGCTGGCGTGATAGGATTGGATCATGTCCTGACCAGAGATTTCGACGTCTTTGACCCGCACAACAGACAGTGGCCCGCCCCCAGTCCAACGCTGGCATTGTTGGCAATGGCACAGCTGAATCGCAGAATCAGGCACATGGGCGCGGAATTTCACCGCGCCGCACAGGCACATTCCTGATTTTTTGCGATTTGCCGTTGCCGACATTTTTTATCTCCGCTCGCTACTCAGTTTCGATTGACACGGTTTAGGTCAAAACTGTTGTCCTAGTTGGACGATTTCGCTGGTTAGACATGAAAGCTGGCTTTCAGGCCTCAAAGCTGTCTTTCGTGGTTTTGGGCTGGTCTGTCCCGGTTTTTGATGGCTGGCTTTCGGGCGCGAAAGCTGTCTTTCACTCGGCTGCGATGGCCGTTGTGCCGACGCCAAGTTTTTCAAGAATCGCTTCTGCACAGTCGCGCCCATCCCGAATGGCCCAAACCACAAGAGACGCGCCCCGCACGATATCACCCACGGCATAAACCCCATCCAGTTCGGTTTTACCCGTCGTGAATTCGGCTTTGATCGTGCCCCAACGTGTCACTTGCAACGCGGGTTCGCTCCACATGGTTGGCAAATCTTCGGGTTCGAACCCCAGTGCCTTGATGGCGATATCTGCGTCTTCGACATAGTCTGAACCTTCGATCAGTTCAGGTGCTTGACGACCTGTGACATCCGGCGCGCCAAGGCGCATACGCTGTACGTTCACACCGGTGACGCGGCCATCGGATTCGACGAACCCTTTTGGGGCAGTCAGCCATTCAAAGACAACACCTTCTTCTTCGGCGTTTGTGACTTCGCGTTGTGAACCGGGCATGTTTGCGCGGTCACGACGGTAGAGACACTTGACTGATTCAGCGCCTTGTCGGATGGCTGTTCGGACGCAATCCATCGCCGTATCACCGCCGCCAATCACAACGACGCGTTTGCCTTTGGCATCCAAGCGTCCGCTGTCGAATTCAGGCACGTCATCGCCAAAGGATTTGCGGTTTGACGCTGTCAGGTAATCGATTGCTTTTTCGATGCCGTCGGCAATCACCTGCGGCCCGCCCAATTCCCTGCTTTTATAGACACCTGTGGCCACAATGATGGCATCATGTTCTGAACGGATCGAGGCGAATTTTTCGGCGTCTACATCGCAGTTTTGAACGAATTTTACGCCAGCTTGTTCCAGCTGTTCATTGCGGCGCATGACCACGTCTTTTTCCAGTTTGAAACCGGGAATGCCATAGGTCAGCAATCCTCCGGCGCGGTCGTAGCGGTCGTATACAGTGACTTGTAATCCCGCACGGCGCAGCACATCAGCCGCGGCAAGGCCACCGGGCCCTGCGCCAATGATGCCAACGCTTTCTGTGCGTTCCGTTGTCGGGGTGCCTGGTTGGACCCAACCGTTTTCCCACGCAGTGTCGGTGATGTATTTTTCGACCGATCCGATGGTCACGGTGCCATGGCCAGATTGTTCAATGACGCAGTTGCCTTCGCACAGACGGTCCTGCGGGCAAATGCGTCCGCAGATTTCCGGGAAGGTGTTTGTGGCTTGGCTGATCTCATACGCTTCGCGCAGACGCCCTTCGGCCGTCAGGCGGAGCCAGTCGGGAATGTTGTTGTGCAACGGGCAATGGGATTGGCAATAGGGAACGCCACACTGGCTGCAGCGGCTGGACTGTTCCTTTGCCTTTGCGTCGGCATATTCGGCATAGATCTCGTGAAAATCCTCGCGGCGCGATTCTGCCACTCGTTTTTCCGGCATGTCCCGGTCGATCTTCACAAATTTCAGCATAGGCTGCTTCGCCATACCCATTCTCCCAACGTCATCTGAGGGGTTCTTTAAGCGAACATGAAGTCAGATAAAAGTCAAAACTACTGACCTATTAAAGAGTTTCCCTGACATTTTTCGGAGTGGATAGATAAAATCTGCAAAAATTAATGACCGAATCGGACCTTAATTCGCGCTTTGCCTTTGGAATCAACCCCTTGTAAAGGTGATGCTAGCAGAAGGTTGGCGGTTAAATGACTCTTTTTCAACTATTACTAGTGGCGGTGATCCAAGGCATAACGGAATTTTTGCCTGTATCCAGCTCGGGCCACCTGATCTTGTTGCCGAATTTAACCGGGGCACAAGATCAAGGATTGGCAATCGATATCGCCGTGCATCTGGGTACGTTGTTTGCAGTCATTCTATATTTCTGGAGCGATGTAAAAGAGGCGCTAGTCGGCCTATCTCGCCTAATCCGGGGAAAGGTAGACACAAAAGGCTCATTCCTAGCCTTGTGCTTGATTATTGCGACCATCCCAGCAGTGATCGTCGGGTTGGTCATAAAAGTCACCGGTTTAGACGAAGTGTTTCGGTCTGTCGTTGTCATCGGGTGGACGACTCTCTTGTTTGGGCTCCTCTTGCTATGGACGGATCGCAAGGGTGCTGTGGACCGCAAGGCCGAGGAATGGACAATTAAACACGCGGTGTTCATGGGTCTGGCGCAATGCTTGGCGCTAATTCCCGGCACATCACGTTCAGGCATCACTATCACTGCGGCGCGTCACCTCGGCTATGATCGGCAAGGGTCGGCCCGTTTGGCGATGTTGATGTCCATCCCCATTATCCTAGCCTCTGGCGCCGTGCTCAGCTTGGACGTCGTCGGTCAGGCAAATTGGGAATTGGCAAAGGATGCCTCGATCGCAGCAGGTTTTGCATTTGTCGCAGCTCTATTGGCTTTGAAACTGATGTTTCAATTGCTCAAGTCGGTCAGTTTCACACCCTATGTGATCTACCGTGTCTTTTTGGGTCTGGCTTTGCTGGGGTGGGCTTACGCCTGAAGATTACGCGCACTGTTTTTGATATCGTCATATTGCCCGGATGGACGATAGGGCCAAAGATACTCTGGCAGGACTGCGTCCAATGCAACTGGTTCAATGCCTAGATCGTCAAACCCAAGCGCGTCATTGGAAACCACATTGTCACTTTTTAGGGTCTTAACCTGATCGCGGGTCACCATCGCAGGAACAAGTCCCAAGGACATCGCGTTTGCCATGTCAAAGGCAAACCCCATGATCCGCGCAACCCAAAACGGCATATTTAGAACCAAACGCCGGCGATGAATAACACCCAGCATTTTTGTCATGAGATCGCGGAAGGTGTGCACGTCGGGACCGCCCAACTCATAAACACCTGCTTCCGCTTGACCCAACAACGCGAATTCAGCCGCCTGTGCAACATCGTCAACATGAACGGGTTGGAATTTCGTACTGGCCCCAATCACCGGCAAGATGGGACCAAACCGAGTCATCCCGGCGAAGCGGTTAAAAAACGAGTCGTCAGACCCAAAAATAATGGACGGGCGCAGAATGGTCGCATTTGGCATGTGCTTCAACACGCCTGCTTCGCCTTCTGCCTTCGTTTGCTGGTATTCGCTTTCTGCCGATGCATCAGCGCCAATCGATGACAGATGCACCATTGTTTCAATGCCCTGCTCTGCGGCGATCCGTGCGATTCGCGTTGCACCTTCCGCCTGAACGGCTTCGAACGTGTTCTTGCCGTTCGAGGCCAGAACAGCCACACAATTCACAACCGCATCCGCGCCTGTCATGACCGAAGCCACTGATTGATCGTCCCGAATATTGCACAAAACAGGCTCTACCTGGCCTACAACACCGTAAGGTTTGACGAAAATAGCTTCGTTCGGGCGACGCACAGCAACGCGCACCCGCCAACCGGCCTTGGCCATACGACGTGCAATGTAACGTCCGACGAATCCGGACCCTCCATAGATCGTTACCAGCTTGGACATGCGTTCGGCTCCCGATTGGTGCGGTGGTACTTTGGGATACAGCTGTCTGGGCATCTGAACAAGACGCCAATTCGCCGCTTACCGTTCAACTTGAATACAAAACTCAGAATCCGTTTGACAGGCTTCAATCACAGCCTTAAACGCGCTTCTCACGCATCTGTGCCCAGATGGCGGAATTGGTAGACGCGCTGGCTTCAGGTGCCAGTGGCCGCAAGGCCGTGGAGGTTCGAGTCCTCTTCTGGGCACCATAAAGCCACCTTAAATCATTGTTAAGAATAGTTAAGTTTCGTTCCCGTTCGAATTTTCCCCTGAATTTCCCCCCGAATCCCTCGCGCTTCAGATTAACCGCCCTCATATGCGGTGCGGCCAATTTTCTCTGTGCGGCTTTTGTGACATTGTGCACCGTGAGGTTGGCAACAGACTGTCAACAAAGCGCCTACATAGTGTTTTGCATGAAAGTTTGGAAAGTCATCATATGCAGCGACCTTGACTTACCAGATCGGCGGCAAGGCTGGGCACGTGCATACACCATGGGCGAGGCGCTGGCTCTTGTCGAAGATGGGGACTGCATCGCCATCCCGTGCGCCCACGCTTGGCCGGGGCCACCATCATCATTGCTATATTGGCCGAATTGATTGAACAATCTACAGGAAGGCATCCTTGCTGTAAGACGTCAGACGAAATTGACCTTTACGTCAACAACTGACCCAATTCATTGAAAATGGCATACCAGACATTGGCGTGTCACGCAGCGAGCGGCGGCTGTGAGCCCACTTTGCCAAATGCTGCAACCTCACTGAATGACTGCTTTAGAACGAAGTCAGGTCTACAAAACGTGAAGGCTGAATTTATCCTTTGATCGTGAAGAGAGGTTTCAGTCGCGCGACATCCGTGGCCATCCCGCCAAGGACCATCGTGTCGACGACAGGCTCGATGGGTTTATATGCGCGCGGTGCCTCTTCGGCCAATCGACGTTCTGCTTCATGGCGTATGTCAGAGCGTGCTGTTCTGACGTCTTGCGGTGTGACGACACGAGAAATAGTCGGCGCCAAATGCGCTCTTGCCGCGTTACGCGACAATACACGGCCCGCGCCATGAGGCGCACTGGAAAGGCACTCAGGGTTGCCAATCCCTTTGAGCAGAGCGCTCGAGGAGCCCATCGAGCCAGGAACAATCACTGGCGTCCCACACGCAAAACGGCTTTCTTCCATATAACCTTGGCCTTGCAAAGCGGGACATGCGCCCTTTCGGTGAAGCAATGTATCGTTCTTTTCATGCCAAATTAAATTGTGCGGCAAATCGTGAATTAAGCGCCATCCTACATTTCGACCCAGCGCTTCTGAAAGTTTTTGCCGCACCATAAGCGATAAGAAAATTCGATTGAGCGCTGCGAAGCGTGCGGCGGCGGTCATATCCTGGAGATAAGAGCGCCCAAGATCGCCGTTCGAACCCGTTGTGGGATAGGGCATCAACCCGAACTCGGGTCGTCGAAGTTGGTTAGGCAACCGCGCACGCAGCCTTGCATCATGTACGTTGACAACAGCGCGCCCCAAACTGACGGAACCCGAATGCACCATTACACCAACGCTGCCACATCGCAGACCCCAAGCCCAAGCCGCACCACCGTCGTTTATTTTTGTGATTTCCTGCACTTCCACAAAGTGGTTACCGCCACCAATCGTGCCAAGCAGTTGGTCACGACTGATCCCGTCGCGTCCACCGGGTGCTATCCATTCATCAAATGGGCTGCCTGGCGCTATTGGTCCGAATGGATCATGAACCGCAGACTCAAGCTGTTGGCCTATATTTGCAGGAGCGTCGCCCCAAACATCGCTGAGCATTTTTGCGTCCAACGCTGCGATTCCCTGGGATAGCAACGCACGACGCGAATCTGGGCTTGCCTCGATCCGTCTGCCTCCTTGAAAAAAGCTATGCCTGAGAAGTGAAGGCAACTTTGGCCATATCGCGAGCAGCTCTTGCGCAACGATGCCATCCAGAACTGCAAAAGCCATTCCACAGCCAATGTCATTTCCAATGGCCCCCGGGACCACAGCGCCGTTCATCGCCAAGGCAATTCCGACTGGCAAAGTGGCGCCACGATGAAAATCTGGCGTCAAAACCGCCCGATCAACACTCGCTTGCGCGCTCAGAAAACCCGCAGTCGCGAGGTCGCGAACTCCGTTTGATAGCTTGTCCAATACGCGCAGCGATTTGATCGATGCCCGGTCGGTTTCGACCTGTTTTGTTGCATATAGCGTGGTGTTTACTGAAAGCCCGCTCACACGTGAACGGGCCTCGTCTATACGGACGAGTTTGGTCATTGTACTGCCTTTCATGATGCGTCGGGTTCAGCAGCCGCAGCGAATCAAAGGCAACGCATAAATAACGAACTCGAGTTGGCAAATCAACAAATGCTATCAGCTCTGGAGTCTTGCCGCCAAAACGCGTTTTCAGAAAAGCCAAACGACGCCAAGAGATTTCGTCTATTTGCAAAAAGCAGCCATTGGCGCAGATGCGGCGAGCGGCAGAAAAGTCCCGCTCTGCCAACTTTGACCCAGACCGCGCCGAAGGGCCGGTTTGGGTCAGAAATGCTTGACGTTTGGGGCAATATTACGTGACACCACCCGTTGATAAGATTCAGAAAATGCGCAGCATCGAGTCAAAGATGCGCGACGTTCCACACCTGCGCGCGCTTCGCTTTGAGTTTTTCGGTATTAGGGCTAACCCTCGGGTAAATAATGGCTTGAGATGGAAACCCCCAACGCAATTATGGACTAACACCCCTTACCCGCGCGCGCGTACTAGTCGCAATCTACGACTTGATGCACTGACGATGTCTTGCCCATCTCTGGCGCTGCGCCTTCGCGATCCGGGCCTTACCCTCTGGCGTCCTTGGTCCAGTAGACTTGCCCCCATGAAACTTGCAACGACGCTTTCCCGCTTCTGACTTCATTCGGCACGGGTGACCTTTGCGGGTTTTTGCTCCACAAATCACCCGCGAACTATCGCTGATGGTAAAAAGTCTAGTGCTCATTCGCTCGCGCTTTGAGTTTGCATCGAACCTCACTTGGGAAATTCCCGCTTGCACGTTCGCCGTTCATCTAGCCAGACTATCTTTCCGGCCCACGCATTCGGTGTCCCGTCGGAGGTGAAACCCTGCTGCATATCGCCTTCGCCGTTATTTTGGTTTCGAGGCTTAGGCACCGCCACTTTCGCTACTTTCTCACCCTCAACAGGGTGCAGTGTAGCGAATGCTGCGGGTGTAGCAGCGACAACCGATGAAATCCGATGTTTTGGCGGGCCCACATCTGTGTAGTGAATGCCGCTAGGATCGCCCCTCGCTTTCCGCATTTTGGCAAGTGCCGCATATGGGTCGAAGATTGCGTTCATGCAGTCACCACTCTGTAGGCCAACTGACGGACCTGTCCGTCCACCTCTGTGCCTTTGTCCAGAGGGGTAAGCCATCCATGGTTCGCAAGGGTGTGCACCAGTTTCTTGACGTAGGCAGTTTCGCGCATAGCATTCGGCCCAAAATTCACCACGTCACGCGGCACAATCATGTTTGCTGTGCGGTTGTTACTTCTGGCAATGCCGGGCCAACTCTCCTTAAGCCATTTCAACAGATGGTCGGCGGCGTCAGTCTCGGCTGAAACGGCCGCCGTTTCCGAAAGCCGTCTTGCCTCGGATAAATAGTATGCCGCCAATGCAATGCCGTCTGCCATGACCTCGGCTGTTACCTCTGGGGCCTCAAGGCTCTGCAAGAGGGTCAACACGCCTGCTATCCGCGCCGCTTGCTCTGGCGACTTACTGGCGAAGGCTTTGATGTGCTCAAGACGGCCACCGAGGGCCTGTATCCAGCCCAGCTGTCTGATCGATCTGTCGCAAGATCCGTTGGAGTGCCTTAACCTTGCCGGGCAGGGGCATCCCGAGTAAGAACGCTTGACCAAACTGGCCGAGGACACATGGTCGCTGGACACGCTTTTGGATGACGTGATCCGCTCGCAAACGGAACGGGTGTTGATCGACAATGCCCTGCGCATGGGCCGTGAAGAGATCTGGGATTTCACGCCCCGGTCTCTCGCACAGAAATCCTCATACGTTCGCCGGGGCGACGCCTTCCCGGAGGTCGAGCGACGCGGGTATCTGAGACCGCAGGACAAGTCCTAGGTCTTGGGCAGTTCCGTAAATCGAAACCGACCGTCACCAGCGCATATTAAATCAATCCGGGGACGTGTTTTCGGCCACAAGATCCTTGTACAGCGCGCGAATGCGCATGGTGATGTCGCGGCTTCCGGTCCCAATGGGCTTCCCGTCAATCTCGCCCACGGGGGTCTGGGCACCGAAGGTTCCGGTCAAGAAGGCCTCGTCAGCGCCATAGGCCTCGTAAAGCGAATAGCTCTTTTCAAAGACCGGGATGTCATTGGCGCGGCACAAGTCGATGACCTTTTGGCGCGTGACACCGTTCATGCAATAGTCCCCGGTCGAAGTCCAAACCTCACCTTTGCGCACGATGAAGAAGTTACAGGCATTGGTCGTGTTCACGAAGCCATGCGGATCCAGCATCAGCGCCTCGTCGGCACCGGCTTGCTCTGCTTGCAGGCAAGCGATCACACAATTCAGCTTGGAGTGGCTGTTGTATTTGGCATCCTGCGCCATCGGCAAGCCGCGCACCTGCGGCACCGTGGCCAGACGAATACCCCGCGATTGCAAAGTCTCGACAGGTTTGGAGTGTTCCATGATGATCACAAGCGTCGGACCCGACCGGCTGAGCGAGGGGTGCTGGAATGGTTTCACCTTTGGTCCGCGGGTCAGCATTAGACGGCAATGCACATCCGTGTGCATGTCATTGGCCTCGGCGGTTTGGGCAATGGCATCCAGAATGCCCGCACGGTCCATGCCCACCTCGAGTGAGACCGATTTGCACGATGCAAAAAACCGGTCCATGTGTTCATCAAAGAACGCCCATTTGCCATTGTAGAGACGCATCCCTTCCCACATCCCGTCGCCCAGCATAAAGCCGCTGTCGTAGACGGATACCTTTGCTTCATCTCGGTGCACGATGTCGCCGTTCACGTAGATTTTGACATTTTGGTTGCGGATATCGTCATCCGCGTCGTGGGTTGTGTGTTTGGTGTCGGTCATTGTTTTGAAGCTTTCAATTCGAGAATTGCATTTGCGATCATCTGATCGGGATTTCTGCCGCTGCAAAGGCGAATGGGGCGTCAGGGTGCTGGCCGTTGGCCGGGCCAGACGTTTCAAGCATGGCTGGTGTCATCCGTTCACCACCTTCATGAAATCCCTCGTGATTTGATGCTGCGGGTTTGTGAACATCTGCTCAGGCGTGCCTTCTTCAACGATTTCGCCCTGCGCCATCAGGATCACCCGGTCTGCGACAGCTTTGGCAAAGCCCATCTCATGGGTGACGCAAACGATGGTCATGTCCGCGCGCGCCAGGTCCTTCATCACGTCAAGGACTTCAGAGATCATCTCAGGGTCCAAGGCCGAGGTGGGCTCGTCAAACAGCATGATTTCCGGCTTGAGTGCGAGGGCGCGGGCCAGTGCGACCCGCTGTTGCTGACCGCCTGACAACTGGTCCGGATATTTCTCGGCGTGGATGTCCACCTGCATCCTTTTGAGTTGCACCATCGTTTCATCTGTCGCGGCTGTCCTGTCCCGCGCAAGCGCGCGGATTTGCGGCAGCACGCAGTTTTCCAAAATGGTCAGATGCGGAAACAGGTTAAAACTCTGGAACACCATACCCACGCGCTTGCGGACCTGATCCATGACCCTGGTATCATCCCCGACGGCCAACCCCAGCACGTTCAGTGCCCCCGATCGATAGCTTTCCAATCCGTTCATACACCGGATCAGTGTGGATTTTCCCGACCCCGAAGGACCGCAGATCACGAGGGTCTGTTTCTCTGGCACCTCTAGATCGATGTTTTTCAAGGCGTGGAAGTCACCATAGTACATTTCCAGCCCACGAATTGAGATTGCAACGTCATGCATGGCCAAGCCTCATTCTGCTTTCCAGCCACGCCCCATAGCGTGACAACCCGAAGACAAAGACAAAATAAATCAGCGCGAGGAACACATAGACTTCCACATACTGATTGCCCCATTCCCCAGTCCCGATTGCTGCATTGCCCGAGGCCATGATCTCGAAAAAGCCGATGATCGTAACGATGGAGGTTTCCTTGAACGTGATCACCGCCTGATTGATCGTGGACGGCAGTGTGTTGCGGAACGCTTGCGGCAGCAGGATGTCGATGATCAGCGACCAATAGGGCATGCCAAGTGCTACGGCGGCTTCCTCTTGGCCTTGCGAAGTGGACTGCAGCCCCGCGCGGATGATCTCGGCCTGATAGGCGGCGAAGAAGATCGCGAAAGCAATGACCACCCGCATCAATTTGTTGCCCTGCAACCAGTCCGGCACCAGAAGCGGCACCACAACCGCCGCTGCAAAAAGCAACGTCAGCAGAGGCAGGGACCGCACGATGTCGATGAAGAAGCCAGAGGATTTTGCAATCACAGGCAGGCTGGAGCGTCGCGCAAGGGCGAAGAGCACTGCCAGAGGCATGCCGATCACAAAGACCCCCGAGAAGATGAAGATCGTCAGCGATAGGCCACCCCATTTTTCGGATGTGACCAGCTCAAGGCCGGCAAACCCGCCGCGCATCAGCAGAACGAAGGTCGCGAACCCTGCGACCCACAGGATCGGCAGCCGCCTGATTGACCAAAAACGCGGCAGGCAAGACAGCGCGATGGTGACAATCACCGCAAGGCACGCCAATGTTGAGCGCCATTGTTCCTCGTAGGGATAAAGGCCGAACAGGATCAGCCGCCCCCGGCTTTCGATGACGGCCCAGCACGCGCCCGCGTCATAGGTGCACAGGTCCTTATTCTCGATCCGCCAGATCGCGTCGACAAAGGCCCAGCCGATGAAAGCCTTGAGCGCGAGATAAATCAGAACCGCAAATATCAGCGAGAACATGGTGTCGTACCAAGTCGCGAAGAAATGTTTGCGCAGCCATGCAGCGGGTCCAGTGGCCGCTGGCGGGGGGGCAAGAGCTTTGCTGGTCATCGCTCAATTCCTCCCTTTCAGTTTGATGCGGTCGTTGAGCATATTCATGAGAAAGCCAATGGAATAGTTGATTGCGATGAAACCGCCCATGAGCAGCGCCAAAAGCTCCAACGTCTGGCCGCTTTGGTTGATCGAAGTCGACACAATGGCAAAGTAATCGGGGTAGCCCACGGCAATGCCAACCGTCGTGCCCTTCATCAGCCAGATATACTGGTTCGTGAGGGACGGCAGCATGGCGCGAAAGGCCAGCGGGATGCGGATCAGCCGGTTGATCTGGAACGGCGAGAACCCCAAAGCGATGCCCGCCTCCAGTTTGCCGCGATCCACAGACAGCAGGCCGCCTCGGATGATCTCACCGATGTAGGATGCACCAAACAACGTCAGCCCGATCAGCAGGGCCGTGAATTCGGGCTTGAGCGTGAGACCGCCCACAAAGCGCAGACCTTTCAGTTCAGGCACCGAAAGCAGAGCGGTATCAAGTTCCCGGCCCGTCAGCAGGGCAATGAGGAACACGATGCAAATCGAGCCGACGGCGATTGCCCATCTGGAACCAAAGCGCAGGCGTTCACGGGTCAGTCCCAGAAAGACGATGGCGAGAATGACCGCCACAGCGCAGCACAGGATGTCACCCGTTGACAGCGCTGGCGCGGGCATCATGATGCCACGGTTTGACAGAAAGAATGCATCGCCAAAGGAATGGGCCTGCCGCGGACCCGGCAGATGCGTCAGGATCGCGTACCAGAAGAAGACCTGAAGGATAACGGGGACATTGCGGAAAACTTCGACATAGGACGCGCCGACCAGTTTCATCAATGTGTTCGATGACACGCGCATAAGCGCCAGCAACAGCCCCAGAACGGTTGCGAAAATGAGAGTCAGAAAGCCGACGAGCATGGTGTTGAGCAAACCTGCCCAAAGGACGCGCGCATAGGTCGAGCGGCCGCTGATCTCAATGATCGAGAAGTTGACGGGCCAGCCCGTGGTCTGTTCAAGAAAGCTGAAACCGGTTGCCATGCCCTGATCGGCAATGTTGCTTTTTCCAACAAGGATGATGGATGCAATCAGCGCGACAACCGCCAGAATGAAACCACCCTGAAGCGCAGTCTTGCGGAATTTCTGTGACGCAAATATCTGTGACACGGCGGTTCCCATACGCGTAGAAAGCCCGGACGACACCTGCCGTCCGGGCCAAATGGTTTAGTCAAGAACAAGCGGATATAGCAGACCGCCTTCGTTCCACAGGTTGTTCAAACCGCGCGGCAGTTTGTAGCGCGACCCGTCACCGATGGTGCGGTCATAGATCTCGCCGTAGTTGCCGACGGTTTTGATCACGTTGTACGCCCAGTCGTCGCTGAGACCCAAACGCGCACCGACACCCGGTGTCGACCCCAGCAAACGCCCGACAGATGCCGTTGGCGGGTTGGCTTTCATCTCGTCGACGCTGGCCTGTGTGACGCCGTTTTCTTCAGCCATCAGCAGGGCGCTGACCATCCAGTTGACCACATCCAGCAGGTCATCTTCGCCCTGCTTGACAACAATGCCTTCGGGCTCAAGCGCCAGCACATCGCCGAGGATCTCAAAGTCATCCGGATTTTCGGCGTTCACACGTGTGGCCGACAGGAAGGGCCCGAAACCAGCAATCGCGTCGCAACGACCGGCATAGAAGGCAGCGCGCAGTTCTTCGCCCTTTTCAAACGCCAGCGGCTCATAACTGATCCCGTTGGTTTCCATGTAATCTGTCAGAACGCGCTCGACCGTGGTGCCCGCATTCACGCAGAACACACCGCCTTCAAGATCGGCAATGCCTTCCGCGCCAAGCTCTGTCTTGGACATGACATAGAACGGCCCGATGAAATAGGGGCGCGAGTACTGCAGGCCCAGTTCGGTGTCGCGGGTCATGGTCCAGCCCGTGACCTTGATGATTACGTCAATATCGCCCGACTGGATCGCGGGGAAACGCTGTGCCCAGCTGACCGGAATGATCTGCAATTTGTCAGGGCTGCCCAGAATGGCGGTGGCAAGCGCCTTGCAGAATTCAATGTCGAAACCCTGCCATTCGCCCGCGCCGTCCACTTCGGCAAAGCCAAGATAGCTGCCGTTGTGACCGGTACACAGCAAGCTGTCGCGCTCGATGATGGTGTCAAGCAGACCCTGATCCTGGGCCTGCATGGCTGTTGCTGATCCAAGCGTCAGAGCACCTGCCATCAGAAGGTTTGTAAGTTTGGTTTTCATCTTAGTCTCCACTGTTGTGATGGGATGCGTGCCGCTTCATGCGGCATCTTGTGGTGAGGTGCTGCTCACATCCTCGAAAGCCACCGAAACACCAGTTTTCGGCAGCGAGATGCCCAAGCCTGGCGTGTCGGATGGGATTCCTTTGAACGGCGCGTTCTTGTCTTGATCCGGGCGCAACCTGTCGAAAAAGACAGTGTGGACCGTGTGATATTCCACATGGACAACGGCCGCGTGCGCCGCTGCAGCATGTACTGCGGCCATAAGGGCAATCGCGGTTGAGGAAACCTCAAGCGACAGGCGCGTCTGGGTGTCCGCAACCTTGTCGGCAAGCCCTGCAATTTGGGACACGCCACCAACGGCGACAGGTGCGGTCTGAAGGAACGGTACGCCAACCTCTTCGATAAGGCGGTCGTGTAGTTCGGGACGGTATTCGGCTTCGGTCGCCATGACCGGCATGCCGGCCTGTGTCAGACGCGCCATCCCCGCATAATCCAAAGCCTTGGTTGGCGATTGAAACGCCTCAATCCGGTCAGCTGGAAGGGCGTCAAAAATGCGCAGCGCGTCGTCGCTGGAATAGCTGTAGACACCGTCGATGATCAGTTTTGCAGTCCCGGGCAGTGCGGCAAGAACGGCGTTCACCCGCGCCGCATCCTCTTGCAACGACAGCGCGCCAATCTTCATCTTGGACAGGGCAAATCCACGCGCCGCGAGAGAGGACATTTCCCTGCAAAGGTCATCCACGGATTTGCCTTCACCGTACAATCCCCCACTGGCATAGAGGTTTGCGAAGCCGGTGCCGCCCTTGTTCATAGCACGCCATAACGGTGTATTTTCGTGCTGCGCGGTCAGATCCCACATCGCGATGTCGATCCCGGCCAAGGCTGACGCGAGCATCCCGTGACGCGCGGTAAGTGTCGCCTTTTCGAACAGCCGACGTACAATCTGCGGCACATCCGAGAATGCCTGACCCAGAAAGTGCGGGATGACTTCCGTCCGCAAAAAGGCAACCAGTGCATCAGGTGCCGCATCAAAACACCAGCATTCACCAAGCCCGACTTTGCCTGCGCTGTCATGCAGCGTGACAAAGACAGCGTATTTGTTTGTCCAGCGGATCGACGGATTCCAGATTTTGCCGCCCAAGTCGTTGCAGTGTGTGTAAACTTTGATTTGTGCGATTTCCGAACTCACTTGAGACCCTCCGGGATCGTCAAGCCAAGGTCGAAATCAGCGTCTGGTGCATAACGTAGCGCCTTGAGGAACCTGTCGTGGAATTGCATCGTGTGTGCATGGGCAATGGCATCAGCTGCCGTGATATCTTGTGTCTCGATGACATCGACAAAGTCATGGTGCTGATCGCGCATCACCTCGACCCGGTCCGTGTTGTCGAGAAACTGCACATGGATATGCAAAAAGCGCCGGGTCTCAGAGAGCAACTCGCGATACTGGCGGGTGACGTAAGGGTTGCGCCCCGCCTCAGCGACAGCGACGTGAAAGGCAAAGTTTGCCTGCAGAATGGTCAAAGCCGAGGCTTGGCCGATACTGTCGTTGAAGTTGTCTGCCAATGCCCTCAGTCGCGGCAAGTCGGCATCCATCCGGTTTTGTGCCGCCAGACGTGTCGCAAGACGCTGCTGGACGTCCAAAGCCTGAATGAGTGCCGGAAAGTTGCGCAAATCGACCTGCGCCACGATGGTTGATCTGTTTGGCAGGGTTTCGACCAAGCGTTCCGCGAATAGGCGATTGAGAGCTTCGCGTATGGGTGATCGCGAAACAGAAAACCTCTTTGAAAGGCTTGTTTCATCCAGCGACTTTCCGGGCTCCAGCTGGAGGGTCAAGATTTCGTCGCGCAGAACGCGATAGATCTCACCCGACGCTGCGCCGCGCTGAAAAGTCGAAGATGTTTCTTGTTTCGACACGATGGTTTGAATTCTCTAGGTTGGGATACCCCTTTGTCGACAATGTGTCGACAAAGGGGTATTGAGTCCAGAGGTTTTTGAGCACCTAACAATCGCATGGTGACGACGAAGGGAATACGAGCCTTCATGTGGTTGGCTCCCTTTTGAGACGTCGCAGGGAAATCACACTGCGTCCCACCGTCATTGATCCCTCTGGCGGCCTGAGCCGCAACGCAGCGCTGGCCGTGTCGCTAGAGCAAATGAATGCTGCGTCAGCGAAGGCTCAAAACCCAATGGCTTTTTTGTGCGCGTCTCAATGGTTGCCAACGAGTTCAACGCAATTACGGTTGGGTTTGATTGCTTCGGTTCTCGTTCAATGACCGGTTTGCGAAAGCCGCCGCGGAGCAGCAACTTTTGTGCTGCGATTGCGAAAGGATGCTGCGCCAGCAATAGCCGCATCTGCATATGTCCGGTTTGTCCCGCAGTGCGGACAAGGAGCACACCTAAATCGAATGGCGACAAGGATGGCGTCCAGATGATACTTTTAGAGTGGCCGCATTGATTTTGCACAGTTGGATCGGCTATGTTGAAGGAATAGAGTTGGTTTTGATTTCTTTCCCAAAAACGTCGTGGGACTCGAACCCCTAAAGCGCAGCTGGTCCCCGGGTACGCATCAGGGTATAGTTTAGTTATCGAAACAATTTACTATATCTAAAACAACTACTTACAATCTTTACTGGAGTCCTCTTCTGGCACCACTATCCTCAAAGCTACACATCAGTATCAAGATGATAGATCAAAATTACGCATACTGAACCACCTTTTGGTCCAGTCTTGAAGTGCCGCACCCATCCAAGCAACCATGTTATCCTGATCACTGGACGCATCCAGATAGTTGATACGAACATCAACGCAACGGTCCCGCAAGTTCTGTTAAGGAATCTAACTGAAAAACCGATCCAGAAATGTTGTTTTTCCTGCTCGGATTGGCCCCACGATGAATACTGTTTATGGTGGCGCGAGGGTGCATCTGAGAGGCGAATTCATGAGCAACAAACCCGATCTAAGTGCATTGTTCGGAGCAACTGAATCTAAGACATTCCTTGGGTTGCAGGCCTGCGAAGATATGGAAGAAATAGATGCGTCGTCTGCATTTATTGGTGCTCCCTGTGCCACACCGTACGGATCAGTCGGCGCATATGCACAAAATGGGCCTGCTTCTCTTCGCAAGGCCATGAGCGCACTGACCGCAAACGTCGACCGGCACAACTTTGACCTTGGTGGCCCAACTTTTCCCAAGGGGGCGAAACGTGCGGTTGATTGTGGTGACCTTCCCTGGAGCGAGACCGATTTTAGTGAAAACAGGCGCACGATCCGACACGCCATTTCGACTGTGGTTGGCCGGGGTGTTGTACCCATCGTGATCGGTGGCGACGATTCCATACCTATTCCGATGATCGATGCGATGGCAGACACTGGGAAGACCTACACAATTTTGCAGATCGACGCTCATATCGATTGGCGCGAAAGCCATATGGGTGAATCCCTTGGACTGTCCTCGACGATGCGCCGTGCATCGGAAATGGACCACATCAAGAAGATCATCCAGGTTGGAGCCCGTGGTATCGGCTCGGGGCACACTTCCGATTATGAGGATGCCATGGCATGGGGCGTAAAATTCTTTACGGGCTTGGATGTTCACCGCCGCGGTCTGCAGCCGGCAATCGACGAAATTGAACCCGGCTCGCAAGTCATTCTCTGCATCGATATAGACGCGTTGGATCCCTCGATTGCGCCGAACGCGATTGGACGCGCTCCGGGTGGGTCAAGCTACTATCAGGTTTTGCAGCTAATCCAGTCAGCTGCCGACCGTGGGACAATTGCCGCCGTTGATTTTGTAGAAATAATGCCCGAAGCGGATGTGGACGGCATTGGAGGATTGACCGTTTCAAGGTTGGTGGCCGCGACGATGGGCATCATCGCCCGACAAACCTCGGGTAACAACTGATGCTATAGAAATCGCACTGCAGATAGACAG
Source organism: Paracoccaceae bacterium (assembly GCA_039960995.1). Taxonomy (GTDB): domain Bacteria; phylum Pseudomonadota; class Alphaproteobacteria; order Rhodobacterales; family Rhodobacteraceae; genus JABSSA01. The sequence continues at coordinate 32,555 of JBDVKF010000064.1, read as the reverse complement.
TCGCTGCCAAAGCGTGACCGGCCGCAAAAGTCCGCATTGCTTGAGTTCGTCATCTTCAGTTGCTGGGCTGATTATTAATGCCCGCTTCACGAGGCCTTCATCGTCAGCGAGTCTTTGGCCATCAATATACGCTACCTCGGGATGAGAGCCTTGGAAGCATGCAACGAAGGCAAAAATTCCATCTGAACAAATCGTTAGAAATAGATTCTAGACGCATCAGAAGTAAATGTGGCACCATCGATTGATCAGTTCAGGGGTCAACTATGCAGATTTTGTCCGATGGCTTTGAGACAAATCCTCTGACCACATCGCATGATGTTCAAGCTTTGAATGCGCAGTTGAACTGGTGAAAGGGTTTCCTGATCTTCCACCGATTTGGTGGGTTGGTAGCATCGCAATCATCTATGTTTTCAAATGGCTGGCCCCTGCATGGCATATCGAATCGGGATTTCTTACCTTTGTGTCTCGCGCTGTATTTTTGTCGGCATTGGTCTTGGTCGCGTGGTCAGCGATTTGGTTTTGGTTCAAAAAAACACCCATCGAACCGAACCACATCCCAAAAACCTTGATTGTTGAGGGGCCATACCGCCTGTCTCGCAATCCGATCTATCTGGCGTTGGTTTTGTTGACCGTGGCGTCGGCCATTGGCAATGGGTCGATCATTGGTGGGGTTTGCGCCGTGTTCTTGTGGCGCGTTCTAGACCAAAGGTTTGCCGCCGCTGAGGAAACTTTGCTGGTCGAAACATTTGGGGATGAAGCAAGGGCATATCTCGATAAAACGGGCCGGTGGCTTTAGGAGAACTTAGTGATGATCAGACAATTTGCAGCTGTTTTGGCTGTGACGACATTAGGCTTGGCGTCAAAGGCGTCGGCACAAACCTGCGGGGATGCTGACACGCCCTGCGAGATCGACAGTGGGACGTATCACATCGCGCTGCCTTCGGTTGAACCACGCGGAGCGGTATTGTTGTTGCATGGCGGCGGGGGGCGTGGTCGTGGTTTGCTGAATACCAACATGGCTCGGCAAGCTTTGGAACGTGGTTTCATCTTTGTCGCGCCGAATGGTGAACACCCCAAGGCGCGTTTTCCCAACAATTGGGCCGTACGTGCCGATAATTTTGGACACGAGAAAGACGACATCGCGTTCCTTGGCGATGTGATGGATCATGTAGCAGAAACCCACGGCGTATCACGGTCACGCATGCTGCTTGCGGGCTTTTCGCGTGGGGGGTCGATGGTGTGGGATGTTGCGTGCTTTGCGCCGGACACGGCGCGGGCCTATGCGCCGTCGGCTGGTGCATTTTGGGTCACCTTACCTGAACATTGCAATGGGCCAGTGGATTTGTTCCACACCCACGGCTGGAATGATCGCACAGTGCCCTTAGAAGGGCGCCCCATTCGAGACGGAACGATCGTACAGGGGGATGTTTGGGAAAGTCTGCGTATTTTGCGCGTCAATAATGGCTGCACAGGGCTCCAACCGTCACGATCAGTAGTCGAAGAAGGAAACTGGTTCAAACATTGGGATGATTGCCAATCTGGACGTATCGATCTTATGCTTCACCCGGGGGGGCACGGATCGCCCCGCGGTTGGGCGCCCCGTGTTCTGGATTGGTTTGAAACCCGTTTGTCGGAACAGGCACCGGAATAAACGCGGCAGGAAGAAAGAGTTGTTGTGAAGAAAATTCTGAGCCTCTTGATTGCCGTCATCTTGGCCGGCGGGCTTTGGTGGGCGATGCGGCCGTCGGGTTTTGACACGGGCGCGCCGTTGGTTTCGCAAGGTGTTGCAATCGATCTGTTGCAGGACCTTGATACGGACAACTTGTCCGAAGGGTGGGTCCACCGAACCTTCTTCACGGCATCCGCTGCAGAGTATCAAATGACAGAAGAAGATGGGACCGTCGCTTTGCGATGTGCCACCACTAATTCGGCTTCGATTTTGGCCCGGGACACACAAATTAGCCTTGAGGCTCTGCCGTTTTTGCATTGGCAATGGAAGGTGACCAAACCCATCGAAAGTGATGTCGATGAGGCCAGTAAAGAAGGCGACGACCACCCGGTTCGTCTTTTCCTCGTGTTCTCGAATGAATCTGGTGACCGAAACGCGATGGAAATCATTTGGAGCAACAAGAAATATGCGCCGGGCGGTTATAAGATCATCGGTGATTTCTATCATTACGTGGCCAACGGGCTGAACGAGAACATCGGAGAGTGGCACAGTCAAACAGTTGATTTGCGTCAGATCTATTCGGACATTGGTGGAACGGGGACACCAACCTTGCAAGTGCTGGGGTTCTTTTGCGACAGCGACAACACTGGTGCACAAAGCGAAGGGTTTTTCCGTGATGTCCGTTTGTCCGGCACAGACGGTTAGGGGATGTTTAAATGCTCAGACGTATCATTCTTTGTTTAGGCATTGCTTTTGCAGGTCCTGCAACGGCTCAAGAATGTCCGCAATTCTTTCGGTTTGTAGATTTTGGTTTGCAAATCTCAGACGGCGGGTTTTCACGTGGCGGACCAATTTTGCGGGCCGAGAGTTTCAGCGGCACCTCTCTTTTGTCCAATAAAGACACCATTTGCCGGTCTGTTCGTGACATCGCGAGCGACGGGCACGGCAATCCGATACCTGTTGTCACCACTATGGCGTATGACGTTGAAAAAGCCGGACTCGATCTTTTGGATTTGCGTGTCTCTTTTGTCGAAGACAGCACAGAGGTCGCGGAAAACAATACTCAAGCGCATTGGAAAACTTTGGATCGGGCGAAAACGAAACCAGTTAAGGGACAAAATTCGCTCTGTGTTTTGTCGTCCGATAATTCATCCCTGAGCTGTCAGTTGGTTTCGCCTTATCCGGGGAATATTGCGTTGGCCGTTTATTGCGACGGGTCTTCTTGCAAGATGCCGGTTCTGGCAATGAACGATCATATGTCAGCATCCGCCAGTTGGGCTATTGATGACGCGTTTTGGGACACCCCAGATCAAGTCGGTGAAGAGGTTTTCGACAAAGTGCAGAGCATCTTTGCTTTTTTGGAGCCCCTATCGTCAGGCGTATGATCGACTGCCTGAGATTTACAGGGGATAAATCGGGCTTATAGACGTTAAATCACGACCCAGTCGGTAATTTCGCCAACCAATCCAAGCCATGCCCGACCCATTCAGCCGGGATTGAATGACCCCGATCATGGAGGCAAAGTTCAAGCACGCGACCGCTTTGGCTTTTGTCCCATCGTGTGCATGTCAGACGATCATCACCGCTTTTGACTTTGCGTTTGCGATCCTTGGTCCTGTTCACTTTGGACAGTAAATCAAACCCTTCAGGGATTGGCATCGAGTTGTAGACTCCCACTTCGTCAAAGGCGACGACGGTGTCTGACAATCCATGAATATGACGCAGGTTGACCGGCCCGGTTGGGCAGGTCTCTGGGTTGGATCGCCAGAACCCGCCTGCAATCGGAGCATAGGCCCGGAAAAGATCGCCTGTATAGCAGGCTACATTCCAGACCATCGATCCGCCTCGCGAAAACCCAGAGGCAAGGGTCTGACTTTTATCAATAGGCCAGCGGCGTTCAATATCTGCCATAACGGCGCGCACATACGCGGCTTCGTCACGGCCATTTTCGGCGCGACCTTTGCCCATTTGGCGCCAGTATCCAGTTTGTGCAAACGGCGCCACAAATAGCGCGCCGCGGCTGGTTGCACCGCGCACCATTCCTTTGTTCCGAAACGAGCCTTCCGGCGTGCCATTCCAACCGTGGAAATAGACAACCAATCGTAATGGTGTTTTACCGTCCCACCCGTCCGGTTCGGCGGCCAGATAATAGCCGCCCGGCACCTCGCACCGACTGTCAGAGCCACAGGCCATTGCCGCAAATGGCACCATTAACAGAAACACAAGGCAGGACAGAAGACGCATATGTTCACCAATTCAATTACAAGATCGAAATGTTGCAGGTTCGCGGATGGGTGCAACACACGTCTATGTGAAGTCACACGCGTAGGGAATTTTTGTGAATCAAACTAACGTGTGGCGCATATCAATTGGGAGGGATTTGATATGTCATTCTTACTGAAATCAAAAATTTTGGCCGCAACAGCCGCCTTGGCAACTTGCGTAATCGGATCTGCTGCCAACGCTCAGTCGGCGACCGATACTGATAAAATGTCGTTTTTCATAACGAGCGTGGGTAAAGGTGACGGCGCTAATCTTGGTGGCCTAGAAGGCGCAGATGCACATTGTAACGCGCTTGCATCGGCTGCTGGGTCATCCAAAAACTGGGCGGCCTATCTGAGCACCAGCATGGTTATAGACCGCAGCACGAACCCAATGACCATCACCAACGGGATAAGCGCGCGTGACCGCATCGGGTCTGGACCTTGGTACAATGCAAAGGGCGAAATGATCGCCAAGAACGTCGACGACCTGCACGGCGATGCTGTCAACATTAGCTTGAAAACAGGGCTGGATGAATCCGGCAACGAGGTCAACGGACGCGGTGCAAAACCCAACAAGCATGACATCCTGACCGGTTCTGACAGTGCGGGTCATTTTTCGACTGCGGGCGGTGATACGACCTGTGGCAATTGGACCAAAAACGGTGAAGACGGTTCCGCGATTGTTGGACATCATGATCGCGCCGGATTGAACGATGGCCGCAACATGGTTTCATGGAATTCGTCGCACGGCTCACGTGGTTGTGGCGAAGCGGACTTGCCACGTTCAGGTGGTGCGGGTCTTATGTATTGCTTTGCCGTCGAGTGATCGCTTGAAGCTGGGTCTTTCCTAGGGATGGAATAGATCCAAATATATACACAGCAATGGCCATCGGATTGGAATGTTCGATGGCCGTTTATATATCTGATTGCCAAGCTCCTATATCCCTAACGGGCATATTCTCGTGGACAGAGAATTTTCCCGCAAATAGAAGCATTTCACCAAAAGCAAAATTCAATCCAGTGACGGAACGAACCGATGGCGTCAGACGTGCTTACACCGATCACACAAGCGCTGAATGACGGCATCCTGACACGTGTTGAGCTGAAGACGCTGATGAAGCGTTCGAATGGTCCCGCGTTTCGTCACCTTGGGCTTTGGGTAGCGGCGCTTTTGGCGACCGGTGGTTTGATTTATCTGACGTATGACACACCGCTCATTTGGCTTGCGATGTTCTTGCATGGTGTCATCATGGTTCACCATTTTTCGCTACAACATGAATGTTGCCATTACACGGTCTTTAAAACCCGTTGGTTGAACGATGTGTTCGGAAATATCTGCGGGTTCATCATCATGCTGCCCAACCGGCATTTCCGCTATGAGCATTGCGACCATCACACCTATACACAGCTTCACGGCGACGACCCGGAGTTGATCCCATTGCCGCAAAGCTTGGCAGGATATTTCTGGTATCTGTCATCGATCCCATACTGGCGGACCAAATTCACCGAAATTTGGCGTCACATGCTGGGCCACTTGACCGAAGAGGAAAAGCGTTTCATCCCGAAAGAAGAATTTAAAACGATCTTTTGGGAAGCGCGCCTGATGATTGCCGGATATGCGGCTATCCTTTCAACCTGTGTCGCAACGGGATGGTGGGCTCCGGTTTGGTATTGGTGGCTGCCCGTGGTTTTTGGTGAACCGGTGATGCGGTTCATTCGTATGACCGAGCATGTGGGCAAACCTTGTGTGCGTGAAATGAGCGACAACACCCGCACCAATTATGTGACGCGCCCTATGCAGTTCTTGTGCTGGAATATGAATTACCACGCCGAACATCACTATGCCTCGTCGGTGCCGTTCTATGCCTTACCCAAGCTGCACGAAAAACTGAAGAGCGTGATTGAGGTCGAAGAGCGCGGATATTTGGGCGCACATATCGACATCCTAAACCAGCTGACAGGACGCAAAACACGCAGTGACGTATTAGAGGAAAACACCAGTGGCGCGTGAAAAGGCGTGGCAGGATCTGATTTCCGTTGATGATCTGATGAAAGGTGATGCGACCCCGGTTCAGTTTGGATCACGGGAATTGGCGGTTTTTGACACGGTTGATGGGATCACAGTGTCGGTGGCACGTTGTACCCACGGGGCTGCCAATCTGTGCGATGGGTATTTCGACGGTAAGAACATTGAATGTCCGCTGCACCAAGGTTTGTTTGATGCCACAAGCGGGCAGGCTCTTGCCGCACCTGCGCGGGTGAAGCTGCGGATGCTGGATGCGCGGGTTCAAAACGGGATGGTGCAGATTTTTATCTAAACACGGCGACTTTTGGATTTTGTAGGCCTTATGCGAACAAGCACTGTGACTCTGTCACTAGGGACCGTTGTTGCTTTGTTTCTTTTCGAGTCGTTTGAACAACATCGAAAGTCCAAAACAAATTACAAAATAAAAACCCGCTGCGGTCAGCCAGGATTCGAAAATCATCCGTGTCGACGCAACAAGTTCGACAGTTTTGAATGTCAGATCCGGGACCGAAATTAACGACACCAGCGAACTGTCTTTGATCAGCGTGATGAACTGATTGGCCAGTGGTGGAAGCACTTTGCGCATCGCCTGAGGGAGCACGATGTAGCGTAGCTCTTGATATGTGCTCATCCCAATGGACCGCGCGGCCTCGCGTTGGCCCTTATCCACAGATTGGATGCCGGCACGGACGATTTCACCTACAAACGCGCTTTCAAACAAGGCCAGAACGATAACGCCCGAGATCAGAGCAGGGAACCGGCGCATGTCGCCAAACAGAAAGGTCCACACCGCGTTGTTGTCGCTGCGCGCAATCCCACGCGCCCAGCTTTCCATGTTAAGCGCGGTGATCATCTGTTCGGACAAGAAGAAGAAAAAGATAAAGATCACCACGACCGGCGGCACGTTTCGCAGGAATTCAAGATAGGTGCGCGCCAGCATCCGGATGGTCAGATTGGTCGAACATCGCGCGATTCCGAGAATGACGCCAAGGACCAACGCAAGAATGCTGGAGTAGATGCTAATTCGAATCGTCGCATAAAGCCCTTGAACCAGTAGGTTTGCGACCCATCGGTCTTCGCTTTCGTTGAAGCGATAGAGGTAATTGGGAATGCGTTCCCAACGCCAGTTATAGTTCAGCGCGCCACCGATCCGCACCGCAATCACAGTCGCCAAGGTAATGACAACGGCGAGGATGATGTAATCCATCCAGTGCAGGCGTTTGATCAGTTTCCGCATGAGTGTCTCTTGGCTTGGGAACGGGAGGGTCGGTCGGCCCACCCGCACCTTGCTTGTCGTTTATTCGGCGACTTGATCGGCCCAATCTTCGCCACGGAACCAATAGTCGTGACGCTCTTTCAACCAACCTGTACGCTCTTTAACGCCGATCCAGTTGTTGAAAAAGTTCTCGGCGTCTGGGTCACCCTTGCGAAACGCAAACCCTTCACCACCCGCTTGGAAGGCTTGGTTGAACGGAACATTAACCGTGTCAGAATAGTTGCGCGCATATGTGGAAGGCGAGGGTTCAGCCCCCATCGTCGCATGCGCGTTGCCATTCAAGACCTCTTGGTCAGCGGCGCCATCTTCGTCAAACAACAGCAATTCAGCTTCGGGGAACATCTCGGCGATTACTGTGGCTGGCGTTGCACCACGCCGGGCCGAAAAGGTCACGTCGGGGCTGTTGTAATCCTCAAGCGCGAAACCTTCGGTCAAGGCATTGTTGGCCAGAATGGTGAGGCCGGAATAAGCATAGGGGTCAGAGAACGAGACTGTCAGGTTGCGTTGTGGCGTGATGGTCATACCCGAAATGATGACATCGAATTTGCCCGAAACAAGCGCAGGTATAATACCGTCCCAAGCAGTTGGGACGAATTCAACTTCGACACCCATATCCTTGGCCAATTCGCGGCCTACGTCCAATTCGAAACCAACCAGTTCGCCGTTGAGGTCACGCATGGACCAAGGACGGAAGATGGACAGGCCAATCTTGATCACGCCGTCCTGCTTGATGGTTTCGATGACAGAGGCGCTGGATAACGCCTGACGGGCATCTTGTGCGGACGCTGGCAACGCCATTGCCAATGCAGTGGCCGACGCTAGGGCTATCCCTGCAAAACGTCTCGTGATTTTCATTGCTTCTCTCCTTGTTGAATTATCATGTTTGAACGGCGTATTTCTTTTCGATTTCTGAGACGCCGAACGACAGCAAAAGGGTTAGGATTAGATAGACGGCGGCGATGGTGAACCAGATCTCAAAGCTCATGTAGGTGTCTGAGATCAAGTTTCGACCCATCGTTGTAAGTTCGGCGACGGCAATCACGCTGACGATTGCAGAGCTTTTGACCAAGTGGACGATTTCGCCGGTCATCGGGGGCAGCATGAACTTTACCGATTGTGGCAACACGATATAGCGATAGGCTTGCATCTTGGTCATGCCGATGGACGTTGCACCTTCCCATTGGCCTTTCGCCACTGAATTGATGCCCGCGCGGAAGATTTCCGAAATCAGAGCGGCGTGGAAAACGGCAAGGCACATGATGCTGGCCGTGTACCGGTCCAGTTCAAAAACCGGCCCCAAAACATAGTAAAACAGATAGAGCAGTACGAGGATGGGCATGTTGCGTACGAATTCTAAAAATACGACAGCGACAGCTTTGCCCACCAACAAATCCGACAATCGCAAAAGCGCAACTAGCAATCCAAGCAAAGTGGCAAAGAAGAACGCAGTTCCAGACAGCTGGATCGTTTTGACCAGCCCGATCATGATTTCGCCCCACTGAAACCCGTCATCCGTCAACGTGTAGAAATATTGCGGCATGCGGTACCATTGCCAATTATACCCCATTGCTTGCGCACCAGAATACGCAAGCCAGAAAATTCCCAAGATGACGACCAAATACAATGCGACTGCCACCGGCACAGCATTGAGAAAGGTCTTGAAAAATCGGCGCTTTGTGGTTGCCATTTAGTGTTCCAGAATTTGGCTTAGGAACATCTTGCAACGCTCGCTGTCGGGATTGGTGAAGAATTTGTCAGGGGGGGCGACTTCGACGATGCGGCCTGCTTCCATAAATACCATTGTGTCTGCGACCTTGCGCGCAAAACCCATTTCGTGGGTCACGCAAACCATGGTGATCCCAGTGTCTGCAAGTTCAACCATTACGTCTAGTACTTCGTTGATCATTTCTGGGTCAAGGGCCGAGGTTGGTTCGTCAAACAGCATGATCCGCGTTTCCATACACAACGAGCGCGCGATGGCCACACGTTGCTGTTGACCGCCTGAAAGCTGGGCAGGGTATTTGTCGGCCTGTTCAGGGATATGCACCCGCTCAAGGTATTTGCGCGCACGTTCTTCGGCTTCGGCCTGACTGATTTTCTGGACCTTGATCGGCCCGATTGTCAGGTTTTCAAGGATGGTCAGATGTGGGAACAGATTGAACTGCTGGAACACCATGCCGACCTCTTGGCGCAAACGACCCAGATCCTTGCTGTCTTCTTCAACGTCTATGCCATCGATGCGAATTTGCCCGGCATTGTGGAACTCCAAACCGTTGAAGCACCGGATTAGCGTTGATTTACCCGAACCCGACGGCCCACAGATAACGACGCGTTCGCCCTTCTTAACGCTAAGGCTGACGTCGGTGAGGGCTTGAAACTTATCGTAGAATTTATCCACGTTGGAGACGGAAATCATCTCTTCTTGCGTGCTCAAGGTTTGCTCCCGACATAAACACCAACGTCCCTTTTAAGCTTTGTAGCCGTTGATGTGTAATAACAATTTCTTTCGTCTAGCGCTTTTCGCGTGTGATCTCTGATGTTGATCCTCTCAAGGCGGCTGACCGGCGCAGCACTCTCAGCGTACAAGTTTTTTCACTCTTTCCGTTTACTTAAGTTGGCTCGTATGAATTCAAAATTCGACAGAATTATTGCCGTGCCGCGTCAGGCGGTACGGTTTAGATTGTTGGGACGGCCTTCCGATCGCAATATGCGATGTGCGGCCGTTTCGGCAGCTTCAAGCGCGCCTTCCAGATAGCCACCGAACTGTGCCGCGACTTCGGTTCCGGCGAACATCAAGCGGTTGCCCCACAAATCACGCATTGCTGAGGGCAGATCATAAGTGGGGTGTGCGTGAACGGGCGCCTGGTCGGCAGGCGTCGCCGTATTTGGGTCAAAGGCCCAATCTTTCAGATGAACCGCACGCGGGTTTAAGGCGGCGGGACCAAAGATGTTGGCCAGCTGTTCTACGCAAGCCTGCGTCAAGGCTTCGGCGTCGGTGCGACCAGCTGCGGGCACGCCGACAAAACCAAACAAAGCGAAGGGTCCACCTTGTGCGGGGGATGCGTCATGGATTTCGACAAGTGGCCCGCGGTGGCTCATTGCGTCGCCGGACAGGCCAGCGTCTCTCCAAAATGCGGACTCATATATCGCGACGACCTTGGCTTGACCGGCCATCCATGTGGGGATGTTTTGCATGGCTTGTTGGGTCGGGTTGGATAGATTTGGTTCAAAGCGAATGTGGTGATCAGCGACGCGGGGCGGCAGAGTCAGAACTGCGCGACGGGCTCGTAACGTTTGATCTTGACCTGATTGGGTATAGTCGATGCGCACATGTGAGGTTTCATCGGTAATAGATGTTACGGTTGAAGATAGGTGCAGAGTGTCAGACGGCAAAGTGGCGGCTTCGGCCTGGACCAGAGAAGCAAGCCCGCCAGACAGGCGAAGCGATCCACGCATCGAGGAGAACCCCATATCACGCATGACCCTTCCGTCCGATTGTTCAAAGCTAAGCGTGCCTTCGGAAAATTGATCAAAGATCTGCAATCCGTGAGCTTGGATGCGCGCTGCCATCCTTGGTTGACCGGGCCAAAACCATGCGGGGCCCATATCAAATCCATCAATAGTATGGATACGCCCACCCAACCGGTCGCGCGCTTCGAAAAGCTGCACAGATTGTCCGGCTAGGTAGAGCTGTCTGGCAAGCGACACGCCTGACAGTCCTGCCCCGATCACTGCGGTGTCGATCAGATCGGACATTGATTATGCAGCCGGCGGAGTCGCATGAGGTATGTGGCGTAACTTCATCCATACCCGTGTTTTATCGGTCAACGCTTTCGCCTTAAGCGACCCACCTTCCGGGATGCGCAACCACGAGTGTTTTCGCAACGTGTCTTGTTCGTCCGAAAAGCTTCCGTCCAGCACAAGAAACTCACCGCCTTCGGGAAGGTCGATGTCGATGTCCGCATCTTTCGACCAAATCTCGGTTCGGACTGTTTCCCTGGCGTCCTTGTATAAAGGGATGATTGATACTCCGGGGCGGCCATCCGCAGGAACGGGTTCGGTTTTGTCCATGTTGATCATGATCTGAGTCCGGTCATCTGGCTCAAACTGCCAAAGCTTAACAAAGATTGTTGTTCCGGGTTCAGATCCGGGCGTGTGCGACGATGTCGGTGGGTTGCGCACATAGGACCCAACAGGAAAGTCGCCGTGTTCGTCTTGAAAGACGCCTTCGAGCACAATGAATTCTTCGCCGCCTGTGTGGGTATGTGCCGAAAATTTGCTTTGGGGGGCGTAGCGGACGATCGTTGTGGCACGCGCCACTTCGTTGCCAATCCTGTCCAACATCCTGCGGTCAACGCCAGGCATCGGAGAGGCGAGCCATTCCACTTCATCTGAGTGGACAACAACACGCTGGGAAAAATCTGCGTTCAATTCCATCTTGGGTTTCCTCATCAAAGCGCTGGTGCGCACAAGGGCTGCGGGCGATTCATAAGACTCTGAACTCCCATGCGATTCTTTCTGGCGATCAGATTGGAGCAGGCAACGTGTAAAAAACACCTTTAGGGTTTCGCCAAACCATAAGTTGTCATTCGATTCGACCCCTTATTCCAAATTCACCATCTATCTACCTACCGATAGGTAGAGCATATTGCAAGAGCAGTTATCTAAAGTTTGACAGATTCGCACATGTCTTGCCGATTCTTAACGATTCAGCTATTCACGATACGGACACAATATGGCGCTTTATCCTTGATCCTATGGTTTATGCAGGTCTTTCAATGTGCTGAAAACGTGGGAAAACCCATAGATTAAGTAGATTCCGGAGGATTCCACCTTTATTTCCTGTCTGAAGACAATAACGGTTCGGAAACGGGCATTACGCACAAATACCCCTATGCGGTCATGTTTATGACAAGTTTCAAAGGTGATTATAGTGGTGAACAGAGGCCAAAAGTACGGCCAGATTTTAGGACCTGAGCGATGGGCAACGCGAAATTAAAAGATGAGTTCGACGACAAAGACGAGTTTGCGGACGAACTAAAGCCGGGCAGCACATTGATGCACGGCCAATTTACGATCGAACGCTTTCTGAATGCGGGAGGCTTCGGTATCACGTATGAAGCTCGGGACAGCTTGGACCGTCGCGTCGTGATCAAAGAGTGTTTCCCCGGGGCTTTCTGCCGTCGGTCCAAGGCGCTTGTTTCGGCACGCAGTCGAGCACATCAATCAGAGCTCGGATCGATCGTGCGCCTGTTTGTTCAAGAAGCGCGAAGCCTCGCAAAAATGAATCACCCCAACATTGTTGGCGTGCACCAGGTGTTTGAAGAAAACAACACGGCCTATATGGCCCTGGATTTCGTCGATGGACGCGATCTATTGGATATCATCGAAGATCCAAAAGATGGTTTGACTCCGGATGAAGTTAAGCACGTCCTGCGCAAATCTTTGGACGCGATTGAGTTCATTCACGAGCAGGGCATCTTGCACCGTGACATCTCGCCTGACAACATCCTGCTGGATGCAGACAAGAACCCCGTTTTGATCGACTTTGGTGCTGCCCGCGAAGAAGCGACTCAGAAAAGCCGGGTTCTTTCTGCATTGCGCGTGGTCAAAGACGGCTACAGTCCGCAAGAGTTCTATATCGCAGGAAGTGATCAGGGAGCGTATAGCGATCTGTACGCATTGGGTGCATCATTTTTCCACCTGTTAACCGATGAATTACCGCCGAATAGCCAGGCACGACTTTCAGCTGTCGCGTCAGGAGATCCTGATCCTTACGCCCCGTTGAAAGGCCGTGTCAAAGGGTATGATGACGCCTTTTTGTCGGCAATCGACAAGTCACTAGCGATTCTTCCAAAAGATCGGATTGCGTCTGCAGGTGATTGGATCGATATGATCGAAGGCCGTGCGGTTTCTGAAAGCGCTGCGGCGCTTGCTGCCAAGAAAAAGGCCAAGCCCGAAGTTGTTGCAGGACCAGTTGGACCAAAATCGCGCAAAGGCATGTTGCTTGCAACCGCCGCCATCGTGGGTCTGGTTGCAATCGGCGCATCTACGCAATTGAATCTGTTCGGTGGGGATGAAGCTTCTTCGACAGGAGTTGTTGCAAGTGACACACCTGAAGAAGTGTCAGTTGCTCCGGTTGAGTCACTCGAGGTTACGGAACCCGCAGCCGCAGGTTCTGTCTTGGACGACATTGCAGCTTTGACAACAGACCAAATAGAAGCTGCTGAGCCTACTGAAGTGGCAGAGGTTGCACCGGCTGATCTGGTTGCTGGTCTAATCGCAGATCTAGAAGCATCAACTCCAGCTCCAACGGATGGCGCTCCAGAAGATTCAACTCCTCTTGATCCAATTGATCCATCTCCATCGGATCAGACAGCTGTCGATCTCGCTATTGAAAATCTGGCTCTTGATGGTCTCAATACCGGGGCTTCGGAACCCATTGATCAATCATCAGTGGATGAGGCCATCCAAGCTCTTGTTCTGCCGCCTGCCGAAGACGGTTTGGACGTTGCTGAAAACACCGAAGCGCCGACTCCAGAGCTTCAAGATGAATCGAGCTTGATTGACGCTCTTGTCCTGACGCCAACACCGGACGCGCCGTCTGCACCAGCTGACGGTACAGAATCGGATGTTGCTGTCGTAGGCACGCCAGTCGAAGAAATTACAGAGTCCGAAGTTGCTGTCGTGGACACCCCGGCGGAGCCTGTTGAGGCACCCGTTGTCGAGACAGCTGAAATCGCACCAGAATCAGCAAATGTTGAGCCTGAACCGGCGCCGTTGCCAGAGGTGGCTTTTGCAGACCTCTCTGCATCAGATATTCAAAGCGACGCACCGGAATTGGCCGATATTGCGAGCGAAGACGGTCCAAATCTGGAGCCAGTCGCTGATGCTTCGGCACCTGTTCGAGTTACGGCTCTGGATGTTGCGTCACTTGTGACACAAAATGGTACAGACCTTCCGACCATCGCAACTGCTGGGCTGCCACCCGTGGATGTACAGCTCGACCAACCAGACCAGCTTTCTTTCGGACCTGCTGTAAGTGCAGTAGAATTGCCGAGCTTTGTTGACCCTGACGCGCGTCCCAAACTGAACCGTTTCCTTCCGGATGCGCCCGTCGCGCCAAGCCAGATTGTTGTTGCGTCCGTTGATACAGTACCTGCTGCACTGCCTGAAACAAAGGGCGTGCGAGTCGCTGGAATCGAACGCGATTGGAATGTTTCACTGCCGAACGGCGTTGGATTTAGCGGCGACGAAAACGCAGTAACCAACGTGTTTTCGGTAAACCAAATTGAAGTCGGCGATCTGGATGAATTCAAAGCCGCTGTTCGTGCTTCTACGAACAAACCACGTGGTGACACCGTTGAGGTCACAGTAAACACGGGCGTAACTTTGGAAACCGCACAAGAAACGGTTTGGTCGTTGTCGGTCGTAGAGATCACACGTCTGTCAAATGGCCTTGTTTTTGAAGCAGCGCCAGAAGACGGAACATGGATCACACGCGTGACAGAAGCTCCTGCATCTCTGAATCTGGATATGCAACAGGGCGATATCATGTTCGGCTATCTTGAAAGCAGCGAATTGTTGTCCGAACGCACAGACCTTGGTGACATTCTTGCGCGCGAGATTGCGCAAGGTGAGACAACGTTCAACTTCGCAATCAAACGTGGCGAAACCACATGGGCTGTCGCATTCCCATTCGACGGCACGATTTCTCAGTAATTTTGAACCACACGCACCACACAAATAGGGAATAGGGTTAGAGCAATGAGATTCCTGAGTAAAATATTCGGACGATCCGCGAAATCGGAACCTAAATCGGTCTCCAGAACCTCTTTCGAGGTTGATGTAGATGAACAGGATCTATCAATTCTGCAAGCTGCCGCCAGCGCGCGCGCCGGCACAAATTCAGATGTAGAACCTAGTGATCTGGAAGACATGAATATGTCTACGGTCGCAACGGTGATGGATTCGGTTGGAAATCAGCCGCAGGAATCTGTGAATATCTGGGATTTGGATGATGATGACTCGGAATCTGTCAGTGCTCAGGAAGCCCCGGCTGTTGCTGCACCTAACCGTGCGTCATCGCGGGCACGTCGTAATCGTACACGTCTGATTGGTTTTGACAAATCGGACGGTGAAGTTGTTGATATCTTTGACGAAGCCCCGAAAGTCGCGCAAGCCGAGCAGGTGCAATTTCCAGTTGGCTGGATCCTTGTAGTGGAAGGTCCTGGACGCGGACATTGTTTTGCATTGTCATCGGGAATGGCACAGATAGGCCGCGGCGAAGACCAATCAATCCAACTTGATTTTGGCGACGCGTCTATTTCGCGTAGCAACCACGCTGCCGTCGTTTACGATCCTGAATCCCGCAAGTTCCTCCTTGGACATGGCGGAAAGGCGAATATCGTCCGTTTGAACAACAAGCCAGTGATTTCAAACGAAGATCTGGTGGACGGTGACAAGATTACAATCGGTGAAACTACTCTGCAGATCAAAACATTCTGTGGCCCAGATTTCGATTGGACCGACACAGATGAAGGCGAGGAGCACGATGATGTGGCGATCGCCTGAACCGCGCTATGACGTGGCGTCTGGCCTTTCACAGGGCGGACGGGATTACCAAGAAGATGCCATCGTAACGGACTTTCCGTTTGGCATGGACAGTGGTGTTGCCGTGCTAGCTGATGGGATGGGTGGACACGAAGCAGGCGACGTGGCCTCGAAAATTGTGGTCACCGAAGTCTTTAGCGAGTTGAAATTCCGGTCGGCGACATTTGCCGAAATGGAAAACCGGATCCCGGATTGTTTTGCTGCTGCAACAGCTGGTGCGAATGAGACTATCCGCGATTATGTGAAAACAAATCCCGAGGCCCGTGGTATGGGCGCAACTTTGGTCACGCTGGTCATTGTTGAGAATCGTGTGTTCTGGATGTCAGTTGGCGATAGCCCATTGTATGTTCTGCGCGATGGTAAGCTAAAGCAGTTGAATGAAGATCATTCATTGGCGCCACAGATCGATTTCATGGTCGACCAGGGATTGTTGAGCAAAGAAGCTGCGGAAAACCATCCGGATCGTAACTGTTTGACCTCGGTTATCATGGGTCAGAAAATTGCCAAGTCGGATTGCCCGGTCAAGCCATTCGAGATGAAGCTAGGGGATATCCTCGTCGTATCATCAGACGGTTTGCAATATCTGGGTGACGCGAAACTGCAGAAGGTTTTGCATCGTTATCGCCGGCGTAAATCGGCCGAAATTGCGGGATACCTTTTGGAAGCAATTGCGGAATTGGGCGACCCTGATCAGGATAACGTTTCGTTCTCGGTCATCAAATTGAACCACATGAAACCGGTCGAGCGGAAAATCAAACCGAAGCCGATTGGAAATCATGAGGAACAGGGACAGAGCTTGACCCGTGTTGTGCCGTTGAAAGCAGATGACGCTGATGGGCCGGGAAAAGTAGCAAACGAGGACGAAGAAGCGGCGCCATTTGAAAAACGGCGCGCAGCAGGAGGCAAGTAAACGATGACACGAGTGGGGGACGCTCAGGCGCAAACTTATGCGGCTTTAGTTGATGCGATCGAGGGACAAAAATTACCAAAAGACGCGCTAAAACAGGCCACTTCTCTTAGAGAGCGGCTTGAAAGCGTGACACGCGTCACTCTTCTGGGCAACCCAAGCTCGGGTAAATCGGCTATCCTTAATATTCTGGCGGGCACCGCAATTTTGCCCGTCGGCCTTTCCGTCGGAACAGTCCAGCTTGTTCATGGAAAGGAAGAATCTGCGACTGTCACATTGCGTGATGGATCGAATGTCACTGTGGATGCGCCTCTGGATATGTCCCAGGTTGCAGCAATGAATCCGGCCTTTGTTAAGGTCGAATCTCCCATTGCCGCTTTGACTAAAATTTCGTTGCTTGAGATTGTCACAACGTCAGAGCGGGTTGAACAAATCCGAGCGATCAAGTGGGCAACAAAGCAAACGGACATCGCAATTTGGTGCACGCAGGAATGTGACACTGGCGAACAAGCGCTTTGGTCAAATGTACCTGACTCTGTAAAAGACCACGCAATCCTTGCGATGTCCAAAGCAGATCGTTTGGGTAAGCACCGTGCTGGTAAGCTGAAAGAGCTTGCTCATAGTGTCGGGTCTGACTTTGCGCATGTCATCGCGATTTCCGCCGAAGAAGCCCAGACAGCGCGCGCCGATGCGGATAACGTGGACAAGAAGATGCTGAAAGCATCCGGTGCGACCAGCTTGATTTCGACCATTTTGCGTCAAATCGAAAACGGGCGCCAATTTGCAGCGGATCAAGCCGAAATCTTGCTTCACCAGTACCGCAAGGAAATTCAGGCAGCGGATGTTGCTAAATCCAAACCGGTTCAAGAAATCAATCTGGAAACGCCTACGCCAACTTTGGTTGTGCGATCAGAAGCTAAGCCTGATTTGTTCGTGGTGAAAAAACCCGAAACTGTTGCAGATTCGGAAACACTCGTGCCGGTCACCAAACGGATCCTCGAGCCGAAAGCTATTGTAGCTAAGCCCGCAAAAACGCCCACGCCAACTCCAGAACCGGAAGTGGCCAAAAAGGCGGAGAAACCAAACTTTGCCGCTGAGGAGTTTAAAGCCCTTGCGGATCTGATCGCGGTTCCGACAGTCGACGATGCGCCGGAAGCTAAGGCTTTGGTAAAGCAAGCCCCCAATCAAGCGCCAAAGCAAGAAGCGAAACAAGAGCCTGCGAAAACACAAGATCAGGATTCACCGACCGAAGAATTTGTTTTCAAAAGAACGAAATCCAAAGCCGGCTCGAAAAAAGACGCCAATCCTGCTGGCGAACTGCTTGATGCGCTGCGCGAGGCCACATCTCGCCTAAGCTCTGCTGGTCAAACGCTTAAGTCTATGGACGATCAGGAACCTCGCCAGATTCTTGATCACACGGTCAAGACGATCTCTTGGCTGAGCGAGCATCTGTCGCAAGATCACTGGCCGGCAGGTTCGGATCTGGACCGTTATCGCGACATGGCGCAAGACGCCGAAGATTTGGTTCAACTGCTGCGTATTGAGGGCGGCGAAGACGGTGCACTAGATGCTGTTACCACATTGCTTCAGCTGAAACGAGGTTTTCAGGCAGAACTCGCCGCTTGAATTCAACCTATGGCAGTCGCTTAACTGGCGACTGACATGGATAATTCAAATGCGCGACAAAATTTTGGCCCATTGTTAGGATCAATATTGGAAACAATAGTGCAAGCCCAACCCAATGTGGCGGAACCCTACAGGATTGTTGACGATGGAAATGACAGCGCCCGGCGAAACGCCCGCAGAGTCGATTGAGCCTGCACCATTAGCCACATTTACACGCCAAGGGTTGGAGCCTTTGGAAGAATTGCGGGGTCGTTTCGAAGAACTGCAAGAGACTTTGGCCGACATCCATGCAATTGGTGGCGAAGACGTTGCACGTAAGACTCGTGTAATGCATCGTGAATTGGATGCTTTTGCACCCAGCGTGACATTCATCGGTCAAATCAAATCGGGCAAAACGACGCTTGTTAATGCGATGGCTGGCAAACCCGGATTGTTACCTGCGGATGTAAACCCGTGGACGTCTGTTGTGACTTCGATCCACATGAATGTCCCCCGCCCAGAAGGCAGCCCTGTTGCCAGTTTCACCTTTTTTGACGAAGGCGAATGGGATCATTTGGTGCAAAACGGTGGGCGGATTGGCGAATTGTCAGCCCGCACTGGCGCCGACAAAGAATATGAGCGCCTGCAAAAGCAGGTGGCGGAAATGTACGAAAAAACAAAGGCGCGACTGGGACGCAAGTTCGAGCTGCTTTTGGGTCAAACGCACAATTACCAGCACCTCGATGATTCCTTGGTACAGCGCTATGTGTGCCTAGGGGATGATTTCGATACGGATTCGGCCCAGGACCGTCAGGGGCAGTTTGCGGATATTACAAAATCGGCCGAGCTTTATATTGACGCTCCTAACCTGCCGATTGCGTACACCCTGCGTGATACGCCCGGCATGAACGATACTTTCATGATGCGCGAACAGATCACGATCCGATCGATCCGCGACAGTAAGATCTGTGTGGTCGCCCTCTCGGCGCACCAGGCTTTGAACACTGTCGACATGGGTCTGATTCGTCTGATTTCGAACGTGAAATCACGTCAGGTTATTATCTTTGTGAATCGCGTCGACGAATTGTCTGACCCCGCCGCACAGATTCCCGAAATTCAGGAAAGCCTTGTTCGGACCCTCGCCGAGCATGGTGGACCTGAAGACCCTTGTGTCATGTTTGGCAGCGCCCTTTGGGCCAATGCTGCCTTAGCTGGCGACAAACAAGGTCTTCCCGAAGCCAGTTTGGCCGCTTTGAAAACCTATGCGGAATTCAAAGGCATCAAAGAAGACGACGAACTGGCGGAGCTGTGGACCCTGTCTGGGTTGCCAGCTTTGCACGAAGCATTGGGTGAGCGTATCACAGAAAGCGCTGGTGAAAAGATGTTGCGCAGTGTCCGTTCACGCGCCGCAAACATCGTTTCCGGCTTACGCGCATCTTCTGCCATTGTATCGCTTTCGGCGAATGGCGCCCAGTTGCAACGCTTGTCCAAAGATCAAATTGAAACATTGCTGGATGAGATCGAAAGCAGTTCTCGGATGAACCTGGATGCATCCCTTGATGTTGTATTCCAAAAGTTTGATCAACGACTGGATCAGGCGCATTCCCGTTTCTTGTCGCGTGCTTTGGATGCGCTGATGCAGCACCTTGAACGCAACGGTGACAACGAAGTCTGGAATTACAGCCCCGATGGGCTGCGCATGCTGATGCGCACCGCATATCAAGTTATGCGTAAAGGTTATAATTCCGAAGTCGAAGACATTTTGTCCGAAACAGCAGAGCGACTGACCCAAGCTTACGGGCGCATCTTCGATGTGACTCAGGAGAATTTCTTTGTCGAAGCTCCTGCCGTTCCTGAGGTGCCGCCCCCCGTCACCATTGCGCAAACAATCGTGCTGGATGTGAAAACATCTTGGTGGAAAAGCTGGTGGGGTTCGCGTCGCGGGTATCGGTCTTTTGCAAATGGATTCCACGATCTGATCGAATCGGAAACAACGCCAATGATCAACGCCCTAAAGGTTGATCAAGCCGGCGAAATCCGTGCCTTGGCTATAGAAACCCTTGCAGCCTTCCTAAGCGAACAGCGCAGTGTCCTGAAAGACATCAGCAACAAGTCTGAAGTCAATCTTCAGGATTTGCATGGTTTGTTTGGCGTGACTTCACAGGAAGAACGCGAAGAATTATTCGATATTATCTTTGAAGAACTCGAAATTGACGCTGAAAGAATGGGAGCAGTCGCATGACACAGGCCAGACTTACACCGACGGCAAAGCCACGCATTGCAATCATGGGCGAATTCAGCGCCGGCAAAAGCACATTGTGCAATCTCTTGCTGCGCGCACGCCCCTTGCCCGAAAAAGTAACCGCTACACGTTTGCCCCCCATCTGGATGTCGCAAGCGCCCGGTGAAAACCACGGTGTAACGTTGGACGGCGACAGCTATCCGGTCGACGTCAACGCGCTGGACGAAATTCCGTTCGACAAAACCCGCCATGTACGCCTGTTTTTCGACGCGGATATTCTGGATCATTGCGATTTCATCGACTTCCCTGGCATTTCTGATCCGAACATGGATGCAGAGGTCTGGGAACGCGTTCTGGTCGAAGCGGACGCAGTTTTGTGGTTAACGCATGCCACTCAAGCATGGCGTCAATCCGAAGCCGCAGTTTGGGACACTGTCCCAGAAGAAGTTCAGGAAAAAAGCGTTCTGCTGATTACCCGGTATGACAAACTGGTCACCGAACAGGACAAAACGCGGGTTCTGGCGCGCGTCAAAAAAGAGACTGACGGTCTCTTTGAAAAAGTCTTCCCAATCTCGCTGACGGATGCTTTGGACGGTTTCGAGGATTACGATCTGTGGCAAAGCAGCGGCGCGGCCGACTTTACTGATCATCTTGTTGAGATGATCGCGGCATTAGGTAATTCACGCGAAAAGAACGTTGAAAATCAATCGGATGACAAGTCCGAAGCGTTACAAGCCGACCCGGTTGTTGTTCGGTCTGTTGGGCCAAGAGCGCCTGGCGAAGAGCAAGAGCGTCAACCCTTACGTGTCATTCCGCGCCGTGTCAGACCGCAAGGTATGATGCGCCGTGGTCGCCCGGGTGCTATCTCTGCGTGAGAAAATGCGACAGATTATTATCATCCGTCGCGCTTTCTCTGGTAGTTTCCTATGAGTTGCCCTAAACGTAGGGCTGATGAGTTTCATGGGTATGGGGACACATGCAGGCTGCAGAACTTGAACGCCTGATTGAACAATATCCGGATTGCTCGCTTGTCGCTTACGCCGACATAGGCACCGGAATAACGCTCGTCAGTGCAGGACAATCAGACATTCCACGCGAAGCTCTGGACGAGCTTTGCGCTGAAGCCGCGTTGACGCTTGGCAAATCAGGCGTCCCGTCGATGGGCGCATTACCCTGTCCTGTCGCAATCAAAGCACTAGAAAAGACAGTTTTTATTTATGTTCGCGCCACTGAAGAGCCTGATGATGCTCTCTTGTGTATGTGCCAGCCAGACATTGACCTGGATGGGTTCATAACGGCCGCACGCGCAACAATTGACGGAGATAAATGAGGTCAGCATGAGTACGGGGCAATCACTTTCCGACCGCATCGCAGCTCTTGCTGAAGAAACACCCGATTTTGATGGTCAAGCGCGTGTATTGGCACCCGCCGATCTGGAAACGCTCTTGGATACAATCGATTCAACGGTTCTTCCTTGCGCTCTGACATTCAATACGGGATCGGCGCAATTGACGCTTGAGATCGCTGGGCGCAGATTGCATGCGATCAAAGGTGTCGAAGGGGACCTTAAGGCTCCTGATCGTTTGATTGATCAGCCGCTGTCGATGGATGACGAGGTTTTGCGTTCAGCGACGGCAAAACTGCTTAAGACATTTCTGGATGATGCAACAAGCCTGAACGTTGTGATCAGCCAAGCAGCAGCGGATGTATTGGACGATTCCGAGAGCCTGTCTGTCGCTACATTGCGCGAAGATCTTGATCTGGGTGCAAATGACAGCGCTCTGCCTGTTTTTGAACGCTTCCAAAACAGAACTGAATCCTACATGACTGCGGCCATTCACATGCGTGACGGCGCCTTGGTTCAAACCATCGGTTCCGTTGCTCACACAGTGAGTTTAAAGATCGCTTTGACCACTCAATTGCCCGCGTTTCGCGACGCTCGCAAGTCCGTGATCAAAAGTCATTCAGAGCCTTCGCTAACGATCTTTTCCGACGCAATAGAGGCCGGAGTAAGCCTCTGTGTTGCCACAATTGGGTCCGAAATGCTTATCTCTGCGTGTAATACACACGATATAAGTGCAATAAATAAGGTATTTAGACGAATTATGTGATAAAATAGAAACACCCACATAGTGTGCGCTATTGTTCACAAACTTCCTAAAATACGCCTAAGATTCGCCTAATCGTTCCTTGATCCTCTGTCCAGTGAAGTGATCTGGACGACGTACCCTTTACACCTGCTTACGAACAAACTTGTGGGACAAGCAGTGCGTCATACCAACGAGAGGAGAATCCCATGATCAACAAAGCGATTTTCAAGCGATCCAGCGCATTCTGTGCACTGGCTGTCGCCGGAGCATTGACTGCACCAACTGCAAGTTTTGCCGCTGAAGTCACACTTAAATCTTCAGATGGCACTGTTAACATCGTCGGTGAATTGCAAGGGTTCGAAGAAAACTCTTACGTCGTCAAAACTGGGTTGGGCGAACTGCGTATCTCGGCCGAACGCGTCCGCTGCGAAGGCGAAGCATGTCCTGTATTCGAAACAGCATCTGCAGATGTTGTTATTGCCGGTTCCGACACTGTCGGCCTGGGCATGATGCCTCTGCTGTTGGAAGGCTTTGCAGGTTTCCTTGATGCAGAATCCACTGTGACGGCGACGTCGCAAGAAGGCGAATTGATTGCTGAGATGATTGGCGATCAAGGTTTTGGCGACCCACTGGGAAGCTATCTCGTATCTTCAACAGCATCGGGTGACGCGTTTACCAAACTGTTGTCCAAAGACACTGAAATCGGAATGGCGTCTCGTCGCATCAGACCAGCAGAAGCACGCGCATTGCGTGATGCCGGTGCCGGTAACATGGTTAGCCCCGATCAGGAACATATCATCGCTGTGGATAGCCTTGTTGTTATCACGCACCCTGAAAACCCAATCCAGACGCTGTCTATGGAACAGCTGGGCGCCATTTATTCAGGTAACATCACCAATTGGTCACAACTCGGTGGTCCAGACCTTAAAATCAGTGTCATTGGACGCCAGCAGGAATCTGGAACAAGTGCAGTTTTCTATAGTCGTATCCTGGGTGAAACTGGTGAATTGACTCTCTCATCCGATATCACAATCGCAGAGAACAACAACGAAGCTGCCGCACTGGTTAATAACGACCCATCAGCAATCGGATTTGTTGGCTATGCTTTCCAACGTGGTGCCAAGGCGCTGTCGCTTGTGAACGAATGTGGAATCACTATGAGACCTGACGCATTCTCGGCACGGACAGAAGAATACGCGCTGCAACGTCGTTTGTACCTTTATAACCGCGCGGACAACTTGTCCGAAGCTTCTGAAGACTTCTTGCAATACGCCATATCTGAGAGCGCTGACGGTGTTATCGCTAAGTCCGGCTTTATTGGTCTGGAAATTGACCAACGCCCAATGACAGCAGACAGTGATCGGGCACGCGATTTAGCTGAACAATCAGTTGATGCATTCGAAGCAGCTGTTGCGAGCGAAATGCTTGAAATGATGGTGGACTATGATCGCTTGTCGACAACGTTCCGCTTTCGCACTGGATCTTCGCAACTAGACGAACGCGGTGTGAAAGACATGCAGCGCCTTACAGCATACCTCGAAAATGCACCTGCAGACACAAAAGTCATGGTTGTTGGCTTTACCGACAGTGTTGGTGCATTTGCCAGCAATCGTGGTTTGTCACAACGTCGTGCAGAACAAGTTCTGGCAGATTTGAGAAACTTTGGCGGTGGACGCCTGAATGGTATCGAGATGGCATCTGCTGGTTTCGGTGAGGTTGCTCCATCCGCTTGCAACGTCTCCGAAGACGGGCGCAGGATCAACCGCCGCGTCGAAATCTGGGTCACAAACCAGGCTGGATAAGGATCAAGCAGCGGGGGTCCGTATTAGTCGGACCCTTGCTCTTTCCTCGACCAAACACGACCCAAGGAGATAAAAATATGTTAAAGACCCTAGTTGCACTCGCCTCTATCGGCTCGGCATCATTCTTCATCGGTACAAGTGCCGTTGCTGAAAACAACAACAGCTTCATCGTAGACGAAGGCGCAAGTGAACGCATCGCCGTAGCCGGCAAGCTCCGCATGCTTAGCCAACGCATCCCAGCAGCGGCGTGCTTTGCTCATATCGGTATCCAAACCGATGAAAGCAAAGCGACTCTGGCCTCGAACGCGGCAGAATTCAGCGGTATTCTGGAAGCACTGCAAGACGGAGCACCCGAAATGGGCATTCCTTCACAGGAAGGCGACTTCACTGTTTTGCGCGCCCTGAAAACTGTTCAGAATGTTTGGCAGCCGCTTCAAAAGAACATCGATAACGTCATCGATTTGGGCGGATATGAATGGTCCGTTGCTTATGTGGCGAACCAAAGTGTTCCTTTGCTGGATGAATCGAACTGGCTTAGTAGTGTTCTAATCGGAGAGTATTCTGACCCTACCGTATTGCTGCAAGCCGACGCGATGACGATCGACATTGCCGGGCGTCAACGTACATTGTCGCAGCGTATCGCTAAGTCGGCGTGCTTGTATTCAACTGGTCTGGAAACCGTTTATGCTGGCAAAGAGCTTACCGAAGCCCGTCAGCATTACGACGCATCATTGCGTGCTTTGCGGTTCGGAATGCCCGAAGCCGGGATTCAAGCCAGCAATAACATTCAGATCAATTCTGAGCTCGACGATATTCTGGCTCAGTGGGAAGGGGTGCAATCAATCCTCGAGGCTGTAGTCACCGGGGAAGCGATCACTGACGCAGATCGAGAAAAGGTTTTCAATGTCATGAACGCGTTGACCTTGTCCATGGATACAGTCGTCAGTCAGTACAACGACGAGTCAAAGCTTGGTCTTTGACACATTCAGCTAGATTCGAATCAAAAAGGCGCTTCAATGAGGCGCCTTTTTCATGAATTGTTTCAGATTTTCTTCATTTTCGTGATCAAAATTCCGCTTTACGCCTACGTCAAGTTGAATTACCTCGACCTTAGGTAGATAATTTTAAGCATCAAAGATTTGCCCAAAATTTGCCTGATCTACCCGCCAGATGATTGTATATCAACCAATCGGAAACTTAATATTTAGATTATTCCGGTTAGAAAAAATTGGTCGGCTCGAGCAGCTCGACGAGAATCATAGAAAGGGAAAGCCGTGATTAAGAAATCGCTTTTCAAACAGACAAGCGCAATGTGTGCATTGGCCATCGCTGGTGTTGTCGCAATGCCCGCTTCCGTTTACGCAGATGAGGTTACTCTAAGATCATCTGACGGAACAGTTAACATCGTCGGTGAGTTTCAAGGTTTTGAAGAAAACGCATACATCATCAAAACGGGTCTTGGTGAATTGCGTATTTCAGCCGAACGTGTTCGCTGCGAAGGCGCTGCCTGTCCTGTTTTTGAAACAGCATCTGCTGACGTCATCATCGCCGGGTCCGATACTGTAGGTCTGGGTGTTATGCCTCTCCTACTTGAAGGATACGCAGGCTTTCTTGACGCTGAATCAAGCGTAACAGCGACTTCTAACGAAGGTGAAATTCTTGCTGAAATGACCGGTGATCAAGGTTTTGGCGACCCGCTTAACAGCTATCTCGTGTCTTCGACTGGATCAAGCGACGCGTTCTCAAAGCTTCTTGCCCAAGAAACTGAAATTGGCATGGCTTCGCGCCGGATCAGACCAGCAGAAGCGCGCGCCCTGCGCGATGCCGGTGCAGGCAACATGATTGCCCCAACGCAAGAACACATCGTCGCGGTTGACAGCCTTGTTGTCATCACTCACCCGGACAACCCGATCCAAAAGTTATCTATGGAACAATTGGCCGATATTTATGCCGGTAACATCACCAACTGGAACCAGCTTGGTGGTAACGACGGGGAAATCAAAACCTTCACCCGCCCAGAAAATTCAGGTACACGTGCCGTCTTTACAAATGCGATCTATGGCGGAGATGCTCCATCCGGTTCAGCCGATTCTGAAGTCGTCTCGGGTAACTCCGATATGGCTGCGGCCGTAAACAATGATGTCAATGGAATCGGATTTGTATCCTATGCGTTCCAGCGTGGCGCAAAGGCGCTGTCACTTGTGAACGAATGCGGTATCACAATGACACCTGATCCTTTCTCGGCACGGACTGAGGAATATGCACTTCAACGTCGTTTGTACCTCTATAACCGCGCTGACACTCTGTCTGACTCGTCACGCGAATTCCTCGACTTCGTTATCTCCGAAAACGCTGATGGTGTGATTGCCAAATCTGGCTTTATTGGCCTGGGCATCGACAAACGCAGCATGCCGATAGATGGCGATCGTGCTCTTAATTTGCTCAACAACGATGTTGACGCGTTTGAGGGCGGTGTCATGCGCGAAATGCTCAGCACGATGGTTGACTTCGACCGTCTGTCGACAACATTCCGCTTCCGCACCGGGTCTTCGAACTTGGACGAACGTGGTCGAGTCGACATGAAACGTTTGACTCAATATCTCGAGTCAGTTCCAGAAGGCACTGAAGTCAAGCTCGTTGGTTTCACTGACAGTGTTGGCGCGTTCCAAAGTAACCGTGGCTTGTCAGAGCGTCGTGCACAGCAGATTCTTGAAGAACTGCAAGCTGTCGCAGGCGATCGTATTGCCGGTGTCCGACTCAGCGCTGCAGGATATGGCGAAGTTGCACCTTCCGCGTGTAACATTTCCGAAGACGGACGTCGCATTAACCGCCGCGTTGAAGTTTGGATCTCCAACCAAGACGGTTAAGACCTCCAGGGCGAGAGTTCGACTCTCGCCCTACCACATTACTTTACACTTTTTTCGTAGGAGCCGCATCATGTTGAAGGCAATGATGAAACGCGTGCTAATACTTGGAACAGTCACTGGCACATTAATGAGTTCTTCTGCTTATGCAGAGAAACACCTGCCGCCTGGCGAGCTTGAAAGAAAATCTTTTCTCGAAGAAGTTGGTGCTGGCGAACGTATCAATTTGGCCGGAAAACTTCGAATGTTGAGCCAACGTATCGCTGCGGCTGCGTGTTATGATCATGCGGGTATCGACGTTGCAAAATCAGCTAAGGTTTTGCACGACGCCACGGCAGAATTCGATCGCATCTTGTACGGTCTCGAATTTGGTGACGAAAGCCTTGGGATAGTCGGCGAAGAAAAAGACCGCAAGGTGCTTCACGACCTGAAATTGATCCATGATCACTGGGATTATTTGCACCCCGAAATCGAGGATATCATTGAGACAGGTGGAACAGACGAAGAAGTTTTGCATCTCGCTCATGAAAGCATAGAGACTCTCAAAATCGCCCAACATTTGGTGAGTATCGTTGTGGGTGAGTATTCCGACCCGGCTTCATTGTTGCAGGCGGATGCGCTTACCATCGATATTGCGGGACGTCAGCGTATGTTGGCACAGCGTATTTCCAAATTCGCTTGCTTGATCAGTTCCGGCCTGGACATAGAATTTTCCCAAAAAGAAATGGCCGCAACCCGCCAAATGTATGACGCATCACTGAATGCGTTGCGTTTCGGGATGCCTAACGCTGGAATTCACGCAACGGACGATGCAGCCATTCTGGCAGGTCTGGACGAAATATTGGAAGTCTGGGCAATTGAACAACCCATTTTGGATTCGATTGCGGCTGGCGAAGATGTTTCAGATGAAAATTTGGCTCTGATTTTCAACAAAATGAACGAGCTTACGGCGAAAATGAATACCCTCGTGGGTCTTTACGCCGAGGATTCCAAGCAAGGTCTCTAAACCGACGTTTGCTATCATGACTCAATAAGTATCGGTGCCATTTAGAAAACGGTGCCATTTCTAATCGGTGCGTTAAAGGAAGTTAAAAATGATCAAAATGACTGGTGAAATCAGTAAATCTGTACATCTAGGTACGATGGGCAAGGGGTCTGTTGCATTGATTGCGCTTGTTGCTGGTTCGTTTTTTGCGCCAAGTGCAAACGCGCAAGAAATCGAAGCAGAGCAATATGTTGGCGGGAAAGCCCGCGTGAACCAATCTGCAAAGCTTCGGACGTATAGTGAAGAAGTCGCGGCGGCCAGTTGTCGTTTGTCGGCCGGTTTCAATTCAGCGCAAGCTGAAGAGGATCTGAAACGTGTTCGTTTGAACGTTTCGGGAATTTTGACTGGTTTGCGTGACGGAAACCCAGCATTGGGAATTCCAACTGCCGAAGTTTATAGTGCCAACATTAAATCGCTTGATGCAGTGTTGGGCATCTGGTCTCCGATTGAATCGGCAACTACCAATCTGCTCTCAAACCAATCTGATGCGGCAAGTTTGCAAACCATCAGCTCGTCATTTGGCGAAATGTTTGAACAGACGGCGCTTCTTGCTTCAAATGTTTCTGGAAAATACTCTGATCCTATTGAACTGCTTCAGTCTGATGCGATCACACTGAACTTTGCAACGCGCCAAATGGTTTTGTTGACACGCATGGAGCGGCTTACTTGCGGTCTGATCGCAGGAAACGAAGCGTTCGGAACAGCACAAGAACTTAAAGAAGTAATGGATTTGTTCGAAAAGTCCCTTGCGGCATTGCGCGAAGGCTTTCCAGATGCAGGCATCCCCAAGCCACCCAACGAGGCTGTTGAAGGCGCTCTTCTTGCGATCCACGATCACTGGGTACAGGAACGAGCTTTGCTTGAAGACGTGATTGCAAACGGTGGAGATGCTGAGACAGTCAACAAAGTCACAGCTACGACGCAGACGCTGGTCAAAGATGTCAACAATGCAATCACATTGTACCTGATTGCGACCCCAGGTCAGGAAGGCATTTACCGCTTGCCAGTCGGTACCTATGCTGCTGCTGAACTGGGCGGTTGGCTTTCAAATGGCGAACTTATCGACGCGATCCGTGCACAGAACGTTGCTCATGCAGGTTTGGCAGAAACGGATATTATTGCGAAAGACGAGGAGTGGCGCGCCGAAGCAAAAAACGGTGGCGGCCCATTGATCGAAAGCTTGCTAAGTCATGATGTGTCTGGTTGGCTTCGCGATCAACAAATTGGCACGGCCGGGTTGGTTACCGAAGTCTTTGTGATGGACAATCGCGGCCTGAATGTTGCGCAAAGTGTGCAAACGTCTGACTACTGGCAAGGTGACGAAGCCAAATGGCAAGAAACCTACGCTGCGGAAGACGCGGAGACGCACATTGCTGACATTGAATTCGATGACAGTACTGGCTTCTACCAGACTCAAGCATCGATGCCGATTATCGATCCCGAAACGAACGAGAAAATCGGCGCGATTACATTCGGAATTAACGTTCAAAGCTTGATGTAAACGCGGCATCAACAATCGAAAACAAAGAACAACCGCCCCGCTTTGTGGGGCGGTTGGCGTGTTTAGGTAGGCCCGTCAAGATGTGGACCCCAACGGACAAAACTACTTCTTGTTTCACATCGTATCCGATCTGAATTGCCCATCGTTTTCCTATGCGACGTAAAACCATCCGGTGTTCTCATTCGAGGCTTTGCTCAGTTTAGGTGATTCGCGAAAAACAACCTTAAGCAGAGTAACGAAGGTGTTTTTTGGGCGTGAGCAGCGAAATCCGAATCAGTTGACGCGCGAAAACTTTCCTAAATTATCGTTAAGTGTTGAAATTTGTTTCAAATATGACCGACACGGCCAATATTTCCCCGCGTAAATTTTCTTTACCCTTTGAAAATAAATAGAAAATTTTAATTCTGCAAACAAATAGGGCAAAAGAGTGTTAAGAAACTTGACTGGTCTGCACCCCGACAGCTTATAAACCCCAAGAGTGTTCTGCGTGGGTGCAGGGTGGTTGTTGTGTGTTCTAGGCTAGTTTCAGCTGATACATATTTTTGAAGTGCGGTCGATAATTTTGGGCATACGCGACCGCTTGACCACTTTAGATTGTATGCGCGCGCAGGTCACTCGAGGACTAAACGGCGGCGTTTTTGCCGTGCACGAGTGAAACTGCACTGATTGTTTGAAACGATCAGAGCATCCTAGGGGTTGGTATGATTGACAATGTCGCGACATACGCATTGACAGCGTTCGAAGACGTTTTTCTTCCGAATGTTGGCGATACAAATGTGAAAGTCGTCGATGTCTTTACCATTCCAGCCAACGCGACTCTGAGTACCTCGGTTTTGAACGATGACCTCTGTGTGTCAGATGGCAAACCGAATTCCGAGATTGCCAAAGACAGTTCAAATCAACAAGCGACGATCAAAAGAGCGCATGGTGAACTGGACAATAAATGCCAAGAAAATGCGGAAGCGTTTTTTTGGGAAACGGATCAACCTGACAACGCCTCACAGCTGATCGAGATCGAGCTGGAAGGCGAATGCAGTGATAATTTCACATCTCATGCGGGCTGCGGAACACCCGCAGTGGGTACCGACCTGAAAGCGGTCCCGATGCGTGATTTTGGATCTGATTGGATTGACTACAAAAGTCATAAATGTAGTGGAAGAGGGCTCTTTAATGTTTGATGAAGAAACTGGTGTTTACACCGTCCAAGCCGAAGACATGGATCAACATGGCTTTAGAACTGTGCGCGGCAACCAAGCTGCTGGCGGTGAATTGGTTAAGTTGACCGGAAGCGACGGTAAACTGTCGACCGAATTTGGCGCTGAAAGTGGTGTTTATGACCTGACCATTTCCGCACAAGACGAAAGCGATGGCGTTTCTACGCTGCAGGTTTTCGTAAACGGAGAGCTGCAAGGCACGATCAAACTAGATCAGGATGACGATGGACGGGGATCCGACAACGGCGGTTTTTCTGATTTCACATTAGATGGTCTGAATATATCCGAAGGCGACAACGTTGAAGTGCGCGCTTGGAAAGACAACGGCGAATTCGTACGCATCGACCAATTGGAATTTGCCCAGGTCGAGCAGCAGGCTGAGCCAACGCCGACAACTGTTGTAATCCAAGCCGAAGATTTGGAACTGAACGGCTTTAAAGTCGTAAGCGGTGCAAATGCCGAAGGTGGCGAGTTGGTCCGGCTTACAGGCGGAGACGGTCGACTGTCGACTGACTTTAGCGGCGTAAGCGGCACGTATGACCTTACCATTTCTGCACAAGATGAATCAGATGGCGTATCACGGATTGACGTTTACGTCGGTGGCGAACTCCAGGATACCATCTATTTGGACCAGCAAAACAATGGCCGCGGTTCAAACAATGGCAATTTTAGCGATTTTACGATCGAAGGTCTGGAAATCGAAAACGGCGAACAAGTCGAAATCCGCGCTTGGCGGAACGACGGCGAACTTGTCCGCATCGATCAACTGACATTCGAACCAGTCGACGCGGCGCCAGAGCCTGAAGGTCTTGTTTGCATCGATTTTGAAGGTCTCACAGCGGGCGCTGTAGTCAGCAATCAATTCGACGGTGTCACAATTTCTGCGCAACGCGAAGGTGAAGGCGGTATCAACAGCGCCTCGCCAAACGATGCTATGATCTTTGACGGCGCAAACCCAACAGGCGGCGACACAGACCTAACAGCCTCAGGCGACAATGTTCTGATCATTTCCGAAGACAACGACAGCTCTGACCCGGACGACAATGCGGGTGGTGGTACCATCTGGTTCGAGTTTGACACACCATCCTTCGTCAGCTCCATCAATGTTCTGGACGCTGAAGAAGGCGGCCGGATCCGCTTGTTGGACGAAAACGATCAATTGATCCAAGAGATCACAATTCCCGGCGGCGTAGACGGCGGCATTCAAACGATCGATATCGACGTTGATGGCGTTGCTCGGATTGATCTGACGCTGAACGGATCAGGTGCAATTGATGACCTGAAATTCGTTCCTGGTGAGGTTATTCCTCTGGGTTCGATCGGCGGCACGTACTTCATGGACAACAATGATAACGATGTCCAAGACGCGGGTGACATGGGTCTTTCGGGCCAGACGGTCACGTTGCTTGAAGTTGGCGGTGGTGTTGTTGGCACGAC